>JANNVB010000058.1:0-57637 GCA_031414215.1 Polaromonas sp. | reverse complement strand
TCCGATATATTACTCACCCGTTCGCCACTCTCGAGTATTGCTACTCTACCGTTCGACTTGCATGTGTAAGGCATGCCGCCAGCGTTCAATCTGAGCCAGGATCAAACTCTTTAGTTTAATCACTGCAATAATTTTCCACTCGCTGCACGTGAATGCAGCAAGAAACTCATAAAAACGGAATTGAAGAGAAATCTTTTACGATTTCACTTTTCTCTATCTTCATGAGCGTTTAAAGTCAAGAGACTTTGACTCGTTAACTTGCGTTAATGTTGTCTGGCAATCGCCTTCAAACGCCCATACTTATCGGCTGTAAATTTTTAATGATCCTGACTGTTTGCAAGCTGCTTGGCAACTTGTTTAGGTCGGTAGCTGTAATCAGCTGAGCCTCAAATTATATACCGGATTCTTAATCCCTGTCAACTTTAAGGTCTTTACTAACTTTGCTTGACTTAACTTTCGTTAGGGTCTAGCTAATTTAACAGAGCCTCAAATTATATACCGGTTTTTTTACTTCCGTCAACTATTTGGTATTTTTCTTTCTGCTGATTGGACGTTAGCGTTGCCTTGGCAGCGCTGCATCTTTTTCAGTAGAGCCTGCAACTATAGCACGCAAATACAGCCCGAATCAAGGAGCCTGGGTCTTTTTCTCAAACTACCAGTGGCAAGGTGCGTTGGCGCTTACCTGTCAGGCTGAACAGCGCATTTGCCACAGCAGGCGCCAATGGCGGAACGCCTGGCTCGCCTACGCCACCGGGCGCGGCTTGACTGCTCACAAAATAAGTATCAACTTGCGGCGTTTGTGCCAATTTCAGCATGCCGTACTGCGGGAAGTTTTTTTGCTTCACCACGCCATCATGGATGTCTATTCGCCCATAAAGCGCTGCTGACAGGCCAAATACCACCGCACCCTCCATTTGCTGGGCGACGATGTCGGGGTTGACGACCGTACCGCAATCGATGGCGCAGACCACACGATGTACCCGCGGCAGGCCGCCCTCTATAGACACCACAGCCACCTGCGCCGCGATGGACCCGAATGACGCGTGCAAAGCGATGCCGCGTGCTTGGCCCGCTGGTAACGGTGTGCCCCAGCCTGCTTTGCTCGCCGCCAAATCAAGAACCGCCAAATAGCGCGGCGCTTCTTTGAGCAACGAGCGCCTGAACACCAGCCCATCCTGCCCAGCCGCAGCCGCCAGCTCATCGATAAAGCCTTCTGAAAAGAACGCATTGTGCGAATGCCCAACTGAACGCCAGTAGCCGACGGGTACTTGCATACGGGTTGCTACATGCGTTATTTTTTGATTCGCAAATGAATAAGGCAAGTCAAACAAGCCTTCGGCGGTGGTTTTGTCAGCCGTTTCAACCGGGCCGCTCAAGTCAGTGGCAGCTCGCTCAACCCAGCGCGGCGTTATCGCGTCGCCAGCCGATTGAATCCGCAGGCTGTTCACCGTTCCCTTCGCATCCAAAGATGCACTCAACCGAGCCGCAGCCATGGGCCGATAAAAATCGTGCGTCATGTCTTCTTCACGCGACCAGATCAATTGCACGGGCAGGCCGCCGCAATCCATCGCTACGCGCACCGCCTGCGCCACGTAATCGACCTCCAACCGCCGCCCAAAGCCGCCGCCCACCAGCGTAGCCGTGACCGTGACATCGTCAATGGCCACGCCCGCCACACGCGCTGCGGCTTTAGCCGCCATTTGCGGTACTTGCGTAGGGACCCAGATATGCACCTTACCGCCAATCACCTGCGCGGTACAGTTCATTGGCTCCAGTGTGGCGTGGGCCAGAAACGGTGCGCCGTAAGTAGCCTCAAGCTTGCGCGGCGCAGCAGACTCAGCCGCGTTGACATCGCCTTGTTCATAGAAAGTGTGGCCAGGTGCGCTTGCCAAGCTGACGAAGAGGCTTTTTTCAATCTCACGGCTGTCTAACGCACCCGCAGGCCGCTGCTGCCATTCAACTTGCACGGCTTGCGCTGCTTGCTGGGCGTGCCACCAGGTTTTGCCCACCACGGCAAAACCGGCGGTTGAGCCTGCCCAAGCTTGCAAAGGCACCAGTCGCAGTGCGCCCGGCATGGCCAAGGCGGCATTGGCGTTGATCGCACCGGGTGAGCCGCCCAACATCGGGCACAAGCGCACCGCCGCATACAACATGCCGGGCAATCGCACGTCCAGCCCAAACATCGCCGTGCCATTGACTTTGGCGGGTACATCGCTGCGCTGCGCGGCTTTGCCGATCAGCGTCCAGTCGCTTCTTGCTTTCAGCACCACACGGCCTGGAGGCGTGCTGGCAGCATATTTAGCAAACTGGCCGTAATGTGCTGTCGGGCCAGAAGGGTGCGAGATGACGCCGTTTTTGACCGACAACTCAGCCACCGGCAGTTTCCACTCTAATGAAGCCGCCCCCAGCAAAGACGCTCTGGCCGTGGCAGCCGCCAGGCGCAATGGCTCCCAGGCATCGGCCATGCTCGACGAGCCACCAGTGACATGAATACCCAGTTCGCGCGCCACTTTGCCCACCATCCACTGATTGAGAGTGACTCGATTAGCCACTTGTTTCCCGGTTTCGCCAAGTTCCGCCGGATGAAAAGGCAAACCCTTGACCAGCATGGCCACGTTGCCGTATATCGCATCGCTTCCCGCCTGCACCAGGCTAACGCGCGCCAAGGGAACATCCAGTTCTTCTGCCACCAGCATGGCCAAAGCCGTATGCACGCCCTGACCCATTTCACTGCGCGCCATGGCCAGCACCACGCCGCCGTCGGGCGTGATCTTGATCCAGCCATTCAGCGCAATGCTGGCGTCCGTTTTGTCCAAAGGCCAAAGCTTGCCCGAGCCCAGGCGCGATCGGGCGGGTAACGCTCCCCAGCCCACAACCAGCGCGCCCAAGGTGCCCGCACCACTGAGCAGCCAGGTTCTGCGTTTCATGTCACGGCTTTCTTGACAGGTCCCGCAGTCAAACCCGCCGCCCGCTTGATCGCCACCCGAATCCGCTGATAAGTCCCGCAGCGGCAAATATTCGTCATCGCGGCATCAATATCGGCATCGGTCGGTTTGGGTGTTTTGTCCAGCAGGGCGCTGGCCGCCATCAACATGCCAGACTGGCAGTAGCCGCACTGCGGCACCTGCTCAGCTATCCACGCCAATTGCAGGGCATGCGGTTTGTCTGCGGTGCCCAGCGCCTCAATCGTCTGGATACGCTTGCCCACCACGGTGGACACCGGCATCACGCACGAGCGCACCGCCTGCCCATCAACCTTGACGGTACACGCGCCACACGCAGCCACGCCGCAGCCAAATTTGGTGCCCGTCATGTTCAGCACATCGCGCAAAACCCACAGCAGCGGCATGGCAGGGTCAGCCAATGCATTAACTGCTTTGCCGTTGATGTTCAATGTGAGAGAGGTGTCCACCGCTTGACTCCGAAATAGTCGCTTCAAAGTCCACTATACAGAGCTGTCATGTAGACAACGGGATAATCCATCCCAACCAACCGGAACATATGGCACTTATTACTCTTTTAGACGCTCAACTCGCTTTTGGGCACGTCGCCCTGCTGGACCACGCAGATTTTTCACTTGAAACCAACCAGCGCATTGGCCTGATTGGCCGCAACGGCACGGGCAAATCGTCGCTGCTCAAAATTTTGGCGGGGCTTGAAAAGCCAGACGACGGCACGCTGCAATTGCAGCAAAACCTGCGCATTGCCTACGTCCCGCAAGAGCCCAGCCTGGACCCGCACGCCACGGTTTTCGTCGCTGCCAGCGCTGGCCTGGCCAGAACGCGCCATGTGGTCGAGATGTACCTGGCCGCAGACGAACACACCGACCTGGACGCGCTGCAGTCTGAAATTGAAGCGCTTGACGGCTGGACCTGGGAGCAGCGGGTCGAAGAAACCCTGCACCGCCTGCATTTGGACAAAGACGCCATCGTCGGCTCACTGTCAGGCGGCACCAAAAAGCGCGTGGCGCTGGCACAGGCACTGGTGGCCAAGCCGGATGTGCTGCTGTTAGACGAGCCAACCAACCACCTGGACCTGGACTCGATTGCCTGGCTGGAAGAGCTGCTGGTCAACTTCAACGGCTCCATCATCACCATCACCCACGACAGGGCGTTTTTAGACCAAGTCGCTACCGCCATCGTGGAGCTGGACCGTGGCAAGCTGCTGACCTACCCCGGCAACTTTGCCCAGTACCTGGTGCAAAAAGAAGAACAAATGGCGCAAGAAGCGGTCATTTTTGCCAAAGCCGACAAGTTGCTGGCGGCTGAAGAGGTGTGGATTCGCAAAGGCGTGGAAGCGCGCCGCACCCGAAGCGTGGCCCGCATTGGCCGCCTCGAAGTGCTGCGCGAAGGCCGCGCCAACCGCCGTGACGCGGTGGGCCGGGTCAACCTGGACGTATCGAGCGGCGAGAAAAGCGGCAAGATCGTTGCCGAGCTCACCGATGTGTCGAAAAGCTTTGGCCACCCGGGTCTTGAGAAAATCATCGTCAACAAATTCAGCGGTACGCTGCTGCGCGGCGACAAAATTGGCCTGCTGGGCCCCAACGGCGCGGGCAAAACCACGCTGCTCAAGCTCATTTTGGGCGAGATTCAGCCCGACGTAACCATTCCGCCCGGCAAAATTCGCCAAGGCGCGAACCTGCAAGTTGCTTACTTTGACCAGATGCGCGATTCGCTTGATTTAGATGCGACGCTGGAAGACTTCATCAGCCCCGGCAGCGAGTGGGTTGAGATCAATGGCCAGAAAAAGCACGTGAAAAGCTATTTGACCGACTTTTTGTTCAGTCCCCAGCGCGCCAACTCCCCGGTGCGCACGCTGTCGGGTGGTGAGCGTAACCGCTTGCTGCTGGCCAGATTGTTTGCGCGCCCCGCCAACGTGCTGGTGCTGGACGAGCCGACCAACGACCTGGACATCGACACATTGGAGCTGCTGGAAGACCTGCTGCAAAACTACGCAGGCACGGTGTTTTTGGTCAGCCACGACAGGCGTTTTCTGGACAACGTCGTCACCAGCACCATTGCCTATGAAGGCACACCAGACAACCCCGGCTTTTGGCGCGAATACGAAGGCGGCGTGACCGATTGGATCACCCAGTCCAAACGGGCAGCGCAGATCACCGGCAGTGCCAAAACGGCTGCAGCGGGCCAAAAAAGCCCTGAAAAAGCTAAAAAAAGTGATCAAATCGACCTTGAGGCAAATGAATCCGGGCGCAAGCAGCTATCAAAAAAGAAGCTAAGTTATAAAGAGCAAAAAGAGCTGGAAGGCTTGCCAGCGCTCATCCAGACGCTCGAATCCCAGCAAAAAGCCATCGCCCAAGAGCTGTTTGACGGCAGCTTGTACGCCAGTAACCCCAAACGAGCAGCAGAACTGACCGCCAAAAACGCCAAGATGGACGACGAGCTGCTGGACGCCATGCAGCGTTGGGAAACGCTGTCGGCCTGATGAGTTGACAGCCACACGAGCAACCGCCCTACATCCTCTTTAGCCGCCTTCCCGCCTGTGGGCAAGGCGCAAAGAGCGCACAGTGTGCCACTCTCGGGTAAGCTGTGGCATGCCCCACATCAACGCGTCAGAGCATTCGGTCCGTCATCATTTGACCTTGTTTTTTGCGCTGTTGATGAGCTTGTGGCTAACTGGATGTGCCGCTTTGCCTACTGACGTTCAACGCCCTGTATCTACCGCCCTTGAAAACAACCTGGACACCCGGCTGGGCAACGCCGTGGCCACCCGAGCGGCGGCCGCCAGCACCCGCAACGACTCTGCTTTTGCCTTGGTCGGCAGTGCCGAGCTGGCCTTTACCAGCCGCATGACACTGATCAAGGCGGCTGAAAAAACGCTGGACTTGCAGTACTACGCCATCCACGCGGACGACACCACCGACCGGATGTTTGAGGCCTTGCGTGAAGCCGCCAGGCGCGGCGTGCGGGTACGCATTTTGCTGGACGACTTCAACACCGCTGGCAAAGACGCCCAAGTGCTCAAACTGGCGTTTGAAAAAAACATTGAAATGCGGCTGTTCAACCCGCTGCCCAGCAATCGGGCATCGGCTTTTTGGCGCATCATCAGCTCCTTAAGCGACGCGGCGCGCTTGCAACGGCGCATGCACAACAAGATTTTTGTGGCCGACAACGCTGTGGCCATTACCGGTGGCCGCAATTTGGGCGACACCTATTTTGGCCAGAGCGATGGCGTTAACTTTATCGACATTGACGTACTGGCCGCAGGACGCATTGCCAAAGACTTGTCACGCAGCTTTGATGGCTACTGGAACAACCCGCTGGCTTACCCGGTTCAGTCGCTGATGAAAGAGCGTGACATTGATGCGCTCAAGCCGGTAGCCGCTGCATCGGCGGCGGTATCGGGTGACAACCCGCCGCCTGCCAACCCGCCAGATGCCAACGCGCCCAACAAGACCACCGTGACGCGGGTGGCCGTCAACCCTGGCGGACTGACCACCACCATCGCCGCCCTGCCGGACACCACCAACCTGCGCCTCTTGACCTGGACGTGGGCCGCATCCAACATGCTGGTGGACAAGCCGTCCAAAATCGCCGAAGACGCCGACACCACCGAGTTGTCGAATGACACGGCCGTCGACGGCCTGCTCAGTTTGATGGCCAGAGCCAAAACAGACTTGCTGGTGGTGTCGCCCTACTTTGTACCCGGCCCGGAGATGATGAAACAGTTTGCCGAGATCCGGCGGCGCGGCGTGCGGGTGCGGGTGCTGACCAATTCACTCGCCTCCAACGATGCGGTGGCCGCCCACGCTGGCTACGCACGCTACCGCGAAGCCCTGATTGCCATGGGCGTCGAAATGTATGAGATGCGTGCCGAGCAGCGCGGCACAGTGCCGCATTTTGGCCGCGGTGCAGGCCTGGGCTCGGGTTCCGCAGGCAGCTCGTCAGGCGGGTCTCGCGCCAGCCTGCATGCCAAGGCCGTGGTGGTTGACAACCGCCTGCTGGTGGTCGGCTCGATGAACCTGGACTTGCGCTCCAAGCTGCAAAACAGCGAGGTCGCCATCGCCATTCGCAGCCGCATACTGGCCAGCGAAGCCACGGCATTGATAGAACCCGGTCTGACCACCGGCGCTTACCGGGTCGAGCTGAAAGACGGCCAGCTGGTCTGGCGCGCCCCTGCCGGATCAGGCTTGCCAGACGCTACCAGTGAGCCCGATGCCAGCTTGAGCCTGAAGCTGCTGGTGCGCATGATTGCGCCGTTTGCACCGGATGAAATGCTTTAAGACGCCAAAAACAGGTTTTTTAGCCTTTTTTGAGTATGTTTTAGGCCTGAATCCCAATGAATACGGGCGCAAGCAGCTCCTATATTTATAGCGAAATAATTAACACCAGTCCGTCTAAACCACGGGATTAGGCTTGAGCACCATTTCGTTGGCAAAGTCTAAAAACGCCCGGGTTCGCGCAGGCATCAGTTTGCGGGTTGGCAAGGCCACGTAGAGCGTGTAACGCCCAAAAATCCAGTCGGGCAGCAGGTGCACCAGCGCACCGGATTCAAAATAATTGCTGGCCGGAAACTTAGCCAGCGCGGCAATGCCGGCACCCGCCACGGCAGCCGCAAACAGGGTTTCGTAGCTTTCAGCCTGAAACACCACTTGCATGCCAATTTCAAGGTCGCTCTGGCTGCCATCCAGCCGCAGCAGGCGCATGCCGCGCGCGGTTTGACCCAATGACGCTCGCCACGGAAACCGCAGGTAATGGTGCTGCGCAAGGTCTTGCGGCACTTTCGGCGTGCCCATGCGTTTTAAGTAGGCTGGGCTGGCACACACCACGTACTCGGTCTGGGCCAAAGGCCGGGCCACGATGTTGGCGTCAAACCCTTCGTTGACGACCATGAAGGTCACGTCAAACTCTTCGACCCGGTTTTGCGAAAACGGGTCTGCATGCAAATGAATCGCCACTTTGGGGTAGCGCGCCAGCCACCGCGGAATCTGCGGGGCTAAAAAGTAGTTGGCAAACAGCGGCGGCGCGACGATATTGACCACGCCTTGCAACTCGCTGGCGTTTTGGCTGGCTGCGGCCTCTGCATCATCGACCTCATTCAAAATACTGCGCACCCGCAGTAAATAGCCCTGACCAGCTTCAGTGAGCGCCAACCTGCGGGTGGTGCGCTGTATCAAGCGCGTGCCCAGGTGCTGCTCCAGGTCTGTGACCAATCGGGTAACGCCCGCAGGCGACATGTCGAGCACCCGGGCGGCGGCAGCAAAGCCCCCTTCGTCAATAACTTTCTGGAAAACGCGCATCGAAAGTAGCCTGTCCATAGTTGCCTTTTTTAACAATTAAATGACATGAAAAGTTTAATTGTTTCACTTTTGGCAATTATCTATTGTCTGCCAGCTGGTTTGCAAAGGGCTTTGCGAGGCCTAAAGTTCAATCCATCGATGAGCCGAAACCAAACACGCGACTCACCGAGACCGGGCCAGACGGTAAGGGCGACAACCCAAGCAGTTTGACCCGGATTGGTAAAAACTTTTTTTTGTTAACTTTTAAGGATATTCATCATGAACTCGAAATTAATCGCTACCGCTGTCATCACCCTTGCTGCTTTGAGCGGCGCCAGCGCCTTTGCTGCGTCTTCCAGCCAGTACGCTGAACCCGCTGAATTTGGCCGCAACGCCATGAGCACCAGCTCGGCCACCCGCGCACAGGTTCGGGCTGAATATTTGGTCGCACGCCAAAATGGCTCGCTGCCAGCCGGACAAGAATTCGATGTCAAGCCAGCTTACACAGCCAGCAATCTGAGCCGTGCGCAGGTCAAGGCGGAATTCATGGCAGCAGATAAGACTGAGCTGAACAAGCTGTACAGCAACGCAATGTAAATCCGTTTGCCCGGTCGGTATCAGAAGGGGTCTGCTGTTGCAGACCCCTTTTTCGTTATGGCCTGCTCACTCAAGAAGCGGCGAGCCGAGAACGCTCAAGCTGCTTTTTTGTTGTAAGCGCTGCACCAGCCTTTGGCCAGCACCTGCTTGCCCGGGAACAGCGGGCAACCGCCTTGCGCCGCAGCCCCACCCAAGTACAAAGAACAATTACTGCAGGCCTGGCCGTCCGCGTATTTGGGGAACTTGGCTTTGTCTGCCGTGGCAGCAACAGCCACATAACCCAGCGCCATGGCTTGGGCGTCTTTTTCATCGAGCAGCGGGCCAGTGGCTGTGGTTGCAGCTGCTGGCGCTTCAGTCACGGGTGTTGGCGCAACTACCGGGGCGGGTGGCGTTAGCGCTGGGGCTGCAGCTTCAGGCGCTTTTTTTTCACCGCAAGCGGCCAGCAATGCCGTGGCTCCCGCAACAGTCATGAGCGGGATGGCAGGGAAGCTTTGAATGAGTTGACGGCGAGTGGTCATGAGGTACCTTTGGGGTGTTGGCTAAGGGGTTGGACAATATCAGTGAGCTGATGCACAACATCCTATGACCCACAGACAACATCAGCGCGTCAGCAAATATCGCCAATACAGCCTTTATTGGGCCTGAAAGCCGCTAGCCTTGATAATCTTGGCCCAGGTTTGTGCGTAGGCTTGTTCACGGCTGGCCAACTGGGCTGGCGGCATGTAGCCCACCGTCAAGCCCATGGCGGTGAGCTTTTCACGCACATCGGGCATGGCGACGACTTTTGACACGGCCTCTGCCATGCGGTCGACCACCGCTTTGGGCGTACCTGCCGGGGCAAAAATACCGTAATAAGGCACGTCCTCAAAACCCGCCAAACCGAGCTCGGCAAAGGTGGGCACATCGGGCAGCGCGGCTTGGCGGGCATTGCCCAGCACAGCGACGACACGGACTTTACCGGCCTTGTGGTTTTCAATAAAGTCAGGCACCGACGCCACACCCGCGCCAATCTGGTTGCCCAGCATGTCGGCCATCATGGGGGCGCTGCCCCGGTAGGGTGCGGCAGCCAGGTCCAGCTTGTATTTTTCGCCAATTACCTTGACCAAAAATTCTGGCACTGAGGCAGGTGCCGGTACACCGACATTGCCTTTGTTGCCCTGGCTGCGCGCCCAGGTGACGTACTCGTTGACGGATTTGGCAGGTGTGCCGCCAGACACTGCCAGCGCATTGACGAAGGTGGCAAAACCCGCTACGGCTACAAAGTCTTTGGCAGGTTCAAAGCCGGGGTTCTTGACCACAAGCGGCAAGATTGAGATGGTGTGGTCATGGCTCAAAAAAAACACCGAGCCATCGGCTGGTGATGCTTTTAGAGTTTGCGCCGCCAGTTGCCCACCTGCACCGGCTTTATTCTCCACCACAACGGATACGTTGAGCTGGTCTTTCAGCTTGTCAGCCAAAATACGGGCAATCGCATCTGTGCCGCCGCCGGGTGGAAAGCCCACCATGAGCTTGACGCCACCCGATTGGGCTTGGACCAAGCCAGCCGAGAGCGCCAGCACAGCGGTCGCCAGCAGGTTGCGGCGGTTGAGTAACTTGATGGTGTGCTTCAAAAAATGGGCGGGCATAACGATCTCCGTTGGGATTTTAAAAGTGGTGCGCGAGGTGTACGCAAGCCATTTTGCAGCAAGAAAGAGCCTGGCGGGCGAGGAGCGCGCTTACTTTTGCGGCGGCTCTTCCATCAACGGCGCCATGTCTGACGAGTAGGTGCGGCCGCCTACCTGGATGGCGCGGTCTTTTTGCCACGCGGCTTCAAACTCGGCCATCTCTTCGGCTGTGACGGCCTCGTATTTCTCGATATTGCTCTGGCGTTCGCTTTCAGTGGCGGGCACGTGCGGTCTAGTTGCGGATGCGACTGGCCGTGCCCAACCAGCAACGCTCACGTCAAGCGTTTCGTCTGCCCGCCAATAAACACCGCCCACCTGCAAGCCGTATTTGGTATCTGCATTTTTGGTCAATATAGCTGCCGTTTCCTGCAAGCTGGCGCGCTGACCGGCGGGGCTGTCCAAGAAGGTAGGTGACATGTCCAACATGACGACAAAGCTATGGCCACGCTTGTCGGTGCGCATGGCTTTGAAACGATAGGTGTTCGGCGCGATAAAGCGCGTGTTCAGGCTGGCACGGATGGTTTCATAAAGCAGCTCACGACGAAAAGCCATGCGCTCTTCGAGATTCATCGGGACAGGCTTGGTTTCAGGGCCTTGAGCGCCGCCCAGCCCATCATCATGCGAATCTTTTACTTCACGACTTTGCCTGGCCACCTTGGGCGTGCGTGAGGAGGAAAAAAAATCTTTAAAAAGAGCCATGGCTAAAACGCCAAAGGGTTAAAAGATGAGGCAAGCTTTGATACATGAAAAATACTATATAGAAAGCGTTTCATTTTGTCTGCCAGCTCAACACCTACATCACAGTTGACACAAACTTTTACTTATTGCGTTGCATGCTAACGACTTTAAGTCGTCCATCCACAACTATTGAATTACCCAAAACGCAGTTTCATCACCAATATGGCGGCGGCCAGCGCCAAGGTGATGCTGTTGGCAATCATCAATGGCCAGGACTGCAACATAAAGCCGTACAGCAGCCACAGCGCCACGCCCACGGTAAACACGCTGTACATGCCAAGTGAAATGCCGCTGACGTCGCGGGTTTTAAAGCTGTGCCAGGCTTGCGGCACAAAGCTGGCAGTGGTGAGCACGGCGGCTAAAGAGCCAATCGCATCTATCCAGACCGTCGTCATTTAGAACCTTCTTTCACAGCCCAGTCCAGCAGCGCCTCCAGTGCGGGCCGGGCTGCTGCCGCGTTGGGGTGGTTGATGATGCCCACAAACGCCAAGCGCTTGCCGCTGGGCGTATGCACATAGCCGGCCAGCGCTGTCACGTCGCGCAGGCTGCCAGTTTTTAAATGCGCCCAGCCTTGGGCGACACGAGACCTGCTGCGCCGCATCGTGCCGTCAACCCCGGTGATAGGCAGCGACGCCATCAGCTCAGGCATAGCGCCAGAAACATAGGCGGTTTGCAGCAGCCGCGCCAGCGCTTGCGGGCTGATGCGCTCCTGGCGCGACAAGCCCGAGCCGTTGTCCAGCACGGGCACATCTTGCACGCCAAAGCGCTCCCGCCACCAGCCTTGCAGCACCGCGCGCGAGGCCTCCAGGCTGGCCGGGCTCTGGCCGATATTCAAACTCAAGCCTAAAAACAACTGTTGTGCCATCACGTTGTTGCTGAATTTGTTGATGTCGCGGATCACCTCAGCCAGTGTTGGTGAGGTGACTTCAAAAACAGGCCTGACATTGGCTGGCGCACGGCCATCCCGCACCCTGCCGCCCAGCTTGCCGCCGATCTCGGCCCACATGCCGGCCACAGCGCGTTCGGCATAACTGGCCGGGTCAGCATACGCAACAGGCCAGACTTTTTCACCGCAGCCTGCCGGGTAGGTGCCTTTAAAGCTGATGCGAAACGGGTCGCTGAAGTCAGCCATCAGTGCAGCCCGGTAATCACCGCATTCGGCCAGCGTGGCAGCGGTTTTGCCTGCTGCCAGCGGCACACTCGCTTGCATTTGCACATTGGCCAGCGGCGGCTCAAAGCTGACAGCGGCCACGCCCGCGCCCGGGTTGGGCACAAAGGTCATGACGACTGACTTGAAGTTGATAAGCAGCGCATCCGGCGCGGCGTTGTAGGGGCGCAGCGGCTCGCCGTCAAAGTCGGCCGGGTTTTGCGGCGTGATGATGAAGGCGCTGCGGTCTAAAAGAATGTCGCCGGTAATCGTCTTAATGCCCAGCCCCTGCACCCGCCGCAGCAGCAGCCAGAGCCGCTCCAGTACCAGCTTGGGGTCGCCCCTGCCTTGAATGATCAGGTTGCCCGTTAGCACACCTTCTTTGATACTGCCATCGACAAACACCGGTGTCGGCCAGGTGTAGGCCGGACCCATCAGCTCCAGCCCAGCGTACGTGGTAACCAGCTTCATGACCGATGCCGGGTTGACCGAGGCGTTGGCGCGATAGCTTAAAAGAGGCACGGTTTTGCCGTTGGCGGCTGGCGCGGCATCCACCACGATGGCGCTAAGGGCCTCACGCGGGACTTTGGCTCGGGCTAAAGCGGCTTCGACCTCAGGCGGCAGGGCTTGCGCCGCTGCCGGGCTGATAAGACCCGCCGCAAGCCAGGCAGTTGTGAAAAGGGACGGCAAATTCAGGTTCATGCTGAGATTATCGAGGGGAAGGTGTGCAACTGACAGGATAATCAGCCAGCAGGACAAACTTTTTACTATTATTTTAATAGCTGCTTGCGCCCGTATTCATTGGTCTAAAGCCCTATTTGATGCCTTTTTTAGCCCTATTTCGGCCCTTTTCATGCCCCAAACCGGCTCTTTTTTAGCTTTTGACACCTCCACCGACGTGATGTCCATCGCGCTGACGGACGGCGCGCGGGTTTGGCAACACACCGGGCCGGGCGGTGCCAAGGCATCCACCACCTTGATTCCGGCGATTTTGGCGCTGCTGGCTGAAGCTGACTTGTCGATGGGTGATTTGCAGGCGATTGCATTTGGCCGGGGGCCGGGCTCGTTTACCGGGCTGCGCACGGCGTGTGCTGTGGCGCAGGGCTTGGCGTTTGGGGCAAATGGTGGGTCGGGCATTCCGGTGCTGCCTATCGACACGTTGATGGCGGTGGCAGAGGAGGCGCGGCTTCAGCATGATTCCGGACACATCATCGCCCTGCTCGATGCCCGCATGGACGAGATGTATATGCAGCGTTATTCATGCAACGATGGCGTTTTGACCCCGCTGGGTGACTGCCAATTGATTCGCCCAGAGAATTTGCAGCCAGATGAAACGAGTCTGTACGCGGGCAATGTGTTTGAGGTGTATCGGGGTCGTTTGCCTGATGGTTTGACCAACGTGGCGTGTTTGCCCACCGCCACCGCCATGCTACGACTAGCCCCCGGGCTGGCGGCCATCGGGCATTGCGTACCCGCCGCCCAAGCCCTGCCTTTGTATGTTCGGGATAAAGTGGCGCAAACCACTCAAGAACGCGCGCTGATCAAAGCGCTCAAACTGCAAACCGTATAACGTCACTCCTATGAGCGCTGTATTTAAACCTGCCGATTTGCTTGAAGCCCGCTTTGAGCCGATGACGCACGCCGCATTAACGCAGGTGGCCGACATTGAGCAAAGCGCCTACAAATACCCATGGACACGCGGTAACTTCAGCGATTCACTCAACTCCGGCTACCAGGCGCAGATGCTGATGGGCGGTGAAACCCACCCTGAACTGATCGGCTACTTTGTGGCCATGAAAGGCGTGGATGAAACCCATTTGCTCAACATCACCGTGGCACCCACCTACCAGTTGCAAGGCTGGGGCCGGCTGATGCTGGACGCGCTGGCGCTGTGGTCGCGCGGCGAAGGCGCACAGTGGCTATGGCTGGAGGTACGCACCAGCAACAGCCACGCCAAGGCGCTGTACACGCGCTACGGTTTTCGTGAAGTCGGGCTGCGCAAAGGCTATTACCCGGAGGGCGGCACCAACCTGATCGGTCTGCCCGCCAGAGAAGATGCGGTGGTCATGAGCTTTCGGCTAGCAGGTGCAGCGCCATGATGGCGATGGACAAACGCCAACGCGCCATGCTCAAGGAGATGGGCGTGCGGGTCTGGCAGCCCATGCCGCAGGCTGTGCCAGTCGTGGCCGACTTGACGATAGCCGCACCGATTGCATCTGAAGTCGCTATTGATTCAGGAGCTGCTAGCGCCCGTGTTCATTCACCAAAACCGTCTTTTGATACCCAAAAACAGCCTGTAAAAGCCGTTCCAGCCACTCCACAAGCCGAAACCACAGCCAACGCTGCCGCCTGGCGCGTGGGCTCACTGCAAACCCTGTATGCGGCCACAGCGGTTGAAACATCAGCCCGCTGGCTGGTACTGCTTGAAGCGCCCGCCAGCGCCTTGCAAGACAACTTCAACCCGCTGGACGGCGACGCAGGCAAGCTGCTGGACAACATGCTGCGCGCCGCCAAACTGCATACGACTGGGGCAGTGCTGCTCGCACCCCTTGTCAGAGCTGGAACAGGGGGCGACTTGCCCAGCGCGATCACAGATTTGCTGGCCAGCGCCAAAGCCGACGTGGTGCTGGTCATGGGCCGCCTGGCCGCCCAAGCGCTGCTGCAATCGACTGAACCACTCGCCAAACTGCGCGACCAAACGCACACGGTGCAGGGCCAATCGGTCATCATCACCATCGACCCTGCCTACCTGCTGCGCAACCCGCAGGACAAAGCCAAGGCCTGGGACGATCTGTGCTTGGGTCTGAGCTTGGTCAAGTCGTCATGACTTGGCCGGTCGCCCGCCGGGTATCAAAACGGTAGAAATTGCTACCACCATCAGCACCACGGCTGCCCAGTCTTGCCAGTGCAGCACCTCGCCCAGCCACAGTGCGCCTGTGAACACACCCAAAATCGGAATCATCATGGTGCTGAGGGTTGATGCAATGGGCGGCAAGCCGCGCGCCAGCGTGAACCATGCCGCATGGGTAAAGCCAAAAATCAACACCCCGTTGTAGACAATCGCCACCCAGGTTTTGGCAGACGGCATCTGCCAGCGGCTGCTTTCAAACGCAACGCTCATCACCGTCAACACCACGGCAGCCATCAACGTCATCCAGAACGACAACGTCAAGGTGCTGGCAACGATGGTGGTGCGCCGAAGTTTTTGCGTGCCCAGCGCCCACACGGCAGCTGCCACAAGCGCCATCAGCACTCCGAGCGGCTGACCGGCAAAGTGGGTCAACTCATTGAACAACAGCAGCGACACGCCCACTGCCGCCGCAGCCACACCCAGCCACTGTGTTGGGCGCATCTGCGCGCCGAAAAAAGCCACCCCCAACAGCGCGGAGAAAACCGGCATGGTGTAGCCCAAAATCGCCGCCCGCCCGCTGCTGAGCACGCTGATGGCCAAAATAATCAGCACATGCCAAACAAACATGTTGGTTACCGCCAGCCAGAACAGCTCACGGTAGTCTTTGCGCGGCACGTAAAACGGTATCTTCATTACTCGCAGCGCCAGCCACAGGACCGGCACGCCCATCCACAGGCAAATGGCACGAAAAGTCAAAGGCGGGAAACCCGTCACCCCCATTTTCATCATCGGCCAGTTCAGCCCCCAGGTCAGGGTGACAAGAATGATGAGGATGATTTGCTTGCGGTTCAGTTGCATGCTTTGATTGTGCGGCTTCTTACAATGTAGTGATGAACATGCAGGCAACACCTCCCACCTTCCTTGACATGCTGGCGACAGCTCAGCAGCAAAACCAGTCCATGCTCTGTGTCGGCCTGGACCCGGAGCCCACCCGCTTCCCGGGCAAGCTCAAAGGCAACAGCAACAAGATTTATGACTTTTGCGCCGCGATTGTGGATGCCACGGCTGACCTGGTGATCTCGTTCAAGCCGCAAATCGCCTACTTTGCCGCGCACCGCGCTGAAGGCCAACTGGAGCGCCTGATGGAGCACATGCGCCGCGCCGCGCCCAACGTGCCCATCATTCTGGACGCCAAGCGCGGCGACATTGGCGCTACCGCCGAGCAATACGCCATCGAGGCTTTCGAGCGCTACGGCGCTGATGCCGTCACCCTGTCACCCTTCATGGGTTTTGACTCGGTGGCGCCGTATTTGAAGCACGCTGGCAAAGGGGCGTTTTTGTTATGTCGCACGTCCAACCCCGGCGGCGACGATTTGCAAAACCAGCGCCTGGCGTCAATAGAAGGCCAGCCGCTGCTGTACGAACACGTCGCCCGCCTGGCCCAAGGCCCGTGGAACCTCAACGGCCAGCTCGGCCTGGTGGTCGGCGCGACTTACCCGGCGGAAATTGACCGCGTACGCACCGTAGCCCCCACGCTGCCCCTGCTGATACCCGGCGTGGGCGCGCAAGGCGGCGACGCCGTGGCCACGGTACGGGCGGGCTGGCGACCCAACGCACCCATCATCGTCAGCTCATCGCGAGCGATTTTGTATGCCGCTGGCGGCGATGATTTTGCGGAGGCTGCTCGGAGGGAGGCGGTTAAGACGCGGGATGTTTTGCAGGCGGCGCGGGGAGCGTTTTAGCTTTCGCGGTTGGAAAAACCATCTTGCGAGCCGGCAAGCAAAGAAGGAAGGTTTGATGACTACTATGAATGTGATTCAAGATGCCGCTCGTTCCCTCCGAGAAGGGCAATGGAACGACTATAAAGCCCGAGTTATGTCAGCGTATCGCGTTGACAATGAAAAAATTTGGACGCAGCTTGCTGCGGAGCATCCCCAAACGGTCAATGTCATTGCAGCATTGACAAACCAGCCGGCGGATAGTCGCGCCTCAGCTTGTGAATGGCTGTTACCAGTGGTTGGCTTGCTTGACTCAATTTCAGTCGATGAGGCCTTGGCCCTACTAGACTTTGCAGATTTCCTTGATCTAAGTCATCGTTATATGCCTGCCGAGCAGCTTAAGCCGCATATTACCGCGCAGTCAGTTTTGGGGCGACAACTTGGCCAGATCATGCGAACAAGGACTGAGCCCAAGGAAGCATGCCTGATTGTTTGGGCTGGAGCCTTCTCTTCGGGCGCGTCGCAAGAGGCCGTACAGTATGCAGCGGAATTACTTACTGGCACACCTGTTGACACGCAACTTTTTGCGCATTTGTTAAATAATTTGCCTGCCACCGATGACGTTGTTCGGAAGACGCTAGAACCAGTCGAGACAGAAGTGGCAGGCGTGTTGGTCAGCAATATCGGCGAACTTGGGTATCTGGGCTGGTCGGCGCTCTGCTGCGTCGCTGTGTTCTCCCCGACAGCAAGAAGTCAACTCCAGGCTGCGCTGAATGCAGGCGAGCAGCATGCCGTTCTAGCGATTGCAAACACACTATATCGAACGGACAACCCACTCGCTGGCGTTACCGGCACACCGGTCGTAGACATTGTGAGCCGCCTCCTTGAAATCGCGCTTTCAGATCCCCAATGCCGCGCACGAATTGACGCGGCCGTCAATAGCCTCTTTTTTCGGACTTCGCTTAAACCAGTCGTAGTCCAGTGCGTAAAGAACCTCCGTTCGACCGAAGGTGCTATCGAGTTATTTGGCGAAACATTCGGCGCACTTGCACGCCACCCTATTGAGTTTGCCCAGGTTCTCACAGACTGGCTTTTGCATCCCGATGCCAGTTTTAATTCCATCAGAGGATTACTTTCGCTATGCACAACCAGTCAGGCGCAAGTTGGCCTTGACGAGATCGAATTCGCAGCCCAATCACCACAGCAGAGAACGAATGCTGCACGACGTTTACTTGCGCTCACTCATCACGGTCCGACATTGTGCAAATACATTGCAACAATTGCTGAGATGTCGACCTTGGGTACTGAACGCTTCGCCCTAGCCGGCCAGATGTTTGATCTAGCTTTTGCAGAGTATCCAGGGGCTACCGAAGAGTTCTTAAAAAAGAAGACGGTGGAAATATCACGTACCGCGCCCGAGGCACATGTCTTTCGAGGTGTTTATTCAAATACTCTTCGGTGGCGAAGAGTGCTGGAGCGACTCCCTAAGAGGAAAGAGCTTCTTCCCAGCGATACAGATCTTCAAACCTTGCGGACTAGGAAGCAACGCATCAACCGGGAAATCATGCGAATCGCGGCGGAACGCTCTATCTTTAGAGACGTTGTTACAAACATGCACATAGTCCAAGGAAGAAAGTTCTCAACACGCACAAAGTTCGGCCAACCACAAATTACTGAGATGCGCCAAACTAGTCACTTCGTTGAATTGCCGTCCAGCGAACTGGCTGATCCGATGCGAGGTCAATTGGAACGAAACAAATTACTTAGAAATGCAAGATGACCAGCAGCCTAAGACTTCTTCTGGAAGACTTCCTTGGTCTGATGCGCGAGGAGGGAGAGCTTGACGTTTTTCTGCCATTACTTATGTCGGCAATGGGGCATGAAGTGGTGTACCGGCCGCAGAAGGGGCCGCGGCAATACGGCGTAGACATCGCGTCCGTCGGGACTGACGAAGATGGGAAAAAGAAGCTCTTCTTATGGCTGGTCAAGTGTGGCGATATCGGACGCACAGATTGGAACTCTGGTCCCCAGTCGATTCGGCAGTCCATCGATGACGTTGGAGATATTTACCTCAGAAGCCACGTCGCTCCAGAACACAAGGTGCTCAAAAAGAAACTACTCGTGGTCACTAACGGCGACTTCAAGGCCAACCTCAACGAGACCATAGCAGCCTTCCTTGAGGATTGGTGTCTCACAAAGAAGGTTGATGCCGAACAGGTGAACGGCTCAAGACTTGCCTCGTGGACTGAACGATACCTTTTAGACGAGTACATTCTGCCGAACGAGAATAGGGCGCGGTTGCGACGAATGCTCGCGAATGTTGCATCAACTGAACTTTGCGTAATGGTCGGTCGCAATCTCATTGACGAGATCCTCAAGATCGCGTTAGCCCCGGCAACTTTTAAGGGATCCGCAACCAAGCGACTGCTGACTGGTCTACGCGGCATTCGAACAGCACTACAGGTCCTGTTCGTCTGGGCCGTCAGAGAAGAAAACCTGCTTGCTCCCTATTTACTCAACCAGTATGCAGTCCTAGCTACTTGGTCGCAATTGCATGTTCAGTTTCAGACCGGCAATGCAAAGCTGACTCATGAGTTCTGCGCGCTACTCGTAAGTCTGTCAACAGTTGCCGAGGCATATCACCAGCGGCTGGATCCGTACTACATCGTGCAGGATGCTTTCGCCAATGTTTTGCCGGACAGTCTGCTTGTATCTAAAACCGTCTTTGACGAGCTTGGTCGGTTGGGGCAGCAGGGGTGCTTCTTTGCGTTCCAGGCTAGCGACTCAGGCAGCGAAAGTATGTTGAGTACAACCTTGCAGTACGTCCAGCGAGTAAAGGCCTTACTACAAAGTCACAGTTGCAGCGCCCTTCCCGCATTTGACTACCAATCTGTAAATATCCATGCGGCACTGTTACTCCTAACCGTCACTGGCGAGCAGGACTTCGCGGAGGCTTGGCTGAGTAGGCTTTGCCAACGCTTGCACTACGCAACAGCATCGCGAAAGTACATACCAATGTCTGCGTCTTTTGAAGATGCGCTGGATGTTCGAAGTGGGGACGAAGAGATGGCGGAGGAGTTCTGCCAAACATCAACTCTCCTCCCAATTTTATTTACGTGGGTCGCTGTGCTAGGGATGAAGGATGCGTACGAGTTTCTTCGTTCAGAAGTCTTCCCACGTCTCAAAGGTACCACGCCAAACTTCTGGAGTTCAGAGCAAGGGTTTGACAGTGCCGTCGGAGACGGTCGAGCCTTACACGAGCATGGCGTGGGAGAAGCGATAACGCAATTTCCTGCAGAACCGGCAGTATTCTTGCGGGAGATGTCAGATAGTCTGGTTGGAATTGACGATATCGAAAAGTCGATTTGGTACCAATTACGCGCACCATACATACCGCTGCTCGCCGCACTCCATTGGCGTTCACAGCTACCGCGCGAAATGCTAGTCAAGCAAGCGATTGCGTTCGGTGTGCGTACAGAAGTCAGCCCCGAACTGGCTGAACAAAATACAGCAAGTCATTAACGTGCATCGCATTTAATCTGCACTTTTGCAGCACCTGTAGCAACAAAGTTAGGTCGGTTTAGGCCACAAGGTGTAACCCAACAGAGCGCGATGATAATGTTGTGGTCGTGTCGGGCTACGCTTAGCTAATCCGACCTACACAGCTGGCAGAATCTACTACAAATTTGATAGCTGCTTGCACCCGAATTTATTGGGCTACAGCCGTATTTATCTGCAACCTTTCAAGCCGTGGATGCATCAACGCAAACCACAGCGGCGGCACCATGGCCAGTAGCAGGCAGCCCGCATAACCCGTTGGCAATTGCGGGCCGGACAGTGGTACTAGCGTAGCGTAGGCCTTCCAGGCGTGCATGTGGTGGTCTGAGTGACGCTGCAAATTGGCCAGCATCGAATTGGTGGCCACGTGATCAGCGTTCCAGGCGTGCATCATGCCGACGGCTTCACGTTTGCCGCTTTCAGTTTTGCGCAACAGGCCGTAATGCTCGATGTAGTTGACGACTTCCAGCAGCACGAAGGCTACGACCGATTGCAGGGCAAAATACGCTATGACTTTCATAGCTGTTTGCGCCGGTAAATAGGCGGCTATCAGCATAAACACCATCAAACTGGCCGCTGTGGACCAAGCCAGCGGGCTGCGCAGCCAGCTTGACTTCATTTGCGCAATGCGCAGCGCCTCAAGCCGCCAGCCGCTTTGTAAGCTGCCCCACAGCGTGCGCGGTAAAAACTGGTACAACGTTTCACCACGGCGCGAGCTGGCTGGGTCGTCGTGTGTGGCAGCGCGCGGGTGGTGGCCACGGTAATGCTCTACCATGAAGTGGCCGTAGCAAACGCTGGTCATCAGCACCCAGCCGCAAAAGCGGTCAAGCTTGGATTTGCTGTGGCCCATTTCGTGCGCAAAAGTGATGCCCTGCGAGCCAGTGATAAAGCCCACGCTGAAAGCCACACCCAGCACGACCAGCCAATCAGCCTGCACCACTGCATAAGCGCCAATACCGATCAACACCATTTGCAGCGGCACATACAAACGCAGCAGCCAGGCAAAGTAGAGCTGCCCCACGCCGGGGCTGAGTGCAGCAGGCGATGATTTGCCGCCCGGCCACAGCGCGTCAAGCAGCGCAATGCCCCACCAGATCACCAGCGTGCCGAGCGCCGAATAAGCGGGATGGTTCATGACGCTGTTGATCGTCAACAGTGGCAGCAGCCAGGCCACCAAAAAACGAAGGTCAGATAAACGCATCGAGTGATTTTCTTATGTCGTGTGGTACGTTGCAAGCAGGGTTTTTACAGTAAACGTGCCAGTAAGTGGTCGAGCCAAAGATCACCTGGCAGCATCAGCGCCGCTTCACGAAACCACCCAGCATCACGCAAGCCAGTGCGGCTACCAACAGCGCAATGCCGCCCCACTGCCACGGCGTGATGGTCTCATTCAGCACCAGCATGCCAGTTGCCAGCCCCACGACTGGCACGCCCAGGCTGAACGGTGCCACGCGGTTGGCCGGGTGACGCTTGAGCAGGCCCGTCCAAAGGCTGTAGCCCAGCACGGTGGCGACCCAGCCCAGGTAGGCTACGGCCAGCCAGCTGCTCGGGCGTGCATCCAGCCACTGCCAGCGCACATCAGGCGTATCAAACGCAAGAGACAGCGCAACAAATGGCAACACCGCCACCGAGCTGCTCCACACCACAAAGGCCATGGGCGAGTAGTCTGTAGACGTTTGCTGCACCCGGCGTGCCACGATGTTTGACGCCGCCCACATGGCCGCTGCACACAGTGTCAGCAGAAGTCCCAGCAAAGTAGTGGCGCCCGTGTAAGGGCTGGCGGGCTGAATGTAGTTCAGCACAAAGCAACCCAAGCCCAGCGCGGCCAGCAGCATGCCGGCTTGCAGCGCGCGGCTAGCGCGTTCACCCAGCAGCACAAAACCAAACAGCGCTGTAAAAAACACCTGGGTTTGCAGCAGAACGGACGCCAGCGCAGCCGTCATCCCGACCTTGAGGGCAAAAAACAAAATGCCAAATTGCCCAACGCCCTGAAAAAGTCCGTACATCAGCAGCCATTTGCGCGCTGTGGGGGGTGGCTTGATGAACAGCAACAGCGGCAGCACCGCAAACACATAACGCGCGGCACCCAATTGAAATGGCGTGAAGTCGCGCAGGGCAAACTTCATGACAACAAAGTTCAGCCTCCAAATCACCACAACGGTCAAGACCGCTACCAGGTCACGGCCCGTCAGTCGGCCCGTCATCCCAGCAGGCGCTGGAGATACCGCCCCGTGTGGCTGTCCGGGTTGGCGGCAATATCCTCCGGCGAACCCACACCCACCACGGTGCCGCCACCCGCCCCGCCCTCGGGCCCCATGTCAATCACCCAGTCGGCTGTTTTGATGACGTCTAAATTGTGCTCAATCACCACAATCGTGTTGCCTGCGTCCCGCAGCTGATGCAGCACTTTGAGCAACAAGTCAATGTCGGCAAAATGCAGGCCGGTAGTCGGCTCGTCCAGTATGTAGAGCGTGCGGCCTGTGTCTTTTTTGCTCAGCTCAAGCGCCAGTTTGACGCGCTGCGCTTCGCCACCCGACAGTGTGGTGGCCGCTTGGCCGAGTTTGATGTAGCTCAGGCCCACGTCCAGCAGGGTATGCAGCTTGCGGGAAATAGTCGGCACGGCTTTAAAAAACTCCGCGGCGGCTTCGACCGTCAGGTCCAGAATCTGCGCGATGTTTTTGCCCTTGTATTGCACTTCAAGCGTTTCGCGGTTGTAGCGCATGCCCTTACACACGTCGCACGGTACGTACACGTCAGGCAAAAAGTGCATTTCAACCTTCACCACGCCGTCGCCCTGGCAAGCCTCGCAGCGGCCACCCGCCACGTTAAAGCTGAAGCGGCCTGCGCCGTAGCCGCGTTCGCGCGCGGTGTTCATTTCAGCCAATAACTCGCGGATGGGCGTGAACAAGCCGGTATACGTGGCCGGGTTACTGCGCGGCGTGCGGCCAATCGGCGATTGGTCAACGTTGATGACTTTGTCGAAATGCTCAATGCCTTCGATGCTTTCGTGCGCAGCGGGCTCTTCATGCGCGCGGTACAGCGTGCGGGCCACGGCGGCGTACAGCGTGTCGTTGACCAGGGTGGATTTGCCCGAGCCAGACACGCCCGTGACGCAGGTGAACAAGCCCACCGGAAACTCAACGCTGACACCTTGAAGGTTGTGGCCAGTGGCGTTGATGACGCGCAATGCCTGCATGTCGCCCAACGTGGCCTGGTGCTGCGCTTCACGCGCCGCGCGGCGCTCGTACGCCGGGCTGTGCGGAAACCGCGACGGTTTCTTGTTCGTGAAAGCGTTTTCTTTTTTCACCGTTGGCAGCCACGGCGTGCGGTGCGTGGGCACAGCGATTTTCAGCGTTTGCGCGAGGTACTTTCCGGTCAGTGAGTTTGGGTTGTCACGCACCTCTTCGTACGTGCCCTGCGCCATCACGCGCCCGCCGTGTACGCCCGCGCCCGGCCCCATGTCAATGACGTGGTCAGCCGCGCGAATCATGTCCTCGTCATGCTCGACCACCAGCACGCTGTTGCCAATGTCACGCAAGTGTTTCAGCGTGCCAATCAGGCGGTCGTTGTCGCGCTGGTGCAGGCCGATGCTGGGCTCGTCCAGCACGTACATGACGCCAGTCAGACCAGAGCCAATTTGCGAGGCGAGGCGAATACGCTGCGACTCGCCACCCGACAGGGTTTCTGCGCTTCTGTCCAGGCTCAAATAGTTCAAACCCACGTCGTTCAAGAACTTCAGCCGCAGGCCAATTTCACGCACCACTTTGCCTGCAATCTCACCCTTGGCGCCTGACATTTTGAGCTGGTCAAAATAGGTAAAACTCTCACGCAGGGTGATGCGGCTGATGTCAAAAATCGCGCGTTTTTTAACGCTGCCATCTTGTTCAGGGCTACCGACAAGATACACATGCCGCGCTTCAACGCGCAGCCGCGTGCCGCCGCAATCAGGACACGGCTGCACGCTGCGGTAGCGTGCCAGCTCGTCGCGCACAGTGCTGGAATCGGTCTCGCGGTAGCGGCGTTCAAAGTTGGTGATGACGCCTTCAAACGGGTGCTTCTTGTTGATTTTTTTACCTTGCGACGCACCCGAATCCATGATGTAGGAGAACTTGATCTCTTCATCACCCGAGCCGTACAGCACCACGTGTTGTATGTTGGTGGGCAGGTTTTCAAACGCCGTGTCAATGTCAAAGGCGTAATGCTTGGCCAGGCTTTCCAGCATTGAAAAATAATAGCCATTGCGCCGGTCCCAGCCCTTCACTGCGCCGCTGGCCAGACTCAGCGACGGAAACGCCACGATGCGCGCCGGGTCAAAAAACTCCTTGTGGCCCAAGCCATCGCAGCTCGGGCACGCGCCGACTGGCGAGTTGAAGGAGAACAGGCGCGGCTCCATTTCAGCCAGCGAATAACTGCACACCGGGCACGAGAATTTGGCGCTGAACAAATGCTCCTTGCCGGTATCCATTTCCAGGGCAAGGGCCTTGCTGTCAGCCAGCCGCAGCGCGGCTTCAAAACTTTCAGCCAACCTTTGCGTTTGATCAGCGCGTGACTTGAGGCGGTCAATCACCACGTCAATGTTGTGTTTCTCGGTTTTTTTGAGTTTGGGTAACTCGTCAAACTCATACGCCGTGCCGTCTACCCGAAAGCGCACATAGCCCTGAGCCTGCATTTCAGCAAACAGCTCGACGAACTCGCCTTTTTTCTCACGCGCTACGGGCGCAAGGATCATCAGCTTGGTGTCTTCAGGCAATGCCAAAACGGAGTCCACCATCTCGCTGACGCTTTGCGCTTGCAGCGGCAAGTCATGCTCGGGGCAAAACGGCGTACCTGCGCGCGCAAACAGCAGGCGCAAATAATCGTGAATCTCCGTCACCGTTCCAACGGTAGAGCGCGGGTTGTGCGAGGTGGCTTTTTGCTCAATCGATATCGCGGGCGACAGGCCCTCGATCATGTCGACATCGGGCTTGTCCATCAGCTGCAAAAACTGCCGTGCGTACGTGCTCAGGCTTTCAACATAGCGGCGCTGGCCTTCGGCATAGAGCGTGTCAAACGCGAGGGATGACTTGCCCGAACCGCTCAACCCCGTGATCACCACCAACTGATTGCGCGGAATATCGAGGTCGATATTTTTTAAATTGTGCGTGCGCGCGCCGCGAATGCTGATGCGCTGGGCGGCTAAAACATTAGCAAGATACTTAGCGTCGTTAGGAGAGTTCAAGGCAAAACCAGATTGAGAGCAACCCTCCATCATAGCCAAATGCAGCACTTTGGACATCCGCTTCGGCTGGCGGGTAAACTGTAATGAACAGGAGAAAAACCATGGCCTCAATCAACAAAGTCATCATCGTTGGCAACCTGGGCAAAGACCCAGAGATGCGCAGCTTCCCCAATGGCGACCAGATCGCTAACGTCACCATTGCCACCACCGACAAATGGAAAGACAAAACCAGCGGTGAAATGAAAGAAGCCACTGAGTGGCACCGTGTCAACTTCAATGGCCGCCTGGCTGAAATCGTCGGCCAGTACCTGAAAAAGGGCTCGCAAGTCTACGTAGAAGGCAGCTTGCGCACCCGCAAGTGGACAGATAAAGACGGCGTGGACAAATACACCACCGAAATCCGCGCTGACCAAATGCAAATGCTGGGCAGCCGCCAGGGCATGGGCGGCGGCGGTGCGTCTGACGGAGATGACGGCGGCGGCTACAACGCACCGCGCGCACCCGCTGCACGCCCCACCCCTGCGGCCAAAGCGGCCCCGGCCAAAGCCGCCAGTGGTTTTGACGACATGGATGACGACATACCGTTTTGAAAATTGCCCGACGTGTCTAAAAACCCGCCTGGCGCGGGTTTTTTTGTCTCTGGCCTACAAGCACCATATGCTTTTGCTTACAGACCTTGACATTAGCAACAGTAATTCAAAGTTAGTATTTACGGCGGGTATCTACAAGCCAGCCAAACGACTAACAATGAAGAAATACAACGCACTTTTCAACGCCTGCCTGCTGGCCGCCACAGCCGCGCTTGGCACACCAGCCGCAGCCGATGGCCTTGAGCCGCTGACCGATATTTTGAACACGCCTGGCAGCGCGGGGCTGGGGGTCGCCATTCGTGCCAGTACGTCGCCCTATTTGGGCGGCGGTACGCGCTATGACTTGTTGCCGCTGTATTTGTACGAAGGCGAGCGGCTTTTTTTGCATGCCAACCGCATAGGCATCAAGCTGTTCAATGAAGGGGACCGAGGGTTAGGTCAGCGCCTTGATGTTTTCATCGAGCAGCGCTTTGAGGGCTTCCCGGCAGAAAACCTGCCCGCCAGCCTGGCAGGCATGGCCAGCCGTGATTCTGGCATTGACCTGGGGCTGGCCTACCGCATTCGCCAACCTTGGGGCACACTGCGCGCCGAGCTGGTACGCGATGTGGGCAGCGCGTCACGCGGCTACGAGGCGCGGCTGGGCTACGGCTACGAATGGCGCTCAGGGCCGTGGTCGCTGCGGCCTGATGTGTCGGTGTCGTGGCGCGACGCCAAACTGAACAACTATTACTACGGCGTGCGGGCCAATGAAGCCACCGCAAGCCGTGCGGCCTATCAGCCCGGCTCGGGCACACAGGCGCAACTGGGTTTGTATGGCTCGTACGACGTATCAGAGCGCTGGCGGCTGCTGGCAGGCGTATCGGCCACCATGCTGGGTGCGTCGGTAAAGAACAGTCCGATTGTGCAAAACCGCGTGATACCCGCCTTGTATATCGGTGCGGCCTATGACTTTGGCAGCCACAAACGCCAATGGGACGAGCCCACATCACCCACCTACGTCAAGCTGCTGTATGGCAAGGCGACTGAGGACGGTTGCCATCTGGCGCGCATCATCACCGCGCGCTGCCTGTCAACCGCCAAAGTCAACGCCACCCACATCAGCGGCATTCAAATTGGCAAACCGTTTATTGAAAAGCTCAACGGCTGGCCGCTGGACTTTGCAGGCTACGTCGGCCTGACGCACCACGACGAGCGCGGCTTACAGACCAACGGCTTTCAGGTTGATTTATTCATGAAAGCCATCTACTACGGCTTTCCGTGGAGCGACCGCGTTAAAACCCGGCTGGGCGTGGGCGTTGGCCTGTCAGCGGCGCAGCGCGTGCCGTACACCGAAGTCACCAGCCAGAACGGCAAAACTACCTCGCGACTGCTCAATTACCTGGACCCGACGATTGACATCAGCGTCGGCGACCTGCTGGGCGTGCGGTCACTGAAAGAAACCTTCGTCGGCTTCGGGGTGTCGCACCGCTCAGGTATTTTTGGCGCGTCGCGTTTGCTGGGCAATGTGAGCGGCGGCTCGAACTACATCTACACGTATGTAGAGTCTGCGTTTTAGGATATTAAAACGCTATTGATTTAGTAGCTGCTTGCACCCGTATTTATTGGCCTAGAGGCCAATTTAACACCCGAAAATCGTCAAAAATAGCTATTTTTGCGTGTTTTGCACGTTGCTGTTGGCAATCACACCGCCACCCAGGCAAACCTCACCGTCGTACAGCACGGCGGACTGACCAGGCGTGACCGCCCACTGGGGTTCTTGAAAGACCAACTCGCATTCGGCGTTGTCTGCCGTGACCAGTTGGCAGGGCGCATCCGCCTGCCGGTAGCGGGTTTTGGCGGCCAAAGTGCCTGGTGCGGGCGCGCTGCCTGCTACCCAGCTGCAGTCTTGTGCGCTGAGTTCAGTCGATTGCAGCCACGGGTGGTCATGGCCTTGCACCGCCCACAGGGTGTTGGTGGCCATGTCTTTGCGGGCGACGAACCAGGGCTCGTGCTCACCGACGCCGCGCTGACCGGCGGCCTGAACGGCTTTGAGCGCCGCGCCTTTGGCTTTTACCCCGCCAATGCCCAAACCCGAGCGCTGACCCAGCGTGTAAAAACTTAAGCCCACATGCTCGCCCACCACCCGGCCCGTGTCGCTTTTGATCGGCCCCGGAACCTTGGCGATGTAGCGGTTTAAAAAATCGCGGAACGGCCTTTCACCAATAAAGCAGATGCCGGTGGAGTCCTTTTTCTTGGCGTTCGGCAGGCCAATCTCATCGGCGATGCGGCGGACTTCGGTCTTTTTCAACTCGCCGACGGGAAACAGCGTTTTTGACAGCTGCGCTTGATTGAGGCGGTGCAAAAAGTAGCTTTGGTCTTTGGCGGGATCCAGGCCTTTGAGCAGTTCAAAGAGCTGGGTGGACGGGTTTTCCCGAACTCGGGCGTAATGACCGGTGGCGATTTTTTCAGCGCCCAAGCGCATGGCGTGGTCTAAAAACGCCTTGAACTTGATCTCGGCGTTGCACAAAATATCCGGGTTGGGGGTGCGCCCGGCCTGGTATTCACGCAAGAACTCGGCAAACACCCGGTCTTTGTAGTCAGCGGCAAAGTTGACGTGCTCAATCTCAATACCCAGCACATCGGCCACGGCGGCGGCATCGACAAAGTCAACATTCGATGAACAAAACTCGTCGTTGTCGTCGCCTTCCCAGTTTTTCATGAAGATGCCGACGACCTCATGGCCCTGCTTTTTCAGCAAGTAGGCAGTCACGGCAGAGTCCACGCCACCGCTCAGGCCGACGACGACTCTTTGTTTGGGATTTTTGGAGGCGGGCATGGGGTGATTATCGGGTTTGTTGTATTTTTGGGTTATTTTTTGGCTTTTTTGGGGTTGTTTTTGTGCTCCAGACCAATGAATACGGGCGCAAGCAGCTACTGAATTTATAGCGTTTAACTTTGCGCAGATTGCAGGCCGGGGGCGAGCTTGCCCGAATCCGAATTCTTTCCCCACCCCGTCCTGGCTGGGCTTGAAAAAGCTGGAGGAGACGGATAAAAAAATCTAGATGTCCGACGACAGCGAAGCTGGCTAGTTTCTAGATTTTCCGGCTCCTTCAGCTTTTTCAAGGAACCGCGAAGCGGCCCAGACTGCGGGTCGCCTTTCTTTTGGTTACTTTTGGTGTTCACGTAACTTTGCTTCGCAAAGTGAGTGAACCCCGCGCGCGTCGCGCGCCTTTGGCGAGCAAAGAAAACCTGCTCCGCAGGTTTCATCAAAAGTGACGAGCCGCCGGGCCCCCCCGGCAAACCAAGTGAAAGCTAAATCACCCCAAAAACACAGAAGAATCAGTAGTAACCAACTCAAGCGAAAACCGATTACCAGCCAAATAATCCTCCATGCACTTCAAAAGCAAAGGACTCCGATGCTTCTCAACACACCCTCGAATCTCATCTGCCGTTAACCAAACTGTCCGCACAATCCCCTCATCCAGCGCCTGGCCTGCTACATGCGCACCCAGCTCACCGCAAAAGGCAAAGCGCAAGTACGTGATGTCTTCTTCGCCACTGGGCTCAGCCGCACTGGCGCGTTGAAAGCGTGACATGTACACACCCACGACCTCGGTCGGCGTGAAATGAAAAGCGGTTTCTTCCAGCGTCTCACGGGCGCAGGCTTGCGGCAAACTTTCGCCCGGGTCCAGGTGGCCGGCCGGGTTATTGAACTTCAAGCCGTCACGGGTTTCTTCTTCGACCAGCAGGAATTTTTGGATGCCATCAAAGTCTTTGGCGATGACGGCTGCTACGGTGACACTGGGTTTGAATCGGGATTTCATGGGGGGAGATTATGAGGCAGCAACAAGGCGATCAAAACCGCCTGCAAAGCCCGACCGTAAGTGCTCTACCAAACATTGCACCGCCTTGGGTACCTGGGCTGACCAAGGGCGCAGTGCGTAAATTCTTTCCCCAAAAAAACCTTGGACTTGCCAGTCTGACAGCACGGGCACGAGTTGGCTTTTACCTTTAAGCTTTGACGGAAGGCTGAAGTCAGGCAGCAAGCCAATGCCCAAACCAGCCAGCAACGCGTCACGCAGGACTTCGCTGTTGTTCACCTTCAAAGAGCCGCGAATATCAACCCCCACACGTTCGATGGGTTTTCTTTTCGTGTTTTTCGCAAATGTCCAGTTGCCTGAATGGTTGCCTAAATACAGCAGGCAGTCATGCGCGGCTAAGTCATTGGGATGGGCAGGCACGCCGCGCAGCGTCAGGTAGTCAGCGCTTGCTACCAGTACCGAGCGCGTCTCGCAAAGTACCCAGGCCACATGGGTTTCCGGCGCTGCGTTGGTGTGGCGTATGGCCAAGTCAAAGCCTTCATTGGCCAGGTTGACGAAGCGGTCGGTCAGTTCCAGCTCGATATGAATGTCCGGGAATTGCTTTAAAAAGTCAGCCACGATGGGCGCCAAATGCTGCCTGCCCAGCGCAACGGGCGCGGTCACGCGCACCAGGCCGCGCGGCTTGCCGACCAGGTCACGCGCGGCGCTGTAGCTGCCGGAGATGCGTTCAAACGCGGGCTGCATGTCGGCCACGAGTTGCTGCCCAGCTTCAGTCAACCCCACCGACCGCGTGGTGCGGCGCACCAGCAGCACGCCGGCCGTGCGCTCCAGCTCGCTGATGCGCATGCTGACCGAAGCTTTGGACGTGCCCAGGCGGCGTGCGGTTTCAGTGAAGCTTTTGGTGGCCGCCAGCACGGTCAGCAGGTGCAGGTCAGCCACCAAGGGGGAGAGTTGGTCAGTAGACATGGGGCATCTTATTGTTCAGGAATATGAACAATGTAATCACAAATGAAGGGATTATCAAATCCACCGGGCAGGCCTAGACTGACATGTTGCTACACCCCAAGGATTCACCCATGTCACTCCCCGTGTCAGTTCACACCATCGGCCACTACATCAACGGCCAAGTCGCGCAGCCCAGCGCATCGCGCAGCCAGGACGTGTTCAACCCGGCAACGGGTGCGGTATCCGGCAAGGTTCTGCTGGCCAGTGCAACCGATGTAAATGCGGCTGTGGCATCTGCACAAGCCGCCTTCCCGGCATGGGCTGACTTGCCGCCGCTGCGCCGAGCGCGGGTGATGTTCAAGTTTTTAGAGCTGCTGAACCTGCACAAAGACAAACTCGCCCACATCATCACCGCCGAACACGGCAAAGTGTTTACCGATGCGCAAGGCGAGGTTTCGCGCGGCATTGACATTGTGGAATTTGCCTGCGGCATGCCGCAGTTGCTCAAAGGCGACTTTACCGACCAGGTCAGCACCGGTATTGACAACTGGACACTGCGCCAACCCCTGGGCGTGGTGGCTGGCATTACGCCATTTAACTTTCCGGTGATGGTGCCGATGTGGATGTTCCCTGTAGCCATTGCGGCGGGCAACTGCTTTGTTTTGAAGCCTAGCCCGATTGACCCGAGCGCCAGTTTGTTCATGGCTGATTTGCTCAAACAAGCTGGGTTGCCTGATGGCGTTTTCAACGTCGTTCAGGGCGACAAAGAAGCGGTCGATGCGCTGCTGGTGCACCCGGATGTCAAAGCCGTGTCGTTCGTCGGTTCAACCCCCATTGCCAACTACATCTATGAGACTGGCGCACACCACGGCAAGCGCGTGCAAGCCTTGGGCGGTGCCAAGAACCACATGGTGGTGATGCCGGATGCGGACCTGGGCCAAGCAGTGGATGCACTGATTGGCGCGGGTTACGGTTCGGCGGGCGAGCGTTGCATGGCCATATCGGTAGCAGTGCTGGTGGGGGATGTGGCCGACAAACTCATCCCCATGCTGGCCGCCCGCGCCAAAACGCTGGTGATCAAGAACGGGGTGAATCTGGATGCAGAAATGGGCCCCATCGTGACGTCGATAGCGCACAAGCGCATCACGGGTTACATCGACCTGGGCGTTGAGGAAGGCGCCAAATTGCTGGTGGACGGACGAACGTTCACTGGCGTGAACGTGGGCCGCGAATGCGAAAACGGTTACTGGATGGGCGGCACGCTGTTTGACCATGTCACGCCCAACATGCGCATATACAAAGAAGAAATTTTTGGCCCGGTGCTGGGCTGCGTGCGCGTGCAGGATTTAAAGGAAGCGGTAGACCTCATCAACGCCCACGAGTTTGGCAACGGTGTGAGCTGCTACACCCGCGACGGTAACGTGGCCCGTGAGTTTTCAAGGCGCATTCAGGTTGGCATGGTCGGCATCAATGTGCCCATCCCCGTGCCGATGGCATGGCACGGCTTTGGTGGCTGGAAGAAGAGCTTGTTTGGCGACATGCATGCCTATGGCGAAGAAGGCGTGCGCTTTTACACCAAGCAAAAATCCATCATGCAGCGCTGGCCTGAGAGCATTGGTCAAGGCGCTGAGTTTGTCATGCCAACGGCTAAATAGGCCCCACGGCTTATTGGGGTCGGATCCCAATTTTGCTACGGTGCGCAGCACCGTACCCGAAGGGCGCGGCAAATTTGGGCTCTGACCCCGATAAGTCGTCCCCCGCGGGGGCCGCGCGCCTGCAGACTGGCAAAGCCAGATCCGCGGCCCCTGTTTGGTAGATCGGGGACGGTTCGGCTTATTGGGTAGGATCCCAATTTTGCTGCGGTGCGCAGCGCCGTACCCGAAGGGCTCGGCGAATTTGGGCTCTGACCCCGATAAGCTGTACCCCCGAGGACCGCTGCGCCTGCGGACTGTCAGTGCCTTACCCAGCCCCCATCTGGGGCGTGTAAAAAATTTGGGCAATCACCTCATAAGCGTGCCCCTTTGCATGCAACTTAATCGAAGCTTCTATTGGCCAGTTGCAGTCACACCGCAGCTGAGGGTGAAGGTTACGTTGCTGCCGCTTGGGAAGGTGTTAATTGTTAGCCCTGTACCAGGTGTACCGCCTTGCACAAAGTTTTGAACGCTGAGCGGCGCTGGGCAGACTGCACCATTGGTAGCACTGCAACTGAGCAAACCGCTAAGACAATTCAGGCCCGAAGTAGGCACGTCTCTGACGACAACGCCGTTGGCTGAAGCAGGTCCTGCGTTGCTGGCAACGATGGTGTAGGTCGTGGTGCTGCCAGCCACAAGATTATTGCTGAAGTTGTTTTTGGTGATTGATAAAAATGAGCCAGCATTGGCGGCCAGCGTGGCGGTTGCGCCCACCGCGTTGCTGCCAAAGCCAGTTTGTAAGGCATTGATATCCAGCGTGTTGGTGTATGTTGTGGTACTGCCTGCCGCACTGACAGAAACGTTAACGGTGATGGTGCAACCGCCGGGCGGCAACGTGGCGCCTGCGGCATAGGTCAGCGTGGTCAAACCAGAAGTTGCGGCGATGGAGCCCAAGGTGCATCCACTGGTAGTGATGGCTGGAGGCGTGGCAACCGTCATGCCAGCGGGAAACGTATCCGTAAACAGGGCACTTAAAGTGGTGGCTCGGCTGTTGGGGTTGTTCAGCAGTATCTGAAGTGTTGCCGTGCCACCAACAGCAGTGGCACTCGGGGCAAAAACTTTGCCCAACGTAGGCGCGGCAATAGCCACGACCGATAGCGTCGCTGTGGCTGGAACTGCGTTGCTACCTTGGGCGGTGACAAGCGCTCCCGCAGGAATTGTGTTGGTCACGACGCCCGGCGTGCTTGATGTCACATTCACCGCAATCGTGCATCCGTTGGCCGGGATCACTGCCGCAGCCGCGTAGCTCACTTGGTTGCTACCTGCGTTCGCAGTGACGGGATTTGGGCAGTTGGTATTGAGCCCGCTGGGGCTGGCGATCGTGACGCCGACGGGCAGGGTGTCGGTGAACGGGAGCGTCAAGGTGGTGGATGTTCTGGGCGTACTGTTGGCGGCAAACAAGGTGATGAGCAGCGAGCTGGTGCCGCCCACAGTGCTGATAGCAGGGCTGAAACTCTTGTTGACAAAAGGCTGAGGCGGCGCGGTCCCACTTACCACCAAGTTGTTGATTTCATGTATGTTCTTTGAGCCGCCGGTACTGGCTGCAATGCCAACACTCAGAGAAGTCGGCGCAAGATACGGAAACAGCACATTGGTGATGCCTGTCGCCGCCGGAGGACTTCCAGGTATGTTTGAAAACAACACCGTCACTGAATAGCCTATCGGACTGGACGGCACAAGTTGAACGCTGACCTGGTTGAAAGCTGGTCTGTTTGCAACCGAATTGGGATTGATCGCTGAGTTGTCAATATTGCCTGTTACCGCTGTGTTGGCGACAAATGGATTTACCCTGACCGGGTTGCTGGCCGGAACATTGGTGGGACCAAGCAGCACCAGCCGCTGAGGCTGAAATCCGGGTCCTGCGCTTTGAGTACATCGGTCGTTGGGGTTTGAAAAATTACCCCACTCGTCAAGACCGATGCCCAAATAAGCGCCAGCACCTTTGCAGTAGCCCAAGCCGCCTCCCAAAATGGCACCCCCCATGTTTTGAGTGGCGTCAAATAGAAACACTGAAATGCCGTCAGCACCCGGCGATCCACCACCCCAGGAAACAAAATTGAAGCTGATGTTCAACCCCGTGATAGCGCTGAAACTACCGCCTGTGTACAAAGCCGTACCTTGATCATTGGTGGCATTCTCAGTAAGGCGCAGCCAGCCCGACAGCGCCGCTGTGTCACTGCCGCCAGTGGCTTTGGTTAGTTTGGCGGAACCTGTGGTAACCCAACCCGGATCAAGGGTGGCGCGGGTGAAATCGCCGGTCGTGGCGAATTGGGCAAAAACTGATCCGTTCAAGCACAGCAATCCCAAGACCAAGGTACAAAATAATCGTCTGAGACTGTTCTTTCCCTTGCAAAAATCGGATGGCTGCTTCATCCCTCTATTTTCGATCAACGATAGCTACAAATTATTAATTCCCCTAAAGGAGTAGGTTTATTATCAGCAAAATTTACTTCTTGGCGAGTTCAAGTCGGCAGACCCAACACTGGCGCACGAACGCCTTGCAAGCAGAGTTGTGACGGTGTGCCAATGCCGTTATTGCTGTCAGCGTCGCTTCACCCAACGGGAATACCCATTCAGAAGTCTTCTAAAACTCATGTAAGCTAACAGACAGGCCAAAAAGCCCGAAAAACTAACGCTTAACTGAGGAGAAACCCATGCTGATTGGGGTACCTGCTGAAATCATGGACGGCGAGACACGCGTCGCCATCACGCCGGAAACGGCCAAAAAACTCAAAGCCCAAGGTCACACGATTCGTGTGCAAGCAGGCGCAGGCGTTGCAGCCAGCGTGCCTGACGAGGCTTATGCCGCTGTTGGTGCAGAAATCACTGACGCCGCAGGCGCTTATGCGGCGGGCATCGTGCTCAAAGTTCGCTGCCCGCTGGACAGTGAAATACCCCACGTCAAATCTGGCGGCGTGCTGGTCGGCATGCTGAATCCGTTTGATGCAATTGGCTTGCAACGCATAGCTGCCGCTCAACTCACGTCATTTGCACTTGAAGCCGCGCCGCGTACCAGCCGCGCACAAAGCATGGACGTGCTGTCGTCGCAGGCCAATATTGCGGGCTACAAAGCAGTGATGATGGCGGCCAACGCTTACCAGCGATTTATGCCGATGCTGATGACGGCTGCAGGGACGGTCAAAGCCGCGCGCGTGGTGATATTGGGTGTCGGCGTGGCAGGGCTGCAGGCCATTGCCACCGCCAAACGCCTGGGCGCGGTGATTGAAGCCAGCGACGTGCGCCCCAGCGTGAAAGAGCAAGTCGAATCATTGGGGGCAAAGTTTATTGATGTGCCGTATGAGACCGATGAAGAGCGCGAAGCCGCTATAGGCGTGGGCGGTTACGCCAAGCCCATGCCGCCAAGCTGGCTGGCACGCCAAAAAGACGAAGTGGCCAAGCGTGTGGCCAATGCCGACATCGTCATCACCACCGCACTCATCCCCGGTCGCGCCGCACCTGTGCTGGTGACCGAAGACATGGTCAAAGCCATGAAGCCCGGCAGCGTGATTGTCGACCTGGCAGCGCCACAAGGCGGCAACTGCCCGTTGACCGAACCCGGCAAAACCGTGGTCAAACACGGCGTGACGCTGATTGGCGAAACCAATATCGCATCCCTGGTGGCGGCTGACGCCAGCGCACTGTACGCACGCAACCTGCTCGACTTTTTAAAGCTCATCATCACCAAAGAAGGTGCTTTGAACATCGACATGGCTGATGACATTGTGGCGGCTTGCCTGATGACGCAGGCTGGCGAGGTGAAAAGGAAATGATCTCCAGGTTGCTCTTAAACGCGATCACCTTGCTTTTGTTGGGTGCAAGCTGCGTAGGTGCTGAAACGGTATCAGTGGGTAGAGCATCGATAAATCTACCCGAAGGCGAATGGAAGGTTCTGACCACCAATGAGGGGAAAACACTTTTAGATGGCGGGGTATCGGGCTCATTGGCTATGGATGACCAAGCATTCGTTTTGACTTCTGGAAACGATATCAGAGCACTGTTGTATGTCAGTTCATCGAGAGGTGGCTCCGGTGCGACAACGTACTGGACAAATACCTGTGACGGAAATGCGCGTCTGTTTGCTCTCAACCTGACCAAAAATCCGAATGCACTTGAGTGCGGCAAAGCAACTGGCGCATTAAAAGCTGATGTCTATTTAAAGATTGCCATACCTCAAGCTCTTGCTGCAATTGAAGGCCGACGCTTGGTGCTTCCTCCTATCGTTCAATCAACCAGTGCAACTGTCGGCAACTCAAACGGTACGAACCTGCACATCAATCTACTTGCCGTTCCTACGTTCACAGGACTACAGTCTTCTGAAGGCTTGACTGTCCCACCGCTTGTGAAAGTCGCTCATGCCGCATGGGCGCGCGAGCTTACGTCCGCAGTCAAAGAGAGTGTGTATTCAATGAGCGGCAAGATGACTATCCCGGCAGTAACTTTCGCCGCGCCTGGCGGCATAACGTCAACTACAAAATAGGTAATCATGGAAGCAGTTTCCCCCACCATCCTCAACCTGATCATTTTTGTGCTCGCCATCTACGTGGGTTACCACGTGGTGTGGACTGTCACGCCTGCGCTGCATACGCCGCTGATGGCGGTGACCAATGCCATTTCAGCCATCGTCATCGTGGGTGCCATGCTGGCTGCCGCTCTGACGGAAACGCCACTCGGTAAAGCCATGGGCTTTTTAGCTGTGGTGCTGGCGGCTGTCAACGTATTTGGCGGTTTTTTGGTCACGCGCCGCATGCTGGAGATGTTCAAAAAGAAGGAGCGCAAGTAATGAAAATGCCAACCACACAGCGCTGGGTTTCTTCCGTCATCGGAGGTGTCACTTTCTTTTTCTTTTTGACGTATGTCGTAGCTGGCAGTTTAGTGCCCACTATTGGCTGGCGGTATTTAACGATGGTTGGTGTCAGCGCTGCTGGATGCTTTGCGCTAGTAGAGCAGATCATCAATTTTGTTTTCCAAAAATTAAGTAACACTGCCGCTGAGGAATCCAAATGAGCATGAACATCGTCACGCTGCTTTATTTAGTGGCTTCTGTCTTTTTTATCCAGGCACTTAAAGGCCTGAGCCACCCCACCACATCGCTGCGCGGTAACTTGTTTGGCATGGTCGGCATGACGATTGCCGTGCTGACCACCGGTGCGCTGATTGTTGAAACCTCTGGCGGCAAGGCCATGGGCATGGTGTATGTGCTGGTGGCTCTTGTCATTGGCGGCGCTGCAGGCACGGTGATGGCCAAGCGCGTCGAGATGACCAAGATGCCAGAGCTGGTGGCTTTTATGCACAGCATGATTGGCTTGGCAGCGGTGTTCATTGGCGTGGCTGCGGTGGCTGAACCCTATGCATTTGGTATTTCAGCAAAAGGCGCGGCCATTCCTTTTGGTAACCGGCTGGAGCTGTTTTTGGGTGCAGCGATTGGTGCGATTACTTTCAGCGGCTCGGTCATTGCGTTTGGCAAGCTGAGTGGCAAGTACAAGTTCAGGCTGTTTCAGGGCGCTCCCGTGACCTTCTCAGGTCAGCACATGCTGAACCTGGTGTTGGGTTTGGTCATGTTGGGCTTGGGCTTGTTCTTCAGCTTCACCGGCAACTGGACAGCATTTTTTGCCATGCTGGCGCTTGCCTTTGTGATGGGCGTGCTGATCATCATCCCGATTGGCGGTGCTGACATGCCGGTGGTGGTGTCGATGCTCAACAGCTACTCGGGTTGGGCGGCTGCGGGTATTGGCTTTAGCCTGAACAACTCGATGCTGATCATTGCTGGCTCGCTGGTCGGTTCGTCAGGCGCGATTTTGAGCTACATCATGTGCAAGGCCATGAACCGCTCGTTCTTCAATGTGATTTTGGGTGGCTTTGGTGGTGAAGCGGCAACTGCAGCCACAGGCAGCAAAGAGCAGCGCCCGGTCAAATCCGGTTCTGCTGACGACGCCGCCTTTATTTTGGGCAACGCAGAAACCGTCATCATCGTGCCGGGCTACGGCCTGGCGGTGGCGCGTGCGCAGCATTCGGTCAAAGAGCTGGCGCAAAAGCTCACTGACCGGGGCATCACCGTCAAATACGCGATTCACCCGGTGGCGGGCCGCATGCCTGGCCACATGAACGTGCTGCTGGCTGAGGCTGAGGTGCCCTACGACCAGGTGCATGAAATGGAAGACATCAACGCCGAGTTTGGCCAGGCTGATGTGGCGATTATTCTGGGCGCCAACGACGTGGTGAACCCTGCGGCGCACGTCAAAGGCAGCGCGATTTACGGCATGCCGATTCTGGAGGCTTACAAGGCCAAAACCGTGATCGTTAACAAGCGCTCGATGGCCGCAGGCTACGCGGGCCTGGACAACGAGCTGTTTTACATGGACAAAACCATGATGGTGTTTGGCGATGCGAAGAAGGTCATCGAAGACATGGGCAAAGCGATTGAGTAAGCCTGAAGTCATTCAACGCAGAGGCGCAGAGAACGCAGAGGTTCGCAGAGAGAGAGTAAAAAATACTATTTGTGTTCCTCTGACTTGATTTCCTCTGCGTTCTCTGCGCCTCTGCGGTAAATGACCTCGTATTCAGTCGATCCGTTAGAGGCAACTCCCTTCAAATACCCAGCCAACCCTAGGGAAAACGCAATAGCCACAGCCAAGGCCTGCCTACAGAATCCAAGGCTGTAAGTAATAACCACATGGAGAAGATCAGCATGACCGTAGCAACCGCAGACCGCCCTTGGCTTAAAGCCTACCCGCCCGGCGTCCCTTACGACGTAGACACCAGCCAGTACACCTCGCTGGTGGCGCTGATGGAAGAGGCCTTTAAAAAGAACGCCAGCAAAGTGGCCTACAGCTTCATGGGCAAGGAAGTCACCTTCGGCGAAACCGACAGCCTGTCAGTGGCCTTTGGCGCTTATCTGCAAAGCCTGGGTTTGGTCAAAGGCGACCGCGTCGCCATCATGATGCCCAACGTACCGCAATACCCCATCACCGTCGCCGCCATTTTGCGTGCCGGTTTTGTGGTGGTCAATGTCAACCCGCTGTACACCCCGCGTGAGCTGGAGCATCAGCTCAAGGACTCGGGCTCCAAGGCGATTGTCATCATTGAAAACTTCGCCTCCACCCTTGAGCAATGCATTGCCAACACGCCTGTCAAGCATGTGGTGATGTGCGCCATGGGCGACCGCCTTGGCCTGCTCAAAGGCGCGCTGGTCAATTACGTGGTGCGCAATGTCAAAAAAATGGTGCCCGCCTTCAATTTGCCAAACGCCGTGCGTTTCAACGAAGCGCTGGCCAAGGGCACGAGCGCCACGCTCAAGCGCCCTGACCTCAAGCCGACCGATGTGGCCGTTCTGCAATACACGGGCGGCACAACCGGTGTGTCAAAAGGCGCGGTGCTGCTGCACAGCAATGTGATTGCCAACGTGCTGCAGTCTGAAGCCTGGAACATCCCCGCCATGGCCAGCCTGCAGCCGGGTGTGCAGCCGGTGTACGTGTGCGCGTTGCCGCTGTATCACATCTTCGCGTTTACCGTGAACATGATGCTGGGCATGCGCACCGGCGGCAAAAACATTTTGATCCCGAATCCGCGTGACTTGCCTGCCGTGCTCAAAGAGCTGGCCAAGCACAAGGTCAACAGCTTCCCGGCGGTCAACACGCTGTTCAACGGCTTGGCTAATCACCCTGACTTCAACACGGTGGATTGGTCGCAGCTGAAAGTCTCGCTCGGCGGCGGCATGGCCGTGACCAGCTCGGTGGCCAAGCTGTGGCTTGAGAAAACAGGTTGCCCCATCGTCGAAGGTTATGGCTTGTCTGAGACCTCACCATCGGCCAGTTGCAACCCGACCAACAGCAAAGCCTTCAGCGGCACCATTGGTGTGCCGATTCCGGGCACCTACTTCAAGCTGCTGGACGACGACGGCAACGAAGTACCACAAGGCCAGCCCGGCGAGATCGCCATCAAGGGCCCACAGGTCATGGCCGGTTACTGGCAGCGGCCTGACGAGACCGACAAGGTCATGACAGCGGACGGTTACTTCAAATCTGGCGACGTGGGTATCCTGGACGACAACGGTTTCTTCAAAATCGTGGACCGCAAAAAAGACATGATTCTGGTCAGCGGCTTTAACGTCTACCCGAACGAGATTGAAGACGTGGTCGGCAAACTCGAAGGCGTGATGGAGTGCGCCTGCGTCGGCGTGGCCGATGAGAAATCTGGCGAAGCCGTCAAGCTGGTGATCGTCAAGAAAAACCCGGATCTGACCGAAGCCCAGGTACGCGCCTTCTGCAAAGAAAACCTGACCGGTTACAAGCAGCCAAAAGTGGTGGAGTTCCGAGGAGAGTTGCCGAAAACCCCGGTCGGCAAAATCTTGCGCCGCGAGTTGCGGGACAAGAAATAAGAAGCTAACCACTCAAAAAAGGGGCAGCACGAGCTGCCCCTTTTTTATTGGCAAAATCAAACCATGCAACCCATCGCCATCCTCAGCGCCCTCGCCCAGGAACAACATGGCCTGATCGAGCTACTTCACAACCCCAGTCAAGTCAGCCACGCAGGTCGAGACTTCTGGCTGGGAGATTTGCATGGGCAGCGCGTCGTGCTGGCGCTGTCGAAAATCGGCAAAGTCGCGGCAGCCACGACCGCCGCCACCTTGATTGAACGATTTGGCGTGCAGCGCATGGTGTTTACCGGCGTGGCGGGTGGTTTGAAGAGTGGTGTCAATGTGGGTGATGTGGTGGTGGCGCACGACTTTGTGCAACACGACATGGACGCATCGCCGCTGTTCGCCCGCTATGAAGTGCCGCTGTACGGCAAAACCCGGTTTGATGGTGATGAGGCGCTGACAGCCGCATTGTTTGAAGCCAGCCGCAGCGCGCTAGCCGACCCCAAGCTGCGCAGCGCTTACCCGCAAGCGCAAGCGCACCGGGGGCTGGTTGCCAGCGGCGACCGCTTTGTATCTGGCGCGATGGAGTCAAACGCGCTGCGACAAAGTCTGCTGGCAGCCGGCCACGAGGTGCTGGCGGTAGAAATGGAAGGCGCTGCCGTGGCCCAGGTTTGCCACGACTACCGCATCCCGTTTGCCGCCGTGCGAACCATTTCAGACCGCGCCGACGACACCGCGCATGTCGACTTCCCAAGTTTTATCGACCAGGTAGCCAGCAAATACGCCCAGTTGATCATTGAGCGGCTTTTAAAGTCGCTATAAATTCAGGAGCTGCTTGCGCCCGTATCCTTTGGGCTAGAGGCCTAAAACATACCTGAAAACGGCTCAAAAACCGGTTCTAGAGCCGTTTTTAGCGTTATTTCAGCCAGCCGCGCTTCCTGAAGTACCACATCGGTACCAGAGCGCTCACCACCATCAGTCCCAGCGCCATCGGGTAGCCCAACGCCCACTTCAGCTCGGGCATGAATTCAAAGTTCATGCCGTAGCTGCTGGCGACCAGAGTGGGCGGCAGCAGGGCCACGCTGGCCACAGAGAACAGTTTGATGATCTTGTTCTGGTTGATGTTGATGAAACCGACGGTCGCGTCCATCAAAAAGTTGATTTTGTCGAACAAAAACGCGGTGTGAGAGTCCAGCGAGTCAATGTCGCGCAAAATTTGCCGTGCGTCCTCAAACTGGTCGGCACTGAGCATTTTGCTGCGCATCATGAAGCTGACCGCACGCCGGGTGTCCATCATGTTGCGGCGGATGCGGCCATTCAAGTCTTCGTGCCGCGCAATCGCGCCCAGCACCTCACCGGCCAGCACGTCGGTCACGTCGCCTGACAGCACTTTGGCGCTGACTTTTTCCAGTTCCACGTAAATGCCTTCGAGTGTGTCGGCTGAATATTCAGCATCAGCGTCAAACAGTTTCAGCAGCACTTCCTTGGCGTCTTCAATCAGCCCCGGCGCGCGGCGCGCGCGCATGCGCAGCAGCCTGAAGACGGGCACGTCCTCGTCGTGAATCGAAAACAGCACACCCTTGCTTTTGAGGTCGTCGTTGACCAAATTCAAAATAAAAGCCACCCGCACAGTGCGCGGCTCCTGCTCGTCGGCCACCAGAAAGTCAGAACGAATGTGTAGCTCGCCGTTGTCTTCTTCGTAAAAGCGGGCGGACTCTTCAATGTCCTCGTCCATCGCGTCTTCAGGAATCGACAAGCCGTAGTACTGCTTGATCCAGCGTTTTTCTTCAAGCGTGGGGGATTCCAGGTCAACCCATATAGGCTGGAACTTGGAGAGTTCTTCGAGCGACTCGATTTCTTCCTGAAAGAGCCGCCCGTTGGCGAGCGTAAAAATATTGAGCATGGCTGATGTCCGGTTGTGTCAGTCTGGGCTTAAAAAGCTGCCAGAACTGTGACAAAAAAAGGGGTGGGTGCTATCGCTTCCAACCCCTTAAACAACGTCCAGCGTCTGTCTGCGGTGTTGAAAGCTAGCTGGTACTGCTAGTTTCCAAGGATTTCTCCGTAGTGAAGATGCACGGATTATGGCACTGCACAACCGATTTATCTACCCGAGCATTAGCTAAAGAACGCCAGCAACTCGTCTTTGCGGGCATATGCGTCGCGCTCGCCCAGGGCCATCAGGGCTCTGACAAAACCCGGCTCAAACAGCAAATAGCTGGCAATGGCCGCGCCGCTGGGGCTGCCTTTTTCACCCAGCGCGCCCAAACCAGACAAGGCGTTGTAAGTCGCGGTGGGCAGCTCATGCGCGTGGGCCTGGGCAAGCTCATCAAGTGATTGCGATGGCGAAACCGCCAGAATGTCCACCGGGCGGTAAGGCATCACCATGGCTACCTCACGCGGCAGCTTGCGTAGGGTTTGGGTCACCCGCTGGGCTTGCTCAACATCGGCTTGCAGCGTGTCTTGAAACACACTGGCCATGGCATGGCCAGCAATTGCGCCCAAGGTGGGGCGCTGGCCTGCGGCAGCAATTTGCCCGCCCGCCAGACCTGCCCGCTCAGGCTGGCCGACCCCAATCACCATGACTTTGGACGCGCCCAAATGCATGGCGGGTGACAAGGGCGAGCTTTGGCGCATGGAGCCATCACCAAAATACTCGCGCCGCCCATCGACCCACAGCGGCGTGGCCGGAAAGATAAAAGGCAAGGCACTTGATGCCATCAAATGCTCAATGGTGATGGGCTGCAAATCAGCCCGTCGGCCTGGCCTGCTCCATGACTCAACCGGCCGTCCGCTGGCTGTCTGGCAAAACGTCCAATGCACGCCGCTGCTGTAACTTGATGCAGTCACAGCCAGAGCATGCAGGGTTTTGTCGTGCAGGGCGGTGTCAATATGGCCCAATGCGATGGCTCTGTGCAGGGTGTCGACCAGCGGTGTGTTGTTCAAAAAAGCCTGCTGCTTGCGCACTTGCTGCGACAAAAACAGCGCCGCTGCAATACGGCTTGAGCGTATCCAGGCGGGCACCTTGAGGTGGTAGACCTGATCTGAGCGCAGGCTGTGCCAAAAGCTGGCCAAATAGGTAAAGGCATGCAAGCCCTCACTGGCGCGGCTGGCCAAGTAAGTGGCGTTCAATGCGCCTGCCGATGTGCCGACCAGAATTTTGAAGGGAAAGGGTTGGTCGGGGTGCTGGCCCGACAAACTCAGCATGCTGGCCAACGCCTGCAACACGCCCACCTGGTAGGCGGTACGGGCGCCGCCACCCATCAACACCAGCGCGCGGCGGTCGTCGTCAGGGCGGGTCAGCGCAGAAGAAATAATGGTTTCAAGCGACATGAATAAACGCCAGGCTCCTGCAAACGGGTGCAACCCCAAATACTACCTTGCAAATACGTGCCAAATATCGCAAAAAGTTGCATTTATTTGTGCGCGGCAAGGTTGCAATTTGCCAATTTAGCGCGCATAGTTAATCCAAGCGTTGTTTCCGTTGCTGCCCTCCCAGGCAGTTTTTCTGTCCCGTGCTTTCCTTCAAAAGGAGTCTTTTTTATGAACATGACGATCAGCGGCCACCATCTTGAAGTCACCCCCGCACTGCGCGGCTATGTGACCAGCAAACTCGACCGTATTACCCGCCACTTTGACCAGGTGGTCGATGTCAAAGTGCTACTCACCGTCGACAACATGAAAGAAAAAGACAGCCGACAGCGCGCTGAGTGCAATGTGCATGTCAAGGGTCGCGATATTTTTGCCGAAAGCTCACATGCCGATTTGTACGCCGCCGTCGATGAATTGACTGACAAGCTGGACCGCCAGGTGGCGCGCCACAAAACCAAAATCAAAGACCATCACCACATTTCAGCCAAGCGCCAGCCAGATTTGCACGCTTGAAGCGCCACGGCGTTGACGCAAGCCGCCCACAGATGGCGGCTTTTTTACGGCTTAAATTCGGCTAAATATTTTCAAGCGCTGCATAAAGTGCATAATTTGCCGACTTATCAAGCCTATGAACCGACTTTCGCAAATTTTGCCCCCTGCCCAGGTTCTGGTCAGCGTTGATGCGACCAGCAAAAAGCGTGCTTTTGAAGAGGCCGGCCTGCTGTTTGAAAACATGCATGGCCTGAACCGCGCCCTCATCACCGACAGCCTGTTTGCGCGCGAGCGATTGGGCTCAACGGGCTTGGGGCACGGTGTGGCCATTCCGCATGGCCGCATCAAAGGGCTGAAAGCGCCAATGGCGGCGGTGTTTCAGTTGGCCACACCGATTGGTTTTGACGCACCCGACGAGCAGGCCGTTGCCATGTTGATTTTTTTACTAGTGCCCGAGGCCGCGACTCAAAAGCACCTGGAAATCCTGTCAGAAATTGCCGAACTGCTGAGCGACAGCACGCTGCGCGAAAAACTCAAAACCACCACCGACGCGGCCGTCCTGCATCAGTTGATTGCCTCCTGGCAGTCCACCGCGTAAAGCCCCTCCCGCATGAAACCCACCGCGATCAGCGCTGATGTTTTATTTGAAGACCACCGCGCCAATCTGAAATGGGAATGGGTCGCCGGGCTGGGTGCGTCCGAGCGGCGCTTTGACGAAGTCGCGGTTCGCGCCGCTCGCTCCGGCGCTGATCTGGTGGGCTACCTCAACTACATCCACCCGTACCGGGTACAAATTTTGGGCGAGCGCGAAGTCGCCTATTTGCTCAATGCAGGCGACGACGCCTGCGCCCGCCGCGTCTCCCGCATCATCAAACTGGAGCCGCCGGTTTTGGTGGTGGCTGACGGACAAACCGCCCCAGACACGCTGCTGGCCATGTGCGAGCGCGCCGGGCTGCCGATGTTCGCCACGCCCGAGTCAGCCGCCTTTGTCATCGATGTGCTGCGTGCTTACCTGTCCAAACACTTTGCCGACCGCACCTCAATGCACGGCGTGTTCATGGACATTTTGGGGCTGGGCGTGATGATCACTGGCGAGTCAGGCCTAGGCAAAAGCGAGCTGGGCCTGGAACTGATTTCTCGCGGCCACGGCCTGGTGGCGGACGACGCGGTGGATTTATACCGCATCAACCAAACCACGCTCGAAGGCCGCTGCCCCGACTTGCTGCAAAACCTGCTGGAGGTGCGCGGCATTGGCCTGCTGGACATCAAAGCGATTTTTGGCGAAACAGCGGTGCGCCGCAAAATGCGCCTGAAAATGATCGTGCATCTGGTGCGCCGCGAGACGCTGGAGCGCGAATACGAGCGTATCCCGTACGAGCCGCTCAACCAAGACGTGCTGGGCATACCAGTGCGCAAAGTCATCATTCAGGTTGAGGCGGGCCGCAACATCGCGGTACTGGTAGAAGCCGCCGTACGCAATGCCATTTTGCAGTTGCGCGGTATCAATACCTATCAAGAATTCGTCGAGCGACACCGCAAGGCGATGGAACAAGATGACTAGTACGCTATTTATTTAGTAGCTGCTTGCGCCCGTATTTATTGGACTAAAGGCCAATTTAGCCGTTCAAATCAAGCATGATGATGCCTGACTGGCGCCCCGGTCCGATTCGGGCATTTGTCTTTGGTGCAGTTGGCGTAAATTGACAGGGAATGGTCGGCAATTGCAAAACCTTTGGCTTTGGCCACCGCGTGCTGGCGTTTTTCAATTTCGGCGTCGTAAAACTCTTCAACCTTGCCGCAATCCAGGCAGACCAGGTGGTCGTGGTGCTGGCCTTCGTTCAGCTCATACACGGCCTTGCCAGACTCAAAATTGCTGCGGTTCAGCAGCCCCGCCTGCTCAAACTGGGTCAGTACCCGGTAGACCGTGGCCAAGCCCACGTCAGATCGCTCTTCAAGCAGCACCCGAAACACGTCTTCGGCTGTCATGTGGCGCTGTTTGCCGGTCTGAAAGATCTCCAGAATTTTCAGGCGTGGCAAAGTGGCCTTGAGGCCGGTACTTTTCAGTTCTTTGATATTGCTCATGTGTTTTCTCTCAGCGAAAATGCGCTCTTGCTGACCAGGCACCGCAACATACCCAGCCGCTACAATGTTTCATCATATCGTTACCTACCCCACCATGTCTGCAAAACACCGTAACAGCATCACCTCCATCAAACCATCAGGCTTGACCGTTCTGGCCTGCGTGGCCGCCATGGGGCTGACAGGTTGCAGCAGCCTGAGCAGCTTGAACTCCAGCTTTAATGCCAGCGCCGCTAACCCGGTGAATTGGATCACGCCCTACAAAATTGACGTGATTCAGGGTAATTTCATCTCCAAAGAGCAGGTGGAGTTGCTCAAAGTCGGCATGTCGCGTGCGCAGGTCAAAGACGTACTGGGCACGCCGCTCGTGACCAGCCTGTTTCACATCGACCGCTGGGACTATGTTTTTACCTTGAAGCGCCAGGGCATTGAGTCGCAATCTTTCAAATATACGGTGTTCTTCAAAGGTGACCAGCTGGAGCGTTTTGAGGGCGACAGCATGCCGAGCAATGATGAATTCATCGCCTCGTTGGCCAACAGCCGCAAAATCGGCAAAATCCCGGTGTTAGAAGCCACTGAAGAGCAGCTCAAAGCGGCTGAAAGACCTTCGGCATCCGCCGCCGCGCCAACTGCCACAAGCAACACGCCTGTTGCTACACCTGCTGGCGTGCAACCGGCCAGCTACCCGCCCCTAGAAAGCGCCAAGCCGTAATGACAGGGTCCATGCACGCGATTGCCGTTGCGGGTGCTAGCGGCCGCATGGGTCACATGCTGATAGATGCGATTGCCCAAAGCACCGATTGCAAACTCAGTGGCGCGCTGGACGTGCCGGGCAGCCCCGGCATCGGTCTGGATGCAGCGGGCTTTTCTGGCCAGCCCAGCGGTGTGCTGATTGATGCAGACATTCGCCAAGGATTGAAAAACGCCCGCGTGCTGATTGACTTTACCCGCCCCGAAGGCACCATGGCGCACTTGGCCGTGTGCCGCGAAATGGGTGTGAAACTGGTGATTGGCACGACCGGCTTTTCTGACGCGCAAAAGCTTGAGATTGCCGAGGCCGCCAAAACCATCGCCATCGTCATGGCGCCCAACATGAGCGTGGGCGTGAATGTCACGCTCAAGCTGCTGGAGATGGCGGCCAAGGCCCTGAGCACCGGTTACGACATCGAAATCATCGAAACACACCATCGCCACAAGATTGATGCGCCTTCGGGCACGGCGCTCAAAATGGGTGAGGTGGTGGCCAAAGCTTTGGGACGCGATCTCAAAGGCCATGCCGTGTTTGCCAGAGAAGGCATCACTGGCGCGCGCGATCCTTTGGCGATTGGGTTTTCCGCCATACGCGGTGGCGACATTGTGGGCGACCACACCGTGATGTTTGCCGGAATTGGCGAGCGCATCGAAATCACCCACAAGTCATCGACCCGCGAAGGCTACGCGCAAGGCAGCTTGCGGGCGGCACGCTTTTTGGCCGATAAACCAGCGGGTTTGTACGACATGTTTGATGTGCTTGATCTGAAGTAATTCGCAAAGAGAGTCAAGATGAACTTTATGAGCTTGATGACCCAGGGCGGCGCCGTCAGCGTGATGGTGGTGGTTGTGCTGTTGCTGATGTCGATTGCCAGTTGGGTCGTGATTTTGTGGAAAGCCTGGCTCTTCAAACGTGCCGTCGGTGATGTGGCGCGCAGCACGGCGGCCTTTTGGCAATCGGCATCAATCCAGGAAGCCACTGAAAAGGTCGCGGCCTTTGACCGTGAAGCACTGGTGCTGCCTTTGATCACCGCCAGCAACATTGAAGCAGGCAACACGCTGGCCACACGTGGCGACAAATCCCAGCAGCTCACCCGCGTACTGCGCGACGCATTACACGGCGTGCTGCAAAAGCTGCACTACGGCCAGGTGCTGTTGGCAACCGTGGGTTCTACCGCGCCTTTCGTTGGCTTGCTCGGCACAGTCTGGGGTATTTACCACGCACTCATCGCGATTGCGTCAAGCGGGCAAATCACCATCGACAAAGTCTCCGGGCCGGTCGGCGAGGCGCTCATCATGACGGCAGCGGGCTTGGCGGTGGCAATACCGGCCGTGTTGGCGTACAACATTTTTGGCCGCTATATCAACCGGATTGAAGCCGACCTTGAGGGCTTTGCCAGAGACTTGCGAGAACTTCTTATTCAGGACTCATCCAAATGAGTTTTGGTCGATTAGAGCGCACCAAAGGCTCTGAGCCGATGAGCGAGATCAACGTCACGCCAATGGTCGACGTGATGCTGGTGCTCTTGGTCATCTTTATTTTGACCGCACCACTCATGGCCTCGTCCATCAAGCTCGACTTGCCCAAAACCGATGCCGCCAAAGCATCTGAAGCGCCCAAGTTTGTTACGCTGGTGGTCGACAAAGCAGGCCTGATCTTCCTAAACGACAAGCCCATAGCGCTCGACGCCTTAAAAACCAGCTTGACGCAAACCGCCGTTCAAAACCCCGACACCGAAGTACAACTGCGCGCCGACGAAGCCGTGCCCTACGGCAAAATCGTCGAAGTGATGGGTGCGGCACAAAAAGCCGGTTTGAACCGCATTGGTTTTGTGGCCGATGCGCCTGGTCCAGCGACGCAGCTTCCCGCTCGTTGACCCATCAAGGTCAGCATCTAAAATCAGTGATCCGCAGCGATTGGCTGCCTCGCCCGTCTTGTCGGGCATTTTCTGGTTTTCCCACACGCTCCATGCAAGCTACCGAAACTCCTAAGTCTTACGACCATATTTCGATTGAAAAAACTGCCCAGACAAGCTGGACAGAAACTGACGCCTACCGCGTCGAGAACCACGACAACCCCAACAAGCCGCTGGGTAAGTTCTACGCCTGCTCGATGCTGCCCTACCCTAGCGGCAAGCTGCACATGGGCCATGTGCGCAACTACACCATCAACGACATGCTGACCCGCTACCTGCGCATGAAGGGCTACAACGTGCTCATGCCGATGGGCTGGGATGCGTTTGGTTTGCCAGCTGAAAACGCGGCGATGAAGAACAACGTGCCGCCCGCCAAATGGACGTACGACAACATCGCCTACATGAAGCAGCAGATGCAGGCGCTGGGCCTGGCGATTGACTGGAGCCGCGAGGTGGCGACGTGTGATGCAAGCTACTACAAATGGAACCAGTGGCTGTTCTTAAAGATGCTGGAAAAAGGCATTGCCTACCGCAAGACGCAAGTCGTGAACTGGGACCCGATTGACCAGACGGTATTAGCCAACGAACAGGTGATTGACGGCAAAGGATGGCGCACCGGCGCGGTGGTTGAAAAGCGCGAGATTCCAGGCTATTACCTGAAGATCACGGATTACGCTGAAGAGCTTCTGGGCCACGTCAAAGACGGCCTGCCCGGCTGGCCAGAGCGTGTGAAGCTGATGCAGGAAAACTGGATTGGTAAATCTGAAGGTGTGCGCTTCGCGTTTACCCACGACATCAAAAACGCAAGCGGCGCATTGATTGGCGACGGCAAGATGTATGTCTTCACCACCCGTGCTGACACCATCATGGGCGTGACGTTTTGCGCGGTTGCACCTGAGCACCCACTGGCGCTGCATGCGGCCATCAGCAACCCAAAGCTCGCTGCGTTCATCGAAGACTGCAAGTCCGGCGGCACAACCGAAGCCGAGCTGGCCACGCAAGAGAAAAAGGGCGAGCGCACGGGTTTGTTTGTCACGCATCCACTGAGCGGCGAACAGGTTGAAGTCTGGGTCGGCAACTACGTGCTGATGAGCTACGGCGACGGGGCAGTGATGGGCGTGCCCGCGCATGACGAGCGGGACTTTGAGTTTGCGAACAAGTATGGTTTGTCCATCAAACAAGTCACTGACGTTAAAGGCCAAGCCTTCAGCACAAGCTTGTGGGCCGAATGGTATGGCGACAAACAGCATGGCGTCACCATCAACTCAGGCAAATACGACGGCTTGGCCTTCAAAGCCGCCGTAGATGCTGTCGCCGCGGACTTGATAGCTAAAAACCTGGGCGAGAAAAAAACTACCTGGCGTCTGCGCGACTGGGGCGTCAGCCGCCAGCGCTACTGGGGCACGCCGATTCCCATCATTCATTGTGCTGAACACGGCGCCGTGCCAGTGCCTGAAAAAGATCTACCTGTGGTGCTGCCGCAAGACTGCGTGCCGGATGGTTCAGGCAACCCACTACTCAAGCATGAAGGTTTTCATGCAGGTGTGGTTTGCCCGGTTTGCGGCAAACCCGGCCGTCGCGAGACCGACACGATGGATACCTTCGTGGACAGCTCTTGGTACTACATGAGGTACTGTGACCCCAAAAACGATCAAGCGATGGTCGCAGAAGGCGCCAACTACTGGATGCCGATGGATCAGTACATCGGCGGCATAGAGCATGCGATTTTGCATTTGCTCTATGCCCGCTTCTGGACCAAAGTCATGCGCGACATTGGTCTGGTCAAAGCCGACGAGCCCTTCACCAAGCTGCTAACGCAGGGCATGGTACTCAACCACATTTACTCGCTCAAAACGGGCAATGGCGGCGTTGACTACTTCTGGCCGAAAGAAGTCGAAGACATTCATGATGCCGATGGCAAAGTGCGTACTGCCAAACGCAAAATTGACGGCTTGGTCGTGAACTACGAAGGCATAGGCACGATGAGCAAGAGCAAAAACAACGGCGTTGACCCGCAGGATTTGATTGAAAAATACGGCGCTGACACAGCCAGGCTGTACACCATGTTTACCGCGCCACCCGAGGCCACGCTGGAGTGGAACGATGCGGGTGTGGAGGGCAGCTACCGTTTCTTGCGCCGTGTATGGGTTTTTGGCGTCAAACTAAACGCTATTAATTCAGTAGCTGCTTGCGCCCGTATTGATTGGTCAAAAGGCACTTTTAGCAAGGAAATAAAAACCTTGAGGTTAGAGATTCATACCGTTTTGAAGCAAATCGACTACGACTACCAGCGCATGCAGTACAACACGGTGGTGTCGGGATCGATGAAGCTCCTGAACGCTTTGGAAGACTTTAAAGCGGAGTCTTCGGACGCATCCAACGCTGCGCTGCACGAAGGCTTCAACATCTTGCTGCGCTGCCTCTACCCCTGCGCGCCGCACCTGGCCCATGCATTGTGGGTTGACTTGGGCTACGCCAAACAGCACGGCGATTTGCTTGACGCGCCTTGGCCGCAGGTCGATAGCGTTGCCTTGCTGCAAGACGAAATCGAACTCATGCTGCAAATCAACGGCAAGCTGCGGGGTTCTATCACTGTCAGCGCCACAGCGGACAAAGCCACGATTGAAGCCGCCGCACTGGCCACTGAAGCCTTCATCAAACAGGCAGCGGGTGCTGCACCCAAAAAAGTCATCGTGGTGCCGGGCCGACTCATCAATATCGTTGTTTGATGCACATAAAGGAAAACACATGCAACGCCGTTTTTGCCTCACCCTGCTAGCCACCAGCATGACGCTTGGCGCCACGGGCTGCGGCTTTGCCCTGCGCAAGGCCCCCAACTTTGCTTTCAAGACGCTGTTCTCACCATTTGCTGAAAGCTCCCTGCTGGGCACTGAGCTCAAACGCTCGCTGGAGTCTGGCGGCAACGTGCGGGTGATCAGCGATGTGCGGCAGATTGACCAGGCCGAGGTGATTTTGGATGTGCTGCAAGACCAGCGTGAAAAAACCGTGGTCGCTGTCAACGCGTCGGGGCAGGTGCGCGAGTTTCAATTGCGCATCCGCTTTCAGTTCAAACTGCGCAGCGCCAAAGGCAAAGACCTGATTCCCACGACTGAAATCGTGCAGCAGCGCGACATCAGTTTTAACGAGTCCGCCGTGCTGGCCAAAGAGTCTGAAGAAGGCCTGCTGTACCGCGAGATGCAAAGCGACATCATTCAGCAAATCATGCGCCGCCTGGCGGCCGTTACTGCACTGTAAACGCCGGGCTACAGCATGAACCTGGCACCCGCGCAACTCACCGAGCATTTGAAGCGCGGCATCAAAAGCCTGTACACGCTGCACGGTGACGAGCCGCTGCTGGTGCAAGAGTTTGCCGACAGCCTGCGCGCCCACGCACGCGACCAAGGCTATACCGAGCGCACCGTGCATACAGTGCAAGGCGCGCACTTTGACTGGAGCGAGGTGCTGGCCAGTGGTGGCTCGCTGAGTTTGTTTGCTGACAAGCAAATCGTTGAAATCCGCATACCGAGCGGCAAGCCCGGCAAAGACGGTTCGGTGGCCTTGCAGCAAATTGCCGAGCGGGCTCAAGGCGACGACTCCACCCTGACGCTGATCATGCTGCCCCGGCTGGACAGCATGACAACCAAGGGCGCCTGGTTTGGTGCGCTCGAGAGTTACGGCGTTACCGTCAAGTTTGAGCCGATTGCACGCGGCATGTTGCCGCAATGGATTTCTCAGCGCTTAGCCACCCAAGGGCAGCGTGTGGCAGCAGGTGAAGAGGGCCAGCGCACCCTGCAATTTTTCTCAGACCGGGTTGAAGGCAACCTTCTGGCCGCGCACCAGGAGATTCAAAAACTCGGGCTGCTGTACGGCACGTCGGATGGTGGCGTTTTGAGCTTTGAACAAGTTGAAAACGCGGTGCTGAATGTGGCGCGTTACGACGTGTTCAAGCTGTCTGAAGCGGTGCTGGGCGGCCAAACCGTACGCGTGGCCCGCATGCTCGACGGCCTGCAGGCCGAGGGTGAATCAGAAGTACTGGTGCACTGGGCGATCAGTGAGGACATTCGCAGCATGAAGCGTGTCAAAGACGCTATTCAAGCAGGCAGGCCGATGCCAATGGCCTTGAAAGAAAACCGCATCTGGGGCATCAAGGAAAAGCTTTATGAACGTGTATTGCCGGGCATGACCGACACCAGTCTGGCCAACTTATTGACGGCAGCACACAAGGTTGACGGTATTGTCAAAGGCCTAAAGCAACCCGACTGGCCCGCCAGCGGCTGGCAGGCGCTGCACCGGCTGGCCGGGCTGGTGTGTGAGCAGTGCAGCATGCGTGCAAAATAGCGTCATGACCGATACGACCATCACCGACCTCATGCAGGCCATGGGGCACAAGGCAAAAGCCGCTTCTACCCAAATAGCACGGGCGCAAGCAGCTACTAAAAACGTAGCGCTTTTAAGCCTGGCTGCGCTGCTGCGGCAAAATACTACGCAACTTGCCGCCGCCAACCAGCAAGACCAGGCCCGCGCCGCCAGCACGGGCCTGGCAGGCCCGATGCTCGACCGCCTGAAGCTCACACCCAAAGACATCGAAACCGTGGCCATCGGCTGCGAGCAACTGGCCGCCATGCCAGATGTGATTGGCGAGATCATCAGCATGAAGCAGCAGCCCAGCGGCATCCGCGTGGGGCAAATGCGGGTGCCGATTGGCGTGTTTGGCATGATTTACGAAAGCCGCCCCAACGTGACGATTGAGGCCGCCAGCCTGGCGATCAAAAGCGGCAACGCCTGTATTTTGCGTGGCGGCTCGGAGGCGATTGACTCGAACAAGGCACTTGCTGCGTTGGTGGCCCAGGCTTTGGTGGCTGCTGGCTTGCCTGCGGATGCGGTGCAGCTCGTGCCCACCACAGACCGCGAAGCCGTTGGCCAACTGATCGCCATGCCGCAGTTTGTTGACGTGATCATTCCGCGCGGCGGCAAGGGCTTGATCGAACGCATCAGCCGCGATGCCAAAGTACCCGTCATCAAACACCTGGACGGCAATTGCCATGTGTACGTTGACGACCCTTGCGACATCGCCATGGCTGTCAAAGTGGCCGACAACGCCAAAACCCAAAAGTACAGCCCCTGCAACGCGGCCGAGGGCCTGCTGGTGGCGCGCGGCGTGGCGGAAGCGTTTTTACCCAAAATCGCCACCATTTATGCCGAAAAAGGCGTAGAAATACGCGCAGATTCGGCTGCAGCCCAAATAATACGGGCGCAAGCAGCTACTAAATCGATAGTGATCAAGAAAGCAACTGAAGACGACTGGTACGAAGAATACCTGGCCCCCATCATCAGCATCAAGGTGGTTGAAGGCGTTGACGAGGCGATTGCCCACATCAACCAGTACAGCAGCCACCACACCGACGCCATCATCACCAGCAATCACGTGCACGCTCAAAAGTTTCTGCGAGAAGTCGATTCAGCCAGCGTGATGGTCAACGCCAGCACCCGCTTTGCTGACGGTTTTGAGTTTGGTCTGGGCGCTGAAATCGGCATTTCTACCGACAAGTTCCACGCGCGTGGCCCGGTGGGGATTGAGGGGCTGACGTCGCTGAAGTATGTGGTGTTGGGGGATGGGGAAGTTCGAATTTAGTGTGAAGGGTAGGGCTCAGCGCCAAATACTGATCGAGCAGCGAACGGCACGATCAAAACTCAAAGACCCTTGCAACTTAATGGCCAGCCCCAATATCTGACCGAAACATCGAATAACCAAGAATAGAAAGTGACCGCATGGTCCCGCACCTGATTACCGCCTTGACTGGCCCCATCAATGAGCTCGAGCAGCGCATTTTGGACTCCACACCGGCCATTGAACGCTGGTTTCGGCTGGAATGGATGGAGCACACGCCGCCGTTTTATTGCGCGGTGGATGTGCGTAACGCCGGCTTCAAGCTGGCGCCGGTCGACACCAACTTGTTTCCTGACGGCTGGAACAACCTGACGCCTGAGATGCTGCCGCTGGCAGTGCAGGCGGCGATGGCGGCGATTGAGAAGATTTGCCCGGAGGCGCGCAACCTGCTGGTGGTGCCTGACAAAAACACCCAGAACAGTTTTTACCTGGCCAACATCCTGCAACTTAAGCGGATTTTTCACCAGGCGGGGCTGAATGTGCGTTTTGGCTCGCTCAGCCCGGACGTGACCAAGCCGACCCAACTGAAACTGCCCACGGGTGAAACCATCACGCTTGAAGCGCTGAGCCGCACCGACCGCCGCCTCGGGCTGAAAGACTTTGACCCCTGCACGATTTTGCTGAACAACGACCTGGCGGCGGGCATCCCCGGCATGCTTGAAGATTTAAACGAGCAGTATCTGCTACCGCCCCTGCACGCCAGCGGCTCGGTGCGCAGCAAGGAGACGCATTTCAAGGCCTATGAAGAGGTGGCCAAGCGCTTTGGCAAGTTGATTGGGGTGGACCCCTGGCTGATCAACCCAATGTTCACGCACTGCGGGCTGGTGAATGTGGTGACTGGCGAGGGGTTCGAGAACCTGACGACGCAGGTCGATGCGCTACTGACCAAAATCAAACGCAAATACAAAGAGTACGGCATTCATGAAAAGCCGTTCGTGCTGGTCAAGTGCAACAGCGGTAGCGGTGAAGGCACTTGCGGCATGGGCATCATGACCGTGCGCGACGTGAAAGACCTGGACACCTGGGTTGCAAAAACAAAAAGCCGCAAAGAACCGGTGCCAAACGTCGCCATGGACATCATCATCCAGGAGGGCGTGCAAACCAATGAGCGCGTCAACGCTGCGGTGGCCGAGCCGGTGGTGTACATGATGGACCGGTATGTGGTGGGCGGTTTTTACCGCATCCACGCCGACCGGGGCATTGACGAAAACCTGAACGCGCCAGGCGCGAGCTATGTGCCATTGGCTTTTGCCGACAGTGGGCGCTTACCGCAGCTGGGTGAAAAGCCGGGTTCCAGCAGCCCGAACCGCTTTTACATGTACGGCGTAATTGCCCGGCTGGCCATGCTGGCTGCCAGCTATGAATTGGAAGCGACCGACCCAGATGCTGAGGTATACGACTAAAAAGCCCCAAAACGGCCTGAAAACCTGTTTTTAGGCTGTTTTCAGGTATGTTTTAGGCCTCTAGACCAATGAATACGGGCGCAAGCAGCTCCTGAAATAATAGCGCTGTTAATGCTTCCCAATTCCAGTTGCTGCATTGCAACAAAAGCAGAATTAGTTAACGCCGCAGAGTTTTGGGGCGTTCAAACCCCCCTTACCGGGTGCAAAATAGCGTTCCCCCAGCTACCCATTCCTGTTCTGACCAAAGGCGGGAAGTTTTTGTGTCCAGTCAAAAATCATCCCTAGCCGCGCTCACTCTGGGCGCTATCGGTGTCGTTTACGGCGACATCGGTACCAGCGTCTTGTACGCCGTCAAAGAAGTTTTCAACCACGGTCATGTTGCCGTCACGCCAGACAACGTCTACGGCCTGATGTCAATTTTCTTTTGGACCATGACAGTGATCGTGTCCATCAAGTATGTGGCCCTGGTGCTGCGGGCTGACAACAACGGTGAGGGCGGGCTGATTGCCATGCTGGCACTGGCGTCTAATGCTGTCAAAGACAAACCCAAGCTGCGGCGTGTGTTACTGATCGTCGGCATCTTTGGAACCTCGCTGTTTTATGGCGATGGCGTCATCACGCCGGCTATCTCCGTGCTGTCTGCCGTCGAAGGTCTGGAGGTGGTGTCGCCTGCCTTTGCCAAAGGCGTGATACCTATCACCCTGGCCATTTTGTTTGCACTGTTTGCGGTACAGAAAAAGGGCACGGCGGGTATTGGCAAGTTTTTTGGCCCGATCACACTGGTCTGGTTTTTAACCATCGCCCTGCTTGGCATCTCGCAAATCATTACCCAGCCTGAAATTCTCAAGGCG
>JANNVB010000057.1:0-54316 GCA_031414215.1 Polaromonas sp. | reverse complement strand
TCATGCCCTGCAGTCCCATGCGCTGGCCGTCCTCGGGGCTGAAGATACGCACGCCGCAATCGGCGAGTTCGCGGATCTCGCTGGGCACGATCACGCCACCGCCGCCGCCGAAGACCTGGATGTGCGCACCACCGCGCGCCTTCAGCAGATCGACCATGTACTTGAAGTACTCGACATGGCCGCCTTGGTAGCTGCTGATGGCAATACCTTGCGCGTCTTCTTGCAGCGCCGCAGTGACCACCTCATCCACACTGCGGTTGTGACCCAGGTGAATCACCTCGGCCCCCATGCTTTGCAAAATGCGCCGCATGATGTTGATGGCCGCGTCGTGTCCGTCAAACAGACTGGCCGCTGTGACAAAGCGCACCTTGTGTGTGGGGCGGTAGGTGGCCAGAGCCTTGTATTCGGCGGACATGTCGGTCATGGTGGTGTCTCTTTAAGTCGCTCGTTTGAGTTGACGTTTACGTAAACGTCAATCTTACCTACTTTTCACCCCAAAAAGTACGGGGCGCTTGCGCGCCCCGATATTCACCACCTGGCGCCTGAGCGCCGTACAGGGGGTTCTATTTGTAAAGTACCCCAGGCAGCCACATGCCAATCGCCGGGAACTGGTACAGCAGGAAGATGGCAAACACCTGAATCGCCATGAACGGCAGCATGCCCGCAAAAATCTGGTTCAGTGTGACGTGCGGCGGGCTCACGCCTTTTAAGTAAAACGCCGCCATGGCCACGGGTGGGCTGAGGAAGGCAGTTTGCAGATTCAACGCGACCAGCAGACCGAAGAACAGCGGATCAATGCCGAAGTGCGGTAGCAAAGGGATAAAAATCGGCATGAAAATCACGATGATTTCAGTCCATTCCAGCGGCCAGCCCAACAGGAAAATCACCACTTGAGCCAGTATCATGAACTGCACTGGCGTCATGTCCAACGACAGGACCCAGGTGTTGATGAGTTCTTGCCCGCCCAGCAGTGCAAACGCAGCCGAAAAGATACTTGAACCGACAAATAGCCAGCACACCATGGCACTGGTTTTGGCTGTGAGATAAACCGATTCACGCATCACCTGCATGTTCAGGCGGCGGTAGGCTGCAGCCAGCAAAATACCACCCATAGACCCCATTGCCGCAGCTTCTGTCGGTGTGGCGAGGCCAAAGACAATCGTCCCCAGTACGGCAAGAATCATCACCGCCAGCGGGAAGAATGAGCCCAGCAACATCTTGAAAATTTCAAGCCGTGCAAAGCTAAAGTAGGCGTAGAACAGGGCCAGCGCGACCACACAGCTGGTCAGGCCAATCCAGAAGCTCATGGGCGCAGGCACACGCTCCTGCGGCTCGCTGCTTGTCGTAGTAGGCGCGGCAGCAGACGCTGCTGGTGCAGCTGCAACCTCAGCAACGGGCTTAGCCGCCTCTTCAGCCACTTTGGCATCTGCTGGTGCGCCTGGCTCCGCGGGGGGGGGCTGCAGGCCACCTGCTTCAGCTGGCTCCTGCAAACCACTGCTCGCAGGCGTCGCTGTCTCCGCTGATTCGGTAAAACCGCCTCCCATGGCGACGACGCCTTCAGCCGTCTCAGGTGGCAGGGGGGCTGTGACCTTGAAATAAATCGCACCCATGATCAGCGCTACTGCAATCGCGGGCAAAACGGCAATCACCAGATGGTTTACGAGCTCGCGCATGGGCACTGCCGTATTGCGCTTGCCTTTGATGGCGCCGATCAGACCGGGCAGCACTTTATTGCTGATGCTGGTCGACACGATTTCAGCGAATTGCGGCAAGGGCACGCGACGGTCTTCTTCAGACATGGGCGGCGCCAGGTGCGGCTTCCACTTGGCAACAATCACCACGTACAACACGTACAAGGAAGCAAGCATGATGCCGGGGAAGAATGCGCCTGCGTACAGCTTGACCACTGACACACCAGCCGTTGCACCATACACAATCAGCATGACGGATGGCGGAATCAAGATGCCCAGGCAGCCACCTGCCGTGATCGCACCCGCAGACAACTGCACGCTGTAACCAGCGCGCAGCATGGCTGGCAAAGCCAGCAAACCCATCAGCGTGACCACCGCACCCACAATGCCGGTTGCCGTTGCAAAGATGGCGCAGGTGATGATGGTGGCTACTGCCAGCGAACCGGGTACACGGGCTGTTGCCAAGTGCATGCTTTTAAACAGCTTTTCGATCAGGTTGGCGCGTTCAATCAGGTAGCCCATGAAGACGAACAACGGGATCGAGATCAGCACGTCGTTCGACATGACCGAGTAGGTGCGCTGCACCATCAGGTCCAGCGTTTGCTGCACGGCCAGAGCCGGGTTCGAACTTCGGTAAGCAATCCAGGCAAACACCATGCCCATACCCATCAGGGTAAAAGCAGTCGGAAACCCGAGCATGATGGCGACCACCACCAGTGCCAGCATCAGCAAGCCCAGATGACCGTTGGCCATTTGCGCCGGGGCGGGTAACAAGATGAAGGCCGCAATAACGACCATGGCCATGATCGACAGGCCAAACCAGACTTCTTTTTTCATGGCTGGCTACCTTTGGGGTGGACGACGTAGGCGTCCAGTTTTGCAATATCTTCGTCTTTCACGTGAACCATTTCCTTCAGTTTTTCAACATCAACTTCTTCGACGTCTTGGCCGCGAGAGGGCCATTGCCCCAGTTGGAGACACACAATGCAGCGCACAATTTCGACCAGCCCCTGGGCCAACAAAATGGCACCCGCCAACGGAATGATCGTTTTGAATGGGTAAACGGGGGGGCCGTTGGCCGTGACGTTAGAGTGCTCGTTGATCGCCCACGACTCGGCTGCAAAACCGTACCCGGCCCAGGCCAAAGCCACCACACCAGGAATAAAAAACAGGATGTAGAGCGTCAAATCCAGTCCGGCCTGAAGGCGGGGCGGAAAAAACCCATAAAGAACGTCGCCGCGCACATGGCCGTTTTTGGAAAGCGTGTAAGCACCCGCCATCATGAACAGCGTTCCGTACATCATGCTCATCACGTCAAATGCCCAAGGGTGTGGATTGTCCAGGGCATACCGTGAAAACACCTCCCAAGAGATCATCAATGTCAGCGCAACAATCAGCCAGGAAAATGCCTGTCCGATCACGGTGCTGAGCTTATCCACTGCAAGTAATATTTTTTGCATATTCAAACCGCTTAAATGAATCAGCCACCCAGACCAAGCCTGGGTGGCTGACAAGTCAATCACTCAAAAATTACGCTTTCTTGGGCTTGGGGCCAAAGAAATGGTTCACTGCCATGCGGCGGTTGATATTGGTGTCCTGGTCCCACTTCACGGCGCGCTCGGCAAAAGCTCTTTGCGAAGCAACGATTTCTTTGAACAGTGGGTTCTCGGCGGATTTCTTCTCGACGATTTCGGTCCACAGTTTGAGCTGATCTTGCAGAATCGCATCAGGCGTTTTGTAGAACTTGACCTTGTCTTTGGTCTGCAGCTCGATGTAGTCTTTGGAGTAGCGGTCGATCGCCTTCCAGGACATGTCGGCAGAAGCTGCTTCTGTCGCGCCTGCAATGATGGCTTTCATCTTGGCGGGCAGCGCGTCATACTTGGTCTTGTTGAACATGATCTCGAAAGTCTCCGCGCTCTGGTGAAAGCTTTGCAGCATGCAGATTTTGGACACATCGGGAAAGCCCAGCAGGCGGTCAGACGAGGCGTTGTTGAATTCAGCGCCATCGAGCAAACCACGGTCCAAGGCAGGAACAATCTCACCACCGGGCAATGCATTGACGGCAGCGCCCATGGCTGTAAACAGGTCAATTGCCAAGCCGTTGGTACGGAATTTCAGACCCTTGAAGTCTGCTGTTTTGGTGATGGGTTTTTTGAACCAGCCGAGCGGCTGTGTAGACATAGGGCCATACAGGAATGACTGAACATTGCCGCCAATAGACGCATACAGTTTGGACAGCAATTCTGCACCGCCGCCATACTTGTGCCAAGCCAGGATCATGTTGGCGTCCATACCGAATGCAGGGCCTGAGTTCCACAAGGCCAAGGCGTTTTGCTTGCCATAGTGGTAGCCCAAAACGCCGTGTCCGCCGTCCAGCGTGCCCTTGGACACCGCTTCAAGCAAACCAAATGCCGGGACAACTGAGCCAGCCGGCAGCACTTCAATTTTCAGGTCGCCACCGGTCATGTCATTGACTTTTTTGGCGTAGTCCAGCGCGTACTCATGAAAGATGTCCTTGGCAGGCCAAGTGCTTTGCCAGCGCATGTTGATCGGGCCAGTTTGGGCAGTGGCAACCATGGGAGCTGTCATAGCGCCCGCAGCCAGTGCTACACCTTTGAGCAAGCCGCGGCGGCGTGGGGATTTGTTATCGATCAAGGTTTTGTCTCCTAGTGGTTAAAATAGTAAGCATACACACGAATACTTCAAATATCATTATTCATGGATATGCAGTTTTCGTTAAGAGGGTTTTTACTAGGCTCCCGAGCTCAGCAATGTCAATAACGCGTCAGGAAACAGGTTCATTTGATGACCAGGCCTTTAAGCGCCGGGTCGCCCTGCGGAAAGCGCAGCTTGAGCCCCAGCAAAGCATCGCGCAGCAATGTGGCAATCATCAAATTACGGTGTGATTTGGAGTTGGCGGGCACCACTGTCCAAGGTGCCCACGGCGTGCTGGTGGCGTTCAGCAGTCTCTCATAGGCTTTTTGGTATTGCGGCCATTTCTTGCGCGACTCAATGTCGCCGAGCGCAAACTTCCAGTGTTTGGTTTCATCGTCAATCCGCTCTTGCAGGCGCTCACGTTGCTCTTCAAAACTGATGTGCAGCATGAACTTCAAAATGACCGTGCCGTTTTCGGTCAGCATGCGTTCAAAGTCATTGATTTGTGCAAAGCGTTGTTCGGTTTGCTTTTGCGTGATCCAGCCCATCACGGGCGGTACCAGCACGTCTTCATAGTGGCTGCGGTTGAAAATCATGATCTCGCCCGCAGCGGGCATGAGCTTGTGAATGCGCCACAGGTAGTCGTGACCACGCTCTTCTTCGTTCGGTGCCTTCCAGCCGATGGTGTCTACGCCAAGCGGGCTCATGCGGCTAAAAACGCCACGCAGTGTGCCGTCTTTGCCGGATGTGTCTGTACCCTGCAAAATCACCAGCAGCTTGAAGCGTTTGTCGGCGTAAAACAGATTTTGCAAGTCGTCGAGCTCGCTGGCAAGTGCCTCGGTCGCGGCAATGTCGGCCTGCTTGTTACCGCTTGAAAACGGTTTGGCGGCCGGGTCAAAGTTTTTGAGTAGACGCTTTTTTGCCAGGGGCAACTGCCATGCGGCTGATAACTTGTTCATCAATCTCTCCTGCGATGTGTGGTGTGGCGGGTTGACTCGACTATATGACGGTATGCGCTGAAAGCTACACTCAAGTTTTTTATGACGGGTTAGGTTAAAACTGTGCCTACGGATATGAATGATTCGGCTTTGGGTTACGCAGGCGATGTGACGGTGCAGCAGGCCTATGCGTGGGTACAAGCCGGGCAGGCGGTGTTGGTGGATATTCGTACCGACGCAGAAAGAGCCTGGGTCGGGTTTGTGCCTGGCGCTGTAGCGCTGGCGTGGAAGCAATGGCCGGGCATGCAAATCAACCCGGACTTTGACCGAGGCATCACCACGGTTTCCACTGGCGGTAAAAAACTGCTGCTTTTGTGCCGCAGCGGCATTCGCTCCATCGCCGCCGCCAAACGCGCCACCGAGCTGGGTCTAGAGGCCTACAACATTCTGGAAGGTTTTGAAGGCGACGCCGATGCACATGGGCAGCGCGGCAAAGCTGGCGGGTGGCAGTTTTATGGCCTGCCTTGGCAGCAGGACTGATGAGGGCAGGCGTTGCTGCAACATTTGGTAACGAACTTGTTGAGCGACACGGTCGCAGTTGTATTTTTTCATAGTCCATTAGTTTTCGTTTTGTTATAAAAAACTACTTTTAACCCTACCCCCCTGTCAGTTCTGACAGGGGGTAGGGTGTTTCGAGGTGTCAATACGTTTTCAATGGGGATTCCTTTATCAATGGAGTGACCCCATGCAAGTACTTGAACGCCCCGAAGGCTTGGCTTATCGCCCTCAACGCGAACCGGCCTTGCTACCCCGTCTTCGCCAACGCTTAGACCAGCAATTCAAACCCCACTGGGACAAGCAATGGGGCGGCAAATGCATCTTGCATGGACGCCCTCCCGGCCCGGATTCGATACGGCTGGATGGTAACGATTACCTGAATATTTCAGGTCACCCGACGATAGTCAACGCACAAATTGCTAACTTGCGCTGCAGCAGTGACAGCGTTATTCAGTCCGGTGCATTTTTACTGAACGGGCACCCGTCACGTCACTTGGAGTCCGCCATGGCTCAATGGATTGGCAAGGAGGACGGGTTTATTTGTCAGTCTGGCTATGCTGCAAATGTGGGTCTGTTGCAGGCAATCGCGGACGAAGAGACGCCCGTTTATCTAGACACACTCGCGCATACGTCGTTGTGGGAGGGTGTGCGCGCTGCACGTGCGCCAGCCCATCCGTTTCGCCACAATGATCCCGCTCACCTGTCCCGCATGATCGCCCGTCATGGACCCGGTATTGTGGTGGTGGACTCTGTTTACAGCACGACCGGTGCGCTATGTCCGTTGATCGACATGGTTGAGGTGGCTGAGCAGCATGGCTGCACGATCTTGGTGGATGAGTCGCATTCTTTGGGCACACATGGCCCGCAGGGTGCGGGTTTGTGTGCAGAACTTGGGCTGGTTGACCGCGTGCACTTCATCACAGCCAGCTTGGCCAAAGCGTTTGCCGGACGTGCTGGGTTTTTTACCGTACCTGCTGAATTGCGCTATTACGTTTTGCATCACAGCTACCCCAATATATTCAGCTCGTGCTTGCTGCCGCATGAGATTGCGGGTCTCGCGGCAACGCTTGAAGTCATTCAATCTAGCGACGAAGCACGTCGCTGCTTACATCGGAACACGCAGCGGCTACGCGCCAGTTTGCCCGATATGGGTTACCCGATTCATCAAGGTAGCCAGCAGATTATTTCGTTAGAGGCAGGTACGGAGCCCGACACAATGGTGCTGCGTGACCGGTTGGAGGAGCGGCAAGTCTTTGGCGCCATATTCTGCGCTCCCGCTACCAGCAAAAACCGAGCTATGGTCAGGCTGACGTTAAACGCTGGGCTCACTGAGTCCGAGCTTTGCCGAATTGAATCTGTCGCGCGAGAAGTCGCGCCGCTGGTCAAACCGTGGGACTGGCCGATTGCAAGGCGTGCGCGCTCAGGGCAAGTGGGGGCTTAATCGCGTACTTGTCTATGGCTCTGACGGGCAGTGAAGTTCACGTAGCTGTCAGCAGTTGGAGGACAAAAAATTTCATGAATGTCGAATAGAGCGGCATGCAGGCGTGCAGTATCGGAGCCGATGATGAAAGCTTCTTGCGGCCTGGGTTTGTGGCCGCCACCCAATGCCAGTTGCAGCTCCAAGTCGATCAGTTTTTTACCCGATCGGACATGTTGCACGGTTTCCGCATCCCAGTTTTCAGATGCTGCCATTTCAGCCAGTTCCGCAAGCCTGTCGCCAGGCTCAAGCTGCAGCCACATGGCGCGGGCAGAATGGTCCAACGCCAGAATACCGAAAGGGGCACCAATCACAACATGTTCAACCCAGTCTTGCTTGTCGGCTAGTTTCTCGAGCGCGGCGGCAATGGCAGGATCATCAAGCAAGGCGCTTTGTTCGCGTGACAAGCTGGCGCGCCAGATTTGCTCATACCTGGCTTCGGGCTTGCGTCGCAGTTGCTGAATCGCGTCTGTTATGCGTAGTCGAATATCCGGGGCTTGCTTGGGAATGAATTGTTGGATCAGCCCGCGGTTAAACGCAGACACAGCCAGTTGTTCGTCGGCTCGACCTGTCAGCAAGACGCGCGAACCGGACCAAACTGTCAACTCGTCGAGTACCATCAGGCCGTTTATTGCAGGCATCGAGTAGTCGACCACGCACACCTGCGCCAGCGTGAAGCGCGCTATGCCATCGTCGCGCCAGTACTTCAAGATTTGCGGAATCAAAGATGTCCCCTCGCGCCATCGGTTGATGATGTCTTGTTGACGCCACGTGTCCAGCTCTTTTGAAGTGACCTCTTCCATCAGCAGATCAATGCAGGCGACAGGCCGCAGCATCAGATGTAAGTGCCAGTCCATCGGCATGACTTCAGCCAACATCTCCAGATAATCCGGATCGTCGTCAAGAAAAACCACAGCGCCTGGTCGGCGGTAAAGGGCGAAAGACATAGGTCGTTAGGAACGGAAGTCCATCAGTAAAGGGTTAGTTTGTGATCAGCTCGCAATCGGCAGCTCAATCGTAAAGGCCGCGCCAACTGCGAACTCAGACTTCACGCGAATGCTCCCACCAGCACTTTGCACCACTTGAAGGCAAAAAGCCAGACCCAGGCCGTGCCCCGTTTTGTGATTGCTAGAGAAAAATGGCTTGAAAATATGCGGCAGCAGTTCTGCGCTGATTCCCATCCCCTGATCTATCACCATGATGCGTCCTGTGTTGTGATGCATATTGACCTCCAAACGCAATGCGCCTTGTGGGTATTTCGAGTCGGCAGCCACCAGTGAATGCAGTGCATTTTTAATCAGGTTGTCCATGGCCTGAGAAAATTGGGTGTAGGCCGCCAAAAAATAAAAATCATGTTGAATCAATACCTTCACGCAGTCGCGCTGACGGCTCGACTGGAACGGGTAAGCGGCCACCACTGCCTCAATCAATTTTGCTGCAGACACCTTTTCCGTATATCGCGGCAGTTGCAATAGTTTGGCGTTAGCGATTTGGGTGTCAATTTGGTGGTTCATGTTGCGAACCAGGGTGTGCAGCCGCAGCGCCAGTTTTTCAATCTGATCAGCTCTAGGATTGTCTGGCTGTCGGCGTATTTCCATCTGTATGGCATCGCCAAGCAATGCCGCAGTTGACAGCGGCGTGCGCAGCTCGTGCGCCATGATGCCCATCGCAGTCAGCGTGCTGCGCAAACGTTGATGCCTTAAGTCGGCCGATGACAGACTTAACAGCAATGAGCAAATCCAACTAAAACCAATTACCACCGCATTCGTTGCGTGTACCGTGCTGTTGATGTTCGGCTCACCATTCAGCAAAGCATAAGACGCGATCCATGCTATCAACCCACCCGTCAAGACACCCATGCTGGCGATACGCCAATCCGTCAGGTGGTGGTAGATGACAATCACGGCGCAAACAGTGGCTAGCCATACGGCATTTCCGCCGTTACTAAAGTACATCCAACTGAAAAAAAGGGGAAACTCAATCCAGACAACAACCGTGAACAGCAGTTGCATTTTTTGGTGGACCAAGGCCCGCGTGATGGGTGTCAGCATCAACAAGCCGGCCAGAGCGCTCAGCAAGCCACGGAGCCAGATGTTTTCGTAGGGCTGCGGATACAAGTCGGTCCAAATCCAGCCAAAAAGTGGCTGGCCGAGCATCAAACCCAAGCCTAGCAAGCGCAACCTCCAAATGGATGGATGCAAAATAGGATCCAGTGGCGTTGAAGCCCAACGCAGCAAAGGATGGACTGGATGTTTCGTCCTGTTTCGAGTCTTGTTCAATGGCTGAGAATCTCCAAGGTAGTTTGCAACTCGTTCTCTGTGGGTTATTTTTAACTGTATTGTCCTTGTTCTTTCTGAAACCAATCCATGCAATTACCTGCTAACTTTGACAGTGTGAGCGTTGACGGCATCGTGAGCGACTGGTTGTGTAGTTTGCGTGAGTTTTCTGTTGAGGCTTTGATGGTGCTGGGCCCAGACCCGTTTGGCGGGCAAGACGACCGGTTGGTGCTGGCACTGCACCCGCCACGCTTGCTGGATGCTGCCGAGGCGCTTGCCGAAAGCCGTGACTTTGGCGCGCCCTGGCGAGACTCTGATGCGCCGCTGGTCGCTTGGCAAGACATCTCCAAGACCGCGTTTGAAAATATGAGTCGCTGGCGTCGGCTGTGGCTGGCGCATGGCTATCAGAGTGTGGTTCGAATTGCCTTTCCACTCACGGTGGGGCGCGCTTTTGAATGCTATCTGTTTAGCCCGCGTCAGTGGCATGACCGCACTGAAGCGGCCATGTTGACGTGGTCGGCGCTGAACATCTGGCCGCTGCTCAAGCGTGCCTTGGCTGAGGCGCGCAGCCCCTTGAGTCCGCGTGAACTTGAATGTCTAAGCCTGGCCTTTCAGGGCATGACGGCGCGTGAAACAGGGCAATACCTGTTTTGCAGCGAACGAACCATCAACTTTCACATGGCCAATGCCATGAGTCGGCTCAAGGTGGACAACAAACTGGCGGCTATTCAGCGCGCTTGCTGGTTCGGATTGATCTAAGCCGTCAATCGCGCCTACTGGAAAACCTTTAGTCGCCAGTGCAGGCTTGCTCAGTAAACCTGTTCATAATGCGGGCACATGACCCTTCTTGCACTTGATGTTGGCAACACCCGCCTGAAATGGGCGCAGTACGACTCTGCTGCGCCGGGCGCAAAACTGCTGGGGCAGGGCGCTGTATTTTTAGAGAACATCGACAGATTGGCCGAAGGCGACTGGCGCACGATTGCAGCACCGGCCAAAATTTTGGGCTGTATTGTGGCGGGTGACGCCATCAAACGCCGCGTGGTGGAGCAGCTTGAGCTGTGGGATGTCGTGCCGAATTGGGTGATATCAAGTCCACAAGAAGCCGGCGTGACCAACGGCTACGACCACCCGGCCCGCTTGGGCGCTGACCGCTGGGTGGCTGTGATTGGTGCGCGGCATCGCTTGTTGGCCCAAGGTATCCACAAACCCTGTGTCGTCGTGATGGTTGGTACGGCCGTCACTGTCGAAGCGATTGATGCATCAGGGAAATTTTTGGGCGGCATCATCTTGCCGGGCCATGGCATCATGCTGCGCGCGCTTGAGTCTGGCACGGCGGGCTTGCATGTGCCGACGGGCGAAGTGTGCGACTTTCCCACCAATACCAGCGATGCGCTGACCAGCGGCGGTACGTTTGCCATCGCCGGCGCGGTGCAGCGCATGGTCGACAACGTCACCCGCCATTGCGGTCAGGCGCCGGTGTGCATCATGACGGGCGGCGCAGGCTGGAAGATGGCGCCCAGCATGTCGGTTGAAGTCGAATTGGTGGAAAGCCTGATTTTTGATGGCCTGCTGGAGATTGCGCAGCACCGGTGTAAAAAGTGAAGCAATCGAAATAGTAACAACAAGTGCTATTTTTTCAGGAGCTGCTTGCGCCCGTATTCATTGGGCTAGAGGCCTAAAAAGCACCCAAAAACAACCCAACCCCCCCCCACCCGGTGGCGTTTTAGTCGCCCCAAGGCAGCATCAGCGTCACCACCGATAGCTTGGCAAACTCGGGTACAAACTCGTCGATGATGCGCTGCGGTTCTGGGCACAGCAGGCTGTCGGTGATGACACCAAACTGCACCCCGCCGCCGTAGCTCAAAATCGACACACCCAGCCCGACATCGCCGGACTGCGGCACCCAGAACATGCTTTGCTCCAGCGTGCTGCCGCAAAACTTGAGCTTTTCGCGTGGGCCGGGCACGTTGGTCATGACCGCCGTGGTTTTTTTGGCGAAAAGGTTCAGCATCATGTCCTGCGCGGGCTTGATGAGCAAGCCGGCAACCGCCAGCAAGCTGAACGCCAACAGCGGCTGGTAGCTGCCTTTGAGCTCTGACATGCGCCGCCGTACTTCGTAAACGCGTTCAATTGGGTTCTCCACCCCAATTGGCAGCACCAGAGGTACCAGGCCAAAGCGGTTGCCCAGCTTGTAGGCTTGGTCGAGCGGCCTCAAGTTAACTGGCACCATGGCGCGAATTTCCTGGCCTTTCACGTCGTCGCCATGGGACTTCAAATATTCACCCAGCGCGCCAGCCACGCAGCTGAGCAACACATCGTTGATCGAGCAGTTCAGCGCCTTGCCCACGGCTTTGACTTCTTCCAGCGGAATCGGGTCACACCAGGCAACCTTTTTAGCGCCGCCGGGTTTGCCTTTTAATCGGGTTTTCGAGTCATCGGGCATCAGCGCCAGCGCCGCGCCGTCTTTAATGACCTGCATCATGACCTTGGCCATATCACCAGACATTCTCATCGACGCGCCCATGCCCTTTTTGGCACCGCCCTTGGGGTCATTCAGCATGTCCAGCATGCCCAGCGAGCGCGATGCGCCTTCGCCTACTGCGCCCAGCGCCTTGACGGTCATGTCGGTAAATGGCTTTAGCAGGGTATCGGTGATCCAGTCCTCAGCGCCGCCGGGGGCTTGCTTTTTGCGCCGCTCGGGCGGCGGCGCACCACCATCGACCAGCGACATGGTGACCGATATCAGCGCGATACCGTCAGCAATGCAGTGGTGAATGCGCACCACCATCGCACTGCCCTTCACGCCATCTGGCCCGGTGTAGTCCTCAATCAAATGGATTTGCCAGAGCGGGCGTTTGGGGTCTAACCGCTGCGTGGCCAGCTCTGCCACGCGGTCTTGCAAGGCGCCTTGCTGGTGGCCGCCTTTGACCGCTTTGGGCAGTGTCTCCAGCACCAAGTGGTTGGCCAGGTCAAACTTGCGGTCATTGACCCAAGTCGCGCCAGCGGCGTCTTCCATCACGCGCTGCTTGAAGCGGTTGTACTTGAGCAGGCTGTTTTCAATCCGCTCGCGCACCGCTGCGTGCTTGACGCCGGGCGCCAGTTGCCACACCCCGACAATCATCATCAAATTCGCATCGCAGTCCATCCGCAGCCAGGCGGTGTCGACCTTGGTCATGCGCTCGCCACTGATGCCCAGCGTGCCTGCCACTGCGCGCTTGACGTTTTTTTGGACTTTGGTGGCGACATCGCTGGCCATGTCCTGCGCGACTGTTCTACCGTTTTTGATGCGAGTGACCATGACTACTTTCTTCAACAAATCTGCCCTATGGGGTTAGCCAGCTATTTTGCAGGCAATCAGGTCGCTAAGATACTGGGCAGATACCCGAATTTTTAGCCTAGCCAAGGGCAGAACCATTTTTTAACCAGGAGCATTCTCATGTCAGCACTCAAAACCGCCTTCGATAAAGCCATGGCCGACTCAAAAAACCTGAGCGAGCGACCCGACAACGCCACCTTGCTGAAAATCTACGCGCTCTACAAGCAGGGCAGCACGGGCGACAACGAAGAGAAAAAGCCTGGCTTTGGCGACATGGTGGCACGCGCCAAGTGGGACGCGTGGGCCAAGCTCAAAGGCACGTCACAAGACGACGCGATGCAGCAGTATGTGGATTTGATTGCTGAATTGAGCTGATTTTGGTCGGTTTTAGGAGTAAAATTAGCTTCTAGGCCAATGAATACGGGCGCAAGAAGCTATTTATTTAGTAGCGCTTGCAACAATCCCTCTGTCCTTGAGTGCCTGAATCTGGGTGTCGCTCAGGCCAATGCCGCGCAGCACCTCGTCGGTGTCTTGACCCAGCTCAGGCGCGTTGCGGCGCATGCCGCCGGGCGTGGCAGACAGCTTGGGCACGATGCCCGGTACGGTCAACGCGCTGCCATCGGCCATCGTCATGCTTTGCAACATGCCGCGTGCCTGGTAGTGGGGGTCGGCGGCAATGTCGGCGATAGTGTAAATGCGGCCCGCGGGCACTGAGGCTGCATCCAGCGCGGCCAGCACGTCAGCCACGCTGCGCTGCAAGGTCCACTGGCCAATCGCCTGGTCAATTTCTTCAATCCGCGCGACGCGGCCAGCGTTGTCTTTCAGGCTCGGGTCATTTCCCAAATCTTCCCTGTCGATGGTTTTCATCAGTCTTTTATAGATGCTGTCGCCATTCCCCGCAATAAGTGCATAGCCGCCGTCTTTACAAAGGTACGCATTGCTAGGCGCAATACCGGGCAAGGCACTGCCTCCCGGGCCGCGAACCGCGCCAAAGGCTGAATGTTCGGGCAGCAGGCTTTCCATACAGTTGAACACTGCCTCGTACAGCGCCACATCAATGACTTGACCCGTGCCCGCAGTATTGCGGTGGTGTAGCGCCATCAAGATGCCAATCACACCGTGCAGAGATGCCAGCGTATCGCCAATGCTCACGCCGACCCGTACTGGCACACGGCCTGGCTCGGCCGTCAGGTGGCGCAAGCCGCCCATCGCTTCGGCCACCACGCCAAAGCCGGGGCGGTCTCGGTACGGGCCGGTTTGGCCGTAGCCGCTGATGCGCAGCATGATCAGGCGCGGGTTGAGTTGCTGCAGCACGTCGGGCCCCAAACCCCAGCCTTCCATGGCGCCGGGGCGAAAGTTCTCAATCAGCACATCGCTCTCGCTGGCCAGCTTGCGCACAATGTCTTGTGCCTCGGGTTGCTTCAAATCCAATGCCAGCGAGCGCTTGTTGCGCGACTGCACTTGCCACCAAACGGACGTGCCGTCTTTGAGCAAACGCCATTTGCGGAGCGGGTCGCCCGTTTCAGGCGGTTCGATTTTGACGACATCTGCCCCAAAATCAGCCAAGGTTTTGGCGGCAAAGGGGCCCGCGATCAGCTGGCCAAGCTCTAAAACTTTCAGACCCGCAAGCGGACCTTTCTGAGCAGTCGTCACGCTTTTTTTGCGGTGGTCTTTTTGGCCGCTACCTTCTTTGCGGCAGGCTCTTTTTTGGCAATCAATGCGTCCAGGTTCTTCACGATTTCGCTTTCGATCTTGTCCTTGAAAGCACCCAAGAAAAAACCCAGCTTGGCCGTCAGCTCAAATGTGTCTTTGTCCACCAACAGCGTGCCTGTCACGCCCGATCGGGTAAAGCTGCATTCGTCAGAGGTTTTGCCTTCTTCGTAGGTGCATTCCATGTCGAATTTTTCTTCAGCTTGCTCGGCCCATTTGAACGCCGCTTTGCGGGCATCTGCCAGGCTCATGCCGTGCTGTCGGGTGATGTTGATGTCTGCCATGTTTTTCGGTCTCCTAGGGTATTGCTTTGAGTCGCTGGTGGCGTTCAGTTTTGGGTAGTTCAGCCAGTTGCCTGACTGCATCATAAAACCGTTGCCAGTCGCGGCCTTGGCTTTCAAACAGCGCTTCAAAACCGGGCACGAGCTCATCGTAAGCGGCTTGTGCGCCAAAGCTGGCGTTGTTGGCCCGGGCTACCCAGGCGTCATAGCCCGACGTATTTTGTGATGTGCCCCACGACAGCTTGAGTTGTTCATAGTCTGCCTTGAACTTTTGCATCACTATGTTTTTAGGAGCTTCTTGCGCCCGGTTTTGTTGGTCTAGCGGCGTATTTGATGCATAAATTTGGGTTAAGTCACGCCTTGTAGCTGCTGTCAGTGCCCGAAACTGCTGCCTGCGTGCGTTGAGCGCCGCGTACTCGTCCCGCACGACCTGGCTGGCGTGGGTGGCCAGCCAGCGCTGGCTGCCCAGGCGCTCGACGGCGGTTGCAAACGATTCATTGAACATCGTATCGTCTGCCGCGTAAACCACCTGATGCGCCAACTCATGAAAAATCAAGCGTGCCAGTTCGCCTTCAGGGTAGTTGATGAAGGTATTGAGCAGCGGGTCACCGCCCAACCAGTCGAGTTTGCCGAGTGTTGAGTAAGCGGGTACACCGTAAACATTGACCTCCAGGCCTTCGCGCCTTAATTGGTCTGCCTCCAACTGCGCATCGGCTTGATTGAAGTAACCGCGATACCCCACACAGCCCGCCACTGGAAAGCACCAGGTCTTCAGTGTCAATGAAAACTCCGGTGCGGCGACTACGTTCCACACCACTGCGCCTCTAGCAAGATCGGCGTAGCGTTTGTAGCTGGCGTTGTCGGGCAGCTTTAACTCGGTGGCGGCAAAGCTGCGAATGCGCTGACTGAGTTCAAGCCGCGTTTTTAAAATTGCCGGTGTTTGCGCGTCTGCCAACACCTCGGCCACAGGCCGCGCTGCGTTGAGCATCTGCATGTGGCCGCTGACAGACTGCCAGTAGTAGCCCATGGTTGTGCAACCGCTTAATAAAAGCGCGACCAAGCCAATCCACCAGACCTTCATGTCAAGCTGACCTCCACCAGGCAGTCGTAAAACACGGGACCCCGACCCATGTCGGTCAGGTGCTGGCTGGTGAGCTGATTGACGTTGGTACCGTCCAGGCCCATCTTGCGCCACCAAATGCCCATGCCGTTGACCACGCCTGGCCGCGCCCGGCTGGACACTTCAGCCTTGACCCGGTAGCTACCGCGCTGGTTGAAAACGTTCACCACAACGCCGCTGGTGATGCCGCGTTTGGCCGCGTCTGCAGCATGCATTTCCAGCACCGGTTCGCCTTCAATGGCCCGCAAGCTTTTGACATTGACGAAGGTGGAGTTTAAAAAGTTACGCGCTGGTGGCGAGATCATGGCTAGAGGGAATTTAGTTGACGTGCCCGGCAGCTCGTAGTTGGGCACATGGTCTGGCAGGCCGTCCAAGCCTTCGCTCTGAAGTCGCGCACTGAAAAACTCGCACTTGCCTGACGGTGTGGGGAAGTTGCCGTTGGCAAACGGTGCATCAGGCAGTTTGAGCGTGGCAAAGCCGTTGGCCAGCAGTTCATCAAAGTCAATGTGTTGGCTATAGGCGGCGCGGCACAGGGTTTCATCGTCGTCAGAAAAACACGGTTGGTTAAAACCCATGTGTGCAGCCAACTCGCGAAAGATTTGCGTGTTGGTTTTGGCCTGACCGAGCGGCGCTACAGCGGGTCGGTTCAGCAGCACGTCGGTGTGGCCGTAAGACAGGTGAATGTCCCAATGCTCCAGCTGCGTGGTGGCGGGCAAGATGTAGTCGGCGTAGTCAGCCGTGTCGGTTTGAAAATGCTCCAGGACAACGGTAAACAAGTCTTCACGCGCAAAGCCTTGGACGACCTTGCCTGACTCAGGGGCGACGGCGACCGGGTTGCTGTTGTAGACGATCAGGGCGTCAATTTTTGGGCCAAATTCAACGCCGGTTTCTTTTAAAAGTGCATCGCCAATCGTGCTCATATTGATCGCGCGCGGTGTGCGTCCAGCCGATAAATCGGGCCGCTGTAGTGCGGCTTTGTCAACCGGAAACAAGCCTGAGCTGCTCAACAACAACCCACCCGCCCGATGCCGCCAAGCGCCAATCAGCGCTGGCAAGCAAGCCACAGCGCGGGTCGCGTTGCCGCCGCCGCGCACCCGCTGCATGCCGTAGTTCAAGCGAATGGCGGCGGGTTGTTTGCTTGCTAGGCACTGGCCATAGTCACGCGCCAGGCTTTTGATTTGTTCTGCTGGAACTTTGCAAACTGCGGCTGCGCGTTCTGGACTCCATTGCAGCGCGCGTTCTTTAAGTGCTGCCCAGCCCACCGTGTGCCTGGCAATGTAGTCGTGGTCCAGCCAGTCGTTTGCAATCAGCTCATGCATCACCGCCAAGGCCAATGCGGCATCGGTGCCCGGCAGCAGGGCAATGTGTTCGTGGCATTTTTCAGCGGTTTCGCTTTTGCGTGGGTCAATGCAAATCAGTTTTGCACCGTCACGTTTGGCCTGTTGGGCGTAGCGCCAAAAATGCAGATTGCTGCCAATCGAGTTGCTGCCCCAAATGATGATGAGCTTGGACTCGGCAAAAAACTCGACCCGCATGCCCACCTTGCCGCCCAGCGTTTGCGCCAAACCCTCGCCGCCTGCGGATGAGCAAATGGTGCGGTCCAGCAGCGACGCGCCGAGCTTGTTAAAAAACCGGCCCGCCATCGCCTCGCCCTGAACCAAGCCCATCGTGCCTGCGTAGCTGTAGGGCGCGATGGCTTCGGGGTTGCGTGCCGCAATGGCTTTGAGCTTGCTGGCGATGTCACGGAGTGCGGTATCCCATGAAACAGCTTCAAATTGCCCAGAGCCCTTCAAACCGCTGCGCTTTAGCGGTGTGAGCAGTCGATCTGGGTGATGGGTTCGCTCGGCGTAGCGTGAGACTTTGTTGCACAGCACGCCGTCAGTTTGTGGGTGGGCAGGGTTACCCTGGACTTTGGTGGCCACGCCATCCTGAACCGTTGTGATCAGTGCGCAGGTGTCTGGGCAGTCATGCGGACAGGCGCCGCGCACTTGGATTTGCGCTCCAGCTTTCAACAAACTGACGGCATTTGGTACTACAGGGCTGGTGCTGATGGTTTTTTGCATGGGCAGACCCTATATTGTCGAAACATAAAAAACGTTGCAGGAGACAGACATGGCTCGTATTCAAAAAATCAAATCAAACACCAGCTTGCTGGCCAAAACCTTCATGGTAGCGGCATTGGCGCTGTATACGCTGGCCAGCCAGGCCCAAGACGGCATCAGCAAAAGTGCCGTCACGCTGGGTCAGTCTGCCGCCCTGACCGGGCCATCAGCCACTTTGGGTGTGCCTTTCGCGCAAGGCGCAAAGGTGTATTTTGACCGTTTGAACAATGCAGGTGGTATCAATGGCCGAAAGGTCGAGTTGATCAGCATTGACGACATGGGCAACCCCGAGCAAGCCGCAGCCAATACCAAAAAACTCTTGGCCCAAGGGGTCTTTTCATTGTTTGGTTATGTCGGCTCGCCGCAGGTCACGGCCATCAATGCCCAGCTCAACAGTGCTGATATTTTGATGTTTGGTGCCATGGCGGGCGCTGACGAATTGCGCGGCTCGCTCTACCCGAATGTGTATTCGATTCGCCCCGGCTACTCGGAAGAAGCGGCGGTGATTACCAAGCATGCCGAAACTCTGGGCATGCGGAGGCTGGCCATCGTGCATGCCAAAGATGCGGAGTCGCTGGCAGCGCTGGATTCTGCAGAACGTACCATGACCGGCCTCGGCGCTAATTTGCTCATCAAAACGCCGATTGAAGGTCTGGACAAAGCAGTCGCCGCCAAGCCGCAGTCGGTGCTGGTGATCAGCGACCCGAAAGGCGCTGCGGCCAGCATCCGCGATCTGCGCACCAAAGGCTACAAAGGGCCGATTTACGGCTTTTCGAACACCGGCGAAAGCCTGTTGGCCGAGCAACTGGGCGCTACCGGCGCTGGCGTGGTGCTGGTACGCGTCACGCCGCGTTCAGACAACGCTAAAAGCACACTGGTGCGCGAGTTGCTGGCCGACGCGGCAGCGGCCAAACTGGGCAAGCCCAACGTTTACATGTTGGAGGGCTATATCGCCGCCTGGGCCTACACCGAGGCCTTGCGCAAAGCAGGCAAAGAGCCGACCCGTGCCAAGCTGCGCAAGGCACTCGATGGCTTGCAAGAAATGAATTTGGGCGGTTTTCGGGTTCACTTTGACGGGGATCGGGTCGGCTCCAAGTTGGTGGAGTTGAGCCTGATTGATGGGGCGGGGCGGGTCAGGGAGTAGGTCTGCATCGGGGGCGGCAATGCGGGTCTGCAGTTTAGGTCAGTTATGCTTGCCCTAGCGCCCAGATTTGCCCCCTGATTTTTGCCTCTCAACATGTCTTTGCCCCCTCTCTCAGCCCTCATCAAGCTCTTGCGGCCACACCAGTGGCTTAAAAATGGCTTTGTGTTTGCGGGGCTGCTGTTCAGCCAGCTCTGGAGCAATACCGTTTTTGTCGAGCGGGTGTTGCTGGCCTTTGCCGCGTTTTGTTGTGCCTCCAGCTTGGTGTATTTGTTCAATGACTGGCATGACCGCAAGCAAGACGCGCTGCACCCCACCAAACGACATCGGCCGTTTGCCAGCGGCACGGTTACTGCGCCTGCTGGTTTGGCGCTGGCGGCGGTGCTGCTGGCGGCGGCTGTTTGGCTGGCCTTGGGCAACCCGATTTTGCTGGCTTTACTGGCCATTTATGTGCTGCTGAACTTGGCCTATTCGCTGCGCCTCAAGCAGGTCCCGGTGGTCGATGTGTTCATCATTGCATCAGGCTTTATGCTGCGTTTGTTGGCAGGCACGGTGGCAGTCGGCATTGCGCCATCACACTGGCTGCTGTTGACAGGTATGTTTATCGCGTTGTTTTTGGGTTTTGCCAAACGCAAGGCCGAGAGCTTTCATGCCCCTGCCAGCCAGCGCCAGGTGCTGGCGCATTACCCACCTGCGCTGTTAGACACCTTCATCGCCATGACGATGACCGCCATGCTGATCACTTACTGCCTATTCGCCATCAGCACCGAGTCGCAGTTTCGCCATGGCGAACGCCTGATTTATACCGCGCCGCTGGTGATTTTTGGTATGTTGCGCTACACCTACCAAGTGCATCGTGGCCGGGGTGAAGATGTAGCGCGCGACCTGCTGCGGGATCCGTGGATTGTGGTCACGGGCATCTGCTGGGTTGGCTTTTTTGTTTTGAGCCGATTCTGGAACCAGTTGCTGTGAACAGCTCTTCGGCCGTCACGCGCTGGCTGCTGCTAGCCGGGCTGGGCTCGTTGCTGCTGCGTCTTTACATTGCCAACACCTTTCCCATCACTGGGGACGAAGCCTTTTTCTACTGGTGGGGCGTGTACCCCGACTGGGGTTATTACGACCACCCGCCCATGGTCGGCTGGCTCATAGCCGCCATGAGGGCCACGCTGGGCGACAGCCTTTGGTCGGTTCGTCTGCCTGTGGTGTTGCTGCCCCTTGGCATTGGTGCGGCGCTTTGGTGGGCTTTAAGCGGCGTTGACAAAACCCGCGCTGCCTGGGCTGTGGCGTTCTTTTGGCTCGCGCCTTTGAACTGGGTCAACACGCTGATCACGACTGACACGCCGCTTATTTTTTGGTCAGTGTTGTCGGTTGCCGCTTTGATGCGTGCTGAAAGGCAAAAACAACTTAATGGCCCAGCTTACGGCTTGTACGCGTTGTCTGGTGTATTTATCGGCTGCGCGTTTTTGTCTAAATATTTTGCGGTGGTGCTGGGGCTGACCTACATCGTTTACTTTGCGTTTTACCGGCGTGATCGTTTTGCTGGTTTTGCGCTGCTGGTGGCTTGCTCGTTGCCGTTTGCCGCAATCAACATCGGCTACAACGCGACGCATGGCTGGCCCAACATCATGTTCAATCTCTACAACCGCAATGAGGGTGCGCTGTTTGAGTGGCGCAAGCCGCTGATGTATGTCGGCATGATGGCTTACCTCATCACGCCTGCGGCGCTGTGGTTGATGTTTAAAAACCGCCGAGCGTTGGTGGCTGCAACTTCTTTATCTACTTCGCACCGTTTGCTGGCTTGTGTGGTTGTGGTGCCGCTGCTGTTCTTTTTGCTGTTGTCGGGTAAAAAAGTCATCGGCCTGCACTGGGTGCTGTCGTTTTACCCGTTTGGTTTTGCGCTGCTGGCGTTTGCGCTGCCGCTTGATAAGCTCAAAATAGCAGCTGTTGGCTTGGCCGTTTTTGCAGGCTTGCACGTTGCCTTAGTTGCCGGGCTGTATATGACGACGCTTGAGACCTGGCGCACGGTTGCCCCGTTGTCAAAAATCTATCCGCAAGTCATCCGCAGCTACAAAACGGCAGACATCTTGAAACAGGTCAACAGTCCGGGTGCGGTGATGATGGCTGATGCGTACACCGCTGCATCCATCTACGGTTTTGAGCGCCGCCAGTACATGCCGGTATTTGGCGTCGGGCGCTTTCATGCGCGGCAAGACGACATGCTGGTGGATTTTTCGATTTACAGCGGCAAAACCATTCGCGTCATCACCGGTAGCGCGCCCAATCTGGATGATTTCAAACCGTATTTTGAGAGCGTCTCCTCAATCACAGTAACGCAAGACGGCGTGCCGTTTTACGTGGTGCAAGGCGTTGGCTTTAACTACCCGGCTTACCGCCAAGGCGCGCTGGGCGAGATTTTCAAGCGCTGGTACAACATCCCGAAATGGCTGCCCATGACGGGTTGCCCGTTTTGCGAGCGCTATTGCGGGAAAGTCAGATGTCCTTGAAGCTGCCTATCGTCATTGCGGCGTTTGACTTTGACGGCACGCTGACCAAGCGCGATACCTTCATGCCGTTTTTGGCACGCGGCTTGGGCTGGCCTAAATTTCTGTGGGCATTGGTGCTGTGTTCGCCTTGGTTGGCAGCGTTTGCGCTGCGCTTGATCCCCAACCACGTCGCCAAGCAAAAGCTGATGCTGGTCACGCTTAAAAACCGAACCACCGCCGAGATGGACGACTGGACAAGCCGCTGGCTCGCCCACGACTTCCCCGGTCAGTTGCAAAGCTGGACGATGGCCAGGTTGGCCGAGCACCAGCAAGCCGGCCACTGCTGCGTGATGGTCAGCGCATCACCTGATATTTATTTACAACGTGTCGCCCAGCAACTCGGTTTTGACGCACTGTTGTGTACCGAGATGGCGGTGGTGGACGGGCAACTGACTGGCCAGATGAAAACGCACAACTGCCACGGTGAGCAAAAAGTCTTGCGCCTGAAAGCCTGGATGTCCGGGCGATTCGCTGCGGATGGTGGTGCAGAAGTCGCGTATGCCTACGGCGATACATCAGGCGACAAACCGATGCTGAGGCTCGCTGCTCATGCTTTTTACCGTGGCAAGCCCTGGAGAAGCTAAAAGACACCTAAAAAAGTCTGAAAACAGGCTTTTTTAGGTGTCTTTTAGGCCTCTAGGCCAATGAATACGGGCGCAAGCAGCTCCTAAAAATATAGCGAAGCAAGCGCCATATCCGTCAGTCTTCCAGTTCCGCTTTGGCCATCTCCACGTCCAGCCGCTCGGTCGCGTCCAGTGGTTTACTGGCTGCGGCTTGCTCGTACAGCTTGGTGGCGTCTTTCATCTTTTTGTCGCCTTCCAGCATGACCATGCCGTTGGCTTGCTCGATCATCGCAATGGCTGAGGTCGGGTTCAGTTCCAGTGCTTTGACGAACAGGCTCAAGCCGACATCTTTTTTGGCGCCGTAGGTCATCCCGCCAATCAATGAGCCGACTTTGTCGATCACCTCGGCATGAAAAGCAGCCAGTGCAATATGTGCATCGGCGTGCTTGGGTTGCAGTTTGATGGCTTGTTCCAGCGCCTGCTTGACCTTGGTGCCCAGGCCTTGAGCCAGCGCTTTGGCTACGCTGATGCCTTGGCCGTAGCGGCCCAGGGCGTAGGCTTGCCAGTAGTAGGCGTTGGCGTTTTTCGGGTCGGCTTTTTGCAGTGCTTCGGCGCGGTCGGCCGCCTCCATGAACATGTCGAGCTTTGGCTTTTCTTTGGTTTCCAGGTAATTGGCGTAAATGCAGGCGGCCTTGTTGGCCACCGTGATGCCGTCGCCTCCCGCTTTCATGCCTGCGTCAAAGGCTTTTTGAAATTCACCATTGTGAAACAGCACCCAGGCAGCCAGTACTGCTGCGTCTTTGGGTAGCGGCTCGCAGTCGCCTTGGTGCAGACGTGCCCAGTTCTTTTTAACACTGGCAGCGTCAAAGCTGTAGTCACCTGCATGTGGGAAAGCTGTCCATTTGGCCATTTTTTGTCTCCTGTGTTGATATTTTTAATGTTACTGAAGTTGTGTGATTCAATTTATATGACGTCAATTGGGCGGGCTGTACGCACCCACCAGGGCTTGCAAGTGCGCACGCTGGCTTTGCTCAAGATACGGCACAAGCAAATTCAGCACATGGTGCGCGCCGCGCAGCAGGGCGGCTTGGGCGTTTTCGGGCTCCAGCGCTTTACGCGGGTCACGCACGTACTCAAAGCTCAGCCAATACGTCAGCACCACCACCATGCTGGTGGCGGTGGCCTCGACCTCGCGTGAATCAATCGACACTGCACCCGCGCGGCTCATGCCGTCCAGCAGGGCTTTGACAGAACGGGTTTTGTTTTTAAGCACCCACTGAAAATGCGTTTCCAGCCGGCGGTTTTTGCTCAACAAATCATTCAAGTCGCGGTACAAAAAGCGGTATTGCCAGATCAATTCAAACAGGGTGTGCATGAAAAACCAGGCGTCTTCAACATTGCGCACGCCGTCGCTGGCGTTGAGCAGCTCGCTGAGTGACTTTTCATAGCGGTCAAACAGCGAGTTGATCAGCTCGTCTTTGGCCGGGTAGTGGTAGTACAGGTTGCCGGGGCTGATAGACAGCTCGGCCGAAATCAGCGTGGTGGACACGTTGGGCTCGCCAAAGCGATTGAACAGCTCCAGTGTGACTTCAAGAATGCGTTCAGCGGTGCGGCGCGGCGCTTTTTTCGCCATGTTGTCTTCCTCGTAATTGGCCTTACTCTAACCCAGCAGCGCCGCTCAAACCATTAGGGATGTCCAGAAAGCAGCGCCCTGGGTTTGATGGCGTGCGTCAGGTCGTCCATGATTTCTTCGAGGCTTGCAATGGCCCGGCCTACCCGCGTGACGGCTGGCGGCGGCACCACCAGCTGGCGTTTGGGGTCGTCAAGGACGTCCATGTTCAAACTGATGCCGTGGCGTGCCAGCTGCGCAGACAGCGCGGTTTTGCGGGAGCGCAGCATTTGTCGTGTGCTCTGGTAGGCGTGTTCGGCCATCTGGCTGCGCTGGCGGTAGCTGAAGGTGTTGGCCAAAAACATGTCGGTGTCGCGGTGGTCAGGCTCCAGCAGAACGATGTCGGTGTGGGGGTAGGCGCGCTCGTAGTGCTTCATGCCCAACTCGAGGCGGGAATGGATCATGGCCCGAAAGGTCTGGCTCATCACGGCAGGCAAACCACCGTCAATGATGCGGGGTATGCGCTTGCTGGCTGCAAATTTTCTGGCCAGTGGCTGGGGTCGGGTGGCATCAAACGGCACCAGTGGGTTCAGGCAAAACATCAGGTCAATGCCTTCGTCCATCGCCACACCAGCGTGCATGGTCTTTTTCAAGGCACCATCAACAAAGTACTGGTTGTCAATTTCAACCGGCGGAAACAAGCCTGGCAGCGCCGAGCTGGCCTGCACAGCCTTTGAAATCGGCACGTGGTCCCAGCCGGGCTGGCCAAATTGGGCAGCGTCGCCGCTGTCTAGGTTGGTGGCCACCAGCGTCAGCTTGGCCTTGAGTTGCCTGAAGTCATTTGTGCGGCCTGGCTTGGTAAAAAACCGTCTCAAGCGCACATCAATCTCGTCGTTTGAAAATATGCCTGTTGGCAATGCAGGGCCCAGCGCCTCCAGTGCATTGAGCAGCGTTTTGCCGCCGAAAGTAGCCCGCCACAGGCTGGAGGCGATCAAACCCGGCAGCATGATGCTGCGACGCAAAAATTCGCCATAAGCAGGTACCATCAGCCACGCGGGGTCAAACACCTCGGATGGCTCGGCATCGGTTTCAATGAACGCGGCGCACAACTCACGCGGGGCCATGCCATTGGCCAGCCCCGCGGCAATAAAACCACCTGCAGATACGCCAACGTAATGGTGCAGGTTGGTGAAAGTAATGCCCTCTAAAGACTCATCAAGGGCGCACAGTGCACCGATCTCGTAAATCGCGCCAAGAGGGCCACCGCCAGCCAAGGCCAGACCGATGCGGGGAGTTTTTACAGTTTCTTTGGTTTTTACAAGGGTCGCCATGGGCATTCGTTAAAAAGTGAAAACGAAAAAAAAGGGACAGCACGCCCCTTTTGTGAAGAACTTAAACCATCAAGATGTTTTACGTGCGGCAGGGCGCTTTGCAGCGGGGCGGGCGACTTTTTTGGCTGCTGGTTTTGCATTGGTGGTTGCAGTTTTAGCGGCAGGTGCTTTGGCGCTCATTTTTTGTACGGTTTTGTTCAGCTCGTCAATGCGGGCAATCAGCGCTTCAACGTCTTTGGCCGACGGTACGCCCAGCTTGTTCAAAGCCTTGGCCACGCGGTCTTCAAAAATGTTTTCCAGCTTGTCCCACTGCTGGCCAGCTTTAGACTGGATGTCGCCTGCCATGTTGGCCATTTTGCTGGTGGCTTCAGAGATTTTTTCTTCTGCCGCAGCCTGGGTCTTGCGCTGGATCGACAGGCCTTCTTTCATGAGCGACTCATAGACCTTGCCGCCGCCTTCTTGTGCTTTGGCAAATGCACCCAAGCCCGCCAGCCAGATTTGCTGGGCCGATTCTTTGACAGCGCCAGCCAGGTGCGGGCCGGATTGTTTGTCTGCGCTCATTTTTTGAAGTTTTTTGACCATGGGGTGCTCCGTTGGGTTTGAATCAGTGATGTGCCTTACTGTAAATCCCTGGCGGCTGCTTTAGTAGGTTTGTGCTCCTAGAAAACTAGGGCGTGCTGTCTATTGCGCACCTCCGTCTGCTTTATCGCGGGTTTTCGCTGAATAGGAAAACCCGCGATTCGGGCAAGAATCACGTTCTGAACCGATTGCAGCTATCAATACAAGGAAACACAAGATGCATTATTTCGTCACCGGGGCCACCGGCTTCATCGGCAAACGCCTGGTTAAAAAACTCCTGGAGCGAAAAGGAAGCACGGTGTACTTCCTGCTGCGCAAGGAGAGCGCGGGTAAAGCGGCTGCGCTGCGTGAGTACTGGGGCGTGAGCGCTGCACGCGCCGTGGCCGTGCATGGTGACCTGACGACCAAAAAACTCGGTGTCAGCGCTGACGACATCAAAAAACTCAAAGGCCAAGTCGATCATTTCTACCACTTGGCTGCGGTCTATGACCTGGGCGCTGACGAGGAGAGCCAGATTGCCGTCAACATCGACGGCACGCGCAACACGGTTGAGTTTGCCAAGGCAATTGACGCCGGACACTTTCACCATGTGTCGTCAATTGCTGCGGCGGGTCTGTATGAAGGCGTGTTTCGTGAAGACATGTTTGAAGAGGCTGAAAACTACGAGCACCCGTACTTCAGAACCAAGCACGAGAGCGAAAAAATCGTCCGCAAAGAATGCAAAGTACCGTGGACAGTTTTCCGACCGGCGATGGTGGTGGGCGACAGCACCACCGGCGAGATGGACAAAATTGACGGCCCGTATTACTTTTTCAAACTGATTCAGCGCATGCGCCAGTTGCTGCCGCCGTGGATGCCGTCGGTTGGCCTGGAAGGTGGGCGCGTCAACATCGTGCCGGTTGACTTTGTAGTTGACGCACTTGACCACATCAGCCACCAGGCCAACGTGACTAAAAAGTGCTTCCATTTGGTCGACCCTGTGGGCTACCGAGTGGGGGATGTGCTGGATATTTTCAGCAAGGCTGCGCACGCGCCGAAGATGAATCTGTTCATCAATGCAGCGTTGCTGGGCTTTATTCCAAAAAGCGTTAAAAAAGGCCTGATGGCATTGGCCCCGGTGCGTCGCATCCGTTCTGCCGTCATGAAGGACTTGGGTGTGCCCGAGGACATGATGACCTTCATCAACTACCCAACCCGCTTTGACAGCCGTGACATGACGGCAGCGCTCAAGGGCTCGAACATTGCATGCCCGAACTTGCGTGACTATGCCTGGCGCTTGTGGGATTACTGGGAGCGTCACCTCGACCCAGCACTGCACATTGACCGTTCGCTTAAAGGTACAGTTGGCGGCAAAGTGGTGCTGGTCACCGGCGGCTCATCGGGCATTGGCCTGTCGGCATCCTGCAAGTTTGCCGAGGCGGGCGCCATCACCATCATTTGTGGCCGGGGTGAAGACAAACTGGCCGAGGCCAAAAAAGAAATCATGGCCTTTGCAGGTAAGGATGCCAAAGTCTTCACCTACTCGGTAGACATTGCGGATGCCGCAAGCTGCGCAGAATTTGTCAAAACGCTGGAAGAAGTGCATGGCGGCGTTGACTTTTTAATCAACAACGCGGGCCGGTCTATCCGCCGCGCGATTGAAGCCAGCTATGACCGTTTTCATGACTATGAGCGCACCATGCAGCTGAACTACTTTGGCTCTTTGCGTGTCACGATGGGCTTGCTGCCCGGCATGGTGGCCAAGCGCAAAGGCCATGTGGTTAATTTGAGTTCCATCAGTGTGCTGGTCAATGCACCGCGCTTTTCAGCGTATGTGGCTTCCAAAGCGGCATTGGACGCGTGGACAGCCTGCGCTGCCAGCGAGTTTCAAGACCAGGGCATCACGTTTACCACCGTCAATATGCCGCTGGTACGCACACCCATGACCGCGCCAACCAAAATTTACGAGAACATGCCGTTGCTGGACCCGGGCGTCGCTGCCGACATGGTGGTGCAGTCGTGCATCAACAAGCCAACCCGTGTGGCCACCCGCCTGGGTACCACCGTGGCCTTGTTGCATGCGGTTGCACCACGGGTGACTCAGATCATGATGAACACCACCTTCAGAATGTTCCCGGACAGCTCGGCGGCCAAGGGCGATAAGGGTGAAAAGAGCGCCAAACCCGGCTTGTCAGCAGAGGCAACGGCGATGGCCGAGATGATGCGCGGTATTCATTTCTGACCCTCGCCCCGCATGGGATAATTTGCGAGCAGCCGATTGGTGCTGCCTACAAGGACACCCATGCTTTTGGTGACTGGCGGCGCTGGTTTTATCGGGTCAAACTTTGTGCTGGACTGGCTTGCGCAGTCAGACGAGCCCATAGTCAATCTAGACAAGCTAACTTACGCTGGTAATCTTGAAAACCTGTCATCACTTGAGGGTGACAAGCGCCATATGTTTGTCAAAGGCGATATTGGCGATTCAGCATTGGTGGCCAAGCTGCTTGCCAAGCATCAGCCGCGTGCTGTGATCAACTTTGCAGCTGAGTCGCATGTAGACCGCTCGATTCACGAGCCCGAAGATTTTATTCAAACCAACATCGTCGGCACCTTTCATTTGCTGGAGGCGGTGCGTGCATATTGGGATGGACTGCAAGGCGTGGCCAAAGCCAGTTTTCGCTTTCTGCACGTTTCAACCGACGAGGTGTATGGCTCGCTGGGTAAAGATGATGCGGCCTTTTCTGAGACCCATGCCTACGCACCCAACAGCCCGTACTCTGCCAGCAAGGCGGCCAGTGACCACCTGGTGCGCTCATATCACCACACCTATGGCCTACCAGTACTGACGACCAATTGCAGCAACAATTACGGCCCCTACCATTTCCCCGAAAAGCTGATTCCGTTGATGATCGTCAACGCCTTGGCGGGCAAGCCACTGCCCGTGTATGGCGACGGCCAGCAAATTCGCGACTGGCTGTATGTCAAAGACCACTGCACCGCGATTCGTGAGGTGCTGGCGCGTGGCAGTGTGGGTGAGGTCTATAACGTCGGCGGCTGGAACGAAAAGCCCAATCTTGATATCGTTCACACCCTGTGCCAGTTGCTGGACGAGTTGCGGCCCAAAGCGGGTGGCGGCAGCTACCAGTCGCAAATCACTTATGTCACAGACCGCCCCGGCCACGACAGGCGCTATGCGATTGATGCCAGCAAAATTGAACGCGAACTGGGTTGGCGTCCTCTAGAGACCTTTGAAACCGGTATTCGCAAAACAGTGGCTTGGTATTTGACCCACGCCGACTGGGTGGCTAACGTGCAAAACGGCAGTTACCTTGAATGGACGACCAAACAATATGGTCAAACCTCAGAGGCTGTGGTTTGAAAATTCTGTTGTTCGGTGCCAATGGGCAGGTCGGTTGGGAACTGCAGCGCAGTTTGAGTCCGTTAGGCGAGCTGGTAGCGCTTAGCCGGCACAGCACTGATCTGTGCGGTGACCTCGTTGATTTGAACGGCATCAAGGACACAGTGCGGCGTGTCGTACCTGATGTCATCGTCAATGCAGCCGCCTACACCGCGGTGGACAAGGCTGAAAGCGACGCTGAGACTGCGCAAATCGTTAACGCGGCGGCTCCCGGCGTTCTGGCTGCAGCCGCCACCGAGGCAGGCGCATGGCTGGTGCATTACTCAACCGACTATGTCTTTGATGGCAGCGGCAGCAAACCCTGGGTTGAAGGCGACCCGACCGGGCCGCTGAATGTGTACGGCAAAACCAAGCTCGAGGGCGAGCAGCGCATTTCCAGCCAATGTGCCAGGCACCTGATATTTCGCACCAGTTGGGTCTATGCGGCACGCGGTGGCAACTTTGCCAAAACCATGCTGCGCCTGGCGCAGGAGCGTGAAACACTCAATGTGATCAACGACCAGTTTGGCGCGCCTACCGGTGCTGACCTGCTGGCTGATGTGACAGCTCACACCATTGCCCACGTGCTCGAACGCCCCAATGATGCAGGTTTGTATCACCTGGCTGCAGGTGGCGAAACCACCTGGTTTGATTATGCAAAATACGTTTTAGACCAATCAATACGGGCGCAAGCAGCTCCTAAAATAATAGTAAAAACGATTCATCCGGTTGCCGCCAGCGCCTTTCCGACTGCGGCCCAACGCCCCCATAACTCACGCTTGAACAGCGCTAAACTTGAGCAAGCCTTTGGTCTGCGACTACCGCCCTGGCAGCAGGGTGTGTCGCGCATGCTGGCTGAAACTTCTGAAGTGAAACCATGACACAACGCAAAGGTATTGTTTTGGCTGGTGGTTCAGGCAGTCGTCTGTACCCCGCGACTATGGTCGTCAGCAAACAATTGCTCCCGGTCTATGACAAGCCCATGATTTATTACCCGCTCAGTACGTTGATGCTGGCTGGTATTCGCGATATTTTGATTATCAGCACGCCGCAAGACACACCAAAATTTCAGCAGCTACTGGGCGATGGCTCGCAGTGGGGTTTAACGTTGCGCTATGCAGTACAACCCAAACCTGAAGGTCTGGCGCAGGCGCTGTTGATAGCTGAAAGTTTTATTGCAGGTTCACCCTGTGCGCTGGTGCTTGGCGACAATATTTTTTACGGTCACAGTCTGAATACGCTTTTACTGCGTGCAGATTCAAATGATATAGGTGCCACGGTATTTGCCTATCATGTTCAAGACCCGGAGCGTTATGGCGTGGTGGCTTTCGGTAGTGATGGCAAAGCGAGCAGCATTGAAGAAAAGCCAAAGCAACCCAAAAGTAGTTACGCCGTCACTGGTCTTTACTTTTACGATCAGCAGGTCGTTGAGATTGCGCAATCTGTACGGCCAAGTGCTAGGGGCGAGCTTGAGATTACCGCAGTCAACCAGGCTTACCTTGAGCGTGGGCAACTGAATGTGCAAATCATGCTGCGCGGCTATGCGTGGCTCGATACCGGTACGCACGATAGTCTGCTTGAGGCAGGGCAATTCATTGCCACTCTTGAAAGGCGCCAGGGACTAAAAATCTCATGTCCTGAAGAGATTGCCTGGCGTAGCGGCTTTATTGACAGTCAACAGCTTGTGCGGCTTGCCGAGCCGTTGGCCAAAAACGGCTATGGGCAGTATTTGCTGCGTCTCATGGGCGAGGGCCTTCGGTAATGAACGTTACGGCGGAGCAATCGCAGATTCACTGATCCTCTAATCTGATGTTTTCTGTGGCGCGCGTGGCTCCTTCTCGGAAGGCTTCAACCAGCGCGACTTTAATGTGGCAACTGGCACCGATTTCAATTTTGTTCAAGACAGAAGCGGAGCAGGTTCAGCGTGCGCAGTTTACTGAGTTGACATAATCAATTTATAATGTTCATCTGTTGAACGCGTTGAAAGTGGCCCCCAACTCCGCGTTGGTAGTAGGCCGTCAATTTGAATGGGCACGGCAAATCTTTAACGAAACCTTTAAACATGTCAATTGAAGAGTCTCACCTACAAGTTTTACGCATTTTGCAGCTAAACCCCGAGTTGAATCAAAGAGATCTGGCGCTCAAGCTGGGAGTGAGTTTAGGCAAGATTAACTATTGTTTGAAGGCTTTACTGGGACGAGGTTTCATCAAAGTACAGAATTTTCGAAGCAGTGGCAATAAGCTTGCGTACCTTTATCTTTTGACGCCAGCGGGTATATCTAAGAAGGCCGAGCTAACTGCGCTTTTCTTGCAGCGAAAGGTTGCGGAATATGAAGCCTTGAATCACGAGATCGAACAGTTGAGGTGTGAGCTGAAAGCCGCAGAGGTGTCAAAACCAGCCGCCCGAACTAGTCGTTCACATGGTTAAGTTGTCGTCTGTCCCCGCAAATAAGATACCCAGCGAAAACGCGAGGCCGCTGCTTTTGCGCTTGTGGCTTCATCTTGATATTAAGCGGCGAAAGCAATTCATTTTTTTGTTAGTGTTAATGCTTTTGTGCGCTTTTGCTGAAGTTGCAAGCCTCAGTGCAGTTTTACCGTTTCTTGGCTTGTTAACAGCGCCAGAAAAGGTTTTTACGTACCCCGGTGTTGCACGCCTGGTCAGCCTGCTGGGCATTACGTCGCCAGACCAATTGGTTGTTCCAGTCACCGCTATTTTTGCCACAACAGCGCTGCTGGCTGGTGCGCTGCGTATTTTGCTGCTTTGGGCCAGTACCCGCCTTGCTTATGCTAGCGGTGCCGATTTGAGCCTGGACATCTATCGGCGGACGCTTTATCAGCCGTACCCGATACACCTGGCGCGGAACAGTAGCGAAGTTATCAGCGGCATTACCAACAAAGTCGCAATCGCAGTTAACGTGTTAAATCAATCGCTAACGTTTATCAGCTCAACTGTGCTTTTGGTGGCGATTACTTTCGCTTTGCTGGTGATTGACCCACAAGTAGCACTGGTGGCTTTGGCTGTTTTCGGCGGAGCCTATGGTTTCATCTCTTGGCTAACGCGCAGTAAATTGAGAGAAAACAGCCGAAAGATTGCCAGCGAGCAGACGTATGTGGTCAAGGCGTTACAGGAGGGCTTGGGTGGCGTTCGTGATGTCCTTCTAGACGGGACGCAGCCTGTCTATTGCAATGTGTTTAGCCGGGCAAGCGGTGAACTCCGGCACGCGCAGGCAAACAATGTTTTTATTGGCGGCAGCCCACGCTTTGCCATGGAGGCACTTGGCATGGTTCTGATTGCGTTGTTGGCCTACAGCTTTAGCATCCGGTCTGGTGGCATGTCCACATTGCTGCCCGTTTTAGGTGCCTTGGCTCTTGGGGCTCAGCGTATGTTGCCTGCGTTGCAACAGGCTTATAACGCGTGGGCAACCATTCGGGGCAGTCACACGTCGCTGAGTGAGACCATAAACTTGCTTGATCAGCCCGTTGCGCCAGAGCTCCTGTTGCCGCCGCCGGCAGCGCTGCACTTTAGCGAGGCCTTGCGTTTTGAAAACGTCAGCTTCCGCTACTCAACTGACAGTGCCTGGATTTTGCGTAACTTGAGCTTTGTGATCCCAAAGGGCGCCTTCGTAGCATTTGTCGGCAATACAGGGAGCGGTAAAAGTACAACGCTTGATCTTCTCATGGGGTTACTCACGCCCACCGAGGGGGCATTCCTGCTGGACGGGTCACCCATATCCGGAAATCAGGTGAGAGCCTGGCAGCGTACGATAGCGCACGTACCGCAAAGTATTTACCTCGCAGACACCACCATGATCGAGAACATTGCGTTCGGTGTACCTCGTGCAGAAGTGGATATGGACAAAGTGCTGAAGGCGGCGCACCAAGCCCATATTTCTGATTTTATTGATGAGCTTGCCGACGGATACAACACGCTTGTTGGTGAGCGCGGCGTGCGCTTGTCGGGCGGTCAGCGACAAAGAATAGGCATTGCTCGAGCTCTTTACAAACAGGCTAATGTTCTTGTTTTTGATGAGGCAACCAGCGCGCTAGACAACTCAACTGAAAAATCAGTGATGGACGCCATACAAAATTTGAGCAAAGACATGACTATTATTTTGATTGCCCATCGGCTCACAACAGTACAGCGCTGCGACACCATATTCGAGCTTCATGACGGAGGCATAGTGGCGCAAGGTTCATATCAAGCGCTGCTGGAGACGAGCCCTAGTTTCCGCCGCATGGCTGCCTCAGTCGCATAGCGCCGAACTATCTTCACATGAACAAAAGACGGATTCTGATAACTGGCGGCAGTGGTTTGCTGGCACTCAACTGGGCATGTGCCGTACGGGACACTTGGGACGTGGTGCTCTGTACCCACAAACACACCGTTCAATTGGCGGGTGTGTCAACGGTGTCGTTTGACTTGGATAATCAGAACACGCTGAACCATCAGCTTGCTGAGTTGTCTCCGGACCTTGTGGTGCATACGGCTGGGCTAACCAGTGTCGACGAATGCGAGATGTCGCTGACACTCGCGCAGCATGCAAACGTCGACCTCGCGCTTCGAGTCGCGGAGGTAACCGCGCACCAAGGGGTAAAGCTAATTCATATCTCGACTGATCATCTTTTTTCAGGCAAGTTGAGCCGGTGCACCGAGTTAGAACCAACTCAACCTATCAACCAGTATGGGCGAACAAAAGCTGCTGCAGAAAAAGGCGTACTGGTAGCGAATCCGAACGCGTTGATTCTTCGTACCAATTTTTTTGGCTGGGGTCATGCCAGTCGGCAATCATTCAGCGACTGGCTTATCTATAACCTCCGAGCCGGCAGTTCGCTCTCACTCTTTGATAATGTGTTCATCACGCCTATATTGGCCGATGTTCTTGCGCTTGCTGCGCACGAACTGGCGGAAAAAGGTGCAAATGGCGTTTTTAATCTGGTGGGTGAGCAACGTCTTTCTAAGCATGAGTTTGCCTTGTTATTGGCAGATCACTTCTCGCTACCGCCCGAGTTTATTCGCCCCCGTCACTTTGACGGATCAGAGCTAACAGCGGTGCGGCCACTCGACATGTCTTTAGACAACAAGAAAGCTCGGCAAGTGCTGGGTAAAGACTTGGGGGCAGTACCTCAATTTCTTGAAATGCTACGCAAGCAAGAGTCGGCAGGGCGTAGCGCCGAATTGCTTCATGCAGTTAATCTGAAATAGGAACGAGGACACTTTGACAATGATTTCTTATGGCCGCCAGCATATCGACGAAGAGGACATTCAAGCTGTCGTGGACTGCCTCAGAAGTAACAACTTGACTCAAGGCCCGATGGTCGCTGAATTTGAGCAAAGTGTTGCAAGTTATGTTGGCGCTCGCTTTGCGGTAGCCGTGTCTAGCGGAACGGCTGGACTGCACATTGCGGCGCTTGCTGCAGGTGCGAAGCCGGCTACGGCGCTGCTTACTTCGCCCATCACATTCGTAGCCACATCTAACGCCGCCGTTTATGCAGGCGCGACGCCACTGTTTGCTGATGTTGAGGCCGACACCATCAATATCTCGCCAACCGCTATCGCTCAAAAGCTCGCAGAGCACCCTGAAATTAGCATCATTAGCCCAGTGCATTTTGCAGGGCTACCATGCGACATGGTCGCAATCAAAAAGATGGCTGACAGTGCTGGTGCTGTTGTGATTGAGGACGCCGCTCATGCGCTAGGTTCGCGCTACTTCGACGGATCGATGGTTGGTAATTGCAAGTACTCGCTGATGACAGTCTTCTCGTTTCATCCAGTGAAGTCGATCACAACTGGGGAAGGTGGGCTGGTCACCACCAATGATGAAGTGACTTACCATAAGCTGCTCCGTTTGAGGAGCCACGGAATTAACAAAGACGCGGACAACTACTTGCTGCCAGAGAATGCGCACACTGATGGTGTGCCTAACCCCTGGTACTACGAGATGCAGGAACTGGGTTTTCATTATCGAATTACCGACATCCAATGCGCTCTGGGTGTCTCGCAAATGAAAAAGATTGATGCTTTTGTGTCGCGGCGGCGTGTTTTAACTAGCCGCTACGATACCGCATTCGCGGGAATGAAATTTATAAAACCTGCGCAGAAGCAAGGTCGCGACCGGAGCGCGCATCACCTATACCCCGTACGGATCAATTTTGCGGCGGCGGGAACCACTCGTGCGGTTTTCATGGGTGAGCTGCGCCGTAGGGGTGTCATTACACAAGTCCACTACATCCCGGTGACCATGCAGCCTTTTTATCAACGACTAGGCTGTGTAAGCGCTGATTATCCGCAGGCCAATGCCTATTACGCTGAAGCACTGAGTTTGCCGCTATATGTTGATCTGACCGATGAGCAGCAAGACTCGGTTATTGCACTGCTACAAGAGGTGCTTGGATGAAGCTAGCGCTTGGTACCGCCCAGTTTGGCTTGGCGTACGGAATTGCCAGCCCGCAGCCCCAAGTTTCGTATGCGGAGTCGAAAGCCGTCGTTGATTACGCGTCCCGTCAAGGCATGACAGTACTGGACACCGCAATGGGCTATGGAGAGAGTGAAGCCCGACTCGGCGAAATCGGTGTGCATGCGTGGAAGGTCATTTCCAAACTCCCAGAGGTGCCAGCAGGTGAAAACGTTACCACCTGGATCACCAAAGCGGTTAAGACTTCGCTCGAAAAGCTAAAAATTGAGTCACTTTACGGCCTGCTTCTTCATCGGCCGGCTCAACTTCTTGAGGACCAAGGCCCAGAAATCTATACGGCCTTGCAGCGCCTGAAGGCAGACGGCCTAGTGGAAAAAACGGGTGTTTCAATTTATCAGCCGTCCGAGCTTGAAGCGATTTTCTCTGTTGGCGATTTTGATCTGATTCAGTCGCCGCTAAGCGTGCTGGATCGGCGCCTCATCACCTCGGGTTGGCTTGACAGGCTGGCAGATCGCGGTGTGGAAGTTCACGCCCGCTCGGTTTTTTTGCAGGGACTTCTCTTGATGTCGGCCGATCAGCGACCCGCAAAGTTTGATCGTTGGTCCGGTTTATTTGCTCATTACCACGACTGGATCACGGCCACCGGTCTATCGCCGCTGCAGGCCTGCATCGCTTATATGTCAGCCATTCCCCATATTCAACATGTGGTCGTCGGCGTGAATAGCCTGAAACATATCGAGGAAATACTGCAGGCTCAGACGTGTCTCGCGCCTAACTTGTCGGCTGGCCTGGCAACCGACGATGATGAACTCCTCAATCCGCTTACTTGGCTTCAGCTTTCATGAATCTCTCAAACATACTGGATGACATTGCACTTGAGAGGCAACGGCGTCTCTTGGGTTTGCTGGAGCCTGATCCGCATGCCTTGGTGTTATGGGCCCGTGCTATGGCTGCTTTGCCAGACGACACAGAGCGGCACCGTCTTGCCTATGCATTCAGGTTTGCTGAGCAGATCAAGTACCGTCACGTGGGCCTGACAAGCGAGATATATTTTTCACATCCTCTGAGAGTTGCGGCTCTGGCGACACTGTTGGCGGGCGCACAGGACGCTGGAATTGGTGTGCTCGCGGTATTGCACAATGTGTTGGAGGTGTCAGATGTGTCCTTGATCGAATTGTCCGAAACCTTCGGCAACGGTATATCGGACCAGATAAAAACACTGACTGTCGATCGGGACATTCAATGGGACAAAGTCTACAAAATTGGCTATTACAGCAAGCTGATGGAAGGCCCGCTCTCCGCTCGAGTCGTCAAAATTGTTGACAAACTGGATAACCTTTTCTTGCTGGGTCTCAATACTGATGCATCCGTGAGGAAAAAATATCTCACTGAGATAGAGGATTTCGTTCTCCCCATGACGGTCGCGTCGCTGCCCGGGCTGACTGCCTATATGCAAGAACTGGTCGAGGATTGCCATGCAATCGGGCTTATCAAGCCACCGGTTGCTGCTAACTTGAAGGAAGAAACATGAATCTGGGTCTTGAAGGCCGCGTGGCCATTGTTTGTGGTGCTAGCAAGGGAATGGGTTTTGCCAGTTCACAGGCGCTAGCTCAGCATGGCGTGAAGGTTCTAATGGTTGCACGTGATCAATCCGCGCTTGAGGCCGCAGCCAAGGCAATCGCGGATGAGGGCGGTGTTGTTGAGGCGTATGCAGGCGATGTCCGAAATCCTGATCTTGCGCAGCGCACCGTCGATCGCTGCAAAGAGCTATGGGGGCCGGTTGACATCCTCCTCAATAACGCTGGCGGTCCTCCTATGGGTTCTTTCCTGGAGCACGACGGCGGGGCGTGGGAAGCTGCAATCCAGACTAACCTATTAAGTGTGGTTCGCTTCTGCAAGGCTGTTGCTCCCGACATGAAGGCAAAGAACTGGGGACGCATCATTTCCATTACGTCCACGGTTGCCAAAGAGCCTTCGCCTGCAATGGTCTTGTCCGCAACCACAAGAGCGGGCGTTTCTGCCTTTTCTAAAGCGCTGGCCATTGAACTGGCGCAGTTCAATATCTCCGTGAACGTCATATGTCCAGGCGGCGTTCTGACGGACCGTCTTGTGAGCCTGCTCCAAGCAAGGGCCGAGCGCGAAAAAAGGGAGTACCAAGAGATTCTCATCGAGACCCAGGCATCTATCCCCGCAAAACGGTTCGCTGAGCCGCAGGAAATTGCCGACGTGATTCTTTTCCTGGCCTCCGAAAGAGGCGGGTACGTGAACGGGGTCAGTCTGTCGGTTGATGGGGCGCTTACGAAAGCGTATGCCTAAGGTGCTATTCCAGCCTGATCTGTTTTCGATGTCGCGGCCAGGCTGGGTCAAGCTTGACATTCCCACCGCAGGCGCGCTGAACGATGTTTTGCCACGGCTTCCGCAAACTATTTTTCCTTTGCGGGGAGACCCAGAGCAGTCCGATGCGCTTGGCATCAATTCAAAAAATTTTCGCTTAAACACTGCTAAGGGCGTCTTCGTTCTCAAGCGATGGTCGGATCAGGCCACCCTCCCAGAAATTAGAAACACACTGTCCATCATGGCCTGGCTCGCGTCGCAGTTGCTGCCTGTACCTGCACCGGTCGCACTTCAGCGGGATAGTTTCGCTCTTTCAGTGGGCCCCGCTAGATGGAGTCTATTTCCGTTTGTGGAAGGGGCTTATTTTTCTGGTGCAGACGACGAGCTACCTGCTGCTGCGGAGGCTACTGGCCGTCTAATGGAGGCTTTGTTGCAGCTTCCTGCCGCTTGTCTACCCACTGTGGGGCCCGCGCAAATGACAGTGGCCGATGGATTGATTCTGGCGCGCATGAAGGGTGCTTCCCGCACTTGGGATACTTTGCTAGGTAATGAGCTCGCCGAACTTCTTGCTCTATCGTGGCCGTTACTAATTTCTGAATGGGAAAACCTGAGTGCTTCCAACCTGCCCAACAGCCGAATTCAGGCGGCACATTTTGATTTGCACCCCCACAACCTGCTCGTAGCAGACGGCAGGGTTGCAGCAGTACTGGATTTTGAAGCCTGTAAAGTGATGCCGGTCGGTTTTGCACTTGGCTTTGCCGCGCTCAAGCAGTGTCGGCAAGCGATGACGCTGGGTGCGTTGCCGACTAACCCACGCTTAGTCGGTTCACTTTATGCAGATCATTTGTTGCGTATCTGCCCTGGCGCGCGCGAATTGGTGCCGCATTTTGGCAATTTTGCAGTTGCTGAGGTATTGAGACGAATCTGCAGCATATTTCGCCTCAATCTTGAGAACAGCGAGAAGAAATGGAATAAGGTGCTCGCGGTTCAACTCCGCCATTTAGGCGAGGCGCGGGCGCTTTTTAATTGAAGAAAGTATTCACGACACGTGAAAATTGATGCTTGCTGAGCTTATGTAATTTGATCAGTGTGATTCTAGAAATGCCATTCTTTGCACACATGAGAGCTGGATACTAAACTCTTTACTTTAGCGAACCGACTTATTGCGGAATACTGAGAGAAATTCTGCGAAAACGTCAAAAGGAGAAAAACTTGTTTGAAGCAAATGAAAATATCCAACGGAACGAGGGTGCCGAGCTTGGCACCGGTCAGAAACTCTGGAAGCGCGCCAAGCAGTTGATTCCTGGCGGGAACATGCTGCTCTCCAAGCGAGCAGAAATGTTTTTACCGGATCAGTGGCCCGCCTATTTCAGCAAGGCAAAAGGCTGCAAGGTGTGGGATCTCGACGGCAAAGAGTACATCGACATGTGCATCATGGGCATAGGTACCAACACGCTCGGCTACGGCCATCCCGAAGTGGATGATGCCGTGCGGGCCACTGTGGATGCTGGAAACATGTCCACCTTCAACTGCCCTGAGGAGGTGTATCTCGCCGAAAAATTGGTTGAACTGCACCCTTGGGCAGACATGGTGAGGTTTGCGCGTTCTGGCGGTGAAGCCAATGCAATTGCCATTCGCATAGCGCGTGCTGCAACAGGCAAGAGCAAAGTCGCTGTTTGTGGCTACCACGGCTGGCATGACTGGTATCTTGCAGCAAATTTAGGAGATGTTGGTGGGTTGGCGGGCCACGTATTGCCCGGTTTGGAGCCCAACGGTGTGCCCCAAGGGCTGTATGGGACGGTATTTCCGTTCAACTACAACCGCTTCGACGAACTGGAAGCCCTAGTGAATACTCATGATATCGGTGTTATCAAGATGGAAGTTTCCCGCAATGAAGGACCCAAAGAAAATTTCCTGCAGAAGGTTCGTGATTTGGCTACTGCTAGAGGAATCGTCCTGATTTTTGACGAGTGCTCTTCTGGTTTTCGTCAATCATTTGGTGGGCTTCATAAAATCTATGGTGTTGAGCCAGATATGGCCATGTTCGGAAAGACCTTGGGCAATGGCTATGCGATAACGGCCATCATTGGTAAACGCGAGGTAATGGAATCGGCACAGAGCAGTTTCATAAGCAGTACTTTCTGGACCGAGCGCATTGGACCCACCGCTGCACTCAAGACACTGGAAGTTATGGAGCGTGAGAAATCCTGGGAGCGCATTACCCATACTGGCACCGTCATCATGGAACGCTGGAAGAGCTTGGCCAAGGAGCACAGCCTTGCAATTAACGTCATGGGTCTACCGGCCATCGCCAGTTTCGGCTTTGATGGTCCCAATGCTTTGGCCTACAAGACCTTGATTACCCAAGAAATGCTAGGCAAGGGCTATCTCGCCAGTAATCTGATTTTCTCTAGTTTGGCGCATAGCCCGGATGTGGTGGACGGCTACTTCAATGCGCTAGACCCAGTCTTTTCGTTGATCAGGGAATGTGAAGAAGGCCGCGATGTAATGTCGCTGCTCAAAGGACCAATCTGTCACTCTGGATTCAAACGACTGAACTGAGTATCTGCTCAAACTAGCTATGCTGCCCAACTTGACTGTACTGCGAATACTTTTCGTTTCTGCCGCCAGTAACGCGATCGGTTTTGGTCATCTGAACCGTTGCCTTGCACTAGCGGCGTACGCGCGCAAATGCGGTGCTTATGTCGACTTTCTGGTGTTCGGTAATATAGCTGCAGAAGCAAGAGTGGCTGGTTCAGATTTTAGTTGTATCTTGCTCGATGAGTCCGCTATGAGAACCGTCGACTGGCCACGGGCGGGTGAGGTGCGGGCGGATGTGGTGATTGTCGATCTGCTCTACTGCGGATTCTTTGCTACCGCTACACCGTCTCTGCTGTTTCACAACCTGCGCAACCTTGGTCGTCTATTAGTTGCTATCGATGTGCTAGGCGAGGACTCGATAGCGCAGAAACTGCCTATGCTCGATGCAGATATCGTCATCAGTCCTTATGTGGCGTCAGCCGCAGTTGCGCAAGTAACTCGCTGGCGTTACCTAGAGGGAGCTGACTATGCCCTGTTGGCCCCAGAATATGCCAATTTGCCACCCCGCCACCAACGTTTGAATGCGAATCGAGTGCTGGTAAGTTGCGGCGGCAGTGATCCGAACGGGTATACGCGTGAGGTTCTGAGGGGACTAGAAACTTTACCAGGACTGCTCGAGATCCGTGTAGCGGTCGGCCCCATGTTCAGCGCTAGCTTGCACTCGGAACTATCCTGCTTGATGGCAAGATCCCGACATAAAATTGCTCTTGTGACCTCGCCCTCGACGCTATTAGCTGAAATGCTGTGGTGCGACCTTGCAATATGTTCAAACGGATTGACGAAATACGAGTTGGCGGCGAGCGGGACTCCGGCTTTGCTCTTCTCGATCGATGTGCATCATGATATGGTCAATCGCGCGTTTGCCTCCAAGCAGACTTCGATAGATCTCGGTGTCGGTGTTTCGCCAGCACGCTTGGGGCTGGAAGCGGCCAGACTTTTGAGCAATCCCGTCTTGCGGCGTGTAATGGCTGAAAAGGGTACTGCGCTTGTGGATGGCATGGGCGCAGAGCGCCTGTTTAGCGAAATCAATGAGGAGTTATCTGCCAACGAACCAGTTGGACATTGCCGGAGTGCCGGAGCATGACTGAATTAGTATTGTGTCTAGCTGACTGCATTTGGGCGAGCGCCTCATTGCTGCTGTGACACACTTGCTTGTTGAAACGAAAAAAAACTGGAGAGTCATAAAATGAATATTCCACAAAGTAAAGAGTGGGCGGAATTCCACGTTGCCAAGGTTGAGGCAAACTATCCTAAGTGGCCTAACGAGCCAATGCTTAAAACTGTTTTCGGCAGTTATTCGGCAAATCCGCTCCGTCCGCAACCTGGTTGGCGCGTGCTAGATGTCGGCTGTGGCTTCGGTAACAATCTGGTTCCGTTTGCCGATTTGGGCTGCGAATGTCATGGTGTCGAGATCGACCCCAAGATTTGCTGCATGGCGGAAGACATACTCGCCGCACGTGGCTATAGAGCAAAGGTAGTTGAGGGGCAGAATCGTGCTCTGCCGTATCCAGACGCGCACTTCGATCTGGTGCTATCGGTGGCCACCATTCACTATGAATCAATAGAGGCAAATGTCCTTGCAGCGTTGCGCGAATTCAAGCGTGTGACTAAGCCTGGCGGTAGGGTGTATATTGCGACTGCCGGACCGAGCCACAAGATACAACAGCGCGCAGAAGTGCTGGGTCATCACCGATACAGGATTCGTGACTACGACTTCAGAAATGGTCAGGAGTTTTTCTTCTTCGACAACGAGCGGTATTTTGAGTACTACTGTAAGCAGGTATTCGAGCGTGTTGAAGTCGGTCGAATCACCGAAAATCTCTTCAGCATGACAGTTGATCATATGATAGCGTGGTGTAGCTGACCTGATGAAAAGCGTTGCAATCATGCAGCCCACCTTTCTGCCGTGGGTCGGCTATTTCGATTTGTTGGACCAGGCGGACGAGTTCATATTTCTCGACAACGTGCAATTCGAAAAGCAAAGTTGGCAGCAGCGAAATCGCATCCTGGGACCAAATGGCTTCGAGTGGTTAACGGTCCCCGTTCTAACCAAGGGGCGCTTCGGCCAGAAAATCTGCGATGTAGAAATAGAAATCAAGACAGCAGATTTTCCAGCCAAGCACCTGAGGATGATCGCGTATCACTACGCTAGGGCGCCGTACTTTGCTACTTACTGGGATGAACTGCAGAGCATTCTCCTTTCGGTTCAAGAGTTGCCTTCACTTGCGCAGCTGAATATGAATCTGGTTCGCTGGCTTAGCAAATGTTTCCAGCTTAGTGCCAGTTTTAGGCTGGCATCCGATATGAAGCCCTGCGGCGGGCGCTCCGAGAGGCTTGTTACAATGATTAATGATCTAGGTGGGACGCAGTATATTTCCCCACTGGGGGCCGCTGCCTATCTGCAGCAGGATCATCAAGTGTTTTCTGAAGCAGGTATTCGTATCGCATTCCAGAATTACGAACCACGCCCCTACTGCCAACTGCATCCAGGTTTTGTCGTGGGCACCTGCGCACTTGACATTCTTTTCAACGAGGGCCCTGCTGCCGGCGAGATCATCCGCTTGGGTCGTCGCTATTTGCGTCAGTTTAACGAGGTTTGCTGTGAAAAAAACGATATTGTTTAACGGTCGCGAGATTGGCGCCGGAGCTCCTGTCTACTTTATTGCCGAAGTGTCAGCCAATCACAATCAATCGTATGAGCGAGCCAAGGACGTTATTGTGGCCGCAAAGGTTGCTGGCGCTGATGCGGTCAAGCTCCAGACTTATACTGCCGACACGATCACCATTGAGTCAGACCAGCCCTGTTTTCGGGTCGAGGGCGGCACACTCTGGGACGGCGTAACGCTTCATCAGCTGTATAGCGAGGCCTACACTCCTTGGGAATGGCAGCCAAAGCTGAAGTCATTTGTCGAGAGCTTAGGCATGGGCTTTCTCTCCACGCCCTTTGATTCAACCGCTGTCGAGTTTCTCGAGCGAATGGAGGTGCAAAGCTATAAAGTGGCATCCTCCGAACTCGTAGACATTCCGTTGCTCAGGTGTGTCGGGGCGACCGGCAAGCCCGTGCTCGTCTCATGCGGTATGGCAACCCTTACGGATATTGACGAGGCGATCCAAACGCTTCGACAGGCCGGCACCGAAGACATTGTTCTTCTCAAGTGCACTAGTGCTTATCCTTGCCCACCCGACGAAATGAACCTGCTAACTCTGCCGCACTTGGCCGCTACATTTGGCTTGCCTGTGGGCCTATCTGATCACTCCATGGGATATGCAGCAGCGATTGCGGCTGTCTCTCTAGGTGCTTGCGTGGTGGAGAAGCATTTAACCTTGCGGCGAAGCGATGGCGGTCCGGACGCCGCTTTTTCGATGGAGCCAGAAGAGTTCGGCGAAATGGTGCGAACTACTCGGCTTGTGGAGCGGGCAATGGGTGGCGTTCATTACGGCCCTACGGCAAGCGAAAAGGCGCCAGTACTCTATCGGCGCTCCCTTTTTGTTTGCGAACCGGTTGCTGCTGGGGAGTTGTTGACGAAGGAGAACGTTCGCAGTATTCGCCCCGGTGCCGGCATGCACACCCGTCACTATGAAGAGGTCGTCGGCAAGCGTGCTCGCCGGGCCCTCGCTAAGGGAATCCCTCTCAGTTGGGATATGGTGGATTGAGGTGCCCAGCTGTCTGACGCCCGACCTGGCGGCCTGCGGCTCAAAAGTAGCCGAGTCGTGCCAACGCAGATTCGGGTTGTTGCTTGGCAGCGGTACCACTGCGCTCACCCTAGCCTGTAGGCTGACCCCACCAAACCGGAAAAAAGTCATCCTGCCTGCAATAGCCTGCACCCATATTCTCTTTGCGGTTATCTATGCAGAATGTACACCGGTATTCGTCGACATTTGTCCCGAGAGTGGCTTGCTTGACCCGGAGTTGGTGCGCGTCGCGCTGGAGCAGGACCCCGAAATTGGTGCCGTGCTTGTTGTGCACACCTACGGCCACATTGCCGATCTTCACCGCATCGCTGGCTATGCCAGCACAAACGGTGCTATCGTCATTGAGGATGCGGCGCAGGCGCAGGGTGGCATGTATGCGGATGGTCGTCCGGTAGGTGCCTTTGGCGATCTCTCGCTGGTTTCGTTTGGTCATACTAAAATTTTGGACGTAGGCGGAGGAGGTGTCCTGATGACTGATCGCCGAGACCTGTACGAGGCAAGTCTTGCATTGGCTGCAGAGTTGCCGCCGCCGCCAGATGATCTAGAAGCACGTCTTGGCCAGTTTCGATCAAACTATTATTCCGAATGGCGTGCGCGGGTAGGTGATCCGTCTGCCTTGATCCGGATAGGTTTGCTCCATCGGCATTATCGGGATGTTTTTTTGTACCGGGCCGACGATTCGATGGCAAGGCGAATAATCGATGCGCTCCCATCCCTGCCGTCACAGGTGTCGGCAAGGCTAGCACTTGCCGCTGAATACGCAGTTTTGCTAGCGGATATAGACGCTATTCGATTATGTAGGGTGGCGCCCAGCTCGGTTCCTTGGCGCTTTGTCATCCGTGTACCAGCAAATGAACGTGACGCTTTGGTATGCCATTTGAGAAATGTTGGCGTGGATGTTTCGTGCTGGTACCCCACGTTGGCACATTTTTGGGAGGTAGAGCCAAGTCGGCCTGCTTTGCCTAATGCCGTCTCTTTTGCGCAGGAAGTTCTGAATTTATGGGTGACACCCGGTTACGACAGGCACAAAATCGAGGCGGCTGGCACACTGATCCGGGGGTATTTCGACTTAAATTGGGTAGGCGGGTGCGGCGCGTTGGGCGTAGAGTTTTCTTGAAAATGAACTGAAGGTTACGACATGGCAAAGAAAGAAATTGTGCTTTTTGGGAACGGCCAAATGGCTGAGACAGCGCATGTTTACATCGAATATGATTCTCCCTTCACTGTTGTTGCTTTTTGCGTTGACAAGGAAAGAGTTTCCTCCGATACATATAGAGGTCTGCCGCTTCTTGCCTTTGAGGAGGTGGGCAGCATTTATCCGCCTGAGCGCTACGGCATGTTTATTCCGATGAGCGCCAAGAATTCCAATATCCAGCGCGAAACCAAGTTTTACGCAGCAAAGGCAATGGGCTACACACTGGTTTCCTATGTTAGCCCGCATGCCATGGTCGCCCCGGAAACTCAAATCGGCGAAAACTGTTTTATTTTCGAGGCCAACGTCATCCAACCGTTTGCATCTATTGGTGACAACACAATCCTTTGGAGTGGGAATCATATCGGCCATCACTCTTCAATCGGCTCGCACTGTTTTCTTGCTTCGCATGTCGTAATCTCGGGGCGTGTGACCGTTGGTAATAATTGTTATTTTGGGGTCAACTCGACCGTTCGCGATGGAGTATCGATTGCTCCCAAGACCACGATCGGGGCTGGAGCCTTGATCATGCGTGATACCGAGGAGTCGCAGGTTTACATGGGCCTGCCGGGAAAGCGCGTACCGCAAAAATCTGATGAAGTTGACATAATATAAAAAGGTAGACATTTTGATTGCTTGCCGGCGCATTAAACAGGACGAGAATATCTCGCACCCCAGACACTACAACACTAGTGCGCTAGCAAAGCGCTTTTAAAAGGGAAATCTTGTGAAATGGAAAAAACTTGGGCAAATCATCGTGCCCAACACTTCGTTGTCCTGGAATCAAAGCCACGCGATGCTGCCAACGCCTGATCATATTGAAGGCGACATCTTTAGAATATATTACTCGGGACGCGACAATCAAAACCGGTCACACATAGGTGCCGTCACCGTCAATCTGCAGGAACCGCACAAGATTCTCGACGTTACAGAGCAGTCACTGCTTGGTCCGGGTCAGTTGGGCTGCTTTGATGACAATGGTGTGTCGCCTTCATGCATAGTCAATTTGGGTGAAAGAAAGCTGCTTTACTATATAGGCTGGAAGCCACGGTGCACGACCCGCATGAGCGTTGTTGCAGGGCTCGCCCAGAGTGTTGATGGTGGCAAGACTTTCTCACGTGTGTCACGTGCACCCGTCCTTCGGCGAACTGATCGCGAACCTTTCGGCATCATGACCGCCCCTTGGGTACTCAAGGATGGAGATCTGTTCCGCATGTGGTATGTTTCAGGCTTGGAGTGGGTTCATGCCGATCTGCCGCGGTACAACATCAAATACGCCGAATCTAAAGATGGCGTCATTTGGACTCAAGACGCTATTGTCGCGATAGATTCACGTGATGACCAAGAGACTTCGCTAGCGAGACCATGCGTGTTCAGAGACGGTGACATCTACAAAATGTGGTACTCCTACAAGTACGCTGGTGCGAACTATGTGATGGGATATGCAGAATCCCCTGATGGTGTCACCTGGAATCGGATGGATGACCAGGTTGGCATCGCCAAGTCGGCAACTGGCTGGGATTCTGAAATGATCGAGTACGGTGCAGTTTTCGCTCATCGCGAGCACAAATACATGTTGTTCAACGGAAACGACTACGGAACGAGCGGGGCTGGGCTTGCGATTCTGCATGAGTAGGTCTTGCGACATACTGTTTGCTTCACGTGCATTAAAAACCAGATCGTCTCTGAATTAGTCTTTTGAAATTTTTCAACTAATCCTTAACACTATAGTCAAGATCGTTTTGTTTCATGACACCTCTGTACGTCTGCCCAAAAACAAAGAAGCCGCTATTCGTCAATGACGAAGGCAATGAGTTTGCAACTGAAGACGGAATTGCATACCCTTTGATGAATATCGGGAAAGGTATCCCCAGTTTTTTGTCCGCTTATTCTCTTGGTGAGTCACAGAAAATCAATCTGGATATCTATAACCAGTCATTCTCTGTACAGCGTTACAGCAATGAACTTGACTGGCTGTATGCCACCTTTGGAGAAGATGAGCCTACCTTTAGGCGTCGTAATCTTGAGAAATTGCAGATTTGTTCTGGGCAAAGGATTCTTATCACCGGATGCGGTCTTGGCAGCGATGTGCGGCCTATAGCAGAAGCAGTGGGGACTCTGGGGTCTGTATATGCACAGGATCTGGCTCCCGAAATGGTGTTTTCAACAGCGAAAAGTGTCGAGGCATTTCCGTTCGATGTTGGCAATATCCATCTTTCAGTGTCCGACGCTCAAAATCTTCCCTTTGCCGACGGGTTTTTTGACGGGGTATTCCACTTTGGCGGGATAAATCTGTTTGACGACATTCGATTGTCAATTCATGAGATGGCTAGGGTAACAAAGCCGGGTGGACGCGTTGTCTTTGGCGACGAGAGTGTAGCCCCTTGGTTGAGAGAAGCCGACTACGGGCGAGCCGCCATCTGCAACAACTCTCTATGGAAGGTGGGAACACCCATAGAATTCTTGCCAGCGAATGCTACCGATGTGAATTTGACTTGGGTTTTTGGGAATTGTTTTTATCTCATTAGCTTCCAAGTATCTGTCGATGGGCCATATATGAATATGGACGTGCCGCATATAGGCCCGCGCGGTGGCTCTATGAGGTCCCGTTATTTCGGTCAGCTTGAGGGGGTGAGTGCTGCCAGTAAGCAATATGTGATCCAAGATGCAAAGAAGAAGCAAATCAGTATGGTCCAGTGGCTTGAAGAGGCTATTCAAGAAAAATTCAGCAAGTCGTCAACTGAGCCTAGCAAAAAAAATGAAACTGACCACTGATTCGCCAAATTCGAGCGTTTCAGACCTCTTTCCTCTCATGGTTTCTGCGTAAATTTAACAAGTGTTGCTAAGACAATGAATAGGCGACTTGCAGTTATCCCCGCCCGTGGCGGCTCCAAACGGATACCGAAAAAAAACATACGTAATTTTTGTGGTCGACCAATGATTAGTCACATCATAGGCGCAGCATTGGCCAGCGGTCTATTTGATGAGGTTCATGTTTCAACGGATAGCCAGGAGATTGACGAAGTGGTGAGGGGGCTGGGCCTTAAGGTCGCTTTTATGCGCCCGCCACAATTGGCAGACGACCATACGCCTATCATGCCTGTGCTCAAATACGTCCTTGATGAGTATCGTGGGCGGGGAGTGTCATTCGATAGCGTCGCAATGCTCATGGCCTGTGCGCCTATGATCTCCGATCACGACCTGCGCGGCGCAGCAGCGTTGTTCGACTTACACCATGGCAAGCAAGCCGTCCTCGGCGTGGCGGACTTTCCATGCCCGATTGAGTGGGCTTTTCGGCGCGAACCTGATGGTTTGCTTGTGCCATTGCAACCCGGAATGTTTTCCGTTCGATCGCAGGATCTTGCGCCCACCTATTATGATGCTGGGCAATTCTGTTTTATGTCCAGCCATCGTATTCTGTCATCGGCTGGCGCCGGTAGCGACGAAGGTTTCCTCGGCTATCCGATTCAGCGCCACAAGGCGATTGACATCGACACGATGGACGATTGGCGATTTGCTGAGCTTGTTTACACCAGTATTCGCCAGGATTTGGAGCAGAGTTGATGCATGTGGTGAGGTCAAGCGACCCCGCTTTTTTCACTTCGTGGGAATGCCTGCTATCAACGGGAGACCATCTGGATGCATTGAATGGGACGGCAAACTTGGCTTTCTATCGGGACTATTGTGGCAGCCCCGATTTCGAAGATTTATCGTTTGTGGTGGCAGAGAACGAGAACTTTATTTGTGGTGTGAGGGCATTCCGCTATAGGCTCGAAAGCGGGGTAGTCGAAGTCGCATGTTTTGGCCTGCCGATGCTCTACGTAGAAAGTCCGCAGGCTGAAACAACTCTGCTTGCCCGCGCACAACGCAAGTTGCGTACTGAATTCGAAAGTTTGCTTCATGCAATTCCAACTGGAGCGATCGTTCGCTACAAGGACAGCTTGCCAGGCGGCTGCCTATCGCCACTTGGTCGCTTGCTTTTAGAAGAGGGGGGCAAGGCGACTCCCAGCTTTAGCCAGTTCATCGATTTGTCTATGCCCTCTGAGTCACTGCACAAGGGGTTGACCAAGGCGTACAAGTGGGCGGTCAATTGGGGTAAAAAAAACCTAGTGATTAGTATTCTGGATCAAGCCTCAATTACTGCCGAACATCTCGAACAATTTCGCAGCTTGCATATTGAGGCGGCGGGGCGCGAAACGCGTACTCTGCAAAGCTGGGCCTTGCAACACGAGATGGTGCGATCAGGCGAGGCGTTTTGCGTATTTGCCTGGATGGAAGGCGAGCTGGTTAGCGCGGCTCTGTTCCCGCACTCGAAATCGCATTGCTTTTACGGTGTAAGTGCCTCACGCCGTAGTCTGTTCGACAAGCCGCTAAGCCATGGGGTTATTTGGACGGCACTGTTGCACGCTAAACTGGTTGGTCTTAGGTGCTTCGAAATGGGGGAGCAGTTGTTCCCCATGTCTCCACGTCCCGACCCCTCGCGCAAAGAGCTCGGTATAAGTTTCTTCAAACGAGCTTTTGGTGGGGAGTCTCGGGTGTTTCTCGACGTGTCCCTTCAGCTGACCCATAGCCTTGAGGCAGAGAAATCTGCATGACACCAGCGCACTTCCTCTGGCCGAAATCGAAGCCTGTGCGTGCCTTGCTCCAGGCAACAAGGTTCATTGGGATTGGGCAGGTTGAAGCTCGGCTGGCAGAGATGTTTCCGGGTGGAACTCCGGTTTTTTTCTCCTCTGGACGAGCCGCACTGATGCATGCGTTGCTGATCAATGGCCTTGCCCGTATCGACAAAGTGGGTGTTTTCCCCTTCGCCAGCCATTGCGTGTTGGATGCTGTGTCGCGGGTTGCCACGCCAAGCGCAGTTGGCAGCGATACGCGTCTCAATGTCGTGTTCCAGCAGTGGGGGTACATCCAACATCATGATTTATCGACGGATGATATTGAGGACTGCGTGGACAGTTTGTTGGTGCCAGGAGGAAAACTGTTCCCGGGTGGCGGCGCTTTCGAGCTTTGGTCGCTGCCAAAGATCCTTGGCACCACAGGAGGTGGAGTTCTATGGTGCCGCTCTGATCAGATTGCCATCGGGCTTCGTAAATTGCGTGATGGCCGTGATCGCGGTAGCCTGCTCTGGGGCTTGCGCCTGTTGGGAATGCGCTCCGCGCTGGCCCATGACTTTTGGCAGGGCGCAGAGCCTTCGCGTGGCCAGCCATCACGGCTGCAGACGGGAGAAGTTTTAGCAGCGCTTGATCTGTGGGACAAGGTTGTATTGGATCGCAGGGAGAAGCTTGCCCTCGCATGGCCCCTCGCTCCGCGATGGCTAAAACGCTCAAATGACCGGCTGCCGTGCGTCGTACCAGTGGCTTTAACTGATGATTGCAATGGCGAGCAGTTGGCCATAAATATCGGAATATCCTCAGGCATCAGAACTTTTGAACATGTAGCCCCTTCTGGTGTCACTGACTTGATTCGAGTTTTGCCCGTACCGATCCATCAGGATGTCACATGTTCCCGGCTCATTGAGATGATTAACTGCGTAGCTGGGCAAGTCAGGATTAGCGCATGAGCTACGCTGGCATCGCACGCAGCGACAGCGAACGAGAAGCCGCATTAGAACTTGCTGCGGCCAGTTTTTCCCAACCCGACGCGCCTTTGGAAGAGGCGATTCATCGGAAGTCCAACTTTTTGCATCAGCACCCAGGTTTTGGAGAGACTTCGGTAATTGTTGTATGTAACAGAAGTGGTTTAGTTGTAGGTAGCGCATTCTTGATTAACAGTGATATGCCGGTTGGAAAGCGTTTACTAAAGAGTGTTTTCATCTCTTCAGTATCTATCGCTGAAAAATTTCGAGGCCAGGGTGTTTCGGTTTTGCTAATGCAGAGTGCTATCAGTGCCGCAACTGAGCGTGGGGCAGATATCGCAATAGTGATTGCTCGCCGTGCCGTAGATGGGTATTACACCCGTTTCGGATTCTGGGGGATGTCGCAATACAGTAAGGTCAAGCTAGAGCTTGCAACACTACCGTCGGACAACCACCCGGCGCGATCAGTCTTGCTGAAGCCTGTTACCAGAACAGATGTTGGTTTGTGCGCAACGCTCTATGCTGGGAATTACAGCAATCTATTTGGACATTGCCTGCGTAAACCGAAGATGTGGGAATACATCCTTCAAAAACTGCCGTATCTAGGACTACGATTTGACCTGGTTCTGATTGATGGCGAGCGCGTTGGTTATGTCGTACATGACGGTAATGGGGACTTTCATGAGATCGGAGTAGTGTCCAGTGACATTCTTTTTAGCCCGCGTGTATTCTTGGCGGCGTGTGCACCGGAATGCAAAAGTGTGACGCTGCATATACATGCAACACACCCATTTCTTAGCAGGTTGGAGGGGGCAGATGTATCGCTGATATTGCGTGAATGTCCATATGGCGGACATATGGTGCGCATCTTAAGCTCAGCGTTTGGGAAGTTGGCCAATGCCGATGCTGCGGCATCCGCTAATTTAAGTTTCTCGGAAACAGCAAAACTATTATGTTTATCAAGAGTCACCAACATCGAGTCCGCACAAGGTCTTGGATTGCGCGCATCTTTTAACATCCCCTTACTTGACCAAATTTAATGGTTTCAACAGCACATAGTTACGCCGCCTTCCAGCTCCGACTAAACAAAATACTTTCTGAAGCTCAGCAGCGTACACCGGGATTTTGTGGCTATAGCGGGGCTGATAGCGCTTTTCGCCTGGTGCAGCGATTCGCTGAACTAGGCGTTTTCGAATTCACTCGGGTTGCAGCGGAAAAATATCGGAGGACAGGCAGTCTGCCAACCGACGAGGAGACATTGGATTGTGGTGGCCTGTTGTTTGTGGCAAATGGGAAGATTAAGCTGACACTACGGATATTCATGGCGAACCTGGTTGGCTTTGTTGCAAACTGGAGTTACGGTTTTTGGGCGATTTTTATTTCACTTAGACTGTTTGGAGTGCGCAAAAAGTTAAGCCTAGTCTACGGGGTGGGTATTCAAGATCTGCTGGCGGAGGGTAGTGATGCGCGTTTCCTTAGTTTCTGCCGTGACGGGCAAATTGCTCCACTTGCGGCTTCAGATTACCTTGTTGTGCAAGCGGCGCAGCGCATAGTTTCAACCCAACATAAGCGAGTGAAATACGGGAGCAATCCAATGCTGGTTGCATTGGGCTGGTCAGGTCTTGGTTTGCGCTTATGGTTCCAAGCCCTTTGTCAACATACTTTAGCGGCTTCAAACTTCGTGAGGGCAATCTGCATTTGTCCTCATCTGGTTTTGCTCGGCAAAGATGCAGCCACCCACGCAGTTGCTTCAGCGCTTAACCATCAAGGTAGTCTCCAAAATACTATCTTCACTACCTCAAATTATTTCTCTCAGCCTCTCTGGTCTTGGGCAATGCCAGAAAGAGCCTATGTCAGTCACATCGTCTGGTATTCGCAGAATATGTACCCGATAAGCTACGTTGACGAAACTGAAGCCGTACCAATTCCGAACCTTGGTTTCATAAAAACAGATATTCAATGGGTATGGAGCGAGGGGTTCCGGAGTTTTCTCGAGGGCATTTGTCCCCCATGCGGTTACAGGGTTGTTCCATCGATCGTTTGGCATCTTCCGTCTAAACGCTCACTCAAGCCTACTGAGTTGCGACGTATCGCGTTATTTGATGTCACACCTATCGATCCTGCTTTGGAAGTTAAGTTGGGCTTGATCAGAAATTTCTATAACGAGAAGAATATCAGTTGGTTTATTCGAGATGTGATTGACGCTGCCCAGGAAGTTGGGAGACAGAGTGGACTGAAAATCGAAGTTGTATTGAAGCACAAACGTAATCATCACTCTAACTTTCACTCATCTGAATACATAAGTACCATATCCAAATTATCAGATGAGGGGGCGATTACCCTCGTGGATCCTGCGGCCAATTTACATGACCTAATTGCTATTAGTGATGTCATAGTTGCCGCGCCCTATTCTTCGCCTGTATATCTTGGAATACAAACTGGCAAGGTTGCCTTTTGGTACGACCCAACAGAAACCATTGATTGGAAGTTGGGTGCCCAAGAGATAATGCTGGTGCACGGGAAGCAGCGTCTGTTGTCTGAACTGCTCCAGATATTCGGATAGTCAGAGTTGCACTTCGTGCATGAATCCGCCTGCTACTCTTGAGTCGGAGGAAATCCACACTGTCAGTTCGCCGGTTTGCTCGGTCCTTGAAAGCGCCGCGCCAAATGTGCCAGAGACTGGGTCGAACACGGGACGCCTGACGCCGCTTTGCTTTATCGTTTTAGGCATCGAAGCATTGCTGTTCATGATCGCGAGAATTCTTTACCGCTTGAGATCCGGCGAGCCTTGATTACTTGCAGATTCCGATTGAGCCAAGCGCGCAAAGCTTTCTGCCGTCCAGCCACTTCGCCCCGGTGAAATCTGCCCCCTCAATTTTTGCCCCGATAATATTTGCCCTGCTCAGTGTTGCGCCTTGCAATTTAGCGCCGCGAAGGTCGGCGATGTAAAGCACGGCGTCTGTAAAGTCCACTCCGCGCAAGTCCGCACCCCTCAAATCAGCGCCTATCAGGTTTACTCTCTTCAACACGGCTCCTCTCATTGTGGACTGGTTCAAGTTGGCAAACCTAAGCCACGTCCCCACCAACTGCGCCAAGTGCAGGTTAGCCCCGGACAAATTCATCCCGTCCGGTTTATCGCATGCAGTCCAGTTAACCCCTGGCTCTGGCGCATCTGAGCATGCGGCGTGGACGTTTGACGCGAGCAGCAGCGCGAAGATAGCGTATTTCATGGTGGGACT
>JANNVB010000056.1:0-4557 GCA_031414215.1 Polaromonas sp. | reverse complement strand
ACCAACCGCTGGGAACGCAATGCGCGCGTGCAGGCGAGGGCGCTGCGCAACGGGAAGATTTTTCATGCCACCGGCCCAGTGCGCTGGGGCCGTGATGTGGCAATGAAGCTGACGGGTGAGCGGTTGCTGGATATGCCTTGGCTGTATGGGTATGGTCTCCCGTCCTGCTGATGCTATAAATATTGAAGCTGTTTGCGCCTGTATCTATTGGTCTACAGGCAGATTTAGAATAAAAAAATGGCCCGAATTACTCAAAATAGCGTCAAATCCGATAAAGCCGCTTGTGGTTTCCCTATTTCAAGAACCAGCACCGCCGCATGTACTTTTGCAAGTAGCTGGGCGGTCGAATTTGCCGAATTCAATTCGCTGGCATTCACTGCGCTTCTGCGGCAGGCTTCAAACTCGATTGCGGCATGGCTACCATAGCTGCTACAGACTCAGCGATTCCAGTTAACGACGGATTGCTTAAGCCCGCATCTTTCATGATGGCATCAACGATGGGTTTTGCCACTTGGTATTGCAATGCTGAATTAACGACTTGTTCTGGCAAGGTACCCGCACCGCTCGAACCGGTTCCGTTAACGCCACCGCCACTCCCGCTAACGGTCGGCATGCCGTTGACTTGAAAAAGTCGAATCGATTCAATTTTCTCGAGTGGCTTCACAGACTGTTGAATGATCAGAGGGAGCGACTGAATCAACTGCAAGCGCACGGCCAGATCAATTTGTGCAGCTCCCAAACGGTTTTTTGCGTCGTTGATTGCAGCAATACCCTCTGCCTCCGCCAAGGCAGCTGCTTTTTTGGCATCTGCTTCAACGCGTAATGCGAGCGCGCGGTTTTCTGCAGCGGCACGTTCTGCCTCGGCAGCCACAGTAATAGAGATCGCTTGCTGCTCTGCTTCACGAGCGGCATCAATCAATTGAATAGATTTTCCGCGCTCGGCAATTGCTACTTCGCGCGCTGTGTTAACCAGCTCTTCAGACTTGACCGCTTCGGCGCGTGCTGTGTTGGCAGCTGCATCGGCCTGTGACTGCTCTTGAGACTTTTGCGCAATGGCAATGGCTGCTACCTGATTGGCCAGCTCGATAGACTGGCGCTGCTCCGCCTGTTTAACTTTGGTTTCCCGGTCAGATTCGATCTGCTTTTTCTGCACTGACAAATTCTTGTCAATTTCAGCGTTGTTCACGGTTCTGTCTGCTTCAATCCGTCGTTCTTTGACCAGCCGGTCAGCATTGATTCGGACTTCTTCAGCCTCGCGGTGGCGCTCGGCCTCAATCTTGGCGATGGTTGCAGTTTGATCTGCCTTCGCATTCGATATTTCTTGTTGCTGCGTTAGCGTTGCAAACTCAACTTCTCTGGAGATATTGAGTTTGACTCGCTCTGCTTCCAGATTTTTCGTACGCACCTGTACTTCAGTGTCTTGCTCAATGTCGTTACGCTGCTTGCGCCGGCTTTCAGTTTCTTCAGTCAGGCGCGTCAGGCCTTCCGCGTCAAAAGCGTTGCTGGGGTTGAAAAATTCTTTGGCGGTTTGATCCATGCTGGTCAGTGATACAGACTCTAATTCCAGTCCGTTCTTTTCAAGATCTTCAGCGACGGCGTTCTGAACGGCCTGCACGAATTCACGCCTTTTGTCTTGCAGTTCCCGCATCGACATGGTGGCCGCAGTCGCCCGCAGGGCGTCGACAAACTTGTCTTCAACCAGCGCCTTCAGTGCTGACGGCTCCATGGTTTTTCGACCCAGTGTTTGCGCCGCTGTGCTAACGGCTTCCGCGGTTTGTTTCACCCGAACGAAAAACGCTGCAGCCACGTCTACCCGCATGCGGTCCAGGGCGATCAGACTCTGCTCTTCCCGCCGAGACACTTCTAATTTAAGCGTGTTCATATTGACTGGAATGGTCTCGTGAAAGATGGGCAACACAATTGCTCCGCCGTCCATGATGACTTTTTGTCCGCCCAGCCCGGTTCTCACGAACGCAGTTTCTTTGGTTGCCCGGTGATACAGGCGTGCAAAAATAACGCCGATTAACAACAGTGGAAAAAGAACCAAACCCGCGGGTATGGCCACATTGACAAGCAGTTCGATCATGAAATCCCTCTTTGAAAATCAGTTTTTTTATTACAAAAGCGTTGGGTGGGGATTACGAATGCACTTGAAGCGTGCGCCTATTTTTTTGACCAGCAGAATGTCACTGCCTTCATCAAAAGTTTCTTCGCTTAAATCTGGTTCCACCATTACGTAGTGTGAACGGCCGTAGCTGTCCCGTACCTTGGCCTGCGCGGCCATTCCGGCACGCGCAGTGCCTTGAATCACCACACCAGACCGCCCAATCAAGGTTTGTTCACTGACCGCGCTTGACTCGTCCTTTGGCATGATTTTGGCCAGCACGCTTCCAACAGCTTTAACGGTGGACACGCCCGCCAGAAAAGCGGGTATCGATGCCAGCCAAGCAGGCAGCAGTGCCCCGCTGATACTTTGTACACTGGCTTGTAGAACATAGCCCGCAATAGCAAACCCACTTAAAAACAAGATCAATAAAACAAGCAAAGGCACTGTGCCAATATGCAGCCAGCCCAGAGCGCCGTCTGCGCTGTCTGGCATGTCTGGCAGCAGGCTATCCAGCATGTGAGATGGGCTGTACGCTAAAAGCAAACCGGCTCCCTCAATAATGCTCAAGCCGACCATAACAGCCAGAGATGCACCAAAAGGCCAAGTTTCAGGAGCGGTCAATATGTTCATGTAGCAACTTTACCTGCGTTACTGGCTTGCTTTTAGCGCGGTCAATCTTTCGTTGATTTTGTTGTCAAGCACCAGTTGGTTAAGTTCGGTTAATTTCGCAGATTGCTGCATGGTGGCGCTCCGCTCCAGGGGACTTAGCCCGGTTTGGCGCTGGTAGGTGCGGTCAAAAGCCGATTGCGCCGATTGAGCTTTTGCCTGTGCAGCGCTGGGGATGTTTTTATCAGCAGCGCCACCTTCTGTGAGCCGACGCGACGCCTCAAAGTCTGCAATGGCTCGCTCCATCTCGCGTTTTTTGCCCATCAACGCATCGATGAATCCAGACAACTCTTTGTCTTGCTGGCTGAACTCGCTCAGGCTGTTTTCAAGAATCGGCAGCTGCGCTTCAATATCAATTTGCCGCGCGATGGCAGGCTTGGCCAGGTCATCGCGTTTGTCTGCGATTGCAGTCAGCAGCGCCATCCCGATGGTGTCGTGTTCTTTATTCAGCTTGAGGTGTTGTTGCTGTGCCAAGTGACGATTGGCCACAATCAAGCCCAACTCGGCCCGCACTTCGCCAGTGACTTGTTCCAGCTCCCGCACGGACTGCTCCAGCGCCACCAACGGCGCCGCATTTTCAATCTTGTCGAGCAACGCATGTGCCCCGCCCGCAATGACACGAGAGACCCGGGTGCGCAAACTATCTGTCATGTGAAACTCCTTTTACTGCTTTGAAGAAACAAGTTGCGCCAGCTCCAGCAGGCGCTTTGAATGGACTGTGATAACGGTGTCGTCGTACGCAGCTGCGCGCCCGGTTACAGCCTGCCGCAGCAGCACTTCTGCCAGCTGCAATGAGCGCCTGACCAAATCAGACTCTAATTTTTTTGCGCTCTCAGGCGAATCAACCTGGCTGGAGTGCAGCATGGCCACCATGGCTGGAATGTGCTCTATCAGCGCACCCAATACCTCTGAGTGCTGACCGGTTTGTTGTTCTAGTTGGGCGACTTGATCACGCGTGCTGCGGCCAAGGTCGCGGTACATAGACAAGGCGCCCAGGTAGTCAGAATCACCGTCGTGCATCCGTTTGAGATTGAGCACAGCAACGCGCAATTTGTCACTTAACGTGGTGGCGTCTTCCAACTGGAGGGTCGACAGCCAGTCGTATAAGTCATCGGCAATTCGGCCAGAAATAGGTACCATGCACGCATTGTATTCATTTCAATTCAAATGTAAACAAATAAATCCGACGATTTGGGCGCTATGAGTTTATGAGCTACTTGCGACCGTTTTTATTGGTCTACAGCTTTATTTTGATACTATAAAACGGCTTAAAACACTCAAAATTACCTGAAACCCTATAAAGCCGTTCGCAGCTTCCAGATTTCCGGGAACAGCACCACATCCAGCATTTTGCGCAGGTAGCTCACGCCGCCTGTGCCGCCCGTGCCGCGCTTAAAACCAATCACGCGCTCCACCGTGGTGACGTGGCGAAAGCGCCATAACCTGAAGGCGTCTTCCAGGTCGGTGAGTTCTTCACCCAGCTGGTACAAATCGAAGTGTTGCTTGGGGTTGCGGTAGGCGACCAGCCAGGCTTGTTCTACTTCATCGCTTTCAACGTAGGCTTGCGTCCAGTCGCGTTGGGTGTGGCTGGTGGGAACGGCCAGGCCGCGCCGGGCGAGCAGGCGGAGTGCTTCGTCGTACAACGATGGCGCAACGAATGCCGCTTGCACTTGCGCCAGTAAATCAGGCCTGTGCGCATGGGGTTTCAGCATGGCGGCGTTCTTGTTGCCGAGCGCAAATTCAATGCAGCGGTACTGCGCGCTTTGAAAGCCGCTGGAGTTGGC
>JANNVB010000055.1:0-24755 GCA_031414215.1 Polaromonas sp. | reverse complement strand
TTTTTATTTTGTAGATACAATTAAATATGCTCACATGGGACGAACCAAAGCGCAAACTGAACATCAAGAATCACGGGCTTGACTTTGTTGGATGTGATGCAGTCTGGGACCACTTCACAGTGACCCGCGAGGACAAACGGCAAGACTACGGCGAACAGCGCTTGGTTTGCTTCGGACTCCTTGAGGCAGATGTGGTTGTGATGGTGTACACCGAGCGTCCGAAAGGGGCTCACGTCATTTCACTGCGAAAGGCAGAAAAACATGAAACTCGCTACTACCGCCAAGTTGCCAAAGAAAACCTCGGCTAAGGTCAACGACCCGGACAATCCTGCATGGACTGAAGACATGCTGGGCGCACCAGTGCTCAAGCGTGGACGTGGACCGCAAGCCGCACCTACGAAAGTTCTGACCTCTGTACGGTTGGATGCGGACATTTTGGAATTCTTCAAGGCGAAAGGGGCTGGCTATCAGTCTCGAATCAACGCAGCGCTTCGCATGGAAGTGGAGCGAAATTTAACTGCTCGTCCAAGTACGACAACGCGCAAGCGCGTCGCGGCTTGACTTTGACGTTAGGCCGCAAGAAATCCGATGTCCGCAACTTTCACGCTTACTGTCACTGACTTCGCGCGTTTGCAGAAAGTGGTCGCCAAGCGCTTCCGCGCCAAGGCCGGCTTGTTCTCCCTGCAATTTGGCCTTCGCGTAGTTGTTTGGCTCTGCATCGGCCTTGCCGCGGCCACGTACGCTCGGGTCATGCGCGAGTACGCGGAGATCTCGCAGCCACTCGGCACTGTGGCAGTTCTGCTGGTTGTTGCCCTACTCGCCATCGTTGCTATGCCGTATTTCGCTCAGGCTTCATTTCGCAAGTACATGCTGGCGCCAAACGGCGCGTTCCTTTCACCACAGACCGTTTCCCTGTCGGCCACATCGGTTCATGTAAGTTCCTCGACTGGCACAACGGAGGTCCCGTGGTCTGGTGTGCTTTTCCGTGAGGAAGACGATGCCAACTACTATTTCTTCATCGATGCAATGCAGGCTCTCGTACTTCCACGCGCTGCAATGGCTCCCTTCGTCGCTCAGCTTGAGCAATACACGGCGCACATCAAGAATGCGGCCTAACTCAAACGTTAAAGCGCAAATGCCTTTCTCCAAGAAACTCGTACTGCATTGCCCGAACGGTATGCCCGCAGGCATTACAGAGCTCGCTGCGCAGTTTGTGATCGATGGTGTTATTTTCGTAGCGTCAGTGGGTCTCGCATGTCGAGAGATCGAGGATTTGGTAGACGATGCATCTATCGCCGCAGGCTCCCCTGATCGGTCCTTCATCCTGACCTCATCTCACCCGGATGAATCAGTCGCGGATGTGATCGAGTTCGCGGAGGGCCTGACCGGTGAATATGAGGGTCCGATTAAACTTGTGGAGCTCGCGCAATGACTGCCTTGACCAGCGCCGACCTGCGCTTTAACCTGTCGTTGGCGCGGACCGCCTTCAGCGTCCGCTCACTTTTACGTTATGCCTCACGGAGGGATCGTCTATGTTGAAGCAGTACGAAGAACTTGCCGTTCTGGAACAGGGCGACGACGGTGCGATCGTGTCCATTCGCGGACAGGGTGGCCCTTCCGTCATGCTTGGGCCAACGTACATGGCCCACTTGGATCGTGTACTTGCAAGGGTTCTTGGCGAAATTCACGTTAATCCCATTTCTGGCGACCATCCGAGCCTGAAGCTACTTTGTGCTGAGATTCGAACGCTCGTCTCAACCTACGAAGAAACGTGCAACAAGTACGGAAGCGGCGAAGGTCCTTCGGCGGCGAGATCTCTTGCCAGCGCGCTGGAAGAAGTCGATGAGCTTCGCAGGCAATTTGATGCAATCATTTCAGGAGGCGACCGGTGAGCCATAACATGCCAATCGAGACGGATCCACACCTGAAGGAGGCGGCTCCGCCGCAACTGGTGGTGGTCCGGTCATTTTTACGTTAACTTTCACAAATGAAGTTGGCCCATCACGCGCAACGGTTTCGCCTACCTTTCCTGGCGGTTCGACTCCAGGCTCTCGATCGCGATGAGAAGCCCATTGCTGACGTCGTCGCTAGTGGTTTCATCCGAAAGGTGGGAGAACAACTCTATTTGTACACATGTTGGCACGTCGTCACCGGCTTCGATCCATACGCCGTCGAAGTTGGGTTGGCACTCCCGGCTCGTCGCTTTCTGGAGGTCACACTTCAGGCGTCCGACAAATCCCAGCCAGGAGCTGAAGTAGTGGGAGGAGCGCAGTCATTGCAGTTGCCTTTGTACGAAGAGGGCGACGGCTCTTCAATCCCACTCTGGGAACAAGATGACCAACATCTTCCCCACGTGCTCTTAAATCACATAGGAATCTTCGTCCCATTCTGGCACGACGTTGTGCGGTTAAAACTGCCAGCGAATTTGACTCTCTCGGACATGCAGCTCATTGACGAGAAGCTGACTTTCCTGGGAAACATGTCATTGGTCGCACGAGGTGACAAATGCCTCGTTGTTGGATACCCCTACGGATATAGCACGTTCGGGCTACGGCAACCTACACCTGTAGCCCTTACAAGATTTATCGCTAGCGATCGCATAGAAGGGCGTCAGCGTCAGTTCTTAATCGACGGAATCGCCGCGCCCGGGATGTCCGGTGGCCCAGTTTTTATCGAGCGAGATGACGACCTGCTGCTCGTGGGCGTCTACACCGGCTCGATCTACCCAGATCACACACGCCATATCAAGGATAAGGTAACAGCCCTAGGTGTGGTAGCAGACATATCGCTCCATCTGTGGGACGCTGTGCATATGGCGCGAACCCCATCGAGCGCAGTTCCCAGTAAAAGTTAACATGTCAATCGACACGGACCCACAACCGAAGGACGCGGCTTCGCCGCAAAGGGCTGTGGTCCGGTCATCTTCACGTTAGGCCGCATGTGAGGACCTTCCCTGAACTTCTGTCGGCGCTGGAACGAGGCATGCATCGGCATCGGCTCGCTCTTTTCATTATTGGCTGCGTGCTGGCCGTCGGCTTCCTCTACTTGGGTTTAACCAAGCCTAGCTTCATCGAAGCTGAGAAGGTAGCCTGTAAGAAGCAATGCGCGCCGCTATCGTGGCGGCTTGAAACGGAACGACAGGAACTCGCATATCAAAATGACCGGCGGAAGGCCTACAAATTTCCGGAGTGCAAATGCTATTGATCCCCTGTCTCCTGCGGTCTAACTGGTCAGTCAAGAGCGGACCGCCTGCGGCGTCCGCTTACTGTCAACGTCAAGGCGCGTCTGCGGAAAGCAATCGGGGTCAGACCTCAGCTTGCTATAAATTCAGGAGCTTCTCGCGCCCGCATTTATTGGCCTAGAAGCCTAAAAATTAACTGAAAACACGCGAAAAACAGCGTTTTGAAGCCGTGAGACAGCATCAATTGCGTTAACGGAGCTTTAAAAAGCAGAAAACAGGCCGGTATAACCTATAAAAAGTGCCTTTAACCCAATAAATACGGGCGCAAGCAGCTATTTATTTAATAGCGAATCGCAGCACCGGCGCGCAAACTGGCTGCTTCCTCTATTTCACGCGCCCAGCAGCTTTTATGATCCTTGGATGAGCCAAACATCCGCATCCACCCATCTTCGTTCACTGTTTGACGCGCAACACATCGCCAGCCGCCAGCATATTGACGTGCCACTCGATGTTCGGCGCAATCGGCTATTGCGCATGAAGGCGCTGATTGACGACCACGGCATCGGGCTGGCGCAAGCCGTGCAAACTGACTTTGGCGTGCGTAGTTTGCAGTTGACCGAGATTGCTGACCTGTTTGTGCTGCGCTCGCTGCTGTCGCACACGCTCAAAGCCTTGCCCAAATGGATCAAGCCGCAAAAAGTCAGCACACCGATTTACCTGCAGCCCGCCAGCGCCTATTTGCAGCGCCAGCCACTGGGTGTGGTGGGTGTGGTGTCGCCGTGGAACTACCCGGTGCAGCTCGCCCTGGGCCCAGTGATTACCGCGCTGGCGGCTGGCAACCGGGTGATGCTGAAACCGAGTGAATTGACACCCGCCACATCGGCCTTGATGGCCGAGCTGTTGGGCAAAGCGTTTGCACCTGACGAGGTGTGTGTGGTGCTGGGTGATGGCGAGCTGGCTGCTGAATTTTCAAGTTTGCCGTTTGACCATTTGTTCTTTACCGGCTCTACCGCTGTAGGCCGCATCGTCGCCAAAGCCGCTGCCGCCAACCTGACGCCCACCACGCTGGAACTGGGCGGCAAGTCGCCGTGCATCATTGACGCAAGCTGCGACCTGAATGCAGCCGCCATCAAAATTGCCCACGGCAAACTTCTGAACGCGGGCCAAACCTGCATTGCACCTGACTACGTTTTGCTGCCCAAAGGCAAAGAAGCCGCTTTTGGCCACGCTTTTGCCCAGGCCGTGGCCAAGCTTTTCCCGACCATGACAGGCAACCCCGACTACGCCGCCATCATCAGCCCGCGCCACCACGCCCGCCTGCAAGCCATGCTGGCCGCAGCAGAGCAGGGTGGTGCCAGGCTGCAAGTCATCAACACGGGGGGTGAGGCCACTGAACACCGCCAAATGTGCCCGGTATTGGCGTTTGATGTGCCCGCAGATGCTCAGCTGATGCATGAAGAAATCTTCGGACCCATCCTGCCAGTGCTGCCGTATGAAACACTGAGCGATGCGATTGAGTACGTCAACGCACGACCCAGGCCACTGGCGTTGTACTGGTTTGGCACCGACCACACTGCGCGCGACAAGGTGCTGGCACAAACCGTCAGCGGCGGCGTGACAGTCAACGACACGCTGATGCACATCGCCCACGAGAACCTGCCTTTCGGCGGCATTGGTGAAAGTGGCTGGGGCAGCTACCACGGCGAGGCCGGTTTTTTGCGGCTGACCATGCAAAAGCCGGTGCTGGTGCAGTCCAAATGGGCGCGTGGCGACCTGTTTTACCCGCCGTATGGCAAACGCTTTGACCAGGTGATGGGGCTGCTCAAACGCTGGTTTTGAATGCTATCGTTTATTTTTAATCGCTGTTCTAAGAAAGATCGATAGATCGCCTTTCAAAGCCTTGCCCCCAGCCGCGTCCCCTGATCAATCGCGCGTTTGGCATCCAGCTCACCGGCTTCTTGTGCGCCGCCTATCAGGTGGGTCTTGATGCCTGCCGCTTTCAACGGCTCCAGCAATTCCTGCAGCGGTTCTTGCCCGGCGCAGAGCACGATGGTGTCGACCTCCAGCACCGTGCCGTCTGTGCGTTTTTCGCCGTAGGTGATGAACAGGCCAAGCCCACCCGGTTGCTGAACGATGCGCTCGTAATTCACGCCTGACAGCATCTCGACGTTTTTCATCTTCAAGGCAGCGCGGTGGATCCAGCCCGTGGTTTTGCCCAGGTTGTTGCCCAGCTTGCCGGGTTTGCGCTGTAGCAGCGTGACTTGCCTTGCTGCAGGCGTGGACACAGGCCGCACCACGCCGCCGCGCACTGTGCCGGGGTCAGCCACGCCCCATTCGGCCAGCCATTCGGGCAGGTTCATGGCGGTTGAATGCCCGGCGGGCGTGACCAGGAACTCAGCCACGTCAAAACCAATGCCGCCCGCGCCAATCAGCGCCACGCGCTGGCCAACGGCTTGCTGGCCCAGCAGCACGTCGATGTAGCTCAGCACGCCGGGCAAGTCTTGGCCGGGGATGCGCGGGTTGCGCGGCTTGACGCCCGTGGCCAGCACCACGTCGTCGTATTTTTGCGCGATGAGCTGCGCCGCATCAACCCGGGTGTTCAAGTGCAATTGCACACCCGTCAGCTTGGCGCGCTGGCCAAAGTAGCGCAGCGTCTCTTCGAACTCTTCTTTGCCCGGCACCAGCTTGGCCATGTTGAACTGGCCGCCGATTTTGGCGGCTGAATCAAACAAATCAACGCTGTGGCCGCGCCCGGCCAGCGTGGTGGCAGCCGCCAAACCTGCTGGCCCTGCACCAATCACGGCAACACGTTTTTTGGCTGGCGCGAAGTTGATGACCAAATCAAGCTCATGCCCAGCGCGCGGGTTGACCAGGCAGCTGGCCAGCTTGTTTTTAAAGGCGTGGTCTAAACACGCTTGATTACAGGCGATGCAGGTGTTGATCTCATTCGCTCGTCCCTGCGCGGCTTTATTGACGAATTCCGGGTCAGCCAAAAACGGCCGCGCCATGCTGATCATGTCGGCGTTGCCATCTGCCAGTACCTGTTCTGCCACCTCCGGCATATTGACGCGGTTGCCAGTGACGACCGGAATATTGAGGCCAGCGGCCCGCAATTCAGTGCGCAGCTTTTTGGTCACCCAGGTAAACGCGCCGCGCGGCACAGACGTCGCAATCGTTGGCACCCGGGACTCATGCCAGCCAATACCACTGTTGATGATGGTTGCGCCGGCTTTTTCAATCGCCTTGGCCAGCTCGACGACCTCGTCCCAACTGCTGCCGCCGGGAATCAAATCGATGATCGACAAACGGTAGATGATGATGAAGTCTGGCCCCAGCGCCTCGCGCGTGCGGCGAACAATCTCAACTGCCAGCCGCATGCGGTTGGCATAGCTGCCGCCCCATGCGTCGCTTCGGTGATTGGTGTGGCTGACTAAAAACTGATTGATCAAATAGCCTTCGCTGCCCATGATTTCCACGCCGTCGTAGCCTGCTTCACGCGCCAGCGCAGCGCAGCGGACAAAGGCGCGGATTTGCCTTTCAATGCCTGCAGCGCTCAGCTCAAAAGGTGTAAACGGCGATATCGGGCTCTGGATACGCGACGGCGCCACGCACAACGGGTGGTAGCCGTAGCGGCCACTGTGCAAAATTTGTAGCGCGATTTTTCCGCCTTCAGCGTGAACTGCATCAGTGATTTGCTTATGTCGCTTGGCCGCGCTTGATGAGGCCAACATGCCCGCAAACGGTTTGGTCCAGCCCGCAATATTGGGTGCAAAGCCGCCGGTCACGATCAAACCCACACCGCCGCGTGCCCGCTCAGCAAAGTAGGCCGCCATCGCCGGAAAGTGCTTGCGGCCATCTTCCAGGCCGGTGTGCATGCTGCCCATGAGGACGCGGTTTTTAAGCGTGGTAAAACCCAGGTCGAGTGGGGCGAGCAGGTGAGGGAAGGGCGATGTCATGATGTTCACTATTAAATTAGGAGCTGCTTGCGCCCGTATCTATTGGTCTAAAGGCTATTTTTAATGCTAAAAGCAGCGTCTTTGACGAGTTCTGGGCCTTTGTAGATGAGCCCGGTGTAGATTTGCACCACATCCGCCCCAGCTTTGATTTTCGACACCGCATCAGCGCCACTCATCACTCCGCCCACGCCAATGATGGGAAAGCTTTTGCCTAAAGCAGCACGCAACTGACTGATGACGCGGTTGCTGGCTTCCAATACTGGGGATCCGCTCAGGCCGCCCATTTCCTCAGCATGGCGCATGCCTTTGACGGCATCGCGAGCCAGCGTGGTGTTGGTTGCCACAACGCCATCCATCTCGTGGCGTTTGAGTGTGGCGGCAATCACGTCGACCTGTGCAGCATCTAAATCAGGCGCAATTTTCACAAAGATTGGCACCCGCTTGCCGTGCTGCTTAACGAGCTTGGCGCGACGGCTGGCAATGGCGCTCAGCAGCGCGTCCAGGGCTTCATCGCTCTGCAGGGCGCGCAGGTTTTTGGTGTTAGGGCTGGAGATATTGACCGTCACGTAGTCGGCGTGCGGGTAAACGCCATCGAGGCAAATCAGGTAGTCATCAACCGCGTTTTCAATCGGCGTGGTGGCGTTTTTGCCAATGTTTAGCCCCAAGATCAAAGGCGTCTTGGAGTTGGATTGGCGCACCTTGGACTTTTGCACATTGGCAATAAAAGCATCCAGACCGTCATTGTTAAAACCCAGCCGATTGATCAGCGCGTTCGCCTCGGGCAAGCGGAACATGCGCGGCTTGGGGTTGCCACTTTGCGCCCTGGGGGTCACAGTACCCACCTCGACAAAACCAAATCCCATTGCGGCCAGGCCATCAATGCAGCGGGCGTTTTTGTCCAAGCCAGCGGCTAGGCCAACCCGGTTGGCAAACTTGAGGCCCGCCAGCTCTATTGGGTCGTCCACTCGAGTCCCGCAATACGCCAACGACAGCGGCGTCCCCTGGGTGTGCGCCAGGCTTGCCATCGTCAGTTCGTGGGCGGTTTCGGCATCCAGGCCAAACAAAAAAGGGCGGGCTAGCGCGTAGGGGAGTAATGCCATTGGATAATTTGCTCTATTTAATTCAACTCGCCATATTGTCGCAAACCATCCCATGACCCAAGACGAACTCAAAACCCTGGTCGGCCAGGCCGCTTTGGCCTATGTGCAACCCGGCAGCATTGTGGGCGTGGGCACGGGCTCTACCGTCAATAAATTCATTGATGCGCTGGGAGCTATGAAAGATCAAATCAAAGGTGCGGTGTCGAGCTCCATCGCTTCAACCGAGCGCTTGCAGGCATTGGGTATCAAGGTGTTTGACGCGACTGAAGTCGACGAGTTGGCGGTTTATATCGACGGTGCCGACGAGATTGACCATGCGGGTTACATGATCAAAGGCGGCGGTGCAGCGCTGACGCGCGAGAAAATCGTTGCTGCGCAGGCCCGTCAGTTTGTGTGCATTGCTGACGAGTCAAAACTGGTGACTGTGCTGGGCGCTTTCCCGCTGCCAGTAGAGGTGATCCCGATGGCTGCCAAGCGCATCGCGCGTCAGTTTGCGGGGCTGGGCGGTGTCGCAACCTTGCGCTTAAAAGGCGGCGTACCACTGGTGACTGACAACGGTCAGCACATTTTGGATGTAACAGGTTTGAAGATTGCCGACCCGTTGGTTTTCGAAGCCGACGTCAACAATTGGCCGGGCGTGGTGACGGTCGGTGTGTTTGCGTTTCAAAAAGCCAGCGTTTGTTTGCTGGCAACCGGAGCCGGCGTAAAAACAATGACGTTCTAAACGCCGAGCTTAGAACCGAATACCTGAAGGATTGGCCGCTGCGGGTGCGGGTTGCGGTGCGGGTGCTGCAGCCCGTGGCGGCGCTGCTGGTGCTGTAGTGGCTGGCGCGGCAGCCACTGTCACCAATGGCGTTGCAGCAGGCTGGCGGTAAGTGGACGGCAACGTCGATGTGGCTGGATAGCCCGCTGCATTTAAAAACTGCGTCCACTCTGCGTCTGAAAAACCTTTCAGTTGCTGACCACCAATCGTGGCAAAGGGCAGGGAGTTTTCACCGCTAAGGCGCTGCAAAGCCTGGCTGTCTTCTAGGGTGGTAACGGTTTTTTCAGCAAAAGGCACGCCGCGCGAGGTCAACATCGAGCGGGCCGACTGGCAGGGGCCGCAGTTTTCACCTGTGTAGAGCGTTACAGGGTATTTTTGCGCGACCTGGCGCAGCTCAAAAGGCAAAGAACTGCTGGCCACGCCGCCGCCCGCTGCGCCTGCAGCGGCTGTGACTTTGGCATTGGCCTCAGCAGGTGGCTTGTCTGAAAACGTCACCTTGCCGTCCGGTCCGACGATGCGGTACACAGGTTGAGCAATAGATACGGCTGCAGATCCTATGAATAGGGCACAAGCAGCTATTAATTTAATAGTAACCGTATTGGTAGTGAGGGTCATACAGATTTCTCCATGAGCTAAGTCTAAAAGTTTTGCAACCTGTGTTCAACGCGCCTAAGCCATACCTTGATGACGCAGCAGCGCATCTATCGAAGGCTCCCGACCCCTGAAGGCCTTGAATGATTCCATCGCGGGGCGACTTCCACCCGCTTCCAAAATCGCTTCACGGTATTTTCGACCCGTTTCAACCTGCGGTTTGCCTTGTGCAAGTGCTTCTTCAAAAGCGGCATACGCATCAGCCGATAACACCTCCGCCCATTTATAACTGTAATAGCCCGCCGCGTAACCGCCAGAAAAAATGTGACTGAATGTATGTGCCGTGCGGCTGTATGGTGGGGCTTTAACAACAGCGACTTCTGCCCGCACTTCATTGAGCAAGGCCATCACGTCCGCCGTTGGGTTGTGCGAGGTGTGCAGCAGCATGTCGAAGAGTGAAAACTCGACTTGACGCAGCGTTTGCATGCCGCTCTGGAAGTTTTTAGCTGCCAGCATTTTGTCAAACAGCGCACGCGGTAGCGGCTCACCCGTGTCGACATGCGCGGTCATGTGCTTGAGCACGTCCCACTCCCAGCAAAAGTTCTCCATGAATTGGCTCGGCAACTCAACCGCGTCCCACTCCACACCGCTGATGCCAGATACATCACGCTCGTTGATTTTCGTCAGCATGTGGTGCAGACCGTGGCCAAACTCGTGAAATAAGGTCGTCACGTCGTCATGCGTCAGCAGCGCGGGTTTACCGCCCACACCGTCGGCAAAGTTGCACACCAAGTGCGCCACCGGGGTTTGCAAATGGCCTGTGTCAGGCCGCAACCAGCGGGCGCGCACATCGTCCATCCAGGCGCCACCGCGCTTGCCGGTTCTCGCTGGCTGGTCCAGGTAGAACTGGCCGACCAAGTTACCTGCACGCTCGATGCGAAAGAACTGCACGCCCGGCTTCCACACCGATGCCGTGTCTTCGCGAATGGCCACTTCAAACAGTGTTTCAATGATTTTGAACAGACCCGCCAGCACCTTGGGCGCGGTGAAATATTGTTTGACTTCCTGCTCGCTGAACGAGTAACGCGCTTCTTTGAGCTTTTCAGCGATGTACGGAAAGTCCCAGGGTTGTGGGTCTTTCAGGCTCAAGTGTTCTGCTGCAAACGCACGTAAATCAGCCACGTCTTTTTCAGCAAAAGGCCGCGCGCGCTGTGCCAAGTCACGTAAAAAAGTAACAACCTCAGCCGGTGACTTGGCCATTTTGGCAACAACGGACACTTCACCAAAATTGTTGTAGCCCAGCAGCCTGGATTCTTCCAGCCGCAGCGCCAAAATCTCTTGAATGACGGCGCTGTTGTCGAATTTGCTGAACTCGGCTGGGGCTTGGTCGCTGGCGCGGGTGCTGTAGGCGCGATACAAAACTTCGCGCAGCGCACTGCTGGTAGCAAACTGCATCACGGGCAGGTAGCTCGGCATTTTCAGCGTCAGTTTGTAGCCGTCTTTGCCTTCGGCCTTGGCCTGCTCACGTGCCGTTTCAGTCACATCGCTCGGCACACCCGCAAGCTCGCTCTCGGTGGCGTAATAGGCAAAAGCGTCTGTGGCATCTAACGCGTTTTCGCTGAACTTTTGGCTGAGTTCAGCTTGGCGCTCCTGGATTTTGGCAAAGCGCTCTTTGGCAGCGCCTGCCAGTTCAGCACCTGACAATACAAAGTTGCGCATGGCATTTTTGTGCGCCTGCTTTTGCTCGGTGTTCAGTGTGCCAACGTCAATCGCTTTGTACTTGGCGTACAGAGCCTCGTCAGCGCCTAGCCGCGTGTAAAACTCGGTGATCACGGGTAGAGCCGCGTTGTAGGCGGCGCGCAACTCGGGTGTGTCGGCGACGCTATTTAAGTGGCTCACGGCTCCCCAAGCGCGGCCTAGCTTTTCAGTCGCCACATCCAGCACGGCCGAGATGCCGTTCCAACTGACGGGGAAGTCGCTGACCGTGACTTTATCAAGTGCGGCTCGCGCATCGGTCAACAGCGCGTTGATCGCAGGGCTGACATGCTCCGGCAGAATGTGGTCAAACAGCGGCGTATCGGAAAAGTCTAAAAGAGGGTTGGTCATGAGCATCAATTGTGGGCAAAACCGTTAAACGCAAACAGTTATCGCAATCAATCTTGCGAACGTTTTTTCAAGCTCTTTAACTGCGGCTTTTTAGCCCGCTTGACGGTGCCGCCTGGCGTCAGGCGCTGGTTGCCCAGTACGCGCAGCACCTTAACCTCCGGCCGTTGGCCGTAGCGAGAGCTGTTTTTCAGTACTTTGACTTCGCGCGGGCCGGCTTTGCGGTCATCGTCGACTTTCTTTTCTTTCTCAGGCATGGGCCGCCACAGCACCAGCAGCTTGCCAATGTGTTGAATTGGTGCGGCGTTCAGGTCGGTACTGAGTTCCTGGAAAACCGCTTCGCGAGCGGCGCGGTCATCCATCTGCGCCCGCACTTTAATCAGGCCGTGGGCATTAAGAGCCGCGTCGACTTCTTTTTTAACAGCGGCTGTCAAACCGCCTGAGCCAATCATGACGACGGCGTTTAAATGGTGGGCATCGGCGCGGTGGTCTTTGCGCTGGGCGGGGGTCAGGAGTATTTGAGGCATGTACCGATTATCGGTGGACAATCCAACGATGAAGTCAAACCCCACCAAGAGCACTGAAAAAGTCAAAAAAACCGACGCGGACAGCGCCAAACGGGGCAGCAAGGTCAACAAAGCGTGGTTACACGACCACATCAATGACCCGTATGTAAAGCTGGCGCAGCGCGAAGGTTACCGGGCAAGGGCGGCCTACAAACTGAAGGAAATTGACGAAAGCCTGGGGCTCATCAAGCCCGGCAGTCTGGTGGTTGACTTGGGCAGCACACCCGGCGCGTGGAGCCAATATGCGCGCCGCAAAATGTCGCCCAAGGGCGCGGCGACGGGTGAGTTGAACGGCCAAATTGTGGCGCTGGACTTGCTGCCGATGGAGCCGATTGAGGGCGTGGTGTTTATCCAGGGTGATTTCCGTGAGTCTGAAGTGCTACTAGTTTTAGAGCAGACTTTGTCGGCGAATGGGGCGGGCAAGAAGCTTGACCTGGTGATGTCAGACATGGCACCGAATTTGTCGGGTATTGAATCAGCCGACGCAGCACGTATCAGTGATTTGGTCGAACTGGCAGTTGATTTTTCGGTTCAGCATCTCAAGACCGATGGCGCTTTGGTCGTCAAGTTGTTTCATGGCGGTGCGTATGACCCGATGGTCAAGCTGTTCAAAGACACATTCAGTGTCGTCAAACGTATCAAACCCAAGGCGTCGCGGCCAGGGTCATCAGAGACTTTTTTGGTGGGTTTGGGGCTGAAAAACAAGCCCTAAATTACGTCCATAACGCGAAAAAATACCTAAACCCGTGTCCAGTCAAGGGATGTAGGCTTCAATTTATACGGTTTTTGCACTTGAAAGGCCTAAAATGCGACGCATCTGCCCATTCAGTGATGCACATTGTGCCTCTTGGCTTTTTGATCGGAGTTCTCCTTGAACAATCAGTGGTTTTCCAAAATTGCAATCTGGCTGGTTATCGCCATGGTGCTGTTTACCGTTTTCAAGCAATTTGATACGCGCGGTGGCGCAAGTGCTAATTACTTGGGCTATTCAGATTTTCTTGAAGAAGTGCGCGGCAAGCGCATCAAAACCGCCACCATCGCCGAAGGCCAGGGCGGCACTGAAATTGTCGCCACCACCACCGACGACCGCAAAGTGCGCACCACGGCCACTTACCTCGACCGTGGTTTGGTCGGTGACCTGATCGCCAACGACGTCAAGTTTGACGTTAAAGCACGTGAAGAAGGCTCACTGCTCATGACGCTGCTCGTGAGCTGGGGCCCCATGCTGCTGCTGATTGGTGTCTGGGTGTACTTCATGCGCCAAATGCAGGGCGGCGGCAAGGGCGGGGCGTTCAGCTTCGGCAAATCCAAGGCTCGTTTGCTCGACGAATCCACCAACCCCGTGACTTTTGCTGACGTAGCAGGTTGCGACGAGGCCAAAGAAGAAGTCAAAGAGGTCGTCGACTTTTTGAAAGACCCGACAAAGTTCCAAAAACTGGGTGGCCGTATTCCACGTGGTTTGTTGCTGGTGGGCCCCCCGGGCACCGGTAAAACCCTGCTTGCCAAGAGCATTGCTGGTGAAGCCAAGGTTCCGTTCTTCTCAATTTCTGGCTCAGACTTTGTTGAAATGTTTGTTGGCGTGGGCGCATCGCGTGTGCGCGACATGTTTGACAACGCCAAGAAAAACGCACCTTGCATTATTTTCATTGACGAGATTGACGCCGTCGGTCGCCAACGCGGCGCAGGCTTGGGCGGCGGTAACGACGAGCGCGAACAAACCCTGAACCAGATGCTGGTGGAGATGGACGGCTTTGAAACCAATGTCGGCGTGATTGTGGTGGCTGCCACCAACCGCCCTGATATTTTGGACGCCGCCTTGCTGCGCCCCGGCCGCTTTGACCGCCAGGTGTACGTGACGCTGCCAGACATTCGTGGCCGTGAGCAGATTTTGAACGTGCACATGCGCAAAGTGCCACTCGGCCAAGACGTGAGCCCCGGCGTGATTGCACGCGGCACACCCGGCATGTCGGGCGCCGATTTGGCCAACCTGTGCAACGAAGCTGCTTTGATGGCCGCGCGCCGCAACGCCCGCACGGTGGAGATGGTCGACTTTGAAAAAGCCAAAGACAAAATCTTGATGGGCCCTGAGCGCAAAAGCATGGTCATGCCTGAGGAAGAGCGCCGCAACACCGCGTACCACGAGTCTGGCCACGCCCTGATTGGCAAAATGCTGCCCAAGTGCGACCCGGTGCACAAAGTTACCATCATCCCGCGTGGCCGCGCCTTGGGCGTCACGATGAGCCTGCCAGCCGCTGACCGCTACAGCTACGACAAAGAGTTCATGCTGAGCCAGATCAGCATGTTGTTTGGTGGTCGTATTGCTGAAGAAGTCTTCATGAACCAGATGACCACTGGCGCGAGCAATGACTTTGAGCGTGCCACTGCCCTGGCCAGAGACATGGTGACCCGCTACGGCATGACCGAGGCTCTAGGCCCGATGGTCTACGCTGAAAACGAAGGCGAAGTGTTTTTGGGCCGTTCAGTCACCAAGACCACCAACATGAGTGAAACCACCATGCAAAAGGTTGACGCTGAGGTGCGCCGCATCATCGACCAGCAGTACAAGGTAGCGCGTACTTTGATTGAAGACAACAAAGACAAAATGCACGCCATGGCCAAGGCGCTGATTGAATGGGAAACCATTGATTCCGATCAAATTGACGACATCATTGCGGGCAAAGAGCCGCGCCCACCCAAAGACTGGACACCACGCAACCCATCCGTGGGTGGTACAGGTGGCCCGACTGGCGGCACACCTGCGATCAACCCGGACCCAACACCCACTGCGGCTAAAGTTGACCTGTAAGGGTTGACGGAGTTGCACAACCCGGGCTTGTCCCGGGTTTTTTCGTTTTCCCCGGGCTGCCCGTTTTTTTCGTTCTGCACATGGGGTACTTCGATGATTTGGCAAACCTCCCGCTTTGGAATAGACCTGACCGAGCCCAAAGTCATGGGCATCGTGAACGTCACGCCTGATTCGTTTTCAGACGGTGGCAAATTTTTTGCACCCGGTAGCGGCATGCTGAGTGCGCTGACGCATTGCGACCAACTGGTCAAAGACGGCGCTGATATTTTGGACATTGGCGGCGAGTCCAGCCGCCCCGGTGCGCTGCCTTTGCCGCTGGCGGACGAGCTGGCGCGTGTGCTGCCGGTGGTGCGCCATGCGTGCGCGTTGGGTGTTGCGGTCTCGGTGGATACCTACAAACCTGAAGTGATGCAGGCCGTACTCGATTTGGGCGTTGACATCATCAATGACATTTGGGCGCTGCGCCAGCCCGGTGCGCTAGAGGTGGTGGCCGCGCACCCCAACTGCGGAGTCTGCCTGATGCACATGCACAGAGAGCCCCAAACCATGCAGGCTGAGCCGATGCAGGGCGATGTGGTGGCACAGGTGCTGGCGTTTTTAAAACATCAGGCCAAGGTGCTGGAAGCGCTGGGCGTGGCAAAAAACCGCATCACGCTAGACCCCGGCATTGGCTTTGGCAAAACCGTGGCACAAAACTTTGCGCTGCTTTCGCGTCAGCATGAGCTGCTGACTGCGGGCTACCCGCTGCTGGCCGGCTGGTCGCGCAAGTCGTCGCTGGCGGCGGTGAGCAGCACGTCGCTTGCACTGGTCGCGCAAATGGACATTGCCGACCGCATGGTGCCCAGTGTGGCGGCTGCAGTCCTGGCGGTTGAGCGTGGCGCGCGCGTGGTGCGGGTGCATGACGTGCGCGAGACGGTTCAGGCCTTGAAGGTGTGGACGGCTTCTAAAATGCCTGTTGCGTAAAACAACAAAGATAAAAATATGACCAGAAAATACTTCGGCACAGACGGCATTCGCGGCACAGTCGGCCAACCACCGATCACCCCTGACTTTGTGCTGCGTCTGGCGCACGCCGTGGGCCGGGTTCTCAAGCGCACAGAAGCCCGCCCCACGGTACTGATTGGCAAAGACACCCGCATATCCGGCTACATGCTGGAAAGTGCGCTGGAGTCGGGCTTTAATTCCGCAGGCGTTGACGTGGTGCTACTGGGCCCCTTGCCCACACCCGGCGTGGCCTACCTCACACGCGCCCAGCGTGCCAGCCTGGGCGTGGTCATCAGCGCCAGCCACAACGCTTTTCCTGACAACGGCATCAAATTTTTCAGCGCCCAGGGTGCCAAGTTAGACGACGCATGGGAGCTTGCCGTAGAGGCCGCACTTGAAGAACTCCCAGTGTGGGCCGATTCAGCCGCCCTGGGCAAAGCCAAGCGGTTAGACGACGCAGCAGGCCGTTATATCGAGTTTTGCAAAAGCACCTTCGCCAACGACCTGACGCTCAAAGGCTTGAAGATCGTGGTCGACGGCGCTCACGGCGCGGCGTACCACATCGCACCCAAGGTGTTTCATGAACTAGGCGCAGAAGTCATCGCCATCGGCTGTGCACCCGACGGCATGAACATCAACGACGGCGTGGGCGCGACGCACCCCGAAGCGCTAATCGCTGCCGTCAAACAGCACAAAGCTGACTACGGTATTGCGCTGGACGGTGACGCTGATCGTCTGCAGTTGGTCGACAGCCAGGGCCGCTTGTTCAATGGCGACGAAGTTCTGTATCTGATGGTCAACGAGCGCCTGGCACGGGGTGAAAAAGTCCCCGGTGCTGTCGGCACGCTGATGACCAACATGGCGGTTGAAGTCGCCTTGCAAGCCAAGGGTGTCGAATTTGTACGCGCCAAGGTAGGTGACCGTTACGTGCTCGAAGAGTTGGAAAAGCGCGGCTGGCTGCTGGGCGGCGAGGGCTCTGGCCACCTGCTGGCGCTCGACAAACACACCACAGGCGATGGCCTGATCAGCGCACTGCAAGTGCTGCAAGCCTGCGTGAGGAGCGGAAAAACCATCGCCCAGTTACTGGGTGACGTGACTTTGTTCCCCCAAACGCTGCTCAATGTGCGCCTCAAACCCGGCCAGGACTGGCAAAGCAACGACCTGCTAAAAACCGAGACTGCGGCGATTAAAGCCGAGCTGGGCCAAACCGGTCGCGTACTGATACGCGCCAGCGGTACCGAGCCGCTGCTCCGTCTGATGGTAGAGGCGAGGGATGCAAAGCAGGCGCTCAGTTGCGCGCAGCGGCTGTCTAAGGCTGTGACGGGCTGAAAACGGTAAAAACGGCGTTTTAAAGGCCGTTTTTTGGTATCAAATGTGCCTCTAAACCAATAAATACGGGCGCAAGCAGCTCCCGATTTAATAGCGTCTTCTGGCCCTCAAACCTCAAGCGCTGAAGAAGTTTTTCAGCTTGTCCGTCCAGCTGTCTTCGCTTGGTGAATGCTTCGCGCCGCCTTTTCTCAAAGACTCATCAAACTCTTTGAGAAGCTTGCGCTGGTGTTCCGTCAGCTTCACAGGTGTTTCAACCGTGATGTGGCAGTACAAGTCACCGGGGTAGCTTGAACGCACACCTTTGATGCCTTTGCCGCGCAGGCGGAACTGTTTGGCCGCTTGCGTGCCCTCGGGAATGTCGATAGCCGCTTTGCCTGCCAGTGTCGGCACTTCAATCTCGCCACCCAAGGCGGCAGTGGTAAAGCTGATGGGTACGGCGCAGTGCAGGTCGTCGCCGTCACGTTCAAAAATTTCGTGCTTTTTAACGCGGATTTCAATGTACAAGTCGCCCGGTGGGCCGCCGTTGGTGCCGGGCTCGCCGTTGCCGGTCGAGCGGATGCGCATGCCGTCGTCAATACCTGCCGGTATTTTGACTTCCAGTGTTTTGTTGTTCTTGGTTTTACCCACGCCGTGGCAGGCCACGCAGGGGTCAGGAATCAGCTTGCCTGTGCCTTTGCACTGTGGGCAGGTTTGCTGCACACTGAAAAAGCCTTGGCGCATCTGCACCTGGCCATGGCCGTGGCAGGTCGTGCACGTCGCTACCTTGGTGCCGGGTTTGGCGCCGCTGCCTTTGCAGGTTGTGCAGTCGTCCCAGCTCGGCACACGGATTTGCGCTTCTTTGCCGTTGGCGGCTTCTTCCAGCGTCACTTCCATCGCGTAGCTTAAATCGCCACCCCGGAAGACCTGCCTGCCGCCTTGCCCGCGTCGCTGCTGCTCGCCAAACACGCCACCAAAAATATCACCAAACGCCTCGGCAAAACCGCCAAAGCCTTCAGCCCCCGCACCGCCGCGCATGTTCGGGTCTACACCCGCGTGGCCGTACTGGTCATAAGCGGCGCGCTTTTGGTCGTCTGACAGCATCTCGTAGGCTTCTTTGGCCTCTTTGAATTTTTCTTCGGCGGCTTTGGCGCTGTCACCCTGGTTGCGGTCTGGGTGGTGCTTCATCGCCAGCTTGCGATACGCTTTTTTGATGTCTTCATCGCTGGCGTTTTTGGCAACGCCCAGGGTGTCGTAATAGTCTTTTTTTGCCATGTTGGAAGGTCAGAAGATCGTTATCAGTCAGGTGTTTTACAGAAGGCACAAAAACCAAAGCGGAAATCCGAGATCGCTCCCGGTTTCCGCTTCAATCTGCTTACAATTATCAGGCCTTGTCAGTCTTCTTGACTTCCTTGACCTCAGCATCGACCACGTTGTCGTCAGCGGGCTTGGCCTGGGCTTGCTCAGCACCTGGTGCAGCGCCCGCAGCGGCAGCGGCCGCTTTTGATGCTTCCATGTCGGCGTACATTTTTTCGCCCAGCTTCTGGCTGGCTTCCATCAAAGCGGTGTTTTTCGCGTCGATGGCGGCTTTGTCGTCGCCTTTCAGGGCTTCTTCCATGTCCTTGATGGCGGTTTCGATCTTTTCTTTCTCACCCGCGTCCAGCTTGTCGCCGTACTCGGTCAGCGATTTTTTAACGCTGTGCACCATGGCTTCGGCGTTGTTTTTGGCGGTGACGAATTCGACCTTTTTCTTGTCGTCTTCGGCGTTCAGCTCGGCGTCTTTCACCATTTGCTGAATTTCAGCCTCGGTCAAACCAGAGTTCGCCTTGATGGTGATTTTGTTTTCTTTGCCGGTGCCTTTGTCTTTGGCGCCCACGTGCAAAATGCCGTTGGCGTCGATGTCAAAAGACACTTCAATTTGCGGCGTGCCGCGTGCTGATGGCGGAATGCCTTCGAGGTTGAACTCGCCCAGGCCTTTGTTGCCCGATGCTATTTCACGCTCACCCTGAAACACCTTGATGGTCACGGCAGGCTGGTTGTCTTCAGCGGTCGAAAAGGTCTGTGCAAACTTGGTCGGGATGGTCGTGTTTTTCTTGATCATCTTGGTCATCACGCCGCCCATGGTTTCAATACCCAATGACAGCGGCGTCACGTCCAGCAGCAGCACGTCGGTGCGGTCACCCGACAGCACCTGGCCTTGAATGGCAGCGCCCACGGCTACTGCTTCGTCGGGGTTCACGTCCTTGCGTGGCTCTTTGCCGAAGAAAGCTTTTACCGCGTCCTGCACTTTGGGCATGCGGGTTTGGCCACCGACCAGAATCACATCATGAATGTCGCTGACGCTCAGGCCTGCGTCTTTCATGGCGGTGCGGCAAGGTGCAATGGTGCGCTCGATCAGCTCGTCCACCAGGCTTTCGAGCTTGGCACGGCTCAGCTTGACCAGCAAGTGCTTGGGGCCGCTGGCAGGGTCATGCGCGATGTACGGAATGTTGACTTCAGTCGCGGCGCTGTTTGACAGCTCAATCTTGGCTTTTTCAGCCGAGTCTTTCAGGCGCTGCAGCGCAACTACGTCTTTGCTCAGGTCAATGCCGCTGTCTTTTTTGAACTCGGCCACGATGTAGTCGATGACGCGCTGATCAAAGTCTTCGCCACCCAAAAAGGTGTCGCCGTTGGTGGACAGCACTTCAAACTGCTTTTCACCGTCAACGTCGGCAATCTCGATGATGGACACGTCAAACGTGCCGCCACCCAGGTCATACACAGCGATTTTGCGGTCGCCTTTTTCTTGCTTGTCCAGGCCAAAAGCCAGCGCGGCTGCGGTCGGCTCGTTGATGATGCGCTTGACGTCCAGACCCGCAATGCGGCCTGCGTCTTTGGTGGCCTGGCGCTGTGCGTCGTTGAAGTACGCAGGCACGGTGATGACCGCTTCAGTCACGGGCTCGCCCAAGTAGTCTTCAGCGGTTTTTTTCATTTTGCGCAAGATGTCGGCAGACACTTGCTGGGCCGACATTTTTTTGCCGCGCACTTCAACCCAGGCGTCGCCGTTATCGGCAGCCACGATGGAATAAGGCATCAGGCTGATGTCTTTTTGGACTTCTTTTTCAGTGAACTTGCGGCCGATCAATCGCTTGACGGCGTACAGCGTGTTCTTTGGGTTGGTCACAGCCTGGCGCTTGGCCGATGTACCAACCAGCACTTCACCGTCTTCCTGATAAGCCACGATGGACGGCGTGGTGCGTGCGCCTTCAGAGTTCTCGATGACTTTGGGCACATTGCCCTCCATGATGGATACGCACGAATTAGTGGTGCCCAAGTCGATTCCGATGATTCTTCCCATGATGTTCTCCGTTCGATTCAAAAATAATGATGTTTAAAAGGTGTGGCTGTCTTGATGGTTTTCAAGTCAACTTATTTGGGGGCGCTAACCGTGACCAAAGCTGGGCGCAGCACGCGGTCGGCGATCAGGTAGCCTTTTTGCAGCACCGTCACAACCGTATTGGCTTCAAGTTCTGAGGGCACAACACTGATGGCCTGGTGCTGATGCGGGTCAAACTTGGTGCCCGCAGCCGGGTCAATTTGCATCACTCGGTTGCGCTCCAAGGCGGCTTTCAATTGCTTGAGGGTCGCCGCTGCACCTTCTTTGATCTGCTCTGGCGTTGCGCTTGGCAAGTTCAAACCAGCTTCCAGGCTGTCGGCCACCGGCAGCAGGCTTTCGGCAAAGCTTTCCAGGGCAAACTTGCGGGCCTTGCTGACTTCTTCGTCGGCGCGGCGGCGGGCGTTTTCACTTTCAGCCTTGGCGCGCAGATAGCTGTCGGCCAGCTCTGTGTTTTTGGCGGTTAGCGTGGCCACCTCCGCTTGTGCAATGGTTAAGGCGTCAAACTCATTGGCAGCCGCAGCAGCTTCCAGCTCTTCAGGGCTGGGAGCACCGCTAAGTGATTGATTTTGTTCAGGTTGTTTGGGTTCAGACATGCTTGAAAACAAGTTTGTGGTCAGTAATCTGACTAACTGGGGCTGCTAAAACCCTTTTCAAGGGCAGGGTGATTGAGAACGGGTGCAAAAAGTTCCTGAGCAGTCCGAGCGCATTTCAAATACTATTATTTTTATAGCTGCTTGCGCCCGTATTTATTGGGCTAGAGGCATAAAATAGGGTCTAAAAGCGGCTCAAAATAGTCTAAAAGCAGTCAAAATCGCGTCCCCATCAACGCAGCAGCCAATTGCCGGTCCACCGGCAGCGGCTCGCCATGCAATTGCGCTGCCAGCAGCTCACCGCACAGGGCAGCAAACGTCAACCCGCGTGAGCCCATGCCCGTGCATACCCACAAAGGCGCATCTGATGGCGTGCTGGCAAGCGGGCGCAGCAGCGGCAGCCGGTTTGGGGTGGCGCAGCGTATGCCTGCCCAGCCGTGCGCGCGCAGGCCATCGAACTGGTCAGCCAAAGCAGCGGCGGCGTGCGGTAACAGGCCTTGCAGACGAGCCAGGTTGTCGGCATGGTCTTGCGCTTTGATGATCGGCTCTTCTACATCACGCTCGTAACCCGCGCCCATCAGCCACATCGGGCCATCGACGGTGGTGATGGCGGGTATCAGGCCACCATGGCCGTTAACGGCGAAGGGGGGCAATTTGTCCCCGTCGTTTTGCATGCCAAACGTCACCTGCCCGCGTATGGCTTGCAAATCCAGTGGCTCGGCGTCTGCGCTGGTGGCCAGCGCCTTGCTGGCATAGCCTGCGGCCAGCACCACCAGGTCGGCTTGCGCCAGCAACTGCCCGGCGGCATCCCGCACCCGCCAGCCGTCGTGGTCAGGTGTCAATTCAGAAACGGTGACGTCCCCCCGCCATGCAATGCCAGGCGCAGCCAGCCAGGCATTGACCAGCGCAGCGGGTTTGACCCAGCCTGCCTGTGGATGCCAAAGCGCCTGCGTGTCGGTTGGTACGTCCGCAGCGCTTAAGGTTTTGGGCGTCGCGGCGCTGCACCAGTCGCTGGCGGCGTCTGACTGGCTGTCGGTCCAGTCATGCGGCAGCCTCAACAAATGGCCGCCTAAACTGCGCTGCAACACACCCGTTTGGCCCCAGTCTGTGCCGTGGCGCAACAGGGCGCGGGCTTGCTGCAGCGTGGTGCGCACGCCGCTGCGCGAAAAACGCGACAACTGGCTGTCGTCAGGGGATGTGTGCGGTACCAACAACCCAGCAGGCAGGCTGGACGCGCCGCTGGCGGGTTGGCTGGCCGTGTCCAGCACCGTCACCGCCCAGCCGCGCCGTGCCAGGCTGCTGGCTACTGCCGCGCCGGCCAAGCCAGCGCCCACCACCACGCAGATACTGGGTTTGACAAGTTGGCTGGGCTTTTTGGTGACCCAGGCTGGGTTGTAGGTGGCTTGCAGATCATCACGATTTGCATCAAATACAAAACCGCACTGCTTGAGAGCGGCTTGCATGGCCTCAGAGTTTGAGCTGGTCAGCACAGTACCGGGCCGGCTCAGGCGCGCGATGGCTTTGGCAGCGTAAAGTAACCCATCGCTTGCCAGCGCAGCGCTGTTCAAATCAATGACATCCGCTTCAAACTGCTGCTGTCGCAGCAGCTTGGCCACATCGCCAATGCACAGCGTCAGCAGCACCTGGCCAGTCTCAAACACCAGCCGATGAAACCCCGGCAGCAGGCCCCAGAGCTGGGCGTCAAGCTGCTCGGCCAGCGGTTTTAAGTCTGCGTCTAGAGGTGCGTTTTGATAGGCATCCCCGCAAATCGCAACCACATGCAGCATGCGGCTGCGCTCTGGGTCAGCCCGCCAGGCCTGCCAGGCGCGTAAAAAAATCTGGCTGCTCTGAGCGCCAATATCAAGGTGGATCGCTGGCGTCAAGCGGCGGGCGGGGTGTAACCCTGCACCACGTCTGCGCCGCTGCCAAAAAAGTGGCTTTCCATTTGCCGGGCCAGGTACTGGCGGGCGCGCTGGTCGGCCAGGTTCAAGCGATTTTCATTGACCAGCATGGTTTGCTGCTTCATCCAGTCGGCCCAGGCCTGCTTGCTGACTTCTTCCCACAGGCGCTTGCCCAGTGGGCCGGGGTAGGGCGGGAAATCCAGGCCTTCAGCCTCAATACCCAGCTTGATGCATTTAACAAGGCGTGCCATATGTCTTTACTTTCGTGTCGTGCAAATTGAAAAACTAAAAGGACTTTAGCAATATTTTCATAGCCCTTTAAACAGGTCTTTGAATATGCCATTGAAAGGGCTACAAAAGCGGGCGCAAGCAAGCGCCCGGCTTTACGCGGTAAAATAAAGCATTGTTGGAGGCTAAAAGAGCAGGTTGTACAGGCGCAAAGCGGTACAAACGGCCAGCTGACACCGGGTACTGGTTTCACGGGTTTTTCCTGTAAATCCAGACCCATCAACCCAGGAAAGACACACAACATGGCAAGAGCTGACGCTAAAACCGCTGTACTCGCTGACGGTCTGCGCTATAAATCCAAAGTATCTGGCTCCCCGTTTGCCGCCACCACCTCGTTTGGTGCGGCCACCATGTCGTGCTTCATGTGCGGCAAGCATCGCGCTCGCTCGCTCATGGGTACGCGCAAGGTGCTGGGCAAGTCGCAAGCGGTGTGCGCACCGTCGTGCAAAGAGCTCGACGCCACTTTGGCGGCTCAGGCAGCAGGAACCAAGGCTTGAAAAAGACCTACGTTTTAAAAGTCGAAGGTAAAAACCGCGACCGCCTGCTTGACGCCAGCAAACACGACATCCGCAAATACGTCAAACGTGAACGTGCCAAGGCTTTGCCTGAAGGCGCTGATTTTTTAGACTTTGACTGCAAGGTCGGCGCAACTGATGCATCTGCTGCGGCTGTGCATTTTGCTGAGGTCATGGGAGCGGTTGACGCGCTGGTAGTTGGCGGCGCAGACCAGTTTTATGTCGAGCTCATCAGCAAGCCCGGACATCGATTGGCGCGGCCCGTGATTGCTCCGGACAGTGAAAAAGCCCAGGAAGCGCTGTAAACGTCGCACCGCTTGTGTGCCTGGACTCGGTGCATTCAGAATAAAACTGAACAATCTGACAGGATTCTTGTCAGGATTTGCCGCCAAAAAGCCAGATTTATCCTTATTTCACCCGCAAATCGTCAAGTTACAGCTTTTTTAAACCCCAAAGACGTTGAAAGGGTTAATAATCGGGGGGTGTAATTATTTAATTGCACATGTTGGTGATCGGTCAGTTTCGCGCGCTACGGCGTTACGTCAAGTTTGTTGTGCTTTCGGGACCCCATCGCTTTTTGTTTTATGTATTTTTGAGGAGTCCTTCATGGGCAACAAACTTTATGTCGGCAACTTGCCGTACACCGTACGCGACGAAGACTTGCAACAGTCTTTTGGCGAATTTGGTTCCATCACCAGCGCCAAGGTGATGATGGAGCGCGACACCGGCC
>JANNVB010000054.1:0-69196 GCA_031414215.1 Polaromonas sp. | reverse complement strand
AACTAACTGCAAACGACGAACGTTTCGCACTCGCAGCTTAATTGCCTGTGAGCTTTACAACAGCAGGCCGATGGGCTGGGCAAGGGGTTTTTAACGCAAGTTAAGAAGTCCAGGCTGTAAAGATAATTTTATCGGCTGGCTCTGGGCTGGGTACCTTAACCTGGGGCAAGAAAATAGGGTGCTGGCGTCCTGTGTAGCGTGCGACTGCGCGACACAGGTGGCGAGACTCAAATCAGACCGCTAAACATGTAGATCTGCCCGAAGAAGGCTTGCGGACGGGGGTTCAAATCCCCCCAGCTCCACCAAACCGCTAAAAGCCGCTGAAATCAAGGTTTCAGCGGCTTTTTTATGCCTGTTTAGGTGTCAAATCGGCCTCTAGGCCAATGAATACGGGCGCAAGCAGCTCCTAATATAATAGCAAACTAAAGGCTTACCGCTTCGCCCCCAACGCCAGCGCTGCAGCCTTAGATGCCGCCAACGCAGCCAAATCAGGCGCAGCCTGCGTGGGCCAGCCGCTCAGGTGCTGGGCGCTGATATGAGCCAGCGCGCTTATCCAGGCCGGGCTGTCGTTCAGACAAGGGATGTAGCTGAACTTCTCTCCGCCTGCGTGCAAAAACGCTTCTCTGGCTTCCATGCTGATTTCTTCCAGCGTCTCCAGGCAGTCGCCGGTAAAACCGGGGCAGACCACGTCAACACTTTTGACACCTTCTTCGGCCAGTTTGATCAGTGTCGGCTCGGTGTACGGCTCCAGCCATTTGGCTTTGCCAAAGCGGGACTGAAAGGTAAGTTGGTAGCGGTCTTTGCTCAAACCCAGTTTTTCAGCCAGCAAGCGGGCAGTTTTGTAGCATTCGCAGTGGTAGGGGTCGCCCAGTTGCAGGGTGCGCTCGGGCACGCCGTGAAAGCTCATGACCAGCTTGTCGGCTTGGCCGTTGGCCGCCCAGTAGCTTTGTATCGACGCGGCAAGCGCGTTGATGTAGCCGGGGTCGTCGTGGTAGTGGTTCACAAACCTGAACTCTGGCAGCCTGCGCACTTTGGCGGCCCAGGTGTAGACCGCGTCAAACACGCTGGCGGTGGTGGTGGCGCTGTACTGGGGGTAGGCGGGCATGATCAACACCCGGGTCACGCCAAGTTCCTTCAGCAGTTCGAGTTGCGACGCAATGGACGGGTTGCCGTAGCGCATGGCGTAGCGCACTTGCACGTGGTGGCCTTGCGCGTGCAGCGCATCGCCCAGTAGCCCGGCTTGCCTTTGAGTCCACACTTTAAGCGGCGAGCCGTCGGGCATCCAGATGCTGGCGTATTTGGCGGCTGATTTTTTGGGCCGGATACGCAAGATAATGCCGTGCAAAATGGCCAGCCATAAAAGCCGGGGGATTTCAACCACGCGCTGGTCGCTTAAAAATTCTGCCAGGTAGCGGCGCAATGCGGGGGCGGTGGGCGCGTCGGGTGTTCCGAGGTTGCAATACAACACTGCGGTTGAAGATATTGATTTATCGGCATCGCCATGCTGAAAAGTGGGTTCTGTGGTGAAAGGCATGGGTTATTCTCGCGCACCTGCACTTTGTATGCCCATGCTCAACTTAAAAATAATCCAAGCCATCACGATTGACCTTGATGACACCCTCTGGCCTGTCTGGCCCGCGATTCAAAGAGCCGAAAAAGCGCTTGACAACTGGCTCAACCAGCACGCACCCATGGCCGCTGCCCTGTTTGCCAATGCCTCGGTTCGCGATGAAATCCGCAGTTATGTCGTTCGTACCCGCCCCGAGCTCAAGCACAACCTGAGTGCTGTGCGGCGCGAGGCGATTCGTACCACTCTGTACCGTGCCAATGAAAACCCCTTGCTGGCCGAAGCAGCTTTTGAGGTGTTTTACGCCGAAAGAAACCGCGTCGACCTGTTTGATGACGCGATTTTGACGCTGCAATTTTTGTCGGCGCGCTTCCCGGTGGTGGCTTTGTCCAACGGTAACGCAGACATTGAACGCATTGGCATCAAGCCGTACTTTCGGGCCAGTATCAATGCGCAAGAGTTTGGCGTGGGTAAGCCCGACTCGCGGATTTTTCATGCGGCGGCGGGGGCGGTGGATGTTCGCCCGGAAAGCGTGCTGCATATTGGTGACGATGCGGGTCTGGACGTGTTGGGCGCGCTGAATGCGGGCATGCAAACCGCGTGGCTCAATCGCGATGAAAGTGCGTGGAGTCATGCAGAAACCCCACACCTCACCGTGACCAGCCTGACGCAGTTGTGCGACCACTTGGGCTCTGCTGAGCTGCTGGAGGCCTAAAAAACACTCAAAAAGCCATTTTTGAGCTGGTTTAGGGTATTTTTAGGTCTTTTTTAGGTGCCAAATTGGCCTCTATCCCAATGAATATGGGCGCAAGCAGCTACTTAATTGATAGCGGTGTCTGAAGCTTCAGAGCAAGCGTGCAGCCTGCAAACCCGAGCGCACCGCGCCCTCCAGCGTGGCCGGGTACGGGCCATCTACATAGTCGCCGCAGGCCAGCAAGCCAGGTGCTACAAGCGGGCCGGGGCGCTGCAAACCGGGGGTGCAGGCAAAGGTGGCGCGCTTTTCGACCACGGTTTGCAGGATGTGCAAATGGTTGATGCCCAGTTGAGCAGCCGCTTGCGCGGTGACCAGTGGGGCTAGGTCCGCGCTGCTTTGCTGGCTGGCGCTGACGACGAAAGCCAGCAAACCCGCCGGGCCGCCGAGTTGGCCACGGTCAAAAACAAACTGGGCGGGGCTGTCCTGGCTTGATGCCAATGCCAGCATGGGCAGGGCCAGCCGGGTGCCAGGGGCCATTGCGTAAACCGTGGCGATGGCCTCATAGTGCAAGCCGTCTGCCAATACCAGCCAATCCTCGCACGGCAGGTTGCTGCTGCTGGCTAACCGCGCTGCGTCAGCGGGTGGGCAGGCCAGAATGACCCGGTCAAACGGGCCAAGGTCCGCGTCGGCATTGCCCACCAAATGCCAATGCTGGTTGTCGTCCGCTGCGATGCTTTGTATTCTGATGCCCAATCTCGACCGGCCGCCTTGTGCCGTGAGCCAAGCCAGTGCGGCGTTGGGCAGCAGGGCGCTTAAATCTGTTGTGGGCAGCAGCAGGTTAGAGCCGCCACTCACCGCAAACAGCGAGTCACGCAAGACACGCAAAAAAACCTGGCCACTGGCTCTGTCAGCAGGCGTGTTGAGCGCTGATACGCACAAGGGCTCGATCAGCGTGGCCATGACGCGCGGTGAGACCTTGCCGCATAAATCAGCGACGGATTGGTGCGGCGGGCATTGAAATTTGCGCAGTTGCCAAAGCGTTGCTACTTTGAGGAGCGACAGCTTGTCAGCCCATGACCAGCCCTTGGCGCGCAAGATGCCGATCAAAGCGTCGATCGGGGCAGGCAGGTTGGGCAGCTTCAGGCCGCTGCCATCGGGGAACTGCATCGTCAAGGGCATGCGGTGCAAGCTGGCCGGTACGTCAACACCTACATCTGCCATCAGTTTGAGGGTTTCTGAGTACGCGCCAATCAAAATGTGCTGGCCGTTGTCCAGTGCAAGGGTTTGGCCGTCATGCGCCACATCAACGCGTCTGGCACGGCCGCCGGGCGTCCGGCTGGCTTCAAAAACGGTAACCTGGTGGCCAAGCCGTGTGGCCTCAACCGCTGCTGCGCAGCCTGCCCATCCTGCGCCTATAACCGCAATACGTAAGCCTTCAGTGACTCCTATTTTCATAGCTGCTTGCGCCCGTATTTATTGACCTAAAGGCATAAATAGGCCACTAAATCTTGCCCAAAGCCTGGGTTTTCCAGGCCAGGTAAAACTTGCGCAGCGGCGTCAGGCTGACGCGCTGGTGCAGCACCTGGTAGTTATCAAGTGCAATTTCTTTGAGCAGCGTGCGGTAAATGCTGGCCATCATCAAACCCGGCTTTTGGGCTCGCCTGTCTTGCGCTGGCAGCATGGCGAGGGCTTCGTCGTACAGCGCCAGCGCACGTTGGGTTTGAAACGCCATCAGCTTTGTAAAGCGATCTGAATACTCACGCTTCAAAATCTCGTGTGCCTTCACGTCAAACTGCTGCAACTCAGACATCGGCAAATAAATGCGGCCACGCTGGGCGTCTTCGCCCACGTCGCGGATGATGTTGGTCAGCTGAAAAGCCAGGCCCAGCTTGTGCGCGTAGGCGGTCGTCTCTGGCTGGGTTTGGCCAAAAATGTTGGCGGCCACTTCGCCCACAATGCCCGCCACCAAATGGCAGTAACGCTGCAGGCCGGTAAAGTCCAGGTAGCGGTTTTGCGCCAGGTCCATCTGGCAGCCTTCAATCACTGCCGCCAAATGCCGCGCCTCGATCTTGTAGTCGGCAGTCAAAGGCATCAGGGCTTTCATGACTGGGTGGCTGGGCTGGCCTGCAAAAGACTTGGTCACTTCACTTTGCCACCAGGCCAGCTTGGTGTGCGCCACCCCGGGGTCTTCTACCTCGTCGACCACGTCGTCTACCTCACGGCAAAAGGCGTAAAACGCAGTGATGGCGGCGCGGCGCTCTTTGGGCAAAAACAAAAAGGCGTAATAAAAGCTGCTGCCGGATGAAACGGCTTTTTGCTGGACGTATTGCTCGGGTGTCATTTTTTAATTGTCGCAGGCTCACACGACCCTGTTTACATCCGCACCGCATGCCAAAGCATCACCGCGCCATCCCAAGCATTCAGCTTAGGCCGCTGCCGCAAAGTTGCAAAGCCAAGTTGCTCAATCTTGTCAGCAATCCGTAAGCCGCCTTGCACGATCAGGCGCAGTTCCCAGCCTGCGCGGCCTGGGACTTTTTTAACCAGTGGTGCGCCGCGTTGCATCATGGTTTGCGCCCAAGCCAGATTGGCGGCTACCAAGGCTGTGGTGGCCGGGTTGACTTGACGCTGCAGCAGTTGCGCTTGCGTCACGCCGTGCGGCGCATACCCATCAGCAGGCAGGTAAATACGGCCACGCGGGATGTCCACGCTGAGGTCTTGCCAAAAATTGATCAGTTGCAGCGCACTGCAAATGCAGTCGCTTTGCTCTAAAGACTTGGCGTCTGTGACCTTGTACAAGTGCAGCAGCAAGCGACCCACCGGGTTGGCTGAACGCCGGCAGTAGTCGAGCAGTTCGGCCTGGGTTTCATAGCGGGTTTTGACGACGTCTTGCTCAAAGGCGCTGAGCAAGTCACCTAGCAAATCAATCGGCAACGAAAATTGCGCAATGACGGATTGCAGACGTTTAAAAATTGACGGCCAGCGGTTGGAGATTGGCTGGCCAGATGCGCAAGCCGCTAAATCTGCGCGATACGCGGCCAAGTCGGCCAGGCGCTTGGCGGGTTGTGCGTCGCCTTCGTCGGCCAGGTCATCAGCCGTGCGGGCAAACCAATAAATCGCGATGATGGCCGGGCGCAGCGCAGGCGGGCATAAAAAAGATGCCACCGGAAAGTTTTCGTAATGGTCTACGCCGTGCGCCGGATTTTTCATCTTTTAGATTGTCGCTTGACAAATTGTTGGCTTTATTTTAAATTACTAACCAGTCAGTCAGTAACCGGAATCAACACCAAATGACCATGAAAAAGACAACCTTGATTTTGGCCGCAGTCACAGCGCTGCTGGCGGCTTGCTCTAAACCCGCGCCGCCTGAAGAGCCGATTCGTGCAGTGAAAATCATGACGGTTGGGGTTAATACCTTCGCCTCGGGTTACGAGTTTGCCGGAGAGGTCAAAGCCAAAGTCGAGTCTCGTTTGGGTTTCAGGGTGGGCGGCAAAATCATCAAGCGCCAGGCTGAGTTAGGGCAACGGGTAAAAGCCGGGCAGGTACTTGCGCAGCTTGACCCGCAAGACTACAAACTGGCCACCGATGCCGCTCGTGCCCAGTTGCAGCTAGCTGCCACCAACCGCGATTTGGCCGCTGCCGACTACAAAAGATTCACCGCACTGAAAGAGCAAAACTTCATCAGCGGCGCTGAGCTGGAACGCCGCGAAAGCGTCTTGAAAGCCGCGCAGGCCCAGTATGAGCAAGCGCAGTCACAACTGGCTGTGCAGGGCAACCAGGCCAACTATGCTTCACTGGTCGCGGATGTGTCGGGTATCGTGACCGCCGTAGAGGCTGAGCCCGGTCAGGTAGTGACGGCGGGCACGCCGGTGGTGCGGATTGCCGCAGACGGTGTGCGCGATGTGGTGTTTTCAGTGCCTGAAGATAAGGTGGGCGGCATCAAACCGGGCATGCCAGTCAAAGTACGTGGCTGGGCGCAAGATGCACAAACAACAGCAGCCGTGGCCAGGGTTCGCGAGGTGTCTGCCAGCGCAGACCCCGCCACGCGCACCTACCAGGTCAAGCTGGCGCTAGATGCTAAAACGCTGCCGCCGCCCTTGGGCGCCACGGTGTACGTGCTGCCAGAAGGCTTGGGCGGCGTACAGGGCATGCCTGTCATCAAACTGCCGACCAGCGCGCTTAGGCAAGAAGGCAAAACCAGCGCCGTGTGGCTGCTGGACAAAGCCAGCATGACGATCAAATCGCAAGCTGTGCAAGTGGCCACGGCCGATGGCAACGAGGCCGTGATCGCGTCTGGCCTGCAACCGGGCATGTTGGTGGTCAGTGCAGGGGTGCATGTGCTGTCGCCGGGTCAAAAGGTCAGTATTTACCAAGAAAAAGTAACTGCAGGCCAAGAAATACGGGCGCAAGCAGCTACTGATTCAATAGCAAAAACAGCAGTATCCACGCCTGCTTTGGCTGCATCAAAGTAGATCAGCATGACACCACAACCTGAAAAAACCAGTTTTAATCTGTCCAAATGGGCGCTGGATCACCCGGCGCTGACGCGCTACCTGATGGTGGTGCTGATGCTGCTCGGTGTGGCAGCGTATTTTCAGTTGGGCCAGGACGAAGACCCGCCTTTTACCTTTCGTGCCATGGTGGTGCGTACTTACTGGCCGGGCGCCACAGCGCAGCAGGTGGCCGAGCAGGTCACTGACAAGATAGAGCGCACCCTGCAAGAAGTGCCCTACGCCGACAAAATCCGCAGCTACTCCAAGCCAGGTGAGTCACAAATTATTTTTCAGGTCAAAGACATCATCAAAGGTGCCGACGTGACCAACACCTGGTACACGGTGCGTAAAAAGATTGGCGACATGCGCGGTACGTTGCCGGGCGGCATACAGGGGCCGTTTTTCAATGACGACTTTGGCGACGTGTATGGCGTGATTTATGCGCTGGAGTCTGACGGCTTTAACTATGCTGAAGTCAAAACCTTTGCCGACGATATACGCCAGAAATTGCTGCGCGTGCCAGATGTGGCCAAGGTGGAACTGTTTGGCGCGCAAGATGAAAAAGTGTTCATCGAGATTTCACAAAAACGCCTGGCGCAACTGGGGCTGGACTTCAATCAGGTGCTGAGCCAGTTGGCGCAGCAAAACGCGGTGGAGTCTAGCGGTGCGCTGCAAACGCCACTGGACGTGGTGCAGGTACGGGTGGCGGGGCAGTTTCAGGCGGTTGAAGAGCTCCGGGCCATGCCGATTCGCGGCAGCTCGGGCTCGCAAATCCGGCTCGGTGACATCGCCGACATCAAGCGCGGCTATGTTGATCCACCCGCTGTCAAGGTACGGCATCAGGGCAAAGAGGTCATCGCCATCGGCGTGTCGATGATCAAGGGCGGCGACATCATTGCATTGGGCAAGTCTTTAAAAGTATTGACGGCCAGCGTCAGCCGAAGCCTGCCAGCAGGTGTCAAGCTGGTGCAGGTGCAAGACCAGCCGACGGCCGTGGCGACATCCGTCAACGAATTCGTCAAGGTGCTGATTGAGGCGGTGGTGATTGTGCTGGCGGTGAGTTTTATTGCACTCGGCTTTCACAAGCGCGCGGTGCTGCCAGGCCAAAGCTTGCCGTTGTACAAGCGCTATTACATCGACATCCGCCCCGGCTTGGTGGTGGGCATCACCATTCCGCTGGTGCTGGGGCTGACGTTTTTAGCCATGTTGTACTTGGGCATTGGCCTGCACAAAATCTCGCTCGGGTCGCTCATCATTGCACTCGGCTTGCTGGTTGACGATGCCATCATCGCGGTCGAAATGATGGTTCGCAAAATGGAAGAGGGCTACGACAAAGTGCGTGCCGCCACCTTCGCGTATGACATGACAGCCATGCCGATGTTGACGGGTACGCTCATCACCGCCGCTGGCTTTTTACCGATTGGCCTGGCCAAGTCGGTGACGGGTGAGTACACCTACGCGATTTTTGCAGTAACGGTGATTGCGCTGGTGTTGAGCTGGATTGTGTCGGTGTATTTTGTGCCTTACCTGGGCACGCTGCTGCTCAAGAAGCCTGACCACGTGATCGAAAAAGCGCATGACGATCATGGCCATGTCGGTGACGAAGACCATGAGATGTTCGACTCGCCGTTCTACAACACGTTTCGCCGCGCGGTGAGCTGGTGTGTGCAATACCGCTGGATCACCATTGGCAGCACAGTGCTGATTTTTGCACTGGGTATTGTGGGTATGGGTAAGGTGCAGCAGCAATTCTTTCCTGACTCAAGCCGGCCAGAAATCATGCTGGACATCTGGTTCCCCGAAGGCACATCGTTTGCTGCCAATGAGGCCACTGCCAAACGTGTTGAGGCGCGTCTTTTGAAGGAAGAAGGCGTGACATCAGTGGCAACATGGGTGGGCTCAGGCGTACCGCGTTTTTACCTGCCGCTGGACCAGGTTTTCCCGCAAACCAATGTGTCGCAACTTATTGTGTTGCCCAAAGACTTAAAGGTACGTGAATCATTGCGCATCAAGCTGCCTGCACTGTTGGCGCAAGAGTTTCCTGAAGTGCGTGGCCGCGTCAAGCTGCTGCCCAATGGCCCGCCTGTGCCTTACCCGGTGCAGTTCCGCGTGGTAGGTACGGACCCGCTGGTGCTGCGCGAGCGAGCGGATGAAGTCAAAGCCATCTTTCGTGAAAGCAGCAACACGCGCGGCGTGAACGACAACTGGAACGAGTCGGTCAAAGTGCTGCGTTTGGAGGTTGACCAGTCCAAGGCGCGCGCACTCGGCGTGACCAGCCAGTCGATTGCGCAAGCGTCGCGCACGATTTTGTCGGGCAGCAATGTGGGGCAGTTCCGCGAAGGCGACAAACTCATCGACATTGTGCTGCGTCAGCCGCTGGATGAACGCAACGCGATTACCGACATTGCCAACGCTTATTTGCCCACCGCATCGGGCAAGTCGATACCGCTGACGCAAATCGCCAAGCCGGTGTTTGCCTGGGAGCCAGGCGTGATGTGGCGCGAAAACCGCAACTACGCCATCACCGTGCAGAGCGACATCATTGAAGGACTGCAGGGCGCAACCGTCAGCAATGAACTGGCACCCAAACTCAAAGCGCTTGAAGAAAAATGGCAAGCGCAAGGCTTTGGTGCGTACCGTGTTGAAGTGGCTGGTGCTGTTGAAGAAAGCAGCAAAGGCTCCGCATCCATCGTGGCGGGCGTGCCCATCATGCTGTTTTTGACGTTTACCTTGCTGATGCTGCAATTGCAAAGCTTTAGCCGTGCCATGTTGGTGTTTTTAACCGGACCACTGGGCATTGCGGGTGTAGCAGGTGCGCTGCTGCTGCTGGGCAGGCCATTTGGCTTTGTGGCTCTGCTGGGTGTGATTGCGCTGATGGGGATGATCCAGCGTAACTCCGTGATTTTGATTGACCAGATCGAGCATGAGCGGGCACGCGGTGTGGCTGCATGGGACGCGATTGTTGAATCAGCCGTTCGACGTGCCCGGCCGATTGTGTTGACCGCTGCGGCGGCGGTGCTGGCCATGATCCCGCTGTCGCGCAGCGTGTTCTGGGGGCCGATGGCGGTGGCCATCATGGGCGGGCTGATCGTTGCCACCGCGCTGACTTTGCTGGCGCTACCGGCCATGTATGCTGCATGGTTTCGCATCAAGCGTGAACCAGCAGCCGTTACAGGCTAAAATCAAAAGTTGACCTAATTCTGAACGACTGGTTGTGATAACCAGTTGCTTCGTTTTTAGCGCGGGTGGCGAAATTGGTAGACGCACCAGGTTTAGGTCCTGACGGTAGCAATACTGTGCGGGTTCGAGTCCCGCCCCGCGCACCACTCTGACATTTGGACATTAGAAAGAGCATCATGGCTGTGACCGTTGAGACCCTTGAGAAGCTGGAACGCAAAATTACCTTGAGCCTGCCAATTGGCGTGATTCAAAACGAAGTTGAAGCGCGTTTGAAAAAACTCGCCCGCACCGTCAAGATGGACGGCTTTCGCCCCGGCAAAGTACCGATGAATGTGGTCAGCCAGCGCTACGGCTATTCGGTGCACTATGAAGTCATGAACGACAAAGTTGGCCAGGCGTTTTCAACCGCCGCCAATGAAGCCAAGCTGCGTGTGGCTGGCCAGCCCCGCATCAGCGAAAAAGAACCTGCATCCGATGGCGAATTGACCTTCGATGCGATTTTTGAGGTTTACCCAGAAGTTAAATTTGGTGACCTGGCCACGGCTGAAGTTGAAAAAATCAGCGCCAATGTCAGCGATGCAGCGATTGACAAAACGCTGGATATTTTGCGCAAACAGCGCCGCACCTTCTCGCAACGCGCGATGGATGCCGCCGCACAAGACAGCGACCGCGCCACGATTGACTTTGAAGGCAAGATTGACGGCGAGACTTTCCCGGGCGGCAAGGCTGAAGACTTCCAGTTTTTGATCGGCGACGGTCAAATGCTGAAGGAATTTGAAGAAGCCGTGCGCGGCATGAAAACCGGCGAGAGCAAAACCTTCCCATTGAACTTCCCTGCGGACTACCATGGCCAAGACGTGGCTGGCAAGCAAGCGGATTTCATGGTCACGGTCAAGAAACTCGAAGCTGCACACTTGCCTGAAGTGAACGAGGCATTGGCCAAGTCGCTCGGTATTGCCGATGCAACGGTCGAGGGCTTGCGTTCTGACATCAAAAAGAACCTGGAGCGTGAAGTCAAGTTCCGTGTGCTGGCTCGCAACAAAGCCGCTGTCATGGACGCGCTGGTGTCCAAGGCTGAACTGGATTTGCCAAACGCCAGCGTACAAGACGAGCTGGAACGCATGGTGGCAGCTGCCAGAGCTGACCTGAAGCAGCGCGGCGTGAAAGACGCTGACAAAGCGCCGATTCCTGACGACATCTTTCGCCCGCAAGCTGAAAAACGCGTGCGCTTAGGGCTGGTTGTGGCTGAGCTGGTGCGCGCTAACCAACTGCAAGCCAAGCCAGAGCAGCTCAAAGCACACATTGAAGAGCTGTCAGCCAGCTACGAAAAACCGCAAGACGTAGTGAAGTGGTACCTGAGCGACAACCGCCGCATGGCTGAGGTTGAGGGCGTTGTGATTGAAAATAACGTCACAGACTATGTTTTGTCCAAGGCCAAAGTGGTTGAAAAAGACGTGTCCTTTGACGAACTGATGGCGCAGAACTAAAACTCTCGAATTTCCCAAATATGGGGCTTGTGTACGGGTTGAACTCCAGCGCACAAGCCCCATTTCTTTTGGGTACATTAAGACTTATCAAACTTTGGAGCGACAACATGCATAAAACATTAGCTGACAGCATCCCGTTCGGCGCGTACGATTCACTTCAAACCGAGGGTTTGGGGCTGATCCCGATGGTGATCGAGCAATCTGGCCGTGGCGAGCGCTCTTATGACATTTACTCGCGCCTGCTCAAAGAGCGTGTGATTTTCATGGTCGGCCCGGTGGAGGATTACATGGCTAACCTGGTGGTGGCGCAGTTGCTGTTCCTGGAAAGCGAAAACCCAGACAAAGACATTTCCCTGTACATCAACTCGCCTGGCGGTTCGGTCAGTGCAGGCTTGGCGATTTTTGACACCATGAACTTCATCAAACCCGATGTGTCCACGCTGTGTACCGGTATGGCCGCTAGCATGGGCTCTTTCTTGTTGGCAGCGGGCGCCAAAGGCAAGCGTTTTGCGTTGCCGAATTCCAGCGTGATGATTCACCAGCCGTCGGGTGGCGCGCGCGGTATGGCCAGTGACATTGAAATTTCAGCCCGGGAAATCCTGAAAACCCGCGAGCAGCTCAACAAAATCCTGTCGGAGCGGACCGGCCAGCCCATGGAGAAGATTGCACGGGACATGGAGCGCGATTACTGGCTGTCTGCAAGTGAAGCCAAGGAGTATGGCTTGGTCGACGAAGTCATAGCCAAGCGCCCATAAATTCGTTTTTTGTATCGATAAAACGGCGCTTCTTGTAACAAGAAGCGCCGTTTTTATTTGGTTATCATTGGTAATTCTTGTACAGCCACTTTAAAAGGCATCCTCACAATGGCCGAAAAAAAAGGCTCCTCTAGCGAAAAAACTTTGTACTGCTCGTTTTGCGGTAAAAGTCAGCATGAGGTTAAAAAACTCATCGCAGGACCATCGGTTTTTGTCTGTGACGAATGTATAGACCTTTGCAATGAAATCATCCGTGACGAATTGCCCGCTGGGCTCGACGCGGCTGAAACCCGTGGTGACCTTCCAACGCCGCAAGATATCAAAGCCACGCTTGACGGCTACGTGATTGGCCAAGAGCCCGCCAAGCGCACGCTGGCGGTGGCGGTGTACAACCACTACAAGCGCCTTCGCCACAAAGAAAAAGCTAAAAAAGACGATGTCGAACTGACCAAAAGCAATATTTTGCTGATTGGCCCCACAGGTTCGGGCAAAACATTGCTGGCGCAAACGCTGGCGCGCACATTGAACGTGCCGTTTGTGATGGCTGATGCCACCACGTTGACCGAAGCGGGTTATGTGGGCGAGGACGTTGAAAACATTATCCAAAAGCTGCTCCAAAGCTGTAACTATGAAGTTGAACGTGCGCAGCAGGGAATTGTGTATATCGACGAAATTGACAAAATTTCGCGTAAATCTGACAACCCGTCGATCACCCGCGACGTGTCGGGCGAGGGCGTGCAGCAAGCCCTTCTGAAATTGATTGAAGGCACGATGGCATCAGTGCCACCGCAAGGCGGGCGCAAGCACCCGAACCAGGACTTCTTGCAGGTCGACACCACCAATATTTTGTTCATTTGCGGCGGCGCGTTTTCAGGGCTTGAAAAAGTCATTGAAAACCGTACCGAGGCTTCTGGCATTGGTTTTGGCGCTGCCGTTAAAAGCAAAAAAACCCGCAGCCTGACAGAATCTTTCAAAGATGTAGAGCCAGAAGACTTGATCAAGTTTGGTTTGATTCCTGAGCTGGTAGGCCGTATGCCCGTGGTGGCGACGTTGGCTGAACTGAGTGAAGACGCGCTGGTGCAAATTTTGACCGAGCCTAAAAACGCGGTGGTCAAGCAGTTCAGCAAATTATTGGCGATGGAAGGTGTGGATCTGGAGATTCGGCCATCCGCGCTCAAAGCCATTGCGCGCAAAGCGCTGGCTCGTAAAACAGGTGCACGTGGTCTGCGTTCGATTCTGGAGCAGTCGTTGATTGACACCATGTTTGACTTGCCGTCCGCCAGCAATGTGGACAAAGTGGTGGTCGATGAATCAACGATTGAAGAAAACAAGCCCCCGTTGTTGGTCTACCGTGAAGTGGCTAAGAAAGCTTGAGTTCCACCCAGCTTGAAGTTTGCTGTTTGCACCCCAAATCACAATCAACGTATTGTGTTTTTAATGGTCTTTTAAGGTACTTATGTCAGCACCCACTACCTTGCCTCCTACCCCGCTAGACCTGCCCTTGTTGCCGCTGCGTGACGTGGTGGTGTTCCCACACATGGTGATTCCGCTGTTTGTGGGCCGCCCAAAAAGTATCAAGGCACTTGAATCAGCCATGGAGTCCGAGCGCCGCATCATGTTGGTCGCGCAAAAAACTGCCGCCAAAGACGAGCCGGTGGTGGAAGACATGTTCGAGGTCGGTTGTGTGGCCACCATCTTGCAGTTGCTCAAGCTGCCCGATGGCACTGTCAAGGTGCTGGTGGAAGGCCAGCAGCGCGCCAAGGTTAACAAGATTGAAGACGGCGAGTTGCATTTCACGGCAAATGTCACGCCGGTTGAACCGGTGGCGATTGCACTTGACAAAACCAGTGAAATTGAAGCCCTGCGCCGAGCGGTGATGCAGCAGTTTGACCACTATGTCAAACTGAACAAAAAAATACCGCCTGAAATCCTCACGTCCATTTCAAGCATTGACGACCCAGGTCGCCTGGCCGACACGATTGCCGCGCACTTGCCTTTGAAGCTTGATGCCAAGCAGGTGATTTTGGATTTGTCGCCCGTCAAAGAGCGGCTGGAAAACCTGTACGAGCAGCTCGAGCGTGAAGTTGATATTTTGAACGTCGACAAAAAAATTCGTGGACGCGTCAAGCGGCAGATGGAAAAAAACCAGCGCGATTTTTACCTGAACGAGCAGGTCAAAGCGATTCAAAAAGAGCTTGGTGACGGTGAAGACGGCGCGGATGTGGACGAGATCGAGAAAAAGATCAAGTCCGCCAAAATGCCAAAGGAGGCGAAAAAGAAAGCCGATGCCGAGTTTAAAAAGCTCAAACTCATGTCGCCGATGTCTGCAGAAGCAACGGTGGTGCGCAACTACATTGATGTGCTGACATCCTTGCCTTGGAGTAAAAAAACCAAGATCAAACACGACCTCGTCAACGCCGAAAACGTGCTGAACGAAGACCATTACGGCCTGGAAAAAGTCAAAGACCGCATCGTTGAATACCTTGCGGTGCAGCAGCGGGTAGACAAGCTCAAAGCGCCGATTCTTTGCCTGGTTGGCCCACCCGGTGTAGGTAAAACGTCGCTTGGGCAATCGATTGCCAAAGCCACTGGTCGCAAGTATGTGCGCATGGCCCTGGGCGGTATGCGTGACGAGGCTGAGATTCGCGGCCATCGCCGTACCTATATTGGCGCGCTCCCCGGCAAGGTGCTGCAAAGCCTGTCCAAGGCCGGCACGCGTAACCCGCTGTTCTTGCTTGACGAGATCGACAAGCTCGGTACCGACTTCCGGGGTGACCCGTCCAGCGCGCTGCTGGAGGTGCTGGATCCCGAGCAAAATCACACCTTTGGCGACCACTACGTCGAAGTTGATTTTGATTTGAGCGATGTGATGTTTGTCGCCACGTCCAACTCCATGAACATCCCGCCAGCGCTGCTGGACCGCATGGAAGTGATTCGCCTGTCGGGCTACACCGAAGACGAAAAAACCAGCATTGCCATGCGCTACCTGCTTCCCAAGCAGGTCAAAAACAACGGCGTGAAGGCTGAAGAGCTTGAAGTGCAAGAGCAAGCGGTGCGCGACATCGTGCGCTACTACACACGTGAGGCGGGTGTTCGATCGCTGGAGCGCGAACTCGGCAAGATTTGCCGCAAGGTCATCAAAGGCATTCAGCTTAAAAAGATGGTTGGGCAGGTCGTCGTCACCCCCGACAACTTAAATGAGTTTTTGGGTGTGCGGAAATTTGATTACGGACGCGCCGAGAAAAACAACCAGATCGGCCAAGTGGTTGGCTTGGCCTGGACCGAGGTCGGAGGCGATTTGCTGACGATTGAAGCGGCCATCATGCCTGGCAAGGGTTTGATCACCCGCACTGGCTCGCTTGGCGACGTGATGAAAGAGTCGGTCGATGCAGCTCGTACGGTGGTGCGTAGCCGTTCGGCGATGTTGGGCATCAAAGACGACTTGTTTGAAAAGCGCGACATCCACATCCACGTGCCTGATGGCGCCACGCCGAAAGACGGGCCAAGTGCAGGCGCTGCCATGACGACAGCTTTCATTTCGGCGCTGACGGGCATCCCTGTGCGTGGCGATGTCGCCATGACCGGCGAGATCACGTTGCGTGGCGAGGTGACGGCGATTGGCGGGCTGAAAGAAAAACTGCTCGCAGCCCTGCGCGGTGGCATCAAGACTGTGCTGATTCCGGAAGAAAACGCCAAAGACTTGCAAGAGATTCCCGACAACGTCAAAAACGGCTTGGAGATCATCCCCGTCAAATGGATTGACCAGGTGCTCAAAGTTGCGCTGGAACGTATGCCTGTGCCGTTAACAGACGAAGAGATGGCGCTGCCTGCGGCGGCTGCGGCTGCGGCGATTGTTGTGCCGCCGCTGGCTGAGACGGGCGCGGTCAAACATTGAAGGTGGTTTTGTTAAGTTTTCCAAACAGGGCTCGAAAATAAGCTATAATTTGAGGCTTGCAATGCGGGAGTAGCTCAGTTGGTAGAGCGCAACCTTGCCAAGGTTGAGGTCGAGAGTTCGAGACTCTTCTCCCGCTCCAATTTAAAGGGCAGCACTTCAAAATGCTGTCCTTTTTCATTGGAGAATTTGGTTTTTAGAGACGGCGCGGTAACAAAGCGGTTATGTACCGGATTGCAAATCCGGCTAGCCCGGTTCGACTCCGGGCCGCGCCTCCAACAGTCGTCTTCTGAGCCCGAGTGGTGAAATCGGTAGACACAGCGGACTTAAAATCCGCCGCTTCGTTCATAGCGGGCGTACCGGTTCGATTCCGGTCTCGGGCACCAAGGGTGAACAGTTTTAAAGCTATTTTTTAATCTGAACCGGTACGCCGTCGGCGGCATTGACGAAACGCGCAAGCGCGTGGGTTCGATTCCGGTGTCGGGCAGCAAGGACTTAGCAGCTTCGATACAGGTATTTGATTCAAAAAAAGTTGTTTTGATATCAATCCGTAAGTGGTTAAGATATTTTCATGTCCAGCAACAATACTCCCTTTGAAATCCATGTCCACGGCGAAGTGCCTTTGCGTGAAGACGTCACGTTTGAGCAACTGCAAGAGGCCTTAAAACCGCTATGGAAGTATTCAGGCGCCAAGTCCCTGGTGGCCGCCGCCGAAAGCGCTTACGAGGAAGAACCCGGCATTCGCTTTGACGCGCAAAAGCATCTGCTGCAAATGTGCTGGACCGTGCCCGGTGATGAAGATTTTCGCCAGGCACTCGACGAAATGTGTATGGGCTTGAACGACCTGGCTGAAGCTGGCGCGCCGATTGAAGTCACTTTTTACGACGCTGACTTCGACGACGAAGACGACGAAAGCGATGAAGAAGAAGCGCGCGACGACTTTGCCATGTACTTTGTCGGTCCCACACCAGCCGCCATCATGCAGGTGCAGCGCGACCTGCTGGTGCAAGACACAATTGGCCTGCTGGAGCGGCATTTTGACGGCTCTGAACTGAGCGAGGTGGTGGATGCCATTGACCGCCTGTTTGAGCGGCGTTTTGACGCGCTGGTCAGCTCTATGCAGCTAGGTAAACCGCCGCGCGGCTCTGGTGGCTCTTCAGGCGGCACAGGCCACGGCGGTGGTCGCAAGCCGCGTCATTTGCACTAAACCAAAGCTGCATTTAGACCACCCGCACCCGAATCACGTGCTCCACCGCTCCGATGGCGGCCACGACATCCGCGTCGGGCAGGCTCTCCACGTCAATGATGTTGAAGGCCAGCTCACCCCGGCTTTTGTTCATCATGTCGATGACGTTGACTTTTTTATCCGCCAGCACCGACAGCACATGGCCCAGCACGCCCGAGGTGTTGTGGTTTGAAAAAGTGATGCGGCTGGTACCCGGTGTGCGCGCCATGTTCACGGCCGGGAAGTTCACCGAGTTGGTGATGTTGCCGTTTTCCAGATAGTCCATCAGCTGGTTGGCGGCCATCACGGCGCAATTTTCTTCAGACTCTTCAGTGCTGGCGCCGATGTGCGGCATGGCAATCACGTTGGGGTGGTTCAGCAGCAGTGGCTCAGGAAAGTCGCAGACATATTTGCCGAGTTTGCCTCCTTTGTCATTACTCAGGCTGCGCTCAATCGCGGTTGAATCCACAATCGTCTCGCGTGCAAAGTTCAGCAGCACCGCGCCGGGTTTCATCAGGGCCAGCGCCTCGTCATTGATCAAATGCCTGGTCGCGTCCATCGCCGGCACGTGCAGGGAGATGTAGTCAGCCCTGGCCAGCAGCGCCTGCAAATTCTCCATGCGCGTGACTTCATTTGACAAGCGCCAGGCCGCGTCTATCGACAGTGCCGGGTCAAAGCCCACCACCTTCATGCCCATGGCCAGCGCCATGTCGGCCACCATTGAACCGATTGCACCCAGGCCCACAATGCCCAGCGTTTTGCCTTTGATCTCGCCACCGGCAAAGCGGGCTTTTTCTTTCTCAAGCAGGGTAGACATTTCAGCCGCGTCTGTCATGGCGGTCAGTGAATTGACATACGCCATGCCCGGCAAAATACCGCGTGTGGCCAGCAGCATGCCTGCCATCACCAATTCTTTAACGGCATTGGCGTTGGCCCCCGGCGTGTTGAACACCACAATGCCTCGCTTGCTGTAGTCAGCAATCGGCACGTTGTTGACACCCGCCCCGGCGCGTGCGGCCGCTACCAGCGACTTGGGCACGTCAACATCCGCCAGCTTTTGGCTGCGCAGTAAAAAAGCATCGGGTTGGCTGATGTCACTGCCAACTTCATACGACTGACGCGAAAAACGCTCCAAGCCCTTGATGGAAATCTGGTTGTAGGTTCTGACCTTGTGCATGGCGGTGCTCACGCCGTGACTTCGTTGTAAGCCCACGTCAACCAAGGCATCAGCGCCTGCAAATCCGCAGCTTCGACCGTCGCACCACACCAGATACGCAGCCCGGCGGGTGCATCTTTGTACGCACCAATGTCATAAGCAACGCCTTCAGCATCCAGCAGCTTGACCATCTTTTTGACTTGCTCTTCAGTAGCAGTCAACGTCAGGCAAACGCTGGTGTTCGAGCGGCTGGCTTTGTCTTTGGCCAAAAACGATATCCAGTCATTCGCCGCGACAAAATCTTCAATGACTTTCAAATTCGCTTCGCTGCGGCTGATCGTTCCCTTTACGCCGCCAATGCTTTCAACCCACTGCAGCGCATCAAGGTAGTCAGCCACACAAAGCATCGACGGCGTGTTGATGGTCTCGCCTTTGAACAATCCCTCAGTCACCTTGCCGCCCGACTTCATGCGGAACACCTTGGGCATCGGCCACGGCGGGTTGTATTCCTCAAGCCTTTGAATGGCGCGCGGGCTCATGATCAGCATGCCGTGCGCGCCTTCGCCGCCCAACACTTTTTGCCATGAATAAGTGATGACGTCCAGCTTATCCCATGGCATGTCCATCGCAAACACGGCCGATGTGGCGTCGCACAGCGTCAAGCCTGCACGGTCAGCAGCAATCCAGTCGCCGTTTGGTACTTTCGCCCCCGACGTTGTGCCGTTCCAGCAAAACACTACGTCGTTGCTAAAGTTGACGCTTGAAAAATCAACCACATCGCCATAAGCGGCGTTGATCACGTTGGTGTTCGGCAGCTTGAGCTGCTTGACGATATCGGTCGTCCAGCCTGCGCCAAAAGATTCCCACTCCAGCACATCCACACCACGCGGCCCCAGCAGCGACCACATCGCCATTTCAATCGCCCCTGTGTCAGAGCCAGGCACCACAGCCACCCGGTAGCCTTCAGGCAAACCCAGAATGCGAGCCGTCTCAGAGCAAGCCAAACCCAACGCCTTTTTACCCAAAGCAGACCGGTGCGACCGACCCAACGTGTCAAGCTGCAATTTGCTCACGTCATAACCAGGCCGCTTGGCGCAAGGACCTGATGAGAAGTTGGGATTTTTGGGTTTGAGGGTGGGTTGCATGGGGTTTCTTGGGTAGAGTCGGCGAAAAGGGCGTGGAAAAGCTTCTGACTATTTAATTTGGTTTGTTATCTTAGCAAGGGAGTGATTCGGGGTCAGGGTCACCACGCGCTGCCCCTGAATCAGATGGATATACTGTGTTAGCAACAGCCGCGTCGCGAATGAAGAATGTATGCTATTTATTTAATAGCTGATTGCGCCCGTATTTATTGGCGTAAAGCCAATTTTTATACCTCAAAACGGCCTTTTTAGTCGAAAAAAGCTGTTTCAAACCCGCTTCTGCGCAAAGTAAAACCATTCCTGGCCCACTTCACCGCGCGGGTTGGGGAAGACCACAAAACCGTCGCCTTGGGCGCGCGCTTCAACGCCGCTGTGCCGCACGCCAATCACGTCGCCTGCCTTTACTGCGTCAAAGCTGCGCCATTCTCTGGTTAAGGTGTCGCCAGCATGCTCTTTGTCGGTCACGTCGATGAGTCGCAAAATCTCGGGCGCAGCCGTTGGGGCTGCGGGCTTGCCGGGCGTGATGCCTAGCAACGCCAGAGTTTGCAAAATCGCATGCCGCGCCACGCCAACGCCCGCCGGGTCGTCGTGCTGGCCGCATTCGAGCGTCACCGCATAGCCGCCCCGGGCGCGCATGTACTCCGTGGTGCCTACGCCGTAGTTGGGGTTGGTGACCAGTGTCAGTGAGCGTGCACTGATGTTGTCCGCGGCCTTTGCGGCCCGGCGCTGCACGCCGCGTGCATAAGTGTCCAGCCAGCCTTCAACGATGCGCGGTGCGCCTGTGTGCAGGGCCAGCTGCATTTCTTCAGCCGCCAATGCAAAAGGCTCTAGCGTACCTGCGTTGTTTTGCGGGCCAATCATCACAAACGGTGCGCCACCGGTGTGGAACGAATGCAAATCGAGCAGTACATCGTGCGCATCGAGCAGCGGCGTCAGCACATTGGCAATTCGGTCTTCAAAATCTTGCGGGATGGCGCTGGGCGCCATGTTGCGGTTCAGGTTGCGGTCGCCAAAACGCCGCTTGAGCTGATGCGCCAGCGGGTTGGTGATGGGTACAAAGGTGACCGAACCGCGGGCTATGCTGATCGCGCCGCTGTCAAAGTCCTGCAACAGTTGCATGATGGCGTGCGTGCCGCACACCTCATTGCCATGCACAGCGCCCAGTACCAGCAGCGCCGGGCCCGGGGCCAGGCCGTGGTAGGTGTGGGTTCTAAGGTGGGTGGGCGTATTGGTTTGTGCTGTCATGGTTTGTTTATACCGCAGAGCGTCAGATCAAGTGAATGAAGTAGATATAATGCAACCCAATTGCATTAAATTACCTCTTCAGTTGCCAGTCACTACAAAACCCATCAAACCAGCCAGCGCTGACAAGCAAGCCATTGACCCGATCAACGAGTTGCTGACCGCCCACGGCTTGCGCCGCACCAGCGCGGCTCGCCTGGTGCTGGGCTGGTTGCTGGCGCACCCGGACACCAGCTACACCCATGCGCAGTTGCAAGCCGCTTTGGCCAGTGACCCCAAAGTTGCTGCTGGCGAGCTGGACCGCGTCACGTTGTACCGGCTGATCGACCGATTAACCCAAGTCGGCCTGCTGCTGTGCCGGGTTGACGCCAGCCGCACGCGTCGCTACCAGGCCATGCCCGCTGGCGTTCACGCCATTCCGCACTTTGAATGCCAAAGTTGCCACCGCGACAGCCCGCTGGCCGGGGCGCTGCAGGCCAATGCGAATGATTTGGAGCGGGCGGCGCAAACGGCGCTGGAGGCGCTCAAGGCGCTGGGCTACCAGGGAATGAGCATGGACTTTGCCGTGCGCGGTGTGTGCGCTGATTGCGCAACCGGAGCCGCCGCTTGATCACCACCCGCCAGCTTGCCTACCGCTACGCCACCGGCCCGGCCTTGGCGTTTGCTGACCTGGACGTTGCGCAGGGTGAAGTGTTGTTGCTCAGTGGCGCGTCGGGCTCGGGCAAGTCCACCTGGCTGGCGCTCGTGGCTGGTTTGCTGCAGGCCAGCGGTGGTGACATCACTGTCGCCGCGCAAGACTTGAATCAGCTTGACAAGGTGCACAGCGACGCCTGGCGGGCGAAAGCCATTGGGTTTTTGCCGCAAAAGCTGCATTTGAGTAGCGCGCTGACAGTGCAGGGCAACCTTGAATTGGCGCAGTGGGCGGCGGGGCAAAAAACCGATGACGACAGCATTCACCAGGCATTGGCGGCGCTGGGTGTGGGCGATTTGTCTGAACGCACGCCGTCGCAACTTTCAGGCGGGCAGGCGCAGCGGGTGGCGTTGGCGCGGGCGACGCTGCTGCAGCCACAAGTGATTTTGGCGGACGAGCCGACCGCCAGCCTGGACGACGAGGCTTGCACTGCCGCGCTACATCTGTTGCTGGCCACTGCTGAGCGTTTAAAAGCCACCTTGGTCATCGCGACCCATGATTCGCGCGTCCAAAAGCATCTGGAAGCCGTTTTGAGGCCGTTTTTAGGTGTCAAATTGACCTCTAGCCCAATGAATACGGGCGCAAGCAGCTCCTGAATAAATAGCGCCTGATTGTCATTGATCAACCCATGAAAACCCTTTTTCTGTCCTGGCGCTACCTGTGGTCAAGGCCGCTGGCCGCCAGTTTGAACCTGCTGCTGCTGGCGCTGGGTTTGGCGTCTATCACCTTCGTGTTGCTGGTCAGCCAGCAGATCAGCCGTGCTTTTGACCGCGACCTGGCGGGTATTGATGTGGTCGTGGGTGCCAAAGGCAGCCCAATGCAGCTGATTTTGTCGGGCGTGTTTCATATCGATGCACCGACAGGCAACATTCCGCTGGCGGCTGTCAAAGAACTGGAAAAAACCCCGCAGGTCGCCAAACTGATTCCGATCAGCCTGGGCGACAGCTATCTAGGGTTTCGCATCGTCGGCACATCGCTCGACTACATCAAACATTACAACGCGCAGCTTGCGAGTGGCGCGCTGTGGGCCCAGTCTATGCAGGCGGTGATAGGCAGCCAGGTGGCGCGGCAATCCGGGTTGAAAGTGGGCGACAGCTTTGCGGGCTCTCACGGTTTGGGCGGCGGTGGGGAGTCACATGGTCAAGCGCTTTACGTCGTGTCGGGCGTACTGGCCACCAGTGGCTCGGTGCTGGACCGACTGGTATTAACCGCCACTGAGTCGGTCTGGAAAGTGCATGAAACCGATACGGCACTGGACGCTGAAGACCAGAAGATTCTGGAAGAAGAACGCGAGCTGACGCTGGCGTTGATTCAATACAAATCGCCGCTGGCAGCTGTCACGTTTCCGCGCTTTGTTAACGCGACGACCGAGATGCAGGCAGCCGCGCCTGCCCTGGAGATCACCCGGCTGCTGAGCATGCTGGGCGTGGGCACAGATGTTTTGAAAGCGCTGGGCGGCGTGTTGCTGCTAACAGCCGGTTTAAGCGTGTTTATCGCCCTGTGGAGCGCCGTTCGCGAGCGCCGGGCTGACTTGGCGCTGCTGCGCATGCTGGGCGCACCGCCGCGCAAAATTGCAGGCCTGCTGCTGTGTGAGGCGCTGTGGCTGGCGCTGCTGGCGTGCGTGCTGGGGCTGCTGGCGGGGCAGGGTGTGATGGCCGTTGCTGCCTGGGCGCTGCAGGCTGAAAAATCTGTTGTGATTGGCGCGTTTGTCTGGCCGGTTGAATTGATGGTCGTCCCGCTACTGGCCTTTGCCGTGGCGCTCGCTGCCAGCGCGCTGCCCGCCTGGGAGGCGTATCGGGTCAGTGTGTTTGAACTTCTTCAGTCTCGTTAAATCTATTCAAAACCAAAGGAAAACCGTATGAAAAAATATCTTCTTATCGTTGCTGTTCTTGCTGCTTTTTCAGCCACCGCTGCGCCGCATTCTGCCAAAGAAACAAAGGAAGACATCACCCGCCACCGCGCCATGGCCGCCGCCCATGAAGGCGCTGCCAAATGCCTGGAATCAGGCAAAAAAGCTGACGTGTGTGAAAAAGAACTGCAAGCCGCCTGCAAAGGCTTGGCGGTTGGCAAATACTGCGGCATGAAGCACGCGCATTGAGGCCGCCAGGCATCAAAAGGCTAATCGGCGCAAAATCTGTGGATAGTTTGATTTCAGGAGCAAGACATGACACATCGTTTTAAAACATGGGCGGCTACGGCGGGCTTGGCACTTTGCCTGGGCGGGGCTGCTGTGGCGCAAGTTTTGTCGTCGCCCGTAGGCACGCCGCCAGCAGGCTCACCATCGGCCGCTACGCCGCCGGCAGGTTCGGGCGCGGGTGTGCATGGCGCGGGCAGCCCGTTTGCACCGTTGCAAGCGCGCCAGGATGTGATTCCGTGGTCCGTGCTGACCGACGTGAAAACCAAAACCGAAAAAAACCGCATCCTGCCGGTATTTACGGCCAGCCAGACAGCGTTGAACCAGAAAACCCAGCGTATTCAGGGCTTCATGATGCCGCTGGAGCCAGGCACCAGCCAGCGCCATTTTTTGTTGTCGTCGGTGCCGCTGACCTGCTCGTTTTGCACGGCAGGTGGGCCTGAAAGCATGGTTGAAGTGCGGACCAAAACACCCGTCAAATACGGTATGGAGCCGGTCGTGGTGGAGGGCAAGTTTTTGGTGCTGAATGACGACTCTTATGGCCTTTACTACCGCATGACAGACGCGACCGCCGTCAAGTAAACGCATCTAGCCCGATCCCTTATGTTTGTGTCTCAGCGCCTCACCACTTTGCTTGCCTTGCTGCTGGCGGCTGTGCTGGTGATGACGCAAACATTGGGTGTGGTTCATAGCCTGACGCATGGCCAGTCGGGCGCCATGCTGCATTCACACGATCATGATCATGATCATGATCATGATCATCACCACGCTGATGCGCATGATGAGGCAGGTGATTCATCGAATCATTTTTTAAGCGCACTTTTTGCCTTGCATGAAGAGGCTTCTGATTGCCGCCTTTACGACCAGGCCAGCCATGATGGCGCGCTTGTAGCGGTGATGCTGTCGGCCTTGCCAGTTGTGCCGCCATCTTTTTCGGTGGCAATTTTTCAGGGCGAAGCACTCGCCCGTTGGGCAGCGCTGTTTGACGCGCGCGGCCCACCTTTGACCGTCTGAATCTTTCCCCCTTTGTCGTTACTCGCTGGCTCTGGTGGCTCGCGGGCGACCCTGTCTTTTTCAGATTCTTTCAGGTCAAACCATGTCAACATTATTTTCAAGCAGCGCCGTCCGACTGGCCGTGCTGTCAGTCAGCGCGCTTTACGCACAAGCCGCCACCGCCCAAACGCCACAGCTCAAAGAAGTCACCATCACCGGCAACCCGCTGGGTGCATCAGATTTAATAGCGCCCAGCGCCCAGCGCCCAGTATTCGGGCGACGGGCTGCTGCTGCGCTCCAAAACCACGCTGGGTGAGACGCTTGACGGCACGCCCGGCGTTAGCAGCACCTACTTTGGGCCGAACTCCAGCCGCCCGATCATTCGTGGGCAAGACGGTGACCGCGTTCGCATTTTGAACAACGGTGGCGGCCTGCTGGATGCGTCGGCGCTCAGCTATGACCATTCCGTCACGGCGGACCCCATCAGCATTGAACGTATTGAAGTGTTGCGGGGGCCGGGTGCTCTGCAATACGGCGGCAACGCCATCGGTGGTGTGGTCAATGTGATTGACAACCGGATTCCAAGAGAGGCCTTGTTTGATGCCAAAGGCGGTATCAGTGGCAAAGCAGACTTGGGTTTAGCCACAGGCAACAAAGAAAAAAGCGCAGGTGTGCTGCTTGAAGCGGGCAACAACCGTTACGCCGTTCACGTTGATGCCATGACCCGGGATACCAAAGATGTCGATGTGCCGATCAATATCTTTTGCAATCGGACAGCAGGCGCATTCACAGCAAAAGGTATTTGCAATTCGGCCAGCAAGGTCAGCAGCACAGCGTTGGGCGGTTCGATATTTTTTGATCAAGGCTATGTGGGCGCTTCGGTCAGTGGTTACCGTAGCAACTACGGCACGGTGGCTGAACCGAATGTCAACATCGGCATGAAGTCTGACCGTTTCGCCCTGGAAGGCGAAATCAAAAACTTGGGGCCTCTGATTCAAAGCGTTAAAGGCCAATACAGCAAGACCGATTACACCCACACCGAGTTCACCAACACCGTGGTGGGCACTGTGTTTAAAAACCGGGGCAGTGATTTGCGGTTTGAAGCCCGACATGCCCAGTTTGGCAACTTTGACGGGGTGGTGGGTGTGCAGATGGAAGACAGCCGGTTTTCAGCCGATGGTGACGAAGCTTTTGCGCCCTACAGCCGCACACAGCAAAACGCCTTGTTTGCTTACGAGGAATACAAAACATCCTGGGGCAAGTTGACGTTTGGCGGGCGGCTGGAGTCTGTCAAGGTTGAGTCTCTTGGCAATTCTGCACTGGCCAAGTTTGTACGGACTCAGCGTGACTTCAAACCCACCAGCTACGCGGTCGGCAGCTTGTGGAATTTAACGCCGCAGTGGCAACTGACAGGCAACGTAGCCTACACCGAGCGCGCCCCCAAAGACTACGAGCTGTTTGCCAATGGCCCGCACATTGCGACCCGCGCCTATGAGGTGGGCAGCAGCGCGCTGGCCAAGGAACAAGCCACGCAGTTCGACATTGGCGTAGCCTGGAAGTCAGCGTTTGACTCATTCGCTTTGAACGCCTACTCAAGCAGCTTTAAAAACTACATCGGTCTGGTGCAGTCAGGAGGGGTGACGCGCAACCAGTCTGATGGTGAGACCAACCCGGTGGATGACCCGAGCAACACGGGCTTTTCACAGGCCACGGGGGCAACTTTCAGCCCGCTCAATGAGTTTCGCTATCTGCAAACACGGGCCAGATTTACCGGGTTTGAGGCAAGCGGCAGCATCCGCTTGATAGCAGGTGCATCGCCCGTTGACCTGGGCCTGCGCGCCGATGTGGTCAAAGCCACCAACCTGAATACCGGCCTGCCGTTGTCGCGCATTCCACAAATGCGCCTGGGTGCGACCCTGAAATACGCCAGCGGGCCGTTTGGTGCCAATTTCGGGTTTGACCATTCAGCCGCACAAAGGTCTATACCTGCGGGTGACCGGGCAGCCGCTGCCAACACCCGCTTCAATGCAGGCGCAACCTATCGCGTTAAAGCCGGGGCTGTGAACACATTGTTGTACGCGCGGCTGGACAACATCACCAACAGGCTTGCCTACAGTGCCACGTCGGTGCTGACGACAACCGCGTTCCCCAATGCGCCGCCTTTGCCTGGGCGCAGTTTGAAGGTGGGTTTACAGGCTAGCTTTTAAGCCGGCTTTCTGAGGCGCTACTGCGAAATCTTTTTCGCTTCTTCAATCTGGTATTCAAAGTAGCGCTGAAAGCTGAAGGCGATGCTGGACATCAAAGCGGTGGCGCCCATTAGTACGGAGAAAACCACCGCACCTATCACCAGCCAGTTGGTTTGCCCGGCGGCTGCATCAAGCTGCTGGGGGTTGTGCGTGCCGTTCCACTTTTCTTGTGATGACAAGCCGTAATAAATCGCCGTGATGGCGGTTGCGGCTAACGTAAAACCCAGCACGGGGACGAGCAACCAGGCCAATTGGTCGTCTTGCCCCAGTGTGCGAACGCGGTACACGCCGTACCAGCCGATGGCTGCGGCCAATGGGTGCGCCCAAGCCCACAGGTCTTTCACACCAAATAGGTAGATGCGGTGCAGGCCTGCTTGGCCAAGTAAGAATGCCAGCCAAGTCGCCAATGTTTTGTTTTTGATTGCCATCTGGGAATTATCGCGGCGGCATGTCAGTTGGCGCTTGCGTGTCGCCTAATCCCAGTGTTTTTTGCATGATGACGATGTCGCGCCAGGCGCCAAACTTCCAGCCGCACGCATCAATTTTGCCGACCTGTTCGAAACCTAGCGCCAAATGCACGCCGACAGATGATGCGTTGGCTGAATCGCCCACAATCGCCATCATTTTGCGGATACCTACCGCCTCGCAGCGCGCCATCAGCTCGGTCAGCATGGCGCGGCCTAAGCCTTTGCTGTGCTGGTTGGGGGCAAGGTAAATAGAGTCTTCAACCGAGTAGCGGTAGGCTGGCCGGGGCTTGAACCAGTTGCCGTAGGCAAAACCAACAACTTCGCCAGCATCTGCCGCGACCAGATACGGCAGCCCTTTTCCAAGCACATCGGCGCGGCGATTTGCCATGTCTTGCACACTTGGCGCTTCGGTTTCAAACGTGCCGGTGCTGTTTAAAACGTGGTGGGCGTAGATGGCTGTGATGGCGGGAATGTCGGCGTCCGTGCTGGGTCTGATGATGGGCATGATGTCAATATGCGGTTAAAAACGCCATGATAACGACTGACGGGCTATAATCGTGGGCTTTGCAGCAGTTCGCTGGCCGGGTGGTCATGTCGAGTGTCTCAACCGCTGCAAGAACTTTTTGGGCATGCATCACTTTTTGTAGGTATGCCCTCCACCCTTGGGAATACATCATGGTCGTCATCCGGCTTGCACGCGGCGGTTCTAAGCACCGTCCATTTTTTAACATCGTTGTGGCGGACAAACGCGTTCGCCGCGATGGTCGCTTTATCGAGCGCATCGGGTTTTACAACCCGATTGCCAAGGGCGGCGAAGAAGGCTTGCGCATCATGCAAGACCGCCTGACCCACTGGGTTGGCGTGGGCGCACAAGCATCCCCAACCGTTGAGCGCCTGATCAAGCAAGGCGCAACAGCTGCCGCCAAGGCCGCTTAACTTTAAATGACGCTCAGTTTCAAGTCGTCGGGCTTGCCTGATGATGCTGTTGAAGTTGGGCGCATTTTGGATGCGTGGGGCGTTAAGGGATGGCTCAAAATCCTGCCCCACAGCACCGATCCTGAGGCTTTGTTCTCAGCCAAATCCTGGTTTTTGCAGGCACCTGACGCCAAGTTCAGGCCGGGCTTTAACGCATTTACCGGCACCGTCAGCATCGCGGTTGACGAGGCAAAAACCCATTCTGATTCGGTTGTCGCCAAAATTGACGGTCTTGATGACCGCAACGACGCAGAAGCCTTGCGTGGCTGCCGCATATTTTTGCCGCGCAGCGCCTTTCCTAAAGCTTCCAAAGACGAGTACTACTGGGTTGACCTGATCGGCTTGAATGTTGTCAACCGTGAAGGTATCGCTTTGGGCTGCGTGCGTGATTTGATGGCGACCGGCCCCAATTCGGTGCTCTGCGTTGAATACCAGGCGGCCCAGGAAGACGGCAGCAGCAAAACTGACGAGCGCATGATTCCGTTCGTGTCAGCCTATGTCGATTCGGTCGATATCGCGGGCAAGCTGATCACGGTTGACTGGCAGCCTGATTATTGAGCTGCCGATCCTTGGCATGCAAAAATGTCATTTATGCGTTTTGATGTCGTCACTCTTTTCCCAGAACTCTTCGCACCGTTTTTAATCTGCGGTGTGACCCGGCGTGCCTACGAATCGGGTTTGGTCAACGTCAAACTTTGGAACCCACGCGACTTTGCTGATGGCAACTACAAACGAGTCGATGACAGGCCATTCGGCGGTGGGCCGGGCATGGTCATGCTGGCTGAGCCGCTGGCACTGTGTTTGGCTGCGATACGCGCGGAACGAGCCTCTAACGGCGACCCCGTCGTACTTTTTTCACCGGTCGGAGAGGTATTGACCCATGCCGCTGTTGAAAACTGGTCCGACAGCCAGGGCGCGGTGTTGATTTGCGGTCGCTACGAAGGCATAGACCAGCGTTATATTGATGCCTACATCACCCACCAAATCAGCTTGGGCGACTTTGTGCTGTCGGGGGGCGAAATTGCCGCCATGGCGCTGCTTGATGCGGTGGCCCGTCTGCAACCCGGCGTGCTGAACGACGAGGGCAGCCACCAGATGGACAGTTTTAACCCGGCGCTCGATGGCTTGCTGGATTGCCCGCATTACACACGGCCTGAGGACTGGCAAGGGCAAACCGTGCCCAGTGCGTTGATGTCGGGCAATCACGCCCATATCGAGCGCTGGCGGCGTGAGCAACGGCTGGGTTTGACGCAGCAAAAGCGGCCTGAGCTGGTGCAAAAAGCGCGTGTTAGTGGTCAATTGACGGCTAAAGACGAGGCTTTTTTGGCCTCAGTCGCTCCAAATTCCACTCCAAAGCCATAAATTGCTATAATCAAAGGCTTTTCGATCCTCTGGCGGCCACTGTGACCATGTGCGACATCTTGAATGTTCCTGGATTCATAGTCTTTAGCGTAGCTCGCGAATGAACGAAAAAGTATTTTGGAACTGTCATGAATCTGATTCAAATCCTTGAGCAAGAAGAAATTGCTCGCCTGAACAAAACCCTCCCTGTTTACGCACCTGGCGATACCGTGATTGTCAGCGTCAATGTGGTTGAGGGCACCCGCAAACGTATGCAGGCTTTTGAAGGTGTGGTGATTGCCAAGCGCAATCGCGGCCTCAATTCAAGCTTCATCGTTCGTAAAATCTCCAACGGCGAAGGCGTCGAGCGTACCTTTCAGGTCTACAGCCCGCTGATCGCCAAGATTGAAGTCAAGCGCCGCGGTGATGTGCGCCGCGCCAAGCTGTACTACCTGCGCAGCCGCAGCGGCAAGTCGGCACGTATCAAAGAAAAATTGGGCGCCAAGGCAGCTTAACTTCACGATTGAGTGCACCTTGCGTTTTAAAGAGGCCACTCTGTTGAGTGGCTTTTTTTATGCAAAACCACCATGCAATTCAGCAAACCTTTGCCTAAATTTGATCCGCGCAGCATTCCTGTGTTGGGTATCGACGACCACCTCGAAGGCGTAGCGCCAGATCGCCTCACGCCAGCTGCATTGAGGGCGCGCTTTGCAAGTCCGCCGATCTGGACACCCGAGCACAGTGTCGAAAAAAAGTTTGAAAACCGCGAACCGGCTGCTGCTGCTGTGTTGATACCGCTGGTGATGCGGGATGAACTCATGATGCTGCTGACCCAACGCACTACTAACTTGTCGACCCATTCAGGGCAGGTTGCCTTGCCCGGTGGTCGCACCGACGCAACCGATGTTGATGCCGCCGACACGGCCTTGCGTGAGGCTCATGAAGAAATCGGCCTGCCGCGCAGCCATGCCGAAGTGCTGGGGTCGTTGCCAATTTACGTGACCGGCACTGCCTACATCATCACACCTGTGGTGGCGCTGGTCACACCCGGATTTGTACTTGCGCCCAACCCCGGCGAGGTTGCAGATGTGTTTGAAGTGCCATTGGCCTACCTGATGAACCCCGCCAACCACCGCCGCCATGCGGTGGAGTTTGACGGCGTGCTGCGGGAGTGGCTGTCGATGCCGTATTTAGACAGCTCGGTGCTGCAAGATAACGGGCAATCGCCAGAACGCTTTATTTGGGGTGCAACGGCGGGCATGTTGCGCAATTTGTATCGTTTTTTGTCGGCCTGACAGTTATCATTTGGCATGAGTTTTTTTGCCGTACTCTTTGCCCTGTTGATTGAACAAGCCCGCCCACTGGCGCGCGGCAACTGGATCCATGCCGGTTTCAGGTTGTGGGCGCGCTGGGCTAGCCACAACCTGGATGCTGGTCAGCCGCATCATGGCTGGCTCGCATGGTCGGTTGCTGTGGCAGTGCCTAGCCTGGCCACCCTGTTGATTCATTGGGCGTTGTGGGCCGTTAACCCGCTTCTGGCGTTTGCCTGGAGCGTGGGCATCTTGTATGTCACGCTCGGGTTTAGGCAGTTCAGTCATTACTTCACCGATATACGCGATGCGCTTGATGATGGTGACGAAGACACTGCCAGAGAGCTGCTGGCGCAGTGGCAGCAGGTCGATGCCAGCGAGTTGCCGCGCAGTGAAATTGTGCGCCATGTGATTGAGTACTCAGTACTTGCCGCACATCGCCATGTGTTTGGCGTGCTGGGCTGGTTTTCAGTCCTGGCTGCGTTAGGCCTTGGGCCTTTAGGGGCTGTTTTGTACCGCATGAGCGAGTTTGTTGCCCGCTACTGGCGCTACAAAAGCAAATCAGGCGCGGTGGCAGGCGAAGGCGCCAGCCCGGCCCTGCAAGCCGCTGCCAGCACAGCCTGGGGCGTCATCGACTATGTGCCGGCTCGCGTCACGTCGCTCGGCTTTGCGGTAGTGGGCAGTTTTGAAGATGCGATTGATGCCTGGCGCAACCATGCGCAACGCTTTTCAAGTGATGCGTCGGTCGCGCTTGAAACCCGCAACGACGGCATTGTTTTAGCGGCAACCTCGGGCGCAGTGAACGTGCGGCTGGGCGGACAGGCGTTGCAAACCACGTTTGACCCCAATGCCTCGGCAGGATTTTTGGCGGCCAGCGCCAGCACGCTGGACAGTGCGACGCAGGCCACCCCTGGCCGTGAACCAGAAGTCGCACATTTGCGCAGCATCGTTGGGTTGGTGTGGCGGTCTGTGGTGCTGTGGATGGTGCTGCTGGCGCTTTTGACGCTGGCCAGGCTGCTGGGCTAAAAGAGCGGGGTTAATATCGCGTTTGCGACAGTTCGGCAAACAGCTCGCTATATAAACGATAGCGGTTTGCGCCTATATTGATTGGCCCAACGCCTGATTTGACCTCTGAAATCACGCCGCATCCGGGCTCATGCAAGTGCGTGCAGTTGTAAAACTTGCAGCTCTGAGCATGCGCTTTGAAGTCTGGCATCAGCTGCGCCAGCTGCATCGGCTCGATGTGGTGCAGGCCAAACTCTTGAAAACCCGGCGAGTCGATCAGTGCCGTCGTGCGGTCTGCATCAACCCAATACAGCGTGGTGCTGGTGGTGGTGTGTTTGCCTGAATTGAGCGCTTGTGAGATCTCTGCTGTCAACACTTTGGCCGCAGGGATGAGCAGGTTGGTCAAGCTGCTTTTGCCCGAACCTGATGGACCAAGTACCAGCGTTTTTTTGCCCTTGAGCAAAGCCATCAGTTCATCGGTTTGCGCTGCATTCACCGAGTCGTTGAGCTTGGGTTTGATGGCCAGCGGCAGCATCTGGTAGCCCATCGCGCGGTAGGGTGCCAGCTTCGTCCAGGCTCTGCCGAACGGTTCGGTCAAATCGCTTTTGTTCAGCGCAATGATGGGTGTGATGCCTGCTGCTTCAGCGGCAATCAGCGCGCGGGTGAGCTGGCTTTCTGAAAACTCCGGCTCGGCTGCGATCAAGATCAGAATTTGATCAAGATTCGCTGCAAACGACTTGGTACGCAGTTCGTCCTGGCGATAAAAAACATTGCTGCGTTCGTCAATTTTTTCAATCGTACCTTCGTCTTCGCTCGGCAGCCAGCGCACCTTGTCGCCGACCAAGGCTTGGCCTTTTTTACCCCGAGGGTGGCAAATGATACGTTTGCCCTCTGGCGTTTCAACCAGCACATGACGGCCAAAGCCAGCCACCACCAATCCGTGCTGCGTGCCCGCTGCGGGAACGCTAGCGGGGCGTTGGTGTTTGCTCAAGCAAGCAAGGCGTCAGCTTTAGACGCGCAGAAAAAGTCACTGACTGAAATACCATTCACGTCATGCGTGTTAAAGCGCACGGTGCATTTGCTGTAGCTCACTGCCAGGTCCGGGTGGTGGTCTTCCGCATTGGCAATAAAGGCCAAAGCGTTCACAAAGCCTATCGTCTCGTGATAGTTTTTAAAGGTGTAGGTTTTCTCCAGCGCACCGTCAATCAGCCGCCAGCCGAGTGCCTGCTCGCCATTCAATTTGCTGAGTTGCGTCACGATTTCAGTTGCGCTGAGGGCTTTGCGGTTTTGATGAATCGGGTTGGTCATGCTGCCCCTCCAACTGGGTTCATCCGGGACAGGCGTTCAGACGCAGGCGGGTGCGAGTAATAAAACTTAACAAATAACGGGTCCGGTGTCAGCGTGCTGGCGTTGTCCTGGTACAGCTTGAGCAGTGCACTTTGCAAATCCTTGCCATCGGTCTGCGCCACGGCATACGCATCGGCTTGAAATTCATGCTTGCGCGAAAACTGCGCAAAAATCGGCGATATAAAAAAGCTGAACAGCGGCACCACCAGCATGAAGAGCAGCAGCGCCAACGCGTCGTTGCCACCGTTCAAATTCGGGCGAATGCCCAAGCCGGTGTAAAACCAGACTTGCGACGACAACCATCCCAGCAAGGCAAAACCAACCAGGCTCATCGCAAACATGCCGATGATGCGTTTGATGATGTGCTTGTGTTTGAAGTGGCCCAGCTCATGCGCCAGCACGGCATCGACTTCGGCCGGGCTGAGCTGCTTGAGCAGCGTGTCATAAAACACCACCCGTTTGGCTGCCCCAAAACCGGTGAAGTAAGCATTCGCATGGGCTGAGCGCTTGCTGCCGTCCATCACAAACAAGCCCTTGGCCGCAAAACCGCAGCGCTGCATCAGGGCTGTGACTCGGGCCTTCAGTGCCTCGTCATCCAATGGTTTGAACTTGTTAAACATCGGTGCAATCACGGTGGGGTACAACACCAGCACCAGCAAATTAAAGCCCATCCAGGCACACCAGGCCCAGAGCCACCACAGGCTGCCTGCGCTGCTCATCAGCCACAAAATGAGTGCCACGATCGGCAGGCCAATCACCGCGCCTATCAATATGCCTTTGACCATGTCAGTCAGCCACAGTTTGAATGTCATTTTGTTAAAACTAAAGCGCTCTTCAATTTTGAAGGTGCTGTACAGGGTGAAAGGCAAGTCCAGCACGCCGCTGATGACGGCGAAGGCAGTAAGTAGCGCGAGTTGCGGCACCAGGCTGCCGTAGCTGGCCAAGCCGGTGCTGTTGATGGCCTGGTTCAGTGCATCAATCCCGCCCAGCAGCGTCCAGCACAGCAACAGAGCCGCACCAAAGGCCATCTCTAACAATCCAAAACGCGCCTTGGTGATGGTGTAGTCGGCTGCTTTTTGGTGCGATTCAAGCGAGATGGTGGCAGCAAAGGCCACAGGCACAGCGCTGCGGTTTTGCGCCACATGGCGGATTTGCCGAGTTGCCAAATAAAACCGAACCAGCAAACCCAGAACCAGCGCCGCGGCAAATACCAGCGTAAAAATCAACGATAAATTTTGCATGAGGGGCAGTTTAGGCGATCAGCGAGAATCACAAGATGACAGATACAGAAACTACTCTAAAAAAATCCGACCAAAACCTGGTCTGGCTAGACTGCGAAATGACCGGGTTGGACCCTGAAAAAGAACGCTTGATCGAGATCGCCATCATCGTCACTGGCCCCCAGCTCACCCCCCGCATCGAAGGCCCGGTGATGGCCATCCATCAGTCTGACGAAGTTTTAGACCAGATGGACAAGTGGAACAAAGGCACACACGGCAAAAGCGGGCTGATTGACAAGGTCAAAGCCTCGACCATCACAGATGCGGACGCCGAAGCGCAAATACTGGCCTTCATCGGTCAATACGTGCCCAAAGGCGTGTCCCCCCTGTGCGGCAACACCATCAGCCAGGACAGGCGATTTCTGGTCAAGTACATGCCCAAGCTGGAGGCCTACCTGCACTACCGCAACATCGACGTCAGCACTTTCAAAGAACTGGCCAAACGCTGGCGGCCCGAGGTGTACAACGCCTTCAAAAAGCAGCAAAAACATACTGCGCTGGCCGATGTCCATGAGTCGATTGACGAGCTGGAGCATTACCGGACGCATTTTTTGAAGTGAGTTGAGCAGAGGTGCTTAAAAAGCCGGTTTTTAGCCCGTTTTATACTATCGTTAAGGCCTTTAGGCCAATGAATGCGGGCGCAATCAGCTATGAAATCAATAGCGTTTTGATCTCTGAATCCAGACCCAGCCAGGCGCGTGCGGCTACGCGCAAGGTTGCTGGATTGCCTGTGCTGATGAATTTAATGGGTTGGGTGCTCAGCTGCTCTGACGCAGCATGACTCAGTCGTTGTCGGGTTTGCCTTGCGACGGCATCGCCGGTGTCTAGAAGTTGCACATGCGCCCCTGCCTGCGCTGCTATGTGCTGCGCCGCGAAAGGGTAGTGGGTGCAACCCAAAACGATGGTGTCGATGTTGTTTTTCGGCTCATTTTTAGTGGTAAAAACGCTTGGAGCGCTTATTATTCGGGCGCAAGCAGCTATCAATTCAATAGCGTTTGAAACTTGAACGGATTGCTCGATGGCCTCAGCCAAGCCGTCGCAGGGCAGCAAAGTAAAACGTGCCTGACCATCATGCGCGGCCAGCAGAGCCGCAAAGCGGGCGCTGGCCAGCGTGCTGCGGGTAGCCATCACGGCGATGTGCTTGGTTTGGCTGATTGCCACAGCGGGTTTTAAAGCGGGCTCTACGCCGATGATGGGCAGGCTGGGGTAGGTGGCCCGCAGTACGTCAATCGCGGCTGCGGTGGCCGTGTTGCAGGCCACGACCAGTGCTTTGACGTTTTGCGCCACCAGATATGCCGCAATCGCCAGCGACCGGGCAATCACATGCGCATCGTCACGCTCGCCATACGGCGCGTGGCCGCTGTCGGCGATGTAGACGAAGTGCTCATTCGGCAGCTCTGTGCGCAGCGCTTTTAAAACGCTCAGGCCGCCTATGCCGGAGTCGAAAATGCCGATGGCTTGAGTCAAATGCCGGTCTGCTGCCTGATTCAAGCCGTGGCCACCGCAATCCCTTTGAATTCCCCGGTAGCAATCCGCTTTTGCCACTCTGCCGGGCCCGTAATGTGCGCGCTGGTACCGCCTGAATCAACGGCAACCGTGACCGGCATGTCCACCACGTCAAACTCGTAAATCGCCTCCATACCCAAATCAGCAAAACCGACGACTTTGGCGTGTTTGATGGCTTTTGACACCAGGTACGCGGCACCGCCAACTGCCATCAGGTAGGCGCTTTTGTGTTTTTTGATGGCTCCAATGCCTTCCGGGCCGCGCTCGGCTTTACCGATCATGCTGATCAGGCCAGTCTGCGCCAGCATCATTTCAGTAAAACCATCCATTCGCGTGGCGGTGGTCGGACCTGCCGGGCCAACGGCTTCACCTTTGACTGGGTCGACAGGGCCGACGTAGTAAATCACACGGTTGGTGAAGTCCACTGGCAATGCCTCACCCGCCGCCAGCATGGTTTGAATGCGCTTGTGCGCCGCATCCCGGCCAGTCAGCATTTTGCCGCTGAGCAGCAGCGTGTCGCCGGGTTTCCAGCTCGCCACTTCTGCTTTGGTCAGTGTGCTCAGGTTGACGGCTTTGCTTTTCACGTAGTCAGGTGCCCAGTTCACATCTGGCCAGGTATCAAGCGGCGGTGGTGTCAGGTACACCGGGCCGCTGCCATCCATCACAAAATGCGCGTGGCGGGTGGCGGCGCAGTTGGGGATCATCGCCACCGGTTTGCCTGCTGCGTGGGTGGGGTACATATTGATTTTGACGTCGAGCACGGTCGTCAAGCCGCCCAGGCCTTGCGCGCCTATACCCAGCGCGTTAACTTTTTCATACAGCTCGATGCGCAAGGCTTCGACCTTGGTCAATGCTGCGCCCGATTTAGCCTTGGCTTGCAGCTCGTACATATCCAGGTCTTCCATCAGGCTTTCCTTGGCCAGCAGCATGGCTTTTTCAGCCGTTCCGCCAATGCCTATGCCCAGCATCCCCGGCGGGCACCAACCTGCGCCCATGGTGGGCACGGTTTTCAGCACCCAGTCAACGATGGAGTCGCCGGGATTCAACATGGCCAGCTTGCTTTTGTTCTCGCTGCCGCCGCCTTTGGCTGCCACGGTTACTTCAAACGTATTGCCTGCTACCAGCTCGGTAAAGATCACGGCGGGTGTGTTGTCTTTGGTGTTCTTGCGGTCAAATTGCGGGTCAGCCACGACTGAGGCACGCAGGGTGTTGTCGGGGTGGTTGTAGCCGCGCCGCACGCCTTCGTTCACCGCGTCGTCGACTGAGCCGGTAAAGCCTTCCCAGCGCACGTCCATGCCGATTTTTAAAAACACATTGACGATGCCGGTGTCCTGGCAAATCGGGCGCTGGCCGGTAGCGCTCATTTTGCTGTTGGTCAAAATTTGCGCGATGGCGTCTTTCGCGGCCGGGCTTTGCTCGGCCTCGTAGGCGCGTGCCAGATGGGCAATGTAGTCGGCCGGGTGGTAATAGCTGATGTATTGCAGGGCGGCGGCAACTGATTCGATCAGGTCGGCTTGACGGATTGTTGTGGTGGTGGTTGTCATGGGTTGTGATTCGTGGGATAAGGAGTGTTTTCGGTCGATATAACCCGCTATTTTGACAGGTAAGCACCATGATCCATACCCGCCTTGAACACGACACCTTTGGGCCGATATCCGTTTCTTTTGAAAAATTGTGGGGCGCGCAAACTCAGCGCTCGTTGCAAAACTTTGATATTTCAGGTGAGCTGATGCCGCGCGAGATCATTCGTGCGCTGACGCAGATCAAGCGCTCTTCGAGCATCGTCAACCATGCGCTGGGTTTGCAGAGTGAAGCCATCACAAACGCCATTGTGTCGGCGGCTGATGAGGTGATTGCGGGTCAGCATGCCGACCAGTTCCCGCTGGTGGTGTGGCAGACCGGCTCGGGCACGCAAACGAATATGAATGTCAATGAGGTTCTGGCCAATCGCGCGAGCGAGCTGATGGGTGGGCAGCGCGGGGAGCTTCGCTTGGTGCACCCAAATGATGACGTGAACCGCAGCCAATCGTCGAACGATGTGTTTCCCACGGCCATGCATATTTCGGCAGTCGTCGGCATCACTGAAAAGCTATTGCCCGCCGTTGAAAAGCTGCGCGGCACGCTTCACCAGAAAGCGCAAGACTTTGACAGCATCGTCAAAATTGGTCGCACCCATTTACAAGACGCCACACCGCTCACCCTGGGGCAAGAGTTTTCAGGCTATGTCGCTCAACTGGAGCATGGCCAACAGCACATTCACGCCGCATTGCCCCACTTGTATGAACTGGCGCTTGGCGGTACAGCTGTCGGCACCGGTCTTAATGCACCCAAGGGCTATGCCGTGGCGGTGGCAGCCGAATTGGCTGACCTAACGGCGCTGCCTTTCATCACCGCGCCGAACAAGTTTGAGGCACTTGCGTCGTGCGACGCTTTGGTACATGCCCACGGCGCGCTTAAAACCTTGGCCTCCAGCTTGATGAAAATCGCCAACGACATTCGCTGGCTGGCCAGTGGGCCTCGCAGCGGCATCGGTGAATTGAGCATTCCTGAGAACGAACCCGGCTCGTCCATCATGCCGGGCAAGGTCAATCCGACGCAAAGCGAAGCCATGACCATGCTTTGTGCTCAGGTGTTTGGCAACGACGTAGCGATTAACTTTGGTGGTGCGTCGGGCAACTTTGAACTCAATGTGTTCAGACCCATGATTGCGCATAACTTTTTGCAAAGTGTGCGGCTGCTGACCGATGGAATGACAAGCTTTAACGACCACTGCGCCGTGGGCATAGAGCCAAACCGCGAACGCATCGCAGAGCTGGTGGGCGCATCGCTGATGCTGGTGACGGCGCTGAACCCGCACATCGGCTACGACAAAGCCGCTTTCATCGCCAAAAAAGCGCATAAAGAAGGCAGAAGTTTGCGCGCTGCGGGTATCGCTTCAGGCTATGTGACGGGGGAGCAGTTCGATGCGTGGGTCATCCCGGCAAAGATGACCCATCCGTAGAAACTAATGCTTTTGCGAGGCAATGTTCGACATAAGCTTGTCGGTATATGCAATCGCCATGGCCGATAGCAAAAACGCGATGTGAATCACAGTTTGCGCAATCAATACCCGGTCGGTGTAGTTGTCAGCGTTGATAAACGTCTTGAGCAAATGAATCGAGCTGATACCGATGATGGCGGTAGCCAGCTTGACCTTCAATACGCTGGCGTTCACGTGGCTTAGCCACTCTGGCTGATCGGGATGACCATCGAGATCCATACGGCTCACAAAAGTGGCGTAACCACCGACGATCACCATGATCAAGAGGTTAGAAATCATCACCACATCAATCAGCGCCAGTACCACCAGCATGATCACGGTTTCGTTCAGTGTGGTGATCGGGGCGGTAGCTTTGTAGCCGATGCTGGATACCAGCGCCTGCAAGTCGGGCTGGTTGCCAAATGCTGCGCCAATCAGGTGTTTGAGCTCCACCATGAAATGCATCACATATACCGCCTGCGCGGCAATCAGGCCAATGTAAAGTGGCAACTGTAGCCAGCGGCTGGCAAAAATAAAGTTGGCCAATGGGCTCAGGGGAGGTTTTTTTTGTGGGGCAGGTTCTTGCATAGTGGAGAAGTTTAACGGGTTGACTTTTCTGTAAGATTCATGCCAGTCAGTGGCTTGTAAGAGGGACACAGGACAGTACCTACATTCGATGACACCTAGGAGACAAAAATGAGCACAAGCAACTCAAACATAGAGTCCATGCTGGTTGAAGACCGCGTATTTGCGCCCAGCACTGCATTTGCCAAAGCGGCACGCATCTCGGGTATGGAGGCTTACAACGCCCTGTGCGCCGAGGCAGACAAAGACTTTGAAGGCTTCTGGGCGCGTTTGGCACGTGAAAACCTGAGCTGGAAAAAACCTTTCACGGAAGTGCTCAACGAGTCCAACGTACCGTTCTATACCTGGTTTGCAGACGGCCAGCTCAACGCGTCATACAACTGCCTGGACAGGCATTTGGGCACACCTACCGAGAACAAAAAAGCGATTATTTTCGAAGGCGATGACGGTACGGTTGTCAACGTCACCTACAAAGAGTTGCATGCCAAAGTCAGCCAGTTTGCCAGTGCACTGAAAGCCATGGGCATTCAAAAGGGTGACCGCGTCGTCATCTACATGCCCATGACTGTGGAGGGCGTGGTGGCCATGCAGGCCTGCGCCCGTATTGGCGCAACACACTCGGTGGTGTTTGGCGGCTTTTCAGCCAAAAGCTTGCAAGAACGCATCATGGATGCGGGTGCTGTGGCAGTGATTACCGCCAACTACCAGTTGCGCGGCGGCAAAGAGCTGCCACTCAAAGCCATCGTCGATGAAGGCCTGGCGCTGGGCGGCTGCGAGTCGATCAAGAACGTCATCGTGTACCAGCGTACGGCGACCGCCTGCAATATGGTGGCCGGGCGCGACAGTCTGATGCATGAAGTCACGGCCAAAGCCGCGCCTGTTTGCGAGCCTGAATTTGTCGGCGCTGAGCATCCCCTGTTCGTGTTGTACACCTCAGGCTCAACCGGTAAACCCAAGGGCGTACAGCACAGCACGGGCGGCTACTTGCTATGGGCCAAATTGACGATGGACTGGACGTTCGATTTGCAATCGTCGGACGTGTTTTGGTGTACGGCTGATATCGGCTGGATCACCGGTCACACCTATGTTGCCTACGGCCCATTGGCTGCTGGCGCGACGCAAGTCATTTTTGAAGGCATACCGACATACCCGAATGCTGGGCGCTTCTGGCAAATGATTGAACGCCACAAGGTGTCGATTTTTTACACGGCACCGACCGCGATTCGTTCACTGATCAAGGCCGCTGAGGCGGATGAAAAAATACACCCTGCACGGTCGGATTTGAGCAGCCTGCGCATCCTCGGCTCAGTTGGCGAACCGATTAACCCTGAAGCATGGATGTGGTACTACAAAAACGTCGGCGGTGAGCGTTGCCCGGTGGTGGACACCTTCTGGCAAACTGAAACGGGTGGCCACATGATCACACCGCTGCCCGGTGCCACACCGTTGGTGCCCGGTAGCTGCACGCTGCCGCTGCCCGGCATCATGGCCGCGATTGTGGACGAAACCGGCAACGAGCTACCCAACGGCGCAGGCGGCATGCTGGTTGTCACGCGTCCTTGGCCATCGATGATTCGTACCATTTGGGGCGACCCGGAGCGCTTTAAAAAGGCTTACTTTCCACCTGAAATGGGCGGTACGATTTATTTGGCGGGCGACGGTGCTGTCAGGAACAAAGACAACGGCTACTTCCGCATCACAGGCCGCATTGACGACGTGTTGAACGTGTCCGGCCACCGCATGGGCACGATGGAAATTGAATCGGCCTTGGTAGCGCACAGCACGCTGGTGGCTGAAGCCGCTGTGGTTGGCAGACCTGACGATTTGACGGGCGAGGCGATTGTGGCGTTTGTTGTGCTCAAGCGTTCACGCCCCACAGGTGACGAAGCCAAAGCCATTGCCAAAGAGCTACGTGACTGGGTCGGTAAGCAAATCGGACCGATTGCCAAGCCCAAAGACATTCGCTTTGGTGACAACTTGCCCAAAACCCGCAGCGGCAAAATCATGCGTCGCTTGCTGCGCGGCATTGCCAAGGGTGAGGCGATTACCCAGGATACTTCGACTTTGGAGAATCCGGCGACTTTGGATCAGCTGTCAGAAAATCTGTGAACCACTCAACATAAAAAAGCCCGCTGCTAGCGGGCTTTTTTTGTATTAAAACCGCAGAAAATTATTTCGAACCCGCCATGATCCAGGCAACCAGCTTCTTCGCGTCAGCGTCGTTGATCTGGGCATTGGCTGGCATGGGCACGGGGCCCCAAGCGCCAGAACCGCCCTTGACCACTTTGTTTGCCAACTTGTCGACAGCTTCGGCCTGGCCAGCGTACTTGGTGGCGATCTCTTTGTAGGATGGGCCGACGAGTTTTTTGTCAACCGCGTGGCAAGACATGCAGTTTTTAGCGGTGGCCAGAGCCATATCAGCCAGTACAGGCGTTGATACTGAAAAGACGGTAGCCAAAGCGGCGATGGTGACAAAAATACGTTTCATGAATTGTCCTTTGGGGTCGTAACAAGTTGGGTTACAGTGGTTTAACGTCATTGTAGTGACCTAGGTTGACTTGTGGTTTCACCTCCCAAAAAACCATGGCACGTTACTTTTTATATAGGTTGCTTGAAAGCAGGAGTTACATATGTACTTTTTACTCATTGGCATTGCCGCACTGGTCATGAAATACCTTGAGTTTGGCCCGGTTGCGGCCTGGCCTTGGTGGGTGGTTTTGTCCCCGTTTGGCATGGCGGTCGCTTGGTGGGCCTGGGCTGACAGCTCAGGCTATACCAAACGTAAGGAAATGGACAAGATGGACAAGCGCAAGCAGGACCGGCTTGACAAGCAACGCGAACAGATGGGCATGCTGCCTACCAAGCGGAAAAAATAAAATCAATAGTCGTCCAGCACAGCGCCCTTGCTCGCGCTTGATGCATTGAAGGCAAACTTGGCCTGCACACCGCGCACGTAACGCGGTTTGGGCGCTACCCAGCCCACCTTGCGTTGGGCCAGTTCTTCGTCGCTGATGTTCAGTTGCAACAGCAACTTTTTGGCATCAATCGTGACCGAATCACCTTCTTGAATAAACGCAATGTTGCCGCCCGCAGCCGCCTCGGGCGCAACGTGGCCGACAACCATGCCCCAGGTGCCACCCGAGAAACGGCCATCGGTAATCAAGCCTACGCTTTCGCCCAAGCCTGCACCAATCAGCGCGCCAGTAGGCGCCAGCATTTCCGGCATGCCAGGCCCGCCTTTGGGGCCCAGGTAGCGCAGCACCATCACATCACCAGCCACAATTTTGCCTGCCAAAATCGCGGCCAGGCCAGATTGCTCGTCGTCAAACACGCGTGCCGGGCCAGTCATGACCGGGTTTTTCAGGCCAGTGATTTTGGCCACGGCGCCTTCGGGCGACAAGTTGCCTTTCAAAATCGCCAAATGGCCTTGCTTGTACATCGGCTTGTCAATCGGGCGAATCACGTCCTGGTCTGCACGCGGTACATCCGGGATGTCTTTGAGTACTTCAGCAATCGTTTGGCCGCTAATCGTCAGGCAATCGCCATGCAGCAAGCCAGCCACCAGCAGCGTCTTCATGACTTGTGGAATGCCACCTGCCTTGTGCAAATCAACCGCCAGGTATTCGCCAGAGGGTTTCAGGTTGCACAGCACGGGCGTTTTAACGCGAATGCGCTCAAAGTCATCAATCGTCCATTCAACGCCCGCGGTGTGCGCAATGGCTAAAAAGTGCAGCACGGCGTTGGTCGAGCCGCCCGTGGCCATGATCACAGCCACTGCGTTTTCAATCGCTTTTTTTGTCACAATGTCGCGCGGTTTGATGTCTTTTTTCACCGCTTCAATCAACACACGGGCTGACTCGGCTGCCGAGTTCATCTTCTCGTCGTGCGGGTTGGCCATGGTGCTGGAATAGGGCAGTGAAATGCCCAGCGCCTCAAACGAGCTGGACATGGTGTTGGCCGTGTACATGCCGCCGCAGCTGCCTGTGCCGGGCACGGCGCGGCGTTCAATTTGCAGCAGGTCTTCGTCGCTCATGCGGCCGGCCGAGTTTTCACCCACGGCTTCAAATACGCTGACAATATTCAGGTCTTTGCCCTTGTAATGGCCTGGCAAAATCGTGCCGCCGTAAACGTAAATGGCGGGCACATTGGCGCGCAGCATGCCCATCAGGCCGCCCGGCATGTTTTTGTCGCAACCGCCCACCACCAGCACACCGTCCATCCACTGGCCTTGTACGCAGGTTTCAATGCAGTCGCTGATGACTTCTCGGCTGACGAGGGAATACTTCATGCCCTCAGTGCCCATAGCCATGCCGTCTGAAATCGTCGGTGTGCCAAACACTTGCGCATTACCGCCAGCTGCTTCAATCGCTGCAATCGCCGCATCGGCCAGCTTTTGCAGGCCGCTGTTGCACGGCGTGATGGTGCTGTGCCCATTGGCAACGCCAATCATGGGTTTTTTAAAGTCTGCCGTCTCGTAGCCCATGGCGTAGTACATCGAACGGTTTGGCGCGCGCGATTTGCCTTCGGTGATGTTTTTGCTACGTGGGTTCAGGGTGATGGTTTTGATTTCCATGGTGTCTCGTGAGTTTGATTGGATTTGATTGCCTCAATTGATTGTATTGGCTCTGAAATCACAAGCGTGCAAAATACCCCTATGCTTATCCACCCTGAAATCCATCCTGTCGCCCTGCAATTGGGCCCTCTGGCCATCCATTGGTACGGCCTGACTTATCTGGCGGCTTTTGGCTTGTTCTTCTTTTTGGCCACGTTGCGTCTCAAGCATCAGCCTTACCAGTCCATCACTGGCCCAGGTGCGTGGAGCAAGCGGGATATTGAAGACATTTTGTTTTTAGGTGTGATGGGTGTGGTGATAGGCGGGCGCGTTGGCTACTGCCTGTTTTACAAACCCGCTTACTACGCCAGTCACCCCCTGGAGATTTTTTATGTCTGGCAGGGCGGCATGAGCTTTCATGGCGGCTTGCTGGGTGTGCTGGTGTCGCAGTGGTGGTTTGCGCGTACCCGCCAGCGGCCGTGGCTGCAGGTGATGGACTTCATTGCCCCTTGCGTACCCACCGGGCTGGCAGCGGGCCGGGCAGGCAACTTCATCAATGGCGAGCTGTGGGGTAGGGTGGCTGACCCGTCACTCCCCTGGGGGATGATTTTCAGAGATGGTGGCAATTTGCCGCGCCATCCGTCGCAGATTTATCAGTTCTTGCTGGAAGGGCTGTTGCTTTTTATTCTGTTGTGGTTGTACGCCCGTAAACCGCGCAAGATGGGCCAAGTCTCGGGCGCATTCCTTTTCGGCTACGGGGTGTTCAGATTCATCGCCGAGTTCTTCCGTGAGCCAGATGCACATCTAGGGATTTTGCAGCTTGGCATGAGCATGGGCCAGTGGCTGTGCGTACCGATGATTCTTGGCGGCATTGCGCTGTGGGTTTGGGCTTCAAAAAGGCCGAAAACTGCCTGAAATACCTTTTTTAGGCCGTTTTTGGGTGTCATTTAGGTCTATAGCCCAATGAATACGGGCGCAACCAGCTATTAAAATAATAGCGTTCAGGTTCGACTCAAACCAGTTGCCGGGCCAGCAACACCGCCACATGTACCGCTTCACGAGCCGCACCGTCTTTGATCTGGTGGCGGCAACTGGTGCCGTCTGCCACCACAATTGCGTCAGGCTGCTTGCGCACAGCCGGTAACAGGCTCAGCTCGGCCATTTGCATGGAAACGTCGTAGTGCGCCGCCTCGTAGCCAAAGCTGCCGGCCATGCCGCAGCAGCTGGATTCAATCAGCTCAGGCTGCGCACCGGGGATGAGCCTCAGAACATCCAAAATGGGGTTGACTGTGCCGAAGGCTTTTTGGTGGCAGTGGCCATGTAGCAGGATGGGCAGCGATGTCGCTTTGAGTTTTGCCTTCAGTGCTTCTAACTTGCCCGCTGCTGCCTCTCGTGCCAAAAACTCTTCCAGCAGCATGGAGTTCTGGCTGACGGTTTGTGCGGCATCGCCTAAGCCCATGACCAGCGTTTCGTCACGCAGTGTCAGCAGGCAGGATGGCTCCAGACCGACGATGGCGATGCCTTTTTCAGCGAACGGCAGCAGAGCGTTGACAAGTTCGCCTGCCTTGACCTTGGCCTGGTCCACCATGCCGCTGGCCAGGTAAGTTCTGCCGCAGCACAGGGCTTTGCCGTCAGGCGCTGATTTGTTGACGACGTGTACCGCGTATCCGGCGGCTTGCAGCACTTCTATGGCTGCAAAAGCATTGTCAGATTCAAAATAACCGTTGAAGGTATCGACGAACAGCACGACGGGTTTGGCGGCGGCAATTACCTCATCGCGTGTGGCGGTTTTGATACCCGAGTTGAAGAACGTATGGGTTCGCCACTGCGGCAATGTGCGTTTGCTCGACAAGCCCAGCAGTTTTTCACTCAAGGCGGCCAGGCCCGGAATCTTGTCGCGCAAATTCAGCAGCGGTGCAAAACGGCTGGCCCAGGGCGCGTAGTCGGGCAGGTAGGCGACCAGCTTGTCTTTGAATGTGTAGCCATACTTTGCTTTGTAATGGTGCAAAAACTCGACCTTCATTTTGGCCATGTCCACACCCGTGGGGCAGTCGCGCTTGCAGCCTTTGCAGCCGACGCACAGGTCTAGGGCGTCTTTGACGGCTTCGTCAGAGTCGCCTTCCAGTTGCCCCGACAACGCCAGTCGCAACGTATTGGCCCGGCCGCGCGTCGAGTCTTTTTCATCCCGCGTGACGCGGTAGCTCGGGCACATCGTGCCCGCATCAAACTTGCGGCAGTGGCCGTTGTTGTTGCACATCTCTACGGCTTTGGCAAAGCCCTGCGCCGCGTCACCGCCTGTGCCGGGTGAGCTGGTCTGTTCTGTCACTGGGTCGTTTTGCACATTCCATGCGCTCCAGTCGAGCGCGGTTTTGATCGGTATGACTTTGTAGCTGGGCGCAAAGCGCATCAGGCGCGTGTCGTCCATGCGCGGCGGATTGATGATGCGCTGCGGGCTGAGCAGGTTGATGGGGTCGAGGTAATTCTTAATCTTGCCAAAGGCCTCGTTGATCTTTGGGCCAAACTGCCACTCAATCCATTCGCCACGGCACAGGCCGTCGCCATGTTCGCCGCTGTACGCGCCTTTGTATTTGCGCACCAGTGCCGATGCTTCTTCGGCAATCGCGCGCATTTTTGTCGCACCCTCCCGCCGCATGTCCAGGATCGGCCGAACATGCAGCGTGCCGACGGAAGCATGCGCGTACCAGGTGCCCTTGCTGCCGTATTTTTTAAATACCTCGGTCAAACCATCGGTGTAGTCGGCCAGGTGCTCCAGCGGTACAGCACAGTCTTCAATAAAGCTGACCGGTTTGCCGTCGCCCTTCAAGCTCATCATGATGTTCAGGCCGGCCTTGCGTACCTCCCACAGGTTTTTTTGCGGGGCGTCATCAATCATTTCAACTACCGAGCCGGGTAGACCTAAATCGCCCATCAACTCCACCAGTTGTTTGATTTTTGGAATCAAATCGGCTTTAGACGCGCCTGAAAACTCAACCAGCAAGATTGCATCAGGTTTGCCGATCAACGCCGTGCGTACTGTCGGTGCAAAGGCCGGGTTTTGCAGCGACAGCTCGATCATGGTGCGGTCGACCAGCTCGACCGCGGTGAGTGTTCCGTCACCTAGTTTGACGATGTGCTGCGCTGAATCCATCGCCTTGTGAAAGGTCGGAAAGTTCACCACGCCCAGCACCTTGGTGCGCGGCACCTCGCACAATTTCAAAGTCAGTGACTTGGTCAAACCCAGCGTGCCCTCACTGCCCACCAGCAGGTGCGCCAGGTTCACCGAGCCGTCTTGCGTGTACGGCTTTTCGTTCTGGTTGTTGAAGATGTCCAGGTTGTAGCCCGCCACGCGGCGCAGTACTTTGGGCCAATGGGCTTCAAGCTCGGGGCGCAGTTCGTCTGACAGTGTTTTGACGTAGTCGCCCAGGGCACGGGCTGGTCCGCTCGCATGGTCATAGCGGCCAAGCTCAAGTAACTCGCCGTCAGAACGCCACACGCTGGCCCCCAGCACGTTGTGCACCATGTTGCCGTAGGCAATACTGCGGCTGCCGCAAGAGTTGTTGCCCGCCATGCCGCCCAGCGTGGCTTGCGCGCTGGTCGATACATCCACCGGGTACCACAGGCTGTGTTTTTTAAGCGCGGCGTTTAGGTGATCCAGCACGATACCGGGTTCTACCTCTGCCGTACGGTTTTCAACATCTACATTCAAGATACTGCGCAGGTGCTTGCTGTAGTCAATGACCAGCCCAGCCCCAACGGTTTGCCCGCACTGGCTGGTGCCGCCGCCGCGCGCCACAATGGGCACGTTCAGGTCGCGGCAAATCTCTAATGCTGATTTAACGTCTTGCGTGCTGCGCGGCACAAATACGCCAACCGGCATGACCTGATAAATAGACGCATCGGTGGCGTATCGGCCTTTGTCTGCGTTAGAGAACAGTACTTGGCCTTGCGTTTGCGCGGCCAGGTTTTTAGCCAGTCGGCCCGCGACTTCGTTGCTGGTTCGCGCTACATCGTCATAGGCGCTGGCAGGTGCGATGTTGAGTGGCAGGGGTGCGTTCATGCTTTGGTGATTGACATGGTTGCAGAGGCAGCAGCGCGCAGTTGCTCAATCACCACGTCGCGCTTGTTGATCAAGTGGCTCATCAGCACCGCGCGCATCGCTACCGCGTCTCTGGCGGTCAGCGCGCTGATCATCTGCTCGTGCTCCTTCACGGCTGCCTTCCACTTCTCGCCGTCCTGATTCGAGCGAAAGCGCAGCGCCTGCAAGCGGGCATTAACTTGTCTGTATGTCGCAGTCAACACCGGGTTTTTTGCCGCTAAATTGATCGCATTGTGAATGCCTGCGTTCAATCGGTAATAGGTTGGTAAATCTTGCCGCGTGTAGGCCGCCAGCATCTCGTAGTGCATGGCTTTGATTTCTTGCAGCTCATCTTCAGTAACACGCAGCGCGGCCAGTTCGCCTGACTGCGCCTCCAGCCCGGCCATGACTTCAAAGGTGTTCAGCACGTCGGCTTCGGTCAGCTCGACGGCGATAGCGCCCCGGTTGGGCAGCAGCTCTACCAAGCCTTCAGCGGCCAGCATTTTGATGGCCTCGCGCAGCGGTGTGCGTGACACGTTCAGTACCTCGCTCAGCTCGCGTTCATTGAGCTTGGCACCGGGCGCAATGCGGTTTTCAACCAGCATCTGGCGCAGACGGTGGGCGGCTTGTTCGTGCAGGGCGGCTCTGGGGATGGCAATGATGTCAGCAGTCATAAATCTATTTTGTATGCAAAATATTGGCTTGTCAAACTCGGTATTAACCATTAAAAAGGGCTTTTTGGCTTGACAAATAAATTTTGTATGCAAAAAATAGCAATAATTTCACGGAGAATCTTTGTATGTTGACGTTGGACTTTCACCCCACAGGCCGCCACTTTTTGCAAATCCCTGGCCCGTCGCCGGTACCAGACCGCATCTTGCGGGCCATGAGCTACCCAACCATTGATCACCGGGGGCCAGAGTTCGCCGCGCTGGGTTTAAAGGTGTTGGCCGACGTTAAAAAAATCTTCAAAACCACCCAGCCCGTCGTCATTTACCCTGCATCGGGCACAGGTGCCTGGGAGGCTGCACTCGTCAATACCCTCAGCGCTGGCGACCATGTTTTGATGTACGAGACAGGTCACTTTGCCTGGCTGTGGCAAAAGCTGGCCACCCGTTTGGGTCTGAAAGCTGAAGTGATGAGCCACCCCGGCGCTGAGGTGTGGCGGCACGGCGTACAAGCTCATTTGATTGAGGAGCGGCTGAAAGCTGACACCGCCCACGCTATCCGCGCCGTATGCGTGGTGCACAACGAAACATCCACTGGTGTGACCAGCAACATCGCCGCCGTGCGCAAAGCGATTGACGCTGCCAAGCACCCCGCGCTGCTGATGGTTGACACCATTTCAGGCCTGGCGTCGGCGGACTATTGCCACGACGCCTGGGGAGTTGACGTCACCATCAGCGGCTCACAAAAGGGGCTGATGTTGCCGCCTGGCATCAGCTTTAATGCAGTGTCAAACAAAGCGATTGAAGCCAGCAAAAAAGCCACGCTGCCCAAAGCCTTTTGGGCCTGGGACGAGATCATTGAGATGAACAAAACCGGCTACTGGCCGTCAACCCCCAACACCAATTTGATCTACGCATTGAGCGAAGCCTGCGACATGCTGCTGGAGCATGGCCTGGAGGCGGTGTTTGCCCGCCATCAGCGCTGGGCCGAGGGCGTGCGCGGTGCCGTGAAGGCGTGGGGCTTGCAAATCCAGTGCGCAGACGCTTCTGTTTATTCGCCCGTGCTCACCGGCGTGATGACACCTGAGGGCATTGACGCTGACGCCGTGCGCAAAATCATTTATGAGCGGTTTGATTGCTCCTTGGGCACCGGCCTGGGCAAAGTCAAAGGCAAGATGTTCCGTATCGGCCATTTGGGTGACTGCAATGACTTGACGCTGATTGCTGCGCTTGGGGGCTGCGAGATGGGCTTGAAGCTGGCGGGTGTGAAGCTGGCCGGCTCGGGCGTGCAGGCGGCGATGGATTATTTTTCCAGTCATTCCGCTTCCGTGGCTATGCGCAAAGCGGCTTGAAACATTACAAACAACCGGAGACAAAAACATGAAACGCAGAACTCTTTTGACGACAGTAGTCGCTGGCGCAGCCGTGATGGCATCATCCATGTTGCACGCGCAAACCTTGCCGGTTGGCCCAGTGCGCATCATTGTGGGGTTCCCGCCCGGCGGCGGCACCGACGCGCTGGCCCGCGTGGTGGGTCAAAAGCTGGCTGTGCTGTGGAACACCTCGGTCATCATTGAAAACCGGGCGGGCGCTGCAGGCGTGATTGCAGCGGACTTTGTAGCCAAGCAGCCGGGCGATGGCAACACGCTGCTGATGGCGCACATCAACAGCCACGCGCTTGCACCCGCACTGGGGACCAAGCTCGGCTACAACGCTGAGCGCGACTTCGCACCGATCAGCATGGTCGGCGTCACGCCCAATATGCTGGTGTGCAATGCTGATCAGCCTGCCAAAACCGTGAAAGACCTGGTTGCGTTGTGCAAAAGCAAGCCAGGGCAGATCAGTTTTGCGTCAGCCGGTGGTGGTTCAGCCCAGCACTTTGCACTGGAGATGTTCAAGTTGCAGGCCAAAATTTTTGCGCTGCATATCCCGTACCGCGGCTCTGGCCCGGCGCTGGTTGATTTGATTGGCGGGCAGGTCAACTATTGCTTTGAAACCATGACCTCCGCAACCCCACACGTCAAAAGTGGTAAGGCGATTGCGCTGGCGCAAACCCGTTTGAAGCGCGCCAAGGGTCACCCGACAGTCCCGACGATGGACGAGTCGGGTTTCCCGGGGTTTGAGGCCACTGTTTGGTATGGCCTGATGGGCTCGGCAAAAATGCCGCCTGCCATGGTGCAGCGCATGAATGAAGACGTGAACAAAGTGCTGGCGATGACCGACGTGCAAGAAAAGATGGAGCAGTACGGCGCTGAAGACGGCGGCGGTAGTATCGAGAAATTTGCTGCCTTTATCAAGGCTGAGCAGCAAAAGTGGGCACTGGTGGCTAGTCAAGCCAAGGTCAAAGCGGACGCTTAGTCATTGTTTCGGGTGTTTTTGCCTCAAACAGTGCTTTTTTAAGGATTTTTAGGTATGTTTTATGGTTGTAGGGCAATAAATACGGGCGCAAGCAGCTCTTAAAATAATAGCAATATCAAGGTGCATTCGTCTTTGGTTTGAAGCTGCAGTAGCTGCTGACGCCGCACTCCCAGCAGCGCGGTGTACGCGCTGTACACACGTAGCGGCCATGCAGGATCAGCCAGTGGTGTGCATCCACCAAATACTCTGGCGGTATGCGTTTGAGCAGTTTGAGTTCAACCTCCAGTGGCGTTTTGCCTGGCGCCAGCCCGGTACGGTTGCCCATACGAAAGATGTGTGTGTCTACCGCCATCGTCGCTTCGCCAAAGGCTGAGTTCAGCACCACATTCGCTGTTTTGCGTCCTACGCCCGGCAGCGCTTCAAGCGCTTCACGCGAGCGCGGCACAACGCCGCCGTGCTGGTCAACCAGTATCTGGCAGGTTTGCAGCAGGTGCTTGGCTTTGCTGCGAAACAGGCCAATGGTTTTGATGTGCTCCTCCAGCTTTTGTAGCCCCAAATCCAGAATCGCCTGCGGTGTGTTGGCCACGGGGAAGAGCTTTCGCGTGGCTTTGTTCACACTCACGTCAGTGGCTTGGGCAGACAGCAGCACGTCAGTTAATAGCTCAAACACGCTGGTATATTCAAGTTCAGTGACTGGCTGTGGATTGGCTGCTTTCAAGGTGGCAAAAAACGGCGCAATGTTTTCTTTTTTCATGAAGCTATTTTCACATGCCATTGCAATTCGCCACCCGCCTGAACAATGTCGAAACCTCTGCCATCCGCGAGCTTTTCAAGCTGCTTGGCAAGCCCGGCATCATCAGCTTTGCAGGAGGCTTTCCTGACCCGGCCATGTTCGATGTGGCGGGTATCCAGGAAGCATCTGGCAAAGCCCTGGCTGAAGACCCCGGCGCGGCATTGCAATACGGCGCCACTGAAGGCTTTGGCCCGCTGCGTGAAGAGCTGGCCAGCTTCATGGGTACGAAGGGCGTGGCAGTCAATGCGAACGACTTGATCGTCACCACGGGCAGCCAGCAAGCACTCGATTTGCTGGGTAAAACCATGATTTCGCCGGGCGACAAAGTCATTGTTGAGGGGCCTACGTTTCTAGCCACTATTCAGTGCTTCAGACTGTATGGGGCCGAGCTGATCAGCGCTCCGTGCGATGGTCATGGCGTGAAGACTGACGAGCTGGAGCAGCTCATTGCACAGCACAAACCCAAGTTCGTGTATCTGATTCCCACCTTCGGCAACCCCAGCGGCGCTTTGCTCAGCCTGGAACGCCGCAAAAAAGTGCTGGAACTGGCCGTTAAATACAACACGCTGATTGTTGAAGACGACCCCTACGGCGATTTGTACTTTAACGAGCCACCACCGCCATCAATGCTCGCTTTAAGCAGCAGCGTGCCCGGCAGCCGTGACCTGATCGCCTACTGCGGATCGCTGTCAAAAGTGCTGTCCCCCGGCTTGCGCGTCGGCTGGATGATTGCCCAACCCGAGCTGCTGGCCAAGGCCACCATGTGCAAGCAGTTCAGTGACGCGCATACCAGCACCTTTGCCCAGGCGACAGCGGCACAGTACTTGAAAGCAGGCCGTATGCCAGCCACTCTCAGCAACGTTCGTACCGTGTACGCAGAACGTGCCAAAGCCATGGGCGATGCGCTGATGCGCGAGCTAGGCGATGCCGTCGACTACACGCAGCCGCAAGGCGGCCTGTTTTTTTGGGCGCGCTTGACGGGCAAGGGCGACACGATTTCAGATGCCAGCGAGTTTGCCAAGCGTGCGATTGACCAAGGCGTGGCCTTTGTGCCGGGCGTTCCTTTTTACGCGGCAAATCCCGACACGGCCACCTTCAGGCTCAGTTTTGCCACCGCTGATGTTGGCAAAATTCAGGAAGGTGTGGTGCGGCTGGCGCGTGCATTGGCTGCAGGCGGCGCTGCCAAGACTATTTAAAAGCTTGCGTTTTTGAACACGTAGTACGCTACCGGGTTGTTTATGCTTTGGTTGATGAATCACAAAGGAGATTTTCGTGAAAAAACTTTTCCCCTCCGCTGGCGAAGCCCTCAAGGGCGTCGTTCAAGATGGCCAGTTGCTGGCTGTCGGCGGCTTTGGTCTGTGCGGTATTCCTGAGGCCTTGATAGATGCTCTCAAAGACAGCGGCGTACAAAATCTGACAGTCATATCCAACAACGCGGGGGTTGACGGTTTTGGTCTGGGCAAGCTGCTGGAGACCCGGCAGATTAAAAAAATGATTGCCAGCTATGTGGGCGAGAACAAGGAGTTTGAGCGCCAATATCTGGCCGGCGAGCTTGAACTTGAGTTCACACCGCAAGGCACGCTGGCTGAAAAGCTGCGTGCTGGCGGCTCAGGCATCCCCGCGTTTTTCACCAAGACCGGCGTTGGCACGCTGGTGGCTGAGGGCAAAGAGTTGCGTAAATTTGACGGCGAAACTTATGTGATGGAGCGCGCGCTGCTGCCCGATGTGTCGCTCGTCAAAGCCTGGCGTGCTGACAAGTCAGGCAATTTGCAATTTCGCCTGACAGCGCGCAACTTCAACCCGGCTGCTGCCATGGCGGGGAAGGTCTGCATTGTGGAGGTAGAAGAAGTGGTTGAAACTGGCGCGATGGAACCCGACCAGATTCATGTGCCCGGCATCTACGTACACCGCATCGTGTGCAACCCAACACCTGAAAAGCGCATTGAGAAGAGAACCATCACAGAGAAAGCGGGAGCATAAACATGGCCTGGACACAAGACCAAATGGCAGCACGTGCAGCCAAAGAACTGCAAGACGGTTTTTACGTCAACCTTGGCATTGGCATCCCCACCCTGGTAGCCAATCACGTTAGCCCCGACATTGAGGTGTGGTTGCAATCTGAAAACGGCATGCTGGGCATTGGCCCGTTTCCGACAGAAGATCAGGTCGATGCCGATTTAATCAACGCCGGCAAACAAACCGTGACGACGATTAAAGGCTCGTCGATTTTTGGTTCTGACCAGTCATTCGGCATGATCCGCGCCGGCAAAATCAACCTGAGCATTTTGGGTGCGATGCAAGTCAGTGAAAAAGGTGATCTGGCCAACTGGATGATTCCCGGCAAGATGGTCAAAGGCATGGGCGGTGCGATGGACTTGGTCGCAGGCGTCAAGCGCGTGATCATTTTGATGGAGCACGTTGCCCGCAAAAAGGACGGCACAGAAGACATGAAAATCCTGCCGCACTGCACGCTGCCGCTAACTGGCGTGGGCGTGGTTGACCGCATCATCACCGACCTGGCTGTGATGGACGTGACGCCCGCGGGGCTCAAGGTGGTTGAATTGGCCGACGGCGTGACGCTGGAGGCGCTACAGGCCAAGACGGGTGTGAAGCTGATTTAGCTGGCATCGCCCTCATTCACGGGGCTCCTCGGTACAAACCCGTAATCTGTGCTATAGTCTATGGCTTGGCTTCGCACACGGGTGCGAACCATTTGTACATCTACCTCACACTTGTGGACTCTTTGATTGAGTCACCGCTTCAGGCAAATTCTTTGACCTGATTCGCATATTCGTTTGATGGTTGATGTTTTATTAACCATGAACGAAGCGGCCTGCAACAGCGGGCCGTGCAAGTTTTTCTGCATCACGCTTTTACAAACTGGCGGCGGTGTGGACGATTAGTGAGAAAAACATGACTGACTCTTTTGAGGCTCGCGGTGATTCCTTTGCCGAAGCAAACTTTGACATTGAAAACAATGACGGCGCTAGCGTGCTGGAAACATCTTTGGACGCCATCACGCCAGAGCCAAATGGCTTTGTAAAACTGGGCCTGGCCAAAGAACTGCTGCAAGCTGTGGCAGACATGGGATTTACCCAGCCCACCGCTGTGCAAATGGCAACCATCCCCAAAGCCATGCAGGCGTTGGATGATGAGAATGCAGACAAGAAAGCCAAATTCACCGACTTGCTGGTGTCCAGCCAGACCGGTAGCGGCAAAACGGCAGCGTTCTTGCTGCCTGTGCTGCACACGCTGCTCAAGCAGCAAGAGCAAGCCGAGCGCGATGAGCGCGCCGAGTTTGAGCGCTTGTCTGCTGAAGCTGTTGCACGCGGCGAAGCACCCGCTAAAAAGCCAAAGCGCAAAGACCCAACCAACATGCGCAACTTCAAAGCCGCCACACCAGGCGCGCTGATTTTGTGCCCCACACGTGAACTAGCCCAACAGGTTTGCGCGGACGCCATCGACCTGGTTCGCCATTGCCGCGGCCTGCGCATTGCCAATGTGGTTGGCGGTATCCCGTACCAGTTGCAAATTGCCAAACTGCAAAACGCCAACTTGGTGGTTGCTACGCCAGGCCGTCTGCTTGACTTGCAGCGCAGCATGCAAATCAAACTCGATCAAGTGCAATTCCTCGTCGTTGACGAAGCCGACCGAATGCTCGACCTCGGCTTTGCCGATGATCTGACCGAAGTCAACCAGCTCACCATTGAGCGCAAGCAAACCATGATGTTCAGCGCCACTTTTGCGCCGCGCATCATGCAACTGGCCACACGCGTCATGCGCCAGCCGCAGCGCGTTGAGATCGACTCACCGCACGAAAAGCATGCATCGATTACCCAGTCACTGCATTGGGCTGACAACATGAGCCATAAGCGCAAGTTGCTTGACCACTTGCTGCGCGACACGACGATCAACCAAGCCATTGTGTTTGCCTGCACCCAAGTTGAGTGCGACGGCCTGGCCAATGACTTGGTGCAAGACGGTTTCAGCGCAGTGGCGCTGCACGGCGCGCTGGGCCAGGGCCTGCGCAACCGCCGCTTGATGGCTTTCCGCGATGGTCGTGTACAGGTGCTGGTGGCAACTGATGTTGCTGCTCGTGGCCTGGACGTGCCAACGATTACCCACGTCATCAACTACGGCTTGCCAATGAAGGCTGAAGACTATGTGCACCGTATTGGCCGTACCGGCCGTGCAGGTCGCGCGGGCAACGCCATCACGATTGCAGAGTTTCGTGACCGCCGCAAGATTCAGGACATTGAGCATTACTCGCAGCAAAACCTCAAAGCCAGCGTGATTGCTGGCCTGGAGCCACAGCAGCGCTTTGCCCCCACCTCTGACCGCCCACGCGGCAACTTTGGTGGCCGTGATGACCGCAGTGCCCCACGTGGCAACTTTGGCGGTGGTGGTGGCGGTTACGCCGGCCGCAAGCCTGCTGGCGGCGGTTTTAACGCCGGTGGCGGAGATCGCAATTTCGGCGGTGATCGCGGCGGCTTCGGTGGCAATCGTGACGACCATGGTGGCAACTTCCAGGGTCGCCCTGCACCGCAAGGTGGCTACGCTGACCGCAGCGGTTTTAATGACCGTGGCCCGCGCCGTAGCGATGACCATGGCAGCAACGGCGGTAACTTTGCGCCGCAAGAGCAGCGCAGCTTTGCACCTCGCGAAGACCGTAACTTTGCACCGCGCCCAGAGCGTTCTTTTGCACCGCGCAATGAGGGCTTCGCGCCTAAGCCTGCCTTCGCAAAACCCGCATTCGCCAAGCCAGCAGGCAAGGTGTTTGTACCGCGCGACGCGGCCAAGAAAGCTGCCAAATTTTCAAAAGCCCGTGACTGATCAGTTTTTTTAGGCAAGCTCTTTGAGCTTTGCAATTAGCCCGCAAAAAAAGCCGCTGCACATCCTGATGTTGAGCGGCTTTTTTTATTGCGCGGCTGGTTCTAGAAATTCAGATTTCAGCGACGACGCAGATCGGTTGCAAGTTGGTCTTCATTGCAACTGCGCTGTCGGGGTATTTTGCAAGTCGTCCAAGTTGTTCTTTCACTCCATACCATTGCGGCTGGCCAGCTCAACAAACAAACCTGAATGATCCAGGTCACTCAAGCCGTGCTCAATACCTTCAGCGTAAAGCTTTTCAAAAAGCGCGGTGATGGGCGCTGCAAAGCCAATTTCTTCAGCCGTCGCCAATGCATTGCGCATGTCTTTGAGTTGGATGCTCATGCGCGCGCGTGGCGCAAAGTCGCGCTCCACCATGCGCTGGCCATGCACCTGCAGAATGCGGCTATCAGCAAAACCGCCGGTAATCGCTTCTTTGACTTTTGCCATATCGGCACCGCCGCGTTGGGTAAACAGCAGCGCCTCAGCCACGGCACCAATGGTGATACCCACAATCATCTGATTCGCCAGTTTGGTAAGCTGGCCACTGCCATGCGGGCCCACATGCGTAGCGCGGCCAAAGTGTGCAAACACGGGCTGTGCGCGCTCAAAGTCTGCCGCTTTGCCGCCCACCATGATGACAAGTTTGCCGTCTTCTGCACCCGCAACGCCGCCTGACACGGGTGCATCCAAGTGCGCAATGCCGAGCGCACCCAGGCGTGCTGCGTGGTCACGCGCTTCACGCGGTTTGATGGACGCCATGTCGACCAGCAGCGCGCCGGTCTTCATTGCCCCGGCCACGCCTTGGCTGAAGAGCACGTCTTCAACCACTGGGCCACTTTCCAACATACTGACCACGATGTCTGCGCTTTCGACGGCTTCGCTGGCTTGCTGATGAACGACTGCGCCCAATGCTGCAAGGTCGTCAGTTTTCCCCGGTGACCTGTTCCACACGCTGACGCTGTAGCCTGCTTCGCAGAGCCTTTTGCTCATGGGCAAACCCATGTTGCCAATTCCTAAAACGGTGATGTTCATGATGAAGAGTCTTTAATGCGGTTGAGAAGGCCATCATGCAGCCTGAAAATTGAGATTGCTGACACTTAGCTTTTAAGCAGCTTTCTGCAAGGGCGTGGCAAACATGCTTTCCATCTCGCGCCGCACTTTGTAAGCATCGGTTGAGGTGTCCATGGCCACATCAGCCCAGCTCAGGCTCTGGCCCTTTTTGACCGGACGCACCACCTTCACGTTATGCGCCAGGCCCAACGGCAAACCACCCATGCGCATTGATGTGTCAGCGGGCAGCAACTTGCCCCAGACGGTGTAGCCGCCTTCGCCGTCCAGCAGGTCGCCGGGTTTCAGGTCTCGCTTGGCAGTGGCCACCACGTCTGCATTCCAGCAGGTGGCCACGCCTGTCGGTTCGCCGCGCAGTGCCACGCTGGCCACCGACACACCGACCTCCAGCCCAATCAAATGCCAGCGTTTGTACAGCGTGAAGTAACGCCCGCTCGGGTCGGTGTGGGCGTTGTACTCTTCAAAACAGTTTTTGATGTAATCGGTCTCGGCCTCAACCGTCACCCACACGCCCATTCGAATGTCGTACGGAATTTTGCGGCCATTGGCTTCCAGTGACGAGATCACCTCGACCATGCCCTTGCGCTCCAGCACGCCGCCCTCGCTAATGGGGCGCGTTACAAACGGAATGTCTTCAACACTGGCCGGCGGATACAGCAGGCCGTTACTTGGCACCGTCAAGCCCGTAGCATTGGCCACAGCGGTGGACTCGATCGACGGTTTGGAGCCATCCAAGAAGCTGTTGAACATTTTGGGGTTCAGCCCGCCGCGCGTGGCTTGTTCAGGCGTCAAGCCGTAGTTGCCCCATACCGTATCGGGCGTGCTTTCTGAAAAATGCGGCAACCATTTGTGGCCACGGCCCGCCGCCACCACAGGAAATCCGCAGGTGCGCGCCCAGTCGACCAGATCGCAAATCAGCGCAGGCTGGTCACCAAATGCCAGTGAATAAACCACACCCGCATCAGCCGCTTTGCGCGCCAGTAGCGGCCCGCAAAATGCGTCGGCTTCTACCGTCACGTTCACCACATGCTTGCCATGCGCAAACGCAGCCAGGCAATGTTCAACCGCCGCAACCGGGTTACCCGTGCATTCCACAATGATGTCGATTTGCGGATGCGTGACGACAGCGCGCCAATCATCAGTGATCCAAGTTGCTCCTGTTTTAATAGCTGTTTGCGCCGATTCTGCTTGGGTTAAAAGCGGATTCCATCCTACTCTGGCAAGGTTGGTACGTGCTGCGTCGGGCGACAGGTCAGCAATCGCGACCAAGTGCACACCCGGCGTTTTGGGGATTTGCGCCAGGTACATCGAGCCGAACTTGCCCGCACCGATCAATCCGATACGGATGGGCTTTTTATCAGCAGCGCGCTGCTGGAGTTTTGTATAGAGATTCATAAAAAATCAGGCTGCCAGTTTGAATTCATCCACAGACGTTTGTAGCGCACTAGCGGGCACGCCGTCTTTCCAGGGCAAATCGACCGGGTAGTCTTTCACCAAACAATCATCAGGCAGGCAATCAATAGGTGTGAAGTCACGATGCGCGATGTACTCAGGCCGCTTGTGGCGACGAATGTGGTTGCTCACCGCGCACAGGCTCAGGTACACGCTGACCCGGTCAAACGGCGACAGGTTGCTGCCCGAGGCATGCACCAGGCAAGAGTGAAACAAAATCATCGACCCCGCCGGGCCTTTGGGGCTGACGATGCCGCCTTCTTTGCCGCCTGCGCGCTGCACCAGTTGGCGAATCAGGTTGTTATCGACCGTCCATAGTGGGTAGCTGGTGGTTGTCAGGTCATGCTTGGCCTCAACCACGCCTTTTTTGTGGCTACCGGGGATAAACATTAACGGGCCGTTGTGCTCGGTCACGTCGTCCAGAAAAATGGCGATGTTCATCGCGCGCTCGGTCGGCATGTGGTCGTCATTCAGCCAGGTGCCGTAGTCCTGGTGCCACTGCCACACGTCGCCTTCAAAGGCCATCTTGCCGTTGATCTTGAACTGGTGCATGTAGAGCTTTTCGCCCAGCAGGCTTTCAACCGGCTCGATCATGCGCGGGTGCCTGGCCAGCTTGGCAAATGGCTCGCTGTACATGTGGGCGGCAAAGTTGGTACGCACGGCGTCTTTGCCTTTTTCGCGCACGTTGTAGTCCTCGCGGCGTGAATACAGTTCGGGTACGGCGTCGTTCAGGTTTTGTGTTTCTTCGGGCGTGAAGAGGCTGGGGAAAAACAGGTACCCGTCGCGGTCAAACTGGGCGAGTTGGTCTGGGGTCAATTTCATGGTTTGTCTCCTAAATTGTTTTTAAAAGGGCTCGGGTCAGTAATTTGGCAAGGTTACGGCCAGCATGTTCCCCGTGCTGGCGTATCAGTGTTTCGGCTTTGCTTTCGTCACCCTGCGCTATCGCTTTTGCAATCGCTTCGTGCTCGTCCCAGATGGATTCACGCATGGTGGACAGCTGCAGCACCGCGCCCATGGCACGGCGAATGTGGTGCCAATGCGTTTGCGCGGTTTGAGCAATCAGCGGGTTGCCTGATGCAACATAAATGGCGGTGTGAAAGGCAGCGTCTGTCGTCATCATGGCTTTGATGTCTATGCCGCGCGCCGCCACACGCCCTTGGGTAATCAACTGCGGGTTCAGTACGACTTTGGCCTGCGCTGCCAACCTGGCTGCCAGCGCGTCCAGCGTGCTGCGTACCTGGTAAATTTGCACCAGCGTTGCCACGTTCAGCGGCGCAACCAGCACGCCACGGCCTGGGGCATCGAGCACAAAACCATCTTTGCGCAGCAAACGCAGTGCCTGCAACACCGGCTGGCGCGACACGGCCAGTTGCTCTGCAATGTCTTCCTGCATGATGCGCGAGCCAGGCGGCAACGTGCCATCACTGATGGCGTCTAGCAAGCTGGCATACACCTGCTCAACCAGGTCGGGTGCGGATTCGATTTTGATGAGGTTCGCGTTCATGTTTAAACTCTGTATACAGAATACATTGAATCAATATTTTTGCCTTGCGGGTTAACCCGCAACCATTTCGCCTGCGCGCGGATGTGCAAAGATAGCGTTGAATCAAACATTTTCAGGACAACGACATGAGCCTAACAATGACTAAAAATGACCCCGCCTGGCTGGACCGCATGTACAACAACCGCGCGCTGGTGCCCGACTACGCCAGCTACTTTGACAAATGGATTCAAACCTCAGCAGCAGCCAGAAGCAGCCAGCCCTGCACGCTGGATGTGGCCTACGGCAAGGCAGGCGGTGAAAAGCTGGATGTGTTCCCCGCCCCAGCTAAAAACGCGCCTGTGGTGGTGTTCATCCACGGCGGCTACTGGCGCTCGCTTGACAAGTCAGACCATTCATTCGTTGCCCCCGCTTTCACCAAGTCAGGCGCATGTGTGGTGGTGGTCAATTACGACTTGTGCCCGGCGGTGACGATTCCAGAAATCACCATGCAAATGGTGCGCGCACTCGCATGGGTTTACAGCAACATTGCGCGATACGGCGGTGACCCGAAACGCATCACCGTCATCGGTCATTCGGCCGGTGGGCATTTGGCCGCCATGATGCTGGCCTGTGTGTGGAAGGCGTACGCCGCAGATTTACCTGCTGACTTGGTAAAAAACGCGCTGTCCATTTCGGGCTTGTTTGACCTGGAGCCGCTGCGCCACGCACCCAATGTGAAGGACTCGCTCAAACTCACACCCGCACAAGTCCGCAAAGCCAGCCCCGCCCTGCTGCCCGCACCGCGCAAGGGCACGCTGTACAGCGTGGCGGGTGGTAATGAGAGCGCAGAGTTCTTGCGCCACAACCAGTTGATTCAACAAGCCTGGGGCAAAAAAACAGTGCCTGTATGTGAAGAGCTGCCGGGGCTGCATCACTTCAGCGTGCTGGATGCGCTGGTTAATCCGTCGCATCGGCTGCATGGGTTGGCTCAGCGGCTTGCTGGGTCTGCATAGCTCTTAATTCGCCATTTTTAGGTGCTATTTAAGGCTGTAAGCCAATGAATACGGGCGCAAGCAGCTATCAAAATCATATCGACTTAAAAAACCACGCTGAATTACCGTAGCAAGTTTAGATGGCGAGGTTGGATGTTGTTTTGCAAGACGGTATTTGACCCCGTGGACGTGCTTTTATCTAGCCACTAGACTTGAAGCATGAGCACAATTCAAAAAGAATCAATTCAGTCTCTTTATATCGAACTTCGATTCAATGAAACTGTACTTTCGACAGGCACCGCTTTTATTGCCATGGCTAAATCTGGAACTCCGGTGCTTATAACGAATCGGCACAATTTCACAGGTAGGCATCAATTTACCGGGCGTCCACTTTCGCCTAATGCTGGAATTCCCGACCGTGTGCGAATACACCATCACGCTAGGGGCGTACAAGGCCAGACCGGAGTATGGAAGGCGTGTGATCAACAACTGTTGAAGGATGACGCTCCACTTTGGATTGAACATCCCACCCTTCGAGAGAAAGCTGACTTTGTTGCATTGCCGCTATCTCATCTAGACGAAATATCGCTTTATCCTTATGACATGCAGCCGCCCGAAAATGAGATTTGGATAGGGCCAGCTCAGGTTGTTAGCGTAATTGGTTTTCCTTACGGTGAAACTGCTGGGCAATTCTTAGGCATTTGGGTGACAGGAACAATTGCGTCAGAGCCCACGCAGAGTTATGAGGGACTACCAGTAATGTTATTGGACTGCCGAACGCGGCAAGGTCAGTCGGGCTCACCAGTCATCGCCTACCGTGCAGGAGGTGCGATACAGTTGGCTAATGGGAGTACCGTCATGGGAGTGGGCGTTGTTTCGAACTTCCTGGGTATTTACAGCGGCCGCCTCAGTGAAGATTCCGACATTGGCATGGTTTGGAAGGCTACTGCAATTAGAGAGCTTCTCGAATCTATCTAGCGGTTTGCGTCAAAGAATTGGGATCACACTCCAATCAAGTCAATTTTTTGACTTCACTTGGGCTTCCTGGTCAATAAAAACGTGCGCAAGTGGCTATGAAATAAATAGCTATTTGAGTTGCGTTTGAATTCTTTTGACTTTGTTTCTCAGAAAAGTTATACTGACATTTAAAATACTCAGTATAACCGCTCATGTCCTACGCCCCACTGTCAACAGCCGCCCAAACCGCCTACGCATCAATCACCAGCGCCAGCAGGCTGGAAGATCTGCGCACAGTTGCTGAATTGCCGGGCAGCTTTTCCAAAAAAATTGTCAAGGGGCGGGACTATTGGTATTACCAGACCGCCGACTTGACGGGCAAGCAAATACAGATCTTCGTCGGGCTGGCGTCTGATGAACTCACCGAGTTGATTGCCGTGCATCGCGCGGGTGGCGGTAAGACCGTACACCTGCGCCAGCTCGCTCGCCAAGCGATTGCAGCGGGTTGCCTGTCGATTGTTCCAGCGCATGCAAAAATTCTTGAACGCCTGTCGGACGCGGGTTTCTTCAGAGCGGGTGGCATTCTGGTGGGTACCCACGTTTACATGGCGTACCAAAACTACCTGGGTGTTCGTTGGGACTCTGCGGCGCAAACTCTTGATCTGGACTTTGCTCATGCGGGGCGCAATGTTTCAGTTGCCATTCCGTCGGGCGTCACCATGGACATGGGTAGCGAGATTGAGGCCCTGAAAATGGGTTTTGTGCCTGTCAAAAGCTTGACCACCTACGTGAAGTCAGACGAGCGCGACTTGCAAATCGACTTTGTGACCTGCATGCACCGTGGGGGCGACACCCCGGTGTTGATCAAAGCTTTGAGAGCGACCATGCAGCCCTTGAAATTCATGGAGTTTTCGATGGAGGCGCCGATTCAAATCACGTTGTTGGCCCAGCGTGGAGCGATTACGGTTAACGCGCCGCCACCAGAAAAATACGCCCTGCACAAGCTGCTGGTCTATGGCGAGCGGCCGCAAAACATGCGGATCAAAGCCAGTAAGGACTTGGCTCAGGCTGCCTCCCTCATCGACTACCTTGGCAAAAATGATGCTGAACTGCTGGCCGATACGTGGGCTGAGCTCATTGGCCGCGGCCCCGGGTGGCGAAGCCGGGCGCTTGAGGGTCTGACGGCTTTAAATGGGCAATATCCTGATGTGGATACTTCCGCACTGGTTGTGTAGTGCTGTCATCCCGGGCTCGACCCGGGATCCATGACTTTTTCGGGGCTGGACGGGAACGGAGTCATGGATTGCGGATCAAGTCCACTACTGTCCGGAGATTTCTGTAAAAAGCCCGATTTGGGCACTTTAATGGTTTTGAGTGTCAGTTTCCTCAGATTCAGACGCGCCACAAAGTAGTTGATCGAGCGGCGTCGTTTCAAACAAACTAAGGCTGAGCACCTGCAACAAGGTGTGTAAAGAGGCTTGTGCTTGCAGTCGCTTTTTGATGATCGCCACCAAGACATAACTGCAAATGGCAACCCATATCTGAGTCTTCACCGCGTTGGCACTGTTACCCACGAAAGCCTTGATGCGCAGGTTCTGTTTGATCCATTTAAAGAACAACTCGACCTGCCAGCGGCTCTTGTACAACTGGGCTATCTGCAAGGCTTGCAGCTCAAAATGGTTGGTTAGAAATATCAGCGTACGGTCGTACTTTGCATCAAAGAACTCAACCCTGCGCAGCACGGCTGGATAGTCTACTTTGGTGTATCTGCCTGTCAGCAAGATATGCTCATCGCGCACTACACCGACCGCCCCGTTTAGCGCACACGACTGAACGACTTTGTAGTGCATCTTGTTCTTCGAGCGGATCACAAAGAAGGCCGCAGCATAGGTGAACTTGATCAGGCGGGCAAAGTGAATATAGCCTCTGTCCATGATGTAAAAACTGCCTGCCTCCATAGGCAAATCATCCAAAAATCTGGCATCCGGTACAAGCGCGCCAGTCACCCGAATGAAGCTCGGAATATTGCCGCGTAGGTCAAGCAAGGTATGCAGCTTGATGCCCGCCCGAGCTTGCGGGGCGGGTGCCCACGCAAACAAACTCAGGCACAAATCGATGGTGCTGGCATCAATGGCGTAGACCGTCTGCGCCAGTTCTGCGGCCAAGCTGTCTTTGGCATAAAGTGGCTTGGCGATGCCGATCAAATGCAGCGCAAAGTCCTCAAAGATACGGCTATCACGCCGTGCGTTGGCATCGGCCAGTGTTGAGCGTGCGATAGTGCCGCGAAAGCCTGCGTGGTAGAGCTTTGCTGAGTGACTTCGCAGGCAAGCCGTGATGTCTCGCAGACCCGTGCGTGAGGTCAGTTGGGCAAACATCATGCACAAAAATTGATCCCAATGGGAGAACGACAGCGTTGGATATTTACCGGCATAGCGCGCAACGCACTGGGCGAATACGACACGCGGCAGGTGGGCGTTTAACTGCGCAAATACAAGCTTGCCTTGATGCATCCCCAAACTCCGGTAAATCCACAGGAGTTTGGGGTGCAAAAAATCGAAGTTCAAATAGATTTGAAGGTAAAGTCGTCGTTAAACCATACCAATCAACCACTTACCGCTCAAATGAGAATGCTTCTCCGGACAGTAGTGGATCAAGTCCGCAATGACAAACTCGAAATCGGCAAGTTCACATTAGCAAGTGCTCACCCGCATTGTCCCCACCCAGCGTCACATAGTTCACCTTCCTGATATCCATCAGCTTTTTCCCTCCCGCATAGCTGATGGCGCTTTGAATGTCTTCTTCCATTTCGCGCAGGGTGTCCGCCAGCGTGCCTTTGACCGGCTCCAAGATGCGCTTGCCTTCAACGTGCTTGTACTCACCTTTGTTGAAGTCTGACGCGCTGCCGTAATACTCTTTGAATAACTGGCCATCAACCTCGACGGTTTTGCCGGGGCTTTCTTCCAGGCCTGCCAGCATCGAGCCGATCATCACCATCGTCGCGCCAAATCGAATCGACTTGGCAATGTCGCCATGCTCACGTATGCCGCCGTCGGCAATGATGGGCTTGGTGGCCACGCGGGCGCACCACTTCAGCGCTGACAACTGCCAGCCGCCGGTGCCAAAACCGGTTTTCATTTTGGTGATGCAGACTTTGCCGGGGCCAATGCCGACTTTGGTGGCGTCAGCGCCCCAGTTTTCCAGGTCAATCACCGCCTCTGGCGTGGCTACGTTGCCTGCAATCACGAATGATGTGGGCAGCTTTTGCTTGATGTAGCCGATCATTTTTTGCACGCTGTCGGCATGGCCGTGGGCGATGTCGATGGTGATGTATTCAGGCACCAATCCCTGCGCCACCATTTGGTCAACCGCATCGTAGTCAGGCTTTTTTACACCCAAAGAGATCGATGCGTACACGCCTTGCGCCTTCATGGCTTTCACAAACGCCAGGTTGTCCAGGTCAAACCGGTGCATCACATAAAAGTAGCCGTTTTTGGCCATCCACACGCAGATGTCCTCATTGATGACGGTTTTCATGTTGGCCGGCACGACCGGGATGCGAAAGGTGTGCCCGCCCAGTTCTACCCCGGCATCGCATTCAGAACGGCTGTCCACGCGGCACTTGCGCGGCAGTAGCAGGATGTTGTCGTAGTCAAAAATTTCCATAACTCTCAAGCCTTTAAAACTGTTGCTGAAACTGTTGAACAGAAGGCGCTTGGGAGCTGCCCGGTCAATGTGTCTGCGTTCGGAGCGGACACAAAAAACCGGGCGCAATCACTTGGGCCCGGTGCCTGATTTTAGGCGCTTTTCGCCAAGAATTTCTTGCATGATGAACGGTCAAGGCTCAGGTCTTACTTTCGTCGTAACGCTTACATTGGACTGTTGATGCTATATATTTAATAGCTGCTTGCGCCCGTATTCATTGGTCAAAAGCCCTAAAAGACACCTAAAAACGGCTTTTTTGAGTGCTTTTTAGGGCTTTTAGGCACCTTCCTACAATAACCCATGCTTTTTGACTCTGCGCCTTCTTCTCCGCTCCTCAACAACCTCAACCCCGAGCAACTCGCCGCCGTCACGCTGCCTGCCACCCACGCGCTGATCCTGGCGGGGGCGGGGTCTGGCAAGACCCGGGTGTTGACGACGCGCATTGCCTGGCTGCTGCAAACCGGGCAGGTGTCGCCTGGCGGCATTTTGGCAGTGACGTTTACCAACAAGGCAGCTAAAGAAATGATGCTGCGGCTGACCAGCATGCTGCCTGTGAATGTACGCGGCATGTGGATTGGCACCTTTCATGGCCTGTGCAACCGGTTTTTGCGGGCGCATTACAAGTTGGCCAACCTGCCGTCGACGTTTCAGATTCTGGACACGCAAGATCAGCTGTCGAGCATCAAGCGGCTGTGCAAGCAGTTCAATATTGACACTGAGCGCTTTGAGCCCAAGCAACTCATGTACTTCATTGCTGGCTGCAAAGAAGACGGCCAGCGGCCCAAGGACGTGCAGGCACGCGATGAAGACATGCGCAAAAAGATTGATATTTACGCGCTGTATGAAGAGCAATGCCAGCGCGAAGGTGTGGTGGACTTTGGCGAGCTGATGCTGCGCAGCTATGAGCTACTGCGAGACAACGCCCCGATACGTGAACACTACCAGCGGCGCTTCCGGCATATTTTGATTGATGAGTTTCAGGACACCAACAAGCTGCAATACGCGTGGATCAAAATGCTGGCCGGGCAGGGCGCTGAGGGTGATGCGCCAACCATGCAAGGCGGGTCAGTGATTGCGGTCGGTGATGACGACCAGAGCATTTACGCCTTCAGGGGGGCGCGGGTTGGCAACATGGCCGACTTTGTGCGCGAATTTGGCGTAACCCATCAGATCAAACTGGAGCGCAACTACCGCAGCTTCGGCAACATTCTGGATTCAGCCAACGCATTGATTGGCCACAACACCAAGCGTCTGGGTAAAAACCTGCGCACTGAGGCTGGGCCAGGCGAGCCAGTGCGGGTGCATGAATCCCCGACTGATTTTGCAGAGGCGCAATGGTTTGTCGATGAAGTCAAGCAGCTCGTGCGCGACGGCACCGAACGTAAAGAAATTGCCCTGCTGTACCGCAGCAACGCGCAGAGTCGGGTGATGGAAACGGCGCTTTTCAATGCCGGTTTGCCATACCGCGTGTATGGCGGTTTGCGGTTTTTTGAACGCGCCGAGATCAAGCACGCGCTAGCGTATTTACGCCTGCTGGAGAACCCGAACGACGACACCAGCTTTATGCGGGTGGTCAACTTTCCGCCGCGCGGTATTGGCGCGCGCAGCATTGAGCAACTGCAAGACATTGCCAAAGCCTCGGGTTGCTCACTGCATGATGCGGTCAGCGCCGTGGCGGGCAAAGCGGGAGCGAATATTGGTGCGTTTGTCGCCAAGATTGACGTGATGCGCGAACAGACAACCGGCAGCACACTGCGCGAAATCATCGAGTTGGTATTGCAGCACAGCGGCCTGGAAGAGCACTACAAGCTGGACCGCGAAGGCCAGGACCGATTGGAGAACCTGGCTGAACTGGTCAACGCTGCTGAATCTTTTGTTGGGCAAGAAGGGTTTGGCCGTGATGCAGTGGCGTTGCCGGTTGATGAGCTGGGAACATCGACGAATCTGGCACTGACCCAATCGCCGGCTAGCCAGGGGCTTGATGCCAATGCGTTGGACAATCCCACGCCCGAATTCTTGGCGCCCGATTTTGAAACTGGCGAAACCCTCAGCCCATTGGTCGCATTCCTCACCCACGCTGCGTTGGAGTCAGGCGACAACCAGGCCAAAGCAGGCCAGGACGCGGTGCAACTGATGACAGTGCATTCGTCCAAAGGCCTGGAGTTTGACTGCGTCTTCATCACCGGGCTGGAAGACGGCATCTTTCAGCACGAAAACTCGCTGCTGGAGGCCGGCGGCATTGAAGAAGAGCGCCGCCTGATGTACGTGGCCATCACCCGTGCGCGCAAACGCCTGTACCTGAGCCATTCCCAAACCCGCATGCTGCACGGCCAAACGCGTTACAACGTGAAAAGCCGTTTTTATAACGAGTTGCCCGAGGCGGCGTTGAAGTGGTTCACGCCCAAAAACCAAGGCTTTTCCAGCGGCTTGGGCATGGGCCGAGCGCCGTGGGGGGATGCTACTGATTCAGGAGCTGCTGGCGCCCGTAAAGATTG
>JANNVB010000053.1:0-120641 GCA_031414215.1 Polaromonas sp. | reverse complement strand
GGTGCAGTCTTTTTTGTCCAGAATGACCTGGTCAATCTTGTCGTCGGCTTTGAAGACGTTTTCAGTGCCGAAGCTGCCAATCAGGCTTTTGAGCTTCATGCGCACGGTGGCCGAGTTGCGGCCGCCACGGCTGTATTCAGTATTCAGCTCCACCATCGGGTCTTTGCCGTGCATGATGACGTTGCCGGCGCGAATTTCTTGAGCGATTTTCATATTGGGTTTTCGATTGGCTTGGGGGTGGTCTTTGAAGGGGTTGCCAGATTAGCAAAGCCTCTGATTTTAGCGGGTTTTTAGGGCGTATTCGATCAAGCCGGTGGTCAGGTCCTGCTGCTGGGCCAGCCGGGTGAGGGCATTGCTGGCGGTTTGCTGCCACGCTTGCAAGTCATCCATCGGTGGCAAAACATCGTCAGCAACGCCATTCCAAGCATGGTGAAAGTCCCGTAAACCGGCTGGCGCGGCCAGCATCTCCAAAAACGCCTCCAGCTTCGCCCCATGCGCGCCGTCATCTTGCGGGTAGATCTGCCAGACGAAGGGCTTGCCCGCCCAGATGGCTCTAACGATTGAGTCTTCACCGCGTACAAAGTTGATGTCACAGGTCCAGAGCAAGTGGTCAAAATCCGTTTGAGTAAGCAGCGGCAGGTATGAAATTGATAGCTGCTTGCGCCCGTATTTATTGGGCTGGAGGCCTATTTTGTGGGTATTTTGAGCTGTTTTTGATGCTTCTAAGGCTTTAACAGCCTGCGTAGCGCGCCCAGCTGCCACCAGCAGGCGCACCGGATGGCCTTCAATCCCGTTTTGTGCCAAGTCATCCAGCAGATGGGCTAGCGCAGGCGGTTCGTAGCAAAACAGGGACACCAGTTTTTCACCTTGCCAATCAATGCCTTGCTGCTGTAGCCAAGCTTTGCGATCAAAGGTCAATTGCCTGCTAGCCCAGTCTGGCTCACGCAGCAAGCCGCCTGTGCCCGCCGTGAAGCCGGGGTAGTAAAACACTTTGTGCCAGCCTGCTGCAGGGCCGCTGCTGACCAAACTCGTTAGACCGTGGCATCTAGCGACATAAGACTCTGAAGACAGGTATTCGAGGTTGATCCAGAGCGGTTTTGCCGGTTTTATGGCATCATTATTGCCTTTAGCCCAATAAATACGGGCGCAAGCAGCTATAAATTCAGGAGCAATATCGCAGCCGAATGCTTCGATCAAAACGTCGCAGGGTGTGGCGTCAAGGCAGGATACATCCAGTAATTCAGTCCAGGGCCGCACGTCGATGCCTTTACAACCTTCAGGCGCCATCCAAGCCAGAGCAGCGCTGTCGTCTACCCACAGCCGCACCCGCTGGCCGCGCGCAGCCAGGTCAGCGGCCAGCCGCCAGCAGATACCGATGTCGCCAAAGTTGTCGATGACTTTGCAGAAAATGTCCCATTGCAAACTTCGCATGCTTAGATTGTCCACAATACAAGATCCGAGATTGACCATCAGGCGGCGCTTCGCGCCTACGCAGTGTCTGGCTGTCGATTTGCGGCCATTTCGGCCTCTACTTCGTCACCGATAGTCAGGCTATCGGATCCTCACCAGTGACCAAACTGTCTCGCAACTCGCCTCGCCATACACCTGCGTCCTGAAGGACAATCTCGGATGATGCCTAAAGATTTTGAATTTGCCCCCGAACTGCTGAAAGAAGTCGCTGCGCTTCCCGCGCTGCCGGGCGTATACCGCTACTTTGATGTTGAAGGCGGGGTGCTGTACGTCGGCAAGGCGCGCAATCTGAAAAAGCGCGTCGCTAACTACTTTCAAAAAAACCATGGTGGCACACGCATCGGCCACATGGTGACCAAAATCGCGCGCATGGAGACCACCGTGGTGCGCAGCGAGGCCGAGGCGCTGCTGCTGGAGAACAATCTGATCAAAACGCTGCATCCGCGTTTCAATATTTTGTTCAGGGACGATAAAAGCTACCCGTATCTCAAGCTCGCAAACCACGAGTTTGCAAGAATCGCCTATTACCGGGGCGCGGTTGAAAAAAAGCACAAATACTTCGGCCCGTACCCCAGCGCATGGGCCGTCAAGGAAAGTATTTTGCTGTTGCAAAAAGTCTTCAAGCTGCGCACCTGCGAAGACACGGTCTTCAACAACCGTTCCCGGCCCTGCTTGCTGTACCAGATCAAACGTTGCTCGGCGCCGTGTGTCGGCCATATCACGCCTGAAGCGTATGCCCAAGATGTAGCGAATGCAGAGAAGTTTTTGCAAGGCGAAACGCAAACCATATTGACCGGCTTGGAGCAGCAAATGCTGGCGCACGCTGACAAACTGGAGTTTGAGCAAGCCGCCGAGCTGCGCAACCAGATGTCGGCGCTTTCTAAAGTGTTGCATCAACAATCGATGGAGATCGGTGGCGATAAAGATGTCGACATCTTGGCCGTGAAGGTGCAGGGCGGTAAAGCCTGCGTGAATCTGGCGATGGTACGTGGCGGGCGGCATCTGGGCGACCGTCCGTACTTTCCGACGCATATCGAAAACGCAGTGGACGTGGCGGAGCTGGATGCAGAAATTGATGCTGAAGAAACCTTGGCTATCAAAGCCAAGTCGCTTGAAGCGTTGGTACTTGAAGCCTTCATTGCCCAGCACTACATCGACGTGCCCGTGCCGCCGATGCTGGTGTGCAGCGAGCCGGTTGACAAAGAACTGATCGCCGCATTGATTGCCCAGAGTGGCGTGAAGTTTGCCGCCATCCACCAGCCGCGCGAGCAGCGACGCATCTGGCTGGACATGGCGATGAAAAACGCCGAGCTGCAATTGGCGCGTATGTTGGCCGAACAAGGCAGCCAGCAAGCCCGAACCCGGGCGCTGGCCGAGGCGCTGGACCTGTCGCTCGATGATTTGGCCAGCCTGCGCATCGAGTGCTTTGACATCTCGCACACGGCGGGCGAGGCCACGCAGGCTTCGTGCGTGGTGTTTGCTGAACACAAAATGCAAAGCGCGCAGTACCGCCGATACAACATCGAGGGCATCACGCCGGGTGACGACTACGCCGCCATGAGGCAAGTCTTGACGCGCCGCTACAGCAAGCTGGCCGAAGCGGTCAAAAACAACGACGGCCGATTGCCCGACCTGGTGCTGGTAGATGGCGGTAAAGGCCAAGTCAGCATGGCGCGTGAGGTGTTTACCGAGCTTGGGCTGGATTTGGGTTTGATCGCTGGCGTTGAAAAAGGCGAAGGCCGAAAAGTCGGGCTGGAAGAGCTGGTATTTGCCGATGGACGCGACAAAATTTACCTGGGCCGCGACTCCGCCGCACTGATGCTGATTGCCCAAATCCGCGACGAAGCGCACCGTTTTGCAATCACTGGGATGAGAGCCAAAAGGGCATCAGTCAGAACAGGCGCCAGCAAGCTCGAAGACATTGAAGGCATTGGCCCTAAAAAGCGCGCCAGCCTGCTGCAACGTTTTGGCGGCATACGCGCCATTGCTTCAGCCAGCGTTGAAGACATTGCCACGGTGGATGGCATTTCAAAAGAGCTGGCCGAAGAGATTTACCGGGCATTGCATTGAGACCACAATTACTGGCTAAAAATTTGGAGACAACATGAATTTGCACAGTTTGACCCGACGGCGCCTGGTGCAGCAACTCACCGCCACAGCCGCTACAACCAGTTTGCCAGTGTTGGCTCAGTCCCTGGATTCGACCACCCTCAAAGTCAAGGTAAACGGAATTGAGATGCATGTGCAGGTGCAGGGCACAGGTCCTGCGGTGCTGCTGTGCCACGGCTTTCCTGAGCTGCACCGCTCTTGGCGGCATCAGGTCAAAGCGCTGGCGGCTCAGGGCTTTCGCGTCATTGCGCCGGATTTGCGCGGATATGGGCAAACCGACGCGCCCAAGCCGGTTTCAAGCTACAACATCGTCGAGCTGGTCAAGGACTTGACGGATTTACTCGATGCGATGGGTGAAAAAACATGCGTGATTGTTGGGCATGACTTTGGCGCGGTGCTAGCCTGGAACGCCTGCCTGCTGCAACCCGAGCGCTTCAGGGCGATTGCCGCCTTGTCAGTGCCTTACGCCCAGCGCGGGCCTGAAGCGCCAATGGCGACTTTTAAAAAACTGATGGGTGACCGTTTCTTTTACATCGACTACTTTCAGCAGCCCGGCGTGGCCGATGCCGAGCTGGATGGCGATATCGCCCGCTCGTTGCGCGCCCAGTACTTTTCGTTTTCGGCGGAGGGCGAGCGCAGGCGAAGAGCATTGGCACCCGCTTCTCGCTACGCCAAATTTCTCGATACCGTGGTCGACCCCGGTAGCGTACCTGGCTGGATAGGTGAGACTGAATTTGCCCAGTACGTGGCCGACTACAAACGCAGCGGCTTTGCGGGGCCGCTCAACTGGTACCGAAACCTGGACAAAAACTGGGAACTGATGGCCAGGTTTGAAGGTGCCAAGGTCATGCAGCCAGCGGTTTTCATCATGGGCGAGCAAGACCCGGTGCGTGGCCAAACCCGCCGCAACTACGAGCGCCTGCCTGAGACCGTGCCTAACCTGAAGCAAAGCGTGATTCTTGACAATTGCGGCCACTGGACGCAGCAGGAAAAGCCTGAGGAAGTGAGCCGTTTGCTAACCGGATTTCTGAAAAACCTCTAAAAAAGCTTTAAAAGTCGTTTTTCGGGTGTCAAATCGACCTCCAGACCAATGAATATGGGCGCAAGCAGCTCCTGAAATAATAGCAATACAACCGATGCTCCGGGCGTGCCAAAATGCCATATGAAGTTTTGGACCATTCCCACCATCATGACCTGGACGCGCATCATTGCGATTCCTCTCATCGTCGGTGTTTTTTACCTCGATATCCCCGAAGAAAAGCGCAATCTGATTGCTGCGGTGATGTTTGTGGTGTTTGCCGCCACCGACTGGCTTGACGGCTATCTGGCCCGAAAGCTCAATCAAACCTCATCTTTCGGCGCTTTCTTGGACCCGGTGGCGGACAAGTTTTTGGTCTGTGCGGCGCTGCTCGTGCTGGTGCATTTGCAGCGAGCCGATGTGTTTGTGGCGCTCATCATCATTGGCCGGGAGATAGCCATTTCGGCCCTGCGCGAATGGATGGCCATGATTGGCGCGACCAAAAGCGTGGCGGTGCACATGATTGGCAAAATAAAAACATTTGTGCAAATGACGGCGATTCCTTTTCTGCTTTACGACGGTGTCTTGTTCGGCATCATCGACACCCACGTGTGGGGTACCTGGTTGATTTGGGCATCGGCCATCTTGACGGTCTGGTCGATGGTGTATTACCTGCAAAAAGCGATTCCAGAAATCCGCAAACAAGCCAAATAGTCGGTGGCCGAAAAACTGCCTTCTGCTGCCAGCGTCAGCATCTTGTTAAAGGCCATGCCGGTGGTCTTCGTGCTCATCTGGAGCACCGGTTTTGTCGTCGCCAAATACGGCTTGCCCTACGCGCCACCCCTCACTTTTCTGTCGATTCGTTACGCCTTGTCATTGTTTTGCTTTTTGGTCTGGATCGCGCTGGCGCGCGTGAGCTGGCCGCGTGGCCGGCAACAGTGGCTGCACCTGGCCGTCAGCGGTGTGCTGATTCATGCGGGTTACCTGGGCGGGGTGTGGGTGGCCATCAAACTCGGCATGGGCTCTGGGCTGGCGTCGCTGATGGTCGGTTTGCAGCCGGTATTGACAGCGCTTTGGGTGTCCAGCATGTCAGGATCAGATCACGGCGCTGAAAAAGTCACCCAGCGCCAGTGGCTAGGCCTGACGCTGGGCTTGGGCGGTTTGGTGCTGGTGGTGTCGCGCAAATTTGGCAGCACACAAGAAGTCACGGCATTCACGCTGGCGGCCATCACCATCGCGCTGCTCAGCATCACGGCTGGAACGCTGTATCAAAAGCGGTATGTCGCGCCCGCTGATGTTCGCGGCGCAAACGCGGTTCAAATCGCGGCGGCGTTTGTGGTGACGTTGCCGCTGGCGCTGTTTGAAACCGAGGCCGTCACCTGGACGCCGCAGTTCATGGGCGCGCTGGCTTGGTCCGTGCTGGTGCTGACGCTGGGCGGCTCATCGCTGCTGTACATGCTGATTCAACGCGGTGCGGCAACGGCTGTGACCAGCTTGCTGTACTTGGTGCCGCCTTGCACGGCACTGATGGCCTGGCTGCTGTTTGCCGAACCTATCACGGCAGTCACCATTCTGGGCACGGCGATTACCGCTTTGGGCGTGAGCCTGGTGGTGCGGGCCGCGAAGGCTTCGGCCTAGTCGTCAAATTAGCTTTCCAGGGTTCGCTGGCAAATTCAGCTACCAAAAAATCAATTAATAAGCGTATGCGGCGCGGCGCATCGGGCCGGTAGGGTGCCAGCCAGTGGATGTCGGCATCCGGCATGCTCCAACCGGGCAGCACGTGCACCAGTTGGCCATTGGCAAGCTGCTGCGCAATGTCCCACAGGCTGCGCAACATGATGCCGCGCCCGTCCAGACACCAGTCACGTACCAGTTCGCCCGAGTTGCTGCTGAGCGGGCCACTGACCACAATGCGCGAGGGTTTACTGTTGGCTGAACTGCGCTTTTTCATCTGGCGTTGGTCAACCAACTGCCATTCATCAAACGACTGGTTAGCCCGGTTGCCGTTTTCCCGCACTATCAGGCAAGCGTGTTGCTGCAAATCGAGCAAGCTCGAAGGCGAACCGTGTTGTTCAATGTAAGAAGGTGAGGCTATCAGCACGCGCTGGTTGTGGGCCAGCCGCCGCGACACCCACTGCGCCGCCTGGGCGCTGTTGACAGACCACAGCCACACCGCACCATCAAAGCCTTCAACGGCCAGGTCGGGCAGTTGCTCGGTCAATTGCAACTGCACTTGCACTTTGGGGTGCAGCGACTGAAAGCGCGCCAACGCAGGCCCCAGCCAAAGCCGCCCAAAGCCAAAGGTGGCCGCCAGCCTGATGCGCCCGGTGGGTTCAAGATGCCGCTCTTGCAGTTGGGCTTCCAGCGCTTTGAAGCCTTCAAGCAACGGTACAGCGCTGGCGCAAACGGCTTCCCCCTCTGCAGTCGGACTAACGCGCCGAGTGGTTCGCTGAAACAGCCGTTGCCCCAGCTTGGCCTCCAGTGCCGCCAGCCGCTTGGTCACTGCGGGCGCGGCCAGATTCAGACTTTGTGCGGCTGCAGCCAAGCTGCCGTGGTCGCGCACGGCCAGCACCAGTTCTAGGTCATTGCGTTCCATTGGCATAGGCTGAATTCATTCTTTTAAAGAAATAATCAATAGCTTTATTGTTGCTTGAATTTTATCGTTTAATGCCTGATGATTTGTCTGTGAAAAATTTAGAACACTTTTCAGTTCAATCAGTGCCCGGCCCGGCCGGGCCAATCCACACCCGCGTCGGCGGCGGCGGTCCGCCCTTGCTGCTGCTGCACGGCCACCCGCAAACGCACGCCATGTGGCATTTGGTTGCGCCTGCGCTGGCCAGGCACTTCACTGTGGTGATGATGGACTTGCGGGGCTATGGTGATTCGGTGCGACCTGACAGCGGTGCTGAACATGCTGCGTACTCAAAGCGCGCGATGGCACTTGATGCGGTAGCCGTCATGCGGCACTACGGCTTTGAGCAGTTTGACGTGCTGGCGCATGACCGGGGCGCTCGAGTAGCACATCGACTGGCGCTTGACCATCCATCGCGCGTTTCTCGGTTGATGCTGCTTGACATTGCGCCTACTTTGGCGATGTACGAGAACACCACACAAGCTTTTGCCACGGCGTATTGGCACTGGTTCTTCTTGATTCAACCACCGCCATTGCCGGAGGCGTTGATCGAATCAGACCCCGTGCGCTATGTTCGCAGCGTGATCGGCAAGCGCCATGCTGGCTTGGCGGCGTTTGCGCCTGATGCGCTGGCTGAATATGAACGCTGCGCGCAAATTGCGGGCACGGCTCATGCGATTTCTGAGGACTACCGCGCATCCGCAAGCATTGACCTGGCGCATGACCGGGCCGATGTTGCCGCTGACTACAAACTTGCCCAACCACTGAAAGTTTTGTGGGGCGAGCACGGCGCGGTGGGCCAATGCTTTGACGTGCTGAAACTGTGGCGCGACCGGGCCACGCAAGTGTCTGGCAGCAGTTTGCCTTGTGGCCACTACATTGCTGAAGAAGCACCCGAGCTTTTGATTCCCCAAGTCTTGAATTTTTTTATCAACGAAAGAGATCACCATGAGTAAAAAACGCATTGCCGTCATCGCTGGCGACGGCATTGGCAAAGAAGTCATGCCCGAGGGCATTCGCGTGATGGAGGCTGCCGCCAACAAATTTGGCATTGACCTGCATTTTGATCATTTTGACTTTTCAAGCTGGGACTACTTTGAAAAGCACGGCCAGATGCTGCCCGACAACTGGAAAGACCAGATCGGCGGACATGACGCGATTTATTTTGGTGCTGTCGGTTGGCCCGATAAAATTGCTGACCATGTGTCGCTGTGGGGGTCGCTCCTCATGTTTCGCCGCGAATTTGACCAGTACATCAACCTGCGTCCTGCGCGCTTGATGCCCGGCATCATTGCGCCCGTGGTGCGGCGTGATGGCAGTGCACGTGCGCCGGGTGAGATTGACTTTTACATCGTGCGTGAAAACACCGAGGGCGAATACTCCAGCATTGGCGGCAGGGCATTCCCCGGCACTGAGCGTGAGTTTGTGTTGCAAGAATCTGTCTTCACACGCATCGGCGTGGACCGCGTTCTCAAGTTCGCATTTGAGTTGGCACAGTCGCGACCCAAAAAGCACCTGACCAGCGCCACCAAGTCCAACGGCATTTCAATTTCCATGCCGTATTGGGACGAGCGTGTTGTTGAAATGGCGAAAAACTACACCGACATCAAGCTTGATAAATTTCACATCGACATCTTGACCGCGCATTTTGTGCAGCGGCCTGATTTCTTTGATGTGGTGGTGGCCAGCAATTTGTTTGGCGATATTTTGAGCGACCTGGGCCCTGCCTGCACCGGCACCATTGGCATTGCGCCCAGCGCCAATCTCAACCCGGAGCGCAAGTTCCCATCGTTGTTTGAACCGGTACACGGTTCAGCGCCAGACATTGCAGGCCAGAACATTGCCAACCCGATCGGGCAAATCTGGTGCGGCGCGATGATGCTGGAATTTTTGGGTCATAAAGACGCGCACGACGCGGTACTGGCCGCCATTGAAAAAGTCTTGGCGCCAGGCAGCGGGGCCCCGCGCACCCCTGACCTGGGCGGCACGGCAACGACGGCAGATGTGGGCAAAGCCATTGCTGCTGCCTTGGGGTAAACGCTTGATTTTGTAGTTTTGTCAAGCATATAAATTACAAAATCCGCCATTTTTTCGCCTTGGAGCCTGCGGAAAAGGGACTAGAATCCGCCACCGCATGGCTACAAAATAAATGTCTTATTGACACATCAGGTGTCCTTGGATTTAATGATGTTCAGCAGCTAAACTGCTCATGCCGCTTCTTGTCGATATCTTCTATGGTGTCCAGGAGGCAGTTTTTTTTAGACACTATTCTGATTTAGCCAGATTAACTTTCCTTAACGAGGGACCCCTTGTGAACAAGACAGAACTGATCGAGCACATTGCCAAACACGCCGATATTTCCAAAGCCGCGGCCACCCGCGCACTGGAATCCACCATCGGTGCCGTCAAAACAACCCTGAAAAAAGGAGGCTCTGTGTCTCTGGTGGGTTTTGGTACTTTCGCCGTCACCCGTCGTGCTGCGCGCGTTGGCCGTAACCCGCGAACCGGCGATGCGATTAAAATCAAGGCCGCCAAGGTTCCAAAGTTTCGTCCGGGCAAAGCGCTTAAAGATGCTTTGAACTGATACGGGATTGACTCCAGCGATTTTGAAAATTTAGGGCGGGGTGCTTAGCTCAGTTGGTAGAGCAGCGCCCTTACACGGCGTAGGTCGGCGGTTCGAGCCCGTCAGCACCCACCAACCGCCTCAAGTATTTGAATATCCTGAGCCAAGGCGAACGCTGAGTTCGCCTTTTTTGTTTTTGGTGTACGTAATTTTTTTGACAGCCGCACAGGACTTTTCTGATGTTTGATTTCATTCGCAAGCACACCAAGATCACCATGGGTCTGCTATTTTTGCTGATCGTGCCGTCATTCGTCTTGTTTGGCCTCGACGGCTACAGCCAGTCCAAAGACAAAAGCGCAGTGGTTGCCAAGGTTGATGGCCAGGAGATCTTGCAGACCGAATGGGACCGGGCGCATCTGCGCGAGGTGGAAAAGCTCAAGGCATCGATGCCTTCGCTTGATGCCAAACTGCTGGACTCCCCCGAAGCCAAATACGCGACGCTGGAGCGATTGGTACGAGACCGCGTCTTGATCGCAGCGGCGGTCAATTCAAAACTCAACACCAGCGACCAGCGCCTGGCACGCGAGCTGCAAAGTAACCCTGACATTGCGGCCTTGCGCAGGCCGGATGGCACGCTGGACATGGAGCGCTACAGACAACTGCTGGGCGCGCAGGGCATGAGCCCCGAAATGTTTGAAGCCAGTGTGCGGACTGACCTGTCCACCCGGCAGGTGCTGATGGGCGTGGCAGGCTCTGGATTTTCTTCAAAAGTGGCCGCCGACACAGCACTCAATGCGTATTTTGAAAAACGTGACGTTCAAATCGCCAGTTTTGTAACCGCCGACTACGCCGCCAAACTGACCCCAACCGATGCCGATTTGGAACAGTTTTACAAGGCCAATGCCAGCCTGTTTCAAGCGCCTGAGCAAGCCAACATTGAATATGTGTTGTATGACGTCGAGACGATTAAAAAGAGCATCGTTGTTGCTGATGCAGATCTCAAAAGCTACTATGACCAAAATGTGCAGCGTTTGAGTGGCAAAGAAGAGCGCCGCGCCAGTCATATTCTGATTGCATCACCCAAAAGCGCACCCGAGGTGGACCGCCAAAAAGCCAAAACCAAAGCCGCAGAACTGGCCGCGTTGGTCAAAAAATTCCCCGACACATTTGCCGATGTGGCGCGCAAAAATTCGCAAGACCCTGGCTCGGCCCCAGCAGGTGGTGACCTGGACTTTTTTGCCCGTGACGCGATGGTCAAACCATTTTCCGACGCGGCGTTTGCCATGAAAAAAGGCGATGTCAGCGATGTGGTGGAGTCCGAGTTTGGTTATCACATCATCAAGCTCACCGACATCAAAGCGCCCAAGCAGCGCACGTATGAAGAGATGAAACCCGAGCTGGAAGCCGACGTAAAAAAGCAGCAAGCGCAAAAGAAATTTGCCGAAACGGCTGAAGGCTTTACCAACTCGGTTTACGAACAAGCTGACAGCCTCAAACCTACCGCTGACCGTCTAAAACTTGAAATCAAAACAGTCACAGGCATCACACGCCAGCCCACGCCAGGCGCATCCGGCGCGTTGGCCAATGCCAAGTTTTTGAATGCTATTTTCGCTGCCGACACGATTGAGAAAAAACGCAATACCGAAGCAGTTGAGGTGGCCTCTAACCAGCTGATTTCTGGCCGCGTCACGCAGTACACACCTGCCCGCACCCGCCCGCTGGCCGAAGTCAAAGACATCGTGCGCCAGCGCTGGCTGGCTCAGCGCGGGGCTGAAGAAGCCCGCAAAGACGGCATCGCCAAACTCGCTGCCTGGAAGGCCGCACCCGCAACAGCCGTACTGCCAGAGTCGCTGGCCGTGTCACGCGACCAGCCGCAAAAGCAGCCCGCATCAGTCGTTGATGCAGCCTTGCGCGCCGACGCAGCAGCCTTGCCCGCCTTGGTGGGCGTTGACTTGGGCGCACAAGGTTACGCGATTGTCAAAGTTCTTAAAGTTCTGCCAAGAGAAGCATCGCTGGAAGCCGCAGCCAAACAAGAGCGTACCCAGTACGCCGAGTGGTGGACATCCGCCGAAAGCATGGCTTACTACAACGTCTTGAAAGACCGTTTCAAGACAGAAATCAAAGTAGCCAAACCAGTGCGCGCAAAAGTCGATCAACTACCAGGCGCTGAGACTACAACCACGCAGTAGAGCGCTATAATCTTCCCTCTACGGTGGCTGTAGCTCAGTTGGTAGAGTCCAGGATTGTGATTCCTGTTGTCGTGGGTTCGAGCCCCATCAGCCACCCCAAAATTTGAAAGCCGGATTAACAACAAAGTTAGTCCGGCTTTTTTGTTTTTGCTGCGCGCTGGCTAATTCACCATCACCAGTTTGCCTTTCACCCCACGCGAGCCCATGTGCGCGTAAGCTGCTTTCAGCTCGCTCATGGGCATGGTGCTGTCGATGACGGGTTTGATCTTGCCTTGGGCGTACCAGCTGGCCAGCTCGGCCATCATGGCTGCGTTGGCTTTGGGTTCTGCCTTGGCAAAGCCGCCCCAGAACACGCCGACGATGGATGCGCCTTTTAGCAGCGGCAAATTAAGCGGTAGCGATGGTGTGGGGCCAGACGCAAAACCGACCACCAGGTAGCGGCCGCGCCAGGCGATGGAGCGGAAGGCGGGCTCGGTGTAGTCGCCACCGACAGGGTCGTACACCACGTCGGGACCTTTACCGCCTGTGAGCGCTTTGATGCTTTCGCGTAAATCTTGCGTGCTGTAGTTGATGGTGTCGTCTGCGCCGATTGATTTGCACAGCGCGCATTTTTCGTCGGTGGATGCAGCAGCAATCACGCGTGCACCGACTGCTTTGGCGATCTGGATGGCTGATGTGCCCACGCCGCCTGCTGCGCCCAGTACCAATACCGTTTCACCGGCTTTGAGTTGTGCCCGGTCAACCAGCGCGTGATGCGATGTGGCGTAAATCATGATGAAAGCCGCTGCATCGACAAACGGGAAACCCGTTGGCAGCGGCATGCACAAAGCGGCGGGGGCGATGGTATGCGTAGCGAAACCGCCTGTGCCCGATAAGCAGGCCACGTGTTGACCCACTTGCAAATGCTTGACACCTTCGCCTACCGCCTGCACCACGCCTGCGTACTCAGAGCCTGGCACGAAGGGCAGGGGCGGCTTCATTTGGTATTTGTTCTGCACAATCAGCAGATCGGGAAAGTTAAGCGATGCGGCTTTGATTTCAATCAACACTTCGCCCGCTTTGGGGGCGGGGGTGGGCAGTTCTTGCCACGTCAGGGCGTCAACGCCAGTGGGGTTCTCGCAAAGCCAGGCATGCATGGTGTTCTCCGTTGGGGTTTTGATGCGCCATCATAGGTAAATTACAACTGGGTTATCCGCATCATGTGTCACCTTCGTCCTGCTGGTCACCTAGAATCAAAACATGAAAATTCTTATCTCCAACGACGACGGTTATCAGGCTACAGGCATTGTGGCTTTGTATGAGGCCTTAAAAGACATTGCCGACGTGGAGGTGGTGGCGCCTGAGCAAAACAACAGCGCCAAGTCCAACGCGCTGACGCTACACACGCCGATGTATGTGCAAACGGCGGCCAACGGTTTCAGGTACATCAATGGCACACCGGCTGACTGTGTGCACATTGCACTGACGGGTTTGCTGGGTTACAAGCCCGACTTGGTGGTGTCCGGCATCAACAACGGCGCCAACATGGGAGACGACACGATTTACTCCGGCACTGTCGGTGCGGCGATGGAAGGCTACTTGTTTGGCATTCCGGCGATCGCTTTTTCGCAAACTGAAAAGGGTTGGGCGCATATTGATGCGGCTGGCCGGCGTGCGCGGGCCTTGGTGCAGCAATTGATGCCGTCCATCCAAAAGCCCGGCCACCCATGGCTGCTGAACGTCAATATTCCTAATCTGCCCGACGCTGAGCTGAAAGAGACCAAAGTTGTGCGCCTGGGCCGCCGCCATTCAGCTGAAAAAGTGATTACGCAAACCAGCCCACGCGGCGACACCATGTACTGGATAGGCGGCGCGGGCGCTGCCAAAGACGACAGTGACGGCACCGACTTTCATGCGGCAAAGCAGGGCTATGTGTGCATGACGCCACTGCATGTTGACCTGACCGAGCATGCGCAATTACCGCATTGGGCCGAGCGCATGGCCAAGCTGGAGTCAAGCGGCGCATGAAGACGGGTGATGCGTCACGCAGGCCCGGTTTTCCGCTGCGCATGCCAGCGGCTGCAAGTCAAACAGGTGCTACTAAAATTGTAGCTGGTCGCGCCCGTGAAATGGGCGCTACAGGCCTAAAACATACCCCAAAAGAGCTTCAAAAACCGGTTTCAAGCGCTGCAACCGGTATTGGACTCGATTCTCAGTCGGTCAGGGCACGGATGGTGCAAAAATTGGCTGCGCAAGGCGTGCAAGACAGCCGCGTGCTGGCTGCCATGGGGCAGGTTGAGCGGCACCGCTTTGTTGATTCAGCGCTTGTAAATCAAGCCTATGAAGACACCAGCTTGCCGATTGGTCTCGGCCAAACCATCAGCAAGCCGAATGTGGTGGCACGTATGCTGGAGCTTTTGGTAAAAGATTGTGACGGCAAGCTGGGCCGTGTGCTGGAAATTGGCACCGGCTGCGGCAACCAGGCGGCTTTGCTGGCGCAGTTGGCGACTGAGGTTTACAGCATCGAGCGGCTGCGCGGCCTGCACGACAAGGCGCGCGACAATTTGCGCCCGCTGCGGGTGGCCAACTTGCACCTGCTGTTTGGTGACGGCATGCTGGGCTACGCCAAGGGCGCACCGTATGCAGCCATCATTGCCGCTGCCGGTGGCGAGGCCTTGCCGCAAGCCTGGATTGACCAGTTGGCTGTGGGCGGGCGCCTTGTGGCACCCGTGCAAGGCGTAAACGGCGCACAAGCCCTGGTGGTGGTTGATAAAACCGCACGCGGCATCACCCAGACATTGCTGGAGCCGGTGCATTTTGTGCCTTTAAAATCAGGCACAAGCTGAAAAAGCTCTTTTAAAGACCATAGGCAGGAAACAATGCGTTCAATTTCTCCAATCATGCGGCGTGTACTGATGGCTGTCACCGTCGCTACCGTGGTCGTTGCGGCGGTGGGTTGCAGCTCTCGGTCCCTAAATCCGGCACCTGTCGAAGACCGTGGCACCAGCGCGTCGCGGCCATCGCCAAGCAGCATGCCAGCCCCAGTCGACACGTCTGGTGTCAAGCAACCGCCCGGTTTTGAAAACGCCGGTAAGCCCGGTTACTACACCGTCAAACCGGGTGATACGCTGATTCGTATTGGCCTCGATACGGGCCAAAACTTTCGCGACATCGTGCGCTGGAACAATTTGGAAAACCCCAACCTGATTGAAGTCGGCCAGGTGCTACGCGTCGTCCCACCGACCCGGGACACCGCAGTGGCCGTCACGCGACCAGTCACGTCAGGCACGGTAGGTACGACCACCGCAGCAGCACCTATTCGATCCGCTAGCGCTGCGCCAGCCCCCGCGAGCAACGACCAGCCAGCAACATCGACTGAAGACGACATCGCCTGGATTTGGCCCGCGCAAGGCAAGCTGATTGCTGGCTTTGACGAGGTCAAAAACAAAGGCTTTGACATTGACGGCAAAGCGGGCGACCCTATCATTGCAGCAGGTGACGGCCGCGTGGTGTATGCCGGAGCGGGCTTGCGTGGCTACGGTAACTTGATCATCTTGAAGCACAACAATACATTTCTGACGGCGTATGCGCACAACCAAACGCTCTTGGTCAAAGAAGACCAGTCGGTGAAAAAAGGCCAAAAAATCGCTGAAATGGGCAGCAGCGACGCAGACCGCGTGAAGCTGCATTTTGAGATTCGACGCCAAGGCAAACCGGTGGACCCGGCTAAATATTTGCCTGCCAAATAAGTGCCTGTGCTTGATAACGCGGCCGCGCAGAATTACCCGCCGGATCTGCTCACTGTCGAATCACTAGACATCGAAGCCCAGGGCATTGCCCACCGCGCTGATGGCAAGGTGGTGTTCATCGAAGGCGCGTTGCCGTACGAGCTGGTCACGGCCAACGTGTACCGCAAAAAGCCGTCGTTTGAAAAAGCCATGGTGATGCAAGTTCACCGTGAATCGTCCCAGCGCGTGACCCCTGGCTGCCCGTACTTTGGTATGCATACCGGCGCTTGCGGCGGCTGCAAGATGCAGCATTTGCACATTGGTGCGCAAGTCGCCGTCAAGCAGCGGGTGCTTGAAGACAACCTGCTGCACATCGGCAAACTGAAGGCCGACCACTTGATGCGGCCGATCGAAGGCCCGGCTTGGGGCTACCGCTATCGGGCGAGGCTGTCGGTGCGCTATGTGCGCAAAAAGGGCGAAGTGCTGGTCGGTTTTCATGAGCGCAAAAGCAGCTATGTGACGGACATGCAAAGCTGCGCAGTGTTGCCGCCCCATGTCAGCAAGATGTTGATGCCGCTGCGTGCGTTGATTGCCAGTTTGGACGCAAAAGAAACCGTACCGCAAATAGAACTGGCCTGCGGCGACACCATCACCGCGCTGGTGCTGCGGAATATGGAAGACCTGTGCGATGGTGACAAAACCAAGCTACGAGCTTTTGCCGCCATCAATCCGGGTTTGCAATGGTGGTTGCAACCGGGCGGATTAGAGACAGTCGCTTTGCTGGATACTGATGTGCCCCAGCTCAGCTACGCGCTGCCTGAATTCGGCGTGGTCATGCCCTTCAAACCCACTGACTTCACCCAAGTCAACCCGCACATCAATCAGGTGCTGGTGTCCCGCGCGCTGCGCCTGCTGGACGTACAGCCGCATGAGCGGGTGATTGACTGGTTTTGCGGGTTGGGTAACTTCACGCTGCCGCTGGCGACCCGTGCGCGTGAGGTGCTGGGCGTGGAGGGCAGCGAAGTTCTTGTTGCCCGTGCGCGTGAAAATTACCTCTTAAATAGACCTGTAGACCAACAAATACGGGCGCAAGCAGCTACTTTTTTTGTAGCGCGTAATCTGTTTGAAATGACACCTGCGATGCTGGTAAAAGACGGTTTGGCCGACAAATGGTTGGTAGACCCACCGCGTGAAGGCGCTTTCGAGCTGTTCAAGTCTTTGGCCGCGCTGCACAACCAAATCATCACTGGCGTGCCTTGTGATGACGGCATTCACCAGCAAAGCCTGGCGCTGGGCGACTGGGCGTTGCCCAAGCGCATCGTGTACGTCAGTTGCAACCCGGCTACGCTGGCGCGCGATGCAGGCGTGCTGGTGCAAAGCGGGGCGTACCGCTGCACGTCGGCTGGGGTGGTCAATATGTTCCCTCACACCGCGCACGTCGAATCAATTGCAGTTTTTGACAGGGCATAAAAAAAGAGCCCGAAGGCTCTTTTTTGTGGAAGCGCAAGAGATTTACTCTTTGTCGCCACCAAAAATACCAAGCAAGGCCAGCATGCTTTGGAAGATGTTGAACAAGTCCAGGTAAATCGCCAGCGTCGCGCTGATATAGTTGCTCTCGCCGCCATCCATGACCTGCTTCAGGTCATACAGCAAAAAGGCGCTGAATACTGCAATTGCCAATGTGCTGATGACGGCCATCAACATGGTGGAGCCGACAAATACGTTGATGACTGCAGCCACCATGATGACCAGCGCACCGGCAAACAACCATTTGCTCATGCCGCTCAAGTCACGCTTGATGACGCTGGCCAGGCTGGCCATGACAACCATCACGCCAGCCGTACCGGCAAACGCGGTCATCACGAGTGAGGAGCCGTTGCTAAAGCCCAGCACCATGCCAATCATGCGTGACAGCATCAGGCCCATGAAGAAGGTAAAGCCCAGCAGGACAGGCACGCCGGCCGCTGAGTTTTTGGTTTTCTCGATGGCGTAAATAAAGCCAAAAGCACCGCCCATGAAGACGATCAGCCCCATGAAGCCTGTCAACCCGGCGGTAATGCCTGTGACCACGCCAATGTAGGCGCCCAATACGGTTGGTAGAAGGCTCAGAGCCAGCAGCCAGTAAGTGTTGCGCAAAACCTTATTACGCTCGGCGGGGGACGTCGTGCCGTAGCCGATGGTTTGTGCAGTTTGAACGTTTTCAGACATGAGAGTAATCTCCATAAAGCCAGCAAATGCTGACGAGTTGTATTTTAAGGGGCGGCGGCTCAATTTCAATGGTTTTGTGGACGCGCCCTCCTATTTTTCGTAAGGATTTACAGAAGTGTTTGTCAGAAAAACGCAGGGGAATACGTCTTTGCTGTCATTTTTTGCGTATGCTCGACCCCTTTGACAACACAAACCTGAACCATGAAATCAAAAGCCACCCTCGAATCTGTCGACGTGAAATCCATTGCTGCTGCCGCTGAAGCTGAAGCACTGAAAAATAATTGGGCCGTGACGATCGCCATCGTTGACGACGGCGGCCATTTGCTGCACTTGCAACGCCTGGATGGCGCCCCTCCCATTTCCAGCCACATCGCTCCCGCCAAAGCCAACACCGCCGCGCTGGGTCGCCGTGAGAGCAAGGTTTATGAGGATGTCATCAACGGTGGCCGGGTGTCGTTTTTGAGTGCCCCAACGATTGCCGGTATGCTGGAAGGCGGCGTGCCGATCATGAAAGACGGGCAATGCATAGGCGCTGTGGGCGTGAGCGGCGTGAAGTCGAATGAAGATGCGCAAATTGCGCGGGCGGGGATCGCTGCCATCGGTTTGTAGGGTAAAAAAAGCCTGGCTAAACAATCTGCTTTGCATCGCTGCAAAAACAGATTCGTGGCTGGCAAAAACGACCTGCCAGGCATTTCACAGCCCCGGTCGCCCCACGATGAAAACTATTTCGTCAGGATCAATTTGCCTAGTCGTGTTGCCTGGAGCTTGTAGGTTAAGCCGTTGTGGTTGATTTCGACAGCTTTCTGGCCGCGCAAGATATCCAGGCTGCTGATCCCAGCTTGTACTGGCGACGACCTGGTGGGCAGGCTTAAAGTTGCTTGGAATGGTGCAAGCGGTATGTTGGAATTCATGGTGTGGTGCACTTTAGTGAATCAATTTGCAAATGATAATGATTCTCAATTAAAAGTCAAGCACTGAAAAGAATTATTTTGCTCAGAATGCAAAATTTACTCGAGCACCCAATTGATGGGCACGTTAAACCACATAGCCTCTGCCACACCGCCGCGCTTTCCCGGCACAAAGCGCCAGCGCATCACAGTGGCCAATGCGGCGTCATCCAGCCGGGCAAAGCCACTTGATTTAGCTATTTCAGTCGCTTGTGGCTTGCCGTCAGCGCCTATCAGCACGCGCAGCATCGTTCGGCCTTGTTCGTTCAAGCGGCGGCTGATGGGTGGGTAGGCTGGTAGGGGGTTTTGCAGATAGTCTGCATTGCTGGATGGCAACTGCACGATGGGCTGCGCTGCTGCAACACCTGGTGCGGCTGCCACAGGCCCTGCAATCGTTGCTGGGGCAGGCTGCTGTGTGCTGATGCTCGCAGTTGTATTTGCTGTAGCTGCGTTGGCAACAGGCGCATTGGCCAAAGGGGCTGGGTATGCAATAGCCGGTGGCGCTGTAGCGGCAACCAGAGGCAGCTGGGCGACGGCTTTTTTAACTTGTGTAGTTGCTGGAGCAGGTGCAATTTGTGCGTCAGGTGGGGAAGCAGGCTTCACTTCTTTGGGCTTAGGCGGCTCAATAGACTGCGACAACATCACCACAGGAATCACCAGCTTGACTTGAGGTGCCATCAGGCCGCTCACTACAGCCCAAACAAAACCGACATGCAGCAGCACGACGGTCAAAACGATCGTTAGCTTTTGGTGAATCACAGCCAGGCCAGACCCCGTGTGCAAAGTGTGTGAAGTGTTGGCATCCAGCATTTATACAACAGCAAACACTGTTTTGATGTGGGGCGCAGCTGACGACACCTGCTGGGTGAGCTGGCAGGTCAGCTAGCGTCGAAAAACCCAGTAAGCACTCCCGACTACCAAAAGCAAGCTGACTGGAAGTGAGATCAAGTCAAAGGAGAAATTTGCCACGCGCTGCCGCCCTTAGGGTGATTGGCTAGCTGGATGTTGGCTTGCTGGTTGATAAGTGAAAGCATGACTATTATAAATGAGAATCTATCGCATTTGCAATTACTGCCGAATCTTACCCGCCCCCGTAACGATGGACATCTCGACAAACTTCGAGCCGCTGCGCATACCGGGCTTGAAGCCAATCCTGTAGCCGCCCATGTCGTAGTTGTCTATGGCCTCAAGCGCAGCCACAAAGCCTTCGCGGCTGGCTTTGGCACCCATGCGGCGCACCGCTTCCACAATGACTTTGCCGGCGATGTAGCCCTCCATCATGGCGTAGCTTGGCGGCACTTCCAGGTTGGTTGTCTTGGCCACCGTTTCGGAGAACTCTCGGCTCAACAGACCAGAAACTTTATACGGGTTGGGTGTGACTTGCGCGATGGCAACGCCCTGCATGGTTTCTTCACCCAGCCGCTGGGCCAGCTGTTCGATGTCTACACCAGACTGGGCAAACAGCTTTGCAGCGCCACCCGCCAGGCGGTACTGCTCGATGAAGCCAGCTGCGGCCGAGCCTGTTGCCACCATGATGATGGCCTGCGGTGGCGTTTTCAGGAATACGTCAATGGCTGGCGACACACGCGCCGTGCCCGCAGGGTAGGAGGCACGCGCGATGATGTTGACACCCGTGCGCTTGGCAATGTCATCCACCGCAACTGTTAACGTGGGTACGCCGGGGCCGTCCTCGTAGAAAAGGCCTAGTTTTTTGATCCCGACAGTCGCGAGATGCTCGGCAATTTTGTTGATTTCGTCGCGTAGCCCGGCGCGCACGTTGTACAAGTAAGGGACCTCGGGCCGGATCTCGGTGGTTCGGTAACCCACCAGCGCGAGCTTTTCTTTTTCCAGAATACCGGACTTCACCAGTTCGGTAATATTCAGGTTTCCCAAGTAGCCAGCCAATGCGATTGGCTTGCTTTCAGCCAGCAACTGTGTGGTGGCACTGAGAGTGTCCTCGGGTCGTCCACCATCGTCCTTGCGTACCAATGTGAAGGTGTGACCCGATGCGCCGCCAGCTTTGTTGGCGTTGGTGAAGGCCATTTGCAGACCCGCAGAATACGCTCGCCCTTGTTTGGCATCAAGCCCAGACAGTGCCGTGACCTGGGCTATCACAAGCTGGGCAGCGCTGGCTGCCTGGCAAGCGAGCGCGATCACAGTTACTGCCACACCGCGCATGAGAAGTCTGCTTGTATTCATGACTTTGTCCTTTGTAATAATTTGACATGACTGACAAAACCACTCTAGGCCATTACAAATTGTTACGCAATGTAGACGACCCTTGGAAAAGTGGTTCAGTGTGCAGTTTTTGGCATAAAAAGGATTTAATCTCAGGTGGTGATCGTTAATTTAGGGAGTGTCGGCGTTGCTTGACTTTTTATCTGCTCAGGAATAACAGGCTCACCGATTGAATAATGCGTCGTCCACCAAGTCGGCCCCATTTGTCCTTGAAGCCATTCAATAAACCCACTGACTTTGGCAGGCACCATTCGTGGAGATGGGTAAACAGCATGAATTTCTTGCGGTGGCAGTGTCCAGGCATTCAGTAGCATGACCAAAGCACCGCTCTTGATGGACTCATGCACCACATAAGTTGGCAGTGCGGCGATGCCAAAACCAGCCTTGGCAGCCGTTAGCAGGGCAGACTTGTTGTTGGAGCGCAGTGGCCCCTTGACCTGCACTGTGATTGCCTCTCCCTTGGCGCCACTGAAGTGCCAGCGTGCATCGTGTTGTACCGAGCTAGCGATCAGTGCGTCGTGCAATGCCAAATCACCGGGTGCCAAGGGTTTGCCTTTTTGGGCCACATAGTCAGGCGATGCAACCACCGACCAGGGGTTCAGCCCCAAGTAGCGTGCGCCCAAAGTGGAGTCCGCCAGGCGGCCCATGCGAATGGCAACATCAATGCCTTGCTCCACCATGTTGACCAGGTGGTCATCAAACAGCAGTTCAATTTGAAGCTTGGGGTTGAGTTGAAGAAAGCGCAACACCAGAGGTGCCAAAATGCGCCTGCCAAAATCCATCGTGGTACTAATGCGCAAACCGCCTTGCAATTGCGATTGCATCAGCGTGGCCACTGTCTCTGCCTCTTCTATATGGTGGACGATCAGTTTGCATTTTTTGTAATACAGGGTGCCAATTTCTGTGGGTGAAACGCCATGTGTGCTTCGGTGCAACAAACGCGAGCCGAGTTGCCTTTCTAGCTGCGCTACCAATTTTGTAGCCGATGGCTGCCCTATGCCGATGTCTGCTGCGGCTTTGCTAAATGAGCCGAGATCCACGACACGAATAAAAAGTTTTGATGCTTGAAAGCGATCCATCACTGAAGTAGACCACCAGCACAACGTAATTGCAATATTCCAATCCGGAATAATCGTAATTCCCGGGGCGGTACTTCCGTAAGGTAACTGGACTAAGACATGATCGGCACAAGCATTTGAATCACGCTGGTGTTTAAAACCTTCTTGCTGCGGATGCTCAGTCGATGACGTGTCAATAACAAACCGGAGACAACAGATGACCTACCTTCGCCCACACCTTATTGCGTTGAGTATTTTTGCGGCCACATTGCCTAGCTTGGTGATTGCGCAAGCCTACCCCAACAAGCCCGTCCGCCTGGTGGTGCCATTTGCACCTGGCGGCACGACGGACCTTATTGCCCGGTTCATTTCCGTGAAGATGGGTGCGGCATTGGGTCAAACCGTTGTGGTGGACAACAAGGGCGGTGCCGGCGGCGCCATCGGTTCATCAGAGGTCGCCAAATCGCCTGCTGACGGTTATACGCTACTCATGTCTTCGGTGTCGACGATGGCGGCCAATCCGGCCATCAACCCAAAGACACCTTATGACCCGAATACAGACTTTGCGCACATCATCAATGTTGCAGCAACGCCGATGGTCGTCGCCGTCAATCCGTCATTTCCGGCTAAAGACTACACCAGTTTTGCAGAACTGCTGCGCAAACAACCCGGAAGGCACAGTTATGCCAGCGCTGGCGCTGGCTCTGTAGGCCATTTATTGGCTGAGGGCTACAAGAGCAGCTCCAAGGTATTCGTCACCCACATCCCCTATCGCGGCTCTGGGCCGGCATTGAATGACACGGTAGCGGGGCAGGTGGGCATCGTTGTCGACAACCTCCCAACGGCGCTGCCCTTTATCAACGACAAGCGCTTGATTCCCATCATTGTGGCGGCACCAAAGCGTCTTGCGCAGTTGCCGAACGTCCCGACGTTTGCGGAAGTGGGCCTGCCAAACGTCAACCGCATGTCCTTTTTGGGTGTGTCTGCGCCCAAAGGCACACCTCAAGCTGTGGTCGATAGATTAAACGCTGCCGTGAGAGTGGCTTTGGCTGACCCGATTGTGAAAGAGCGCATTGAAGCCACTGGCGCCATAGTGGTGGGTAACTCGGCAGCCGAGTACCAGGCACAGGTGAAAAACGAGTTTGCAATTTACCAGGGTGTGGTGCGTCTGCAGGGTCTCAAGCCCGACTAACGCCCTGTTATTTGCGCAGGTTGTTGATCAACCTGTCGCTCTTGCGCTAGTGCTGCCGCCTGCGTGCGGCACAACAACACCGCTGTTATTTCGTCATCGACGCTAGAGCAGCCGTGCGCCGCTTACCCCGTACCCCTATAAAACCACTGCTCTACGCAAACTACAAAAGACCAGAAGAAAAAACCATGCCCAACTTTGCTGCCAACTTGACCATGCTGTTCACCGAGCTGCCTTTTTTGGATCGGTTTGAAGCCGCTGCCAAAGCTGACTTCAAGGCCGTTGAGTTTTTGTTTCCCTACGCCTTTGAGCTTGAAGACATCAAACAAAAACTCGACACCAATGGACTCAAACTGGTGCTGCACAACTTGCCCGCGGGTAACTGGGACGCGGGCGAGCGCGGCATTGCATGCTTGCCCGACCGTGTCGATGAATTTCGCTCTGGCGTTGCGGCTGCCATACGCTATGCCAAGGGTCTGGGGGTGGGGCAACTGAATTGTTTGGCGGGCAAAGCGCCGCCAGGCCTTGCTGACGATGTGTTGCGCCAGACCTTGGTTGACAACCTGCGCTATGCGGCGGCGCAGCTGGGTGCAGCAGGTCTGCGGCTGCTGATTGAGCCCATCAACACTTACGATATTCCCGGCTTCTACTTGAATCGCACGCAGCAGGCCATCGACATTTTGAATCAGGTGGCCTCTAGCAACGCGTTCGTGCAATACGACATTTACCACGCCCAGCGTATGGAGGGCGAGCTGGCCGCCACCCTGAGCAAGCACCTGGCGCGTATCGGCCATATTCAACTGGCAGACAACCCGGGGCGGCATGAACCAGGTACGGGTGAAATTAACTACCCCTGGTTGTTCAAACATCTGGACGCGATTGGCTACCAAGGCTGGATTGGGTGCGAGTACAAACCCGCCACCACCACCTTGGCTGGGCTGGGCTGGCGCGAGTAACCAGCCTACCTACTCAGGTGCGTCGACCCCTCAATTTTCTGTCACATCAACCACAAACAAGGCGACTCATCATGTCTACTCAATCACTCAAACTCGGCTTCGTCGGCTTGGGCATCATGGGCACGCCCATGGCCGGTCATTTGCTCAAAGCGGGTCACCAACTGTTTGTCTACTCGCAGCCCTCGATTCCTCAGGACATCATTGACGCCGGGGCAAAGGCCTGCGCCAGTGGTCAGGACGTTGCTCAGCGAGCCGACATCATTTTCATCATGGTGCCCGACACCCCGCATGTGGCTGATGTGCTGTTCAGCGCTAACGGTTTGGGCGCGGGTTTGAGCGCTGGAAAAACAGTGGTGGACATGAGTTCTATCTCGCCCCTTGAAACCAAGGTGTTTGCGGCAAAAATCAACGCACTGGGCTGCGACTATTTGGATGCACCCGTGTCTGGCGGTGAAGTGGGAGCGAAAAACGCCACGCTGTCCATCATGGTCGGCGGCCCAGAGGCTACGTTTGAGCGCGTCAAACCACTGTTTGAACTGATGGGCAAGAACATCACTTTGGTGGGTGGCAACGGCGATGGCCAAACCGCCAAGGTCGCTAACCAGATCATTGTGGCGCTGAACATTGAGGCGGTAGCTGAAGCGCTGTTGTTTGCGGCTAAAGCTGGCGCAGACCCAGCGCGTGTGCGCCAGGCGCTGATGGGTGGCTTTGCATCGTCGAAGATTTTGGAGGTGCATGGTGAGCGCATGGTCAAGCGCACGTTTGACCCTGGCTTTCGCATTGAACTGCATCAGAAGGACTTGAACCTGGCGCTGTCGAGTGCACGCGCCTTGGGTGTGTCACTGCCCAACACCGCCACTGCCCAGGAGCTTTTCAACTCCTGCGTGGCGCATGGCGGCAAGGCATGGGACCACTCGGCCATGGTGCGCGCCTTGGAGCGATTGGCCAATTTTGAAATTGGGCAAAAGCCGTCCTGAGCATTTAGTAGTTACTATTAAAATAATAGCTGCTTGCGCCCGTATTTATTGGTCAAAACCCTTAAATGGCATATAAAAAAGCCCTAAAAAGGGTTTTTTAGGGCTTTGGGCTGGGTTACAAGCCAGCGTCATGCCGGCTTGTAGCGCCGACTTTAGTTCGTGATTTGCGCAATAGACGCGCCAATGCCGTCTTTGGCGGTGGTGCCGTTGGCGTCCAGGTTGTCGCGCCTAGGCACGTCAAAGTTGGCGACATAAGCTGTCTTGCCCACAAACACCAGCGCTGCGGGGAACTCCATCGGACCTTTGCTTCCGTTTTTGGCAATCGTTGTGAGCACACCTGCTGGTGAAATTGAAATGATGGCGTTCAGCTCATTGGCTGCCACCCAAACGTCGCCATTGCTGGCAAAAGCCATGTCGTCTGCGCCCTCAAGCAAGGGGCTTTGAGCCAGCAAGGCAGGTTTGCCGCCTTTGCCGTCTGCGCCGATGACCACCTTCCACACCGCACCGCGCGATGTGTCTGCCACGTGCAAAACACCTGCAGCGTCAAACTTCAGGCCGTTAGCCACAATGGCTTGCGTTGCCGTGACGCCAGGCAGGGTGCGTGAGTTTCTGTCAATTTGTGCCGTTGCCTGTGCAGCGCCGCCGTTCGGGTCGACGCTGTAAACGATGCCGCTTGCGCCGCCTGAAATGAACAGATGGCCGCGCTTGTCAAAGGCAATGCCGTTAGCGCCAGGTACGCCTGTTGCAAAGGTTTGTGCGATGCCGGGCTTGGCCGGGCTCAGGTCCGCAGCTTTGATGCGCACGACTTCGCTGAACGGGCCAGCAGCAAGGTACAAATCGCCTTTGGCGTCAAACGCGATGCCGCCGGGTGAAGCATCAACTTTTCTGCCATCAACCGTGCGTGATTCGACCTTGGCAACTACGACCGGTTTGGGCGACTTTGGGTCAACCCGCAAGACATTGCCGGTGACACGGTCAGACGTGTACAAAACGCCGGCGCTGTCGGCGGTGATGTTTTCAATGATGACGGTACGCTCGGTACTCGCCGGATCAAGATCGACCAGTATGGACACGGTGGGAGTGCCCGATGGCATGCCCGCGCAGCCGCTCAAAACAACTGCCAAAACGCTAGCGGTAAATAGTCTCATGATTTACTTTCTTTTAAAAAAACAGACAAACACTTTTTAACAAACACCAGAAACTATACCGATGTATCGCCTGAATCGGTGGCTTAAGCGGCTAAAGACGAGCGCATCAAATGGTCAAACGCGCCCAGTGCGGCTTTTGCACCATCACCTGCCGCAATGATGATCTGCTTGAAAGGCACCGTTGTGGCATCCCCGGCCGCGAATACGCCGGGTACCGAGGTTTGGCCTTTTGCATCGACAATGATCTCGCCGTGCGTTGACAGCTCAACCACCCCTTTGAGCCAGTCGGTGTTGGGCACCAGCCCGATTTGAATGAACACGCCTTCGAGTGGCACGGTATGCAGTTGCTCGGTGGCGCGGTCTTTGTATATTAGCGCGTTGACTTTTTGGTCGCCTGTGATTTCCGTTGTCTGGGCGTTGGTGATTACCGTCACGTTAGCCAAACTGTGCAGTTTTTTCACCAGCACCGCATCGGCTCGCAGCGCCTTGTCGTATTCAATCAACGTGACGTGACCCACCACGCCAGCCAGGTCAATAGCCGCTTCAACGCCCGAGTTGCCGCCACCAATCACCGCCACTTGTTTGCCTTTGAACAGCGGGCCGTCGCAGTGTGGGCAGTAAGCCACACCTTTGTTTTTAAACTCACGCTCGCCGGGTACGTTGATGTTTTTCCAGCGTGCGCCAGTTGAAATCACCACTGATTTGCTGCGCAGCGTTGCGCCGCTTTCAAGCTGGACTTCAATCAGATTTTTATCCAGACCAGTGTTGAGAACCAGTGCTTTGGCACGTTGCATGTTCATGATGTCGACGTCGTAGCCGCGCACTTGCTGTTCAAGCGCCAGCGCGAACTTGGGGCCGTCGGTTTCCTTGACAGAGATGTAGTTTTCAATCGCCAGGGTGTCCAGCGTCTGGCCGCCAAAGTTCTCACTTACCACGCCGGTACGAATGCCCTTGCGTGCGGCGTACACAGCCGCTGCAGCACCGGCAGGGCCGCCGCCGACCATCAGCATGTCAAACGCAGCTTTGGCATCAATTTTTTTGGCTTCGCGTTCGATGCCCTTGGTGTCGATTTTTGCCAGGATTTCTTCCAGGCTCATGCGGCCCTGGCCAAACTCGGTGCCGTTTAAAAAGATCGTCGGTACAGCCATGATCTGACGTTCCTTGATCTCGTCCTGAAACGCGCCACCTTCAATCATCGTGCTGCGAATACGTGGGTTTTGAACAGCCATCACGTTCAGCGCCTGGACGATGTCCGGGCAGTTGTGGCAGGTCAGCGAGACATAGACCTCGAAGTTGAAATCACCGTCTAGATCGCGAATTTGCTGCAGGACTTCCTCTTCGACTTTAGGGGGGTAGCCGCCTACTTGCAGCAGCGCCAAAATCAACGAGGTGAACTCATGGCCCATGGGCAAACCGGCAAATCGCGGGCCATTATTCTCACTCGGGCGATTGATCGAAAACGACGGCTTGCGCAGGTTGTCACTGCGACTTTCAGTCAGTTTGACCAACGGCGAGGACTCCGCCACATCCTTGAGCAGCGACTGCATCTCAGTCGATGTCTGGCTGTCGTCCAGCGACGCGACGATTTCGATCGGCAGGGTGGCGCGTTCGAGGTAGCTTTTCAGTTGGGCTTTGGTGGCGGCATCTAACATGGCGGGTTCACTTTCAGTTGCAGATTCAGGTGCGTGTAGAAACAAAAAAGCCCGGGGCAGCGCGCATCTGCGCACTGGGCCCGGGCCTTTTTCGGGACGGCCGGGCGTTTAGATCTTGCCGACGAGGTCAATCGACGGAGCGATCGTCTTGGCGCCTTCGTTCCACTTGGCAGGGCAGACCTGGCCTGGGTGGGCGGCGGTGTACTGGGCGGCTTTGAGCTTGCGCAGGGTTTCTTTCACGTCGCGTGCGATTTCGTTCGAGTGAACTTCAGCGGTTTTGATCACGCCTTCTGGATTGATGATGAACGTGCCGCGCAGTGCCAGGCCTTCTTCAGGGATGTACACGTCAAACGCCTTGGTCAGCACGTGGGTTGGGTCGCCGACCAATGGGAACTTGGCTTTGCCGACAGCAGGCGACGTCTCGTGCCACACCTTGTGTGAAAAATGGGTGTCGGTCGTGACGATGTAAACCTCAGCACCGGCTTTTTGGAACTCAGCGTAGTTGTCAGCAGCGTCTTCAACTTCGGTCGGGCAGTTGAAGGTGAAAGCGGCCGGCATGAAAATCAGGACAGACCATTTGCCCTTCATTGATTCGTCGGATACGTCAATGAACTTGCCATTGTGGTACGCGGTGGTTTTGAACGGAACGATGGAGGTGTTGATAAGAGACATGTTGAATCCTTGGAGGTTATTGAACGGGTTTGAAACTCATTTCAAGCGCTGGCTGCGCTGTTTTGAATCACATGGCGCTATCTTAGGGTAAACGAGCGATATCAAAGGCCTGTTGCCAATTGATAAAAACTAAATCGCAAATAGCAATTGAGGTTCGAACGGCACTCAAGCTCTTCTTTGGCCGTGTAGGTTGATCGAAAATACAATGTCCTGATGCATAACGCTCCGCTCAATTTATGCCGCCCCATCGTGGGGTGGCTGACGCTGTGCGTTGCGGTTCTTTTTTCATCAGTACTGCAGGCGGCGGAGGTACACGTCGCGGTAGCCGCCAACTTCAGCTCCCCCATGAAGCGGATCGCCGAAGAATTTGAAAAAGCCAGCGGCCACAAAGTCGTGTTGTCCTACGGGGCAACGGGCAGGTTTTACGCACAAATTACCAACGGCGCGCCATTTGATGTGTTTTTGTCGGCTGACGATGAAACACCCGCCAGGCTTGAAAAAGAAGGCTTTGCGGTCTCTGGCAGCCGCTTGACCTATGCCACGGGGCGGCTGGTGTTGTGGTCAGCTACACCGGGGCTGGTGGATGACAAGGCGGCAGTGCTGCTGCGCAACGACTTCAAACACCTGGCGATTGCCGCGCCCAAGCTGGCACCCTACGGCGCGGCGGCGATGGAAGCTTTGAGCAAAATTGGCATGCTCCCTATGTTGCAAGCCAAGCTGGTGACGGGCGAGAGTATTGGCCAAACTTTCAGCATGATTTCTAGCGGCAATGCTGAGCTGGGTTTTGTGGCAATGTCGCAGGTTTTTGAGGACGACAAGCTTAAAAGCGGCTCGGCTTGGGTCGTGCCTGCCAATCTGCACAGCCCTTTGAAGCAAGATGGGGTGCTGTTGGCAAGGGCACGCAGCAATCCGGCGGCGTTGCAATTGCTGACGTTTTTAAAGTCAGGCCAGGCCAGAGCCATCATGAATTCATTCGGTTACGAATGATGGGGCACATCTGTAATTCCATTTTTCGGGCGAATTGCGGCGTTGCGCGGTGCTCGGAATCCTCATGCACACAAGTGCATTCCGGTGTCCTGCGCTCCGGGCGCCTTGCACTTCATCCCGAAAATCTGAATTTCTAGAAGTGCCCCAATGCTCACTACTTCGAAGTTGATTTTGTGAATCTGGCAGAAACCCAAGCTATCTGGCAAGCGGTTTGGCTGACGGTCAAGCTGGCCAGCATCACCACGCTGGTTTTGCTGCTGCTTGGCACGCCGCTGGCCTGGTGGCTGGCAACGACCCGCTCATGGCTCAAAGGCCCGATAAGTGCAGTCGTGGCGCTGCCCTTGGTGCTGCCGCCAGTGGTGATTGGTTTTTATCTGCTGGTGTTGATGGGGCCGAAAGGGCCGGTCGGGCAGCTCACGCAATCGCTGGGGCTGGGGTTGCTGCCTTTTAGCTTTGCGGGCTTGGTGGTGGGTTCGATTTTTTACTCGCTGCCGTTCGTGGTGCAGCCGTTGGCCAATGCGTTTGAGGCGCTGGGCCGTGCGCCGCTGGAGGCCGCTGCCACCTTGCGCGCATCGCCGCTCGACACGTTTTTCAGCGTGGTGCTGCCCATGTGCAAACCCGCCTACCTGACAGCCACCGTGATGGGCTTTGCGCACACGGTGGGCGAGTTCGGTATTGTTTTGATGCTGGGCGGCAACATACCCGGCCAGACCCGCGTGTTGTCGGTGCAGATCTATGACCATGTCGAGGCGCTTGAATACACCCAGGCGCACTGGCTCGCGGGGGGGCTGATGGTGTTTGCGTTTGTGACGCTGCTTTGCCTGCATTGGCTGCAACCCAAAAAGACGGCATGAGCGGCATTAAAGCCAGCTTCAAGCGCGTGCTGGGCGACTTTGCACTGGATGTGTCTTTGCAATTGCCGGGGCGCGGCGTCACGGCCATTTTTGGCCCATCAGGCTCAGGTAAAACCACACTGCTGCGCAGCATTGCCGGGCTGGAGCGCCCACCCGGTGGCTACCTTGCCATCAATGGCGATGTATGGCAAGACGAGTCTGCTGGCATCTTCAAGCCCGTCCACAGCCGCTCGTTGGGCTATGTTTTTCAGGCAGCCAATTTGTTTGCTCATTTGAGCGTGCAGGGCAACCTGGACTACGGGCTGCGCCGCGTACCGCTGGCCGAGCGCAAAGTGTCTCTGACCCAAGCCACTGAACTGCTGGGTATTGGAAAGCTGCTGCACCGCCAACCCGCTACCCTCTCGGGCGGCGAGCGCCAGCGGGTGGCGATTGCCAGAGCGCTCGCTACCAGCCCGCAACTGCTGCTGATGGACGAGCCCCTGGCCGCTCTCGACGTGCAGCGCAAGGCCGAGGTGTTGCCGTATCTGGAGCGGCTGCACACCGAGCTGCATATCCCGGTGCTGTACGTCAGCCACGCCCCGGACGAAGTTGCCCGGCTGGCTGACCACCTGGTGTTGCTGGATGCCGGCAGGGTGCTTGCCAGTGGCCCCACCCGCGAGCTGATGACCCGGCTGGATTTGCCGCTGGCCCATGGCGATGCGGCTGCCGCCGTCATTGATGCGGTGGTCACAAGGGTTGAAGCTGACTATCACCTGAGCCACGCCGAGTTTGCAGGCGGGCAGATCAGCCTGCTGAACCCTCATCTGCAAGTTGGCCAGCGCGTCCGCGTGCGGGTGCAGGCGCGCGACGTCAGCCTGACGCTAGAGCGCCAGCAGGGAACCAGCGTGCTGAACATCTTTGCCGCCACCGTGTCGGTGATCAGCCCAGACAGCCCCGGCCAGGTGATGGTCGCGCTCGACGCCGGCGGCAGCACACTGCTAGCCCGCATCACACAAAAGTCGCTTGAAACGTTGCAATTGCAGCCTGGGAGCCCTGTCTTTGCCCAGGTCAAGGGTGTGGCGGTGCTGGGGTAGACCTGCGGACGCTATAAAAACAGGAGCTGCTTGTGCCCGTATTTATTGGGTTAAAGGCACTTTTGATGCCTAAAAACAGACAGATGGGGCCAAAAAAAGGCGGCTTTGACAGTGTTTTAAGCTCGACCTGAGCAATTTCTTGCCGAAATCAACTCGTTTTGAGCTATTTTAGGGTGTCAAATATGGTTTTAGACCAATGAGTACGGGCGCAAGCAGCTCCTGATATCGTAGCAACTGAAATACCCAATTTTAAGGCCGCACACCCGGCGCTTCAACCAGCATGCCTTTGGCGCGCACCGCCAGGTGCAGTTCCAGCTCCACCAGTTCAGGTGCGCCGTAGGCAAACGGCTCGGCGCGCACGCCGCTCATGCAGTTGCGCAGGCGGCGTTGCAGGGAGCCCAGGGTTTGCCATTCCAGCCTGTACACCGGGTAGCCTGTGGGGTGCGCTTGGGGGATCTGGCTGCTGCCGAGCTTGCCGCCCGCATTGTTGTCATGGCATTGGGCGCATGACAGGTTGAGCTGGCCGATGCGCTGGGTGTAGCGCTGCTGGCCTTGCTGGCGGTAGGTGTCCAGGCGTTTGTCGTCGGGCGGTGCAACCGGCATACCGCGTGACTGGTGAGCGACGTAGCTTTCGAGGCTCAACAAGTCCTGGCTTTCAAACCGCAGCGGTTCGGTTTGCTGGTGTTTTTGTTTGCACTGGTTGACGCGCTGGCTCAAGGTGATGGGGCGCTTCAAAAGGTCGTCAAAAGCCGGGTAGCGGGCGGCAACGCCTGTCATGCTGCTTTGGGCATGACAGCTGGCGCAGCTTTTTTGACTGAGCCCCGCTGGCTTTTGCCACAGCGCCTCACCGTCTTTGACCCACACCATGCCTGGGTTCAGGGTGTCGTCCTTTTGCATGGCCTGGGTCGATGGAGCCATGAAGTCTGCGCCTGATCGGCGCTGGTCTGGTGCTGTAGCGCTTTGAGAATGGGCGTGGGCAGCTACCAAAAGAAGAGCGAGAAAAACCCAAGAGCGCATCAAGCCACAACGCTTAGAGTGACGGTTTCTGTCTGATTAAACCCGTTGTCGCCTTCCCAGGTCAGCGCCAGCGTGCCGCTTTCAGTGGCTACCGTATGAAACGCCAGATACGGATTGGCGGCAACGGCAGAAAACATTTCGGCGCTGAACACCAGCTCACCGTTGTAGCGGCAACTGAATTTTTTGATAATGTTGCGTGGCAAAATTTTGCCACTGTCATCCGACCGATAACCCGTTTCCATTGGGTGACCAATCGTGGCGCGGATTTCAATCACTTCGCCGCGTTTGGCGGTTTTAGGAGCGTTGATTAAGGTTCGAGCCATGTCAGGTCTCGCCCTCTAGGCAGGCCGCCAGTGTGACGATGACTTCTACCGTATGCGACCAGAACGTGCCGTCACTCATCTGCGCCACAGCGACCAGCTTTTGTGTGGTGGCCCGCCGAATGCGGGTGCTGACCTCTGACTTGCCGTAGCGCGGACCGACGGTGAACTTGGCCACCTCACGCTGCGGGTTTTTCTCATTGAACACCGCAATCGCCTTGACGTGGTTGTCCGATGTCATGGGGCTGTCGACTTTGACGGTGATGGGGACGACATTGCCGTTGTCGACCAGCTCGGCAATCTCAATTTTGACCTTGCCTGGAGTGATTTTCTGGCCGCCTGCATAGCTTGCCACGGCTGCCGCCAGCTCATCTGCATTCGCAAATGCGGGGCTGACCCCTATTGAGGCGGCCAGGCCTGCACTGGCAAATACAACAAACCTGCGCGTCGGGTTGTGTTTCACATTCATGGCTTCAAAGTCATTAAATAAGCTACCACGTCTTCAATCTGTTGAGCCGCCAGCAGCGGCTTGCCTTGCAGGTTTTTGGCGACTTGCGTCAAGCCGTCGGTACGGTGGTAAGCAGGCATGATGGTCTCTGGGTTCAAGCGTTTGCTGTCTGCCAGGCGCATCCGCAACTGGCCTTCAGACCAGCGCGCTCCCGCGCCTGCCAGGCTAGGCGCCAAGTTGCCCTGAAAGCGCTCTTCAGGCAAGGGGCCGCTGTGGCAAAGCAGGCACAAACCGACTTGCCGATTGGCCACAATGCTGCGCCCTTTGGCGGCGTCGCCCGGCGTGCTGGTGAGTGGGGCGGGTATCGCATCCCCCACCACCTCATATCGACTGGTTTGGGCAAAAGCAAATGCGGGCAGACACAGCAACAAAATTGCCAGACCGTCCCACATCGTTACCCGCATCATCAAGCTCGCTTGAGGTTTTGATTTTTCAAAGGCAAGTCACGAATACGCTTGCCTGTAGCTGCAAAAATCGCATTCAGCACCGCAGGCGCGGCCACTGCAATCGTTGGCTCACCCACACCGCCCCAAAAGCCGCCCGAGGCCACAATCACCGTCTCAACTTTTGGCATGTCGGCGAGTTTCAGTATCGGGTAGGTGTTGAAGTTCTCCTGCTCAATGCGGCCGTCTTTCACCGTGCATTCACCATAAAGCGCAGCGGTTAAGCCGTAAGCAAATGAGCCTTCAACCTGCGCTTCAATTTGCTGCGGGTTCACGGCGTGGCCGCAGTCCGTTGCCGCCACAATGCGGTGAACTTTGAGCACGCCGTCGTTGCTGACCGACACCTCGGCGCAAGCAGCCACGTAGCTGCCAAAACCCATGGTTTGTGCCAGGCCTCTGAATACTTTTTGCCCATTGATGTCGGGTGCTGGTTTGCCCCAGCCAGCCCGCTCGGCAGCGGCGTTCAGCACGGCCAAATGCTTGGGGTGGTTGGCCATCAGTTTGCGGCGCAGCGCCAGTGGGTCTTGATTCGTCGCCACGGCGATTTCGTCAATGAATGATTCGAGGTAAATCGCGTTCTGGTTCAAATTAACGCCGCGCCAAAAACCTGGCGGCACATGCGGGTTGCGCATCGCGTGGTCAATCAGCAGGTTGGGAAAGCTGTAGCCGATTGATGCCTCGGGGCCAGACGCATTCAAACCCTGAAACACCACGGGGTCACGGCCGTTGGCAACGTTTTGCGGTGCCACAGCGGCCAGAATCGATTGCCCCGAAATGCGCATATGCAGGCCGGTGATGTTGCCTTGCGGATCCAGCCCAGCCGTCATCTTGCATTGGGTTATCGGGTGGTACCTGCCGTGCAGCATGTCTTCTTCACGCGACCAAATGAGCTTGACGGGGATGCCGGGCATTTCTTTGGCAATCGCCACAGCTTGCCGCACATAGTCTGTCATGCCGCGCCGGCCAAAGCCGCCGCCCAAATGCAGTTTGTACACATCACACTGGGCAGGGGTCAAGCCTGCGGCTTCAGCGCATCCTGCTAAAGCCGCTTCGCCGTTTTGCGTGGGGCACCACACCTCGCATCGGGTGGGTGTCCATTTCGCCGTGGCGTTCATGGTCTCCATCGTGGCGTGGTTTTGGTAGGGGTATGAATACACCGCTTCGATTTTTCTGACGCTTGCTGCAATAGCGGCCTTGGCATCGCCGTTTTCATTGCCTACTGCTGCTTGCGGTGCGTCCAGCCCAGCTTTCAAAACAGCGGCAATGCTTTCGCTCGACACTTTTTCATTCGGCCCGTTGTCCCAAACAATCGGCAGTGCGTCCAATGCGGTTTTGGCGCGCCACCAGGTGTCGGCCACCACGGCCACGGCGCTGTCGCCCACGCGCACGACTTTTTTGACGCCGGGGCGTTTTTCAATCGCCGCTGCGTCAAAGCTTTTCAGTTTGCCGCCAAACACCGGGCAGTCTTTGATGGCGGCATTCAGCATGCCGGGTAGCACCAGATCGCTGGCATAAATTTGCTTGCCGGTAGTTTTGTCAACGGTGTCGAGCCGCGCCAGGCGCTTACCCGAAAGCTTCCAGTCTTTCGGGTCTTTCAGCGTCACGGCGGTTGGCGGCGTGACTTTAGCCGCTGCCAGCGCTACCTTGCCATATGTCGTTTTGCGGCCCGATGGCATGTGCGTGATCACGCTGTTGGCGGCGCTGCATTCACTGGCCGCGACTTTCCATTCATCAGCCGCGGCCTGTATCAGCATCATGCGGGCGGTCGCGCCGCCTTTGCGCACGTAATCTTGTGACTCGCGTATGCCGCGGCTGCCGCCGGTACTAAAGTTGCCCCACACACGGGCACGTGCCAGGTTTTGGCCGGGCGTCGGGTATTCGGTGGTTACTTTGGCCCAGTTGCCTTCCAGTTCTTCAACCGCCAGTTGCGCTAAGCCCGTCAAAGTGCCCTGGCCCATTTCAGACCTGGCAATGCGGATGATGATGGTGTCGTCTGGCCGGACGACGACCCAGGCGTTCACTTCGGCAGGCCGGGCATCTTGGGCGATGGCAGCACCCGATAGCGGGATGTTGAATGCCACGATCAGCCCGGTCGAGGCGCTAGCGCCTAAAAAGCCGCGACGCGACAGCTTGCCGGTCGGCGTGAGGGCAACGGTGTTGGTGATGGCGTTCATGTTGTGCTCCCGTCTGCGTGAACAATCGACAGCGCTGCGCTCTGGGTTGACCCTTGCGCAACGGCCTTGATGCCAGCGCGTACACGGTTGTAAGTGCCGCAGCGGCAGATGTTGGTCATAGCCTCGTCAATGTCGGCATCGGTTGGGTTGGGTTTTGCTTTGAGCAGAGCCGCAGCGGCCATCAGCATGCCGCTTTGGCAAAAACCGCATTGCGGCACGTCCAGGGCCGCCCAAGCCTTTTGCAGTGGGTGCGAGCCGTTGGGTGACAAACCCTCAATGGTGATGATTTTCTCCTTCGCGTTGACGGTCGATACGGGCCGTACGCAACTGCGGGTTGGCACGCCGTCAATATGCACCGTACAAGCGCCGCATTGCGCCACACCGCAGCCGTATTTGGTGCCGGTCAGCCCCAGTTGCTCGCGTATCACCCATAGCAGCGGCGTGTCCGCCTCTGCCGTAAAGTCTCTTACTTTGCCGTTGACATTCAGCTTCGCCATGGTTGTCTCCAGGTGATTTTGGAAAGGTAAGTATGAATATTATTCGAAAAATTGTTTTCAGGTGCAAACCCGGTAGGCAACTGGCCGGGCTTGCTTGAGAATGAACCTTACTCACCGGAGATGACATGCCCGTTACACCCTTATCGCCCATATCGACTCTTTCCCGCCGCCGCTTCAACCTGGCCGTCACGGCGGCTGCCAGCGCGGTCTGCGCACCACTGTTTGCCCAGACCACCTGGCCCAACAAACCCATCCGCATCATCGTGCCCTACACACCGGGCGGCTTTACCGACCAGATGGCGCGCATCGTGCAGATTGGTTTGCAAAACCGCTTGCAACAAACCGTGACGATCGACAACAAGCCCGGCGCCAACAGCATCATTGGTGTTGACATGCTGGCCAAAGCGCCGGCTGACGGCAGCACCTTTGCGGTGGTGATAGCGGCCTATGCCGCCAACAACACGCTGTACCCCAAGCTGCCTTATGACGCACGCAAAGACCTGACGGGTGTCTCACTGATGGGCATATCGCCGCTGCTGGCGGCCGTCAACAACGACGCACCTTTTAAAACTGCCAAAGAGCTGGTTGATTACGCACGCGCCAACCCAGGCAAGGTGAGTTTTGGCTCATCCGGCAACGGCTCGGCTGCGCACTTGACCAGTGAGCTGCTCAAGTCGCTGACAAAAACTTATATGGTTCACATCCCGTACCGGGGCGCGGTGCCTGCGCTGACGGACTTGATAGGCGGGCAAATCCAGTTGTTTTTTGACGCAGCCACCGGGCTGATCAGCCCAGGCAAGGCGGGGCGTGTGCGGCTGATAGGCGTGTCCAGCGACCGCCGCCTGCCCGCTGTACCCGACGTACCGACGTTCATTGAGCAAGGTTTTGCTGGTTTTACTGGCAGCACCTGGGCCGGTATGCTGGCACCTAGCGCGACGCCCAAAGACATTGTCAAACGCATGTCGGATGAAGTGAGCCGCATCATCAAGAGCGATGAAACCCGAGCCAGGCTCGACACCATGGGCACGTTTGCGGCTGGCAGCAGCCCGGAGGAGTTTGATGCGTTTATTGCCGCTGAAACCGCCAAGTGGGCCAAGGTCATCAAAGACGCTGGCGTGAAAGCCGACTAGGCTTTATTCGGCTGTAGGTGCGCTGGCTTGGACCCGACGCGCGCCGTCAAAGCGGCTGGCCCAGTAGTTGACGGACATGTTTTCAACCCGCACTTCAGCGCCGGGCTTGGGGGAGTGGATAAAACGGCCTTCACCAACATAAATGCCGACATGGCTGAAGGTGCGGCGCATGGTATTAAAAAACACCAAATCCCCGGGTTTGAGTTCTGAGCGGTCAATATTTTGTGTGGCGGCGGCTTGCTGCTCGGCGCGTCGCGGCAAGATCAGGCCGATGCTTTGCTCGTAGATGGCGCGTACAAAACCACTGCAGTCAAAACCCGTTTCCACCGAGTTGCCGCCGCGCTTGTAGGGCACGCCCAAAAAGCCCATGGCGTTAACCACCAGCTCAGACGCTTTGTTGCTGACAGACTGCCTGACTTGATCAATCTGGCTGAGCAAGCCTTTTTCGGCCAGCAATTTGTCCAGGTCGTCGCCTTGTTGGCTGGGCGCAGCGTAGGCGTTTGCCGTCAAAAGCAAGGCCGTGGCGATGGCAGTCAGGGTAGGGTTTAGTCGCATGATCCGCAGGATACTTGAAAAACGCGCATCAAGTCAACCTAAAGTTATTTCTTGGAAGCCATGATAAACCCCTGATTTGTAACGAAATAAAAGATTTTTAAGCTTAAAGTGACCCCAGCAGCAACTCTGCGCCTGCGGGATAGTCCAAGCTCCTATTTAGCAATTTGAGAGCCAAACATGCCTCTAAAACCCGTTTTTTACCTATCAAATCGACCTCTAGACCAATGGATACGTGCGCAAGCAGCTATTATATTTATAGCGCTGTCGGTATTCCACTTAAACGCTGCTGCGCAGGGAGTGCGGCCTGAAACCCAGAGCGTGCGGCCTGAAGTAGTAACCAGTGGCCTGCAAAACCCCTGGGCGGTGGCTTTTTTGCCAGATGGGCGGTTTTTAGTCACTGAGCGGGCCGGGCGTTTGCGTGTGGTTGAGCGCGATGGTCGCTTGAACAAACCCGTCGAAGGCCTGCCGGAAGTGGTGGCAGGCGGGCAGGGCGGATTGCTGGATGTGATGCTCGACGCCGACTTTGCCAGTAACCGGGTGTTGTATTTTTGCTTTTCAGAGCCTGCAAGCGTGGGCAATGGCAACAGCACCGCCCTGGCGCGCGCGACTTTGAGTGCTGATATGACGCGCCTCGGTGACGTCAAAGTCATCTTCAGCCAAAAACCCAAATTTAGCAGCACGCTGCACTTTGGCTGCCGGATTGTTGAAAGCCGGGCGCCCGGCGTGAATAGCAAAGCAGACGGCAAGCTGTTTTTGGTGCTCGGCGACCGGTATTCACGTGCGCCCGACGCCCAAACCCTGACCAACCACCACGGAAAAATCGTTCGCATCAACAAAGACGGCAGCGTGCCGACTGACAACCCCTTCATCAGCCGGGCTGGGGCGCTGCCCGAGATCTGGAGCTACGGCCACCGCAACCCGCAGGGCGCCACGTTGGCGCCAGATGGCACTTTCTGGATGCACGAGCACGGCCCGCAGGGCGGTGACGAAATCAATTTGCCCAAACCCGGCGCCAACTACGGCTGGCCCGTCATCACCTATGGTGAAAACTATGGTGGCGGCCAAATTGGACAGGGCTTGACAGCGCAGGCAGGCATGGAACAACCCCTGCACCACTGGACACCCTCCATTGCGCCATCCGGCATGGCGTTTTTAACCAGCGAGCGTTACGGCAAAGCCTGGCAGGGCAACCTTTTTGTGGGCGCACTTAGAGCGGCCTTCCTGAACCGCATCGAGCTTTCTGCGTCTTACAGCGGCAAAGTCGTGCGTGAAAGCAAACTCCTGGGCGACCTTGGCGAGCGCATCCGCGATGTTCGCCAGGGCCCAGACGGCCTGCTGTACGTGCTGACAGACAGCAGCAACGGCAAATTGATACGTCTCATGCCAGCGCAGTAGTCCGCATGTAAAAATCAACGCATGATTTTTACAAAGGCTTTAAAAAGCCCGCCCGCTCGCGCGTCCTACCTCAGTGGGCTTCGAGACGCCCTTCTGGTTATTCCGTCTTATTTGCCTTTTGGCCTGGTTTGCGGCGTGGCATCTGTCAATGCCGGGCTAACGACCGGCGCGTCACTGGCGCTACCTGCGCTTGTTTACGGCGGCTCGTCACAAGCGGTGTTGTTGCAATTTTTGCAGGGCAGTGCATCGCTGTGGGTGGCGATTTTGTCGGGTTGCGTCATCAATTTGCGCATGGCGGTGTACAGCGCAGCTATGGCCAGCCGGGTGCGGCACCTGAAAAAACCGCAGCGCATGTTGGTGGCAGCCTTTTTGGTCGACAACACCTTTGCCTTTGTGCAGGCGCGTGAGCAATCGCATCCGCAAGACCCGCATCTGATCGCTTATTACGCAGGCTTGACCACGGTGTTCTGGATCAGCTGGGTTTCGTTTTGCGTGATTGGCGTACTTGCTGGCAATATTGTGCCCGCCAGTTGGCAGCTTGACTTTGCCATTCCGCTGTCGTTTATTGCGATTGCTGCCACGTCGATACGCAATGTGCCGATGGGCGCTGCTGCCCTAGTGGGCGGTGCAGCCAGCGTTTTGCTGTTTTCGTTGCCGCTCAAGCTGGGCCTGATTGCGGCTTGCCTGGCGGGCTTGCTGGCAGGTTTGTTGGCCCAAAAAATAGTGACCCAAAAACCATGACCAGCTTGACCACATTTGAAAGTTGGTCAGTGGTGCTCGGCTTGGCCATCGGTACGTTTTTGATTCGCTACTCTTTCATCGGCCTGTTTTCTGACCGCGACATGCCAACTTGGCTGGACCGTGCCCTAAAACTCATGGTTCCGGCCATTTTTGCAGCGATTGTTTTCAGCGGCGTGGCCATGGTGGGCGGTGAAGTTGCTGGCTGGGCTTACTGGCCGCGCTATGCCGCAGCAGTCATCGCCTTTGTAGCCGCCGTCATGTCGCGCGGCAACATGCTGGTCACGCTGGGCGTTGGCATGGCCGCACTGCATGGTTTGCCATGGTTGCTAAGTTGATCGAGTACGCCAGTTATCATCAAAGCATGATTCGGATAGCTCCTTGGCGCGACCTGCTGGCGCGCACCAACCACAGCGCACAAGACTGGCTGGCGCAGTGGTGGAAGTTGCTGCACCTGGGCGCTGTGCTGTTGCTCTTGGCGCTGTCGCCGTCCAGTTACAAGCGGGTTGACCGACTGGTGCTGGCGCGGCATGTGTATGACAACACAGCACCCATCATGACCGGCTTTACGCTGCTGTGCGCTTTGATCAGCCTGGTTTTAACGCGGATTGTGACGACCACTGCCTTGAGCTACGGCTTGACGCAATACGCGTTGCAGGTTGTTATACGCGTACTGGTGCTGGAACTGATTCCTTTGACTGCTGCGTTGTTTGTGGCATTGCGCTGCACCATTCCTGACGGGGCTGAACTGGCCGAAATGAAGGCGCGCGGTGACTTGAACAGGCTGCGCGAGCAAGGCATCAACCCGATACACCGTGAAGTGCTGCCGCGCGTGATGGCCGGGATTTTTTCGACCGTCACGCTGGCGGTGCTGAGCTGCGTGGTGGCGCTGCTGGTGGCTTACGTGGTCATTTATGGCTTTAACCTGGCCGGCTTTGCGGGCTACACGCGTTTGTTTGGCCAGGTTTTTACCCCGGCAGTCACCTTGATTTTTGTCATGAAGACCTTGCTGTTCAGCTTGGCGGTCTCCCTGATTCCCATGGCATCAGCCCTTTACGGCAGCGCCGTTAACAACACCCGCACCAGCGCTGAAATGCGCGGCTTGGTGCGCATGTTTTCAGTCATTTTGTTAATTGAGGTGTTGTCACTGGTTGGCAACTACTATTAAACCCATGAGCGACAAATCTGCGACTCCACAACCCCTGCCTGAACAAGACCATCTGGAGTTCAAGGCGGTGCTGCTGCTGAGTTTTATGCTGGCGCTGATTGTGGCTGCTGCGCTGTACGTGATGTATGCACGAGGCCTCTTTGAAAGCACCCAAAAACTGGTGCTGGTGTCTGAAGATTCTGAAGGCGTGGTGGTTGGTATGAACATGACGTTCTCTGGCTTCCCGATTGGCCGAGTGCGCCGCATTGAGCTGGCGGATGATGGCAAAGCCCGCATCGTGGTCGACGTGGCCAGCAAAGACGCACACTGGCTTCGACAGTCCAGTGTGTTTACCATCGTCCGCGGGCTGGTGGGCGGCACCAACATTCGTGCCTATACAGGATTGTTGACCGACAAACCCCTTGAAGACGGGGCGGTGCGTACCGTATTGCAAGGTGATGCAGCCGCTGAAGTGCCCAAACTGATTGCTGCCGCCAAAGACCTGGTAGAAAGCATCAACTCGCTGGTCAGCAGTCGGGGCGCTTTGGGTGCCAGTTTTGGCAACCTGCAAACCCTGACCGCCAGAATCAATGGCCCAGGGGGCGCGCTGACGGTGCTGCTGGGCGGTGAGGCAGAGGCTAAAAAACTCATCACCACACTGGACCGCACAAACGCGCTGCTGGCCAAGGTTGACGGTTTGGCGGCAAAAGCGGACACACAGGTGTTTGGCGACAAAGGCGTGCTGCCTGAAACCCGCGCTACCGTCGTGCAGCTCAATGCGCTGTTGGGCGATGCGCGCACCAGCTTGAAGAAAGTCGATGCGGTACTGATTGAAGCGCAAGCTGTGGGTGCAAATGTGAAAGACGGCACCAGTGACTTGAACCTGTTGCGCGGCGAGGTTGAGTCCAGCTTGCGCAAGGTCGATGGCTTGATCAATGAGATCAACCGCAAGTGGCCGTTTGCAAGGGATGCAGAGGTGAAGTTGCCATGACCTTGAAAATTACTGTTGCCGCATTCGTCGTTGCGTTGACTGCCTGCGCTTCTGGCCCCAAGCCTGCCGACTGGCAACTCGAATCCAAAGGTGCGATGGAGCGTACGGTTAATGCCTACCTTGAAGGCAACTCACGGGTTGAGGCGGCTGAACTTGCCAAAGCGCGGCTGGAGATATCGAGCACTGGCCGCGTTGATCTGATGGCGCGTGCTGAATTGCTCAGTTGTGCCACCCGAGTCGCGAGCCTGGTGTTTGAGCCCTGTGCTGGTTTTGAAAAGCTGCGACTTGACGCGCCGCCTGCCGAACGAGCCTACGCCGACTACCTGGCAGGTAAATTGCAACCGCAAGACATCAATTTACTCCCAAAAGACCAGCAAATAAGTGCTCAAGCCGCCATTTCACGGGCGCAACCAGCTATTGAAAACATAGCAGATCCGTTAGCCAAACTGGTTGCTGCGGGCACGGCCTTGCAAGCAGGCAACGCCAGTCCGGCGCTGGTGCAGGCGGCTGTCGATGCCGCGTCCAGTCAGGGCTGGCGCAGGCCGCTGCTGGCTTGGCTGGGCGTGCAGAAGGCCTTGGCCGAAAAAGCTGGCGACAGCGCTGAAGCCGCTCGCATTCAGCGGCGTATTGGCTTGACTTTAAAACCCTGATGTCGATGAAATTAGTCAAAAAGCCGCAGCGCGGCAGCGTCAGCCCTTGGGTCATTGCCATCACCTGTGCGCTAGCGCTGGCCACCGCCATGGGCATTGGCCGCTTTGCCTTCACCCCCTTGTTGCCCATGATGTTGGCCGATGGCGTGGTCGATTTGCCCGGTGCCAGCTATCTGGCCAGCGCCAACTACCTGGGCTACCTGGTGGGTGCGCTGCTGTGTACTTTTCAACCATTGATCTGGTCACGCTTTAAAACCTGGCCACCCGTCCTGGCCACCACTTGGCTGCGTGGCGGCTTGGTGGCGACCTGTGTTTTAACCCTGGGCATGGCGCTGAATGTGCCCGTGCTGTGGCCGTGGCTGCGCTTTGCGGCGGGCGTGGCCAGCGCCTTTGTGTTTGTGTTTGCCTCGGGCTGGTGCCTGGCCAGGCTGGCCGAACGCAACGCCAGCAACCTGGGCGGTTTGATGTTCACCGGGCCCGGCGCGGGTATCGCCATCAGCGGTGTACTGGCCAGTGGCATGGTGGCCTTGCAGTGGAAGGCGGCTGCGGGCTGGCTGATTTTTGGTGTACTGGCTTGCGTCCTGACGGCCATGACCTGGCGTACCTTCGGGATGAATTTGGGCATGAAGCCGGCCAAGCCTGCGCCCGTGACGGCTGAAGGCGTCACCCTTGGCGTTGCCGCGCCAGCATCTTTTGCCAGCCGCTGGCACATGTTTTGGTTAGCGATTGCCTATGGTCTAGACGGTCTGGGCTACATCATCACCGCCACGTTTTTGCCCGTCATTGCCCGGCAAGTCATGCCCGGCTCGGCCTGGCTTGATTTATTTTGGCCTCTGTTTGGCTTGGCTGTTATCGCGGGGGCGTTGATCTCGACCCGCATATCTCTCAAGGGTGATTTGCGCTATATCCTGGCCGCCAGTTACATGATGCAAGCCGTTGGCGTCATCATCACCGTGTGGCTACCCACGCCGCTGGGCTTTGCACTTGGGAGCTTGCTACTTGGCCTGCCGTTTACCGCCATCACCTTTTTCGCCATGCAAGAGGTGCGCCGTCTGAAACCGAATAACGTCGCCAGCTACACCGGCCTTCTCACTGCGGTTTATGGTCTAGGCCAAATTGCTGGACCACCTTTGGCCGCCTGGCTGCTCAGCCGCAGCGCAACGGTAGGGCAGGGCTTTAATCTGGCGCTCGAAATAGCATCGGCCGCTTTGGTGCTCGGGGCTTTGATGTTTGTGGGGTTGGCGCGGGTTTACCCCAAAAAAATGGCTGGCAGGTTTGAATGATCTCAATCATCCTTGCTGGTTTGCAAAAGACTTTTGCTTACGAGAAATCTGATCCGGTGTAAGTAAGTTCCCTAGGCCTTCGGGTTCTGAAGCTGTTTAGTATCTAAATCTTTATTCAGGCGATTGCTTCCCGTAAGGTTCTTATGTATTCATTTACCCCTACTGTTCTTGTTCTATTGTTATCTGCTGCAAGCTTTCACGTCAGCGCGCAAGAACGCTACGTTCCCTCGACCGCTGGTGATGAAATCACTGACAGCAAGACGGGCTTGATCTGGCGGCGTTGTGCTGAAGGTATGAGCTGGAAAAAACCCACTTGCGTAGGCAAGGTGACGTATGCCAATCAGGCGCAGGCTGCTGCGTTGGCTAAAACTGCTGCGTCTAGCGGTACGGAATGGCGCTTGCCAACGCTTAAAGAGCTGAACAGCATTTTGTCTGTTCGTGATATTGATGTGGGCAAAGCTGCGATTGACCCCAATGCCTTCCCTGCAACGCCCATTGCGCGCTACTGGACATCCACCACCGTTGGACCCAGCTACTACATGGTGGTCGGTTTTGGTGAAGGCCATTCGGGCGAGGGGGAGCGTAACTCGCCGGGTGCCGCGCGCCTGGTGCGCAGCGCCAAACCTTGATACGGTTTATTCCTTGGTGACCTGCAACACCAGCTTGCCAAAGTTTTCACCGTTAAACAGCTTGAGCAGCGCTTCAGGGAAGTTTTCAATCCCCTGCACCACGTCTTCTTTGCTCTTCATGGTGCCGGCTTTCAGGTAGCCTGCCATCTCGGCCACGCCCAGGTGGTAACGGTCAGCGTAGTCGAATACCACAATGCCTTCCATGCGTGCGCGGTTCACGAGCAATGACAAATAATTGGCTGGGCCTTTGACGGGTGTGGTGTTGTTGTATTGGCTGATGGCACCGCAAATGATGATGCGGGCTTTGCGGTTGATTTTGGCTAGCACCATGTCCAGAATCTCGCCACCCACGTTGTCAAAATAAATGTCAACGCCGTTCGGGCAGTGCTCTTTCAGGCCTTTGCGAACGTCAGAGTTTTTGTAGTCAATGCAGGCGTCAAAACCCAGCTCGTTAACCACCCAGTCGCACTTGGCCTGGCCGCCAGCTATACCCACCACGCGGCAGCCCTTGAGCTTGGCAATTTGCCCCACAGTTTGACCGACAGCACCCGCCGCACCTGACACAACTACGGTTTCACCTGCTTTGGGCAGGCCGACTTCGATCAGGCCAAAAAAGCCCGTCATGCCGGGCATGCCGAGCACATTGGTCCAGGTCGTCAGGCCTAAGCGGGGGTCCACTTTGAACATGCCGCTGCGCTTGATGTTTTCCTGGGTGATCAGGCAATACTCCTGTACGTCCAGCCCGGCATTGACGTAGTCGCCCACGGCAAAGGCTGGGTTGTTTGACGCCACCACCTGGCCCACGCCCCCAGCGCGCATCACAGCCCCAATTTCAACCGGAGGGATATAGCTTTTGCCCTCGTTCATCCAGCCACGCATGGCCGGGTCGAGCGACAGGTACAGCGTTTTAACCAATACACCGCCAGGGCCGGGATCGGCCACGGCTTCTTCTGTAAAGCTCCAGTTGGCGCGTGTTGGCAGGCCAACAGGTCGGCTGGCCAGCCGAACCTGATGGTTTTTAAGTGTTGTGAGTGTCGTCATGGTGTATCTCCTGAATTTACAGACCAGTGTTCCGATTCGGATATTTCGGAACAAATGAAAGTGCGCTTTCATGTTTCGAAATATCCGAATTGGGACACTAGGACTATCGTAGCTTTGCCAAACTCTTTTGGCAGTCGCGCAGGCGATTTCGTTCAAGCTGCCTTGAGCGTACCTTCTTTAAATCTGTCCCGGGCCTTGTTCTCAACGTCTGTCAAACGTCTGAAATAAATCGTGACCGCTGTACTGATCAGCACAATGAACAGCGAATACAGCACAGGCACCAGCAGCACTTCTTGCTGTAACGCGCCGGCCAGGCTGGATGTGACGATCAACACCGCCAGCGGGCCGTTCTGAATACCAATCTCCAACGAAATGGTACGTGCGCTGTTTTTGTCTTGTTTGAAAAGCCTTGACGTGCCGTACCCCAAAGCCATACCAAACGCACCCAGCCCGATGACCGCAAAGTAAACCGTCCATGATGTTGACAACAGCAACTGGTAGTTGCGCGGTACCCAACTGACGATTAAAAACAAAATCACAACGATGCCCAAGCCGCTGCCAATCATCTCAATCGTCGCGCCAATGTTGGCGTTGAGCTTGCGCACCACCATGCCAATGATGGTGGGAATTAGCATGATGGCCAGTACCTGTGCCACATTGGCGGCTGGGATTTGAAACTCACCAGTGATACCCGCCAGCTTGGGGTAAAACACCAACAGCGCTGGAACAGCCGCCAACGCCAGCAGCGTGGAGACGCAAGTCATCACAATCGACAGCGCCAGCACGCCCTTGCTGAAGTAAGTGAAGATGTTCGATGTCGTGCCTCCTGGCATACAGCTCATCAAAATCAGGCCAATCGCCAAGGCGGGCGGCAAGGCCAACACCATCGCCAACGTGAAGCCCAGCAACGGCATCACACCATATTGGCAGAGCAAGCCAATCCAAATGCCCTTGGGTTTGCGAAATGACAGCATGAAGTCGCGCCAAGTCAGGGACGCACCCATCCCCAGCATGATCACCATCATCAACACGCCCAGCAGTTTTGTTTCTAGTTCGGTCAGCATAATTTTTTGTCCTGAAAAATATCGGTGATTCGCCGCATCAAGCAGCCACGGGGAATTCTGCTTTTGCTTCGGCTTTCAAGTCTTTGCGCAAGACTTTGCCGACTGGTGTTTTTGGCAGTTCGTCTTTGAGCTTGACGGACTTGGGGATTTTGTAGTCGGTCAGGTGCAAGCGGCAGTGTGCAATGACTTGTTCTGCAGTTAGCGGGTTAGTGACTTCCGGGTTTTGCACCACGTAAGCCCGCACCGCTTCGCCGCTGCGGCTGTCCGGCACACCCACCACCGCGACTTCCAGCACGTTGGGCATTCTGGCAATCACGTCTTCAATTTCGTTCGGGTACACATTAAAACCTGACACCAAAATCATGTCTTTTTTGCGATCAACAATGCGCATGAATCCGGTTGCGTCCATCACCGCCACATCGCCAGTGGCCAGCCAGCCGTCACGCAGAATCTGCGCAGATTCTTCTGGCCTTTGCCAATAGCCCTGCATCACCTGCGGGCCCGCCACCCAAATTTCGCCGGGTTCGCCAATCGGCACATCGCTGTGCTGCTCATCAACCAGCCGAACGTGTGTTCCAGGTGTGGGAATACCAATGGAGTTAAGCCGTGGCGTGCCGCGCAGCGGATTAAAACTCACCACAGGGGAGGTTTCTGTCAAACCATAGCCCTCCGCAATCGGCGTTTTGGTCACTTCTACCCAGCGTTTAGCAACAGCGCCGTGCAAAGCTGCGCCGCCGGCAATGGAGGCTTTGAGGTGCTTGGGCGGGTAGGCGGCAAACCACTCTTCATTCAGCAGCGCGTTAAAGAGGGTGTTGACACCGGTGATCCAGGTCAGAGGATAGTTTTCAACAGCGCGCTGCAGATTGGAAATGGGCCTCGGGCTGGGGATCAAAATATTGCGTGCACCTATTGACAAAAAGCCAAGCAAATTCGCGGTGAACGCAAAAATATGATACAGCGGCAAAGCCGTTAAAACACATTCTTTGCCGGGCAGCATGTGAGTTGCACCCATCGCCAGCATTTGGTTCACGTTGTTCAGCAAATTGCCGTGTGTCAGTACTGCGCCCTTGCTCACACCGGTTGTGCCGCCGGTGTATTGCAGTGCCGCAATGTCGCTGGGCTGAACGTTTTTCCAATAGTCTTTGATCTTGCCAGCGGCAGGGCTGTTGCGTCCAAGTTGCAATGCTTTTGCAAGCCGGACATGCGGCACGTCGATGGATGGCAGCACCTGATTCCATACCTTTTGTACACTGCGCACAATCGCATTTGGAATGGCCGGAAAGAACTCAGTGACCGCTGCAACGACGACGTGCTTGACACCCGTTTTCTGCATGACCTCTGGAAGCTTGCCCGCAAACATGTCCACAATGACAAGCGTCGTTACGCCAGCGTCGTTCAACTGATGCACCAGCTCGCTCACGGTGTAGAGCGGGTTGATATTCACCAGCACGCAGCCTGCCTTAAAAATGCCAAAAGCTGCAACCGGGTAGCCTAGGCTGTTGGGCAATTGCACCGCAACACGCGAGCCCTCTGGCAGTTTGAGGCTGTCTCGCAAATACGCAGCAAACGCGTCAGAGCGTTCATTGACTTGTGCGAAGCTCAACGAACCGTTCATGCCGTTCGGCACAACACAGGTAAAGGCTGTGTGCTTGGCGTATTTTTCACAACTGGTCTGAACCAGTTCTGCGAGTGATCGATGCGCTAAGTCGGGCAGTGTTGGGGCGATCCCTGCGCCAAGGTATGCCTCTTTCCAAGGTTGGTCGCGGTTTGCGTTGCCGTTTAAAAACGCGGCAGGGTGAGTGGCTAAGGTCAAGTTTTGCCTCTTTTAAGTTAAAAATCCCGATAAATTTTGTCTCGCCGCGAAGCTTACTTCATCAAATTGGCTTTTTGCCCTATGCCCTGATGCAGAACTACCCTAATACGCAGATGCTCAAAGGGCGTGTAGCGTTTGTAGGCCAATGATTGACGTGCGCTTAAAAGCTGGTCGCTTGGGTTTATGCTCTAGAGATGAAACTCTACAGTTATTTCCGCTCATCGGCCTCTTTCAGGGTGCGCATCGCTTTGGAGCTCAAAGGTCTGGGCTACGACTACATCGCCGTCCATATCGCCAGAGGCGATCACAAAAAGCCGCCTTATGTGGATTTGTCAGCCGACACCCTGGTGCCGCTGCTGGAGGTGGATGGGCAGCAGCTATCGCAGTCGATGGCCATCATTGAATACCTCGATGAAAAGCACCCCTTGCCGGCACTGCTGCCAGCGGACGCAGTTGGTCGCGCCAAAGTGCGCGCGCTGGCGCAATCGATTTCTTGCGACATTCACCCGATCAACAACCTGCGCATTTTGAAGTATCTGGTCAAAGAACTCAAAGTAGAAGAAGAAGCCAAAAACACCTGGTACCGCCACTGGTGCCGTGAGGGCTTGGTGGCTTTTGAAAAGCAGTTAAACCAGTTGCCTGCATCGACTTATTGCTACGGCAGCACACCTACGTTGGCCGACTGCTGCCTGGTGCCGCAGATCTTCAATGCCAAACGGTTTGACACCGACCTGGCAGACTTGCCGCGCACGATGGCGGCATTTGAGGCGTGCATGGCGCTGCCCGCCTTCCAAAAAGCCCAACCCAGCGCTTGCCCGGACTTTGAGGCTTGATTTCCGCTGATTGGCTGACACCCGACTGGCCCGCGCCTGCAGGCGTGAAGGCGGTCTTCACCACACGCGCCGGTGGATCGTCAAAGCTACCGTGGAACAGCTTGAACCTGGGTGACCACGTGGGCGACGTGCCTGGCCATGTGGGCGCCAACCGCGCTGCGCTGCAACAAGCCATTGCTAGCCGCCCTGTGTTTTTAAAGCAAGTGCATGGCGTGGGGGTTGAACACATCAGCCTGGCAACTCGTGATGGCACAGTAGCTGATGCCTGCGTCACAAATCAGCGAGGTGTGGCCTGCACCATCATGGTGGCCGATTGCCTGCCGGTTCTGCTGACCAACACTGACGGCACGGCGGTGGCAGCCGCGCACGCTGGTTGGCGCGGGCTGGCCGGCGTTGATGCAAACGGCAAATTGGCAGAAAAAGGCATTCTAAAGGCCATTTTTAGTGCTTTTCAGGTATCAAATAGGCCTCTAGGCCAATCAATACGGGCGCAAGTAGCTCCTGAAATAATAGCGTGGTTGGGGCCGTGTATTGGCCCCACGGCGTTTGAAGTGGGCGCTGAAGTCAAAGCCGCGTTTGAAGCGGGTCAGCCCGGTGCAGGTCAATTCTTCAAGGCAACGGCTGAAGGCAAATACCTGGCCGACTTGGCAGGCCTGGCCAGATCGCGCTTGCTAGCGTTGGGTGTCTTGCAAATTTACGGAAACGACAGCACAGCACCGTGGTGTACGGTCGGCAACCCGTCAAGGTTCTTTTCGCACCGGCGCGATGCCGGAAGTGCTGGCAACGGTTTCAAGACCACTGGCCGAATGGCCGCTAGCATCTGGCTCAGCTAGGGCGCTGGCGCTACGGGCGGCTGCAAGCTCATCCGCTTCGCGCTTTTTTATGGCCCGTTTGCGGGCGGGTGTGCCCATCAGGTACGCCAACAACGCCGCTGGACCCACGCCATACAGGAAAAACGTCACGATGGCACCCAGCACTGTGCCTGTGGTGTTGGTGGCTTCAGCCACGCTCATCATGAGAACGACATACATCCAGGCGATGATGACCAGGTACATATTTATCCAGGTTCTGTTGGGTGGTCAGGAATCTGCAGGCAAATCCTACGATACTTGAAGGCAGGCAAAATCAGCTATTCAGGCACAAAAAATACGGACGAGACAACATGAATTTTGATGCAAACTGGCAAAAAGCGGCAGCGCAGATGCAAGAGACCTTCAACGGCATGACCAAACAGTCTGCGGGCAGCACACAGCCCACCATTCAGTTTGATTCTGCCAAGCTGCAGCAAATTCAGCAGAGCTACATCGACGGTGCAACTGCCTTGTGGAACCAGTCTTTGCAAGCTGGCAGCGTGATTCCGCCAGCGTCTGATCGCCGTTTTGCAGCTCCGGCCTGGAACGACAACCCGGTCTCCAAATTCTCAGCCGCCGCTTACCTGCTGAACTCAAAAGCCTTGTCTGCCATGGCCGATGCCGTGGTGGGCGACGACAAAACCAAAGCCCGTGTGCGTTTTGCGATTGAACAATCCCTGGCCGCCACCGCGCCGAGCAACTTCATGTCGCTCAACGCCGACGCGATTAAAAAAGCCATTGACACCAGCGGCCAAAGCATTGGTCTGGGCATTAAAAACCTGCTGCACGACATGCAGCAAGGCCACGTGTCGATGACCGACGAGAGTCAGTTTGAAGTTGGCAAAAACGTCGCCACGACCGAAGGCGCGGTGGTGTTTGAAAACGAGTTTTTTCAGTTGCTTGAATACAAGGCACTGACCAAAACCGTGCATGAAAAGCCGTTTTTACTGGTACCGCCTTGCATCAACAAGTTTTACATCCTTGACCTGCAACCTGAAAATTCCCTCATTCGCTACGCAGCAGCCCAAGGCCACCGCACCTTTGTGGTGAGCTGGCGTAACCCCGATGAGTCGATGACGAGCAAGACCTGGGACGACTACATAGAGCATGCCGCCATCAAGGCGATCGAAGTGGTGCAAAGCATCACCGCTGCCAAAACCATCAACACATTGGGCTTTTGTGTGGGCGGCACGATTTTGGCGACCGCCCTGAGCGTACTGGCCGCGAAAGGCCAAAAGCCCGCCGCCAGCATGACGCTGCTGACTTCGCTGCTCGACTTTACCGATACCGGTATTCTGGATATTTTTATTGACGAGCAGTCCGTTGCCTATCGTGAACAGGAAATGGGCAACGGCGGTTTGCTCAAGGGGCAAGACTTAGCCTCGACGTTCAGCTTTTTGCGGCCCAACGATTTGGTGTGGAACTACGTGGTCGGCAACTACCTGAAGGGCGAAACACCGCCGCCGTTTGATTTGCTCTACTGGAACAGCGACTCGACCAACTTGCCCGGCCCGTTTTACGCCTGGTATTTACGCAATACGTATTTTGAAAACAACATGGTCAAGCCTGGCAAGCTGACGGTTTGCGGCCAGAAAATTGACCTGCGTAAACTGGACATGCCCACCTACCTGTATGGTTCGCGTGAAGACCACATAGTGCCGATTGGTGGTGCCTATGCATCCACCCAGCACCTGCCGGGTAAAAAGCGCTTTGTGATGGGTGCGTCGGGCCACATTGCAGGGGTGATTAACCCGCCGGCCAAAAATAAACGCAGTTACTGGACGAACGACAAACTGCCGGTCAACAAATTCCCAGCAGCGCAAACCGACTGGCTAACAAGCGCCACTGAGCACCCTGGAAGCTGGTGGACAGACTGGTCAAACTGGCTCAAGAGCCATGCCGGCAAACAGGTTGCCGCGCCTAAAACCTATGGCAGTCGCCAACACAAAGCCATCGAGCCCGCGCCGGGTCGTTACGTCAAAGCAAAAGCCTAAATAATCTCTGTTTCATTCAAAAAGGAAAGACATCATGGAAGACATCGTCATTGTTTCAGCAGCCCGCACCGCCGTCGGCAAATTTGGTGGCGCATTGGCTAAAACACCTGCCACTGAGTTGGGTGCAGCCGTCGTGAAGGCCGTGTTAGAGCGCTCCAAACTCAGCGCGGATTTGATCGGCGAAATCATCATGGGCCAAGTGCTCACCGCTGGTGTTGGCCAAAATCCGGCCCGTCAAACGGTGCTTAAAGCGGGCTTTCCACAAAGCATTCCCGGCCTGACGATCAACGCCGTTTGTGGCTCTGGCCTGAAGGCTGTGATGCTGGCTGCCCAAGCAGTCGCCACGGGAGACAGCGAGATCGTGATTGCCGGCGGCCAGGAGTCGATGAGCCTGTCGCCCCACGTTTTGAACGGTTCACGTGACGGCCAGCGCATGGGCGACTGGAAGATGGTTGACAGCATGATTGTTGACGGCCTGTGGGACGTTTACAACCAGTACCACATGGGCATCACGGCGGAAAACGTGGCTAAAAAATACGGCATCACCCGTGACATGCAAGACGCCTTAGCGTTAGCCAGCCAGACAAAAGCAGCTGCCGCGCAAGATGCAGGCAGGTTCAAAGACGAAATCGTGCCGTTCTCAATCGCGCAAAAAAAGGGTGACCCGATTATTTTTGCGGCAGACGAATTCATCAACCGCAAAACCAATGCCGAAGTGTTGGCCGGCCTGCGCCCAGCATTCGACAAAGCCGGCGGCGTGACCGCAGGCAACGCATCCGGCCTGAACGACGGCGCTGCCGCCGTGATGGTGATGACCGCCAAAAAGGCCGCCGCACTGGGCTTGACGCCTCTCGCGCGCATTGCCAGCTATGCCACGACAGGCCTGGACCCGGCCACCATGGGCATGGGCCCGGTACCTGCATCGACCAAAGCCCTCGCACGCGCTGGCTGGAAGCCTGCCGACCTCGACGTGCTGGAAATCAACGAAGCCTTTGCGGCACAAGCCTGCGCCGTGAACAACGAAATGGGCTGGGACACCAGCAAGGTCAACGTCAACGGCGGTGCGATTGCCATTGGCCACCCGATTGGCGCGTCCGGTTGCCGTATTTTGGTCACGCTGCTGCACGAGATGGTGCGCAGCGGTGGCAAAAAGGGCATTGCCAGCCTGTGTATTGGCGGCGGTATGGGGGTTGCCCTATGCGTGGAACGCTGATTTTGCTGTAAATTAGTGATGTATTTTGCTTGTAGACCAATAAAAACGGGCGCAAGCAGCTATTAATTAGATAGCAAATATCTATCACATTAAATTCATATTCAAGGAGCAAATCATGAGTAAAAAAGTAGCGTACGTCACGGGCGGCATGGGCGGCATCGGTACCGCGATCTGCCAGCGCCTGGCCAAAGACGGTTTCACCGTCGTTGCAGGCTGCGGCCCCACGCGCGACCACGCCAAATGGATTGAAGAGCAAAAAGCCCTTGGCTACACGTTTTACGCGTCCGTCGGCAACGTCGGCGACTGGGACTCCACCGTGGAGGCCTTTGCCAAAGTCAAGGCTGAGCACGGCCCCGTGAGCGTGCTGGTCAACAACGCCGGCATCACGCGCGACGGCCAGTTCCGCAAAATGAGCAAAGCCGATTGGGACGCGGTGATTTCAACCAACCTGAACAGCATGTTCAACGTGACCAAGCAAGTGATTGAAGACATGATCAGCGCCAACTTTGGTCGCATCATCAACATCAGCTCGGTCAACGGCCAAAAAGGCCAGTTCGGCCAGGTCAATTACTCCACCGCCAAAGCGGGTTTGCACGGCTTTACCATGGCGCTGGCGCAAGAAGTCGCCGCCAAAGGCGTGACCGTCAACACCGTCAGCCCTGGCTACATCGGCACAGACATGGTCAAAGCCATTCGCCCCGACGTACTCGAAAAAATCGTTGCAGGCGTACCCGCCAAACGCCTGGGCCAGCCAGAAGAAATCGCATCCATCATCGCGTGGATTGCCTCAGACGAAGGCGGTTACGCCACGGGTGCTGACTTCTCGCTCAATGGTGGTCTGCACATGGGGTGATGGCTTTGCCACTTCAGTAAAAAGCCCGCCTTGTGCGGGTTTTTTTCATCATAAGAGCCTAAAGGTCAATGAATAAGGGCGTGTACCGATACTGAAATAGTAGCAATCAGAGTCCCGCGACGCGACGCTTCATAATTCGTTTCAGTCCCACCATAAGCAACTCCCCATGCGCTTGCGCCACATCGAAGTCTTCAACGCCGTCATGCTGACCGGCAGCGTCAGTGGTGCGGCGCGGTTGATCAATGTCACGCAGCCTGCTGTTAGTCGCATCTTGCAGCATGCTGAGCTGCAGTTGGGTTTTGCGCTGTTTCAGCGAGCCAAGGGCAGGTTGCTACCCACCTCTGAGGCGCTCACGCTTTACCCGCACATTGAGCGCCTGTTTGCCCAACTGGACGATGTGCAGCGGCTGGCAGCCAATTTAAAAGCGGGTGACAGCGCCAAAGAGCTGCGCATCCTGACCGTGCTGGCGCTTAGCTATGAAATTTTGCCGCACGCCATCAAGCTCTTTCGCGTCAAGCACCCGGACGTCGCCATCACCATCAAGGCGCTGCATTCACCGCAAATTGTGGCGGCGCTGGTGCTGCAAGAGGCGGATGTGGGTTTCTTGTTCAGTCCGGTGGTTCATTCAGCGCTGGCGCAGGAGCATTTGGCCGATGGCCGCATGGTGTGCATTGCGCCCAAGGGCATGCTGACTGCACGCTTTTTAAAGCGCGGCAACATCACTTTGACCGAGCTGGCCAAGCTCGACAAAGTACCCGTGGTCGGCCTGGACGCCCTCGACCCGGTGGGCCGCGTGCTAAGTCAAGCCAGCCGCGAGGCAGGTGTCGGTCTGAAGTTCGATATCACCGTACAGACCTACCATTCGGCCCTGGCGCTGGCACACCACGGCTTGGGTGTGGCGCTGGTAGACACCTGCACCGCTGCATCCGCAGACTTGAGCCGCGTCGATGTGCTGGATTTGGAGCCGCTGATACCTGTGCCCATTCAGGCGCTGCTGCCTGCGGGCAAACCGGGCTCAGTGGCTGTCAGGGCGTTTGTTAAGTGTTTTGAGCAGGCGTTGAAGTTCAAGCAATCAACTTAGCTATCCGCGCCGCTGAGCCAAACGCCAGCGTGAAGCCCAGCGCACCGTGGCCGACGTTAAACAGCATGTTGCTTGGGCCTTTGACGTGCTTGCCAATCAAGGGCAGGGCAGTCGGCGTGGCGGGGCGCAGGCCTGCCCAGGGGTCGAGCTCAGCAAACTCGCTGCAATGCGGGAACAGCGCTTGGGTCGATGCTTTGAGCGACTCGATTTGCCTGGGTGCGACTTGCGTGTCATACCCCGCCAGCTCGGCCATGCCCGCTACCCGCAGCCGTGAGCCGATTCGGGCAAACACCACCTTGCGGGCGCTGTCGGTCACGCTCACCGAAGGTGTTGAATGCGGGTTTTCATCCACATCAACCGTGATGCTGTAACCCTTGAGCGGGTAAATCGGCAAATACACGCCGAGTTGACGTGCCATCGGTGCCGATGCCGCGCCCAGTGCCATGACGTAACCCTCAGCATCAAGCTCGCCTTGGGGTGTTTTGATAGCCTTGACTGCTCCATTTTCAACCCGTATTCCGTCAATCTGCGTATTGAGTAAAAACTTGACGCCACGCTGGTTTAGTAAGGCCATCAAGCCATCACAGGTTTTTTGGCAATCTGCTGCGCATTCGCTCGGCGTGTAAATCGCGCCAGTGATGTTGGGTGCATAGCTGGCAAGGGCGGGTTCAACGGCTACGCAGCGCTCGGCGCTGACGGCTTCTTGCTCGCTGCCCATTTCGCGTTGCAGCAGCATCTGCTTTCGCGCAGCGGCAAAAGACTGTGCAGTAGAAAACAGCACCAGCTTGCCGGTGCTTGAAAAGTCCACCGCCAGTTTTTCTTGGGCCAGCATGGCATCAAAGCGCTGGCGGCTCTCTGCAGCCAACTTCAAAAGGGCGATGGTGGTGCTGCGCGACGTGCTCGCATTGCAAGCCGCTAAAAACTGCAAACCCCAGCGCCATTGGTGCACATCGAGTTGCGGTCGGATTTTGAGCGGCGAGCTTGGCGACAGCAGCAACTTAGGCAACTGCGCCCAAATCGCTGGGTCTGCCAGCGGCTGCACGTAGCTGTAACTGAGCTGCGAGCCATTGCCGCCGCTGGCGCCGCTGCCGGGCTGGGCGCGGTCAATCACCGTCACGTCATGGCCAGCAGCATCTAACGCATAAGCGGTCGCCAACCCAACGATTCCTGCCCCCAGCACACACACACGCATCTCAACTCCTGTTTTAAAAACATGACTTTACGGAGAACGGGTGGTTTTGAATAATGCCAAATGCTTGCTGCCCATGACGCAGAGTTATGACCTGATCGCGTACCGACGATGCGGGAATGTCATGACTTTTCGTCATGGGTTTACCGTGAAAATACATAACCGGAATTGCACAGTCTTCATACACTGGCGTTGCGAGTTCTTCAGGCTTTTAATTTTCACTTCAAAGGACACTTATGAAATTCTCCACCCTCACAATGGCCGCACTGCTGTGTACTGGCCTTGCAGCTACTGGTGTTGGCGCCCAAACACTGAAAAAAGTGGCTGACAGCAACAAGATCACCGTGTCTTACCGTGAGGCGTCGGTGCCTTTCAGCTACCTGATTGGTTCAAGCAAAGCGGTCGGTTTTTCAGTCGAACTGACAGAAGCCATCATTGACGATATCCGCAAAAAAACCAAAAAGCCTGATCTGCAAATCACCTACATGCCTGTCACGTCACAAAACCGGATTCCGCTGCTGGTCAATGGCACCTATGACCTGGAGTGCGGCTCCACCACCAACAACTCCACACGCGCCAAAGACGTGACCTTCAGCACCAATATTTTTTATACCGGCACACGCTTGCTGGTTAAAAAGACATCGGGCATCAAAAACTACGCTGACTTGGCCAAAAAGACAGTCGCCAGCACCACTGGCTCGACCAATGCACAGGTCATTCGCAAGTACAACACGGATAAAAACCTCGACATGCAATTGATCTTGGGAAAAGACCATGACGACTCGCTGCTCTTGGTTGAAAGCGACCGCGCTGTAGCGTTTGCGATGGACGACATTTTGTTGTTCGGCCTGCGCGCCAACTCGAAAAACCCAGCCTCGCTAGAAGTCGTGGGTGACTCGCTGCAAGTCGAGCCCTACGCCTGCATGATGCGCAAAGACGACCCGGAAATGAAGAAACTGGTCGATGGCACCATCAACCGCATGATGAAGTCGGGCGAATTTGCCAAGCTTTACACCAAGTGGTTTGAGTCACCGATCGTGCCAAAAGGCGTGAACCTGGGCTTGCCCATGTCGGCCGACCTGAAGGCCGTTTTAAAAACGCCTAGCGACAAACCTGCGCTGTAAAGCTAGCCGTACACCCCATGAATCAAGCCCAAAATACCACACGAACTGTTGGTATTTTGGGCGGCATGGGGCCGGCTGCCGGGGCAGACTTTGCCCGGCTTTTTGTCGCGGCGTGTGCGGCTCATATGCGGGGGCGCGGCATGGTGGTGTCAGACCAATCCTTCCCGGAGCACTGGTTGGCGCAAGTGCCCGTGCCTGATCGCAGCAGCGCTCTGGGAGCCCCTGGTTTTGGTGCGCATCAGCCGCTAGAGCCTATGCTGCAAGCCATGGGCAAACTGGCAGCACTCGGCGCGACGACGATTGCCGTGGCTTGCAACACAGCGCATGCCTGGCACGGCGCGCTGCAAGAACGCTTTCCGCAGCTTGAAGTGCTGCATGTGGCGCGAGAAGTAGCCCACACGCTGGCAGCACGCGGTGTGCGCCAGGTGGGTTTGCTGGCAACGGCTGGTACGTATCAGGCGGGCTTGTATAACGACGCTTTTGCGCAAGCAGGCGTGCAATGCTTTTGCCCCCTGCCGAAAGAACGTGAGCAGTTGATGCATGGTATTTACAGCGGTGTGAAGGTCGGCAACATGGCCCTGGCGCACAGCGCATTTGCCAGCGTAGCCGAGGCATTGGCCACGCGGCATGGCCTGCAAACACTGGTGCTGGGTTGCACCGAGATACCGCTGGCCTTGACCAGTGTGCCCGGTATACCGGGTTTGAGTTTGATCGACCCGGCAGAGTTGTTGGCTCAGGCGCTGGCTGAACGGGCGTATCGCCTTGCGGCTTAAAAATGCCCCTCAAAAGCCTTAAAACCTATAAAAATGGGGCTTTTTAGGTGTCATTTAGGGCTCTAAGCTAATAAATACGGGCGCAAGCAGCTCCTAAAATAATAGCAACTTGGAGTGCTTGCAAGCTGCGTCAATCTGCCGACGCGCTCCAGCGGTTGCCCCAGCTTTTGTTGTTGACCTTGTCAATGTCGCGCCTGTCGCGTTTGGTGGGGCGGCCATGCTCCTGGGCGTTGGCGGGCTCCAGGCTGCGCTGCTCTGCCAATTGCTCCCGCAGAGCCACGCTGGCCTCGGTTTCGCCGTACATCAATTGCGCTTGCGGAGCGCCTCCGCGCTTGTCGCTGATGCCGCGCACCGTTAGCGTGCGGGTCACTGGCCCTTGGCGCAAGGCCACCGTGTCACCCAGCTTGACTTCTTTGGCAGGTTTGACTTCCAGGTCATTGATGCGCACCCGGCCTTTGTCAATTTCTTCGGTTGCCAGGCTGCGGGTCTTATAAAAACGTGCGGCCCACAACCACTTATCAATGCGTATCTTTTCCATGTGAGCGTATTTTGCCGTCAAACAATTAAAGGCAGACGCACCGTCGCATCAAGACCCGTGACCACGCCATGCTGCACCCGGTTGTCTAGCGATATCGTGCCTTTCAAAACCTGCACAATTTCTTTGCAAATGGCCAAGCCCAGGCCAGAGCCTCGTGCCACATTGCCGGCTGAAAACGGCTGAAACAAGCGCTGCGACAACTCGCTGTCAATACCCGGCCCGCTGTCTGACAGGGTCAACGCGGCGTGGGTGCTGTCGCGCACGATTCGAACGGTCAAGCTGCTAGACGCCGGCGTGTGTTTGATGGCGTTGTGCAGCAGGTTGCGGCACAGCTCAGTCAGCATCCATTCGTGTGCCGCCATCGGTGCGGCTACCGTTTCAATCGCAAAATCGATGTTTTTTTCGGCCATCAGCGCTGATAAGTCCAACGCCACAGCCCGCATCACTTCTGCCAAATCCAGCGTTTTAAGATCCGGCTGCTGGCGTAATTGCTCGACTTTTGCCAGCGCCAGCATCTGGTTGGCCACCAGCGTGGCACGGTCTACTGTTTGGTTGATTTCGAGTAGCGCATTGAGCGGTTGCAGGTCGCCGCGCATGGCCGATTGCACCTGTACCTTCAACACTGCCAGCGGCGTGCGCAGCTGGTGTGCCGCGTCGCGTACAAAGCGTTTTTGGTGCTCCAGCAGGCCTTCGAGCCGAGTCATCACGGCGTTGGTGGCCTCAATCAGCGGCATCAGCTCGCGCGGTGCGTCGGGGGCCGCAATCGGGTTTAAATCCCCCTCGGGCCGCGCTTGCAGTTGCAAACTGAGGCGGCGCACTGGCCGGGTAGCGCGCTGCACCACAATCACTACCACGAGGGCAATCACGGCCAGTAGCAGGGCTTGCCGCCACAGCGTGTCAAACAGTACCGTGCGGGCCAGCGACCGGCGCAGTTCCAGCGTTTCAGCCACCTGAATCACAGCCATGGCACGGCCATTGGACGATGTCACGGGCTGCATCAGCACGGCCACCCGTACCGGTGTGCCTTCAAATGTGTCGTCATAAAAATCGACCAGTGCGGCATAGGCGGGATTGGCTGGAATCTGCCCGCGCCAAAAGGGCAACTCCGCGTAGCCCGAGACCAATGCGCCGTTCAGGCTGGACACCCGGTAAAACAGTCGGCTCTGGTTGTCTGCTTCAAACGCTTCCAGCGCGGCGTAAGGCACAGTCACGCGAAGGATTGACTGTGCGTCGTAACCTGTCACATCCAGTTGTTCGCCGATGGATTTGGTCGATGCCAGCAGGGTGCGGTCATAAGCGGTATTGATGGCGCTCAGTGCCTGGTTGTACAGACTGACGGTGTTGATGCTGACCAGCAAGCCGACCGGTATCAAAATACCCAGCAACAAGTAAAACCGCAGCGAACGCCTGCTGCCATTCATCGTCATGTGCTGGCCTTGATCAGGTACCCCAGCCCGCGCAACGTCATCAGCGTGACACCGCAGGCTTGTAATTTTTTGCGCAGCCGATACACCACCACTTCTATCGCCTCGTACTGCACATCGGTCTGGCCCGGAAAGACGATGTCAAACAATTTTTCCTTTGCCACCGCATGGCCGGGCTTGAGCATCAACGCTTGCAGCAGCGCCAGCTCACGCGGGGTGAGCTCCATCGCTTGGCCTGCGTGATAAATCGCACCGCTGGTTTTTTCATAGCGCAGGCTGCCCAGCATCGTTTCGCCAAAACCGGCTGTGTCATCACCTTCATCGGCTTGGGCCGGCCGCCTGCGCACCAGCGCGCGCAGCCGCGCCTCCAGCTCGTCCAGGTCAAACGGTTTGGGCAGGTAGTCGTCAGCGCCGAGGTTCAAGCCCATGATGCGGTCGCCTACCGTGCCGCGTGCTGTAGCAATCAAGACCGGCGTGTTCAACCCGCTTTTGCGCGCCTGAGCCAGTACCTGTAGCCCGTCCAGCTGGGGTAGCGTCAAGTCCAGCAGAACCACGTCAAAGCTCATCGCCCGCCATTTTTCAAGCGCCACCAAGCCGTCACCACAAGCCTCAATCAAGATGCCCCGGCGGCTGAGCGTGCGCTCCAGCGTGGTGCGCATGATGGCATCGTCTTCAACCAGTAAAAGTTTCATGAGGTTCATAGTATGAACGGCTGGGCACTAGGTTTTTCCCTAATCAAATGGACAGTCAACTGACAGCTTCAAGGCACAACATCAAATCCTCAGTACCTCATTCATTTCACAAGGAGACTCCCATGCGTCGCAATGACTTCCTTAAATCTCTGCTGGCCTTGACGGCAGCGGGTGCGCTTCCGCTGCCTTCCATGGCGGCACCGGCTTTAAAAATGATGATTCCAGCGAATCCGGCGGGCGGCTGGGACACCACTGGGCGGGCGCTTGGTAACGCCATTCTTGAAGGCAAATTGGCCGATGGCGTGCAGTACGAAAACAAGGGCGGTGCTGCTGGCATCATTGGTTTGGCGCAATTTATCAATGCCAGCAAAGGGGACCCCAATGCGCTGATGATGATGGGTGCTGTCATGCTGGGTGGGATTGTTTCAAGCAAATCCCCGCTGCAACTGGGCGTGTGTACGCCGATAGCGCGCCTGACCAGCGAGTACAACGTGTTCGTGGTGCCCGCCAACTCACCGTTCAAGACGATGAAGGACGTGGTCGAGCAACTCAAAAAGGACCCCGGCAGTGTGAAGTGGGGCGGCGGCTCGCGCGGCTCAACCGAGCACATTTCCGCCAGTATTTTGGCGCGCCAGGTCGGTGTGGATCCGAAAAAAGTCAACTATGTACCGTTTCGTGGTGGCGGTGAAGCGATTGCCGCCATTGTGGGCGGCAACGTTACCGTGGGCGGCAGCGGTTACAGCGAGTTTGCGGACCACATCAAGGCGGGCACGATGCGGGCGATTGGTGTGACATCGCAAAAGCGCTTGACCGGTGTGAACGTACCGACCATGAAAGAGCAGGGATACGACGTTGTGCTGGGCAACTGGCGCGGTGTTTACGCCGCACCTGGCATTGACGCCGAGCAGCGCGCCGCGCTGACGGACATCGTGCTCAAAGCCACCAAAACCAAGGCCTGGCAAGACGCACTGGCCAAAAACGCTTGGACGCCGGCGTTGATGGCTGGCAAGGATTTCGACAACTTCGTTGAATACGAGTTCACCGCCATGCGCGCCATCATGTACCTGTCTGGCATGGTCTGAAAACTTTTCGGGCAAGTCCATCCGCACTTTCCCCAATCACCCGGACAGCCAATTGACAGTCAACGGGTGCATCATACGTGTTGACTATTTTTTTTATCCATCCAAGTTATCTAGGAATTTTTTATGCGTCGTGATGCCTTTTTAAAGTCTGTTGCTGCTTTGGTCGCTGCAGGCGTGTTGCCCCAGACAGCGCTGGCTGCTGCCAACATCAAAATGATGATCCCCGCCAATCCAGGCGGCGGCTGGGACACCACCGGCCGTGCCTTGGGCAAAGCCATGCAAGAGTCGGGTGCTGCCAGCACGGTGACGTTTGAAAATAAAGGCGGCGCTGCCGGCGCATTGGGCTTGGCCCAGTTTGTCAACGGCGCTAAAAACGACGGCAATGCCATCATGGTGATGGGCGCCGTCATGCTGGGCGGCATCATCACCGGCAAACCACCAGTCAACCTGAGCACGGCCACGCCGATTGCCCGCCTGACCAGTGAATACAACGTGTTTGTGTTGCCTGCCAATTCGCCGTTCAAGACAATGGCCGACGTGATTGAACAGCTCAAAAAAGACCCCGGCAGCGTGAAGTGGGGTGGCGGTTCGCGCGGCTCAACCGAGCACATTGCGGCAGCCATGATTGCACGTCAAGTCGGCGTGGATCCAGCCAAGATCAACTACGTTGCTTTCCGGGGCGGCGGTGAAGCAACAGCGGCCATTTTGGGTGGCAACGTCACAGTAGGCGGCAGCGGCTACAGCGAGTTTTCTGAATTCATCGCCTCTGGCAAGATGAAAGCGATTGCCGTCACGTCTGACACGCGCCTCAAAGGCGTGGCTGTTCCTACCTTGAAAGAGCAGGGTATCGACGTTGTGATTGGTAACTGGCGCGGTGTGTACGGCGCACCCGGCATCACGGCAGCTCAGCGTACCGAGCTGACCAACGTCGTGCTCAAAGCCATCAAGAACAAGAGCTGGCTGGACGCATCCGAGAAAAACAACTGGACCGCCGCTGTGCTGACCGGTCCTGCGTTTGACAAGTTTGTCGATGATGACTTTGCCAGCCTCAGGGCGACGATGGTCAAGTCTGGAATGATCTAGGCTGCATCTATAAATTCTTTTTTCGGGCGAATTGCGGCGTTGCGCGGTGCTCGCAATCCTCATGTACTTGTGTACATTCCGGTTGCTCCGCGCCGTGCGCCTTGCACTTCATCCCGAAAACGCAGTTTCAGTGCAGACTAACTTGTACTCAAGTTACGTCGAAACTAAAAACCGAATTTCTAGACGCATCCTCACTTAAATTGCTAACCGGGTAAAAAATGACACAACAAAACCCCTCAACCCTACAAACTGTCGTCGCCAGCGGTGTGCTGCTGATTGGCTTGGCTCTTGCGGGGGGTGCTGTCAGTATTCCGTCGGCTGCAGGTTATGGCGGGGTGGGGCCTAACTTTTTACCCTGGCTGGTGTCGATAGCCTTGATGGTTTGCGGCGCTTTCATGGTGTGGGAGTCCCGCAGTGGTGGCTTTCGGGCGATGGGCGATCCTGACGGCGTATTGCCCTGCTGGTCTGGCTTTGCCTGGGTCTCTGCGGGTTTGCTGATGAATGCAGCGCTCATCACCACCATCGGTTTTATTCTCAGCTGTACCCTTTGTTTTGTACTGGCCGTACAGGGCTTGCGAACTGCCGATGGGACGGCTGATTTCAAACCGGTCAAGCTGGTTAAAAATGCGCTGATAGGCATGGCGATAGCCGCCCCGGTGTACTGGATGTTCACCAAATTTTTGGCGATCAATTTGCCCGGCCTCACATCGACAGGGTGGCTCTAAATGGATGTATTCAATCTGCTGATGCAGGGCTTTGCCACTGCCGCGACGCCCGTCAATCTGCTTTGGTGTTTTGTCGGCTGTGCCTTAGGCACCGCTGTTGGCGTACTGCCCGGCATTGGCCCGGCTGTCGCGGTGGCGATGCTGCTGCCGATCACCGTCAAGGTGGAAGCGACCGCCTCGATGATTTTTTTCGCAGGTATTTACTACGGCGCCATGTATGGCGGCTCAACCACCTCGATTTTGCTCAACACGCCGGGGGAAACCGCGAGCATGGTCACGGCGATGGAGGGCAACAAAATGGCCAAAAGTGGCCGCGCGGGCGCAGCGCTCGCCACAGCCGCTATTGGCTCGTTTGTAGCGGGCACGATTGCCACCGTCATCGTTACGCTGTTTGCGCCCATCGTGGCTGATTACGCAGTCAAACTCGGCCCCCCGGAATACTTCATGCTGATGCTGCTGGCCTTTACCACCGTCAGCGCGGTGCTGGGCAAAAGCACCATACGCGGGCTGACAGCACTGTTCATTGGCCTGGCAGCAGGCTTGGTCGGGCTGGACCAAATCTCAGCTCAGGCGCGCTACACCGGCGGCGTGCCCGAGCTGCTCGACGGCATTGAGATTGTTCTGGTGGCCGTCGGCCTGTTTGCCGTGGCTGAGGCGCTGTACGCTGTGCTGTACGAAGGCAAGCAAAACGATACGCAAAACAAGCTCAGCAAGGTTTACATGACGGGTAAAGACTGGCGGCGTTCCATCCCTGCCTGGCTGCGCGGCACTGCGATTGGCGTGCCGTTTGGCTGCATTCCCGCAGGCGGCACCGAGATACCGACATTTTTAAGCTACGCGACTGAGAAAAAGCTCGCCAAAGACAAATCAGAATTCGGCAACCAGGGCGCGATCGAAGGCGTGGCCGGCCCCGAAGCCGCCAACAACGCCACGGTGACTGCCGCGATGATTCCGCTGCTCACGCTGGGCATTCCCACATCCAACACCACCGCCATTTTGCTGGGCGCGTTTCAAAACTACGGCATTCAGCCTGGCCCGCAGCTATTTACCTCTTCATCCGCCTTGGTGTGGGCGCTGATTGCATCGCTCTACATCGGCAACGTCATGCTGCTGGTGCTCAATTTGCCGTTGGTCGGCCTGTGGGTCAAGCTGCTCAAAATCCCCAAACCCTATTTGTACGCGGGCATTTTGATTTTTGCCACTGTCGGTGTGTACGGCATGCGTCAAAGCGCGTTTGATTTGTTTTTGCTCTACGCCATTGGCGTGCTGGGTGTGGTGATGCGGCGCTTTGACTTCCCGACCGCGCCCGTCATCGTCGGCATGATTTTGGGCCCACTGGCTGAAGCCCAGCTGCGCAACGCGATGTCGATAGGCGAGGGCAGCGCCATGGTGTTTTTGCAGCGCCCGGTGTCACTCATCCTGATCTTCGTGGTCATCGGCGTGCTGGTGCTGCCGCGTTTGGCCAAACGCTGGTCAGCGCGGGTCAAATTGGCTTAAAAGGACGGTTTTCCGCCGTTTTTAGGTGTCATTTTGGCCTCCAGACCAATGAATGCGGGAGCAAGAAGCTATAAATAATATAGCGCCTTATCCCTTGCCTACAACTCCCAACAGCAAGCGGTAACATCCGCTCATGGACAAAACTGACACCCTTCCGCGTGATGCGCAGAGCATTTTGGAGCTGGCGGCGCGGTCGATGTTTGACCTGTTTGCCAATGCCAGCGAGGGCATGATGCTGGTGGACAGGCAGGCGCGGGTGGTCTGGATCAACGACCAGTACAAACGCTTTTTGCCTGCGCTGGGCTTTGACCGGGTCGAAGACTTTGTCGGCCACCCGGTGGCCAGCGTTGTGCAAAACACGCAAATGCACCAAGTGCTTGAAACCGGTAAACCGATCCTGATTGACTTGCTGACAAACCGTGCCGGCACGTTTGTTGTCAGCCGCATCCCACTGCGTGACAGTGCGGGGGAGGTGATGGGTGCGCTGGGCATTGTGCTGTTTGACCACGCAGAGACCAGCCTGCAGCCGCTGGTGGGCAAGTTTGCGTTGCTCCAGCGTGACCTGGACGATGCACGGCGCGAGCTGGCAAGCCAACGGCTGCAGGGCTCTGGCCAGCGCCAGTCCAAGTACACGTTTGCCAGCTTTGTGGGTACCAGTGCGGCTGCGGTTGAGGTCAAACGGCAGGCGCGGCGCGCAGCTCTTACCACTAGCCCAGTGCTGCTACTCGGGGAAACGGGTACCGGCAAAGAGCTGCTGGCCCATGCGATTCACGCGGCATCAGAGCGCAGGCGCGGGCCGTTTATCAGCCTGAACATTGCCGCCGTGCCAGATACGCTGCTAGAGGCTGAGTTCTTTGGGGTAGCGCCGGGCGCCTACACCGGGGCTGACCGCAAGGGGCGGGACGGCAAGTTCAAGCTGGCCGATGGTGGCACGCTATTTTTAGACGAAATTGGCGACATGCCGTTGGCGCTGCAAGCCAAGCTGTTGCGGGCGCTGCAAGAAGGTGAAATTGAGCCGCTGGGTTCTAACAAACTGGTGCCGTTTGATGCGCGGGTGATTGCCGCTACCTCCCGCGACTTGGCCAAGCTGATGCAGGCCGGTAGCTTCAGGGAAGATTTGTTTTACCGATTGAATGTGCTGCCCATTCGCGTGCCGCCGCTGCGTGAAAGGCAAAGCGATATTGCCGCACTGGTAGAGGTGCTGGGCGAAGACATGGCGCTGCGCAGTGGCTCGCAGCCGCCTGAGCTGGACGCGGGCGCATTGGCTATTTTGTCGGCCCAAGTGTGGCGCGGCAACATACGCGAACTGCGCAATGTGCTGGAGCAAGCCATGATGCGCAGTGACTCGCATCACCTCACCGCGCCGCAACTACAGGCGGTGCTGCGTGAGTCTGGCATTGCGCAGGTTGAAGTGCTGCCTGTGGCTGGTGATGTTGAATTTATGCCGGCCTTGCCCAGTGCTGAAAAGTTGCTCAGGCCGATGGCTGAACAAGTCGCAGAGCTGGAGCATTTGGCGATTGCAGCGGCAATGGCCATCAGTGGCGGCAACAAGGTGCTGGCAGCTAAAACGCTGGGTATTTCACGTGCGACGCTGTATGAGCGACTGGATAAAAATGTCTGAAATAAATACATAATGTATTAAATCCAGGCATTCAAAATTGTCTAAAAAATAGACATTCGAGTCAAAAATTGATTAAATTTCAATAAAATCAATAGCTTAGCAATTGGCACGTTTGGTGCATTATTCCGCCGAGTATTTTTATTCCAACAGGAGACAAACATGATTCGTCGTACATTGACCTTGCATTTCATCGCGCGCGCCGCTCTTTTTTCTAGCCTCGCCTGCGCACTTGCCGCCCCCCTGGCTTTTGCCCAGGACAAGCAAATCAAAATCGCCCACATCTACAGCAAAACCGGCCCGCTCGAAGCCTACGGCAAGCAAACAGCCACCGGCTACATGATGGGCCTGGACTACGCTACTGGCGGCACCATGATGGTGGCGGGTAAAAAAATTGTGGTGATTGAGAAAGACGACCAGGGCAAGCCAGACTTGGGCAAAAGCCTGCTGGCTGCAGCCTATGGCGACGACAAGGTTGACCTGGCGGTTGGCCCCACCGCATCACCGGTCGCGCTGGCCATGCTGCCCGTGGCTGAAGAATACAAAAAAATCTTGCTGGTCGAGCCTGCTGTGGCGGACTCCATCACTGGCGACAAATGGAACAAATACATCTTTCGCACCGGGCGCAACAGCTCACAAGACGCGATTGCCAACGCCGTAGCCTTGGATAAAGCTGGCGTGACGATTGCCACCATGGCACAAGATTCGGCCTTTGGCCGCGACGGTGTGAAGGCTTTTAAAGAGGCGATCAAACTAGCCAAGCTGGTGCATGAAGAGTATTTGCCGCCAGCCACGTCTGACTTCACGGCGGGTGGGCAGCGCTTGATTGACAAGCTGAAAGATCAGCCCGGTCGTAAAGTGATTTTTATCATCTGGGCGGGCGGCAGCCCCTTCAAGGTGGCTGACCTGGACTTGAAACGCCACGGCATCGAGATCGCCACGGGCGGTAACATTTTGCCGGCCATGGCCGCCTACAAGCAGTTCCCCGGTATGGAAGGCGCCGCCTACTATTACTTCGGCATGCCGAAAAACCCGGTCAATGAAGCGATGGTGTCGCGCCATTACAGCCAGTTCAAAACACCGCCCGACTTTTTTACGGCGGGTGGCTTTTCAGCCGCGATGGCAACCGTGGCCGCTTTGAAAAAAACCAATGGCGACACCAACACCAACAAGCTGATTGACGCGATGGAAGGTATGAGCTTTGACACACCCAAAGGCAAGATGACCTTCCGCAAAGAAGATCACCAGGCGATGCAAAGCATGTACCACTTCAAGATCAAGGTGGACCCGGCTTTTGCATGGGGTGTGCCTGAACTGGTGCGTGAGATACCCGCGTCGGAGATGAATGTGCCGATTCGCAATAAACGCTAAAACAGCGTGCTCGGCTACTGCGCAACCGCCATGCCGCGTTGCGCGGTGCTCGGAATCCTCACGTACCTGAGTACGTTCCGGTCCCTGTGCGCCGCGCGCCTTGCCTGACGGCTGCTCGCTACGCCGCTCCCACCGTTTACACCGTCCTTACATGCTTGAAACTAAACAACTCACGGCCCGCTTTGGCGGGCACGTGGCGGTCAATGCTGTCAGCTGCGCATTTCAGCCCGGCACGTTGACGGCCATTGTTGGCCCCAACGGGGCGGGCAAAACGACCTATTTCAATTTGATTTCAGGCCAGATTAAGGCCAGCAGCGGCACGGTGCTGCTCAACGGCATCAACCTGGCGGGCATGAGTCCATCGGCTCGCACCCGCGCCGGGCTGGGTCGGGCGTTTCAATTGACCAATTTGTTCCCCAACCTGTCGGTTCTGGAGAACGTGCGTTTGGCGGTTCAAGCGGCACGTGCTGGCAAACATTTACGTGGGCTCAATTTGTGGAGCATCTGGAGCGACCACAAGGCACTCACGCAACTGGCCGAAGAAGTGTTGGTGGCTGTGAGTATGGAAGGCAAACGCCACACCACCGTGGCCAGCCTCCCGCATGGTGACCAGCGCAAACTTGAAGTGGCGTTGCTGATGGCGCTTGATGCCGATGTGTTCATGTTTGACGAGCCCACCGCCGGTATGAGCGCGGATGAAGCGCCGGTGATTTTGAATCTGATTCGGCAACTCAAAGCCGACAAACGCAAAACGATTTTGCTGGTCGAGCACAAGATGGACGTGGTGCGCGAGCTGGCTGACCGCATCATCGTGCTGCACAACGGAGCGCTGGTGGCAGATGGCGAACCGGCTGAAGTGATTGCATCGCCCGTGGTGCAGGAAGCTTATTTAGGTGTTGCGCCAGTGATTCAGGAGCAGGCCGCATGACTCAAAACCTGTTGAGCCTTGAAGGCGTTCACACCCATATCGGCGCGTACCACATCCTGCACGGCGTTGACCTGCAAGTGGCCCGCGGCCAGCTCACCATGCTGCTGGGCCGCAACGGCGCGGGCAAAACCACGACGCTGCGAACCATCATGGGTTTGTGGCATGCGTCCAAAGGCAGGATTGCTTTTGACGGCAAAGACATCACCGCGCTAGACACACCGCACATCGCCGGTTTGAACATTGCCTACGTGCCTGAAAACATGGGCATATTCGCTGACCTGACAGTCAAAGAAAACATGCTGCTCGCAGCACGCGGCGCCAAGCGCGCCGGCCACATGGATGAGGCACGTTTGAAATGGATTTTTACGCTGTTTCCGGCGGTTGAAAAGTTCTGGAACCACCCGGCGGGCAAATTGTCGGGCGGGCAAAAGCAGATGCTGGCCGTGGCACGTGCCATTGTGGAGCCACGTGAATTGCTCATCGTTGACGAGCCCAGCAAAGGCCTGGCGCCAGCCATCATCAACAACATGATTGATGCGTTTGCGCAGCTCAAAGCCACCGGCACCACGATTTTGCTGGTCGAACAAAACATCAACTTTGCCAAACGCCTGGGCGACAACGTGGCCGTGATGGACAACGGCCGCGTGGTGCATAGCGGCAGCATGCAAGCGCTGGCCGAAGACGAAGAATTGCAAAAGTCATTGCTGGGGTTGGCGATATGAGCGCCGCGACGGGCCGCCCCAAGCAAGCGCACGCCCCCTCGGGGGGCAGCGCATTACACGAAGTGAAAAGCGTGGGGGCACTATGAAACCATTGGATTTTGACTGGAAGCCTTTGCTGCTGGTACCCGTGCTGGCGCTGGCGGTGTTGCCTTTTATCGGCTCACCTTCGACTTGGCTCACACTGACCGTGGCGGGGCTGGCGATGGGCATGATTATTTTCATCATCGCCTCCGGCCTGACGCTGGTGTTTGGCCTGATGGACGTGCTGAACTTTGGCCACGGCGTGTTCATTGCGCTGGGTGCGTTTGTTGCTACCACTGTGCTGGGTTTGATGGGCGACTGGACCGGCTCACCCGAGCTGTGGCGCAACCTGGTGGCGATTTTCCCGGCGATGCTGGTGGCGATGGCAGTGTCGGGCGCGCTTGGGTTGGCGTTTGAGCGTTTTATTGTGCGGCCCGTGTATGGCCAGCACCTCAAACAGATTTTGATCACCATGGGCGGCATGATCATTGGTGAAGAATTGATCAAAGTCATCTGGGGCCCGGCACAAATCGCGCTGCCACTGCCTGAAGGTTTGCGCGGCGCCGTGCTGCTGGGCGATGCGGCGATTGAAAAATACCGCTTGCTGGCGGTGGCAGTCGGTTTAATTGTTTTTGCCGTGCTGGCCTGGGTATTAAGCCGCACCAAAATTGGCCTTTTGATACGTGCTGGTGTGCAAGACCGCGAGATGGTTGAGTCCCTTGGCTACCGCATCAAGCGCCTGTTTGTCGGCGTGTTTGTGGTGGGTAGCGCGCTGGCTGGGTTGGGCGGCGTGATGTGGGGGCTGTACCAGCAAAACGTGACACCGCAAATGGGCGCGCAGGTCAATGTGCTGATTTTCATCGTCATCATTATTGGCGGTTTAGGCTCGACGGGCGGGGCGCTGATAGGCGCGCTGCTGGTGGGGCTGATGGCCAACTACACCGGGTTTTTGCTGCCCAAAGTGGCGCTGTTTTCAAACATCGCGCTGATGGTGCTGATTTTGTTGTGGCGGCCGCAAGGCGTTTACCCGGTGGCTAACCGATGATCAAACGACTTCTTTCTGACGACTTTCCACGCAGCCGTGTGCTGGCCGTGCTGCTGGTGTTGCTGCTGATTGCATTGGCTTTTGCACCGTTTATCTTTCCGGGTGTCAAGGCACTGAACGTCGCGGCCAAGGTGCTGATATTTATCGTGTTGGTGGCGAGTTTTGACCTGCTGCTGGGCTACACCGGCATTGTGAGTTTTGCGCACACCATGTTTTTTGGTATTGGCGCTTATGGCATTGCCATTGCCACCACGCGCTTGGGGCCAACCTGGGCGGCGCTGGGTGTGGGGCTGGTGTCGTCGCTGGCCATATCGTTTGTGCTGGCGCTGCTGGTGGGGTTATTTTCACTCCGGGTGCGGGCGATTTTCTTTGCCATGATCACGCTGGCTGTTGCGTCGGCTTTTTTAACGCTGGCCTCGCAGTTGTCAGACATCACCGGTGGTGAAGACGGTTTGAGCTTCAAGGTGCCTGAGGTGTTGTCGCCGAGTTTTGAGTTCTCAAGTACGCCGTTTTTGGGGGTGTCGCTGGATGGGCGCCTGCTGTGCTACTACCTGCTGTTTTTTGCGGCGCTGGGCTTGCTGCTGGCCATGCTGCGTATCGTCAACTCACCGTTTGGCCGGGTATTGCAAGCCATTCGTGAAAACGAATTTCGGGCCGAAGCTATCGGCTACCGGGTGGTGGTGTACCGCACACTGTCGAGCATTTTGTCAGCGCTGTTTGCCTGCCTGGCAGGGGCGATGCTGGCGCTTTGGCTGCGCTACAACGGGCCAGATACATCGCTGTCGTTTGAAATCATGATGGATGTGCTGCTGATAGTGGTGATTGGCGGCATGGGCACGATGTACGGCTCGGCCATCGGTGCAGCGCTGTTTTTGGTCGCACAAAGCTACCTGCAAGACCTGCTGCGCCTGGGTAGTGAGGCCGCTGCGCCTTTGCCGTGGCTGGCTGCGTTGTTGTCGCCAGACCGCTGGCTGCTGTGGCTGGGCGTGCTGTTTGTACTGTCGGTGTATTACTTTCCGACGGGTGTGGTGGGGCGGCTTCGTGCCGCTGCGTTACTCAAAACAAAGCCATGAGCTTCACCTCCAACTACCTGACCTGCGAGGGGCGCGAGATTCATTACACCGAATGGGGTTCGCACCACAAGCAGACAGTTGTGGCGTGGCATGGCTTGGCCCGCACTGGGCGCGACATGGACGAGTTGGCCGCGCATCTGTCGACGCGCTACCGCGTGATTTGCCCCGACATGATTGGCCGTGGTTTGAGCCAGTGGAGTCCGTTGCCAGACAGTGAGTATTGCCTGGCGTTTTACGCGCGTATTGCAGCGGCGTTGTTTGACCAGTTGGCTATTGAACAGGCGCATTGGGTCGGGACATCGATGGGTGGCGCGATTGGCATGGTGTGCGCATCTGGTTTGTTTGAGCCCGGCGTGAAAAAACGCATTCAAAGCTTGACGCTGAACGACAACGCGCCGCAATTGGCGGATGCGGCCATTAGTCGTATTCGATCTTATGCAGGCAATCCGCCGGCTTTTGATACGGTTCGTGAGCTGGAGGCGTTTTTCCGAACGGTTTACAAGCCCTACGGTTTTTTAAGCGACGCGCAGTGGCGGCGTTTGACAGAAACCTCGACCCGCCGCTTACCTGACGGAAAGGTCACACCGCATTACGACCCGGCCATGGTGCAGCAGTTCATTTGCCACCCCAACGACTACCTGATATGGGAGCATTACGACGCCATCACCATCCCGGTGCTGTGCTTGCGCGGGGCTGAGTCTGACTTGGTGCTACGCGAAACAACACAAGAGATGCTGCGCCGCGGGCCAGGTGCACTGGGTTTGCTGGAGGTCGTAGAAATCGAAGGCTGCGGCCATGCGCCGGCGTTGAATGTGCCGGAACAACTGGCGCTGGTGGCTGGGTTTTTGAACGGGGTGAACTGACGGAATCCGCTTATGGCTTTGCCCGCCCATTGATCTGCCCTGCAACCTCCCGCCCCAGCTCAATCACGGACATCGCGTAGTAGCTGCTCCAGTTGTAGCGGGTAATAGCGTAAAAGTTCTCTGTACCGGCCACGTACTGCGGTGCATCCGGGCCGTTGAGGAGTTCTATCAGGGCCAACGGGCCTGTATGGGAAGCGCCCGTCGCATCCAACACCGCGCCCTTGGCCACAAAGCTGGCGGTGCTGAAGGTGGGCAGAATGTCGGGCGCCATCAGCGCGTCCATGTCTAGCTTGGCTTTATCGAAGCTCACCGGGTAATGCGTGGGCATGCCTGGCTGCCAGTTAAAGGCTTTGAAATAATTGGCGACGGAACCAATCACGTCAGCTGTGCTGTTCCACAAGTCGATGTTGCCGTCGCCATCAAAGTCAACCGCGTACTTGACCCAGCTCGACGGCATGAACTGCGGCATGCCCATCGCCCCGGCGAAACTGCCGCGAGGCTCAAACGGGTCGGCGCTGCGGCGGCTTTGCAGAGTCAAAAACTGCTCAACTTCGCCTTTAAAAAACTCGCTGCGCTCTTTGGCGCGGGGGTGGCTGGTGGGGAAGTCAAACGCCAGCGTGGTGATGGCGTCCATCACGCGAAAGCTGCCGGTGTCCCGGCCATAAATCGTCTCAACCCCAATGATGCCGACGATGATGTCTATCGGCACGCCGTATTCTTTTTCAGCTCGCTCCAGTGTCGCCAGGTTGGCTTGCCAAAACTTCACGCCTGCGGCAATGCGGATCGGGTCAATAAACCGGCTGCGGTAAACGCGCCAGTTTTTAACGAAGGGTTTGGCTGCGGGCTGCATCAACCGGACTACCGTGGCGCTGTAACGTGCTTGACCTATAGCGTTGCGTACCCAAGCCGGGTCCAGGTCACGCCGTGACGCCAAATCGTCAGCGAACAGCATCACATCGGGCCGTGTGGCATAAAGCGGCCCTGCGGCCGCTGTAGCCGCTGAAACAGGTCGTTTTAGGGGGTGTTTTAGCTCTTTAGCCCAAGTAATACGGGCGCAAGCAGCTACCAAAATAATAGCGATTAAAAAACGGATCACGGGATGTTGAAAACGCATGCCCTGATTTTACGCAGGCCACACCAAGCTTTTGAACTGTTTCTTGAGCTGCTTCAGGGTTTGGTCGGGCCCGGTCGCGGCGTAGCGCTGTGCTTCAAGCTGCATCAGCCAGCGCTGCAACTCTGGATTCGCTGCACCATGCTGTGCCTGCACGAGCGCCGCCAACTGGCGTGGGGACGTAGCGCCGGTGCTGTCGATGCCTGCTTTGACCAGTTGCTTGCGCGCTTTGCCCAGCAGCCGCAGCCAGGGGTCGTGCTGGGTGCGCTCCCACAAACCCCAGACGGCACCAAACAAGCTGACCACGATGACGATGCCAATCAACACGTAGCTCAGGTCTTCCCAGCTCGGTGATTTGAAACCGATGTCTTTGAGCAAACTGAGCTGCTTGCTTTGCGTGTAGTTGAGCACCCACTGGTTCCAGCCGTTGTTGATCGCGTCCCAAGTGGCACGTAGCTGAAGCGAAAAACGTGGATTCAGGTTGGTCAGTGCCTGTCCGACAACGTTTTGTGGGGCTGCGAGCCTTTGGAAGGCGCCCGTTCTGCCGGGTGACACGGCTGAAGTGGGGTCGACCCGCACCCAGCCACGGCCTTCGTACCAAACCTCGGCCCAGGCGTGCGCGTCGCTTTGCCTGATGGTCCAGAAGCCATCAACTGAATTTTGCTCGCCGCCCTGATAGCCGGTCACGATGCGGGCGGGCACGTCGAGCGCCCGCATCAAAATCACAAAGCTTGAGGCGATGTGCTCGCAAAAGCCTTCTTTTTTGTCAAACCAGAACTCGTCCGCCGTGTTTTGCCCATAAACACCGGGCTCCAGTGTGTAGGTGTAGCCGCCAGTACGCAGCTTGTCCATGGCGACGTCTACCAGCGGGCCAGTGCCTGCCTGGGTATAGCGGGCATCACGGCGTATGTCATTGGCCAATGCCAGTGTGCGGGGGTTGAATCCGGGCGGTAGCTCGACAAACTCGCGCAGGGCAACACTGGCGGTTTTGGGGCCATGCTGAAAGCCGGGGTAGCTTTGCGCTTTGAAGCGCAGCAAGTCATTGACGGGACGATTCAGCATCCACTGCAAGTCCGCCTGCATCATGCTTTGGTAGCCTACCAAACCGGGACTTTCCACCGCTGCGTCCATCACCATCAGCCACGGCCTGCTGCTGGGCTCCATCGTGACTTCGTAGTTGATTGGCGCGCCGCTGACCACCAGACTGGCGGTGATGTTGAAACGTGAAAACACATCAGCTCGGGCGGGTAACCACTCGCGACCGTCAAAACTCGACAACACCGGCCCGCGAAAGTACAAATCACTCTGCGGTGGTGGTCTGCCTTCAAATTTGATGCGCATGGCGACGCTGTCGTCCAGCGCCAGGCTGGCAATCGTGCCCACCTGCATTTTTTGGCTCAGGCCGCTGCGGCCCACAACTGCATCGCTGGGCACGCCCCAAAGAGGCGCAAGCCGAGGAAAGAGTAAAAACAGCACGATCATGATGGGTGCGCCCAGCAGTGCCATCCAGCTTGCAGTTTTGGCGGCTTGTACCATCGGCGGTTTACCCACCGGCATATGGGCATTGACCAAAACGGTGAGCAAACCCAGCAGACCGAGCAACATGCTGGCTGCCGTCAACAGCGACTGTGAATAGAAAAAATTTGCCAGCATGCAAAAAAAGCCCAGAAAAAACACCACAAAGGCATCACGCCGGGCCCGCAGCTCCAGTGTTTTGAGCGTTAACAGCACCGCCAGCATGGTCACACCTGCATCACGGCCCAGCAGTGTGCGGTGGGTGAGCAGGGTGGCGGCAACGGCCAAAGCTAGCAACCCCAACCGCCACCAGGCGCTGGGCAAGGGGCGCATCGCCAGGGCCAGACAACCGCGCCACAGCAACACGCCAGCTGCCAGACCACTGCACCACCACGGCAGATGCTGGGTTTGCGGCAGCAGCACCCAGGCAATCACCGTCAGTAAAAACAGCGTGTCTCGGCTGTCCCGTGGCAGGTTGTTGAGCCTAGCGATGAGGTTGTTCAGCACAGCGCCAGCGCCTCCAGGCATTGCCGTTTGTGGGCTTCGCCGCTGGCGGGTTTGATTTCCAGTGCGGGCAACCTAAGCCCGTAGTCGATAGCCAGCTTGTCAGCGCTGAGCACCCAGGCGCAAAGGCGCGAGAGTTTTTGCTCTTTGCCGCCCGTGCCAGCTTGCGTAAAGTCCAGCCACAGCTCATGGCGCTGGGCTTGCTGGGTGTCGCGCACAACCAAGCCGTTGCCAGCCTCATCAGCCTTCGCGGCTTTCTTCCACACCACTAATTTGAGTGGGTCACCGCGTTTGTAGCCCCGCACGCCGTCAAACTCGCCGGTGTTTTGCGCTCTTGCTGCGTTGGCTGCGCCGCCTGCACGCGGTTCGCCCGGCGGCAGCGGCGGCGGATGGGTCTCAGGTGCCGGGTAGACCAGCACTTGCGCAGCCGGCCGCCACACCGTCCAGACCCGGAAAGTGCCCAGCGGAAAGCGTGTTTCAGCCGTCAAGGTGGGCAGGCGGTGCAGGCCGCGCTGCTCGGGTTTGAAAGCCACTTGCACCGTGCTGCTGCCTTGGGCGGGTACATCTGCCCACGACCAGTGGTCTTGCTTTGAGTTTTTAACGACTGGGCTCAACACACTCAGCCCAATGCCATGTCTGATAGACCGCTTGTCATTCAAGAGTTTGATGTCGAAAGCGGCCATGGCACCCGCGTACTGGGCGGGAGGCGCTGTTAAATTCATGGCAAGTCCACGCAGTGTGCCGTGGCACACATGCATGCCTACCAGTGCACTGCCAGCCAGTAAAAACGTCAGCAAATAGCCTAAATTCAATTGGTAATTGATCGACGCCACCAGCAGCGTGAGCAAGGTCACGCCCAGCATCAGGCCAGGGCGGGTGGGCAAGATATATACAGTCCGCTGGGTCAGCGTGACGTGGTCACTCAAGGGCAGGCGGTTTTCAAACCACTTGCGAAAGCGGTTTTGAAAATATGCCAACGGACGAGGAATCATCAGGGCAGGGGGACAGCCGCCAACATGGCGCGCACTTGCTCCAGCGCGCCCCGGCCTGCGTCGCTAACGGGTATCAGACGGTGGGCGGCGGTTTGCGGCAACACGGCAGCAATATCGTCTGGCGCTACGTAGTCACGGTTGTTCAAAAAAGCTTGCGCCTTCGCCGCGCGCATCACCGCAATGCCTGCACGTGGGCTAAGGCCCTGCAAAAACCAGCGACCCGAGCGGGTAGCGGCCATCAGGTCTTGCAGGTAATTCAGCAATGGTTCAGCAGCATGTACTTTGCTGACTTGCTGCTGCAACTCCAGCAAATCATGTGGGCTTAAAACCGCTTGCAGGTTGTCGACCATGTCTCGGCGATCTGCACCCCTCAAGAGTTCTCGCTCGGCGGCCCGGTCTGGGTAGCCGAGTGAAATTCGCATGTGAAACCGGTCTAATTGCGATTCAGGCAGGGCGTACGTGCCCAGCTGGTCGTGCGGATTTTGCGTGGCAATGACAAAAAACGGCACCGGTAGCGGGCGGGTCGCGCCTTCAATGGTGACCTGCTTTTCTTCCATCGCCTCCAGCAGCGCACTTTGTGTTTTGGGGCTGGCGCGGTTGATTTCATCCGCCAACAGCACCTGAGCAAACAAAGGACCAGGATGAAAAACAAAGCTCTCTTTTTGTCGCTCGTAAATCGACACGCCTGACAAGTCACTGGGCATCAAATCTGCCGTAAACTGGACACGTGAAAATTGCAGGCCAAATGAGCGTGACAGCGCGTGGGCCAAGGTGGTTTTGCCAACGCCGGGAACGTCTTCAATCAACAAATGGCCGCCGGCCAGCAGGCAAGCGACGCAGTCTTGCACCTGCGCAGGTTTGCCAACGATGACCGTGTTAAGCTGATTTATGAGCGCTGTGAGTTTTTCTTTGACTTGCATTTCGATACGTTAACTCAAAATATTTACGCAATGAACGCGACTGGTTATTTCACCCACAAAGACTGCTGGAAACACGAAATGGGCGCCGGCCACCCGGAATGCCCGGAGCGCCTTGATGCGATTGAGGACTGGTTGCTGGCCACGGGCGTGAAAGATGCGCTCGATTGCCGTGAGGCGCCTATCGCGCCGATTGGCGATATTGAGCTGGCGCATGACCGCATGATGATCGCCGGCATTCGCGGGCTAGGCGTGCAGCTGGCCGAGGACATGAAAGCCGGCGGCCCCAGCCATGTGCAAATCGACCCCGACACCACGTTGAACATCCACACTTGGGACGCCGCCATGCGCGCCGCAGGTGCGGCGCTGGCAGCCACCGATGCCGTGATGGCTGGCGAGATGGAAAACGCTTTTTGTGCCATACGTCCACCCGGCCACCACGCTTGCCACGACAAAGCCATGGGTTTTTGCTTTTTCAACAACATGGCGATTGCCGCACGCTACGCGCTGGAGCGCCATGGTTTAAAACGCGTGGCGGTGGTTGACTTTGACGTTCACCATGGCAACGGCACAGAGGATATTTTGCAGGGCGATGCCAGGTGCCTGATGGTCAGCTTTTTTCAGCATCCGCTCTACCCCAACAGCGGCACAGATCATCCAGCCAGCAACATGCTCAACGTACCCGTGCCGCCCTACACCAAAGGCATGGCGGTGCGCGAGTTGATTGAGGCGCAGTGGCTGCCGCGCCTGGACGCTTTCAAACCGGAAATGATTTTTATCAGCGCTGGTTTTGATGCCCACCGCGACGATGATTTGGGTCAGATGGGCTTGGTTGAGCAAGATTACGCGTGGATCACCAGCCGCATCAAAGACGTGGCCAAGCGGCATTCGCAAGGCCGTATCGTCTCAAGCCTGGAGGGTGGCTACAACCTGAACGCCTTGGCGCGCAGTGTAGAGGCGCATATTCGGGTGCTGGCAGATTTGTAGTTCCTGCTTGTTCACCATGCCTTGCCAACCATGTCGCGCTCTGCGTTCAGCCAATGGGTCACCGCATCAGGCAGCGGCGCGCCATAAACGGGTTGGCCCAGCTCGGCGTAAGACTCGGCATTCGATACAAAGCCTTTTTTGCCAACCACCGCGCCCTTCATGTAGCCTGTGGCGCAAACGCGTTGGCCGTCTGAAAACTCAAAGCGCATGTAGTTCCATTGGGCATCGCAGGCATCGATGCGAAAACGCAAGGTGTAGTTTTGCATTGGGCTCAAGCCACGCCGGTAGCTGACGATGGAGCCACCCGACATGGGTCGCCAACCGCGTTTGATGACCGCGCTGGCAAAGCCAACCCGCACAAAATACTCCACAATCATCAAATCGATCATCGTCAGGTAACGGCCATTGTTCATGTGGCCATTGATGTCAATGTCGTTGGGTAGGACGCGGAATTTTCGTTCCAGTGTTTCGCCAACTGCAAAGCGTGGCAAGCGCCAGCAGCGCAGCAAAGTGATGAACAATCGAAGGTAAAGATTCATGGTTTTTAAAAGTAAAGAATTGGTTCAAGTTTGAACTATTGTAGTTCAAACTTGAACGACATGTAAAATTATCCGCTATGACTACTTCAACATTGCCTGACAAATTAAGCCAGTCCCGTGGCCGCAAAGCCTGGCTGGCGGTGGTCAGGGCGTATCTGATGTGTGATGCGGTATTGGCCGCACGCTTGGCTGCAATTGGCGTGCGTGTGGGCGAGCATGAAGTGCTGATCAATCTGGTGCGAACGCCCGGCATGACGCAGCAAGAGCTTGCGCAGCACAGCTTTGTAGCTAAAAGCGGTGTCAGCATGTTGATCTCGCACATGGAAAAACAAGGCCTTGTGGTGCGCAAGCCGGATGTCAGTGATGCGCGGATCAAACGCGTGTACTTGACGCGATCAGGCGGCGTGCTGGCCAACAAGTCCATCAAGATTCAAGCGGAAATGGTCGAAGGCATGACGCGTACTTTTACCGATGACGAGTTGCGCACGGTCGAACTAGCGATGCAGCGCGCGAACGATCAACTGGAGGCCATGCGGTGACCAAAGTCAGGTCACGGGCAGGGCGCTTTTGTTGCCTAAATCCGCTTTTCGAGGCATTTTTTGTACCTTTTTATCTATTAAAAGTGCCTATAGACTAATAAAATCGGGCGCAAGCAGCTATTTATTTTGTAGCGATCAGTAAACAACTTTTGCAGTGTAAGCTTGGCTTTCATATGACGACGACTACCACCGAACTCCCTCCCCCAGTGCTGCACACCCGTGACGAGCGGGGTGTCCACACCCTCGTGCTGAACCGCGCCAAGGCTTTCAATGCCTTGAGCGACGACATGCTGGCTGCGCTGCAAGCGGCGCTTGACTTTATTGCGCTGGATGCCACCGCCCGCATTGTGGTCGTTGCGGCTGAAGGCAAGGCTTTTTGCGCAGGCCACAACCTCAAAGACATGCGCGCCCACCCTGAGTTAGCCTACTACCAAAAGCTGTTTGCGCAATGCACGCGCATGATGTTGACGATTCAAAATTTAGGTGTGCCGGTGATCGCGAAAGTGCAAGGCCTGGCAACCGCAGCTGGCTGCCAATTGGTAGCGCAGTGTGACTTGGCGGTAACCGCCAATACGGCTACCTTCGGTGTCAATGGAATTGACGTGGGCCTGTTTTGCGCCACACCCAGCGTGCCATTGGTACGTAACATGCCTGCCAAGCAGGCCATGGAAATGCTGCTGACAGGTGAGTTCATCACGGCTGATGAGGCGCGTGTTCGAGGGTTGGTGAATCGTGTTGTACCGCTTGAAGAACTCGATGCCGAGCTTGAAAAACTCGTCGCCTCCATCCTGACCAAACCACGCGAAGCCATTGCCATGGGCAAAGCGCTGTTCTACAAGCAACGCGAAACCAACATGGAAGCCGCCTACCAGTTAGCCGGCCAAACCATGGCCTGCAACATGAACCACCCAGTCGCGCAAGAAGGCGTGCAGGCCTTTATTGACAAGAGGAAGCCGCAATGGTCAGCTTGAGTTTGAATACGATTTTCCCGCCGGGTCTCTTCTCCGGCACGGCGGCTTACCCCAAGCGACGCATCGACAGTCTGGATGAATGGCTGACCTCACTCACACAACCTTCAGCACTGTTAGAAATCGGCGTGGTGATTGCCTGCGGCTTGCTGGCCTGGCTGGTGGTGCGCCTGGTGCGGCGAGCTAGCTCAAACACAGATGACCATTCCATCTTGTTTGGCAAGCGCATCATTGATGGCGTGCTGTTCCCACTGCTGCTGCTGAGTTTGGCCTACGTCGCCAGCATGTTCTTGTCGCGGCTGTTCCCTCTGGCGGTCTTCAAGGTGGCGATTCCCGTTTTGATTTCTTTGGCGGTGATCCGCATGGGTGTCAAGGTATTGCAAGCCGCGTTTAAAAATGCACCCTGGGTGCGGGCACTTGAGCGGTCCATTTCATGGCTGGCGTGGCTGGCCATGCTGCTCTGGGTCAGCGGCTTGCTGCCGGTGATTCTGGAAGAGCTAGACGGCATCAAATGGAAAATGGGCGCCACGACGCTGTCGGTACGCAACATGATTGAGGGCGCACTGACGGCAGGCGTGGTGATTTTGATCACGCTCTGGATATCGTCAGCCATTGAAGCGCGCTTGCTGCGAACCGCAACAGGCAGCGAGCTGTCGCTGCGTAAAGCGGTGAGCAACGCGACGCGGGTAACGCTGGTGTTCATTGGCTTGTTGTTGGCGTTATCCGCAGTGGGTATCGATCTGACGGCGTTGTCAGTGTTGGGAGGCGCGATTGGCGTGGGCGTGGGCTTTGGCTTGCAAAAGCTGGCGGCCAATTACGTCAGCGGTTTTGTCATGCTGGCCGAGCGCAGCGTGCGGATTGGCGACAACGTGCGGGTTGACGGCTTTGAAGGCCGCATCACCGACATCAGGGCCCGCTACACCGTGATACGCGCTCTGTCGGGCCGCGAATCGATCGTGCCCAACGAGATGTTCATCAGCAACCGGATTGAGAACCTGTCATTGGCCGATTTGCGGGTGCTGCAGTCCACCGTGGTGTCCGTCGGTTATGACAGTGATGTAGAGCTGGTGATGCGCCTGCTGAATGATGCGGCGCTTGCACAAGAGCGGGTACTAAAAGACCCAGGCCCGGCGGTCAACTTGACCAACTTCGGGCCAGACGGCCTGGAGTTCACCCTCAATTACTGGATGACCGACCCTGAAAACGGTCAGCAAAACCTGCGCTCGGGCGTCAATTTGGCGGCTTTGGCCGCTTTGCGGGCAAATGGGATTGAAATTCCTTTCCCGCAGCGGGTCGTTCACACTAGAGACCAAACACCGAAAGAGGAGCAAAAGTGAAAATAAGTATTCCCATATTTTTGGCATTCTTATTCTTATCTGGCATAGCCTCCGCGCAAAAGCAAAGTTTGGCACCCGATGCTTTCTTGAGAGATATCAATTCGCTGTCTGGTGTTTCAAAACTCGGTGGCGCACTACTTGCAGCCGATCCAGACAAGAAAAAATGGGGTGACTACTGCAGCATGTCGCAAGCTCAGGCACAGCGTGGCGATTTTCGTGAGGCCATACGTACTGCGTCAAAAGGTCTTTACTTGGGCGAGGTTGCTAATGCCAATTACGGTGCCGCCATCATTTATTCATCCAACGACATAGCCACTGCCTACAGCTATGCCGGTGATCATGCAACGGCCAACGATTGGGCGAACAAGACCATCCAGGCGATAGGTCGGGGCTACGAGAGTTGGGCGCGTGAGAACGTACGCCTGATTGAGGTTAACTCTTACCGGTTGCGGGCACTTTATTTGAGTCAAGCTGGGAATCACCCAGAGGCCATTCTTGAGATCAACAAAGCCATCAATTTATTACCCAGCTTTGGCGCTGCGTTTGTCAAGGCAGAGTTAAGTGTCGCCCTTTCCTCGCTGCAACTTAGGGCAGGTCAAACTGACGCTGCCTTGGAAACTGCGCGCAAGGTTGCGGCCACAGAAAGCGACCCACTCCTCAAGCTGGCCGCGTCGCGCGCGGTGGGTGATGCCGCAATCGCCAAGAAATCTTTTGTAGTGGCTATTGAAGCTTATGGCACAGCGCTCATGGCGGCTGTCGGTCGTAATGATCCCTATCAGGTCTCAATGGCTCAGCTGGGACTAGCCAGAGCGTACCGCGCGTCTGCACGTGATGCAGAGGCAGTCGCCGAATTGGGCAAGGCCATTGCAGGGCTCGAGAGTCTGCGCGGTTCGTTTCGCAGCTTTGAGATGCGCACTGCCTTGTTTGGCAACTTGCAAGGGGTTTTTGATGAAGCGGTCGATTTTTATGTTGCCCAAGCAAAGCCAGAGCTCGCACTGGCAGCCAGTGAAGCCAGTCGCGCCAGAAGCATGCTTGATTTACAGCGAAAGGTTTCCGCCACGGAGCCAAAACAACGTGATGCAACCACACGACCTGCAAGCCTCGCACAACTACAGTCGGTATTGACGACAGACCAGATCATGGTCAGTTACCACCAACTGCCAGACAAACTGATCGCATGGGTGATTACCAAAGACACCTTGCAGGTCAAGAGCTTGCCAGCCAGTGCTGACCAGATGCGCTTGACTGTTGCGCGCTTTCGCCAGCAGATTGAAGCCGAGGACAAGGCCAGCTTGGTGACAGCCAGAAATCTGCATGCCCTACTGATCGCGCCACTTGATCTTGTCCCCAAGCGTGACATTATTTTTGTGCCGCACAAATCGCTGCACTTGCTTCCCTTTCAGGCTTTGCACGATGGAAACCAGTGGCTGATTCAAAGTCACGCCGTTAGCACGGTGCTGTCTGCCAGTCTGTTGATACGTGGTCCAGCGGGCAACGCAGAAAAAAGTCTGGCTGCCCTTGGCAATCCTGACCTTGGCCGTGCCGAATGGGCGCTGCCGGGTGCCGAGAGAGAGGTCAAGGCCATCGAGGCTTTTTATCCCAAAGCAAGCGTTTTTCTGAACAAGGATGCCAGCAGAGCACGTCTGATCGAGATTGCACCCAAGGCGAGTGTTGTGCATGTTGCCGCTCATGGTGTTGTCGATGAGATTGATCCGATGTTCTCTGTTCTCAAATTGGCGGCTCTTGGCGGCGTGGGGTCTGACATGGAGGCACGCGAGCTCGCTACTTTAGATCTGTCGATGGCTCGGCTGGTATCACTTTCTGCATGCAACAGTGGGGTAGGTAAGGTGGCCCAAGGCGACGAATTCATGGGTTTTAAGCGCGCACTATTTTCTGCGGGTGCTGCTAGCGCGCTGATTTCCTTGTGGCCAGTAGATGATGATTCAACACAAATACTGATGACCGACTTTCATCGCCGCTGGAAAGATCAAAGCCTGACACGCGCCATGCAGGCCGCACAAATCAAGGTGCTTTCAGATCCCAAATTCGCCAATCCCTTTTATTGGGCGCCATTCACCCTTGTTGGCGACCCGAATTAATCTAAATTCACTTTGCATTCGGACTACTTTCGCGGCTGCACGCATTGATTTCCTGCGCTATGTTTTGATTTGAATGATGTTCTCTAATATAAAAATAGAACGACCGTTCTTTTTTCTGTAAACTAATGCTGTTTACTAATTTGAAAACTGTGCATGGTGGGCGCAAGCATAGAATGCATGGTTTACCTTTACGTTAACGTCAATTAACAATTCTTGGAGCCGCGCAATGAAGGTTTTGGTCCCTGTCAAACGTGTCGTCGATTACAACGTCAAAGTTCGCGTCAAATCAGATGGCACAGGCGTTGACATCGCCAACGTCAAAATGAGCATGAACCCGTTTGACGAGATCGCCATTGAAGAAGCCACGCGCCTGAAAGAAAAAGGCGCTGTGACGGAAGTCATCGCCGTCAGCTGTGGTGTGTTGCAGTGTCAGGAAACCCTGCGCACCGCCATGGCTATTGGTGCAGACCGCGCTATTTTGGTTGAAACGTCTGAAGAACTGCAACCGCTGGCGGTGGCCAAGCTGCTCAAAGCGTTGGTCGATAGAGAGCAGCCTCAACTGGTGATTCTGGGCAAGCAAGCCATCGACGACGACTGCAATCAAACTGGCCAAATGTTGGCCGCTTTGCTTGGCTGGCCACAAGCCACGTTTGCCTCGAAAGTTGAAGTCGCTGACGGTGTGGCAAAGGTCACCCGCGAGGTCGATGGCGGTCTGGAAACCTTGTCGCTCACGCTGCCCGCCATCATCACCACCGACTTGCGCCTGAACGAGCCGCGCTACGTCACGCTGCCCAACATCATGAAGGCCAAGAAAAAGCAGCTAGACAACTTCAAGCCCGAAGACCTGGGTGTGGACGTCAAACCGCGTATCAAAACCCTCAAAGTCAGCGAGCCGCCCAAGCGCAGCGCCGGTATCAAGGTGGCTGATGTGGCCGCGTTGGTTGACAAACTCAAAAACGAAGCAAAGGTGATCTAAAAATGTCCGCACTTGTCATAGCTGAACACGATAACGCCAGCATCAAGCCGGCCACCCTGAATACCGTCACAGCCGCCGCTCAGTGCGGTGGTGATGTTCACATTTTAGTAGCAGGCAAGGGTGCTGAAGGCGCTGCCAAAGCTGCATCTGCCATCGCTGGTGTTGCCAAAGTCATTCACGTCGATGGCGACCATTTCGCCCACGGCTTGGCTGAAAACATGGCTGCACAGATTTTGTCAATTGCAGCCAACTACTCACACATTCTTTTCCCTGCTACGGCTTCGGGCAAAAACATTGCCCCGCGCGTGGCTGCGGCACTCGATGTGGGACAGATTTCAGACATCACCAAAGTCGATGCGCCCGACACTTTTGAGCGCCCCATCTACGCTGGCAACGCGATTGCCACCGTGCAAAGCCTGGATGCCACCAAAGTTATCACCGTGCGCACCACGGGTTTTGACCCGGCCGCCCTGGGCGGTAGTGCAACCGTTGAAGTGCTGGCTGGCGTGGCCGATAGCGGCAAGACCACTTTCCTCGGCTCAGAAATCGCCAAAAACGACCGGCCTGAACTGACCGCTGCCAAGATCATCGTCTCAGGTGGCCGTGCCTTAGGTTCCGGTGAAAAGTTCAATGAAATCATGACGCCACTGGCCGACAAACTCGGCGCAGCCCTTGGCGCATCACGCGCTGCGGTGGATGCGGGTTACGCCCCGAACGACTGGCAGGTTGGCCAGACAGGCAAGATTGTGGCCCCACAGTTGTACATTGCTGCAGGTATATCAGGCGCTATTCAGCACTTGGCCGGCATGAAAGACAGCAAGGTTATCGTTGCCATCAACAAGGACGAAGAAGCACCGATTTTCAGCGTGGCTGACTATGGCTTGGTGGCTGACTTGTTCACCGCTGTGCCTGAGCTGACGGCTGCGCTTTAAAGTTTTTCGCCCTGGATCGCGGTCGCCTGACTGCGGATTGAACACGACCAACGAGACAAAACCATGACCTACAAAGCCCCCCTCAAAGACATGCTGTTCAACATCCAGCACATCGCTGATATTGAACAAGTCGCCAAAATCCCCGGTTTTGAAGACGCGGGCTTTGACACAGCGCAGGCGGTGCTTGAAGAATGCGCCAAGTTCAACGAGGGCGTGCTCGCGCCACTCAACTGGGCTGGTGACATCAACCCGTCGAGCTTTAAAAACGGCGTCGTCACCACCACACCTGGTTTTAAAGAAGCCTTTAAACAATACGCAGAAGGCGGTTGGCAGGCGCTGCAGCACCCGGCTGAATATGGTGGTCAGGGCTTGCCCAAAACCATTGGTGCCGCCTGCGGCGAAATGCTGAACTCGGCCAATATGAGCTTTGCGCTCTGCCCGCTGCTCAGCGACGGCGCGATAGAAGCCCTGCTGACCGCCGGTAGCGATGAGCTCAAAGCCACCTACTTGGAAAAACTCGTCAGCGGCGAATGGACGGGCACCATGAACCTGACCGAGCCACAAGCCGGTTCAGACTTGGCTGCCGTGCGCTCGCGCGCCGAGCCGCAAGCCGACGGCACGTACAAGGTGTTTGGCACCAAGATTTACATCACCTACGGTGAGCACGACATGGCCGACAACATCGTGCATCTGGTGCTGGCCCGCGTCACGGGCGCGCCTGAAGGCGTCAAGGGCATTAGCCTGTTTGTGGTTCCGAAATTCATGGTTGGTAAAGATGGCTCCCTGGGCGCACGCAACGATGTGCATTGCGTGAGCATTGAGCACAAGATGGGTATCAAGGCATCACCTACAGCCGTGCTGCAGTATGGCGACAACGGCGGTGCTGTGGGCTACATCGTCGGGCAAGAAAATCGCGGCCTGGAATACATGTTCATCATGATGAACTCTGCCCGATACGCTGTCGGCGTGCAGGGCATTGCGGTGGCCGAACGCGCTTATCAAAAAGCCGTGAGCTTCGCCAAAGACCGCGTGCAAAGCCGCCCGGTTGACGGCTCGATCAAAGCCAGCGCGCCCATCATTCACCACCCCGATGTGAAACGCATGTTGATGACCATGCGCGCCTACACAGAAGGCTGCCGCGCCATGGCCAGCGTTTCTGCGGCGGCATTTGACGCCAGCCACCACCACCCCGATGCAGAGGTCCGCAAGCAAAACCTGGCGTTTTACGAGTTCATGGTGCCGCTGGTCAAGGGCTACAGCACCGAGATGAGTCTGGAAGTCACATCAACCGGGGTGCAAGTTCATGGCGGCATGGGCTTTATTGAAGAAACCGGCGCAGCCCAGTACTACCGCGACGCCAAAATTTTGACGATTTACGAAGGCACCACCGCCATCCAGGCCAACGACCTGATTGGCCGCAAAACCATGCGCGACGGCGGCCAAACTGCAAAGGCGATTGTTGCGCAAATTGAAGCGACTGAAGGCGATTTGCTAAAGGACGGTAGCGCGGACGCATTGGCGCTAGCCAAGCGCCTGACAGCCGCCCGCTTGGCCTTGATCGACGTGATTGAATTCGTCGTTGACTTTGGCAAAAACAGTCCGAACGCCGTGTTTGCAGGCAGCGTTCCCTACCTGATGCTGGCAGGCAACGTGGTGGCCGGCTGGCAAATGGCGCGGTCTTTGTTGGTGGCGCAAGCAGAACTTGCAAAGGGTGTGGATGTTGACTTCATGAAAGCCAAGATCACCACCGCCCGTTTTTATGCCGACCACCTGCTGACCAAAGCCCCCGGTATGCGCGATAGCATTGTCGAAGGTGCGGACTGCGTCACGGCGCTGGCGCTTGAAGCGTTTTAATTACTACTTATTTAATAGCTGCTTGCGCCCGTATTCATTGGGCTAGAGCCGTATTTGATGCCCTAAAACAGCCTTTTTAAAGCTAAATTCATGTCCAAACTGCCCGGTGCCCTTCACAACCTGCCGCTGCCCATCATTGGCTCGCCGCTGTTCATCATCAGCAACCCCAAGCTTGTCATTGCCCAGTGCATTGCAGGCGTGGTCGGCTCCATGCCAGCGCTTAACGCACGGCCTGCCGAGCAGTTGGAAGAGTGGTTGATCGAGATCACCGAAACCCTTGCTGCCTACAACAAGGCCAACCCAGACAAGCCCGCCGCGCCGTTTGCCATCAACCAGATCGTTCACAAGTCCAACGACAGGCTGGAGCACGACATGGCCATGTGCGTGAAGTACAAAGTGCCCATCATCATCACCAGCCTGGGCGCGCGTGAAGACATCAACGCTGCCGCTCACAGCTACGGCGGCGTGGTGCTGCACGACATCATCAACAACAAGCACGCTCACAAAGCCATCGAAAAGGGCGCAGACGGTCTTGTCGCCGTGGCTGCAGGTGCAGGCGGCCATGCGGGCGTCAAAAGCCCATTTGCCCTGATTCAAGAGATTCGCCAGTGGTTTGACGGCCCAATAGCCCTGTCAGGCGCTATTTCAACTGGGGGCGCGGTGCTGGCGGCTCAGGCCATGGGCGCAGACTTTGGCTACATCGGCTCGGCCTTTATCGCCACGCATGAAGCCAGAGCCGCTGACGCCTACAAGCAAGCCATCGTTGACAGCAACTCCGACGACATCGTGTACAGCAATCTCTTTACTGGCGTACACGGCAACTACCTGGCCCCGTCGATTCGCGCTGCTGGCATGGATCCCGACAACCTGCCTGTCAGTGACCCGAGCAAGATGAACTTCGGTGGCGACAAGTCCAAAGCCTGGAAAGACATCTGGGGTTGCGGCCAGGGCATTGGCGCGGTGACTCAGGTGCAGAGCACGGCTGACTACGTTGCGCAGCTTAGGCGTGAGTACGAGGCGGCCAAGGCGCGTTTACTGTAATTTTTAACGGTTTTTGAGGTTGTTTTGGGCCTTCAGCCCAACAAATACGGGCGCAAGCAGCTCCTAAATATAGAGCAAGTCACCCGTCAGTTGCTGCGCATGATGGCGCAAATGATCGGCCATGAAGCTGGCGATGAAATAGTAGCCGTGGTCGTAGCCTGCTTGCTGGCGCAGCACCAAGGTCTGGCCAACCAATGCGCAAGCCGCTTCAAACAAATGGGGGTGCAATTGTTCCGCCAGGAATTTATCGGCCAAACCCTGGTCGATCAAAATACCGCCGGGGTAGGGCGCTGCTGTCAGTTGACCCATCAGCGCAGTTGCGTCGTGTGCCGCCCAGCTTGACTCATCAGCCCCCAGGTAGCCTGCCAACGCTTTACGGCCCCACGGGCATTGGCTGGGTGCGCAGATGGGCGCGAAGGCGGAGACAGATTTAAACAGCGCCGGATGCTTGAGCGCCAAGGTCAACGCGCCGTGCCCACCCATCGAATGGCCGAAAATGCCGACTTGAGCTGGGTTGATGGGCAATGCGGTCGTCAGCAATGGCAAAAGCTCTTGTGTGATGTAGCTTTCCATGCGCCAGTTTTTGGCCCACGGCTCTTGCGTGGCGTCCAGGTAAAACCCGGCACCCACACCAAAGTCCCAGCTCTCAGATTCGCCCGGCACATTCGCGCCGTGCGGGCTGGTGTCAGGCGCAATCAGCGCTAAGCCTAAGTCGGCTGCCAGGCGCTGCGCACCGGCCTTGGTCATGAAGGTTTCTTCGTTGCAGGTCAGGCCTGCCAGGTAAATCAAAGCGGCGACTGGGCCACGTTTAGCCTGCGGTGGTAAAAACACCGAAAACTTCATCGGCAAGCCGATCTCTTTTGAGTCGTGTTTGTAAAAGCACTGCTGCCCGCCAAAGCAGGCGTGTTCATTGATCAGTTCCATGGTCATCAGTACAAAACAACACCGCGAATCGACTCGCCGCTTTTCATGAGGTCAAAACCTTTGTTAATGTCCTCCAGCGGCATGGTGTGGGTGATCAAATCGTCGATGTTGATCTTGCCCTCCATGTACCAGTCGACGATTTTCGGCACGTCCGTGCGTCCACGCGCACCACCGAAGGCTGAGCCTTCCCACTTGCGGCCAGTGACAAGTTGAAATGGTCGGGTTGAAATTTCGGCACCCGCCTCAGCCACGCCAATGATGATGCTGCGGCCCCAGCCCTTGTGCGTGCATTCCAGCGCCTGACGCATCACCTGGGTGTTGCCAATGCATTCAAAGCTGTAGTCGGCGCCGCCATCGGTGAGTTGCACAATCGCATCGACGACGTTGTCGGTTTCTTTCGGGTTGATGAAATGCGTCATGCCAAACTTGCGCGCCATGGCTTGCCGCGCTGGGTTGATGTCGACGCCGATAATTTTGTCTGCGCCCACCATTTTCGCGCCCTGAATCACATTCAAGCCAATGCCGCCCAGGCCAAACACCACCACGTTGGCGCCGGCTTCTACCTTGGCCGTGAACAGCACCGCTCCAATACCAGTCGTTACGCCACAGCCGATGTAGCAAACCTTGTCAAACGGCGCGTCACTCCTGATTTTGGCGAGTGAAATTTCAGGCGCTACCGTGTAGTTGCTGAAGGTTGACGTACCCATGTAATGAAAAATCGGCTTGCCGCCTAAGCTGAAACGGCTGGTCGCATCAGGCATCAATCCCTTGCCCTGTGTACCGCGGATCAATTGGCACAAGTTGGTTTTGCGTGACAGGCAAAACTTGCACTGCCGGCATTCCGGCGTGTACAGCGGGATCACGTGGTCGCCTTTTTTAAGCGTTGTCACGCCCGGCCCGACATCGACCACAATACCTGCGCCTTCGTGGCCCAAGATGGCTGGGAAGATGCCTTCCGGGTCAGCGCCTGACAGCGTGTAGTAGTCGGTGTGGCAAATACCGGTGGCTTTGATTTCAACCAGCACTTCGCCATAGCGCGGGCCGTCCAGGTCAACGGTTTCAATGCTCAAGGGTTGGCCTGATTGCCATGCGACGGCGGCTTTTGTTTTCATTTGTTGAATTTAAAAAAGGTATGAATCAATTGACTGTAGCCGCATCTGGGCTAAGAGTTTTAACAGGTGCTGCGCCGTACAAAAACAACCGGTTGACCAGCAGCACACTTAGCACCGTTGCCACCGCGCCAATCAGCGCGTTGACCCAAAAATGCTGCACCAGCCCCTGCGCATCCCGGCTGATGACCAGGCCGCCTACAAAGGTGGCCAAACCCATGGCCGCAGACTGTACCGACGAGTTGAGTGCCATGAACGTCCCGCGCAGCCTTGGGTTGGCCGCGCTGGTGGCCACCGCCATGCCGGGGATCATGCGGCCATTCATGCCGATGAACATGAGAGTGGTGACCAGCAAAATACCCCACAAACCAAACGATGCACAAAGCGTCACCAGCCAGATCGATAGCATCGCAAACACAGCGGTGATTTTGAACATTTTTGCCTTGCCGACGGAGTCCGTCAGCTTGCCAATCCAGCGGGCAGTGAACAGCGTTGCCGCACCGCCCAGCAAGTAGACGTAGGGGATTTGCTGTATCGTCAAACCGCCGTTAGTGGTGGTGTAAATCGTGATGTAGGGGATGACGGTAAAGCCTGCAACCATCATCAGTGCAGTAAACGCGAAGGCTTTTTGGTGGTTGGCATCCCGCAGCACCTCTATAATGCTTGCCAGCGGCGATGCGCGCTGATGTTTCAAGTGGTCAGCCAGCGGCGGCAATGTGACCCAGGCGCCAACCGCAAGCAACACACAAACGGCGGCAATCGCAAAAAACGGTGTATGCCAGTTGAAGTGCGCCGCTAAAAATAACCCCATCGGCACACCCGCCACAGACGCCAGCGCAAAAGACGACATCACAATGCCCATCGCCCGGCCACGGCGTTCAAAAGGAATCACGTCCGCCACAATGGTTTGCGCCAGCGCCGCCAGCACGCCGCCAAAAGCACCCGCAGCAATCCGCGCCAGCATCAAGGTGTCATAGGTTTGCGCCAGCCCACAAGCCAGCGTGGCAGCCGCAAACAAAACGTACAGCGTGAGCAGCAGCTTTTTACGGCTGAACCGATCGACATACAACGAAGCCAGCAAGCCAGACGCGCCCGCAGAAAAGGTGTAGGCGGATACGAGCAAGCCAAACTTGGCATCACTGATGTTGAACAACTGCGTGAACTGCGGTCCCAGCGGCATCATGACCATGAAGTCCACAATGTGTGTGAACTGAATACCCGCTAAGGTGAGCAGCAGCCAAAGCTCGCGTTTGGGAGAAAGGAGGGTGTGGGTGTGTGTTGTCAAGCTCACACTGTATCGGAGCTGGGCGTTTGATGCTGTTAGCGCTTGCAATGACCTCAAGATGATTGAAAAACGCCAAAACAGGGCTCTGCAGGTATCAAATTGGCCTCTGGGTCAATTAATACCAGTGCAAGCAGCTCCTAAAAACATAGCGTTTCTAAATCGCCTGTTGCTAAGACTCGTGCTTCACCATCACGCTTTCAAACAACGCACTGGCCTCAAACCCGGTCAGCCATGCCTGCAACTGTGGCCAGGGTTGTGCACCAAACCAGGCTGCGTCGGTGTGCGCGAATTGGCGTACGAAGGGCGCTGTGGCCATGTCTGCCAGGCTGGGTTTGGGGCCGAACAGCCAGCCTTGGTTTAAACGTGCCTCAAGCCCTGCCAGCCAGCTGGCAGCCTCCAGCCGCTGCGCCAATGCAAATGCCCTAGCGTCTCCGCCAGATTCCAGCGGGTAGCGGTTCGGGTATTTGTAGCGGTCTAGCGCGTGTTTGAAGCTGCCGTCGTTGCCTGCGACCAACGACAACATGTCGTCTAACGAAGCGACAGTTAACCAGCCGTCTGGGTCGCTTTGAGATAGTGCCCAGCGCATGATGTCCAGGCTTTCGTCAATGACTTGGCCGCTGGGCAGCACCAGTACGGGTACGGTGCCTTTGGGGGACGCGGCCAGCAGCTCGGGCGGCTTGCTTTTTAACGAAACCTCACGCAGCTCGTACTGAACACCACTGACAGCCAGTGCCAGCCTGGCACGCATCGCATAGGGGCAGCGGCGAAAGCTATAAAGAACGGGCAGGGCGGCGGTCACTGCTTTTGCGATGTGCTTTGAACGATGCCAATATGGCTCTGCTTGCGCGCCTCAGCCAAATCTACCTGTTTTTGCCGCTGGCGATAACCGGCTTTTTGCTCGTCGGTCGTGCGGCCATGGCAACCGGGGCAACTCACGCCGCGCTCGTACAGGGGCGATGCTTTGGCCGCTTCCGTCAATGGGTCACGGCATGACCGGCACAGTTCCAAATCGCCTTCTACCAGCCCGTGGCCCACGGATACGCGTTCGTCGAATACAAAGCACTGGCCTTGCCATTGGCTTTGTGCTTCCGGCACGGTCTCCAGATACTTCAAAATCCCGCCTTGCAGGTGGTACACCTCGTCAAAGCCTTTGGACTTTAAAAATGCGGTGGACTTTTCACACCGGATACCGCCTGTGCAAAACATGGCGACTTTGGGTTTGATGCCATCTAGCTCAGCCAGTTTGCCGCCGTTTTGCATCTCACGCTCGACCCAGCCGGGCAGTTCTGAAAAACTGCTGGTTGCCGGGTTGACAGCGCCTGCAAAGGTGCCGATTGACACCTCGTAGTCGTTGCGCGTATCCACCAGCACCACGCCGGGCTGAGCTATCAGTTCATTCCAGTCACTGGGCTTGACGTACTGGCCCGCCATCAGCGCCGGGTGAACATCCGGCACACCCAGCGTGACGATTTCTTTTTTCAGCCGCACCTTCATTCGGTAAAACGGCATGGCGCTGGCCCATGACTCTTTGTGTTCCAGTGTGGCTAGTCGCTCATCGCTGCGCAAATAAGCCAGCACGGCGTGTACGTCGTCAGGCAGCCCGGCTATCGTGCCGTTGATGCCTTCAGCCGCCAGCAGCAGCGTGCCTTTGATGCCATGCGCCTCGCATTGCTCGAGCAGCGGCGCCTGCAGCTCGGCAAAGTCGGGCAGCTCGACAAATTTGTACAGGGCGGCGGTTAGAAATGGCATGGGATCAAAGTCTATAAATCAAACAGCCGCTGTGCCAGCCACCAACTGGCCAGCAGCGCCACCACGATGGACCCCGTCATGAGCAAACCCACCCTGTAGAACCGGGTGGCGCGCAGCCAGAAAGCCAGCGGTAAAAACACCGCCACAATCGCCAACTGACCCAGCTCAACACCGACGTTAAAACCGACCAGCGCCAGCACCAGTGCGCCTTGCGGCAAGCCCAGGTCGGCCAGTACTGATGCAAAGCCAAAGCCATGAATCAGGCCAAAACCAAAGGCCATCAGCCAGCGTTTGCCTTCTACCGTGCCGCTCAAATTGTTCAACGCCGCCACAATGACCGACGCGGCAATCACTGATTCGACCAGCCGTGACGGCAAGCTGACGATTTGCAGCCCAGCCAACGTCAAGGTGATGGAATGCGCCAGGGTGAAAGCGGTGACGACTTTCACGACTTCTTTTGCCGCGCTGACAAAACCATTGACAGGTACCCACTGGCCTGATTGCCGTGTCACCACGGCGGGCAGCAGCAGCGCCAGCAAAAACAAAATGTGGTCGTAACCAATCCAGATGTGCCAGACGCCTTCAACCACATACTGGCTAAAAGTTTGCCAAACGCTGGGCGGCTGCAAGGCCAAGGTCTGCTCGGCGGACTCGGTGCTGAAAATCAACGCCTGCGCGGCCTCTGGCGCGCCTTTGGCGGTAGGCGCAATCCACTGAACCAGGCCGCGATGCGATGGGTCCACATCAAACAGCATGCTGTAGCTGGCTTTGACAGGGCTGGAAAGTAGGGGGCACTGCGCGCTCAAGCTCAAGACCGCGTAAGTGCCGTCGCTGTGTTTGTCTAGCTGCATTGGCGATGTGGCCGACAACAGGCAGGGTTTGCCGGCAGCAGTCAGTGCCAAGCGGCTGGTGGCCAGGCGGGTGATGTCGTCAGCGCGCTGGCGCACCTCGCCCCAGCTCAAGTCGCCATTGCCGTCGCGGTCAAGTTGCAGCACGTAGTCCAGGTCGCGCAGGGCGATGTCCCAGCGCACCGCGATGTCATTGCTGCCCTCGGTGGCGCGCAATGTCAGGTAGCTGTCGCTGGGTTTGTGGGCCCACGCCGCGCTCTGTAAAACCAGTAAAAACAAGAGGAGCCAGCGCTTCATTTTGCGGCTCCTGTTGCTGCCAGTTGCGCTGCAAATTGCGCCATGCCGGGGTCTTGGTAGCCGCTGCTGCGTAACCAGTCGATGGCAGGTTGCGCGTCTTTGGGTTGTTTGGCTGCCAATGCTGCGCGCATCAGTACTTCGGCATCACGGGGTTCCTTTTGTACCGCGTAGTTTTTAGCGGCCAGTGTCACGGCTTTGGCGGCATTGCCTTCAATATCGAGCTCAAAGCGCGCGGCTTCTTGCTCGTGCAGGCGGTCGCCGCGCTGGTTGGCGGCCTGAAAGCGGTCACGCAACTGTTTTGCCCAGCCGTCGGCGCGTGGGTCTTTGGCCGCACGGCCAGCCAGCGCCAGGCGCAGCAGCAAAATGTCCGATCGCTCCCAGTCAGTGAGCAGTTTGATGACTTCAAGTGGGCGCTGGCGGGCCAGTAAAAAATCAGCATAAGCACCGAGCAAAAACTGGTCTGTCACGCCTTGCTTGAGCGCGCTTTTGAAGTAAGCCTCAGCCGCATCAAAGCGTTGCAAGCGCCAGGCCATTTCAGCCAGGCGGGTGTTTTGCCACAGCAGCAGTTCAGGCGAGGCTTGGGGCGCAGCCTTGACTGCGTTTGTCAGGGCGTCAAAGGCTGCATCTAACTGCCCGGACGTTGCCTGCACATAGGCGCTGCAGCCAGCGCCCACCAGCGGTTCTGCCAACGGCGCGGCGCGCGCGCATTCGGCGGCAGCTTCTTCGTAGCGCGCCTGCACCATGTAAATGGCGCTGCGCCACAGCAGTGGCTCGGCAGATGTGGGGTTTAAAGCGCTGGCTTTGGCTAGGCTCGCCAAAGCCGGTTCAAATTCGTGGCTGAACTGCAGCAGCAAGCCGCGCACCAGGGCGTAGTCTGCGTTGTCGGGGTTGGTTTTAGCCAAGGGTGCCAATGCAGCAGCTGCATAACCCACATAGCGCGGGTCGCCTTGCGCCATCGCCATGTCAAAGTAGCGCCGGGCAATTTCCACCCGCAAGGCCAAGTCATCAGGCCGCGCTGCGAGTTGTTTGCGCAGTGAATCAACGCGCCGGATGGCCGGGTCACTGGCGCGGCCCGGCAGGCGTTCAACCACTTCGGCATCATTGGCTGGGGTGTAGGGGGCGGCGCTTGCGGGCAAGCCCAGGCAGATCACAACGGCCGTTAGCGCACAACGGCAAACGGCTTTAAAACAGGGGTAAATTGGCATGCCAGAAGTGTATCGGCTGGCTGGCAGCAAGAGACACACCCTAAGATAAAGCCATGATCAAACCTTTAAAAATTGCCGTGATGGGCGCGGGTGCAGTGGGCTGCTACTACGGCGGCATGCTGGCGCGTGCCGGGCACGATGTGGTGCTGATAGCCCGGCCGCAGCATGTGGCAGCGATTCGGCGTGATGGCCTGCGGCTGCAAGCTTTGACTTTTGACGAGCAGATTCACCTGAAGGCCAGCATTGACGCCAGCGCCGTGCAAGGTGCGGACGTGGTGTTGTTTTGCGTTAAGTCGAGCGACACCGAGGCAGCAGGGCGCTTGATGCAGCCCCATTTGCGGGTTGATGCGCTGGTCATGTGCCTGCAAAACGGCGTTGACAACGCTGATCGATTGCGCAGCGTTTTGCCAGGCCACGCGGTCGCCGCGGCTGTGGTTTATGTGGCCACTGAAATGGCAGGCCCAGGCCATGTCAAACACAACGGCCGGGGTGATTTGGTCATCGAGCCATTTGCAGCAAGCGCTGCGGTGGCTGAGGCGCTGATAGCTGCAGGCGTGCCAACGGTCATCTCAAACAACGTACGCGGTGAGCTGTGGGCCAAGCTGATCCTCAACTGCGCCTACAACGCCGTCTCTGCCATTACCCAGTTGCCCTACGGCAAAGCAGTGGTGGGCGTGGGTGTGCAAGACGTCATGCGCGACGTGGTGGCCGAATGCCTGGCCGTGGCCAAGGCTGATGGTGTGGAGGTAGCAGGTGACGTGCATGCGGCGGTGGCCAAACTGGCAGGCAGCATGCCCCATCAATCATCATCCACAGCGCAAGACTTGGCGCGCGGCAAACCGACGGAGATTGACTACCTGAACGGGTTTGTTGTGCGGCGCGGTGAGGCTTTGGGCATTGCCACGCCTGCTAACCAAGTGCTGTGGGCGCTGGTAAAGCTGCTGGAAGCTAAAAATCTCTAAAAAAGGTCAAAAATACTCTTTTTTAGGCATCAAATAAGGTTCCAGACCAATGAATACGGGCGCAATCAGCTCCTAACTTTATAGCAAGTTTATGATCACCTGCCAGTGCTGCATATCTACGGGGGTGATCGACAACCGGTTGCCTTTTTTGAGGATAGTCAAGTCTTCAAGCGCCGGATTGGCACGCAACTCTGGCAGCGTCAGGTTGCGCGTTTTCTTGACGACTTGAACATCTACCAGCAGCCAGCGCGGCTGCTCCAGCTTTGACTTGGGGTCGTAGTAAGGCGATTCAGGCTCAAACTGCGTCGGGTCAGGGTGGGGCTTTGACGCCACCCTTGCTATGCCCACAATACCGGGTTCTGGACAGCTGGAGTGATAAAACAGCACGTTATCACCAACCTGCATGCTGTCCCGCATAAAGTTACGCGCCTGGTAGTTGCGCACGCCAACCCAGGGGATGGTTGCGTTTTTCGCGGCGATGGCATCGTCTACCGAGCATTCGCTGGGTTCAGACTTCATCAGCCAGTAGTTCATGGGTTTGGTCCCTACTTTGTTCCAAAAATACGGTCCCCGGCATCGCCCAAACCCGGCAAAATGTAGCCGTGGTCGTTGAGCTGCCGGTCAATGGCTGCGGTGTAAATGGGCACCTCAGGGTGGGCTTTTTGCAGGTTGGCAATGCCTTCGGGGCAGGTCAACAGGCAGACGAATTTGATGGACTTGGGTTTGAGTTTTTTCAGTCGGTCAATTGCGGCGATGGCCGAGTTGCCGGTAGCCAGCATCGGGTCGACCACGATGATGTCGCGCTCGGCCATTTCACTGGGCATTTTGAAGTAGTACTCCACCGCTTGCAGCGTGGCTGGGTCGCGGTACAGGCCCACGTGACCCACGCGCGCACCGGGCACCACGTTCAACATGCCCTCCAAAATGCCGTTGCCGGCCCGCAAAATCGACACAAAGACCAGTTTTTTGCCGTCAATCATTCGGCCCGTCATGGTTTCTAGCGGAGTGTCAATGTGTACGTCTTGCAGCGGCATGTCGCGCGTGACTTCATAGGCCATCAGGCTGCTCAGTTCATTGAGCAGGGTTCGAAAGGTGTTGGTAGACGCGTCTTTGCGTCGCATCAGTGTGAGCTTGTGCTGCACCAGCGGGTGATCGATCAAGTGAACGTTTTTCATAAGGGCACTCCTATAAATTCATTTCTCGGGCGAATTGCGTCGTTGCGCGGTGCTCGCAATCCTCACGTACCTGAAGTACGTTCCGGTTGCTGCGCTCCGTGCGCCTAGCACTTCATCCCGAAAAGCTAAATTTCTAGAAGTGCCCATAAGTGCTTTCAGCGTTTTTTGCCAAACAGTGAACCCAGTACACCGCGAATGATTTCCCGCCCAACCGTCGAGCCCATGGTGCGCACGGCCGATTTGGCCATGCTTTGCGCCAAGCCGTCATGCACGCCGCCGCGCGGGCCGGTGCTGCCAAACAGCACGTCTTTCAGGCCACCCATGATGCCGCCTGAATCGTTTTGACCTGCAGCGCCGCCGCCGGGCAATGTTTGCGCGGCGTCCGCTCCGGCCTGTGCGCGGGCTTGCAGTTTTTCGTGCGCGGATTCGCGGTCAACCGTTTTTTCATAAACGCCTGCAATCAGTGAGTTTTGCAGCAAGACGCGGCGCTGTTCAGGTGTGATCGGGCCAATCTGGCTGCCCGGCGGCAACACGTAGACACGCTCGGTCACGCTGGGGCGGCCTTTGACGTCCAGCAGGCTGACCAGTGCCTCACCCACGGCCAGCTCGGTAATCGCCGTTTCAATATCCAGACCAGGCTTTTGGCGCATGGTTTGGGCAGTGGCCTTGACAGCTTTCTGGTCACGCGGTGTAAAGGCGCGCAGGGCATGCTGCACCCGGTTGCCGAGCTGTGCCAGCACTGAGTCAGGAATGTCCAGCGGATTTTGCGTGACGAAATAAACGCCCACACCTTTGGAGCGAACCAGGCGCACGACCAGCTCAATCCGCTCGACCAGCGCCTTGGGCGCTTCGTTGAACAGCAGGTGCGCTTCGTCGAAAAAGAACACCAGCTTGGGTTGTTCCAGGTCGCCGACTTCGGGTAACTGCTCAAACAGTTCGGACAGCATCCACAGCAAAAAGGTGGCGTACAGGCGTGGCGAATTCATCAACTTGTCAGCGGTCAGGATGTTGATCACGCCTTTACCGTCGGTGGTCTGCATGAAGTCGCTGATGTTGAGCATCGGCTCACCGAAGAACTTGTCGGCGCCCTGGCTTTCAATTTGCAGCAGCCCGCGCTGAATGGCGCCTACGCTGGCGGCGCTGACATTGCCGTATTTTGTGGTGAACTCGCTCGAGTTCTCGCCCACGTACTGCAGCATGGCGCGCAGGTCTTTCAAATCAAGCAAAAGCATGCCGTTGTCGTCGGCTATTTTGAAAACGATGTTCAATACACCTGCTTGGGTTTCGTTCAAATTGAGCATGCGGCCCAGCAGCAGCGGCCCCATGTCGGAAATGGTGGCGCGCACTGGGTGGCCTTGTTCGCCAAACACATCCCACAGCGTGGCGGGGCATGCTGCGGGCGTTGGCAGGTCAATACCGCGCTCTTTCAGTATTCCCGCCATTTTTTCGCCAATTTTCCCGGCCTGGCTGATGCCTGTCAGATCGCCTTTGACGTCGGCCATGAAGACGGGCACACCAATTTTCGAGAAGTTTTCAGCCAAGGTTTGCAGCGTGACGGTTTTGCCCGTGCCCGTCGCGCCTGTGATCAGGCCGTGGCGATTTGCCAGAGCGGGGAGCATTTCACAAACGGTGCTGGCGTTTTTGGCAATCAGTATCGGCTCGGCCATGAGGTGTCCTTGGGTGTAAAAGTAAAATACAGCAACTAGCGTAAATCAAAACTCAAGCAATATCCAAGGATTCCCGTGGCAGGTCACAGTAAATGGGCAAATATTCAGCACCGTAAGGGAAGGCAGGACGAAAAACGTCAGCGCATCTGGACCCGCGTGATGCGCGAGATCATGGTGGCGGCTCGCTTGGGCGGTGGGGACGCAGCCACTAATCCGCGCCTGAGGCTGGCGATAGAAAAGGGCAAAGCTGCCAACATGCCGCTTGAAAACGTCAAATACGGCATTGCCAAAGCCACTGGCAGCCTGGAAGGTGTGCAGTACGAGGAAGTACGCTACGAAGGCTACGGCATAGGCGGCGCGGCCATCATCATTGACTGCATGACCGACAACAAAACCCGCACCGTGGCCGAGGTGCGCCACGCTTTTGTCAAGCACGGCGGCAACATGGGGACGGAGGGTTCGGTGGCGTTCCAGTTCAAGCACTGCGGGCAGCTGATTTTTGCACCTGGCACGAGTGAGGACCGCGTGATGGAAATAGCGCTGGAGGCAGGCGCTGACGACGTTATGACCCACGACGATGGTGCGATAGAGGTCTTGACGCCCTATACAGAATTTGAAACTGTTAAAAATGCGCTGGAATCTGCGGGCTTGACGGCTGAAATAGCAGAAGTCACCATGCGGGCTGACAACATGATTGACTTGGCTGGCAGCGCTGCGGCACGCATGCAAAAGCTGCTTGACGTGCTGGAAGATTTAGACGACACCCAGGACGTGTTTCACAACGCCTCACTTGAAGAATGAAAGTTTCAAAATGAAAGTTTTAGTCGTAGGCGGTGGTGGCCGTGAACATGCGCTGGCCTGGAAGCTGGCTCAGTCACCCAAAGTGCAGGCGGTGTACGTAGCGCCCGGTAACGGGGGTACGGCACTGGACAAGCGTCTTCAGAACATAAATATCACGGATATCCATAATTTACGGGTGTGGGCAGCTACTGAAAAGATAGCATTGACGGTGGTGGGTCCCGAGCAACCGTTGGCTGCTGGTATCGTCGATGAGTTTCGCGCCCACGGTCTTCGCGTGTTTGGCCCCACCAAGGCGGCTGCGCAGTTGGAAAGCTCCAAAGCGTTTTCAAAAGCTTTCATGAAGCGCCACGGCATCCCCACGGCTGAATATGAAACCTTTACCGATGCCGTGGCCGCCCACGCCTACGTGGATGAAAAAGGCGCACCGATTGTGGTCAAAGCCGACGGACTGGCCGCTGGCAAGGGCGTGGTGGTAGCCATGACCTTGCATGAGGCACATGAGGCGATTGAGTTCATGCTGGCCGCTGGACCTGATCAAAACGTACTGGGCGTCACCCACAACGAGGGCGGGGCGCGGGTGGTCATTGAAGAGTTTTTGCAGGGCGAAGAAGCCAGTTTTATCGTGATGTGTGACGGCAAAAACGTCGCTGTAATGGCCACCAGCCAGGACCACAAACGACTGCTGGACGGCGACAACGGGCCCAACACGGGCGGCATGGGCGCTTATTCGCCCGCACCTGTCGTGACGCCTGAAGTCCATGCCCGAGCCATGCGCGAAATCATTTTGCCGACTATCAAGGGCATGGAAAAAGACGGCATCACCTTCACGGGCTTTTTGTACGCAGGCCTGATGATTGACGCGCAAGGCAAGCCCAAAACGCTGGAGTTCAATTGCCGCATGGGCGACCCGGAAACCCAGCCCATCATGATGCGGCTGAAAACTGATCTGGTCGATGTGATGCTGGCGGCTACGTCGGGCGCGCTGGACACGATTGAGATGGAATGGGATCGCCGCCCCGCGCTGGGTGTGGTGATGGCCGCGCACGGCTACCCCTTGCATCCGCGCAAGGGTGATGTGATCAAAGGTTTGCCTCTCGATGCGGATGACTGCATGGTGTTTCATGCGGGGACGGCCACACAAGTCAACCAGGGCGTTGAAACCATCACCTCTGGTGGCCGGGTGCTGTGCGTGACCGCATTGGGCACGACTGTGAAAGCGGCGCAGCAGCGGGCTTATGAGGTTGCGCAGGGCATCAGCTTTGAAGGTTCGCAAATGCGCAAAGACATAGGATACAGGGCGATCAAATCATGACTGAGCAATTGACAACGGCTGTTGATGTGGCTGGCGTACGCCATTTTTTACTCGGATTGCAAACGCGCATTACCAACGCGGTGGCGCAACTTGATGGGCAAAGTTTTGCGTCTGACCACTGGCAAAAAGCACCCGGTGAGCAGTTACAAGGCAACGGTGTGACGCAAATATTAGAGGGTGGCAAGGTTTTTGAACGGGCAGGTTGCGGTTTTTCTCATGTACGTGGGCCCAAGCTGCCGCCATCAGCCACGCAGCACCGCCCTGAGCTGGTTGGTGCGCCGTTTGAAGCTCTGGGTGTTTCGCTGGTGTTTCACCCACGCAACCCGTATGTGCCCACGGTGCATATGAACGTTCGTATGCTGGCTGCCACGCCTATTGATGGTAGCCCGGTGGTGTGCTGGTTTGGTGGCGGGATGGACTTGACACCTTACTATGCTTTTGAAGAAGACGCCGTGCATTTTCATCAAACCTGCAAAGACGCACTGGTGCCGTTTGGTGACGACAAATACCCGCGCTTTAAAAAGTGGTGCGACGAGTACTTCTACTTGAAGCACCGTGACGAACAACGCGGTATTGGCGGTGTGTTTTTTGATGATTTTCAGGAGCTGGGCTCCGAGCAGAGCTTTGCCATGATGCAAAGCGTCGGCGATGGCTTGATCAAAGCCTACCTGCCGATTGTGCAAAAGCGCAAAGATACGCCGTACGGTGAGCGCGAACGGGAGTTTCAGCTTTACCGGCGTGGACGTTATGTCGAGTTCAACCTCGTGTGGGACCGGGGCACGCACTTTGGCTTGCAGTCCGGTGGCCGTACCGAATCGATTTTGATGAGCATGCCGCCCTTAGCCAGTTGGTCTTACCAGCGGGCGGTTGAACCAGGCTCACATGAAGAGCGGCTGACCAAAGAATTTTTACCTCGACGGGACTGGGTTTGACTCAGACGGTGAAGAAAATCGGTGTTTTCGGCGGTGCGTTTGATCCGCCGCACAATGCGCACGTTGCGCTGGCGCAAACAGCGCTTGCCGAACTTGAATTGGATGCGTTGCACGTTATCCCGACCGGGCAAGCTTGGCACAAGGCACGCAACCTGAGCTCAGCCGAGCACCGCTTGGCCATGACCCAGCTAGCTTTTCAGGATATGCCCCGCGTGGTGGTGGACGACCGTGAAATCAAACGCACAGGGCCAACCTTCACCATTGACACTTTGCAGGCCTTACAGGCTGAAAACCCCGGTGCACAGCTCTATTTGCTGATGGGTGGTGATCAATTTGCAGCTTTCAAGCAATGGCATCAATGGCGGGAGATCATAAAAACCGCTATAATTTGTATAGCTGTTCGCGCCCGATTTGATTGGTCGGAAGGCCAATTTGAACCCCTAAAAGAGTTACAAAACAGCACAGTCATGCTTCAAATGCCGCAAATGGCGGTAAGCGCGACACAAATTCGTCAACTGTTGGCTGCCGGATTAGGCGAAAATCATGCCATTGCTGACTTGCTGCCCCACCCAGTGGCAAGCTATATTGCTCAACATCGGCTCTACAAAGCTTTTAATCTTTAATCACTGAAAACACCGCATGACCACATCACCCGTCAAAACCTCTGCTGCACTTGAGAAAAAAGACGTTCAAAAGCTCCAGCGCGCCATCATCGATGGGCTGGAAGACGTCAAGGCGCAAGACATTGTGGTGTTTGACACTGAACACATCACCTCGCTGTTCGAGCGGGTCATCATTGCTTCAGGAACATCGAACCGCCAAACCAAGGCGCTGGCCGCCAGTGTGCGCGATGCGGTGCGCGATGCCGGTTTCAGCAAACCGCGCATCGAAGGCGAAGACAACGGTGAATGGATCATTGTGGATTGCGGTGCGGCTGTGGCGCACATCATGCAACCCACCATTCGCCAGTACTACCACCTTGAAGAGTTGTGGGGCGACAAGCCCATCAAGCTCAAACTGGGGGCACCTGCGCCGCTGGTCAAGGCAGCAAAAGTGGTGGTTGATCCTGAGCCAGTGGTAAGAGCCAAGCCTGGTAAGAAGGTTGCGACTAAAAAATCTGGCAAATCTGCTGGTAAATCTGAAGTCAAGGCGCCTGTGCGTATCCCAACCACCACGGTTGATTCCAGCTACGTCGGCAGGATTGGCAAAACCAACGACTGGACGGCTAAGCGCAACGCCACCGAAACAGCAGCCGAGCCGGTGGCCAAAGCGCGCAAGCCAGCGGTAAAGATACCTATCGTCAAAGTACCAGTGGCTAAAAAGCTGGCCGCTAAAAAAATAGTTGCTAAAACTGCTGTTAAAAAAGCTGCACCCAAGAAAACTGCTCCCCGCAGCAAATGAGGCTGACGATAGTCGCCGTTGGGCTAAAAGTGCCTGACTGGGCACAAACTGCCTACGATGACTATGTCAAACGCTTTCCACCCGAAATCAAGGTCGAACTGAAAGCGGTCAAAACCGAACCACGCGCCTCCAAAACACTTGACACGCTTCTGCAGGCTGAAAAGTCACGCATTGAGGCAGCTATTCCACGTGGCACGCACATCGTGGCGCTTGACGAACGTGGCACCAACGTCACGACTGTGGCTCTGGCAGAGCGACTCAAGGCCTGGCAGCTGTCTGGCGATGATGTGGCGATTGTGATTGGCGGGCCAGATGGGCTGGAGGCCGGTTTTAAAAAAGCAGCGCATGAACGTCTGCGCCTGTCTGACCTGACACTGCCGCATGCCATGGTGCGGGTGCTGCTGATCGAGCAGCTTTATCGGGCTTGGAGCATCACGATAAACCACCCTTACCACCGCGAATGATATGAGTGACTTTGTCTATCTGGCCTCTCAAAGTCCCCGTCGCAGGCAATTGCTGGAGCAACTCGGTGTGCGCTATGAGTTGCTGTTATCCGATGAGAGTGAAGATGCAGAAGCACTTGAAGCCGTGTTAACAAACGAATCGCCTAGCGCCTACGTGACAAGGGTTACTGGCCTAAAGTTAGATGCTGCTGTAGCGCGCTTGAAGCGTAGAAAACTTAAATCCGCACCTATCCTGTGCTCCGACACCACCGTCGCATTGGGCCGTACGATTTATGGCAAACCTGACGACGCAGCGGATGCAAAGCGCATGCTGACCGAACTGTCTGGCCACACCCACCGTGTGCTGACGGCTGTGGCCGCCCAATCAGGCGGTAAGCGGTTTGAAACGCTCAGTACCTCCAAGGTCACGTTCGAGGCCATGAACAGCAAGCAAATCAGCACCTACGTTGCCACTGGCGAGCCACTGGGTAAAGCCGGTGCATATGCGGTGCAGGGCAAGGCTGCCGTACACATCGTTCGCATTGACGGCAGTTACAGTGGCATCATGGGTTTGCCGATCCGTGAAACTGCTTTGCTGCTCAGAGCTGCTGGCATCAAACTTTAAACTAGAGGCCATGCAACAAGACATTCTCATCAACTGGTCACCCCAGGAAACCCGTGTGGCAGTCATTGAACACGGTGCGTTGCAGGAGCTACAGGTTGAACGCTCACTGGAGCGTGGCTTGGTCGGCAATGTGTACTTGGGTAAAGTCGCTCGCGTGCTACCGGGCATGCAATCTGCGTTTATTGACATTGGCCTGGACAAAGCGGCGTTTTTGCATGTCGCTGATTTGATGAGCAGTATCAACAGCCGTCACGCCGACGCAGATTTGCCAGCCAGCGCTGTACAGCCGATTGAAAAGCAGTTGTTTGAAGGCCAAGCGGTGATGGTGCAGGTGCTGAAAGACCCGATTGGTACCAAAGGTGCGCGACTGACGGCGCAAATCAGTATTGCTGGGCGCTTGCTGGTGTTTTTGCCCCAAGACAACCACGTGGGTGTGTCACAAAAAATACCACCCAAGCAACGCGAAGAGCTGCGCCAGCGGGTGCTGAGTCTTGCCGGTGAGGCAAGTGGTGGGTTTATTTTGCGTACCAACGGTGAGGACGCGCTGGACGCTGAATTGCAAGAAGACATTGCTTACCTGCGCAAAACCTGGGCCCGTATCAAAGATGCATCAGTGCGGTTGCCGCCTGCGTCCGTGCTGCATCAGGACTTGAACCTGTTGCAACGCGTGCTGCGGGATATCGTGGTGGAGGGCACGCAAACCATACGCATTGATTCTCACGAACAGTTCGACAGCCTCAAAACTTTTGCACAGGAGTTCATGCCTGCCACAGTGCAAAAACTGCAACACTATGCAGGTGAGCGACCGATATTTGACTTGTTCAACATCGACGAAGACATTGCCAAAGCACTGGGGCGCCGGGTTGACTTGAAGTCAGGCGGGTACCTGATCATTGACCAGACCGAGGCTCTGACGACAGTGGACGTGAACACTGGCGGTTTTGTTGGTGCGCGCAATTTTGACGACACGATTTTTAAGACCAACCTCGAAGCATCGCAAGCCATTGCCCGGCAACTGCGCCTGCGTAACCTGGGTGGCATTGTGATTGTCGATTTCATCGACATGACGCGTGAAAACCACCGTGAGGCAGTACTGGCAGAGTTTCAAAAGCAGCTTGCGCGGGACCGTATCAAAACCACGGTCAACGGTTTTTCGGCACTCGGTCTGTTGGAAATGACGCGCAAGCGCACGCGTGAATCCTTAGCGCATCAGTTGTGCGAGCCATGCAGTGCCTGCTCAGGCAAGGGCGTGGTCAAAACCGCACGTAGCGTGACGTACGACATCTTGCGGGAGATTTTGCGCGAAGCGCGGCAGTTCAATCCGCGTGAATTCCGAGTGGTGGCTTCACCCAAGGTCATCGAGCTTTTTCTGGATGAAGAAAGTCAGCACTTGGCGAGCCTGAGTGACTTTATTGGCAAGCCCATTTCACTGCAAGCCGAAGCCGCAATGGCGCAAGAGCAATACGATATTGTTTTAATTTAAATTTCCGAACTCTCCATGTCACCGCAGACGATTCCTATTCTGATGTATCACCAGATCGATGCCGAGCCACCCAAAGGCTCGCCGATGCGCGGGCTGGTGGTGTCGCCCAAAACTTTTTCACGGCAAATGACGGCGTTAAAACTGCTGGGCTATCAAGGCAAGTCGATGGGGGATCTGTTGCCGTACTTGACGGGCGAAAAGCGTGGCAAGGTGTTCGGCATTACTTTTGACGATGGCTATGAAAACAACCTGCGCTGTGCCTTGCCTGTTTTGAAGCGACATGGCTTTAGTTCAACCTGCTATATCGTGGCAAATCAGGTTGGTAAAACCAATAGCTGGGACCTGGAACGCGGGGTCATACAAGTGCCGCTGATGAACGCGCGGCAACTGCAAGCGTGGGTGGATGGAGGCCAGGAAGTCGGCTCACACACACTGAACCACGCTAATCTTGAAACCTTGACGGATACCGAACAGGCGATAGAGATCAGCCAGTCAAAAACGCAACTTGAAGCCTTGGTTCAACAAAAAGCCGGCGTACAGCACTTTTGCTACCCTTATGGCGGCTTGAACAAAACAGCGGTACAAAGCGTCAAATCTGCGGGTTATCGGACCGCCACCACGACGGTACGGGGCAGGGCAGTTCAGGGCCAATCAGATGATTTGTTATTGCCGCGTGTGCTGGTCAGCCGCACCACCACCTGGATGCAATTGTTGATGAAGTGTCTGAGCCGATATGAAGACAAGCGAGCAGTCAGTCACCCGAGTGATGTGTACGCACCATGAAGACCCAAGTAGCCATTGTGACCCGCAACTTTTCAAAAATCGGTGGGGGCGCAGAAAGCTTGGCAGTGTCACTGGCCACGTCGATGCTGGGTGAATGTGACATCACGGTGGTGTCGCAGGGGTTCGATCAATCGCCAGCGCTTTTTAAACACATTCAAGTCCCCAAGCTGCCATTTCGCACGCGATGGATCAACCAGCTCTGGTTTAGCTGGCATACCAAACGCCTCACAAGCACGGGTTTTGATGTGGTGCACTCTTATGAAAATGTGACGCATGGCAATGTGCAAACCGTCAGTGTTAAAACGGTTCATGCCAGCTTGATGCAACGCGGCATGAGTAAGTTGCGAATTGCGTTGAGTCCCCGGCTACTGGCTTACTTGTGGCTAGAGCAAAAACGTTTGTGCAGCCCTGGGCATCACAGCGTTTTTGTCTCGCAGTTTGTGCATGACGAAACACTACAAATCATGCCCGGTATCCCAGTTGCCAGCGTTATCCCGCCGGGGGTTGATATTCCTGTGCAAGTGTTAACTGCAACTGAAAAAATGGCTGCAAGAGCAAGTCTTGGCCTCGATCCCGCCATCATGACCGTTGGGTTTGTGGGCCACGATTTCAAAAAGAAAGGTTTAGGCACTTTGCTTAAAGGCGCAGCGCTTTTACCTTTTGATGTGCAAATTGTGGTGTTTGGCAATACGGCGCAGGCTGATCGCTATACAGATCTCGTCACGGCGCTCGGCGCGGGCAAGTCCTGCCGATTTATGGGTGTTGTCGGTGACATGCCTACGGCCTACGCGGCGATGGATTGCCTGGCGCACCCGACCACGCAAGACGTGTTTCCCATGGTGCTGCTGGAGGCGATGGCCAAGCACGTGCCGGTGGTGACGACCAACGAGCCCTACAACAACATGGGCAGTTTGCTGGTCAATCATCAGGACGCGATTTTGCTACCTGAACCTGACGATATTGATGGCATGACCGCTGCACTTAGCCAGATTTGGCTGGATGTTGATTTACGCCTTACGTTGGCGAATAACGGTTTTATATTTGCTAAAAAATACAGCTGGGACGTGGCCAAAGCCAAGTATTACGCGATCTATCAGCGTGTACCTAAAAAGTCAGTGCCAGCGTAATTGGCAAACTGCTTGCGAATATAGTCTTCAACGCGAATGAAGTCACCGTTCCAAAATTCACGCAGACGGGTAGTGTCTGCTCGGGAATACTCCGCCTCTTGCGTCAAACCACGCTGAACCACCAATTGCGGAAACTGGGCTGCCACCATGTCAACCAGCGTAGAAATTTTGGTGGCGATGCCTGTCCCGATGTTCAGATGTGTGTGTGCTATCTTGGTTGCCGATAAATTCAACACGACAGAAGCGACATCCGCTACATGAATGAAATCGCGTTGCATGCGCCCATCGTTGTTCATAGTAAAAGGTGCGTTGGTTTGCAAAGCCCGTTTCAGTTTGGAAAATATCGAGAACCGGTCATCTCCGCCGTAGCTGTTGAAGACGCGCAAAATTTGATATTCGATGCCATTGGCGCTGCAAAATTCAGCTACCAGTTTTTCATTCAAGTGTTTTGAAATGCCATTGATCGTGATGGGGCAGCATAAACTGTCTTCGCCAGTTCGCATGTCTTCACCATAAACCGCGCAACTGCTGAGGAATACCAACCTTTTGACGCGCTGCTGGCGTGTAGCCTCCAGCAGTGTGGCCGTCGACATGATGTTGGATTCAAGCAAGCGGCTTGGCGCTACGCTGGCGGATGTGCGCAAGTCACTTGCTGCATGAACCACCACATCGCAAGACGCCATCTTTTCATGGATGCGTGCCCAGTCGCCACGGCCAACTGTCATCACGCTCACATGGCTGTTCTTGCTGGCTTGGTGTTGAAATTCGGAACCAAAGTTTCCTTCAGCGCCTGTCAGCAAAATATTCATGTGTCGTTCTCGGCAGGTTTAATCAGCATTCAAGCCAAGCCTGTAAAGGTGTGCATAAGCACCATTTTGCGCCAGCAATTGCGTGTGCGAACCGGTTTCAATAATCCGGCCTGCATTCATCATGATGATGCGGTCAGCATGCTGTACGGTCGACAAGCGATGGGCAATGATCAATGAGGTGCGGTTAACGGTTAGCCTTTTGACGGCCTCTTGCACGGCTTGCTCTGACTCCGTGTCGAGCGCTGAGGTCGCTTCATCCAAAATCAAAATGGGGGCGTCTTTGTACAGTGCCCTGGCAATAGCCAGGCGCTGGCGCTGACCGCCTGACAACTGCATGGCGTTGTGCCCCAGTACCGTGTCAATACCTTGAGGCAACTCAGCAATCAATTGTCCCAAGTTGGCTGCGATCAGGCACTCTGCGACTTTGTCCCGGTCAAGCGATTGACCCAGCGTCACGTTAAACGCGATCGAACTGTTGAGCATGACCACATGCTGGCTGACGACCGCGAATTGAGAGCGCAGTGACGGCATACGCCATTGCCTGATGTCTTGACCGTCCAGGCAAACATGGCCTGATGTGATGTCAACAAACCTGGGAAGCAAATTGGCTAGCGTGGTTTTGCCAGAGCCCGATGCGCCGACCAAAGCGATGGTCTCACCCGCTGCAATCGACAGATTCAAATTATCAATAGCCGGCGACGCGCCGTCTTTATAAATCACCGATACATCTTTAAATTCAATTACGCCTGATGCCCTGAGTTTTGAAAATGTACCGTCTGATTCATCATCGGTGAGATCCATCAAGTCCAAGCCTCGCTCTAGCGCCGCCAGTCCGCGCGTGATGGGTGTGGCGCCGTCTGACAAGCCCTTGATGGGTGCAATCAGTAGCAGCATGGCAGTAACAAATGCTACAAAACCACCGACCGTTGTCGTATTTTCTGATCCCTGCAACAGGGCAATTGAAACCACTGCGGACAAAGCTATCGCTGCCAGCACCTGATTGATGGCGCTCATGCTGGCGTAGGCTACTGTCGATTTCATGGACAAGCGTCGCAGCGAATGACTCAACTGGTCAAACCGGGACGCTTGCGAGTCCTGCGCACCACTGAGCCGGATGTCTCGGTACGCCAATACGTTTTCTTCGACGACATAGGCCAGGTTGTCAGTGGCTGTCTGGCTTTGTTTTGTCAAACGGTAGAGCCTGCGCGTCAGTAGCCGAATCACCAATGCAACCGCAGGGAACAGCAACGACACAACCAGCATCAACTTCCAGTTCAAAAATATCAGGTAAGCCACTAGCGCCAGCAGTGTCAGGACATCACGCGCCAACTTCAATATAGCGTTGTTCAAAATCATCGAACCGTTATAGACCTCGTACACCACGGTGTTTGAAATGGCGCTGGCGCTTTGCTCTGTAAATAGTGACAACCGTGCAGTAAGGAGTTTGTCAAACATGGCTTTGCGAAGTGCCTGCAGGCCGACGTTGGTGACTTGCGCTACAGCGTATTGCGCAACAAATCCAGACAGCCCGCGAACTGTGAACAGCAGCATCAGACTGGCGGGCACCAGCCACACATTGAGCGAACCCGCCTGAAAACCACGATCCAGCAGCGGTTTGAGCATGGCGGGTATGAAAGGCTCAGTGGCAGAAGCGATAAATGTGGCAGATATTGCTACGGCCCACGCGCCGCGTGAGCGACTGAAGTAGGGCCAGACGCGGCGGATGCGTTGCCAGACGGTCTGCTGGGTGCGCGATGGGTATTGTTGGGTCGGCTGGGCTTCTTCAGTCATGGCTTTAAATACCTTCATCGAGCCAAAGATGGGGTTTGTTTGCTATTCGGGCAAAAACGCCCCATCGCTAGCAACAAAGCTATCGATATGCAGAAAAAGTCACCGATCAAAGCGTCATAAATTGAAGAGTTAAACATACAGGCTATGGCGAGCGCAACCAAGCAAGATTGGGTTGCTCTGGCAGTAACCGTGCTCATAACGAGCGTATCGCGCAGGATAGACGCCATCAATGCCACCAGAAGCAGAATACCGGGAATGCCCAGTTGTACCCCCCAATGTAAATACTCTTGGTGTGGGTTACCTTGAGGCTGAATATCTTGATGTGAAGGATTACGAAGGCGTTCAATACGGTTGAACTCGTTACTCCAGCTTCCAATACCAAAACCAAAAAAAGGGTTTTCCGAAATGGACTGTACTGCCCGACTCCAGAAAAAAAGACGAGTCCCTGAGGATGAGCTGAAATCGTCACCATTTTGCTCTTCCAGGGAAAAAGTTTGTAGTTCTAGTTTGACTATTTCCAAACGCGTTTGAACTTTGGGAGATGTGTTGTACAGAATCAAAACCAATATAAATGGAACGATGATCACACTGGCACGATATCGTTTTGGGAGTTCCCAATTCAAAGCAAGAGAGATTAGAACAATGGCGACGACATGGCCACTGCGACCTTCGAGAATGAAAAAAACATCAAAAAGCGCCAGAAGCATGGCACCAATCGCTAGTAATTTGCCAAACCTACCAGGCACAAGCGTCCGCATATGCCAGCACAGCGAAGCAAATACCGCAGCCATCAGTCCTTCATCAAGGTAGCTTGAAAATACGGCATTGTGCAGAAATGCAGTACGAGAAACTGCCCAAGGAACAGGTAAATTCAAATAGAGCAACCATGAACTGAGCACGATGAAGAATTGAACGGTTACAAAGCATGTCATTGCGTAAAGTGCTTCTTTGCGACTTGTAACGAGTACTAAAAAGACTGGAAAAATCAATAACTTGCCGTATTTACTAAGGGAATTCAAGGCTTCGTTTCTTGAACCCGTAGTCCAAGCCATGCTGGTAGCAAACGCCGCAAGAATCACGAAAATCAGAATGGCGGTCAGCGGTTTGTTGCCATTCACAGCAGTGGTCCATGGCGGGTTACCGCCAAGCAAAATAAAGAGTGTGCCAAGCAGCAATGCAATTTTCGCCAAGCTCAAAAAACCGATGGGCAAACCCACTGATGCAGCAAGTGCGCAAACCAGCAGCAGTCTAAGGTTGATTGTTTTCTTGAGCAAAATGGTGCGTGTAGTGGCTAATGCGTGCTGCATTATCCGTGATTCATTCTGCGCGCCGCACGCCTCTTGCCCTGGCCCGTCTGCTATGCTTTCACTTCGAAGACGCTGCAACTGGCTGCGGCATCTACTATTTTGAATCTGATGGTGAAAGGCAACCCTTGGCCAGTTTGTCCGTCATTGTGATTACCAAAAACGAAGCACACAACATTGCGGCCTGCCTGAAGTCCGTTTTGTTTGCCGATCAGCTCGTTGTACTGGATTCGGGCAGCACGGATGACACGCTAAAAATCGCAGAAAAAATGGGTGCTGAAATCAGTCAAAGCGGTGATTGGAGCGGTTTCGGCGTACAAAAAAACCGGGCTCTAGCATTGGCAAGCTGTGATTGGGTGCTGTCGATTGATGCGGACGAAAGATTAAGCCCCGAGCTGCAGGCTGAGATCTCATCTGCCTTGGCCAACCCGCAATTTGACATTTATAGCCTGCCACGGCTTTCAAGTTACTGTGGACAAGACATGCGCCATTCGGGCTGGTACCCTGACCGTATCACGCGGCTCTTTAAACGCGATGCAGCGATTTTTTCAAATGACCTAGTACACGAAAAAATCATTACCTCACGCCCGGTCGGTCAGCTCAAATCACATCTGCTGCATGAGAGTTTCACCAGTTTTGAATCGGTTCTGGACAAGGCCAATCGTTATTCGACCGCTGGTGCGCAAATTTTATTCAAGCGAGGTAAAAAAGCATCGCTTGGAAAGGCCTTGGGTCACGGCGTGTGGGCGTTTTTTCGCACCTATGTATTGCGTCTTGGCTTTTTGGATGGGCGTATGGGCTTGGTGCTGGCCATCTCTAACGCAGAGGGCACGTACTACCGCTACCTCAAGCTTTGGCTGATGTCGCGAGGAAACCCCGCAGCCAAATGAAGATCAGCTTCATTGTTCTGACCTACAACCGCGCCGATGCCTTGCTGGCCGTGTTGCGTTCACTTGCCAGGCAGTGCCATGCTGGCCACGAGGTGCTGGTGGCTGATGATGGCTCCAGAGCTGACCAGGTAGATTTATTCAAGCGAGATTGCCCTGCGTTCATGTGTCCAGTTCGCCATATTTGGCATCCTGATTCAGGATTTACCGCATCCAAAGCACGCAATTTAGGCGCTTATCACGCGACGGGCGACTATTTGGTATTTCTGGACGGTGACTGCGTGCCTGGCCCCACATTTGTCAAAGCGCATACCAAGCTGGCTGAAAAAAAGTGCTTTGTGAACGGCAGCCGGGTATTGTTGAGCGAACGACTGACCCAGCGTGTGCTCGGTAATGACATGGACCTGCTGAGCCAGTCTTTGGCTTTTTGGATCAAGGCTCGGCTCAAAGGCGATAGCAACAAACTGTTGCACCTGATCGGCTGGCCGAGTTCTTTATATCGGTTACAACCGAGCTTCAAGTGGAAAGGCATTCGCAGTTGCAATCTAGCGGTTTGGCGGCAAGACTTTTTTGCTGTGAATGGTTTCGACGAAACTTTCGAAGGTTGGGGTCATGAAGATGCCGACTTGGTGCTGCGTTTGAGTCATTTTGGTGTCATGCGAAAAAATGGCTTTTGGGCCACCGAGGTCTACCACCTGTGGCACCGTGAGCAGCAGCGAGGTCAGGCGTCTATTAACCATCAAAAAGTTGTTGAGCGCATGCAGACGCTTCAGATTACCGCTGAAAAAGGTTTGACTCAAATTGAACCTCATGCGTCAGGTGAGGTCTCACGCCTACACTAATTTGCCGAAAACAGACTTAAACTTTTCTCATGCACACCACCCGACCTTTTTACCGCCGAAACTTTGTCAAACTTTTGGCTGCCAGTGTCTTGCCATTTCCAGCTTCAACATTTGCGCAATTCAGGGTAGAGGTGTCTGGCGTTGGTTTGACGCAAATGCCAATAGCGGTAGCAACTTTCCGCGGAGAGGCACAAGCGCCACAAAAAATTGGTGCCATCGTCAAAGCCGATCTCGAACGCAGCGGTATTTTTCGCGCAGTTGACACCACGGGCGTGACGCTTGATGAAAGCTCCCGCCCCGACATTGCTTTGTGGAAGCAAAAAGGTGCAGACTCTCTGGTAACTGGCAGTGTGACGCTGCTGGCCGATGGCCGTTTTGACGTTCGCTTGCGGCTTTGGGATGTGGTTCGTGGTCAAGATCTGGGGGGGCAAAGTTTTGCTGTGACCGCTGCTGAGTTGCGGCTGTCTGCGCACCGCCTTTCAGACTTTATTTACGAAAAACTCACGGGCGAAAAAGGTGTTTTTTCTACCCGCATTGCGTATGTGACGAAAGGTGGGCAGCGTTTCACGCTGTGGGTGGCTGATGCCGATGGTGAAAATGCGCTATCAGCACTGACCAGTCCTGAGCCGATCATTTCTCCGGCCTGGTCGCCCAATGGCGCGCAACTGGCCTATGTGTCGTTCGAGTCGCGCAAGCCGGTCATTTACGCGCACGATGTTGCAAGCGGCAAGCGACGTTTGCTGGCAAATTTCCGCGGTTCTAACAGCGCGCCAGCCTGGTCACCTGATGGCAGGCAGATTGTGGCGACGTTAAGTCGTGACGGCGGTTCCCAGCTTTACGCCATGGACTCCAACGGCGGAGAACCCAGACGTTTGACGCAATCGACCAGTATTGACACTGAGCCGTGTTTCTCGCCCGATGGCAGAAGCATTTATTTTGTCAGTGACCGAGGTGGTGCACCGCAAATTTACCGGATGAGTGCATCGGGCGGCAATGTTGAGCGGGTCACTTTTACAGGCAGCTACAACATATCGCCCGCGCTCAGCCCAGATGGCAAATATATGGCTTATATTTCTCGCGTTGGGGGTGCTTTCAAGCTCCAGGTGATGGAGCTTGCGGGTGGTGCGGTGAACCAAATCACGGATACCGGTGCAGATGAGAGCCCGAGTTTTGCGCCTAACAGTCGCCTGATTGTTTATGCGACCCAGCAGCAAGGAAAAGAAGCCTTGATGACCACCACGCTGGACGGAAAAATCAAGGCTCGATTAGCTGGTGCCAGTGGTGATATACGTGAACCAGACTGGGGTCCGTTTTCACGTTGAAGACGACTTTAATTTGCTCTTTAGCCCTACATGTTTATTGCCGCTGCAAGCCATACTAAGTTCTTTTAATTCATACATTTTTTCAATTTCTTCAAAGGATTCGTTCATGAAACGTCAACTTCTTTCCGTGATTTCAGCGCTTGCGCTGACGGCCATGCTCGTAGCCTGCGGCTCCAACGTTAAACTTGACGACGTACCCGTAGAAAGCCGGACAGCAACGCCCGTCACGGCCCTGCCAAGCACCAGTGGTGCTGCCAGTACAGGTGTTGCGCCGGTTGAGATCATGGCCAACAACAGCGCCGTAGCGGGGCCTTCGGGCGTAGCAAAAATCATTTATTTTGACTACGACAGCTTCACTTTAAAGCCCGAGTTTCAAGGCGCAGTTGAAGCCCATGCAAAATACATGGCGGCTAATAAAGTTCGCAAGATGGCCATTGAAGGTCATACTGACGAGCGTGGAGGCCGTGAGTACAACCTTGCACTTGGACAAAAACGCGCTGAAGCGGTGCGCCGCGCTCTTGGCTTGTTGGGCGTGACAGATGCGCAGGTTGAGGCGGTGAGCTTTGGCAAAGAAAAACCTGCTGCCACTGGCTCGGACGAAGCATCAATGGCCCAAAACCGCCGCGCGGAGTTAAGCTACCGTTAATCCACTATCTACCAACATATCAATGAATCCATCAAGAATCCTGCGCACAGTTTTTATATCAATCGTATTTGGCCTGCTCGCATTCAACGCACATGCTTTGTTTGGCGACGATGAGGCGCGCAAGGCCATATTGGATTTGCGTCAAAAAGTAGACGCTCAACAGCTGCGCAATGTTGAAGAGCTGAAAAAAGCCAATGACGACAACGCGCAGTTGCGCCGCAGTATTCTTGATTTGTCTAACCAGCTCGAAGTGTTGCGCGCCGAGATCGCCAAAATGCGTGGGCAAGACGAGCAATTGGCGCGTGAGGTTGCTGAAGTGCAGCGCAAACAAAAAGACATCACTCAAGGGGTTGATGAAAGGCTGCGAAAGTTCGAACCGTTAAAAGTGACAGTCGACGGAAATGAGTTTGTCGCCAGCCCTGCTGAACTGCGTGACTTCGAGGCCGCCTTAGCCACGCTTCGCAAAGGTGAATTTTCGCCTGCACAAACGGCTTTCGTGGACTTTATCAAGCGTTACCCTGAAAGTGGTTACAGACCATCGGCCTTGTTCTGGTTGGGCAATGCCCAGTACGCACTACGCGCTTACCGTGAAGCCATTATCAATTTCAAGTCGGTGGTTGCGATTGCCCCCGACCATGTGCGTTCGCCGGAGGCTGCTTTGTCCATTGCCAACTGCCAAGTGGAGTTGAAAGACACCGTGTCAGCCCGTAAAACACTGAATGATCTGATCAAGGTCTATCCCCAGTCTGAAGCGGCCTCGGTTGCCAAAGACCGTTTGACCAAGCTGAAATAGCACGTCGCCATGCCCTTAAAATCACGGCATGGACATTTCAACACTCAAGGCCCTCACAACCCAAGTTCTGTGGGCCGCTTTCACCGCCTCGGTCTTGTTTGGCGCGATTGCACAGCGCACGCACTTTTGCACCATGGGTGCTGTCAGCGACATCGTCAACATGAGCGACTGGACCCGTATGCGCATGTGGGGCATGGCAGTCGGTGTTGCCATGATCGGCTTTTACACGCTGGCCTCTAGCGGGCTGATTGACCCCGCCAAAACTCTTTACGCCTCCAACCGATTCATCTGGCTGTCTGCTTTGGTTGGCGGCTTGTTGTTTGGTTTTGGCATGGTGCTGGCATCTGGCTGCGGCAGTAAAACGCTGGTGCGTATTGGCGGCGGTAACCTGAAGTCGGTGGTGGTGTTTGTCGTCATGGGCGTTGCCGCATTCGCCACACTCAAAGGCATGACGGCGGTGCTGCGGGTGGCCACGGTTGACCGCGTGGCGATTGATTTCACCAGCAACGCGGCCTTGCCGAACTGGCTAGGCAGCGCGCTAGGCATGAGCAGCATCAGTGCCGGGCTGATTTTGGCCCTGGCGCTTGGCCTGGGTTTGATCATTTGGGCGCTGCTGGGCCGCGATTTTTTGCGCTTTGACAACTTGCTTGCCGGCTTTGGTTTGGGCGCACTGATTGCCGCCATGTGGTGGATCAGCGGGCATTTGGGTTATGTGGCCGAGCACCCTGAAACTTTGCAAGAAGCCTTCTTGGCCACCAATTCTGGCCGCGCTGAAGCTTTGAGTTTTGTCTCGCCCGTGGCCTACACGGTCGACTGGTTTATGTTTTTCAGCGACAAGGCCAAGGTGTTGACGATAGGTATTGTGTCGGTGTTTGGTGTGGTGGTGGGCTCTGCTGTTTATGCCGTGGCAAGCCGCAGCTTTCGCTGGGAAGGTTTTCGTGATGCTGAAGACACCGCTAACCACCTGGTGGGTGCGGTGTTAATGGGTGTGGGCGGCGTCGCCGCTATGGGCTGCACAGTGGGGCAGGGCCTGTCTGGTCTGTCGACCTTGAGCGCTACCAGTTTTGTAGCGGTGGCGGCCATTGTGGCGGGTGCTGTGGTCGCTTTGAAGTATCAAGTCTGGCGGTTGGAGAAAAGCTTTTAGTGACTGACTCGCCCGACCTGGAGCGGCGCTTTGGCGGCCTGGCGCGGCTTTACGGCGCAGAAGGTGCTTCACAAATTCGAACCGCACACGTGGTGGTTGTCGGTATTGGTGGTGTGGGCTCGTGGGCCGCAGAGGCGCTGGCGCGCAGCGGCGTGGCGCGCTTGACTCTGATTGACCTGGACCATATTGCTGAGTCGAACATCAACCGGCAGATTCACGCATTGGGCAGCACCTTGGGTCAGTCCAAAGTCCAGGCCATGTGCGCGCGCATCCTCGACATCAACCCTGAATGCGATGTGCGCTGCGTTGAAGAGTTTGTAGACCCCGCCAACTGGCCAAGTATTGCCGGACTTGATTTAAACAATGACGTTTCAGTGCTTGATGCCTGTGACCAGGTCAAAGCCAAAACCGCCATGGCCGCTTGGGCGATACAGCACAAAGTCAATTTCATCACGGTAGGCGCAGCGGGCGGCAAGCGTCATGCGCACAAGGTCGAGATTGATGACTTGGCATTGAGCACGCATGACCCATTGCTGGCGCAGCTGCGTTATCGGCTGCGCAAAGAGCATGGCGCCGCACGACTAGGCAAGATAGGAACGCGTTGTGTCTTCAGCCGCGAGTCTGTCATGCAGCCTGCAACCAGCGTTGACACACCCCAAGCCGACAACAATCTGAACTGCCACGGTTACGGCTCAGTCGTCAGCGTGACCGCTACTTTTGGTATTTGTGCCGCGGGCTGGTTATTGGACAAAATTGCCAGCTCAAGTTTTGCAAAGCAGGCCGAAACCACGCTATAATTTGAGGCTTGGCTGCTTTCAACGGCAGACAAACATGGGACCTTAGCTCAGTTGGTAGAGCAGCGGACTTTTAATCCGTTTGTCGTGGGTTCGACCCCCGCAGGTCCCACCAAAATTTAAAAGCCGCCGGATGGTCACATCAGGCGGCTTTTTGGTTTTTATTCCAATTCCAGATCATCCGTGCACTTTGTCGGCTTCGCTAGCCGTACGTTTGTACTGTCGTCGCTTCGCC
>JANNVB010000052.1:0-18958 GCA_031414215.1 Polaromonas sp. | reverse complement strand
AGCCTTTGGCTTCGCCGCCAAACTTGGCCGCCAAAACGGTGGTGATTGCTGCGGTCAAGGTGGTCTTGCCGTGGTCGACGTGGCCGATCGTGCCGACGTTGACGTGCGGTTTGGTCCGCTCAAATTTGCCTTTTGCCATTTTCCAAACTCCAGAAATTTATAAAGAAACAAATACCAAATAACATCAAATCAAACCAATGCACCGCCATCAAGCGCTGCATCAAACTGGTGCCCATTCCGGGAATCGGACCCGGGACCTCTCCCTTACCAAGGGAGTGCTCTGCCACTGAGCCAAATGGGCTAAAACTACTCAAATTCAGCTACTCAAATCAATCACCACAAAGCCACTCTTGTTATGGAGCGGGAGACGGGAATCGAACCCGCGTCATTAGCTTGGAAGGCTAGGGTTCTACCATTGAACTACTCCCGCACATTCATGCGCAGCTCTGTGAAATTCACTTGAAATCAATACTGGTGGATGAGGCTGGATTCGAACCAGCGTACGCGTTAGCGAGCAGATTTACAGTCTGCCTCCTTTAGCCACTCGGACACCCATCCATTCAAGAGAACCACGGATTATGCCATGTTTTTATGACCTGTGACTAGTTACCAAGGCGTACTGCCAGAGCCAAAATTCGTTTGGAGGGACGCCCGCGCGAGGGAAAAATGCCCGCAACCAATAAATGGCAACGGCGCACGCATGGCTGACAAGGGCGAGGGGTGATTTGCCAGCAGAATTGTGTGCCGATTCGCGTCAATCAGCGCACGTTTGCCTTGGGCATGAGCACCCCAGAGCATAAAAATGACACTTTGCTGATGCGCTGAGATGTGGTGGATGACTGCGTCTGTCAGTTGCTCCCAGCCGCGTTTGGCATGGCTGGCAGGCTGCCCCTCCTCCACCGTCAAACAGGTATTGAGCAACAACACGCCGTTTTCTGCCCACTTAACCAAGCTCCCACCCGGAACCGGAAAGGCTGGCGGCAGCAAGCCCAGATCGCGCTGGATTTCTTTAAAAATATTGCGCAAAGAGGGCGGCAAAGCAACGCCGGACGCGACCGAGAACGCAAGCCCCTCAGCCTGACCCCGGCCATGGTACGGGTCTTGACCCAAAATCACGACCCGCACCCGATCTGGCGGCGTCAGTGCCAACGCACGCAAGGGCTGTGGCGGGAAAATCACCGCGCCGTCACGCAATCGCTGGTTTAAAAATGCGCGCAAAGACGTGCCCGCGCTGCTGGCAAAAAAATCGTTGTTCAAACCCTGCCAACCCGGGGCAACGGCCCAAAAAGCCGGGTCAGCAGCCGTCAGCTGACTGACCTCGCCAGGCCACAACCCATCCACTTAGGCCCCAAACAGCTCGTTCAGCGCGACGCCGGGGTCTTCAGCGCGCATGAACGCCTCGCCGACCAAGAACGCATGGACGTTGGCGTCCCGCATCCGCTTGACATCCTCGGCCGTCGAAATGCCAGACTCGGTGACCACAATCCGCCCCGCTGGCACTTGGCCCAATAAACCGAGCGTCGTGTCAAGCGAGACATCAAATGTTTTCAGATTGCGGTTGTTGATGCCAATCAACGGTGTTTTGAGTTTGAGCCCGCGCGCCAGCTCGGCGGCGTCATGCACCTCGACCAGCACCGCCATGTCGAGCGACATCGCCAGCGCTTCCATGTCTTTCATTTGTGCGTCGTCCAAAACCGCTGCAATCAGCAAAATGCAGTCTGCGCCCATCACTCGCGACTCGTAAATTTGGTACGCATCAATCATGAAGTCTTTGCGTAAGGCCGGCAAGCTGCACGAGGCACGAGCCTGCTTGAAGTACTCAACACTGCCCTGAAAAAAATGTTTGTCAGTGAGCACTGACAAACACGCTGCGCCAAATTCTGCATAGCTTTGGGCAATATCGGCAGGAATGAAGTCAGCGCGCAAAACGCCTTTTGACGGGCTGGCCTTTTTGACTTCGGCAATCACAGCGGGTTTACCGGCAGCGATTTTGCCTTGCAACGCACCGACAAAATCACGCGTTAAAACGCGGGATTCCGCGTCAAGCCGCATGGCGGACAGTGGTTTTTGCTGGATCAAAGCGGAAACTTCGCCTTGCTTGACCGTGATGATTTTTTCAAGAATGTCAGACATGACAAGGATTATCGCCGCGCCAAGTGCAATAAAAAAGCCCACTGCACGAGCAGTGGGCTTTTGAGCCGACCTGCGGCCTGAGCCGCAGTCAGTACTTTAGATCGTCAAGCAGCCTTCAGATCCGGGTAACGCACGTGCTCGATGAGTTCCAGCGTCTTCTTGTCCGGTCCTGGTGTCACCAGGCTGACCAGCACAACCAGTGCAAAGCCAATAGGTACGCCGAACACCCCTGCCGAGATAGGCGCTATGCCGTACCACAGCTCAATCGGCTTGGTGACATCAAACACGCTGCGCAGCCAGACCTGGTTGCTCACCATGTAGTAAATGGTGGTGCCCAAGCCGCCGATCATGCCGGCGGCTGCACCCCATTTGGACGCGCGCTTCCAGAAGATGCCCAGCACCAGAACCGGGAAGAACGCCGCCGCTGCAAATGAGAACGCCGCAGACACCAAGAACAAAATGTCCGCTGGTTTTTGCGCCGCCACATAAGCCGCTGCCAACGCCACCACCAGCAACAACACTTTGGATATCGTCACCCGGCGTGAGGTTGGAGCATTCGGGTCGATCATTTTGTAGTACACGTCATGCGACAGCGCATTGGCAATCGTCAGCAGCAAGCCGTCAGCTGTTGAAAGCGCAGCAGCCAAGCCACCAGCCGCCACCAAGCCAGAGATCACGTAAGGCAGGCCACCAATTTCAGGCGTTGCCAGCACCACGATGTCTCCGCCGATGCGGATCTCACCAAGCTGCAAAATGCCGTCCTTGTTGATGTCAATGACGCTCAGCAAGGTCGGGTCGACCTTGGCCCACTGCGCAATCCATCCCGGCAATTTGGTGAATTCAGTGCCCACAAGCACGTTGAATACCTCGTATTTCACCAGCACGGCCAGTGCGGGCGCCGTGAAGTACAGCAGGAAAATAAAGAACAGAGACCATGTCACCGATTCACGCGCCTGCTTGACGCTTGGCGTGGTGTAGTAGCGCATCAGGATGTGCGGCAAGGCAGCCGTACCCACCATCAGGCAGAAGATCAATGCCAAAAAGTTGCGCCGGGACGTGTCGTAAGCCGCAACTGCCTTGGCGTCGCCGTTCGGGTCACCCGCAAACTGCTGGGCATGGCGCGGCATACCGCCCAGAGGCGCCGTTCGGGCCTGCGCAGCAGCGCGAGCAGCGGTGTAGGCTTTGGTGGCAGCAGCAGCATCTTTTGGCAAGGCTGCCAGTGCTTTTTCGGCAGCAGCAACGTCCGCAGCACCACCGGTGGCCGCTTTCAGATCGGCTACCTTCTTGGTCGCGTCGGCCAGGTCGGCTGCCATCGCGGCTGGCACATCCTTGAGTTTCGCGTCAATGTCAGCCACGCGCTTTTTGTAAATCTCAATGACTTCCAGCTCTTTCGGGTCTTTGAGCAACACCGCTTCGCGTGCGGTGACCTTTTCAAGCTGATAGCCGTAGATGACTTGCGGAACTGGCACGCTGGTTTGTTTGACCGACAACCACACCACAGGAATCATGTAAGCGACGATCAAAATGATGTACTGTGCCACTTGCGTCCAGGTCACGGCGCGCATACCACCCAGGAATGAGCAAACCAGAATACCGCCAAGACCCACGAAAATTCCGACGACAAAGTCAAAACCCGTCAAGCGTGACGTGATGAGGCCAACGCCGTAAATTTGCGCAACAACGTAAACGAACGAGCACAAAATAGCGGCAAACACGCCCAAAAAGCGCACGAAGTTACCGCCATAGCGTTCACCCAAAAAGTCAGGCACAGTGAACTGGCCGAACTTGCGCATGTAAGGTGCTAAAAACAGTGCTACCAGGCAATAGCCGCCTGTCCAGCCCATGATGAAGGCCAAACCGCTGTAACCCGTCAGGTACAGCGTCCCGGCCATGCCGATGAACGATGCGGCTGACATCCAGTCAGCGCCCGTGGCCATACCGTTGTAAATCGCAGGTACGCGCCGACCGGCCACGTAGTATTCATCAGCATCCGTGGTGCGGCTCATCACGCCGATACCAGCATACAAGCCGACCGTGGCCAACAAGAAGATAAAGCCTATCCAGTTACGCGGCAAACCCATTTGCTCGGCAATGGCCAGTACGACCACAAATGCTAAAAAGCCGCCGGTGTACCAGGTATACACCTTGTTGAGTTGCTTTTTAAAGTCAGCTCCGGATTGCATGCCGCCCGAGGCGGTGGTGGGAGATAGTCCAGCCATGATTATTCCTCTACTTCGGCTACGCCGTGTTCGATGTCAAGTTTGTTCATGTAATTGGCGTAAAACCAGATGATCGCCACATAAATGATGAGAGAACCCTGGGCGCCCATCCAGAAGCTGAACGGCCAGCCAAAGAAATTGAAATTGAGGTCTCGGGCAAAGTAGCCGACCACGAAGGTCACTACAAACCAAATACTCAACAAAATTGCGGTGATATTGAGCGTTTTGCTCCAATATCGACGGTGATTTTCAGTAATTTGCATCGTCTGTCTCCATTGTTAAAAGGCTAGGCCACCAACCCTGTTTCGCGCACCAGTTGGTCCGCGACTTTGGGCTCGAATCCGCGCAAGTGCGCAATGACCTTGCGCGCTTCATCGGGTTCTCTGCGATCCACGTGTACTCTGGCAAGGTGGTACCAGCCGTAAGGACTCATGGGTTGCAATTCTGTGTTTTTCTTGAGGGTTTCGACGGCGTCGTCAAAACGCTTTTGCTGGATATGAACCAGCGACAAGCCGTACCACGCCATGTCCAGTTTGGGCGACAGCTCCAGCGCTTTTTTGAACACGCTTTCTGCCTCGCCCACGTTGCCGCAATCGTGGAGCAGGTAGCCATAGTTGTACCAGGCGTGTGCCGAGCTGCCGTCAAGCTCGCACAGGCGTTTCATGTCAATCAGTGCCTGGGCTTTGTCGCCCCGCTGTACCGCCAGTTGGGCACGGCTGGCCAAGGCGTAAGCATCATCCGGGTTGGCCTGCAGCATGGCTTCAAACACTTTGTCAGCCGCCTCACGCTGACCAATGACCAGCCAGGCCATGGCCTGGTACTTTTGCAAGAGCCAGCCAATGGGTTTCATTATTTGCACCCCTGCATAGCTATCGTCACACAATGTTCAATCTTGGCCAACGTGACAGCGATGTACAAAATACCCACCACGAAAAACGCCACGACCGGTACCTGGTGGTCCGCCACCTGCCTGGGCGCGATCCAGCGCGCTGCCTTGACCCAGGGCTTATTGGCGAGCTGAAACAACTGGTAAAAAAGATTGTTACCGGCCTTGGCTCCGGAAATGACCCATAAAACACCCTGCCCAGCCAGCAGCATGAGGGCAATATAAAAGACCAACTGAAGCGTGTTGAGTGTAAAAAGCATAAGTGCAAAGATCTTGTAAAGACACACTGTCTTCACGCGAACTTACCGAATACTTACTTTTGGCAGGCTGTAAGGTCAAACTAGGGAAACTCCCTGTTTGCCCGGGCTGGCGGTGAAAACCCTAGGAGCTGTTTGCTTACTCGTTTGTCATCTTGACCAATTGTTCAAGTCGTGTTTTAGCAGCGCCCGACGCCAACACACTCCGCGCCTTGTCAACGCCCTCTTTCATCGAGCCCACCACATTGGCCGCATACAGTGCGGCTCCAGCGTTCAAAATCACGATGTCGCGCGCAGCACCCGGCTGGTTGTCCAGCACCCCCAGCAGCATGGCTTTGGACTCTTCGGGCGTTTCAACCCGCAGGGCACGGCTGCTGGCCATGGTGAAGCCAAAGTCTTCGGGGTGAATTTCGTATTCGCTGATCTCGCCGTTTTTTAACTCGCCCACCACGGTAGCTGCGCCCAGGCTGATTTCGTCCAGCCCGTCTTTACCGTACACAACCAGCGCGTGCTCTGCACCCAAGCGCTGCAAGGCGCGGATTTGAATACCCACCAGGTCCGAGTGAAACACGCCCATCAAAATATTTGGCGCACTGGCCGGGTTGGTCAGGGGGCCGAGGATGTTGAAGATGGTGCGCACGCCCAGTTCTTTGCGAATCGGTGCCACGGCTTTCATGGCCGGGTGGTGATTGGGTGCAAACATGAAGCCGATACCGACTTGTTCGATACAACGTGCAATCGCCTCGGGCGGCAAATTGATGTTGATGCCGAGTGACTCCATCACGTCCGCACTGCCCGACTTGCTGCTGACGCTTCTGCCGCCGTGCTTGCTGACCTTGGCCCCCGCCGCGGCGGCGACAAACATCGAACAGGTCGAGATATTGAAGGTGTGGGAACCATCGCCGCCGGTGCCCACGATATCTACCAGGTGCGTCTTGTCAGTCACATTGACCTTGGTAGAAAACTCGCGCATGACCTGCGCGGCGGCGGTGATCTCGCCAATGGTTTCCTTTTTGACGCGCAGCCCAGTAATCAGCGCCGCCATCATGACCGGAGACATCTCGCCACCCATGATGAGCCGCATCAGGTGCAGCATTTCATCGTGAAAGATCTCGCGGTGCTCGATGGTGCGCTGTAAGGCCTCGCTGGCGGTGATTTTGTGTGAATTTGGCATAAAAGTACTCCGAAAAGGCTCAAAACGGCTGTTTTTAGGTGTCAAATAGGGCTCTAGACCAATGAATACGGGCGCAAGCAGCTACTGAAATCATAGCGATTATTTATCCAGACTGAACTAGAAAGGCCTGAAGCATGGCATGGCCGTGCTCGGTCAGTATCGACTCCGGGTGAAACTGCACGCCTTCAATCGGCAACGTTTTATGCCGCACGCCCATGATTTCGCCATCATCCGTCCAGGCCGTGACTTCCAGCACATCCGGACATGACGACTTTTCGATCGCCAGCGAATGGTAGCGATTGACGGTGAACTGTTTGGGCAAACCCGCAAACACGCCGCGCTGCGTGGTGGTGATGACACTGGTTTTGCCGTGCATCAGCTCCTGCGCCCGAACGATGTTGCCGCCAAACGCCGCGCCAATCGACTGGTGGCCCAGGCAAACGCCGAGTATTGGCAGCTTGCCTGCAAAGTGCTGGATAGCGGCGACTGATATGCCCGCTTCCAGTGGTGAGCAGGGACCGGGTGAGACAACCAGACGGTCTGGGTTTTTGGCAGCGATTTGTTCAATCGTGATTTCGTCGTTGCGGAAAACCTCAACCTCGGCACCCAGCTCGCCAAAATACTGGACGATGTTGTAGGTAAAGCTGTCGTAGTTGTCGATCATCAGGAGTTTGATTTTTGAGCTCATGGTATTTACTCCAGCCCTTCTTCGACCAGTTCGGACGCCCTGAGCAGCGCCCTGGCCTTGGCTTCGGTTTCTCTCCACTCCAGCTCAGGCACTGAATCAGCCACCACGCCGGCTGCCGCCTGAACGTACAACACCTGATCCTTGATGATGCCGGTACGGATGGTGATGGCCACGTCCATGTCACCCGAGTAGCTGAGGTAACCACACGCACCGCCGTACAGGCCGCGCTTGGTCGGCTCCAGTTGGTCGATCACTTCCATCGCATGCACTTTGGGTGCGCCGCTCAGTGTGCCTGCCGGGAAGGTGGCTTTTAAAACGTCCATGCCGGTCATGCCGTCAAGCGGCGCGCCTTCAACGTTGCTGACGATGTGCATGACGTGGCTGTAACGCTCGACGGCGAAGGCTTCGGTCACTTTGACTGAGCCAATTTTGGCGATGCGGCCAATGTCGTTGCGAGCCAGGTCGATCAGCATGACGTGTTCGGCGCGCTCTTTCGGGTCGTTGACGAGTTCTTGTTCAACGGCTTTGTCTGCCTCAGGCGACGAGGCGCGTGGCCTCGTGCCCGCAAGTGGCCTGATGGTGATTTTTTGCCCCCCTTCGACCAGTTCTTGCCTGACCAGAATCTCAGGCGAAGCGCCCACCACATGAAAGTCACCAAAGTGGTAGTAATACATGTACGGCGATGGGTTGAGTGAGCGCAGCGCGCGGTACAAGCTCAGCGGGGACTCGGTGTAGCGCTTTTTAATCCGCTGGCCGACTTGCACCTGCATGAAATCGCCTGCCTCGATCATGCGCTTGGCTTTTTCAACGGCGGCAATGTAGTCGGCTTTGGCAAAATCACGCTCCGCCGGGTAGCTTTGTGACGGCTTGACGATAGGCGCGCTGACGGAATACTTGAGCTGCTCTTTCAGTTCACGCAGCCGCTTTTTGGCGTTGGCGTAGGCCTCGGGCTGCTTTGGGTCGGAATACACAATCAAGTAGAGCTTGCCTGAGAGGTTGTCAATGACTGCCAGCTCTTCGCATTGCAGCAGCAAAATATCGGGGCAACCCAGCGAATCAGGTGGGCATGATTTTTCAAGCTTTTTCTCGATGTAGCGCACCGCGTCATAACCAAAATAGCCCGCCAGGCCACCACAAAAGCGCGGCAAACCGGGGCGCAGTGCCACTTTGAAGCGTTTTTGATAGTCACTGATGAAATCGAGCGGATTTTGCCTGGAGGCTTCAACCACCTTGCCATCCGTGACCACCTCGACAACCGCATCTGTACCAAAGCCCGAGGCACGTACCAGCGTGCGCGCGGGCAAGCCTATAAAGCTGTAGCGACCAAACCGTTCGCCACCCACAACAGATTCGAGCAAAAAGCTGTACTTGCCCTGGTCTTTGGCAAAAGCCAGTTTGAGGTAAAGCGACAACGGTGTTTCTAAATCGGCAAACGCTTCAACCATCAAAGGGATGCGGTTGTAGCCCTGGGCAGCCAGGCTTTTAAATTCAAGTTCGGTGATCAAGATGGAATCCTTCGCAGGGAAGTCACGATTACAAGCGTGTGACCCCGGTTCATTCAATATGCGCCCTGTCGACCAATGGGTTCGGGGCGCGGCGACTCAAGTGCTAAAAGTAGAGCAGCCTCGCCACAGCCAGGCTCCCCGGTCTGTACGACCTGGAGTTTTGACATGAATGATGCGTAATTTAGTCATCTCCACAAAGTGTATCAAATAGCATTCTGGCAAACCCTATTGCCCTTCTTTGAAAGCCGCTACAAAATGAAACTTCAAAAAAGAACGCTCGTTCGTTTTTCTAACACTCTTAATGGAGACATCGATGACTTTATTCAGCAAATGTGTTGCGGTGATGGCTGGCGCAATGATTTCAGCAGGCGCTTTGGCCGCGCAAGTGGACGTCTCCGGCGTCAAGCTCGAAGACTCTATTGATGTACGCGGCACAAAACTGGTGCTCAACGGTGCAGGTGTGCGCTACAGGGCGGTTTTTAAAGTGTATGTCGGTGCCTTGTATGTTGGCAAAAAAGTGGCCACACCCGAAGAGTTTTACGCAGCCACCGGCCCAAAACGAATGCACGTCACCATGCTGCGCGATATTGACTCCAATGAGCTTGGCAAAGCGTTTACCAAAGGCTTTGAAGATAACGCACCCAAGGGCGAAATGTCGAAACTCATTCCAGGGCTGATTCGCATGGGGCAGGTATTTTCAGATCAAAAGAAACTGGTGACCGGCGATACCTTTGCCATGGACTGGGTGCCTGGAACGGGCACCATCATTACCGTCAAAGGTAAAGCGCAAGGGGAGCCCTTTAAGGAGCCTGAATTTTTCAATGCCCTGATGCGTATCTGGCTGGGCAACAACCCTGCCGACTGGAAGCTGAAGGACGCATTGCTGGGTAAAGCAGCCTGAGCAGCTTAGAAACTCTTGCAAAACGGAGCCTACAGGCTCCGTTTTTTATTTCGGCAAATGCAAGTCAGCCAGGGAGCCAACGTAACCATCCGCATCAACGCTGCGAATCGGCTCACCGTGGTTATAGCCATACGTGACCAGCAGCACCGGGCAGCCCGCAGCACGTGCGGCCTGGGCATCGTTGCTTGAATCGCCGATCATCAAGGTTTGAGCAGGCGGCGTGCCCAAAGCCGCACAGGTTTTAAGCACGGGCAGCGCATCGGGCTTTTTGCGTTCAAACGAATCGCCGCCAAACACCTGGCCGAAAAACCTGTCCAGCCCCTTGAGTTTGAGCAGCTCCTGCGCAAAGCCGACCGGTTTGTTGGTGAGGCAGGCCAGCTTGAGCCCGGCCTGCTGCAAAGCCTGCAAACCGTCGACCACGCCGGGGTAGACATGGGCATGCTGGCCGTTGACGGCGCGGTAATGATGTTGATACTGACCGAGGGCGTGCTCAAAATTTGCTATATTATCAGGAGCTGTTTGCGCCCGTATCGATTGGTCTGTAGCATGATTTAATATCGATTTGACGAGGTTTTCAGAGCCTTTTCCCACTCTGAGAGCCACAACAGCCCGGTCAACTGGATCAAAACCCAAGTCCCGCAGCATCAGATTGATAGCCACGACAAAATCGTCCATGGTGTCGACCATCGTCCCGTCCAGGTCGATGATGGCGGCTTCAAGCTTCACAACTCAAGGACTTTATTCAGCTAGCCAGCGCCACCCGCATCGCATCGATCACACCCTTGTAATCCGGCTTGCCAAAAATAGCGCTGCCCGCGACAAAAGTATCTGCACCAGCTGCCGCAACGCGCGCTATGTTCTCTAGCTTAATACCGCCATCGACTTCCAGCCGGATGTCTTTGCCCGATGCATCAATGCGTTTGCGAGCGTCTTCAATCTTGCGCAGGGCGCTGTCGATGAATGACTGGCCACCAAAACCGGGGTTGACGCTCATGATCAAAATCAAATCGATGTCGTCAATCACCCAGTCCAGTACATCCAGCGGCGCTGCGGGGTTGAAGACCAGACCCGCCTTGCAACCTTTGGCTTTGATGGCCTGAATGCTGCGGTGAACGTGGCCGGATGCGTCAGGGTGAAAACTGATGAGGTCTGCGCCTGCGTCGGCAAACGCTGCCGCCAGGGCGTCAACCGGCTGCACCATCAAATGCACGTCAATCGGCACCGCTGTGCCGTCGGCTTTTTTACAATGCGGCTTGAGGGCCTGACAAATCATCGGGCCAAAGGTCAGGTTGGGCACGTAATGGTTGTCCATCACGTCAAAGTGGATCCAGTCAGCGCCTGCCGCTATCACGGCTTTGACCTCATCACCCAGGCGGGCAAAGTCGGCAGACAAAATGGACGGGGCGATGCGGTAGGTGGGCTGGGTCATGATCAGAATGGTAGCTATACACAGATTGTCGCAGCATGTAACGCTTGACTCTGGTCAGGGTTAATATGGCTATCCGATCTTTTTTAAACGCCATGCCTCAACCCAAGTACCAATTCAGCTGCGCCGTTGTGCCGCAGTACATTCCTCAGCAGTCTTCGCCGGAAGACAGCATTTACGGCTTTGCCTACACCGTGACGATCACCAACACGGGCCTGGTCGCTGCGCAATTGATCTCGCGCCACTGGGAAATTGTGGATGCCAATGGTCATGTGGAAGAAGTCAAAGGCTTGGGTGTGGTGGGACACCAGCCATTACTTAAACCCGGTGAGTCGTTTCAATACAGCAGCGGCTCGCGCCTGCGTACGGCCACGGGTGCGATGCACGGCACCTACTTTTGTGTGGCTGAAGATGGTGAGCGTTTTGAAGCGCTGATACCGATGTTTGTATTGGAAGCCAACGACAGCACACCGACGGGCCGCACGCTTCATTAAATGAAAGACCTGCGCGCGCTGCTCGCCCAGTTGGATCCACAAGCCAGTTTGGCTGCACGCCATGTCTGGTTGATTGCGCTGTTTGAATGGTTGCGCGGTGATGAAAGCTCGGTAGATGCCAGTATTTCAAGGCTACAAACGTTTATCGATGCCGTGCATGCACAACCTGAGCTTGGGGCACGCCTGAAAGCCTGGTGGCAAGTTTTGCTGCAAACGGTTGATGTGACCACTTTGCTGGCTGACTTTGGTTTTGCGCCGCGCACCGCCTTTGTCAGTGAGCTGACCGATCGGCTGCGCCGCAAAATATTACCGGGCACGCCTGAAACCCTTGATGCTGCCGAGCTGTTTGCATTGGTAGCGCCCAAGCGTTTTGATGCGCAGTGGCTGGCGGCCATCCCAGATGCGCAGATCGACCAACTGGTGACCCTGCTGTCTGGCAATGTGCGCACCGACACGCTGATCTGGCAGCACCACCTGATGGATGCATTGACCTATTGCACCGCGCAAATCCGCGCAACCGGCTTTGCGCCCGAGCTGCGCCTGCGGATGGACAGAGCCAACGACGATGACCGGGCTTTTCACCCGCTGTCTAACGACTTGGCAGAGCTGCGTCAGATATTTTTTGACCCGGCGCAGGGCGATGAAGAACTCAAAGCGGCGATTGCCAAGCTGCGTGCCCGGCTAGAAACTTGCCGCCAAGCCGTCAACGGCGTGTACGTCCACTTGAATGACAACGGCATATCGGTGGGCATGGTGTTCATGCTGCGCCAGTTGCGTGAACGCATTGTGCGGGTGCGCGAATTGCTGGACACATTGATATCCGATCAGTCCGCACGAGCTGCCATCAAGCTGCTGGCGCGGCGCGTCACGATTGGGCAAGACAGCAAAAGTATTGGTGCGCTGATCAGTGCCAACTCCACCTTGCTGTCGGCCAAGATGGCCGAGCGCAGCGCCGAAACGGGTGAGCATTACATCACCCGTGACCGTACTGAGTACAGGCAAATGTTGGGCAAGGCGATGGGCGGCGGCGCAGTGACCGCTCTGACCACTAGCTTGAAATTTGCCGTGGTGGGCATTGGCTTGTCGGCTTTCTGGAATGGCTTTGCATCGGGCTTTGTGTATGCGGCCAGCTTTATATTGATTCAGTTGCTGCACCTGACGCTGGCCACCAAGCAGCCCGCCATGACGGCGCCGGCCATGGCCGCCAAGCTCAAAGACATTGACTCGGGCCAAGCAATTGAAGATTTTGTGGATGAGGTCACGCACCTGGTGCGCTCGCAGGTGGCGGCGGTGCTGGGCAATGTGTCTATGGTGGTTCCCGCCGTGCTGTTGGTCAATGTGATGGTTTTGCTGTTGATGGGCCGCCCCATGATCAGCCCGAAAGAAGCCATACACGTGCTGGGCACGCTCACGCTGCTCGGGCCAACGCTGTTATGGGCAGCTTTTACCGGGTTAATTCTTTTTTCTTCGAGCATGGTGGCGGGCTGGTTTGAAAACTGGTTTGTGCTGCACCGGCTTGATTCAGCCATTGCCCACAACCCGCGCTTTACCAAGGTACTGGGCACACAGCGTGCAGCACGTTGGTCAAGCTTCATGCGGGACAACATTTCAGGCTTTGCATCGAATATTTCGCTGGGTTTCATGCTCGGTTTGATTCCGGCATTCACAGGCTTTTTTGGTTTTGAACTGGAAGCACGTCACGTGACTTTATCTGCCGGGCAACTGGCGGCAGCGGGCGCGGTATTAGGCTTAGAGGCTTTCAAGCAGCCATTGATCTGGTGGTGCATCGCCGCGATTCCGCTGATTGGCGCGCTGAATTTATCCGTCAGTTTTTACTGCGCGTTCCGCTTGGCACTGCAAGCGCATAACGTCAGCGGTATTGACCGTGCCCGCATCAGCAGTGCCATCTGGACGCGCTGGCGCAGTCAGCCCGGCAGCTTTTTTGTGCCCCATCAATAGCCAGCATGTAAGTTTTTTTGCAGACAGTTACGACTGTCACGCTACCCTCCTACACAGTCTGGTCATGAACGCCCGTACGCTCAAAGCTCACTTTGAGAGGCGTATTTTTGACTCAAGAGCTTTTAAACATTTGGGCGGAATGGATCAAGCCGTCAGCGGGCCTGGCAACAGTGCAGTGGTCTGTGCTGCTGGCACTGGCGGCTGCGGCTGGCCACCTGGTGCAGCGCTATACCGGCCTGCCTAAAGTCATCGGTTACTCGGTGATTGGCGCTGTCGCAGGCTTTGCCGGCTTTACCGGCGCGGTGTGGCCGCTTCAAGGCATTGGACTTTTTCTGCTGGAGCTGGGCGTGGCGGTAGTGCTTTTTGAGGCCGGTGGCCGAATCCCGCTGCGCTGGTTCAAGCACAACCCGATGGTGCTGGTGCAAAGCCTGCTTGAGTCAAGCTTGACGCTGATCGCCGTGTACTACGCCATGCTGTGGATGGGCGCGCGTGAAGCCGTGGCGCAGCCGCTGGCCATGTTGGCCATGGCCGCGTCCCCCGCCGTGCTGTCGCGGGTGCTGATAGACACCAGAGCATCAGGCCCTGTCAGCGAGCGGGCGATGGTGCTGTCTACCCTGAGCACACTGTATGCACTAACGCTGTGCAGTGCCAGCGCCGGCCTGATGTCGCGCGGCGAAAAAATTCTGGGGCCGATTACCTTAACCGGCAGCTTTTACCCGGTGCTGGTGGTGCTGGGCTTGTCTGTCGTGGTGGGCGCGGGCCTGGCACTGGTGTTGCGCAGCGCACTGCGGGTGATGAGCCCGACCAGCGAGAACACGGCCATCTTGCTGCTGGCGGTGATTGCTGCGGGTGCGGCTTTGGCAGCGCACTTTGGTGGCTCCGCGCCGCTGGCGGCACTGCTGGGCGGTATGTTGCTCAAGCAGCTGGAGCCCCGCCCATGGTCGTGGCCCCGGCAAATGGGAACGGCATCGAGCATGCTCACCATGCTGATGTTTGTATTGGTGTCGGTTGTGGCTGCACAGGCCGATTGGGGCGGCCCTGTGGCTGCGCTGGTCGCCGTGCTGGTAGCGGTGCGGGTGGTGGCCAAAATAGTCGGCGTGGCGCTGGGCAATGTCGGCAGTGGTGCCAGTTGGCGGCAAGCCCTGTGGGTAGGCTGCGCCATGTCGCCTATGTCTTCGGTGGCTCTGCTCCTGGTATCGACTTTTGTGGTGGTATCGCCCGTACTGGGCAAACAAATTGCAAGCATTGCCCTGCCAGTTATTTTGCTGATGGAGGTACTCGGTGCAGTTCTGGCAACAGTGGCCATAACGCGGGCGGGTGAAAGCTCCAGACCACCTAGATTGCAGGTACGAAGCGCATCCCTGGGGCCGGTCCATGAGTCTTGAAGCCTTTCAAAAATCAGACGCCCTGTCGCTAGGCGTGGAACTGGAGCTGCAGCTCGTCAACACGCATGACTACGACCTCGCCCCGTATGCCGAGGACATGCTGCGCCTGATGAAAAAAATACCGCTGCCCGGCGCTGTGGTGCCAGAGATGACATCGAGCATGATTGAAATATCCACCGGCGTGTGTCAGTCATCGTCTGAGGTGTTGGGGCAACTGTCACAAATCCGCGATGCGCTGATCAAAAGCGCGGACAAGCTGAACATCGCCGTTGTGGGCGGCGGTACGCACCCGTACCAAGCGTGGCACGAGCGGCGCATTTACGACAAGCCGCGCTTCAGGGAGTTGTCTGAGTTGTACGGCTATTTGTCTAAACAGTTCACCATTTTTGGCCAGCATGTGCATGTGGGCTGCCCGGATGCAGACACCGCACTGCTCACGTTGCACCGCATGTCGCGCTACATTCCGCACTTTATTGCGCTGTCGGCATCCAGCCCGTATGTGCAGGGGCAAGACACCGCCTTTGACTCAGCACGGCTCAATTCGGTGTTTGCCTTTCCCATGTCGGGCCGCGCGCCGTTTGTGTTGACGTGGGACGACTTCACGACTTACTTCAACAAAATGACCCGCACTGGCGTGGTTAAAAGCATGAAAGATTTTTATTGGGACATCCGGCCCAAGCCTGAATTTGGCACGATTGAGATCCGCGTGTTTGACACGCCACTCACCGTGACCCGCGCCGCCGCGTTGTCAGGCTTTGTACAAGCGTTAGCGGCGTGGCTTATGGTCGACCAGCCCTTCATGCCGCAAGAAGACGACTACCTTGTCTACACCTACAACCGCTTTCAGGCCTGCCGCTTTGGGCTGGACGCGATCTATGTTGAGCCTGCCACAGGCAAACACATGCCACTGCGTGAACACATCTGGCTAACCTTTCGGCAAATTGAAGTGCATGCACAGCGGCTGGGTGCAAGCGCCTTCATTGCCATGCTGCAAAGCGGTGTGGAGCGGGGTGAAAACGACGCCCGCTGGCTGCGTGAAAGACAAGGCGAAGAAGCGCTGCTGGCCGAGGTGGTGCGGCAGGCTGCCCAACGCTTCAAAGGGGATGCGGCTTACGGTCAGGGTTGACCAAAACCAAGGGATGTATCCTTGGCCCATGACCGAATTTGACCTGATTGCCCGCTACTTCACCCGTAAGCCCAAGCAAGCGGCTGTCGGCGTAGGCGACGACTGCGCCCTCATCAATCCATCACCTGGCATGCAACTGGCCATATCGAGCGACATGCTGGTTGAAGGCCGTCACTTCTTCCACGATGTGAGTCCCTACTCTCTCGGCCACAAAGCGCTGGCGGTGAACTTGAGCGACCTTGCGGCTTGTGGCGCAAAGCCGGTGGCCTTCACACTCGCGCTGGCTTTGCCATCCATTGACGAAACCTGGCTGCAAGAGTTTTCAGACGGTCTGTGGGCGTTGGCGGACGCGCATGGCTGCGAGCTGATAGGCGGCGACACCACGCAAGGGCCACTGAATATCTGCATCACGGTGTTTGGCGAAGTGCCACGCGGCCAGGCCCTGCTGCGCTCAGGAGCGCAAATCGGTGACGACCTTTACGTCAGCGGCACGCTGGGCGATGCACGCCTGGCGCTTGAAGCACTGCAAGGCCTGATCGAATTACCGCCCGACGTGTTGGCAGAGGCCAGGCTGCGGCTGGAGCAACCCACGCCTCGCGTTGCGCTGGGCACGGCCCTGCGCGGCATTGCCACATCGGCGATCGACATCAGCGACGGGCTTGCGGGTGACTTGGGTCACATCCTGAAAGCGTCGGGTGTAGGTGCACAGGTTGACACTGCAATTGCTATTAATTTAATAGCTGTTTGCGCCCGTATTGATTGGGCTAGAGGCCAATTTGATACCCTAAAACAGCTCAAAACAGTGTTTTCAGGCGGTGATGACTACGAATTAGCCTTTACTGCGCCGCCTTCAGCGCGCCAAGCCGTTCTGGCAGCCTCAGCCAGCCGTCAAACGCCAGTGACGCGAATCGGCGTGATTCAAGCAGCGCCTGGTTTGCGGCTCATTGACGGTTCTGGCAAGCCAGTCAAGGCGCAATTCACCTCGTTCGACCACTTCGCGGCATGAAGAGACTGAGACGTTAAAATAAGGGTTTTCCCCTCTATAACCTTCATCCCCCATGAGCGCTTTCAACGAAGAACGTGTGCTGTCCGTCCACCACTGGACTGACAAATTGTTCACCTTCACCACCACACGCGACGAGTCCATGCGCTTTAGCAATGGCCACTTCACCATGATTGGCTTGAAGGTCAATGACAAGCCACTGCTCCGAGCCTACAGCATCGTGTCTGCCAACTACGAAGACCATCTGGAGTTTTTAAGCATCAAGGTGCCCGACGGCCCGCTGACGTCACGCCTGCAACACATCCAGGTTGGCGACACCGTCATCGTCGGCAAAAAGCCCACCGGCACGCTGCTGATTGACTATTTGCTGCCCGGCAAGCGCCTGTATTTGCTGTCGACCGGCACGGGGCTGGCTCCCTTCATGAGCATCATCCGCGACCCAGAAACCTATGAGGCTTTCGAGCAAGTCGTCCTGGTACACGGCGTGCGTGAAAAAGACGAGCTGGCGTATCACGACCTGGTGACCGAGCATTTGCCGAAGCACGAGTTTTTGGGCGAAATGATTGCCAAACAACTGCTGTACTACCCCACCGTGACGCGCGAGTCCTACCGCACCATGGGCCGCGTCACCGACCTGATGGCCAGCGGCCAGATGTTTGACGACCTGAAGCTGCCCGCATTGGACGTGGCGAACGACCGCGTGATGATTTGCGGCAGCCCCGGCATGTTGAAAGACCTGAAAGCGATGCTCGAAGGCCAAGGCTTTAAAGAAGGCACCACGTCCAAGCCTGGGGATTTTGTGATTGAGCGGGCTTTTGCCGAGAAATAGGACCAATTGTGGAATCCGGCAACTAAGCAGCGACTATTCCGGCATTTAAACGCCGGAATCAACATTTACAGCCCGCCAAAAAGATGGTTTTGCACACATCTTCCGACGACGTAGCGGTAGTTGCTCCCTTTGCATATCTTTTTGCAAAGCGGACATCCGATCTGTTACGAGCGAGGCGCGGCGACTGAATTTGCTGGGATTCAAGCAGCTTCCGTACTGCAAGCTTAAATAGGTCTACGAAAACGGGTCAAGTCCAGTCTTCCTTGGTACGCGTGGCTTAGGCGGGTCTCATACTAGCTTGAGCCCCAAAACTTATTAAGCTCTTTGCTGTGCGAAAAGCAGCAGTTAGCTTTTTTGGTTTGCTCATTAGATTTCCTGCAACGGGTTGTTGTACGTGAAAGCTTAGATTCGCGGTCAACGCAGGGTATTTCGAGCTGATGATCGGCGTTACCCAGTGGTATACCCAGAGCGACATAGCGACCTTTGGATGTCCCATCTCTAGACTCTTTTTGAAGCGTGGCTCATAAAAACTACTTGTGACCATCAGCTCAACGAATGAAGTCACAACATCCGCAATCCAGTCTAAAAAACCTGGCAGCGGGTTTGGATAATGTGCTTTGACAAGCTCGGTGACTAAATTATCAAGGGCTTCAACAGCCAGGATGCAGGCATCGTTAAGTGAACTAGTGTGGATGGGTTGTAAGGTATTCATATGCGAGCAGCAGGCCAGAAATCTTTGTAGACCATTAATGATGCCCACGTTCGATGACAACTTAATGTTGTTAAATTTCACTATCTCGCCGTAGGGTAATTGCCTCAAAAGGGAACAATTGGGGTCAGACTCACTACTGTCCGGAGATTTCCCCAAATAGGCTGAATTGAGATTCGGAATGCTCTGCGAGGTCGTGTTCGCCAAGGTTGTTAAAGAGATGGCGCAGCGGTGTTGATTCAAACAGATGCAGACTCAAGACCT
>JANNVB010000051.1:0-37332 GCA_031414215.1 Polaromonas sp. | reverse complement strand
TGCAGGTCTTGAGTCTGCATCTGTTTGAATCAACACCGCTGCGCCATCTCTTTAACAACCTTGGCGAACACGACCTCGCAGAGCATTCCGAATCTCAATTCAGCCTATTTGGGGAAATCTCCGGACAGTAGTGGGTCAGACTCCAATTAAATTGCTTGAACTCCTTGGGCTGATCAACCAGCAAATCACGGCTGTGTTGTTTGTCGTGAAAGCGGCCCGACAGGGTCAAGCCGTCAACTTTTCCACGTGGGCCTGGCGGGTGTACAAAAAGTCAATCACAGCTTTGCGGTAGCCCAGGTACTGTGTACTTTCAGCAAGTTCTACCCGATTGCGCGGGCGCGCCAGCTCAATCGCCAATACTTCGCCAATCGTGGCACTCGGCCCATTGGTCATCATCACGATGCGGTCGCTGAGCAGCACCGCCTCATCCACATCGTGCGTCACCATCACCACCGTGCTTTGGGTTTTGTGCACGATGGCCAGCAATTCGTCTTGCAGTTTGGCGCGGGTCAGCGCGTCCAATGCACCAAAAGGCTCGTCAAGCAGCAGCACTTTGGGCTCCATCGACAACGCACGTGCAATACCGACACGCTGCTTCATGCCGCCTGATATCTCGCCAGGGCGTTTTTGCGCGGCGGCTGTCAAGCCGACCATTGCCAGCACCGCATCGGTGCGTGCCTTCAATTGGGCTTTGTTTTCTTTGTCAGCAAACACCCGCTCAACAGCAAGGTAGACGTTTTCAAAACACGTGAGCCACGGCAACAACGAATGGTTTTGAAAGACGACAGAACGCTCAGGCCCCGGACCTGAGATTTCGCGGTTGGCGCATATCAGGCTGCCTTCTGTCGGTGTGGTCAAGCCGGCAATCAAATTCAGCAGGGTGGACTTGCCGCAGCCCGAGTGGCCAATGAGCGCCACAAACTCGCCTTTGGCAACTGTCAGATTGATGTTTTTCAATGCGCAGAAGGGGCCTTTTTTGGTTTTAAAGGTTTGCTCGACGTTTTGAATTTCGATGTACTTGGTACTAAATGACGTTGGGGAGTCGCTCATGATTTCACCTCTTCAAAAGTAAACGCTGTGGCAATTTTTATCAGAGCAAACTCCAGCATCAAGCCCACCAAGCCGATCACAAAAATAGCAATGATGATGTTCTTGACATTCAGGTTGTTCCACTCGTCCCAGACCCAAAAACCAATTCCCACGCCGCCCGTCAGCATTTCAGCCGCCACAATCACCAGCCAGGCGGTACCGACTGCCAGCCGCACACCGGTCAGCATGTACGGCAACACGGCCGGGAAGAGAATTTTGGTAAAAATCTTCCACTCGCTCAGGTTCAGCACCCGGGCGACGTTCATATAGTCTTGCGGCACGCGCTGCACGCCCACAGCGGTGTTGATGATCATGGGCCAGATGGAGCAGATAAAAATCGTCCAGATGGCCGCAGGGTTTGCACCCTTGAACACCAGCAAGCCAATTGGCAACCACGCCAGCGGAGACACCGGGCGCAGCAAGCTGATGAGTGGGTTGAACATGCTGCTTAAAAACTTGAAGCGTCCAATCATGAAGCCGACCGGAATGCCGACAAGGGCGGCCAAGCCAAAGCCGAGCGCCACACGCTTCAGAGACGAGTAAATGTTCCAGCCGATGCCTTGGTCGTTCGGGCCTTTGCTGTAAAACGGGTCGCTGAAGATCGTCACCGCTTGGGTGAAGGTAGCGCTGGGTGATGGAATGCTGCCTTTGCTGGTGATGGAAATTGCCATCCACAACAAGACCAGCAAGCCAAAGCCCAAGAGCGGCGGCATGATGCCTAGCCACAGGAACGACAAGTCGCGCTGCGGCTTGAAAGTAGCTACAGGAGCCATTTTTTCAGTATTTTTCATATCGTTTGAGGCTGTGGAGCCCTGTTTTTGGGCGCGAGCAGCCACTGAATGTGTCGCGCCTGAACGGCTGTCGACGGCATCGGCCTCATGAAAAACAGCAGCAACCATGGCGCGCTCCTTGATTTGAAATAAATCGGCGAATGACTTCAGGCTCTGACTTTGAAGCTGTCGGCGTACTTGGCGGGGTCTTTGCCGTCCCACACCACGCCGTCCATCAACTTGCTAGTGCGCATCATGTCTTTGGGGACGCTGATTTTTGCAGCGGTAGCCGCCTGTTTGTAAATGTCAATCTGGCTGATTTGCTTGGCCACGGCCAGGTAGTCTGGGTGGTCTTTCAAGATACCCCAACGCTTGTGCTGGGTGAGGAACCACATGCCATCAGATAGGTACGGGAAGTTGACAAAACCGTCGGCTGAGAACTTCATGAAGTTCGGGTCATCCCAGGTTTTGCCCAAGCCGTTTTGGTAGCGGCCCAAGATCCGCTGGTTGATCGCGTCGACGCTGGTGTTCACGTAGCTCTTGTCGGCAATGGTTTCAGCCATCTTGGTTTTGTTGCTCAAGCTGGCATCAATCCATTTGCCAGCCTCAAGAATCGCAGCCGTCACAGCGCGGCAAGTGTTGGGGTTCTTCTTTGCAAAGTCACCGGTGGTGGCCAGCACCTTTTCGGGGTGGTCTTTCCAGATGTCTTGGGTGGTTTGCGCGGTCACGCCAATGCCGTCAATGATGGCGCGGTGGTTCCACGGCTCGCCGACGCAGTAGCCGTCCATATTGCCAACCCGCATGTTGGCTACCATTTGCGGCGGCGGCACGGTGATGACTTTGGCATCTTTCATCGGGTCGATGCCGTTAGCCGCTAGCCAGTAATACAGCCACATGGCGTGCGTGCCAGTGGGGAAGGTTTGTGCAAAGGTGTATTCGCGCTTGTCTGTTTTCATCAGCTTGGCAAGCGACGGGCCATCAATGGCGCCTTTGTCAGCCAGCTTTTTGCTCAGCGTGATGGCCTGACCGTTGTGGTTCAGCGTCATCAGCACAGCCATGTCTTTTTTAGCACCACCTGCACCCAAATGCACGCCGTAGGCTTGGCCCAGCAGCATGTGGGTCATGTCGTTTTCGCCCGCCATTACCTTGTCGCGAATGCTGGCCCAGCTGGCTTCTTTGCTCGGCACGATGGTGACGCCGTATTTTTTGTCAATGCCCAGTACCGATGCCATGACGATACTGGCGCAGTCGGTCAAGGGAATGAAGCCGACTTTGACTTCTTTCTTTTCTGGCGCGTCAGAGCCTTGGGCATAGACCACTGCGCGCAGGGCAGGGCTGATACCCACAGCGCCTACTGCAGCGGCTTGCAACACGTTGCGGCGTGTCAGAGATGGTTTGAGCAGTTCAGTCATTCAAATACTCCTGGAAAGTTAAAAACAAAACCCGAAAAACAAAAAAGGCGTTCGACCTGTGCAGCCACGTCATGCGTGGATGCAAGGTACGAACGCCTTTGTTCATTGAAGCAAGCTGCATCGTCATTGATGCCGCTTGGCTAGTTGCTTTGTTCAAGCAAAAGCCGTGCCAAGAGCCTGTCGTGGTTCAAGAGAGTGTTGGATAAGTTCTTTATACCCATTAAAAATGGCTTTAACCCAATAGATACTTGCGCAAGCAGCTATGTTATTTAGAGCGACCTAAAGCCTGAGCATTGCAAAATGGTGCGCTGCACTGTATTTGTGCAACGCACCATATGTAAACCTCATCGCTGCTGGAACAGCACCAGCTTGATTTCGCGGGTTTGGTCGCCACGGGTGGCCGTGATGGTGGACTCATAGCGCGCACCCGGCACCGGGATTTGCGGCTGAAAGCTAAACGCGAAGTTTCCCGCAGTGTCTGAACGTATCGATTGATTGAAGATCTGCTGATTGATACCAAAGATACCCGCCAGAGCGGCAATGGCTTGCACCTGAATGTCAAGCTTGGCGTCGGGTGCGGTGCGGCCACGGACTTCAATCACGCCGCCGGGTACCTGTGCATTGTTGGCATGGCTGGTGATATCCAGCGGCAAAATGGCGGCTGGCGTTTGGGGGCCGGCCACCACGAAACTCCAGTTTTGCCGCACGGCATTGCCAGCGTTGTCTGAGGCTGTGACTTCGACTGGATAGATGCCAGCAGCTAGGTCGCCGCGCCAGGTCAGGAACTGGGCGGTAATACCGGCGTTGCGGGTTTGGTCCTGGCCGCCAATCATCAGTTTGACGGTTTTGGGGTCTACGCCCACGCCGCCCAAGTCATCAAAGGTGGCAGAAACTGATATGGGGTTGCCGCCGACGACCTCGTTGTTTCTGGGAGCCAGGTTTTTGATGGTGGGTGGACGCGCATCGACCAGCAGCGCCTGGTTGAGTCTGGAGCGCACGACTTGGCCGTTGGACTCTAGTGCCATCGAGATATTCAGTGAAGCCGGGAAGTTGTCGTTACGCCGAATGGTGTATGCCCCTTCGTAGCGGCCAGGCCTGACCTCTGTCATGGGCACGCCTTGGACCACACCATCAATCGTCAGCAGCGCACGACCACCAGGCGTGCCTGTTGCTGCAAACCGGAGCTCGGCGCCTGGCTCAATGCGGGCGACTGGTGTGACGCCAAAACGCTCAATCACAGGCAGGCCGACCTGCGGGGCGCTGGCAGGGGATGGCATAAACGCCTGGCTTCGAATGGTAGAGATCCCGCGCAGCCGCAACGTAGCGCGTGCACTTGGTTGTTTTCCCAGCCGGTCACGGCGGCTCAGGGTGTAGTTGCCTTGGTAAACACCCGCGCTGACTTCCCGCAGGTTAATGTTTTTGTTGATGCCGTTAATACGCACACTGGCCTGGCCGCGTGGTGTGCCTTCAAGGGTGAAGTCGATGTCATTTCCGGGAGCCAGCGACTGATCAGTGTTGATGCTGAAGTTGTTGATTTGCGGGGCAACTCGGTAGTTGGACTGGGCATTGGCAAGCTGCGGGAAAGTGGCCATGAAGCCTACAGAAAGTGCGGCAATCAGCAGCCGACGGGTTGGTTGGAGATGTGTCATTGGGTGCCCTCTTGGTGTTGTGGTTGTTTACCAATAGGGTTTTATCCCGCGACGGCCAATAGCTGCGTAGGACGGTGGGCGCAGGGCGCGTGAGGCGCTTGCCCGGCGTCGTTATTTCTCGCTAACCCAGCAAATCTGCGGCATCCAGCATGCGCTGCGCCACCTCGCCCATGCGCAGGCCTTTGTCCATGGCGGCTTTGCGCAGCTTTGCAAAGGCGGCTTCCTCGCTCAAGTTCTGGCGCTGCATCAGCAAGCCCTTGGCGCGGTCAATCACCTTGCGGTCTTGCAGCTCGGTTTTGGCGTGCGCCAGTTCAGAGCGCAGCCCTTGTTCGTGTTCAAACCGCGCCATGGCCACTTCAAGAATCGGACGAATCCGCTGCGGTGACAAACCCGCCACGATGTAGGCTGAAACGCCAGCGGCTACTGCGTCTTTGACGTGGGTGGTGTCGTTGTCGTTGGTAAAAAGCACGATGGGTCTGCGTGCATCGCGGGTGGCCATCACCACGTGCTCCAGGCTGTCGCGCGCATCGCTTTCGGCATCCACAATGATCATATCGGGCTGCAACTGCGCCAGCCGCTCAGACAAAAAGGTGTCAGCGGGCAGAACGGCGATCAGGTTGTAGTTGTTTTCCAGCAGGCCGATGCGCAACTGGCGCGAGCGTTCCGCCAGCGCCAGCACGCGCTCGTCATCGCCATCTGATTCAGCCAGATCTGGTGCAATAACGACGAGTCGAAGAGACTGTGACGGGGTCATGGGTCAATTTTGAGCAAGATTCACGCCAAACCTTACACTCAAGCGATGATTATTTTGGGTTTTGAGTCTAGTTGTGATGAAACAGGGGTGGCATTGGTTGATGCGTCGGGCCATAGTGTGCCCGTCTTGCTGTCGCATTCACTTTTCAGCCAGATTGACATGCACCAGGCCTACGGCGGCGTGGTGCCCGAGCTGGCCAGCCGCGACCATATTCGCCGGGTGTTGCCTCTCACCAATCAGGTGCTGTCTAGTGCAGCGATCAGTTTAAAAGACGTTGACGTGGTGGCCTACACCCGAGGCCCCGGCTTGGCTGGTGCACTGCTGGTCGGCGCTGGCGCGGCTTGCGCCATGGCGGCTGCGCTGGGCAAACCCGTGATGGGCGTGCATCATCTGGAAGGGCATTTGCTGTCGCCATTTTTAAGTGCTGATCCGCCTGAATTCCCGTTTGTGGCGCTGCTGGTCTCGGGTGGCCACACCCAACTGATGCGGGTAGACCGAGTTGGCAGTTATGAATTACTGGGCGAAAGCATTGACGACGCCGCGGGCGAGGCGTTCGATAAATCAGCCAAGCTGATGGGTTTGCCTTACCCGGGCGGGCCGCATTTGGCGAAGTTGGCCGAAGGCGGTGACGCCACGGCCTTCAAATTGCCGCGCCCGTTGCTGCACAGCGGTAACCTTGACTTCTCATTTGCGGGCTTGAAGACGGCGGTGATGACGCAGGCTAAAAAGCTGGGCGACGAGCTTGAGTCGCGCAAAGCCGATTTGGCCGCATCCACCCAAGCGGCCATTGTGGATGTGCTGGTTAAAAAATCGATGGCTGCCATGGCGCAAACGGGTTTAAACCGGCTGGTAGTAGCTGGCGGTGTCGGTGCCAACACCTTGCTGCGCAGTGAGTTGAACGCCTCTTGCGCCAAACGCAACATTCGGGTGCATTACCCGGAGCTGCATTTGTGCACCGACAACGGCGCGATGATTGCGCTGGCGGCGGGCATGCGGCTGCAAGCCGGGTTGGAGACTTTGCAAGGCGGCTACACTTTCGACGTTTTACCGCGTTGGAGTTTGCAGGCTGCAAGCCAGTAAATTACCTGTTAAATAAGACTGTAGCCCAATCAATACGGGCGCAAGCAGCTCCTAAATATATAGTAAAGAATCAGTACCCATGACCTTCAAGCGTCTTTTGGCTGTGTTTTGCCTGACGGCTTCATTTGTTGCTATTGCCCAGCCCGCCCCGATCAAAGTGGCGTTGATCGAAAGTATGTCAGGCTCATTCGCCAATACGGGCGAGGCTGTTTTGCGCAACCTGGTGTGGGCGACCGAGCGCGTCAATGCACGCGGCGGTGTGAAGCTGCCGGGTGGTGCGCGCAATTTGTTGATTGAACGCTATGACAGCAAAGGCCAAAATGAAGAAGCGCTGAGCGCGCTTCGTGCGGCGATTGACGACGGCGTGACGGTGATTGCGCAGGGCAATTCGTCAGCTGTTGCGGGCGTGCTGATTGACGCGATCAACAAACACAACGAGCGCGAACCTGGCAAGCGGGTTGTCTTTTTGAATTATTCAGCTGTAGACCCCACGCTGACGAATGAAAAATGCAGCTTTTGGCATTTCAGGTTTGACGCCCATGCTGACATGCGCATGACAGCGTTGATGGATGTATTTAAAGACGACAAAAGCATCAAAAGTATTTACTTGATTGGCCAAGACTACAGCTTTGGGCAGTCGGTTTTGAAAGAGGCACGTCGGCAAATCACCACGCAGCGGCCCGATGTACAAATCGTCGGCGATGAGCTGCACCCGCTGGGCCGTGTCAAAGACTTTATTCCCTACGCCACAAAAATCAAAGCCAGTGGCGCGCAAGCGGTGTTGACAGGAAATTGGGGCAATGATCTGACGCTGCTGGTCAAGGCCGCCAAAGACGTGGGTTTTGAAGGCAAGTTCTACACCTTCTACGGCAATGCGCTGGGTGCGCCTGCCGCCATTGGCGACGCTGGTGTCGGCAAAGTGATTGCGGTGGCGGAGTGGTTTCCAAACGCGGCGGGCGCACCGTCAGAAGCCTTCTACCAGTCGTTTCGTCAGCGCTTCCCTGCACCCAAAGACGATTACGTTCATATGCGCATGCAAATGGTGATTGAAGCACTGGCGCAGAGTATCGAAAAAGCAGGCTCGCTTGAAGCAGGCGCAGTGGCGGCGCAGATGGAAAAAGTGGTTGTGACCATGGCGGGGCAAACCGGTTCCATGCGCGCTTCTGACCACCAGTTTCAGCAACCCTTGCTGGTGGCGCAAATGGGCAAGCTGGGTGATGCGGGCGTTAAATTTGATGTGGAAGGCTCGGGTTTTGGCTTTCGGGTAATAAAGACGATTGCCAGCGACAAAGCGGCGATGCCAACCACCTGCAAAATGATTCGACCCTAGGACTTCACCATGCGCCAAGCCGTTTTAAACCTCGAAGAATCGATGATCCGCCAGGTGGCCAATGCTGGCATGGGGCGCAGCGATGTGCTGAAGTTCTGGTTTGGCGAGAGTGATGAAGTCACGCCGCAGTTCATCCGTGATGCTGCCACACTGTCGATGCAAAACGGCGAAACGTTTTATGCGCAAAACCTGGGCCTGCCCGAGCTGCGAGAGGCGATTTCGGGCTATGCCAACGGATTGCGTACGCAAGGCGCTTCAAAAATTGATGCTAACCGTATCGCTGTGACATCAGGCGGTGTCAACGCGCTAATGCTTGCTGTGCAAGCACTTGTTGACAGCGGCGATGAGGTCGTTGTCGTCACCCCAGTGTGGCCCAACCTTACTGGGCAACCGGCCATCATGGGCGCTGCTGTCAAGTCTGTCAGCTTGAAACCTGTGGCTGGACAGTGGCAGCTTGACATGGCTGAGCTGCTGGCGGCCGCCACAAGTAAAACCAAGCTGCTGATCCTCAACGCGCCAAACAACCCAACTGGCTGGACGCTGTCGCGCGCTGAGCAAGAAGTTATTTTGGCGCATTGCCGCAAAACAGGGACGTGGATTTTGGCGGATGAGGTTTACGAACGCCTTTATTTTGAGCCGACCCCAAATGGAGCCGCCCCCAGCTTTCTTGATATCGCAGAACCCGATGACCGACTGGTCGTCGTCAACAGCTTTTCCAAAAGTTTCTTGATGACCGGTTGGCGGCTCGGTTGGCTGGTGATGCCGCCCGCCATGACGGCGCAAATGGGCAAGCTGATTGAGTTCAACACATCATCTGCCCCAGTTTTCATCCAGCGCGCTGGTTTGGTGGCGATCGAGCGCACGCTGGACGTCACGCCGCGCGTGGTGGCACACCTGAAAACCTGCCGCGACACGCTGATTCCTTTGCTCCAAGCTGTGCCCGGAGTGCAGGTGGCGCCTGCCAAGGGCGGCATGTACGCGTTTTTCAGGCTTGAGGACCAAATGCGATTTGGTGATTCGCTGACTGTCGCCAAACGCTTGGTGCTGGAGGCTGGACTGGGCCTGGCGCCCGGTAATGCTTTTATGGTGAATCCGGACTCTGATGCCCAAGGCTGGCTGCGCTGGTGTTTTGCCAGTCAAGACCTTGCCAGGCTAGGGCAGGGGGCGGAGCGCCTGGAGCGCTGGCTTGGGCTATAATCGAAGGCTTCGCTAGGCATCCCGCCCGGCGAGTCACGACGATAACGGCTCTATTCATCACTGAAAAAGCTGTATCGCTCGCTAGTAGCACCGAGGTGCAGAGAGTATTTTCATGATCGCAAAATCAATCAAGGCTGACATCGTTCAGTCCAACGCACGTGCCCCTGGCGACACGGGCAGTCCTGAAGTTCAAGTCGGCTTGCTGACTGGCCGCATCAATGAGTTGATGCCCCACTTCAAAACCCACGCGAAGGATCACCACGGCCGTCGCGGCCTGTTGCGCATGGTGAGCCGCCGCCGCAAACTGCTGGACTACCTGAAGTCCAAAGACGCTGGTCGTTACACCGCGCTGATCGCCAAACTTGGCCTGCGCAAGTAATTTATAAATTTATTGAAAACGCCTGAGTTAGTCACCTAGCTCAGGCGTTTTTTACTTTAAAACATTCGAAAAAGAGTTGAAATAAGGGCAAAACGGATACGAGCTGTGTCATTCCACAAGCAAACAATTGGAGTCTGACCCCAATTAAGTGTTTTTGGAATGGCAACGTTTCCATGAGCCAGCGTTCCAGATCTTTTTCGGGCTTCTCGCACTGCCTTATGTGTGATTTGACTGGAGATATTCATGAGCATTTTTAACAAAGTTACCAAAACCTTCCAGTGGGGCCAGCACACGGTCACGATGGAAACGGGTGAAATCGCACGCCAATCTGGCGGCGCTGTGAAACTGGACATGGACGGCACCGTGGTGTTGGCCACTGTTGTCGCTAAAAAAGACGCCAAGCCCGGCCAGGATTTCTTCCCGTTGACGGTTGATTACCTGGAAAAAACCTACGCCGCTGGCCGTATTCCTGGCAGTTTCTTCAAGCGCGAAGGCCGCCCCAGCGAGTTTGAAACCCTCACATCACGCCTGATCGACCGCCCGATTCGCCCGCTGTTTCCTGAAGGCTTTTTGAACGAAGTTCAAGTGGTGATTCATGTGTTGTCACTCAACCCTGAAGTTGAAGGCGACATTCCTGCATTGATCGCATCCAGCGCAGCGCTGGCGATTTCTGGCATCCCGTTCAACGGCCCGATTGGTGCCGCACGCGTGGCCTACATTGACGGCCAGTACGTGCTGAACCCGGGCAAAACCCAGCTCAAAGATTCCAAAATGGACCTGGTTGTGGCGGGTACCGAAGCCGCTGTGCTGATGGTGGAGTCTGAAGCCAGCCAGTTGAGTGAAGAAATCATGCTCGCCGCCATTGTGTACGGCCACGAGCAAGGCAACATCGCCATCAACGCCATCCATGAATTGGTACGTGATGCTGGCAAACCAGTCTGGGACTGGAAAGCACCTGCCAAAGACGAGCCACTGATTGCCAAAGTCGGCGCACTGGCTGAAGAAAAAATGCGTGCTGCCTACCAAATCCGCAACAAACAGGCCCGCACACACGCTACCCGCGAAGTCACCACACTGACCAAAGCCGCCCTGAAAACCGACGGCGTTGAATTTGACAGCGTTGCGGTTGAAAGCATGCTGTTTGACATCGAGGCAAAAATTGTTCGCAGCCAGATTTTGGCAGGCGAGCCACGCATCGACGGCCGCGACACCCGCACCGTTCGCGCCATTGAGATTCGCAACTCTGTGCTGCCACGCACACACGGTTCAGCCCTGTTCACACGCGGCGAAACCCAGGCGCTGGTGGTGACCACGCTCGGTACCGAGCGCGATGCGCAGCGCATTGACGCGCTGAGCGGCGACTATGAAGACCGCTTCATGCTGCACTACAACATGCCTCCGTTCGCCACTGGCGAAACAGGTCGCGTCGGTTCACCAAAGCGCCGCGAAATCGGCCACGGTCGTTTGGCCAAGCGCGCACTGATTGCCGTGCTGCCAAGCAAAGAAGAATTTCCGTACACCATGCGCGTGGTGAGCGAGATCACCGAGTCGAACGGCTCATCGTCAATGGCTTCGGTCTGCGGCGGCTGCTTGAGCCTGATGGACGCTGGCGTACCGATGAAAGCGCACGTGGCTGGTATTGCCATGGGTTTGATCAAAGACGACAACCGTTTTGCTGTGTTGACCGACATCCTGGGTGACGAAGATCATTTGGGCGATATGGACTTCAAAGTCGCCGGCACCACATTCGGCATCACTGCGCTGCAAATGGACATCAAAATCCAGGGTATTACCAAAGAAATCATGCAGGTCGCGTTGGCTCAGGCCAAAGAAGCGCGCATGCACATTCTGGGCAAGATGCAAGAAGCCATGGGCGCTGCCAAAACCGAAGTGTCTGACTTTGCACCGCGTCTTTACGTGATGAAGATCAACCCTGAGAAAATCCGTGACGTGATCGGCAAGGGCGGCGCTGTTATTCGCGCGCTGACCGAAGAAACCGGCACACAGATCAACATCGAAGAAGATGGCACCATCACCATCGCGTCGAACGACAGCGCCAAGGCAGACGAGGCCAAGCGCCGCATCGCCGAGATCACCGCTGAAGTTGAAATTGGCAAGGTCTACGAAGGCCCGGTCACCAAGATTTTGGACTTCGGCGCACTCATCAACTTGTTGCCCGGAAAAGACGGTTTATTGCACATCAGCCAGATCGCACATGAGCGTGTCGAGCGCGTGCAGGACTACCTGAAAGAAGGCCAGATCGTCAAAGTCAAGGTCATGGAAACCGACGAAAAGGGGCGAGTCAAGCTGTCGATGAAGGCGTTGCTGGATCGCCCTGCGCAAGAGCAGGATCGCGGCTAATCAAGATTGCTACTGTTTTTATAGCCGCTTGCGCCCGATTTTATTGGGCTAGTGGCATAAAACACACCTAAAAACGCATGAAAACTGTCGAAATTAGCGCTTTTGGAGCCCCTGATGTGTTGCGACTGGCTGAACGCCCTGCGCCTGTCGCGGGTGCGGGTGAGTTGCTGATTCGCGTCACGGCCTCGGGCATCAATCGGCCTGATGTGCTGCAGCGAACCGGCAACTATCCCGTACCACCTGGTGCATCTGATATTCCGGGGCTTGAGGTTGCTGGAGTTGTTGAGTCTGGTGACGCTGTGGCCATGGCCGCAGCGGGTTTCAAAGTCGGCGACCGCGTTTGCGCGCTGGTAGCTGGCGGTGGTTATGCCGAGCTGTGCGTGGCGCCTGTCGGCCAGTGCTTGCCAGTGCCTGGCGGTTTGACCGATATTGAAGCGGCATCGCTGCCAGAGACGTTCTTCACCGTGTGGAGCAATGTGTTTGAGCGCGCTTATTTGGCCAAAGGCGAAACGCTGCTGATTCAAGGCGGTTCAAGCGGCATTGGTGTGACGGCGATTCAAATCGCCAAAGCGATGGGCGCAACGGTCATCGTCACCGCTGGCAGCGACGAAAAATGCGCTGCTTGCATGGCTTTGGGTGCTGACCATGCGATCAATTACAAGACCGCTGATTTCGCCGAAGAAGTCAAAAAGCTGACGGGCGGCAAGGGTGTCAACGTGATTCTGGACATGGTCGCGGGCAGCTATGTGGCGCGTGAGATTGAATGCATGGCAGAGGACGGCCGCCTGGTCATCATCGCCGTGCAGGGCGGTATCAAGGCGGAGTTCAACGCTGATTTGGTGTTACGTAAACGGCTGACCATTACAGGCTCAACGCTACGCCCGCGCTCGCTTGAATTTAAAACAGCAATTGCCAAAGCCTTGAAAGAAAAAGTTTGGCCGTTGCTGGGTAGTGGCGCGATCAAGCCGGTGATTCACAGCACTTTTGCTGCTGGCGATGCCGCCAAAGCGCATACGCTGATGGAATCCAACCAGCACATTGGCAAGATTGTTTTGACGTGGGATGCTTCATGAAAAAACTGATAGCAGGCAACTGGAAGATGAATGGCAGCCTGGTTACCAATCAAGCTTTGCTTGCAGCTTTGGCCGAAGGTTTGGCTACCAAGCCTGCGTGCGACATCGCGGTATGCGTGCCAGCCCCTTACCTGGCGCAAGTTCAGTCTCTGAAAGCGGTCGCCATTGACCTGGGCTCGCAAGACGTATCAGCCCAAGCGTCAGGCGCATTCACAGGTGAAATCAGCGCGACGATGCTGAAAGACTTTGGCGCGCGTTACGCCATCGTCGGCCATTCAGAACGCCGTCAGTATCACGGTGAGACCGATGCGTTGGTAGCCGATAAGGCCAAAGCCGCGCTGGCCGCTGGCATCACGCCCATCGTTTGCGTGGGCGAAACACTGGCCGAACGCGAAGCTGGGCGCACAGAAGAAGTCGTCAAGCGTCAATTGGCTGCAGTGATCCACACCAACGGCCATTGCATCAGCGAAATAGTGGTGGCTTATGAGCCCGTTTGGGCCATTGGCACTGGCAAAACCGCATCACCCGAAGAGGCGCAAGCTGTTCACGCGGTGCTGCGTGCGCAATTAAAGGCCGCGACAGAATATTCCGGGCGAGTCAGGATTTTGTACGGCGGCAGCATGAATGCCGCCAACGCAGCAAGCCTTTTGGGGCAACCCGACATCGACGGCGGTTTGATAGGCGGAGCCTCTCTCAAAGCCGCAGATTTCTTATCAATTATCGCTGCATCCCAATAAATACGGGCGCAAGTAGCTACTAAATCAGGAGTAAATATGAATGTAATGTTAACTATCATCCTCGCAGTGCAAATGCTGTCTGCCATCGTCATGGTGGGTCTCGTTTTGGTGCAACAGGGCAAAGGTGCTGACATGGGCGCGGCTTTTGGAAGCGGCGGCGGTGGCTCGGCCAGCCTGTTTGGTGCCAGCGGCAGTGCCAACTTTTTGTCACGTAGCACGGGCGTGTTGGCTACTGTGTTCTTTGCCTGCACCTTGGCGTTGGCTTATTTTGGCAATGCGCAGCCGCGCGCGACCGGTTCCAGCGTGCTTGAAAATGCGGCAGTGGTTGCTCCAGCGCCTGCTGCATCTGCAGCGACCGGTGCAGCTCAAATTCCGGGCACAACAGCGCCTGCCGCAGCCAGCACGACAGTGCCAGCAGCGCCTGCGCGACCAGCTTCTGGCGTGGGTCAAATCCCGACGAAATAAGCCTAGTTAGAGTGCCCCGCTACCCGGGTAAAGCAAAAATTCAGGGTAAACTCTGGCATGTCTGGAAAGCCAAAAAACCATCCGGTTTCCTCATGCCATTCAGACATTAAAAACCGCGGACGTGGTGAAATTGGTAGACACGCTATCTTGAGGGGGTAGTGCCGAAAGGTGTGCGAGTTCGAGTCTCGCCGTCCGCACCAGATCAATGTTTTGTGGCTATCAGGCTTCATAACAAATCATCAAGCAAATTGACGCATACTGGCCTTCATTCGTTGACCTCACCATGAACCTCGACCAGTACCTTCCCGTTCTTTTGTTCATCCTCGTTGGCGTCGGTGTCGGTGTTGTGCCCCAGGTGTTGGGTCGTCTGCTCGGCCCCGTGCGCCCTGACGCTGAAAAAAACTCCCCTTACGAATGCGGCTTTGAAGCGTTTGAAGATGCCCGCATGAAGTTTGATGTGCGCTACTACCTGGTCGCCATCCTGTTCATTCTTTTTGACCTTGAAATCGCTTTTCTTTTCCCTTGGGCCGTGGCCTTGAAGGAAATCGGTGCTGTGGGTTTCTGGTCAGTCATGGTTTTTCTGGCCATTTTGGTGGTGGGTTTTATTTACGAGTGGAAAAAAGGCGCGCTGGACTGGGAATAGCTTCCTGCGCGGCTGGTTGATCGACACAAAGGTATTTTGTATGTCACTCGAAGGTGTATTTAACGAAGGTTTCATGACCACGAGCTACGACTCGGTGGTCAACTGGGCCAAGACGGGCTCGCTTTGGCCCATGACGTTTGGCCTGGCTTGCTGTGCGGTTGAAATGATGCACGCTGGTGCGGCGCGCTATGACCTCGACCGTTTTGGCATGCTGTTTCGCCCCAGCCCGCGTCAGTCTGATTTGATGATCGTGGCCGGCACGCTGTGCAACAAAATGGGCCCGGCCCTTCGCAAGGTCTATGACCAGATGTCTGAGCCGCGCTGGGTACTGTCAATGGGCTCATGCGCCAACGGCGGTGGCTACTACCACTACAGCTATTCAGTCGTGCGCGGTTGCGACCGTATCGTGCCGGTTGACGTTTATGTACCGGGTTGCCCTCCGACAGCCGAAGCGCTGATATACGGCATCATCCAGTTGCAGCAAAAAATCCGCCGCACCAACACGATTGCGAGGGCCTGATGTTTGAAGCCGCGCCTTTGACACCTGCAACCCCACAGCTAATCAGCGAAGCCGTCAGCGCCGCGCTTGGCGACAAGCTCAAAAGCATCAAAATTGCTTTCGGCGAAGTGACCGCCACGGTGGCAGCCGCAGATTACCTCGCAGCCGCGACGCTGCTGCGCGATACCGAGGGTTGCAAGTTCGAGCAACTGATTGACCTGTGCGGCATTGATTATTCAGAGTACAAAGATGGCCAGTACGACGGCTTGCGTTATTGCGTCACATCGCATTTGTTATCGCTCAGCCTGAACCAGCGCCTTCGTCTGAAAGTGTTTTGCACAGACGATGATTTTCCAGTGGTTGATTCGGTCAACGACATCTGGAACGCAGCCAATTGGTTTGAACGCGAAGCATTCGATTTGTTTGGCATCATTTTTGAAGGCCATAACGACCTGCGCCGGATCCTGACCGACTACGGCTTCATCGGCCACCCTTTCCGCAAAGACTTCCCGACCACGGGCCACGTTGAAATGCGTTATGACCCTGAGCAAAAGCGCGTGATTTACCAGCCCGTCACCATTGAGATGCGTGAAATCACGCCGCGCGTGATCCGCGAAGAGAACTACGGCGGTGTGAACCATGGCTGAGATAAAGAACTACACGCTGAACTTCGGCCCGCAACACCCAGCAGCCCACGGCGTGCTGCGGCTGGTGCTAGAGCTTGATGGTGAAGTCATCCAGCGTGCAGACCCACACATTGGCTTGTTGCACCGCGCCACTGAAAAGCTGGCCGAGAGCAAAACCTACATCCAGTCACTGCCGTACATGGATAGGTTGGATTACGTGTCGATGATGTCGAACGAACAGGCGTATTGCCTGGCGATTGAGAAATTGATCGGCGTGGATGTGCCGGTGCGTGCGCAGTACATCCGCGTGATGTACGCCGAAATCACCCGTTTGCTGAATCACCTGCTATGGCTTGGCGCGCATGGTTTTGACTGCGGCGCGATGAATATTTTGATTTATTGCTTCCGAGAGCGCGAGTCCTTGTTTGACATGTACGAGGCTGTTTCGGGGGCGCGTATGCATGCAGCGTACTTCCGGCCGGGCGGCGTGTACCGCGACTTGCCAGAACGCATGCCGCAGTACAAAGTCAGCAAGGTTAAAAATGCCAAAGCGATTGAGGCGCTGAACGAAAACCGTCAAGGCTCGTTGCTCGACTTCATCGAAGACTTCTGCAATAAATTCCCAGGTTACGTTGACGAGTACGAAACACTGTTGACCGATAACCGCATTTGGAAGCAGCGCACTGTAGGTGTGGGCGTTGTGTCGCCAGAGCGTGCCTTGGCACTCGGCTTTACCGGCCCGATGCTGCGCGGCTCTGGTTTTGCGTGGGACTTGCGCAAACAGCAACCGTACGATGTTTATGACAAGATGGACTTTGACATCCCGGTTGGCAAAACCGGTGACTGTTATGACCGCTACCTGGTTCGTATTGAAGAAATGCGCCAGTCGAACCGCATCATCCAGCAGTGCATTAACTGGCTGCGCGTCAACCCCGGTCCGGTAATCACCAGCAACCACAAGGTGGCTGCGCCTGATCGTGAATCCATGAAATCCAACATGGAAGAGTTGATTCACCATTTTAAGTTGTTCACCGAAGGCTTTCATGTGCCCGAAGGTGAAGCCTACGCGGCGGTTGAGCACCCCAAGGGCGAGTTTGGCATCTACATCGTCAGCGACGGTGCGAACAAACCATACCGTTTGAAAATTCGTCCACCCGGCTTTTCGCATCTGGCAGCGATGGACGAAATGTCGCGTGGCCACATGATTGCCGATGCGGTTGCCGTGATCGGCACGATGGACATTGTGTTTGGTGAGATTGATCGCTGAAACTGGTAAATATGATTTCTGAACAAGCAAAATCGAAATTCGCACGCGAAGTCGCCAAATATCCGGCTGACCAAAAGCAGTCAGCCGTGATGGCCTGCTTGACCATCGTTCAAGATGAATTGGGCTACGTTAGCGCTGATAGCGAGAAGCTGGTAGCCGACTACTTGGGTATGGCACCCATCGCCGTGCATGAAGTCACCACTTTCTACAACATGTACAACCAGCAGCCGGTGGGCAAGTACAAGCTGAATGTGTGTACCAATCTGCCATGCCAGTTGCGTGATGGCGCTGTGGCACTCAAGCACTTGGAGCATAAGCTAGGCATTTCGATGGGTGAGACAACCGCTGATGGCATGTTCACCTTGCAGCAGTCCGAATGCTTGGGCGCGTGCGCCGATTCGCCTGTGATGCTGGTCAACGACTTGACGATGTGCAGCTTTATGACCAACGAAAAACTGGACCAGTTGATTGCTGGTCTGCAATCTGCTGAGTTAAATGACAAGGTTGGGTCATGAAAGTCTCTGTGAATACCCCAATCAGTGCAGAAGCCAAAAATGTGCTTTCGCAGTTTGCTGCGACGGGCGTGCAAAGCAGCTTTCACGGCCGCCACATCAACCCGCAAATCATGGCGGACTTAAACGGTAGCAACTGGCGTTTGAAAGACTATGAGCAGCGCGGTGGCTATCAGGCACTGCGCAAAATTCTCGCCCAAGGCGAAGGCGCGGGCATGACGCCGGATCAAGTGATTGCCGATGTCAAGCTAGGTGGCTTGCGTGGGCGCGGTGGCGCCGGTTTTCCGACAGGCTTGAAGTGGAGCTTCATGCCGCGACAGTTCCCCGGCCAAAAGTATTTGGTCTGCAATTCAGACGAGGGTGAGCCAGGTACCTGCAAAGACCGCGACATCATGCAGTTCAACCCGCACAGCGTGATTGAAGGAATGGCGATCGCCGCTTATGCGATGGGCATCACGGTGGGTTACAACTACATTCACGGCGAGATTTTTGCGACTTACCAGCGCTTTGAGGAAGCTTTGGAAGAAGCGCGAGCTGCAGGCTTCTTGGGTGACAAAATCCTGGGCAGCAATTTCAGTTTTCAGTTGCATGCGTCACACGGCTTTGGTGCCTATATTTGCGGTGAAGAAACCGCCTTGCTCGAATCACTTGAAGGTAAAAAAGGCCAGCCACGGTTCAAGCCACCTTTTCCTGCCAGCTTTGGCTTGTACGGCAAGCCAACAACGATCAACAACACCGAAACCTTTGCGGCAGTGCCCTGGCTGATTCGCAATGGCGGTCAGGCCTATCTGGACTGCGGCAAGCCGAACAACGGTGGCACCAAGATTTATTCAGTGTCTGGCGATGTCGAATGGCCCGGTAACTATGAAGTTCCGCTCGGGACACCATTTGCCAAGCTGCTTGAACTGGCAGGTGGCGTTCGCGGCGCAGCCCAAGGGCGCACCCTCAAAGCCGTGATTCCTGGCGGCTCATCAGCGCCCGTGTTGCCCGCAGCCATCATGATGGAATGCACGATGGACTACGACTCGATTGCCAAAGCTGGCTCGATGCTCGGTTCGGGCGCAGTCATCGTCATGGACGACACCCGCTGCATGGTTGAATCGCTCAAGCGCCTGTCGTACTTTTACATGCACGAGTCCTGCGGCCAATGCACGCCGTGCCGCGAGGGTACAGGCTGGTTGTGGCGCATGGTGGATCGCATTCACACTGGCAAGGGCAAGTTAACCGATCTGGACTTACTCAATTCAGTCGCCGACAACATTCAGGGCCGCACGATTTGCGCACTGGGGGATGCCGCTGCCATGCCAGTGCGCGCCATGATCAAGCATTTTCGTCATGAGTTTGAGGCGATGATTCCTGCGGCATCGGTTGCTTCGGTTCAAACCGCATAAATTGGTCGCTTACAAATATGATTGAAATCCAGTTAGACGGTCAAAAAGTTGATGTGCTCGAAGGCAGCACGATCATGCATGCGGCGGAAAAAGCCGGTACCTACATTCCGCATTTCTGCTATCACAAGAAGTTGTCGATTGCGGCCAATTGCCGCATGTGTCTGGTGGATGTTGAAAAAGCACCAAAACCGATGCCGGCGTGCGCCACACCCGTGACGCAGGGCATGATTGTTCACACCAAGAACGACAAGGCCATCAAAGCGCAAAAAGGCGTGATGGAGTTTTTGCTCATCAATCACCCACTTGATTGCCCGATTTGCGACCAGGGCGGTGAGTGCCAGTTGCAAGACTTGGCTGTAGGTTACGGCGGCAGTGGCTCACGTTACGAAGAAGAAAAGCGTGTCGTGGCGTACAAAGATGTCGGCCCGCTGGTGTCAATGCAAGAGATGAGCCGCTGCATTCACTGCACCCGCTGCGTACGCTTTGGCCAGGAAGTCGCTGGCGTGATGGAGTTGGGCATGTCGCACCGCGGCGAGCACGCCGAGATTGAAACCTTTGTTGGCATGTCGGTGGACTCTGAGCTGTCAGGCAACATGATTGACATTTGCCCGGTGGGTGCGCTGACCAGCAAGCCTTTCCGCTACAGCGCCCGCACTTGGGAGCTGTCACGCCGCAAATCCATCAGCCCGCACGATTCAACTGGCGCCAACCTGATTGTTCAGGTCAAAGCCAACAAGGTCATGCGGGTTGTGCCGCTTGAAAATGAAGAAGTTAACGAATGCTGGATTGCTGACCGTGATCGCTTCTCGTATGAAGCTTTGGACAGCGCTGAAAGACTGACAAGCCCAATGCTGAAGCAGGGTGGTGAGTGGAAAACTGTTGATTGGCAAACCGCGCTTGAATACGTGGCCAATGGCCTGAAACAAATCAAAGCGGACCACGGTGCTGAGAGTATTGGCACATTGGCCAGCCCGCACAGCACACTTGAAGAGTTGTATTTGGCAGCGTCGCTGATGCGCGGCATCGGCAGCGACAACATTGACTACCGTTTGCGCAATGCGGAGTTTGCGCCAGCGACTGGCGTCCGTTGGTTGGGCACTTCCATCGCGTCGTTGTCAACGTTGCAGCGTGTCCTGATCGTCGGCTCGAATCTGCGTAAAGACCACCCGCTGTTTGCACAGCGTATTCGCCAAGCTGCCCGCAAAGGATGCGTTGTAAACGTTATCAATTCAGTAGTAGAACTTGCTGCGACTGACGCTTGGGCGATGCCGATTGCCAATGCAACTGTTGCTGCTTCTGGCGCGTGGGTGCAGTTGTTGGCTGATGTGGCCTCGGCCATCGCGACTGAAAAAGGTGTGACTGCGCCAGTGGCGGGCCAGGTGACAGACTCCGCCAAGGCGATTGCAAAATCAATACTGGGCGGTGAGCGCAAAGCCATCTTGCTCGGTAACGCTGCGGCGCACCATGCCAATGCGTCCAGCCTCCTGGCGCTTGCCAATTGGATTGGCGTGCAAACCGGTGCAAGCGTTGGTTATTTGACGGAAGCTGCCAACACCGTCGGCGCGCAGCTTGCAGGTGCTATGCCGCTAGGCAAGGGCTTAGACGCTGGACAGATGCTTGGTGGGCAGCTCAAAGCGGTTGTCTTGTTGAATACCGAGCCTGAGTTTGACTCTGCAACCGGTACTAAGGCCATGGCCGCGCTGAATGCAGCGCAAATGGTGGTCACACTCAGCCCTTTCAAAGCCAATATGGGCTTCAGCGATGTGTTGTTGCCGATTGCTCCATTTACAGAGACGCCCGGCACATTTGTGAATGCTGAAGGGCGAGCACAAAGCTTTCATGCAGTCGTCAAACCGTTGGGCGATGCACGACCAGCGTGGAAGGTATTTCGCGTACTGGCTAACTTGCTTGGCTTGCCAGGTTTTGATTTTGAGTCGTCGCAAGACGTGCTGAAACAAGTGCCAGGCATGCATGCGGTGGTTGATCGATTGAGCAACGCGTCTGATGCAGCCATACAGCTCACAAATCCGCATCCGGCGATTCCTTCAGTTGCCAGCATTTACCAGTTGGATAGTCTGGTCAGGCGAGCAACGTCTTTGCAGTTGACGGCTGATGCGCGTTTTGCTGAACCCAATACTGAAGAGGTGGCGGCATGATTGATGCGATTCACGCTTTCGGTCAAGGCTTAGGCGGCGGTATCTGGCCGGGTACGGTCTGGCCTGTGTTGTGGACACTGATCAAAATCGTTTGCGTTTTGTTGCCGCTGATGGGCTGCGTGGCGTACTTGACGCTGTGGGAGCGCAAAGCGATCGGTTTCACGCAAATTCGTATGGGCCCGAATCGCGTAGGGCCGTTTGGTTTGTTGCAGCCAATAGCCGATGCCCTCAAGCTGCTGACCAAAGAAATCATCATCCCTACGGCTGCCAGCAAAGGCTTGTTCGTGCTCGGCCCCATCATGACCATCATGCCCGCGTTGGCTGCCTGGGCTGTGATTCCGTTTGGCCCTGATGTGGCACTGGCCAACATTAACGCTGGCTTGCTTTTTTTGATGGCCATCACGTCGCTTGAAGTTTATGGTGTGATCATTGCGGGCTGGGCGTCGAACTCCAAATATGCTTTTTTAGGCGCCATGCGTGCTTCCGCGCAAATGGTCAGCTATGAAATCGCCATGGGTTTTTGCCTGGTGGTCGTGCTCATGGTGTCGGGCAGCTTGAACATGACCGACAGCGTGATGGGGCAAGCCAAAGGCATGGGTGCTGACAATGGGTTGAATTTTCTGTCGTGGAACTGGTTGCCGTTGTTGCCAATTTTTGTGGTGTATTTCATTTCCAGTCTGGCCGAGACCAACCGCCATCCGTTCGATGTGGTTGAAGGCGAGTCGGAAATTGTTGCGGGCCACATGGTCGAGTACTCAGGCATGTCATTTGCCATGTTCTTTTTGGCCGAATACGCCAACATGTGGCTGGTCGCTATCCTTGCTGTTCTGTTGTTCCTGGGTGGTTGGTTGCCGCCTATCGACAGCGCATTGTTGAACTGGGTTCCTGGGTGGATCTGGTTGGGTGCCAAAACCTTTGTCATCGTCACCATGTTTCTCTGGGTGCGTGCCACCTTCCCGCGCTTTCGCTATGACCAGATCATGCGTTTGGGCTGGAAAATTTTCATCCCTGTGACACTCGTCTGGCTGGTCGTTGTCGGCGGCTGGATGCAGACCTCTTACAACATCTGGAAATAACTGGAAAAGCCATGTCTACAGTTGCCTCCATCAAAGACTTCGCATCAAGCTTCATGCTCACTGAACTGTTCAAGGGCATGGCCCTGACGGGCAAGTACATGTTCAAGCGCAAGATCACGGTTCAGTTCCCAGAAGAAAAAACGCCGCAAAGTCCGCGTTTTCGTGGACTGCACGCGCTGCGCCGCTATGAAAATGGCGAAGAGCGCTGCATTGCCTGCAAGCTCTGTGAAGCCGTGTGCCCGGCGATGGCCATCACGATTGAATCGGACGTTCGCGAAGACGGCAGCCGCCGCACTTCACGCTACGACATTGACTTGACCAAATGCATTTTTTGCGGCTTTTGTGAAGAAAGCTGCCCGGTCGACTCGATTGTTGAAACACATATTTTTGAATACCACGGCGAAAAGCGTGGCGACTTGTACTTCACCAAAGACATGCTGCTGGCTGTGGGTGACCGCTATGAAACTGAAATCGCAGCTAGCCGCGCTGCAGACGCCAAGTTTCGATAGGCCATTGCCCTAATCGCTGAATCCAGAAAGTACCCAGAACAACATGGACGCTAAAACAGGTCTTTTTTATGTCTTCGCCGCACTGATGCTGTTCGCTGCATTCAAGGTGATTACCGCACGCAACCCGGTTCATGCCGCGCTCTATCTCGTGCTGGCTTTTTTCCAGGCTGCCGCTATCTGGATATTGCTTAAAGCTGAATTTCTGGCCATCACGCTGGTGTTGGTCTACGTTGGCGCGGTGATGGTGCTGTTTTTGTTTGTGGTGATGATGCTTGACATCAACATTGACAGCATGCGTCAAGGTTTCTGGAAACACTTTCCTTTGGCCGGTACGGTAGGGGCCATCATTGCGCTTGAAATGTCTTATGTGCTGATGGGCGGGTTTCGTGAACCGCCCAAGGCAGCCAATGCAGTGGGCCAAATTGGGGCGCAGGTCTCCAACACCAAAGAGCTTGGCAAGGTTCTGTACTCTGAATACATTTACCCGTTAGAAATCGCCGCCGTTATCTTGCTGGTCGCCATCATCGCTGCCATCGCTTTGACTTTGCGGGAACGCAAAGACTCGAAATCACAAAATCCGTCTGAACAGGTCAGAGTCAAACGGGCAGACCGTGTGCGGTTGGTCAAAATGAAATCTGTGATGCCTGAATCTGTAGCACCTGTGGTTGAGGAGAAAAAGGCATGACACTAACGCTTGGACACTTTCTCTCGCTGGGTGCGATGCTTTTTGCGTTGTCTGTCATCGGCATTTTCCTGAACCGCAAAAACCTCATCATTTTGCTGATGGCCATTGAGCTGATGCTGCTGGCCGTCAACATGAATTTTGTCGCCTTCTCGTATTACCTGAACGACATGGCAGGTCAGATTTTTGTGTTTTTTATTCTGACAGTTGCTGCGGCTGAATCTGCCATTGGTTTGGCCATTCTCGTCTTGCTGTTCCGAAATAAATCCAGCATCAACGTTGACGAACTCAACACGCTCAAGGGTTAACAATGAAGCCCCCACGTTCTTCACTTCGTGTATTCACTGCCCCCCGAGGGTGGCTAACCGCCCTTGGGGCGGCCCTACGGGCAGTTAAAAAATGAGTCAAACCCTTTCCGCATCAACCCTGCTGGCCGTTCCGTTGTTGCCGTTGGCCGGTGCGGTGCTCGCTGGTGTTTTTGGTACCGCTTTTGGTGGCAACTGGCTGGGTCGCCGCCTGTCGCACACGCTGACGATTCTGGGCGTGTTGTTGGCCTTTATTTTGTCGGCGATGACACTCAAAAGCGTGGCCGTGGACGGTGCGCGTTTCAATGAAACCCTCTACACCTGGATGGTTGTGGGTGGTTTGAAGATGGAAGTTGGGTTTTTGATTGATGGCTTGAGTGCCATGATGATGTGCGTGGTGACCTTTGTCTCGCTCATGGTGCACATCTACACCATTGGCTATATGGAAGAAGAAGAGGGCTACAACCGCTTTTTTGGCTACATCTCGCTGTTCACTTTTGCCATGTTGATGCTGGTGATGAGCAACAACATGCTGCAACTTTTCTTCGGCTGGGAAGCCGTGGGCTTGGTGTCGTATTTGTTGATTGGTTTTTACTACAACAAGCCAAGCGCAACGCATGCCAATATGAAAGCGTTTCTCGTCAACCGTGTAGGTGACTTCGGATTCATTTTAGGAATTGGGCTGATTGCGGCTTACGCAGGCACCTTGAACTACGGCGAAGCCTTCGCCAAGGGCGATGAGCTCGCCAAACTGACCTTGCCGGGCACCAGCTGGATGTTGATCACCGTGATTTGCATTTGCCTGTTCATTGGCGCGATGGGCAAGTCGGCTCAATTTCCTTTGCATGTGTGGTTGCCTGACTCGATGGAAGGCCCCACACCAATTTCGGCATTGATCCACGCTGCAACGATGGTCACCGCTGGCATTTTCATGGTCGCGCGGATGTCTCCGCTGTTTGAGCTCAGTGACACGGCCTTGAGTTTCATCATGGTGATTGGCGGCATTACTGCGCTGTTCATGGGTTTTTTGGGCATCATTCAAAACGACATCAAGCGCGTGGTGGCTTATTCAACCTTGTCGCAGCTCGGTTATATGACGGTCGCGTTGGGCGCATCAGCTTATTCAGTCGCCGTCTTTCATTTGATGACGCACGCATTCTTCAAGGCCTTGCTATTTTTGGCAGCGGGTTCGGTCATTTTGGGTATGCATCACAACCAGGACATTCGCTGGATGGGCGGTGTGCGTAAATACATGCCGATCACGTGGATCACTTTTTTACTCGGCTCATTGGCATTGATTGGCACACCGTTGTTCTCTGGCTTTTACTCCAAAGACAGCATCATTGAAGCGGTGCATGAAAGCACACTGGCAGGCTCTGGTTTTGCGTACTTTGCAGTGCTGGCCGGCGTGTTTATCACCGCGTTTTATTCTTTCCGGTTGTACTTTTTGGTCTTTCACGGCAAAGAGCGCTATGACCAAAACCCCGATGCGCATCACGATGACCACCATGGTGCGCATGATGATCATCACCACAAGCCCCATGAATCGTCTTGGGTGGTGACGGTGCCCTTGGTATTGCTGGCAATTCCATCGGTCGTGATTGGTTTTATGACCATACAGCCCATGCTGTTTGGTGATTTTTTCAAAGATGTGATTAGCGTTAACCTTGAAAAGCACCCCGCCATGGAAGAGTTGGCCAAACTGTTTCACGGCCCAGTACAGATGGCGCTGCATGGTTTGACGACTGCGCCTTTCTGGCTGGCACTTGCGGGTGTGGTCACGGCTTGGTACATGTACATGCGCAACCCCGCATTGCCTACCGCCATTAAACGCATGTTTCAACCTGTCTACACGCTGCTTGACAACAAGTATTACCTCGACTGGTTCAATGAAAACGTGCTGGCACGTGGCACGCGTATGCTCGGTATGGGCTTGTGGAAATATGGTGACCAAAAGCTCATCGATGGCGCGCTGGTCAATGGTTCGTGGAAAGTGGTGGGTTGGGTGTCCAGCATCGTGCGTCGCTTGCAATCAGGCTTTATTTACCACTACGCTTTTGGCATGATCCTTGGTGTGTTTGTGCTCATGACGTACTTCGTCTGGCTGAACAGATAAACAACAAAAAGAAGCAGGAATAATTTCAATGGGTTTGCTTAGTCTTGCAATTTGGACACCAATATTTTTTGGTGTCGTGCTGTTAGCCCTGGGGCGTGATGACCAAGCGCGCACCGTGCGATGGTTTGCCTTGATCGGCGCGGTTGTCAGCTTCTTGGTCACACTGCCTTTGTACGAAGGCTTCAAGCTCGGCACATCAGCCATGCAGTTCGTTGAAAAGGGCAGCTGGATTGCCCGCTTTAACGTCAACTACTACATCGGTGCCGATGGTATTTCGCTCTGGTTTGTGCTGCTCACAGCGTTCATCAACGTGGTGGTCATCATTGCCAGCTGGGAGTCCATCACGACACGCGTCAACCAGTACATGGCGGCGTTTTTAATTTTGAGTGGCTTGATGATTGGCGTGTTCACGGCGCTTGATGGCCTGCTGTTTTATGTATTTTTTGAGGCCACGCTAATCCCGATGTACCTCATCATCGGCATCTGGGGTGGGCCAAACAAGATTTACGCGGCTTTCAAGTTCTTTTTGTACACGCTGTTGGGCTCACTGTTGATGCTGGTGGCCTTGATTTTCCTGTACAACAAATCTGGCGGTAGCTTTGATATTTTGACCTGGCACACCTTGCCACTGGGTACCACCATTCAAACGCTGCTCTTCTTCGCATTTTTTGCCGCATTTGCAGTCAAGGTGCCGATGTGGCCAGTACACACCTGGCTGCCTGATGTACACGTTGAAGCGCCCACGGGTGGCTCGGCTGTGCTGGCAGCCATCATGCTCAAACTGGGTGCCTACGGTTTCTTGCGCTTTTCGATGCCGATAGCCCCTGATGCGTCGCGCGAATGGGCCTGGCTGATGATCGCCTTGTCGCTCACAGCGGTCATTTACGTTGGCTTGGTGGCGTTGGTGCAGCAAGACATGAAAAAGCTGGTGGCTTATTCATCTATCGCGCACATGGGTTTTGTCACCCTCGGCTTTTTTATCTTCAACGACCTCGGTGTGTCGGGCGGCATTGTGCAAATGCTTGCGCACGGCTTTGTGTCGGGTGCGATGTTCTTGTGCATTGGTGTGCTGTACGACAGGGTGCATTCGCGTGAGATTTCAAGCTACGGCGGCGTGGTCAGTACCATGCCCAAGTTTGCAGCGTTCGCCTTGTTCTTTGCCATGGCCAATTGCGGCTTACCCGCCACGGCTGGTTTTGTGGGCGAATGGATGGTGATTTTGGGCGCCGTCAAGTTCAATTTCTGGATTGGCTTTGCCTCGGCCACCGCGCTGATTTTTGGTGCTGCTTACACGCTGTGGATGTACAAACGTGTGTACCTGGGCCCCGTGGTCAACGATGACGTAAAGAACCTGACCGATATCAACGCCAGAGAGTTTTTAATGCTGGCGTTACTGGCCATTGCCACGCTCTACATGGGCCTGTACCCCAAGCCGTTTACCGATGTGATGAACACGACGGTTGCTGACTTGCTGGTGCATGTCGCCAAGTCCAAACTGAACTAACCGCAAAAGAATTCAGCAATGATTGACAAACTCTCCTGGATCGCGGTTTACCCCGAGATTATTTTGCTCGTGATGGGCTGCGTTATTTTGCTGGTGGACTTGTGGGTCAAGTCCCCCATGCGCACGTTGACCTATGTGTTGACTTTGGTCACGCTGGGCGTGGTGGCCGCACTTGAGGCCGCATATGCAGTCGGTGGTCAAACCTTTTACGGCTTTGGCAACATGGTGGTGGTGGACCCGATGGGCAGTTGGCTCAAGTGCTTTTCATGCATTGCGCTGATGGTGTCGCTGGTCTACGGCAGGCCTTATGCGTATGACCGTGACATGCTGCGCGGCGGTGAGTTTTTCACACTCAGTTTGTTTGCGCTGCTGGGCATGTTTGTGATGATTTCCGGTCACAACTTTTTGGTCATTTACATGGGCCTGGAGTTGCTCACGTTGTGCAGCTACGCGCTGGTGGCTTTGCGGCGGGACAACGCTGTGGCCACTGAAGCCGCCATGAAGTATTTTGTGTTGGGCGCATTGGCATCCGGCTTTTTGCTTTACGGGCTGTCGATGCTCTACGGTGCAACCGGCTCGCTTGATTTGAATGAGGTCTTCAACGCGATTGCCAGCAGGCAGGTCAAGCACCAGGTGCTCGTGTTTGGCTTGGTGTTCATCGTCGCTGGCCTTGCTTTCAAGTTAGGTGCAGTCCCATTTCACATGTGGCTGCCCGACGTTTACCAGGGCGCGCCTACGGCTGTCACGTTGCTGATCGGCGGCGCACCGCAGTTGGCCGCCTTTGCCATTTGCCTGCGTCTCTTGGTTGAAGGTTTGTTACCGCTGGCTTTTGACTGGCAGCAAATGCTGGCTGTGATGGCGATTGGTTCGCTTCTGGTGGGCAATTTGGCCGCTATTGCGCAAACCAACCTCAAGCGCATGCTGGCGTTTTCCACCATTTCGCAAATGGGCTTTTTGTTGCTCGGCTTGCTGTCAGGTGTGGTCAATGGCAACCAGCTCAATGCTGAATCGGCCTACAGCGCAGCCATGTTTTATGCCATCACTTATGTGCTGACCACGCTCGCGGCTTTCGGCGTCATCATGCTGCTGGCGCGCGCGGGGCACGAGTCTGAAGAAATTACCGACTTTGCAGGCCTCAATCAGCGCAGCCCGCTGTATGCCGGTGTCATGGCGGTCGTGATGTTCTCCCTGGCAGGCTTGCCACCACTGGTTGGTTTTTATGCCAAGCTGTCTGTCTTGCAGGCGCTTATTTCGTCGCAGCAAACCAGCTACCTGGTGCTGGCCGTGTTTGCGGTGCTGATGTCGCTGGTAGGTGCGTTTTACTACCTGCGCATCGTCAAAGTGATGTATTTCGATGCCCCGCTCAGCCCGGTGCAGCCCATCACAGCGCCAGCTGATGCCAGAGTGGTGTTGACCATCAATGGTGCGCTGATTTTGGTTCTGGGCATCATGCCCGGCGGCTTGATGACGCTGTGTACACAGTCCATCAGCAGCATCGTCAAAACTCTGGGCAGCTAGCCTGATGCCGAGCTAAGCCTTGGCTCACACTGTGTCATGAAAGTCCTGAATCTTCAATGCGGCCAGCAGCATTCATTTGAAGGCTGGTTTGGTTCTGAGGACGATTTTCAGTCACAACTGGCACGTGGTTTGGTTGAATGCCCGATGTGCGCTGACAAGGCGGTGGTCAAAATGCCCAGCGCACCTCGGCTTAATTTTGGCGGCCACAGTCCGCCCAGTGCAGCACCTGAGCAGGCCAGCGCATCCGCACCCTCTAGCCCGGCAGCCGTTACAGATGCAGAGCCATCGACAAGTTTGAGTACACAGGCCGATCAACTCCCTCAAGCCAGCTCCAGCCCAGAGCAGCAAGCCGCTTTCTTAAACGCAGTGCGCCATGTGTTGGCCAACACCGACGACGTCGGCGACCGTTTTGCCAATCAGGCCAGAGCCATGCACTACGGCGACGCCGAGCCACGCAGCATTCGCGGCCAAGCCACGCAGCGTGAAGCGGTTGAATTGATCGAAGAAGGCATTGATGTGATGGCTTTGCCGATGCCTGCCGCCCTGAAGGAAACGCTTCAATAAGGTTCTTAGATGCTACTAAATAAGTAGCTGCTTGCGCCCGTATTCATTGGGCTAAAGCCTGATTTGATACCTGAAAAGCGTAATTCATACGCTTTTCAGAGATTGAAAGCTACCAAACCATCAAGGATACAAACCGCGCAACTCGCGGGTGTGCAAAATCCGTTTGCAGGCCACGATGAAGGTAGCGGTGCGCAGACTGACTTTACGGTCTTGTGCCATGTCCCACACGCCCGCAAAGGCGTGCTTCATGATTTTGACCAGGCGGGCGTTGATCTCTTCTTCATCCCAAAAGAAGCTTGAAAAATCCTGTACCCATTCAAAGTAGCTGACCGTCACGCCGCCCGCGTTAGCGATCACGTCTGGCAGCACCAAAATATTGCGCGACTGCAAAATGTCGTCAGCGGCAGGGGTGGTTGGGCCGTTCGCGCCTTCAATCACCATGCGCGCCTTGATGCGGTGAGCGTTGGCAGCGGTGATCTGCTGCTCTAGCGCGGCAGGTATCAAAATGTCGCATTCCACGTCCCAGAAGCTGTCGTTAGCCAGTACTTCAGCGCCCGCGTAGCCGCCGACACCGCCGTGTTCGGCCACATGCTGCAGCAGGGCGGGCACGTTCAAACCCGCTTCTTTGTAAATCGTGCCGCTGTGGTCTTGCACCGCCACAACCTTTGCGCCAGCTTCAGCAAACAACTTGCCCGCCACGCCCCCCACGTTGCCGAAGCCCTGTACAGCAAGGCGTGCGCCTTTGATCTCCAGGCCAATGTGTTGTGCGGCTTCACAGCCCACGGTAAACACACCGCGCCCGGTGGCCTCGCGCCGGCCGAGTGAGCCGCCCAAATCGACGGGTTTACCTGTGACCACGCCCGTCGCGGTAGAGCCTGTGTTCATGGAGTAGGTGTCCATCATCCAGGCCATGATTTGCTCGTTGGTGTTGACGTCAGGCGCAGGGATGTCCTTGTTTGGGCCAATGATGATGCCGATCTCGCTGGTGTAGCGGCGTGTCATGCGCTCCAGCTCGCCGCGTGAGAGCTTTTTCGGGTCCACCCGAATACCGCCTTTGGCGCCGCCGTACGGCACGTTTACCGCTGCGTTCTTGACCGACATCCAGGCCGACAAGGCCATGACTTCAGACAGTGTCACGTCCTGGTGAAAACGCACGCCGCCTTTGCCGGGGCCGCGCGACACGTTGTGCTGCACGCGGTAGCCTTCAAAGTGCGCCACCGTGCCGTCGTCCATATGAATCGGCACGTCCACAATCAAAATGCGCTTGGGGCGCTTGAGAGTCTCAGCCCAGCGTGCCAGGTTGCCCAAGTGCGGAATGACGCGGTCAACCTGCTGCAGGTAATTGCCCCAGGGGCCGAGGTTGCTGGTATCTAAATAGGAGGGCAGGGGATGCGCGCTGTGATCGACAACTGCTGCGGGGGCGGATGCTTGTGACATTAAAAACTCCAGGTTGGATATTTTGTGAACCAACCCGAACTTTAGAAGCTTGCTTGTGAATTGTCCAAGGCCAGCTTTATCTGAATCTATGCAAAAAATGCATAGTCATGGCATTGCGTCAACTGGTGAACTGCAAAGCCGCCAGCCGCGCATACACACCGCCCTTGGCTACAAGCTCGGCGTGTGTGCCTTGCTCAACCAGCTTGCCGTGGTCCAGCACCAAAATGCGGTCAGCCTGTTGCACCGTGGCCAGGCGGTGCGCCACAACCAGCGTGGTGCGGTCTTTCATGGCGGACTCCAGTGCGGCTTGCACCATGCGCTCACTTTCAGCATCGAGCGCGCTGGTGGCCTCGTCCAGCAACAACAGCGGCGAGTTTTTCAGCATCGCACGCGCAATCGCAATGCGCTGGCGCTGCCCGCCTGACAGGCGCACGCCGCGTTCGCCTAAAAATGTGTCGTAGCCTTCGGGCAGGGCGCTGATGAACTCGTCAGCAAAGGCGGCTTTGGATGCCGCTTTGACCTCATCGTCCGTCGCACCCGGCTTGCCGTAACGAATATTTTCGAGCGCGCTGGTCGAGAAAATCACAGCATCCTGGGGCACGATGCCGATGCGCTGGCGCAAATCATTGAGTGACATGTCCTTGGTCACCACGCCATCAAGTGTGATGAGGCCAGATTGTGGGTCATAAAACCGCAACAACAACTGAAACACCGTACTTTTGCCAGCGCCGCTCGGGCCCACAATCGCCACCGTTTCGCCGGGTGCGACGCGCATGCTGAAATCGCTCAACGCGTTTATCAGGGGCCTGGACGGGTAGTTGAAGTTGATGGATTCAAATTCAACCGCACTGCCAGACCGGATAACAGGTGCTGGCGTCGGGTGGGCGGGTGATGCGATGGGCGAGTTGGTCTCTAACAGCTCCATCAGTCGCTCGGTCGCGCCCGCGGCGCGTAGCAAGTCGCCATAGGTTTCACCCAGCACAGCCGAGGCGCTGGCTAAGATGATGACGTAAACAACGGTTTGCCCCAAATGGCCTGCTGTAATAGCACCGCTCATCACGGCTTGTGTGCCCTGGTACAGGCCCCAAAGCAGTGCTGCGGACGTCGCGATGATGATGAAGGCGACCAGCACGGTACGTGCCCTTGAGCGGCGAATCGCCACATTGAAGGCGTTGGTTGACGAGTTGTTAAAGCGCTCGGCCTCGCGGCCTTCTGCCGCATAGCTCTGCACAATCGGAATGGCATTGAGCACCTCAGCCGCAATGGCGCTGGAGTCAGCCACACGGTCCTGGCTGGCGCGCGACAGCTTGCGCACCCGTCTGCCAAAGATCACGGTCGGCGCCACAATCAACACCAGTGCGCCACCAATTTGCAGCATCAGGTAGGGGTTGGTGTAGACCAGCATGCCAATCGCGCCAACGCCCATCACCAGGTTGCGTAGCCCCATGCTCAAGCTGGAGCCAACCACGGTTTGTACCAGGGTGGTGTCGCCCGTCAAGCGGCTCAGCACTTCGCCAGTTTGGGTGGTTTCAAAAAACTGCGGGCTTTGCTTGAGCACATGGCCGTACACCGCATTGCGCAGGTCAGCCGTGACGCGCTCGCCCAGCCAGCTCACCATGTAAAACCGCCCGGCTGAAAACAGGCCTAGTGCTGCTGCGACGGCGAACAGTTCAAAAAAGTGGGTACGCAGCGCCATCAACTGCTCGCCCTTGCCAGCTGCACTGGTGTCGGCATTGACCAGCCCGCCATCAATCAAACTGCGCAGCGCCAGGGGGAAAACCAGTGTCGACACCGCCGCCATCACCAGGAAAAACCCCGCCAGTGCAATGCGCCCCTTGTAAGGCCGTAAAAATGGCAGCAGGCCAGAGAGGGATTTGGGGCTTTTGGCTTTGGCGCGTTCAGAAGTCATAGGGTAAGAGTGTAGGGGCGACGGCAAAGAGCGTTCAAAAACAGCTTTGAGCCTGATTTTACCTGAAAAACACCTTAAAAAAGGTATCAAATAGGGCTAAAGCCTAATGAATACGGGCGCAAGCAGCTCCTGAATTAATAGCGAATTAGTCGATGGCAGACTAAGCCGCCAACGCATCCAGCGGGCTGGCCGTGCCCCCAGCCGCCACCTTCAGCACATGCGTGTAAATCATCGTCGTGCTCACATCGCTGTGGCCCAGCAGCTCTTGCACCGTGCGAATGTCTGTGCCCGATTGCAGCAAATGCGTGGCAAAGCTGTGGCGCAGGGTGTGCACCGAAACGGGCTTGACGATCTGCGCCAGCGGCACGGCCAGCTTCAAAGCGCGTTGCAGCCGCTCCTCAAATAAATGATGCCGCCGCTCAATGCCGCTGCGCGGGTCAACTGACAAAGTAGGCGAGGGGAACAGCCAGCACCAACCCCAAGTTTGCCCAAGGCGCGGGTATTTCACCTCCAGCGCATCTGGCACCTGCACGCCGGCGCGCTGCGCTTGGCGATCAGCTTGCCAAAGCGCGCGGGCAGCCATCATCTGCTGGCGTAGCGCCGGAGCCAACGAACGCGGCAGCATAACTACACGGTCTTTGTTACCCTTGGCCTCCCGAACAATGATGACGTGCCTGTCAAAGTCAACATCTTTGACCCGCAAACGCATGCCCTCCATCAGCCTCATACCCGTGCCGTATAACAAGCGCGCCAGCAAAGCAGTGACACCGTCCATCGCGGCCAGCAGGCCCGCAACCTCATCTTTGGTTAAAACCGACGGAATGCGGCGCACCTGGGCAGGCCGATTGATGTCGGTCAACCAAGGCAGGTCTTCTTCCAGCACCTCACGATATAAAAACAGCATCGCACTCAAGGCCTGGTTGTGGGTGGACGCAGAGACTTTGCGTTCAGTCGCCAACATGGTTAAAAAAGCCTCAACCTGCTTGGCCCCCATGTCGCGCGGATGCGTCATCGTGCCATTGCGGCCATGCCAACGAACGTAAAAACCTGGGATGCTTTGCATATCCCGCTGCAAGTGGGCGCAGTGCAGGTTGGGATGAGCTGCAAGGCGCATTTCGCAGTCCAATAGCACAGCTATTGGCAAGAAAAGCAACGCAGCAGATCGCCCAATCCTGCGCTACGCACCTTGCATGGGGTTATGCGTAGCATTCCTAGTCCAGTAGAGGTATGTTTTTTCAGTACTCAGGCTATAGTGAAGGTAACGAATTCGCTCCCTGACCTGGTCAAGCAAGCGGAAAGATTGCAAAGGCGGGTTGCGGGGTTTCATGATTCTTTATACCTGTATAAAATTACAGTATATGATCTCGAAACCCAATAGGCAAGCCAGTTTAAGGAGATTTTTATGCCCAGATCATGTTGCAGCGCCATTTTTATACCGCAGGTCTTGCGGTATACATTACGTTAAGGCTCGCAATGCATAGGCTATCTGCGCGCGCTCGAGTTGCAAGGCGTCCCCTCTCAGGCGCGGCTATTCACACGATCATGCGCGGCATCTTTCCGCGGCGAAATGACTACGGGGATGGGTCGTTTGACGAGTTAGTCCCCGAGCTTGCTCGATTTGGAATCACTACGACGGGAAAGTTTCATCGCTTGATGACCAAGCATCGGAAGGCGCTGCTGCGTATAGATCGTGATCGGCTGGCTCCCTGGGAGGAGAGGCATTTTGCCGAAGACTTCGGAGTGGCATTTGTGAAAGATGCGGTGCGGAGACAATATTGGTTTGCCTACCCTGGCCTGGTGCGTACGGCGGCGGAACTTGAGTTTGGTGAGGAGGCAGCGATTTGTGGTGAGCAGCCTTAACTTTTCAATCGACACGGACCCACAACAGCAGAAGGCGGCGTCGCCGCAAGTTGTTGTGGGCCGGTCATTTTTACGTTAAGTTGCAACAGATGCGTCGTCAATTCGGTCTATGGTTGCTTAGCGGCCCACGGTCATTCCAAGACCCCCGCATTTGGCGTGAGGACGGGCAGTCATATGCTTTGCAGACTCCTTTTCAGCGAGCTGTTGGCGTGCGGTACATAGGACGTTCACGGCCACGTTTTCCAGATTCAAATACAGGGTTCGGAAGTTTCGTGCACCGTTCTCGGCATACTTCAGTTATCCGCGCTTTCAAAGGATGGTTCTCAAAGCCTCTGCGGCCGCAGCACTTATCGCTGAAGGACGGGCATTTGGCACAGCTGCGCCGTGCCACCGGGTATGCTCTGGTCTCGTCGCGCCACCTACGTCGTGTTTCTTTGTATGGAGCCAACTTTGTGGGAATTGTTCGTGTGAGGAATGCAGATGCCACTTAACCGGTCGGCCAACACAGACCCACAACATCAGGTGGCGGCTCCGCCGCATTTGTTGTGGCCTGGTTGCCTCCAACGTTAGCCTTCAAGTGGCAGAGCCTCGCGCACCGAGCAAGGCGTCCCGCACCGGGGGGAGTAGCGCATGGGCATAGGTGCCGGGTTTATGTTCACTGTGAAGCTGCTGTTGTCGGCGTTGCTGCTGATACTGGCGCTTGTCGTTCTATTCGGAGGCGACTGGAGCTGGGGCCGGCCGGTAGGCGCATTGTTCTTTCTTGCGCTGACGGCCCTGACTTGGTCGATGCACTTTCCGCGTCGGGTTCGCGGGGCACTGCTCGGGCTGCTTTTTGTGGCATTGAGTATCGGTCTCCTGCACCTGGCCTTTCTCGCTGCTAATGGCACAATCGCTTTCCCCGCCGATTGCACCCGATCGCGCCGCGTGCTCGGCTGCCAACTGTGGAACGCGCTGCACGCCGCAGGCGGCGTTCCGCTGATTAGTGCCCTGTGGGCGCTGTTTGGTGTTGCAGGCCTCGCGGTCGGGGCGTCGTATATTCGCGGAAACGCCTTGCGGCGGCGGGCGTCGCCATGAACCGCATGCTCGTCGGCAACCAGGCTAACTTGTCAATCGACACGGACCCACAACAGCAGGAGGCGGCTCCGCCGCTTGTGTTGGTGGCCCGGTCATTTTTACGTTAAAGCTCACCGATGCCTACTTCTTTGAACCATCAAGTTCGGCGAATTGCTCGCGTAGACCGAATGCGCGCGCTGCGAAACTGGTTGACTGGGCTGGGCGTTGTCGCGCTCGCCTTGGCTTTGATGGCGATCAGAAATACTGTGGGAAACCCAGAAACTTGGACGTCTGCGTTTAACGCTCTCGCCGCCAGTGGTGCGTTTGCTCAGTACGCGGCTTGGCTAGCTGGCGCTGGAATCTTGTTCCTACTTGTTGCCGTGGTCGTTGCACTATATTTGGGAGTAAGTGAGCAATGATCTTTAACTGGTCGGCCCAGAGGCGATCGCCTTCGGCGCCGCTTGGCCTCCAACGTTAGACCTTGCTATGCATTCGCGATATATCGATTGGCTGAAGTACGTATTCGATCGGCCCGCAACTGCCAACGGCTGGTACTTCGATGAGGATGAGCTGGAGCCGTTCGAAGCCGAACAGAGTGAGTTGGTGGAGCTTGTAGCGTGTACGTTCGAGAACTGTGCTCGCGATCTCTCGTCGTACTCGAACGATCAACTTCGATTTGGGCTCTCATACATTCTTGAGAACGTTGCGTCAGATGTTGTGTTTGCCCTCATGTCTGAGGACGTGCCAACGGACCTGCGGTTGAGAGCAATTGGCTCTTTGAAGCACGTCTACTCGGAAATCTTTGAGCGCCGCTGCGAGCCGGTACTCGGACATATTGGCGAGCCGGGAGGAAATGCCCTGAATTACATCTGCTACATGCTTTGGGACGTTTCGCCGCTGTCGTTCTGGGAGCGGAGTCAAAACCGTGCGGTGTTTTACAGTGCCGTCTGTGATGTGCTCGAGAATTCCCTGCGGTCTTCGAACCGCGCCTGTGTCGAGAGCGGGCTGCATGGGCTTGGGCACATTTTTTCCTCCTATCCTGAGCGGGTAGAAAGAATTGTTGACGGATTTCTCCTCAATGCGGACACCCGGGCTCCAGAGCTGAGGCAGTACGCCCAAGCTGCGAGGGTGGGCCATGTCCAGTAGCTGGTTGTTCATGACCACAAGGTCTAACATTTCGGCCCACACAGACAAGCAGCATCAAGTTGCCGCTACGCGGCGTATGCTGCTTGCTGGTGGCCTTCAACGTTAAATCTCTCCTTGCGGGTTTTTTATTTTGTAGATACAATTAAATATGCTCACATGGGACGAACCAAAGCGCAAACTGAACATCAAGAATCACGGGCTTGACTTTGTTGGATGTGATGCAGTCTGGGACCACTTCACAGTGACCCGCGAGGACAAACGGC
>JANNVB010000050.1:0-22207 GCA_031414215.1 Polaromonas sp. | reverse complement strand
GAGGCATGTGATTACTCCTTGTTCGTCGTTAAATTAAATACCACGGCCTGGCAACATCTGCGCCATGTGACCCATATTGGTCTCATGAACAGCTGTTGATCCACGCAGGTGACGTTTGTTTTTGGTGGTCTTCTTGGTCAGGATGTGACGTTTGAAGGCTTGACCGCGCTTAACGGTGCCACCTGGACGAACGCGGAAACGCTTTTTAGCGCCGCTCTTGGTCTTCATTTTGGGCATTTCTGCTCCTTTTATTTTGTGCTCGTGAGGCGTTTGCAAACTCTTTGCAACCTTGATGGCCCCGAGACACTTGTTTAGAAAGTTTTACCTCTCTAGTTTCGCAAAACCAGACTTTCATCTGGTTGTGCAGGATTGCCTTTCGGCAGCCCTTTTTCTAAACTGAAGCGGCTGCTGGCGCTTCCACCAGCACTTTGCCACCCGGCTTTTTACGGCCCGGCGCGATCATCATGACCATCTGCCTGCCTTCCAGCTTGGGAAACTGCTCCACCACTATCAAATCTGCCAACTCATCCCGAATACGCGCCAGCAGGGCCAAGCCCAGTTCCTGGTGCGTGATCTCGCGGCCCCGAAAGCGCAGCGTGATCTTGCATTTGTCGCCTTCATCCAGAAAGCGCTTGATATTGCGCACTTTGATGTTGTAGTCACCGTCGTCGGTGCCTGGGCGAAACTTGATCTCTTTGATCTCAATGACTTTTTGCTTCGATTTCGCTTCTGCCGCTTTTTTCTGCTCTGCGTACTTGAACTTGCCGTAGTCCATCAATCTGCAAACCGGCGGCACAGCCGTCGGCGAGATTTCTACCAGGTCTACGTCGGCTTCTCCGGCTAATCGGAGCGCTTCCATGATGGTGACAACGCCTAGTGGCTCATTGTCGGGACCCGAAAGTCGTACTTCAGGGGCCATGATTTCACGGTTCAAGCGGTGCTTGCGTTCTTCGCGTTGGCGGCGGTCACGAAATTCAGTAGCGATGGTCAATGTCCTTTAAATTCTGCTATAAAAGCTATAGCTGCTTGCGCCCGTATCCATTGGGTAAAAAGCATATTTCATCATTAAAAACGGTAAAATTAAGCTTTTTGCGTGATGTCTGAGGCTATTTGCTTGGCAAACGCTTCAAGAGGCATCACACCGAGGTCTTTGTTTCCCCGGGCGCGCACTGCAACGGCTCCGGCTGCCATCTCTTTGTCTCCTACGACCAAGATGTACGGCAGCTTTTGCATCGAATGCTCTCGTATTTTATACGTAATTTTCTCATTGCGCAGGTCTAAGTTGACCCTAAGCCCTTGATTTTGCAGCGTTTTAGCAACTTCCCGGGCATATTCGGCCTGAGAATCGGTGATATTGAGCACTGAAACCTGCATCGGCGCCAGCCAGGTCGGCAGTGCGCCAGCGTGTTCTTCGATCAAAATCCCGATAAAACGCTCCAGGCTGCCGACGATAGCGCGGTGCAGCATGACTGGCCGATGCCGAGCGCCGTCTTCGCCCACATACTCCGCATCCAGCCGCTCAGGCATCGAAAAATCAACCTGCATGGTTCCGCACTGCCATTGGCGGCCAATCGCGTCTTTCAGGGTGTATTCAATCTTGGGGCCGTAAAAAGCGCCATCGCCCGGAGAAATTTCAAATTCACAGCCCGATGCCCGCAGGCTTTCCATCAGCGCGTGCTCGGCCTTGTCCCAGCTTTCGTCTGAGCCAATACGTGCCTCAGGCCGCGTGGCGACTTTATAGATGATGTTTTTAAAGCCAAAGTCGGTGTAGACCTTTTGCAGCAGCGTGGTGTAGTCAACGCACTCTTTCAAAATTTGCTCTTCGGTGCAAAAAATATGGCCGTCATCCTGCGTAAAGCCACGCACGCGCATGATGCCGTGCAAGCCGCCCGAAGGCTCGTTGCGGTGGCACTGGCCAAATTCGCCGTAGCGCAGCGGCAAGTCACGGTAGCTTTTGATGCCTTGTTTGAAAATCAAAATGTGACCAGGGCAGTTCATCGGCTTCAACGCGTATTCACGCTTTTCGCTCTCGGTAGTGAACATGTTGTCACGGTACTTGTCCCAGTGGCCAGTTTTTTCCCACAGCGTTTTGTCGATGACCTGCGGGCCCTTGACTTCCTGGTAGCCGTTGTCCTGATAGACCTTGCGCATGTACTGCTCAACGCCCTGCCAGAGCGTCCAGCCCTTGGGGTGCCAAAACACCAAACCCGGTGCGTGGTCGTCAATGTGAAACAAGTCCAGCTCTTTACCCAGCTTGCGGTGGTCGCGCTTTTCAGCTTCTTCAAGCTGCGTTAAATATTGCTGCAAATCGTCTTTGGTGGCCCAGGCTGTGCCGTACACGCGCTGCAGCATTTCATTGCGGTGGTCGCCGCGCCAGTAGGCACCGGCCAGCTTCATGAGTTTGAAGAATTTCAGCTTGCCTGTGCTCGGCACGTGCGGGCCGCGGCACAGGTCTTCAAAATTGCCTTCGCGATACAAAGACACGTCTTCGCCAGCCGGAATGCTAGAAATGATCTCGGCCTTGTACTTTTCGCCAATGCTGTTGAAATGCGCCACCGCCTCGTCGCGCGGCAGCACACGGCGTGTCACAGGTTCGTCTTTGGCCGCCAGCTCAGTCATGCGCTTTTCAATCGCCACCAGATCTTCGGGCGTGAACGGGCGCTTGTACGAGAAGTCATAGAAAAAGCCGTTTTCAATCACCGGGCCAATCGTGACTTGCGCATCCGGGAAGAGTTCTTTCACCGCATATGCAAGCAAGTGAGCCGTCGAGTGGCGAATCATCTCCAGCCCGTCGGCATCCTTGGCGGTGATGATGGCCAATGCGCTGTCTTTCTCAATCAAATAGCTGGTATCAACCACTTTGCCATCGACCTTACCGCCCAATGCGGCTTTGGCCAAGCCAGCGCCAATCGACGCGGCAACTTCAGCCACGGTAATGGCTTGCTGAAACTCACGTTTTGAAGCATCGGGGAGCGTGATTTGAATCATTGAAAAGTCGTTCTTAAGTCAGATTAAGCAAAAAGCGCGAAAAAGAAAAAGCGCGGTAGGTGCCGCGCTAATTATTGGGTTGCGTATCGTGATTTTAATCGACTACGGGATACCCGGCGGCTTAAAGCCCAGCCCATGGCAACTCGGACATTCGGTGATCACCGTTTGCTTTTCAACTTCAAAGTTCTCATTGATGTTTTCACTGTCAAAGCGCAACTCGCCTGTGCCGTTGCAATCAGGGCAAGGCACACGCTTAAAACTCGTGGTGGCATCCGACATGGCAAGCTCCGGTTGATTTGTAACAAGTGCAACTCTACGCTAAATCTGGCTCATAAAAAAGCCCGGACAACCCTGTGTAAAGGCTGGCCGGGCTGATCAATCAATCGTCAGATCAGTGGAACTGCTCTTCCTCAGTCGAACCGGTTAGCGCAGTGACGCTGGACTTGCCACCTTGAATCACGGTGGTCACTTCATCAAAGTAACCGGTACCGACTTCCTGCTGGTGCGACACGAAGGTGTAGCCGCGGTCGCGGGCTGCAAATTCTGGCTCTTGCACTTTTTCAACATAGGCCGTCATGCCGCGTGCGACGTAGTCTTGTGCCAAGTCGAACATGTTATACCACATGGAATGGATGCCAGCCAGTGTGATGAACTGGTACTTGTAGCCCATCGCGCCGAGTTCTTTCTGGAACTTGGCAATGGTGGCGTTGTCGAGGTTTTTCTTCCAGTTAAACGATGGCGAGCAGTTGTAAGCCAGCATTTTTCCGGGGTGAACGGCGTGCACTGCTTCGGCAAATTTGCGGGCGAATTCCAGGTCAGGCGTGCCGGTTTCGCACCACACCAGGTCGGCGTAATGGGCATAAGCCACGGCGCGGCTGATGGCTTGGTCCATGCCCTTTTTGGTTTTGTAAAAGCCTTCAGCCGTGCGCTCACCGGTGATGAACGGCTTGTCGTTTTCGTCGTAGTCGCTGGTAAGCAAATCAGCTGCTTCTGCGTCGGTACGGGCAATCACCAAAGTTGGCACACCGCACACGTCAGCTGCCATGCGGGCAGCGATGAGTTTTTGGCAGGCTTCAGCCGTTGGCACCAGCACTTTGCCGCCCATGTGGCCGCATTTTTTGACCGAAGCCAACTGGTCTTCAAAGTGAACGCCAGCCGCGCCGGAACTGATCATGGCTTTCATCAGTTCAAAGGCGTTCAGCACGCCGCCAAAACCGGCTTCAGCATCGGCCACGATGGGCGCGAAGTTGTCGATGTAGCCCTTGTCGCCAGCGTCAATGCCTTTGGAGTGCTGGATTTCGTCCGCACGGCGGAAGGTGTTGTTGATGCGCTCTACCACTTTTGGCACCGAGTCAACTGGGTACAGCGACTGGTCAGGGTACATCGCTGCATAGCCGTTGTTGTCGGCAGCAACTTGCCAGCCCGACAGGTAAATGGCTTTAACGCCTGCTTTGACCTGCTGCATGGCTTGGCCGCCGGTCAATGCACCCAGGCAATTCACATACGGCTCATCATTGACCAAATTCCAGAGCTTTTCAGCACCACGGCGAGCCAGCGTGTGCTCAATATGGAAGGAGCCGCGCAAGCGCACCACATCAGCCGCGCTGTAACCGCGCTTGATACCCTTCCAGCGCGGGTTGGTGGCCCAGTCTTTTTCTACGCAGCGATCTGCTGCTCACGGGTCAATTGGTCGTTGAGGGTTTGGGGCATGGTGAACTCCTGGTTAAAAAATAAAAAAGAACTAAAGTGAAATCGTTGCGATGACAAATTCTAAGTCTTCTACAAGACTTATTCAGCTCTTATGTCTTATATAAGACAATTTATTTTAATTAATAAAATCAATAATCTAAAGATTAAAATCCGCTATATGAAATTTAATTTCTTATATTGAGAAATTATTTTGCAGTGCAGCATTGCGATATTTCATAGTATGAAAGCTATTACCGCCAAAGTGAAATCTGGCTAGGGCTTTGTAAAACTGGGAAATCGTCCGGACAACGCCAGTTGACCGCAGGTAAACATGTCGCAGCCCGCTGGACTACACACCGTGTTTTCAATATCGACAGTTGGCTCCTGGCTGATAGCCCGGTGCGCCCGGTGGCGCCCAACTACTTCTTGGCTTGAAAGGTGTTTAGGATCGACTGCCCAGGCGAAAGAAGAAAGAAATTCAAGAATTGCCGCCGGACGGCAGGCAGCCCAGCCAGACCGGAGCTCGGTCACTTGTCATCAAGGCAACCTTGGGGCCATCAGCCGTTGCCCTGCGCCTGGCGGCTTGTTCAAAACTGCTACTTTTTTCGTTCTGTAAAAATGATTCTGTCAATCAGGCGCTCGCCTTTGTCGTCTACTTTCAGCAAAAGCTCTGCATCGTATTTATTGGCAGACTTGTGCAAGTCATAGGTGGCGATAGCCTTGGTGGCGCGCGTTGTGTTCCATATGCCACTGACCAGCGAGAGTAGCAATAAAGGGCTTTTGGGCGCGACGCTGCTCTTGGGTGGCGTGACTGTCACTTTGCCACCACCCGATTCGACCGACTGCAACCAGGCCTGAAGGCGTGGCGGGATGGAAGTTGCTGTTGTTGCATTCAAAACGGCCACATCGACAGTTGGCAAGTTGGCGCGCAGTGAGGCATTCAGCGAATGGTCGAAACCATCGAGATCGATAAACTCCAATTGGGGTTTTGCTTGCACCGTTGATACTGCAGGGTTAGCGCAAGCGGTGACGAGTGCGACTAGGACTACAAAAAATAAGGTTAGCGTTGGTTTCATGAGTCATTGTTGCACGAGTAATGCCTCAAAAGCGATGTAAACCCTCCCATCCTCATTGGCCGTGTCAGGGTTGGCAAACGAGGCCGACAACGCAAGCGGCGCGCACTGGTTGGGCATTCGCTATGAATCTCGCCAAAAAACTGTGGATTTGCGGCTTTAAACGCATTTCAGGCAGAACTTTGAGTCTTTTTGGGCCTGATTTAGGAACGAATTAACCCTGCAACCCAATCAATACGGGCGCAAGCAGCTCCTGAATCAGGAGCATTTTTAGCCAATCGCAGCTAAAACTAAGCCAAAGACCGCATAACCGCGCCTACCAGCCCCGCAAATACGAGCAATGTCGTCGGCAAAAATGTCAGCAAAAAACCCAAGCCGCGCTTGGCCGGGTCAGCCACATAGGCGCGCTGGTAAAGCGTGCGGCCCACCAGGTACACCACGCCAGTAGCCGCCACATAAACCGGCGACCAGTAAACAGCAGCCAACAGCAGCGCCGGCACAAAGCAAACCAGTTGCTCCAGCGTGTTCATCTGCACCCGCACAGCCCGCTCAAAGTGCTCGTTTCCTGTCATGGCGGGCGCTTTGATGCCGTACTGGCCCCGTGCTTTGCCGACCAGAATGCTGAAGTAAATGAACTGGACGATGGCCAGCAGGGCAATGATGTGGACGTAATGCATGGGTTTCCTTTGGAGTGATCGGTGTGGTGTGTGGTCAGTTTACTTGCGGTTTCAGCGCGGCGAATTGTTTGCCAGCCGCGCTGAGCAACAGCCGCGAGTAAAGCCTATGGAAGCCCAGCAGCGCATGAAAGCCCCAGCCCATGCGCGGTGCCTGCCCGCCCTGGCTTGCGAGCGGCACAACCGCAGAGCCAAAGTAAAGCAGCGTGCTGGGTGCATCGTTGGTCAACGGCGCAGGCGTGGCCATGAGCCAAGACCGCGTGCGCCCGGTAAAGTCTGCCAGCAGCAGCTCTGTCGGCGACTGCGCCTCAACCCGCCAAGCTGAAAACCGGGTTGCCGAGCCGCTGGCCAGCGCTTTGGCGTCGGCGTCGGTTGCGGGTTTTGACGCCAGGACTTGCAGCAGGGCTCTTTCAATCTTGAAGAGTGGTGAGGTGTAGAAGGCTTCGATGAATGCTGCTTGGGTGATCATCCCCGGGACTTGGGCAAAGTAGCAGTCTGCATAGCCTGAGCCGTCTTTGTAGGGGCGAAGGAAGGAGTTCATCGGGACTTCGCAGGGCTGGACTGTGAGCATGGGAGGATTGTGATTTTTAACGTCCGCGTTAGGCATCATCCCCGTGCATGGATAAGTCGCTTTTGCCAATATTGCAGACATCGCAAAGTGTTTGAAGATTTTCGAGCACGGTTTCTCCACCCTTGCTCCATGGAGTGATGTGATCGACATGAAGAACAACGCCTAGATGCTTTGCTGGAGACCTGCCACATGCACAGCATGTGAATCGATCTCTGCGGTTCACAAGAAAACGAAGCCTCCACGATGGGTCACGCTGAGTTTTGTGCTTCGATGGCTGCGGTACCAGCTCTGTTGGAGCTGAGGTGTATTCGTACTCATTGCTGCTGGTGGCAGGTTGCGTCATTGAGAGGACGAAATGCTCAAGGGCATCTCGCCATGAGCCAAAGCGTCGTACATACGAATGTGCGGATATTGCAGATACGGGTTGCGTCATATCTGATTTCTTTGGCTGGCGACCAAGCGACTCCCAGACCTTGGCTAGGTTGCTAAGCAACTCTTCATCTGGTGTTCGTGGGTGCCAGTTTTCAGAGACTTTCAGCCCAGTTGCTTCAAGTGCAGCAGGCCATGACCCAAAAGCTCGTTGAATTGTTGCGACTGAAAATTTGCCAAGAGGCGAGTAGTCGGCACCCGAAAGAGTGTACGTTTTAAGGCGGCTTGCAACGGATATCAAATCAGTCATAAGCTCATTCTTTGGAATAGTCATCCGCTTGCCAATGACCAGACCGCCAAGTTCAAGAGCTGAGTTCCATGAACCAAAGCGGTTCTGCATAGTTGCGGCGGAGAATCGTCCGTTTCCGTTGTATTCAGCTTTCGTCAGCGTGTCTTTGCCGAGACGAGATGCTGTCAAACGCAGGTCTTCTAGCAGTACTTCATCAGGACAGTTACGATTATCTGGCTCAAGTATGTAGCGCATGATATTTACCCATGCCTAACTCAATGCACACCGCAAGACCTGCGGCACAAAAATAGCGCCACAACATAATTTGGTCATCAAAATCTCCTGAAAATGGCTTGCCTGTTGGGTTTGCAGGCTTCTTACTGTTTCACGATTTACCTGCAAATCCCACCGCATCTGGCTACGAATCACGGTTTTGACTATAGCCTGAGCCAGATGAGTTTGGCGGGACATCTCTATCAGGTCTGGACGCAATTCAAAGCCACACACACGCCATTCGCGGTATCAAGCGCTATACATTCAGGAGCTGCTTGCACCCGTATTCATTAGTTAAAAGCCACTTTTCATACCTAAAAACGGCTATTTCAGGTCTGAAAATCACCGCAGTCAGCGTTTCAAACCCTCCAAAACCCCAAAAAAAGTCATTTTCAAGCTCATTTCAGGCATCATTTAGGCCTCTAGCCCAATATATACGGGCGCAAGCAGCTATTAACTTGATAGCGTTTGGCGTTAAACCATCACACTTTAAAGTGCTGCACTGCCTGCTGCGCAATCGCCTGACCGTGCTCCTGCACGAAGTGGCCGCCCTGCTCCAGCACCATGGGCTGACCGCAGCCGTTGATGGTGGCTTGCAGTTGCTTCAGCACGCTCAGGCCCAGCACCGGGTCTTGTGCGCCTACGGCCATCAGGGTTTGGCCCGCCCACTGGTGTTGCCAAAAGTCCCGTGCCTGGCGCGACACTGCTGCGCCGTCGGCGTCTGGCGTGTCGGGCACCATGGCTGGAAAGGCCTTGGTAGCGGCGCGGTGGCCTGCATCTGGAAAAGGGGCGTTGTAGGCGGCGCATTCCGGGGCGCTCATGTGCGGGTTGCCGCGTGCAAACAGCCGGGCAATGTCAAAGCCGGGGTTGTTGGCGCACATCTCGCGCCAGGCTATAAAACCAGCGGACAGGGGTGCGTCGCCAGTGGTCAGCATGGTGTTCATGACCAGCAAACCTTTGTAGCGCTGGGGTGCGGCCATGGGCAGCGTCAGGCCAAGAATGCCGCCCCAGTCTTGCACGACGAGTACGACGTTTTGCAGATCCAGCCGCTCTATCAATTCAAGCAGTATCTGGCGGTGGGTGCCAAAGCTGTGAAAGCTGGTTTTTTTGGGCTTGTCGCTTTTGCCAAAGCCGATCAAATCTGGTGCAACAACCCGGTGGCCAGCGGCCAGAAATTCAGGGATCATCTTGCGGTACAGGTAGCTCCAGGCGGGGTTGCCGTGCAGGCAAAGGTAGGTCAAACCGCCCGGCTTTGCCTGCCCCTCGTCCAGGTAGTGCATGCGCAGGCCCCCCAGGGCGGGCAAGTCGCTGATGTAATGTGGCGGCCAGGGGTAGCCGGGCAAATCTGCAAAGGCTGCGTCTGGGGTGCGCAGTGCGTCTTCCCTTAGCGGATGGTTTTGCAGGGTGTTCGCCTGGCGGCGCTGGCTGAAAAAGTCTTTGAGCAAAGCAGCAGACTCCCCCGCCAGCACCCCGCCCTGCAAGGCCGTCTGGTGGTTCAACTGCGGCTGGTCAAACAGGTTGACGACGGAGCCTGCGGCGCCGGTTTTGGCATCAGGTGCGCCGAATACGACGCGCTTAAGCCGCGCGTGCAGCATGGCGCCGCTGCACATGGCGCAGGGCTCCAGCGTGACGTACAGGGTGCAGTCGGGCAGGCGGTAGTTGCCCAGCGCTTGGGCTGCAGCGCGCAGAGCGGCTATTTCTGCATGGGCGGTCGGGTCGTGGCTCTCAATCGGCGCATTGCGGCCTGTGGCGATGACCTGGCCATTACACACCACCACTGCGCCAACGGGCACTTCACCCGCCTGCGCAGCCAGCGCGGCTTGGGCCAGGGCGAGCTGCATGAAGTGCTCGTCTGATGGGTTTGTGGGTTGAAGGTCAGCGGTCATAAGCTATCTATTTTATAGCTGCTTGCGCCCGTTTTTATTGGGCTAGAGGTCATTTTTATTCGTAAATTCAAGTACCAAGTGCGCATTGAAGGGGTTACGCTTACCGAGAAACCATTTTCAGAGCCATCTTTAACTATTTAACAACGCTTTGGAATTCTTAGTCACAACCGACGTGCTTCTCAACTATGTACCAATTGCTCTTCCGAAACCGAAGAAGAATGGCGACACCACAGTAGCCGCCAGGTGAGTAAGGCGTATAAGTGACCTTTATCGATGAATTCGATACTTTTTTCGCTTCTGGGCTAAATGCACAACCTCTCTCCATCAGTCTCGTCGCTTTTTGATGGAGTCGGTATACAGAGTGGTCTGTATCCATTGTGAAGACCGACCTATGTTTAAGCGGATTGACAATCAGCCGTTCTATCAATTTTTCGGATTTCTCGTCTCTTCCGCATATCAATGCATTGGTAACGTTCCAAGCCAAATCGGGGCGAGCAGATGTCATCGCAAAAATAGATTCCTTCAATCCTTCTATTTCATTTGGCAGGCAAGCGGCTCTGGATACGTCATAGAAATCCGTCCCCGTGCGCTCAGTTCCACTCGCGGCCTCATCGGGGCAAGCTTGGGCGTGCATACACGCTGTCGCAACCACTAGCAGAACAGACATACGCATGAACATAAAAAATCGAATGAAGAAGTCAATTTTTACGGTTTAGAGCCGCTAATCTGCCACGTATTGCTTCTCTGTACGAGAGTAATGGTGATACCTTTTTCGCTGAATGTTGCTGTTTGCATTTCAGTAGAAAGTGGTACCGAAGCAATCTGCCAAGAAGGGACGAGAAAAAATGAGTCATTTCTCACAGGAGGATGAGTGTTGTAGAACACCGTGAAGTAGCTCCCAACTACATATCGTTGTCCTGACTGGTAGTACTCCGCAGCTGTGAAGCTCTTTGTCCATCCGGGCCCACTATCGATTGCTTCTCCAGGCTTGTTTGGCATACCCACTACAACGATGGGATTGAGCGCAACCACATATAGCGTATATCGCTCAGGTAGCCCATTTGATGCTCGGCCTGGGGCGCGAAATTGTTGAAGTAGTGGTCGCAGCGGAAGCGCGAGCGCTAGTGATGCGGAGACATCGCGCTGGACTTCAAAGGCGCTTATCTGAACACCATCGTCAGATCGGAAAGCAATATCGCACCTGCTGAACCCGCCATTCGAAGCCCAAGGACTCTGGGCAGTTACCACATCGCATCGTCGAACTTGCTTTGTCGATTGGCCCGACGTTAAGGGTGGGCCTTTAGTGTCAGTTACTTGCCAACGGATACCGGGTATTGAACACGCTGATAGTAGTAGTACCGAAATGAGCGGAACACAACCAAAATATCGAGGATGGCGACGCACCTTGCTTGGCGAATTAAAACCTGCGTTGAGACCTAATCTGGACATCAAATTCTTTCTAAACTTGGCTCGTGTATCGGGGTTTCAAGGATTTAACTGGCTGTTAGGACAGTTTTAAAACACCGCTAAGTCTATCCATCCAATCAGCCAAAGCACGTTCGTTGTCATTACCTTTGGAATACAGCGCGTGCATGGCGTCGCGTGCCTCGGGCCGGTGCTGGTTGAGTTTGACTTTGCATTGCATGGTCAGCACCTTCAATTCAAACGCCACGATGCCGCCCATCATCTTGTGCTGGTAGTCCTCACCCAGGCCGCGCCACCGGTCGGCGTAGGCGGGGTCGTGGTCGGCTATCAGGTGTTTGAGCAGGCGGTCTTTGTCGTCAAAGTGCTCGATGATTTTGGCCTCGACCGTGCAATGCACCGTGACGTAGTTCCAGGTGGGTACGCGAACCAGGTCGGGGTAGACGCGCGGCGTCATGTAAGCGTGCGGGCCCATGAAGGTGACAACCGCCTTGGGCCGGGCCAGCAGGTAGCGCCAATGCGGGTTGGGTTTGGCGCAGTGGCCCAGCAGCGTTGTTTCGTCAGCATCAGTCAGCAGATGCAACGGCAGCGGCGTGACAAACGGCAGGCCGTCATCGTCATTTGAGATCAGGCTGGCCAGCGGGTTGGCACGAATCAGCTCATGGGCTGTGGCGTGGGTGGTGTTGCTGTCTTTGGCGGCGAAATGGGCGGGCAGGTACATGATGGGTATATTTTGCCAGCCAGAGCGATCAAAGAACCAGCGCCGTCAGACCCCCACCAGCCGATTACTCCCACTCAATCGTCGCAGGCGGTTTGCTGCTCACGTCATATGTCACGCGGTTAATGCCGCGTACTTCGTTGATGATCCGGCTGGATACTTTTTTAAGCAGCGCATACGGCAGCTCAGCCCAATCAGCCGTCATGAAATCACTGGTTTGCACGGCGCGCAGGGCCACCACGTAGTCGTAGGTGCGGCCGTCGCCCATTACGCCTACGGATTTCACGGGCAAAAACACGGTGAATGCCTGGCTGGTGAGCTGATACCAGGTTTTGCCAGTCGCTTCGTCTTTAAAGTTACGCAGCTCTTCGATAAAAATCGCATCGGCTTGGCGCAGCAGGTCGGCGTATTCTTTTTTGACTTCGCCCAAAATGCGCACGCCCAGGCCAGGGCCGGGGAAGGGGTGGCGGTAGACCATCTCAATGGGTAGGCCCAGCGCAACGCCAAGTTCGCGCACTTCGTCTTTGAACAGTTCGCGCAATGGCTCGAGCAGTTTCAAGCCCAATTGTTCAGGCAGGCCGCCTACGTTGTGATGGCTTTTGATGACGACGGCTTTTTTGTTTTTACCACCGCCAGACTCGATCACGTCCGGGTAAATGGTGCCTTGGGCCAGCCACTTGGCTCCTTTTGACGACGCATCTGCGGCCTTTAGCTTGGCCGCTTGCGCCTTAAATACCTCTACAAATTCACGCCCAATGATCTTGCGCTTGGCTTCTGGCTCGCTCACGCCTTTGAGGTGGCCGAGGAATTGCTCTTCGGCATCGACCCGAATGACTTTGGCGTGCAGCTTGCCAACAAACATGCCCATCACCATGTCGCCTTCGTTCAACCGCAGCAAGCCGTGGTCAACAAACACGCAGGTCAACTGGTCGCCAATGGCGCGGTGAATCAGTGCCGCTGCTACTGACGAGTCAACGCCGCCAGACAAGCCCAGAATGACTTCTTCATTGCCCACTTGCTGGCGGATTTTTTCAACGGCTTCTTCAATGTAGTCACCCATGATCCAGTCGGGCCGGGTGCCGCAAATGTCTAAAACAAAGCGGTTCAATATCGCCTGGCCCTGGGTGGTGTGGGTGACTTCAGGGTGAAACTGCACAGCGTAAATTTTGCGCGCTTCGTCAGCCATGCCGGCAATGGCGCAGCTGCTGGTCGATGCCATCAATTTAAAACCAGGCGGCATGGCGGTCACGTTGTCGCCGTGGCTCATCCACACGTTCATCATGCCGTGGCCATCAGCCGTGGTGAAGTCGGCAATGCCGTCAAGCAGCTTGGTATGACCGTGGGCACGCAGCTCGGCATGGCCAAACTCGCGTTTGTGACCGCCTTCCACCGTGCCGCCCAGTGCCTCGGCAATGGCGTACATGCCAAAGCAAATACCCAGCACCGGAATGCCTAGCTCAAACACGGCTTTGGGGGCGCGCAGGGTGTCGTCCTCCCAAAGGCTGGCATGGCTGCCCGACAAAATCACGCCCTTCAGGTTGCCGTCTTTGGCGTAGTCGCGTACCCATTCGTCCGTCACATCGCAGGGGTGGACTTCGCAAAAAACATGAGCCTCGCGTACGCGGCGGGCGATGAGCTGGGTGACTTGGCTTCCGAAGTCCAGGATGAGGATTTTCTGGTGTTGCATAGGGTTTTATCAATCGCCACAGGTCGTCTAAAGGTTAAAGACAATTTTCCGACGGGCCGCCCCTAGGAAAATTAGCCCCTCGGGGGGCAGAGAGCTACACAGAGTGCGTGAACGTGGGGGCCACATCAATCTGCCCGGTAATTAGGCGCTTCCTTGGTGATCTGCACATCATGCACATGGCTCTCTCGTATGCCTGCAGACGTTATCTCGACAAACTCGGCTTTGCTTTGCATCTCATCAATCGTGGCGCAGCCGCAGTAGCCCATGCTGGCGCGCAAGCCTCCGGCCATCTGGAAGACGATGGACACCATGCTGCCTTTGTACGGCACACGGCCTTCAATGCCTTCAGGCACCAACTTGTCGGCGTTCGGGTTGCCGGTAGAAGATTCTTGAAAGTAGCGGTCAGCGCTGCCCTGCTGCATCGCGCCGATGCTGCCCATGCCGCGATAGCTTTTGTAGCTACGGCCCTGGTACAAGATGACTTCGCCGGGGGCTTCTTCGGTACCTGCAATCATGCCGCCCATCATCACGGTGCTGGCGCCCGCTGCTATCGCCTTGGCGATGTCGCCTGAATAACGAATGCCGCCGTCACCGATCAAGGGCACGCCTGTGCCTCGCAGGGCAATGGCCACGCTGTCAATGGCCATAATTTGCGGCACGCCCACGCCGGCCACGATGCGGGTGGTGCAAATACTACCGGGACCAATGCCGACTTTTACGCCGTCAGCACCCGCGCCAACCAGCGCCAGCGCTGCCGCGCCAGTGGCAATGTTGCCGCCAATCACGTCGATGTGTGGATAGTTTTGCTTGACCCAGCGCACCCGGTCAATCACGCCTTTGCTGTGGCCGTGAGCCGTGTCGACCACGATGGCATCCACGCCGGCTTTGACCAGTGCTTCAACGCGCTCTTCAGTGCCCTCGCCCACGCCAACTGCCGCGCCAACGCGCAGACGGCCAGATGAGTCGCGCGCCGCATTAGGGAAATTGGTTTGCTTGGTGATGTCTTTAACGGTGATCAAGCCTTTGAGCTCAAAGTCGTCGTTAACGACCAACAGGCGCTCCAATTTGTATTTATTCAGCAGCGCTTTGGCTTCAAGTGACGATGTGCCCTCTTTGACGGTTATGAGTTTTTCGCGCGGCGTCATGATCTGGTGTGCTTTGACGTCATAGCGGGTTTCAAAGCGCAAGTCACGGCTGGTCACTATGCCGACAACTTTGCCGCCATCACACACCGGAAAGCCCGATATGCCGAGCTGCTCTGACAGTTCCAGCACCTGCAGCACGGTGTGCTCGGGCGTGATCACCACTGGGTCACGTACCACACCGGACTCATAGCGCTTGACCTTGGCCACTTCGGCGGCTTGTTGCTGGGGTGTGAGGTTTTTGTGCACGATGCCGATGCCGCCCTCTTGGGCGATGGCAATGGCAAGTCTAGCTTCGGTCACGGTGTCCATCGCAGCGGACACGAGTGGCAAATTCAGGCGAATGTTGCGTGAGAAGAAGGTAGAAAGTGAGGCGTCCTTGGGAAGGACTTGGGAGTACGCTGGCACCAACAATACGTCGTCGAAGGTGAGCGCTTTGCCGAGTAGGCGCATAGGTAAAGCTCCAAAAATAGGATTGTACCCGTGGCGAGTTTGTCTACCAGGTGCGACTGATGCGCGTTAAACATCAGTAGAACTGCACGCTTGACTCAAAAAATTGGTTGCGTTTGCAATTTGTAACGTACTTGGGCGCTGCTTGCAGCGATACACTTCAAAAATGACATCAAAACTTGCATCAAAAATCCTGGCTTTAGCTCTTGGCTTCGGCCTGCTTGCACTCACCGTCACCACAGCCAGCGCCCAATGGCAATGGGTAGAAAAAGATGGCCGCAAAATCTTCAGCGACCGCCCGCCCCCAGCCGAGATTGCCGAGAAAGACATTTTGAAGCGCCCAGCAGGCGCCGTCCGCGCTGCCGCTGCACCCGTCCTCATCACGCCCGGCACTGACACTGTAGCGGGCGCAAAGCCAGCTGCAGCACCCGCTGCACCCGCCTCCAAAGCCAGCGCGCCCAAGCTGTCGGGCAAAGACGCCGAACTAGAGGCCAAGAAAAAGAAGGCTGAAGAAGAAGAAGCCGCCAAGAAAAAAGTTGAAGAAGAAAAAGTCGCCAAAGCCAAGGCTGAAAACTGTGAACGCGCCAAAACCGGCTTGGCCACGCTGCAATCTGGCGTGCGCATGTCGTCTGTCAATGCCAAAGGTGAACGCGAGGTTTTTGACGATGCCAAGCGCGCATCTGAAACCAAGCGGGCTCAAGAAGTCATTGACGCGAGCTGCAAGTAGTGCAGCACAGGGTGGCAGTTAGCCGCCGTAACCGGCTTTTGCGCCAATTCTTTTGTTGGCAAACAAACCCGCGCGTTTAGCGCCTTGGCTGGTAAAGCGCTCACGCCGCGCGACTTTGGGGTCTACCCGCAGCGGCCTGTAAATCTCAACCCGGTCATTGTCTTTGAGCTTGTGACTCAAGCTGTAGCGTTTGCCCCAAACGCCTACGGTCAAGCTGTCGAGCGCCAAATCTGCAAACTCAGCCAGCACGCCGCATTGCACCACGGCCTGCCTGGCGCTGCTGCCGGGCAGCACATCGATGACCCATTCGCGTACCAGCCGCGGCGCAGGGGAATAGGCAACCGTGATTTGCAAAATCAAACCTCGCCGTAAACCTGGCCCGCGCGTTTGACGAACGCATCGACCAGGCTACCGGCAATTTTGTCAAACACCGGGCCCACCAGCGATGCCAAGGCGGCGTTGTCAAAGTCGTAGCTCAGGGCAAACTCAACCTTGCAGGCGCGGTCGCTGGCTTTGCCCACCGGCGTGAAGTCCCATTGCCCGTCCAGTTTTGAGAAGGGGCCATCGACCAATTTCAGGCTGACTTTGCGGTCTTTGACATGGGTGTTGCGGGTGGTGAAGCTTTGGCTTAAGCCCGCCATTGACAGGCCGACTTTGGCGGTCATGCCTTGCTTGTCTTCAGCTAACACGGCGGACTGGTCACACCAAGGTAAAAACTGCGGGTAGCTGGCCACGTCGGTAACCAAGGCAAACATTTCGGCAGCGCTGTACCAGATTAAAACGGACTTGTGAACGGTTTTCATACAATCGAGAGTTGCGCACGATTGTATTGGTCGATGGCAACCCTACATAACGCTATGGCCACCAAAGTTCCTACTTCATCGAAAAAGCCCGACACCCCGTCGTCAGGCAAATCAAAAGACAACCGCCCGGTAAAAGTCACGGCCAAAGCGGCGGCTGCGGTGACACGCATTGCTGACAACAAAAAGGCGATGTTCAACTACCACATTGAAGAGCGCTTTGAGGCCGGCATGGTGCTAGAGGGCTGGGAAGTCAAGTCGGTACGTGAAGGCAAGGTGCAACTGACCGACGGCTATGTGGTCATCAGGAATGGTGAGGTTTTCATCATTGGCTGCCAGATCAACCCGCTGGGCACGGCGTCTACCCACGTCACACCTGACAAGGTGCGCACAAAAAAGCTGTTGATGCACAAGGCCGAGATCAAACGGCTGATGGGCAAGGTCGAGCAAAAGGGCTTCACGCTCGTGCCCTTGAACATGCACTGGAAGGCTGGCCGCGTCAAATGCGAAATTGGCCTGGCCAAAGGCAAAGGCGAACACGACAAGCGCGACACCATCAAGGATCGAGAAGGCAAGCGCGAAGTGGAGCGCGCCATGAAGTCCCGGAATCGCTGAAGCGCCCTTAGGTCAACGACTTCAGCGGATGCGAATCGGATGCCCACGGGCTGACAAAAAACGCATCCGCCATGCCGGGCTTGACGTCTTCAATCCGCTCCGGGCTCCACTTCGGCGTGTAGTCTTTGTCAACCGCCAGGGCGCGTATGCCTTCTACGGTTTCGCTGGCTGAACCGGGACGCAAGTTAAAGCAGTTGTGCACCATGTCGCGCTCCATGCGCAGGTCGTCGGCCAGCGTCATGCCGCGTGCTTTGCGGATTTGCTCCAGCGTGACGTGCAGCATCAGCGGGGAGCGCTTGCGCAGCACAGCGGCGGTCTTTTTGGCCCAAATGTCTTCTTTGGCCTTCTCTAAACTGTCAATGATGTGTTTGACCCTCAAAAGACCAAAATAAGCATCAATTTGGGGGTGTTTTAGTGCTGTAGCGCCCTGTTTATGGGCGCAAGCAGCTTCTAAATTAATAGCACGCCAGTCATCAAATGAGGTTGTCCCCAGCGCATCCCACAACGCTGGCAAGCTGGCTGCATCAACTTTGACATCAGCCAGGCCATAGTCAATCGCTTCGTCAGCGCCAATGACCTCACCCGTCAGCGCCAGATACTCGCCGACACTGCCGGGGCAGCGGCTTAAAAAATAGCCGCCGCCTACGTCAGGGAACAAACCGATGTTGGTTTCGGGCATCGCCATCTTGGTGTGCTCAGTGACGATGCGGGTTTTTGAACCTTGCGAGAGTCCCATGCCGCCACCCATCACCACGCCATCCATGAACGCGATGTAAGGCTTGGGGTAGTTGTGAATCAGGTGGTTCAGCGTGTATTCTTCGGTGAAAAAGTCACCCAGCGCCGTATCACCAGCCAGCGCCGCTGTGTGAAAAAATCGAATATCACCGCCCGCGCAAAATCCGCCAAACAGCGCCTCGGCCGTGCCCGGTTTGCCCACCTTGTTGGTACCGCGAATCGCCACCACCTCGACAGCCGCATCATCGCGCCAAGCCGTTAAAGCAGCGGTAATGTCCCGCACCATTTGCAAGCTCAGCGCATTCAGCGCTTTGGGGCGATTGAGTGTGATCAGCCCGGTGTTGCCGCGCCGTTCAACCAAAATATCTGTTGTCATGCTTTTTCTTTCCAAGCCATCAGTTCATTGATCACCAGTGCGCCTATCACCAGCGTACCGCCATACAAGACGCTGTTGCCAGGCACTTCACCCGCGCCCAGCCAAACCAGCAAAATCCCAAAAATAATCTCCAACAACGCAAGCAGCGAGATTTCAGGTGCCTTCAAAACCGATGCACACCACACCGACAACACGCAAGGGATGGCCAGTTGCGTCAACCCCAAAAAAGCCAGCAGGCCAATGTCATGCGGCGTTGCTGTCAGCGGCCAGGCCAGTGGCAGGGTTAGCAGCGACGAGATCACCGCCCCTACCAGCACGGCGGGCACCAGGTCAACCTTGTGCCCATGCGCCTGGCTGTGCTGCACCACCGTCCAGTTGCAGGCGCCGGCTATCGGCACCAGCAAGGCCACCATCGTGCCAGTGAGTTGCGCCGACAGATCAGCTTGCGCGCCATACATCCAGACAATGCCCACACCCGCCAATGCAATCGCCAGCCAGGTACGCGCCGGGATGCGGTAATGGCTAAAAATACGTGCCAACAGCGCCGTAAACAAGGGCCCTAAGGCCATTGTGACCAGCACATTGGCCACCGTTGTCAGCGTCAGCGCGACCATAAAAGCGGTAAACATGACGCTCCAGCAAAGGCCAGACAGCCACAGCGCTTTGCCGCCTTCACCCCGTTTCAGCATCTGCGCAAAAACATGGCGCCCGCGCACCACCGGCAAAATCACCAGCAGCGACAGCACGGTAAAAAAACTGCGCCAAAACGTCACCTCAAAACTGCGTGCCGATTCAAGATAGCGCGTGACCAGACCAGCGGTAGACCACAGCAACGCGACCAGCACCATGAGCGCCACCGCGCGGCGGTGAGTCAAAACAAAGCGCGACATCAGGCGGCTTCAATCCAGAGGTTATCAATCATTTTGGCTTACTGCCTTACGTTACCAAGCAAATCAGAACCAGAAGAACGACCCAAAAGGGTTGAAGCCTACCTTGCGTTTTGATTTGTAAAATGAGAAAAAGCGACCCGAAAGTCGCTCTCTTATCAATAGCTGCTTGCGCCCGCATCTATTGGGCTAGTAGCCGATCAACGCCCTGCTCGCTTGCGCTCGCTCTCGCTCAAGTGCCGCTTGCGCAGACGCACTGACTTTGGCGTGATCTCGACCAACTCGTCTTCTTCAATAAACTCCACACCGTATTCGAGCGTCAGCTCAATCGGCGGGGTGATTTTGATGGCGTCTTCTTTGCCGGACACGCGGAAGTTGGTGAGCTGTTTGGTACGGGTGGCGTTGACGACCAGATCGTTGTCGCGGCTATGGATACCGACGATCATGCCTTCGTAGACCGGGTCGTTCGCTTTGACAAACATGCGGCCACGGTCATCCAGCTTACCCAGGGCGTAGGTGAAAATTTCGCCTGCGTCCATCGAGATCAGTACACCGTTTTTACGGCCACCGATCTCGCCTTTATGCGCTTCGTAGCTGTCAAAAATATTGCTGATCAGGCCAGAACCGCGGGTCAGGTTCAAAAACTCGTTGGTAAAACCAATCAGGCCACGTGCGGGAATGCGGTACTCCAGGCGTACACGGCCACGGCCGTCTGACTCCATGTTCACCAAGTCGCCTTTGCGCTCGCCCAGGGCTTGCATCACGCCGCCCTGGTGCTGCTCTTCGATGTCGGCAGTGACCAGCTCAATCGGCTCGTGCTTTTCGCCGTTGACTTCTTTCATGACCACACGCGGCTTGCTGACAGCCATCTCAAAGCCTTCGCGGCGCATGTTTTCCAGCAGGATGGTCAGGTGCAACTCGCCCCGACCCATGACTTCAAAAATACCTTCTTCATCGGTCTCACTGACGCGCAGCGCAACGTTGTGCTGCAACTCTTTTTGCAGGCGGTCCCAAATCTGGCGGCTGGTGACGTACTTGCCTTCGCGGCCTGCCAGCGGGCTGGTGTTGACGCAAAAGTTCATCGTCAGCGTCGGCTCGTCGACTTTGAGCATCGGCAGCGGCATGGGGGTGATGGGGTCGGTAATTGTCACGCCTATGCCTACGCCTTCAATGCCATTGATCAGCACAATCTCGCCGGGGCCGGCCTCAGTGGCTTGCACGCGTTCCAGGCCCTGAAAGGTCAGCACTTGGTTGATGCGGCCTTTGACGGGTTTGCCGTCTGGGCCTTCCATCACAACCACGTCCATCATCGGCTTGATGGTGCCCTGGCTGATACGACCCACGCCGATGCGGCCCACGAAGGTTGAAAAATCAAGTGCGGAGATTTGCAGTTGCAGCGGTGCTTCAGGGTCGCCCTGCTGGTGCGGCACGTGCTCAAGAATGGTGTTGAACAAAGCCGACATATCGGGGCCCCACTGCTCGTTCGGTGGGCCTTCAACCATTGAAGACCAGCCGTTGATGCCCGATGCATAGACAACCGGGAAATCGAGCTGCTCATCGGTGGCCCCCAGCTTGTCGAACAAGTCAAAAGCGGCGTTGACAACGAAGTCTGGCCGAGCGCCCGGCTTGTCGACTTTATTAACAACCAAAATTGGCTTGAGACCCAAGGCCAATGCCTTCTTCGTCACAAAACGGGTTTGCGGCATCGGGCCTTCTTGCGCGTCGATCAGCAACACAACGCCGTCAACCATGCTCAAAGCACGTTCAACTTCGCCGCCAAAGTCGGCGTGGCCGGGGGTGTCGACGATGTTCACATGGGTGCCGCCCCAAGTCACGGAACAATTTTTGGCCAAAATCGTGATGCCGCGCTCTTTCTCTAGGTCGTTGTTGTCCATGACGCGTTCGCCCACTTTTTCGTTGGAGCGAAAGGTGCCCGATTGGCGCAGCAATTGGTCAACAAGTGTGGTTTTGCCATGGTCCACGTGGGCAATGATGGCGATGTTTCGTATCGGTAGGCTCATGATGATGCAAGTAGTGATTCAGAAATTTCTTTGGGAGACAGGAGTCGGGTTGGTATCAATTCGCCTGCCACAACGTGCGCGCTGCCCAAAAACGCACGGGGTGATGTGCCAAAAACAGCCACTTGCGCGGCGTTGGCGTGCTGAACCTTGCGGCGCAGCCCAGTTAAAAAACGGCCAGCTTCTTCGGTGTCCAAACTCACTTGCGGCCAAGTTGCGAGCAGGATTTCAGTGGGCAGCAGGCAGGCCAAACGGTCCGCTTCTGACAGGTTTTCAAGCTGCGCCAGCGTGACGCAACGATCGATGTTCAACCCGCCAGTATCCACCCGGCGCAGCCCAATTAAATGGGCACCGCAGCCTAAAGCCTCACCAACGTCTTCGGCCAAGGTTCGGATGTAAGTGCCTTTGCTGCATTTTACTATTATTTCTATAGCTGATTGGGCCGATGGATGTTGAACAAAGTGCTTTTCTTCGTCAAAATCAATCGAATGAATGGTGATTTGCCTCGTTTCGCGTTCCAGTGTGATGCCCGCCCGCGCGTACTCGTACAAGGGCTTTCCGTCTCGTTTGAGCGCGCTGTACATGGGCGGTGTTTGGCCAATGAGTCCCAAAAAACGCAGCAAAACGGCCTTGAAGTCGTGCCAAGTGCAGGCGACCTCGCGCTCCAAAACGACGTCGCCCTCGGCATCTCCCGTGGTGGTGGTGGTGCCCAGGCGAAGCGTGGCCAGGTAAGTCTTGTCGGCGTCCAGCTGCAGTTGGCTGAATTTTGTCGCGGCTCCAAAACACAAAGGCAAGACACCGGTGGCCAATGGGTCGAG
>JANNVB010000049.1:0-84934 GCA_031414215.1 Polaromonas sp. | reverse complement strand
AGAGCTGCGGACTTTTCATCCGTTTGTCGTGGGTTCGACCCCCCCAGGTCCCACCATATTTTATAAGCCGCCTGATTGTCACATCAGGCGGCTTTTTGGTTTTTATTCCAATTCCACATCCTCCGTGCACTTTGTCGGCTTCGCTAGCCGTACGTTTGTACTGTCGTCGCTTCACCTTCGCGTTCACGAATGATGTGGAAATGGAAATAACCCGCAGTTTTTATTTAGCCCGAATATCCAAGCCTGGGCACGTCCAGCTGTGCTTGCTGCGCCACCCGAATGCAGTCTTTCATGTGCTCTTCGCCCAGGTAGCGAATTGCGGCGTAGCCGACGGTGGCGGCGACGATTTGGCCTGCAAAAGGGACGTATTTGGCCAATTGCTTGGTTGTCAAGCGCATGCCGATGGTTGTGGCCGCCTTGATCACCAGGTCTTTGCTGATGAGTTTGCCAATCAGCACTGAGCCAACCAGCGTCACGGCTTTTTGCACTTGCTCGCGCTTTTTCGGGTTCAGGCTGTCCAGCTGCTCTGGGGTCAAGCCAAACTCCCGGTTGATCTCGGGGATAAGTTTTGACAGCATAGCCGCGTCTACCGCCCAGTCCAGGCCCGGCACGGGCACTGCGCTGACAGCGCCAGCCAACAGGGCGCGTTTGTGCAGCATCTTGCGGCTGCGTTTAACGGCGTCTTGCATGGCGGTATCGTCGGCGGCCATGTTCAGGGCTGATGGCATGGGGCAAATCTCCTATGCGTTAACTTTACACGGCTGCGGTTTCAATTTGCTCGGTCAGCTCTAACCACCGTTCTTCCAATGTGCCTATTTCCGCATCAATGGCTTTCAGGCGCTTGCCAATTTGTGGCAAGTCTGCGGGGGCTTTGGTATTGGCCAACTGGGTTTGCAGCTGGTCTTTTTCAAGATTCAAAGCCTGCATTTGGCCGTCAATCTTGTCTAATTCTTTACGCAAAGGCTTAAAACCATCATTTTTACTTGGTTTGGGACTTTTTGAGGTGTCAAAAGAGGCTGTAGCGCCCTGTTTACGAGCGTGAGCAGCTTCTTTTTCAATAGCAACTTTGGGAGATGGTGCAGGTGCTGCACTGGCTTTCTTCGCATCTTCACGCATCTTCTTGGCGTGGTCCAGCAGGTATTTTTGGTAATCGTCCAGGTCGCCATCAAACGGCGCAACGCCGCCCTGGCTGACCATCCAGAACTCGTCGCACACAGCGCGCAGCAGGGCTCGGTCGTGGCTGACCAGCATCACCGTGCCTTCAAATTCATTCAGCGCCATGCTCAGCGCCTCGCGCGTGGCCAAGTCCAGGTGGTTGGTTGGCTCGTCAAGTAGCAGCAGGTTAGGGCGCTGCCACACAATCATGCACAGTACCAGCCGGGCTTTTTCACCGCCGCTCATGCTGCCCACGGCCTGTTTGACCATGTCGCCGCCAAAGTTGAAATTGCCCAAAAAGCTGCGCAGGTCTTGCTCGCGCGTCGGCTGGTTGCCGATCTTGCCAGCGGCGGTCACTTCTTTGACCAAGCGGATCATGTGCTCCAGCGGGTTGTCGTTCAGCCGCAGCACGTCGAGTTCTTGCTGGGCAAAGTAGCCAATGTTCAAGCCTTTGCCCTCGGTCATGTCGCCGCTGATGGGCGCCAGGGCGCGTGCCACGGTTTTGACCAGTGTGGACTTGCCTTGCCCGTTGGCACCCAAAATGCCGATGCGCTGACCTGCCAACACGGACTTGCTGACGTTTTGCACAATGACGGTGGGCGGCGTGCCTGCGGGTGCGTCTTCGGGTGCGGGGTAGCCGAAGAATGCGTTTTGCATCGACAGCATCGGGTTGGGCAGGTTAGCGGGCTCTTTGAACTCGAAGGTGAAATCGGCCTCGGCCAGCAGCGGGGCGATTTTCTCCATCCGGTCAAGCGCTTTGACGCGGCTTTGCGCCTGCTTGGCTTTACTGGCCTTGGCTTTAAAGCGGGCAATAAACTTTTGCAGGTGGGCAATCTTGTCTTGCTGCTTGGAATACGCGCCTTGTTGCAAGGCCATTTGTTCGCTGCGCAAATCTTCAAACTTGCTGTAGTTGCCGCCGTAACGGGTCAGTTTGGCGCTTTCAATATGTACCGTCACGTCGGTCACGGCATCTAAAAACTCACGGTCATGGCTGATGACCAGCATCGTGCCCTGGTAACGTTTGAGCCAGGCTTCCAGCCACACCAAGGCGTCCAGATCCAGGTGGTTGGTGGGTTCGTCAAGCAGCAGCAGGTCTGACGGGCACATCAACGCGCGCGCCAGTTGCAAGCGCATGCGCCAGCCGCCTGAAAAGCTGTTGACCGGGTTGTTCAGCTCAGACACCTTAAAGCCCAAACCCAAAATCAGTGCCTGCGCGCGCGCTTCCGCATCGTGCGCGCCCGCATCGTACAGCTCCATGTAGGCGTGGGCCATGCGGTCACCGTCGCCGCTTTCCTCAGAATCGGCCACTTCAGTTTGTGCAGCCAGCAGCACCACGTCGCCCTCAATCACGTAGCTGGTGGCGCTTTGTTCGGTTTCGGGCATGTCCTGCGCAACCTGCGCCATGCGCCACTGACTTGGGATGAAAAACTCACCACCGTCTTCATGCAGCGTGCCGTTGAGCATGGCAAACAGCGACGACTTGCCCGCGCCATTGCGCCCCACCAGGCCAATGTTTTCGCCAGGGTTCAGGGTGACAGAAGCGCTGTCGAGAATCACTTTGGCACCGCGACGCAGCACCACGTTTTTAAGGGTAATCATTGTTCAAAGAGTCTAAAAGAAGGACGCAAACCAGCATCCAGAAAACGCGAGTCAGAATTTAAAGCAGTTGCTGCTTTGTCAACAGCAACACCTGGTCTGGACCACCGCTTGTCTCGAACCACAGGGGTTCTAACGTGGGGAAGGCGCGTTCAAAGTTTTCGCGCTCGTTGCCAATTTCCAGCACCAACACCGCATTTTCGCTCATGTAGCCGGGAATTGTTAGGAGCAGCTGCCGAATAAAGTCCATCCCGTCCAAACCACTGGCCAGCGCTAACGCAGGTTCGGCTTTGAATTCAGCGGGTAAAGCGGCCATGGTGGCGGCGTTCACGTAGGGCGGGTTGCACAAAATCAGGTCGTATTCACCTTTGCAAGCCGCCAAGCCGTCTGACTCGACCAACGTGATGCGGTCAGCCAGCCCATGCTTGTCAACATTGATGCGCGCGACCGCCAATGCGTCCCGGCTGATGTCCGCTGCATCGATCACGACGTCCGGGTAGGCCATCGCCGCCAGCACCGCCAAACTGCCGTTACCCGTACACAAATCAAGTACGCGGTGGGTGCTTTCACCCAGCCATGGGTCAATGCTTTCATCAACAATCAGCTCGGCAATAAAAGAGCGCGGAATGATCACCCGCTCATCGACGTAAAACGCCACGCCTTGCAGCCAGGCCTCATTGGTCAAGTAGGCGAGTGGCTTTCTGGTTGTAATGCGTGCTCCTAAAAGAGTAGCTACCTGCGCACAATTTTGCTGGTCTACAGCCTGATTTGATACTGAATCCAGGTCATGCAAAGGCAAACCCAACCGCCACAGCACCAGCCAGGCGGCTTCGTCGAAGGCATTCAAGGTGCCTTGGCCGAAGCCGTTGGCCAAGCTGAGCCCAGCGGCTTCCAGTTGCGCCGCTGCGTCTTCAATCAGCTCTAAAACTGTCAATGCTTCACGTCCAGCGTGATCTCGGTGAAGGATGGCTGGTCATCCGGGTCTTCTTCGGGCTCGGCGGCGGCTTTGGCCGCAGCATGAAAGTCGTTTTCCAGCCGCCACATCAGGTTGGTCGGTGAATCAGCGTGCAAAATGCCTTCTTTGCGGGTCACGACGCCATCGGCAATCATCTTGGCGATGTCGAGTTCAAAGGTTTGTGAGCCTTCAGCCATCGACTTTTCCATCGCCTCTTTCACGCCCGAAAAATCGCCTTTTTCAATCAGCTCAGAAATCAGCTTGGTGTTCAGCATCACCTCCACCGCTGGCGCGCGGCTGCCCGCTACTGTGCGCAGCAGGCGCTGCGACACGATGGCTTTGAGGGCTGCACCCAAATCGCCCAGCATGGTGCTGCGCACTTCAACCGGGTAAAAGCTCAAAATACGGTTCAGCGCCTGGTAGCTGTTGTTGGCGTGCATGGTGGCCAGGCACAGGTGGCCCGACTGGGCGTAGGCAATGGCGGCGGACATGGTTTCGCGGTCGCGGATTTCACCAATCAAAATCACGTCTGGCGCCTGGCGAAGGGCATTTTTAAGCGCTACCTGGAGCGACTGCGTGTCGTTGCCGACTTCGCGCTGGTTAACGACTGATTTTTTATTGGTGAACAAAAACTCCACTGGGTCTTCAATCGTCAGAATGTGCCCCAGCGTGGTGGCATTGCGGTGGTCCATCATGGCGGCCAGCGTGGTGCTTTTGCCGGCGCCTGTTGCACCCACCATCAGCAGCAAGCCGCGCTTTTCCATGATCAGGTCGGCCAAAATCGGCGGCACATTCAGGCTCTCAAGTGGCGGGATTTCATTCGGAATAAACCGAATCACCCCGGCAAACGTGCCGCGCTGCTTAAACGCGCTGATACGAAAGTTGCCCACGCCCGCTATCGGCAAGGCCATGTTCAACTCGCCCAATTCTTTCAGCTCTTCAATCCGTTCGGGCGGCAGCACCTCAGCGAGCAATGTAAGAGGCGCGTCGGCAGGCAACACCTGGCTGTTGATGGGCAGCGCCTGACCATTGATTTTGATCAGCGCAGGGGAGTGCGCAGACAAGTAAACGTCAGACGCCTTTTTGTCCGCCATCAGCCGCAAAATTCTTTCCATCGTGCTCATTGCTTCACCCCTTCAGTCGATTAATTGTTCAGTCGCGCAGCAAGTCGTTCAAGCTGGTCGTCGCCCGTGTTTTGGCATCGACTTTTTTCACAATCACGGCGCAATACAGTGAGTATTTGCCGCCCGCCTTGGGCATGTTGCCAGACACCACGACTGACCCGGCAGGCACGCGGCCATAGCTCACCGTATCTGTTTCGCGGTCGTAAATCGGTGTGCTTTGGCCGATGTACACGCCCATTGACAGCACCGAGTTTTCTTCCACAATCACGCCCTCAACCACTTCAGACCTTGCGCCGATAAAGCAGTTGTCTTCAATGATGGTCGGGTTGGCCTGCATCGGCTCCAGCACACCACCAATGCCTACGCCGCCTGACAAATGCACGTTTTTGCCGATTTGTGCGCATGAGCCCACAGCCGCCCAGGTGTCCACCATCGTGCCTTCATCCACATACGCGCCAATGTTCACATAGCTGGGCATCAAAATCGCGCCTTTGGCAATGTAGCTGCCGCGCCGCGCCACCGCAGGCGGCACGACGCGGATACCGGTCTCACGCATTTCAGCTTCGCTCAGGTGGCTGAACTTGGTTTTGACCTTGTCAAAAAAGCCCAGCTCGCCTGCGCGCATGAGTTCGTTATCGTTCAATTTAAAGCTCAACAGCACCGCTTTTTTAATCCACTGATGTACCGTCCATTGGCCTACGCCCTGGCGGGTGGCAACACGAATGCTGCCGTTGTTCAGTTGGGTGATGGTGTTGTCGACCGCGTCCCGAATGTCTTGTGGCGCTGACTTGGCGGCCAGGTTGGCACGGTCTTCCCAGGCGGCGTTGATCAGGGCTTCGAGTTGGGTGTTGTCAATGGTCATGTTGGATTTTCAGTTTTTAGATTGGATAAATTGAACGATTCTTTGCGCAGCTTCTACGCATTCGGCGGTTTCAGCCACCAGCGCCATGCGGATTCGGCCTGCGCCAGGGTTGCTGCCATGAAAGTCGCGGGCCAGATAACTGCCCGGTAAAACCACCACATTGTAGGCAGCCAGCAAGTCACGTGAAAAGGCTTCGTCGTCACCCTTGAAGGCTTTTGGTACGCCCGCCCACAGGTAAAACCCAGCATCGGGCAAAGCCACGTCCATCACGCCTGCCAATAGCGGCGTGACCTGGGCGAATTTGTCACGGTATTTGGCGCGGTTATCGACCACATGCGCCTCGTCAGCCCAGGCCGCCGCGCTGGCCGCTTGCACGATGGGGCTCATGGCGCTGCCGTGATAAGTGCGGTACAGCAGGAAGGGCTTGATGAGTGCGGCGTCCCCCGCCACAAAACCGCTGCGCAAGCCTGGCACATTGCTGCGTTTGGACAGGCTGGTCATGGCGATCAGGTTTTTAAAGTCATGCCGGCCCAGAAGCGCTGCGGCCTGCAGGCCACCCAAAGGCGGCTCGTCACGGAAGTAAATCTCGCTGTAGCACTCGTCTGAGGCAATCACAAAACCATAGCGGTCGCTCAAGTCAAACAGCATTTTCCATTCGGCGAGCGTCATCACTGCCCCCGCTGGGTTGCCGGGCGAGCAAACAAACAGCAACTGGGTTTTGGCCCACACCTCGCTAGGTACGGCTGAATAATCAACCGCAAAGTTGCGGGCAGGGTCGCTGGGCGCAAAGTACACATCGGCGCCCGCTAGCAAAGCCGCGCCTTCGTAAATTTGATAAAACGGGTTCGGCGAGATGACGATTGGTTTGCGTGAAGGGTCAATCACCGTCTGCGCCAGCGCAAACAGCGCCTCACGCGAGCCATTCACAGGCAGTATTTGCGTAGCCGCATCAACCGCCAAGTCATAACGGCGCTCGAGCCAGTCGCTGATCGTTTGGCGCAATTTCGGTTCACCCAGCGTGCCGGGGTAGCTGGCCAAGCCTTGCAAAGAGCCGGTTAGCGCATCTTTGATCAGTTGCGGCGTTGCGTGGCGCGGCTCGCCAATGCCCAGGCTGATGGGTTTGTAAGCGGGGTTGGGCGTGATACCTGCGTGCAGCAGGCGCAGCCGCTCGAAAGGGTAGGGCTGCAGTTTAGAGAGCAAAGGATTCATGGCGCAATTATCCCGCGTGACAAAGCACCTCTTAAAAGTCAAGTTTGCAATCTTCAACTCTTCTTGTCTTTCGGGCGTGATGATGATGCGTCGTACGGCTCAGCAGTTTGCACAAAACTCAAAAAAGCAGCCGCAACGTGAGGCAAGCGGCGGTCTTTGCGCCACACCGCGTACCAGTCACGCTGAATCGGAAAGCCGCGCACAGGCAGCACGCACAGGCCTTCGCGTGTCGGGTCAGCGGCCAGCACGTGGCGCGACACAACCGACAAGCCCAAGCCGGCAGCCACCGCATGCTTGACGGCCTCGTTGCTGCCCAGCGCCATTCGCAGGCGCGGCGCGATGCCGCGTGCGGCAAAAAAATCAAGCGCCGCTTGTCGCGTTCCTGAGCCCGCCTCCCGCATCAACAGGTCAGCGTCATCCAGCAGCTTGAGCGGCACACTGCGGCGATGTTGCCAGGGGTGCCCCACAGGGCCAATCACCACCAGCGGGTTTTGCATCACGGCAATTCGTTCAAGCGCCAGGTGTGCAGGCGGCATCATCATGACGACCAGATCGTCTGCCCCGCCTTCCAGCCGTTTGACGATGGCGTCGCGGTTGTCCACCACCAGGTCCACGTCAATCCCCGGGTGGCTGGCAAGAAAAGGTTTGAGCCATTGCGCCAAAAAATACTCAGTGGTGGTTACGCCCGCAATGCGCAGAGAACCACTGAGCATGCCGCGCAAACTGCTGGCTTCGTCTTCAAAATTGCGCCACACGTCAAACAATTGGGTGGTGGTACGCAGCAGCGCATGGCCAGCATCTGTCAGGCGAACACCCCGCCCAGCGGGGGCCAGCAACGCCACGCCCAGCCCGTCTGCCAGCTCACGCATCTGGGTGGACACCGTGGGCTGCGTCAGCATCAGCGCTTGGGCCGCTTTGGTGATGCCGCCCAAGCGCGCAACGGCATCAAAACTGCGCAATTGCGCAAAAGATGCTCTAGGGAGTTTATGGACAAGTTTCATACATTACATTTTATCTATATAAAACATGAATAAACATCATTATACGCAGCGGTATTTTGCTGCCACAGTCAAGCCTGTTCATCACCTCACTTTACGGAAGCATCATGCAAGTCCTTGACCTAATACCAGCCAGCCACACTCTTCAGCCCAAGCCCATGGCAGTGCCCAAACCAGCCTCTGGCGGCCAGTTGCGCACGCCCATCACCGTGGCCAGTGGTGACGGCATTGGCCCAGAAATCATGCAAGCCACCTTGCGTATTCTTGAGGCTGGCGGTGCGCTACTAGCGCCTGAAAACATCCACATTGGGGAGCAAATTTACCTGAGCGGAAACACCTCTGGTATCGCCCCTGCGGCTTGGGACAGCCTGCGCCGCACCAAGGTGTTTTTGAAAGCCCCCATCACCACTCCTTCGGGGGGTGGCTACAAAAGCCTGAATGTCACGATTCGCAAAACGCTGGGCCTGTATGCCAATGTGCGGCCTTGCGCCAGCTACCACCCGTTTGTGGCCACGCCTCACCCCGGTATGGACGTGGTGATCGTTCGGGAAAACGAAGAAGACCTGTACGCTGGCATTGAGCATCGGCAAACCGATGACGTGGTGCAATGCTTAAAGCTGATCAGCCGCCCGGGCTGCGAAAAAATCGTGCGCTATGCCTTTGAGTACGCGCTGGCGCATGGCCGCAAAAAAGTCACCTGCATGACCAAAGACAACATCATGAAGATGACAGACGGCCTGTTTCACAAGGTGTTTGACGAGATTCGCGCTGAATATCCGCAAATTGCGGCTGACCACATGATCATTGACATTGGTACAGCCCGGCTGGCCACTCGCCCCGGCGACTTTGACGTCATCGTCACGCCCAACCTGTACGGCGACATTATTTCTGACGTGGCCGCCGAGTTGACGGGCAGCGTTGGCCTGGGCGGCAGCGCCAACATTGGTGAACATGTCGCCATGTTTGAGGCCATTCACGGCAGCGCCCCCGACATTGCCGGGCGCGACATGGCCAACCCGGCCGGCCTGCTGCTGGGTGCGGTGATGATGCTGGTTCACATTGGCCAGGTCGATGCAGCCACCCGAATCCACAACGCCTTGCTGGCCACGCTTGAAGACGGCATATTGACGGCCGACTTGATGCGCAATACGCATGAAGAAAAACAAGCGGTGGGCACACAAGCCTTTACCGATGCGGTGATTGCCCGGATGGGCCGCACACCGCGCCAGCTCGCAGCCGTCAACTATGCAATGCAAGTTCAACCCGCACCTAAAAAGGCCAGCAGCCCCAAACCAGCTCGCAAACCCGCCCTGAAAACAATCGTTGGCGTAGACATTTTTCTGCATGCGCCATCCAACACCCAACCTAACGAGCTGGCTGCAAAAATGCTGGCCATGCTGGCATCGCATGACGGCTTGGGCTTTCAGTTGCAGATGGTGACAAACCGGGGCGTCAAAGTTTGGCCCAATGGCTTTGACGAAACCTTTTGTACCGACCACTGGCGCTGCCGTTTCATGGGTGTTGACAAGGCAGGCGCTGCGGCCAACACCTCGCACCTGGACATCATTGCGCTGCTGCAAGCCGTTCATGGCTTGGGGCTGGACTTTATCAAGATGGAAAACCTCTGCGCTTTTGACGGCGAGGCAGGCTTTGCTTTGGGTCAAGGCCAATAAATACGGGCGCAAGCAGCTATTAAATCTATAGCGAAAAGCGTCATTCATACATGGCTTGTCGCCATGCTGGCTTGCCCAGCGTGCCGGGTTAACTGGCCAAGCCAGCCCGGCAAGCTGTAAAAAAACATAGCGCCTGACACCCTGTCCAAGCGGCCTCAAGAGCGGTTGTAAATATTGTCAAATCAGGCAAAATACTGTACATATAAACAGTATTTTGACAGTGCCAACCTGCTCTGACACCCATTTTGTCTCCCTTACTCATTGATTCCGCCCATCTGGCGCATGTCTGGCGCGCCGGTGAGCTGGGCGGCAACAGCCAGCAAACCGTGGCGACCGGTTACGCCGCGCTTGACAGCGTGTTGCCCGGCGGCGGTTGGCCGCGTGCCAGCCTGACCGAGCTGCTGCAGTCGCAGGCGGGGCTGCATGAATGGGGTTTGCTGTTGCCTGCCTTGGCGGCCATGCAAAAAACACAGGCGCGTGGCTGGACAGTGCTGGTTGGCGCGCCGCATGTCCCGTTTGCCCCATCGCTGGCCGCGCAAGCGCTGGACATGCAGCGCCTGCTGCGTATCCACGCTGAAAAAAACGATGCCCCCGCGCTGTTGTGGGCCACCCGCGAGGCACTGCAATGCGCTGACGTGGGCGCCGTCGTGGCCTGGCTGCCCGATGCGCGCAGCGCCCACTTGCGCCGCCTGCAAATTGCGGCCCACACCCACAACAAGCTGTTGTTTGTTTTCAGGCTGCAGCGGGCGCAGCACGAATCGTCTCCGGCGCCATTGCGTTTGCTATTACAAGCTGCAACCAGCAGCGGCCATCTGCTGGTCGATGTTTTCAAGCGCCGTGGCCCGCCACTGGCCGCGCCCGTGCTGCTTGATACACGGCCGCAGCGGCTAGCAGCCTTTTTAGCCGCCAGCCAAAGGCCCAGCCACCGCCAAAGCCTGCCCGTACCAGTGCAAACGCCTTATATCGATTTGTCTGACCTGCTCCGAAAGCCGCTTCATGCGCTGGATCGCGTTACAAGCCTCATCCACTGAGTCCTTCACTGAGCCCATGCTGATGGACGACGCCGCCTTGCAGCGGGCCATCAGCGCCATTGCGCTGGGTTTTACCCCGCGCGTGGCCCTGCTCGACGAAGCCGTGGTGATGGAAGTCTCCGGCAGCTTGCGGCTGTTTGGTGGTTTGCGCAAGCTCTTGGCCCTGCTAGAGCAGCAATTGCAGCAGTTTTTAGCATTAAATATGCCTCTAGCCCAATATATACGGGCGCAAGGCGCTACATCATTAATAGCACTCGGGCGCTTGCGCTTGCAGCGCGGCCAGCCAGTGCAGCCCGCTGGCCGGGTAGCCGACATGCCGATGCACACTTTAAGCGCCGCTCGCCCGCACCTGGACGTGCTCGAACGCATGGGTTGCCGCACCTGGGACGACCTGCTCAAGCTGCCGCGCGACGGCGTGGCCCGCCGCTTTGGCGCGCCGCTGCTGGCCGCACTGGACCGGGCTCGGGGCGTGCTGCCCGACAGCTATACCTGGCTGCAACTGCCCGAGCAGTTTGATGAAAAGCTCGAGCTTGATGCGCTGGTGGTGCATGCCCCAGCGTTGATGGCCGGTGTGTCGCAACTCTTGGCGCAATTGCAGGCCTGGCTGCTGGGCCGCCAGAGCGGTTTGACGGCACTAAAAATCATTTGGCACTTTGACAAACGCCGGGGCGGGGCGGCAACTGGCGAGTTGGTGGTTCGATCAGCCAACAACGCGCAAGACCTGCGGCATGTGGCGCGGCTGATCACCGAGCGGCTGAACCAGCAAACCCTGGCTGCCCCCGTGCACACCATTGGCTTGCAGTCGCTGGTGACCGAAAAGCTGTGCGCCTGTGCACTCGCAACCACCAGCTTGCTGCCAGAGGACAAACAGCAGGGCGACAGCGCGCTGCAACTGATCGAGCGTTTAAGCGCACGGCTGGGCGCTGCACAAGTGCAAACCTGGCAAGCCTGTGCAGACCACCGGCCGGAGCAAATGCAGCGCTGGCAGAATGCAGTCAGCACAACAAACGCTATTAAATCAGGAGCTGCTTGCGCCCGTATTCATTGGTCAAAAGGCCTAAAAGACACTGAAAACAGGCTTGAAAACGGTGTTTTATACCCCTCCTGGCTGCTGGCCGTGCCTTTGAAGCTTGCCGCCGTGGCGGGCAGCCCGGTGTACCAGGGCCCGCTGCACAAACTGGCCGGGCCGCAGCGTCTGGAGGCCACTGGCTGGCTGCTTGCTGACCAGGCTGACATCGCGCCAGCACTGCGCGACTACTTTATTTACCGCAACCGGCAGGGTGTGTTGCTTTGGATTTACAGCGAGCGCCTGGCGTTGGCTGAACGTGACCAAAACCAGCGCGAGTGGTATTTGCAAGGAGTCTTTGCGTAATGCTTCCGGAATACGCTGAACTCCATGTGCTGAGCAATTTCAGCTTTCAGCGCGGCGCGTCGCACGCTGAGGAGCTGGTAGCGCGCGCCCACGCCCTGGGCTACAAAGCCATCGCGATGACAGACGAATGTTCGGTCGCCGGTGTGGTGCGGGCCCATGGCGAGGCTGAAAAATGCGGCATTCAGCTGCTGCCGGGAGCCGAGTTTTGGGTGTCGTGTGACTCGCCTTTTCGCCTGGTGGTGTTGCCGCACAACGCCAGCGGCTGGGGCAACCTGTGCGAATTTATTACCCAAGCCAGAGCCGCAGGCGATGCCGTGGAAAAAGGCAGCTATTTGGTCACGCCAAGTACAGACTTGTCGATTCTGAAGCACTGTGAGGTCATTGTCTGCCTGGTGCAAGGTGCTATCAATACAGAAGCTGCTTGCGCCCGTATTCATTGGTTAAAAGGCCTTTTTAATACCCAAAAAAGCGCCCATATGTGGCTTGGCGTCGAGCTGCTGCAAGGGCTGGACGACGCGCTGCGCCTGCAGCAATTGCAGGTACTCAGCCAGCAAACCGGCGTGCCGCTTCTCGCTTGCGGGGACGTGCGCATGCATGTGCGATCACGCAAGCCGCTGCACGACGTCCTCACCGCCATTGGGCTGAGTAAAACCGTCCACGACTGCGGCTTTGCCCTGCAGCCCAACGCTGAGGCGCATTTGCGGCCCCGCATGCGGCTGGCCAGCTTGTACCCGCCCGAGCTGCTGGCAGCCACCCTGGTTGTCGCGTCGCGCTGCACGTTTAACCTGAACGAAATTCGTGACCTTTACCGCTACCCGCTGGGCGAGATCGCCGCCACACAAGAAACCCCCGCCAACTGCCTGCGCCGCCTGACAGGCGATGGCGCAGCCCAGCGCTACCCGGGCGGTGTGCCCGCACAAATCAGCACCCAGCTGGCGCATGAACTCGCCCTGATTGAAGAGCTGCACTACGAGATGTATTTCATCACCGTGCATGACATCGTCCGCTTTGCGCGCGAGCAGGGCATTTTGTGTCAGGGGCGCGGCTCTGCGGCCAATTCGGCGGTGTGCTTTTGCCTCGGCATCACGGCGGTCAACCCGGCTGAAAGCCAATTGCTGTTTGAACGCTTTATCAGCCGCGAACGCAAAGAGCCGCCCGACATTGATGTTGACTTTGAGCACCAACGGCGTGAAGAAGTGATTCAGTACATCTACGCCAAATACGGCCATGACCGCGCGGCAATAGCCGCCACCGTCACCTGCTACCGGCCCCGCAGCGCCATTCGTGATGTGGGAAAGGCACTCGGTATTGCACCTGAAATGATTGAGCAGTTTGCCAAAGAAAACTTCTGGTTTGACGGCAGCGGCCTGCTGGCTCAGCGCCTGCAAGAAGCCAATATCAACGAAGCAAAAGACGCTGGCCCGATCTTGCAGTGGCTGGACCTGACGGTGCAATTGCTCGGTTTCCCGCGCCACTTGGGCCAGCATGTGGGCGGCTTTGTGCTGACGCAATCCAAGCTGACACGGCTGGTGCCGATTCAGCCCGCCACCATGGAGGCGCGGCGCATCATTCAGTGGGACAAAGACGACCTGGACGCGATGGGTCTGCTGAAAGTTGATGTGCTGGCGCTCGGCATGTTGTCGGCCATTCGGCGCAGCTTGCAGCTGATTGACCAGTGGCGCGGTGGGCGCCTGGAGATGCACCAGATCCCGTCAGGCGACGAGCAAACCTACGACATGATTTGCCAGGCCGATACGGTGGGCGTGTTTCAAATCGAAAGCCGGGCGCAAATGAGCATGCTGCCGCGCCTCAAACCGCGCTGCTTTTACGACCTGGTGGTTGAAGTCGCCATCGTGCGGCCCGGGCCGATTCAAGGCGGCATGGTGCACCCTTACCTCAAACGCCGCGCCAACCCGCAGCTTGAAACCTACCCCAATGAAGAGCTGCGCCGCGCCCTGGGCCGCACCCTGGGCGTGCCGATATTTCAAGAGCAGGTCATGCAAATCGCCATGGTGGCGGCTGACTTTACCGCTGGCGAGGCCGATGACCTGCGCCGCTCCATGGCCGCCTGGAAGCGAAAGGGCGGCGTCAAGCGGTTTTACGACCGGCTGGTGGGCCGCATGGTTGAGCGCGGCTATGAGCGCAGCTTTGCCGACAACATCTTCAAGCAGATTGAAGGCTTTGGCGAATACGGTTTTCCTGAAAGCCACGCCGCCAGCTTTGCCAAGCTGGTGTATGTCAGTTGCTGGCTCAAATGCCATGAACCCGCCTGTTTTTTTGCTGCACTCGTCAACTCCCAGCCGATGGGGTTTTATTCACCGTCGCAACTGATGCAAGACGCCCGCAGGCACGGGGTTGACGTACGAGCCATCGACATCACCCAAAGCGCCTGGGACTGCACCCTTGAGGCAAATGCGGTTTTGCGTGAACCTGATGCAGCCTACCCCGGCATACGCCCCAACCAGCCCGCCATTCGCCTGGGGCTGCGCCTGGTCAGCGGCCTGAGCGAGACCACGGTTGACCGCATCCTGACCGCCAGAAGCCAAGCCGCATTCACCAGTGTTGAAGACCTCTGCCTGCGCGCCCAGCTCGGCACCTTAGAGGTCAACGCCCTGGCCGCCGCCGATGCACTCGCCCCGCTGGCCGGCCACCGCAGGCAGCAGGTGTGGCAAGCAGCAGCCATCAAACCGCAGCCACTGCTGCTAAAAGCCGTGCCCACGCACGAGGCGGCACTCGACCTGCCAGACACGCCCGAGGGTGAAAACATTTTGTTCGACTACCGCGCCACCGGCCTCACGCTGCGCCGCCACCCGCTGGCACTGCTGCGCTCACGCCTGGCTGAAAAAGGCTTTTTAACCGCCGCGCAGCTCAACGCACTGCCCGATGGCGAAGACGTCGCCGCCTGCGGTATCGTCACGCTGCGCCAGCAGCCCTCAACCGCCAAAGGCACGATGTTCCTCACCCTTGAAGACGAAACCGGGTCGATCAATGTGATTGTCTGGAAGTCATTGCGGCAAACCCAGCGCGCTGAGGTGCTGCATGCCCGGCTGTTGGCCGTGTACGGCACATGGCAGCGCAGTGAAGAAGACGGCGCGCCTGAAGGCTTTGGCAAAGTACGTAACCTGATTGCCGCCAGCCTGGAGGACTTGTCGCCCCTGCTGGGTCGGCTGGGTACGCCCAGTCGTGATTTTCATTAACGCTTTGTATTAACACTTTGCATTAGCGCCGTGTAACAGTTATGTGCGTTAGCGCACAGATAAACGCGCACAATGTGTCTAGACTGCTGGACTTTGTGCCAAACCGTCCTGCGGTAGTGATGCAAAGCTGGCCTAACAGGAGTTTCACCATGGCATCAAAACCCGATTCAAATATGCCGGACGCAAAAGCACCTAGCCCCCGTAAAAACCGTTTGCTTGCCGCCCTGGCGGGTGATGAGTGGCAGCGCTGGCTGCCCTTGCTGGAGCATGTCGAAATGCCGCTGGGCCACGTCCTTTATGAGTCGGGCAAAACACTGAGCCACGTTTACTTTCCCACCACGGCCATCGTTTCAATGCTGTATGTGATGGAAAACGGTGCATCTGCTGAAATTGCGGTGGTGGGCAACGAAGGCCTGGTGGGCATCTCACTCTTCATGGGTGGCGGCTCCACGCCCAGCCGGGCCGTGGTGCAAAGCGCAGGGCACGGCTTTCGCCTCAAAGCCAAGGCCATGAAAAAAGAGTTTGACCGGGGCGGCCCGGTGCTGCACTTGCTGCTGCGCTACACCCAGGCGTTGATTACCCAAATGTCGCAAACCGCTGTGTGCAACCGTCACCATACGCTTGACCAGCAGTTGTGCCGCTGGCTGCTGCTGAGCCTGGACAGGCTAGACGGCAACGAGCTGACCATGACGCAAGAGCTGATTGCCAACATGCTGGGCGTTCGCCGGGAAGGCGTGACCGAAGGCGCGACCAAGCTGCAAAACGCCGGACTCATCAAGTACAGCCGGGGCCGTATCAATGTGCTCAACAGGCCAGGCCTGGAAGAACGCAGTTGCGAGTGTTATGCCGTGGTCAAAAAAGAATACGACCGCTTGCTGCCTGCAAAAACTGCCGCCTAGCCCAGTGGTGTAGTCTATTGGCGCTTATCTGGCTGGTTTCGGCGCTATGTGCGGTAGCACGCAAACATTTCAGCTCATTTCCTATAAGCTAACCCATCGATCAAGACTGCTAACTTCAGCAGCAGGGCCGTGGCTCATTCCTTCAACCTGAAGGGCAGCAGCGCACCAAAGGCTTTTCATGACGCCGAAGTCAACTCCCCCGGGCAATCACCTGATTGATTTGCTCCCCAAAAAAGATCGCCTGCGCTTTATCGCCGCTTGCGAAAGTGTTGATTTAACGCTGGCCGAGGTATTGTGCGAACCCGGTAAACCGACCCAATATGTGTATTTCCCCACCGCTGGTTTTATCTCGCTGATTGCAGTGGTTAAAGGCAGCCCCGGTGTCGAGGTGGGCATGGTGGGCCGCGAGGGCATGCTGGGCGTGCAGCTGGCGCTGGGCGTGGCTACCGCCCCGCTGCATGCGCTGGTGCAGGGCGCTGGCACAGCGTTGCGCATTGGTACCAGGGCTTTTAAGGCCGAGCTGGCCGCCAGCCCAGCCCTGCAAAACGAGTTAAACCGCTATTTGTATGTGCTGATGGCGCAACTGGCCGAGTCAACCGCCTGCGTGCGGTTTCATCAAATTGGCCCGCGCCTGGCGCGCTGGCTGCTGATGAGCCAGGACAGGTCGCGTGCCAGCAGCTTTGAGGTAACGCAAGAGTTTTTGGCCTATATGCTGGGTGTGCGGCGGGTGGGCATTTCGGCGGCAGCAGGCGCGCTGCAAAAAAATGGGCTGATTGCCTACAGTCGGGGTAAGGTGACGGTGCTTAACCGCAAGGGCTTAGAGCGCGCCGCCTGCGGCTGCTACGCGGCAGACCAAAAGACCTACGCCGAGCTGTTGTAGGCAGGCCATAGTCAAAACGGGTGTTTTGCGTCTTAAAAAGCACTTAAAGCTCTGTTTTCAGACACTTTATAGGTACTGTTTAGGCCTCTAAACTAATAAATACGGGCGTAAAAAGCTCCTAAAAACATAGCATATTAGTTACTTTAAAACATCAAAATAAATAAGTCACAAACTGTACTATGTGCGCTAACGAACAGACGGCGGTACTGCCTGCATTTTCAATAGAGCCACCCACATTGAATAAGCTCTAAGGAGAAGCTTTCCATGATTCGACTGGCCAATACCCCTATGCCGCATGTCACTCAGGTGGCGCAATCAGTGCTTGGTTTGTTTCGCAGCAAGGGCGCAGCCCAAAGCGTGCATCGACCAATACCCGCACCCGAGCTGAATCCTGAGCCCAACCCTGGGCCAGATGCAAATTTGCTCGACCTGCGTCCAAAAATTGCCCCAGAAGACTGGGATGAGCTGTTTCATGCCATCCAAAAGCGGCTTGAAAACTGCGTGAGTGACGCGCTGGTTAAAGCCCCTGAACTGCCGCTACACAACCGACACGAGCTGACGAAAAAGACGGTGCTGGAGTGCGTCGAGTCCATGCAGCAATTGCATGCGGCACTGACAATTGAGCGCCAAATACAGCAAAAACGTTGAACGGCAGGCAGGGCTCCATGGACGTGCCGATATTGGCCATGACCAACGTTCTTAACCGCCAAGGCTTCGAGGCCATGATTGATGCTTACAAAACCCGTGGCGGCACAGCCAGGGCCGACGACCTGGCGCTGCTACTAGAAGACAAGCAAAAAGGTGATTTTGTCAGCGTGGCCAAGCGGATTGTGTCGCGTGATATTTTCAGCTTTGAATGGCAAAACCACTACTGGATACCGATGTTCCAGTTCCACCCACATGACCTGTCTGTCAAGCAGGAAGTGCGGCGCGTGGTACATGAGTTGTCTGCCGTGCTGGACAACTGGACGCTGGCGCAGTGGTTTGCGCAGCCGAATGTATGGCTCAAAGGCAAACGGCCTGTGGAACTGGTGGACAGCCACTTTTCAGACGTGCTGGGTGCTGCTCGGGCTGACAGGCTTGTAGCAACGGGCTGACCCGCTTGAATGCCCGGTCAGTGCCTGACTGAAATCATGTCTTCTGTGCGCTGGTTGGTCGCGTATTCCAGCAGCTTGGTGTATTGCGCAAGCTTTTTATACAGCAGGCGCACCTCCAGCATGTTGTAGATGCGGGTTTTGACTTCAATCAGGTCAAACGGTTTGCTGATGAAGTCTTTGGCACCCGCCTGCAAGGCACGCAGTTTGTGGCTGGGCTCGGCCGTCAGCACGATGACGGGCAGGTAGCTGTCGCCCGGGGTTTTTTCGAGTCCCTGCATGACCTGAAAGCCGTCCATCACCGGCATTTTGAGGTCCAGCAAAATCAGGTCATAAGGGTGGGCCGCGTGCAGCCCACAGACCGCCTGCGGGTCCAATGTTGAGCTGACTTGGGTGTAGCCAGTTTCTGCCAGCAGTTGTTCGAGCAACTGCACGTTGACGGGCATGTCGTCAACAATCAGGATGCGGGCGTTGAAGATATCGAATTCGTTGTTCATGGGGTTGCAGCCTTTAGTTCGGAAAACTTGAGCACGTCGTCCAGTGTGTCCATAAATTCGTTGATCTTCAGCGGTTTGGTCAGGTACTTGAAAAACCCCGCGTCCAGGCCTTTTTCAATGTCGCGCGGCATGGCGTTGGCGCTCAGGGCCACGACCGGAATATGCGCTGTGGCAGGGTCGTCGCTCAATATCCTCAAAGCCTTGATGCCGCTGATGCCGGGCAGGTTGATGTCCATCAAAATCACATCGGGCATGGACGCGCGCGCCATCTCAATGCCGCTGTAACCGTCTGTCGCGGTCAGCAGGCGCAGGTCGGGGCGTCGGTCAATCAGCCGTTCAACCAGCATCAGGTTAGCCGGGTTGTCTTCTACGTACAGCAGCGTGCGCAACTTGCTGCCAACCGGCAGTGGCAAAGCTGTGGCAGCTGGAAAATGGGTGTGGTCGGCATGGGCTTGTCGTTCATCCGTCAGGTTCATTTCAACCCAAAAAATACTGCCTTCACCGACGGTGCTTTCAACGCCAATCACGCCGCCCATCAGCTCGACCAGTCGTTTTGTCATGACCAGGCCAATACCGGTGCCTTCTTCGGCATGGGCTTCCTGCCCGAGGCGATTAAACGGCTGAAATAGCTGAGTAATTTGTTCAGCACTCAAACCCTGGCCGGTGTCTTCAACACAAATTCGTATGCGCCCTTCAGGCACCTCAATACACTCCACCACAACCCTGCCGTTACTTCGGTTGTATTTGATGGCGTTTGAAAGCAAATTGATCAAAATTTGTTTGATGCGGGTGCGGTCTGCCTTGATGAAATACGGCAGTTCCCGATGCGGGAAAACCATCGTGATGCCGCGCTTTTGCACCTGCGGCTCGATCATGTCTTCACACTCGTGCATGACCGCAGCCAGCGACACCGGCTCTGGCGACAGCGACAGCTTGCCGGACTCAATCAGCGCTAGGTCCAAAATTTCATTGATCAGGTTCAGCAAATACCAGCCTGCCAGAAGGATCTGGTCAACGCTGCGTTTTTGGGTGGGCGATGGAGGTGGCTCGCCAGACTCTATCAATTGGGCAAACCCAAGGATGGCGCTGAGCGGTGTGCGCAGCTCATGGCTCATGCTGGACAAAAACTCTGACTTGGCGAGGTTGGCTTTTTCAGCTGCTGACATGGCGTTTTGCAGCTCGACGTTATTGTCTTGCAGCACCTGGTCGAGCAGTTTGCGCTCGGTGATGTCTCGCGCCGCCGCAAAAACGCCTTGCAGGTTTCGTTCCCGGTCATGAAAGGTGGTGGCGTTGTAAGACACCACGGTTTCCCTGCCGTCCCTTGCGCGGGCCGTCAGCTCGTAGTTGGTGACCTTGTTCTCATTGAGCACCCGCTTGATACCGGCTTCAGCGCGGTCCGGCTCGGTGAAATAGTTTTTAAACGGTGCGCCTATCAGTTCGTCGCGCGTGCAGCCGGTCAGCGCTTCCATTTGCTTGTTGACGTCTGAAATGATGCCCGCCGGGTCGGTGGTCATCAGCGCATCGATGTTGGACTCAATCAGCGAGCGGGTGTAGAACTGCTGGTCGCGCAGCCGCTGGTCCAGCTTTTTGCGCTCTTCTTCAACCTGCTTGCGCACAGTGTTGTCGGTGCCAATCAGCAAGTAACCAATGATCACGTCCGCTTCGTCGCGCAAGGCTGTCACGGACACCATGGCCGGAAAGCGGCTGCCGTCTTTGCGGATGTAGGTCAGCTCATAAATGTCTTCGATCCCGCGTGAAGCCTTGAAGACCAGCGCCTCAAAACCGGGCTCAATCTGCGTACCCAGTTCAATGCTGAGGGCTTTGGCCCGGGCAATCACTTCTTGCGGGTCTGAAATATCAGCGGGGGTGATTTTGTTCAGCACCTCCAGCGCCGCATAGCCCAACATGCGCTCCGCGCCCACGTTGAAAATCTGGATCACGCCTTTGGCGTCGGTGGCGATGCTGGAAAAGTTGGCGCTGTTGAAAATGGCTTTTTGCAGCGCGCCGGTTTTAAGCAGCGTTTCCTGGCGCAACATTTCTGTCATGCCGTCAGTGATGGCAGCGTCAGTGTTGGCGTTAATCAGGCTGTCAGTCAGGGGCATATGGGGTTGTTTGAAGAGTCTGTTGAGAGATTAGGGCCACGGCTGCAATAAAACAGGTTTTTTCAGCATACGCCTAACTGGTGCAAATGGGTGTAGTCCAATGCCGCATAAACCCGCGCCCAAACGCAATTCCCAAGACTTTCACTGATTTTGATCCTCCGGTCTGTACGCTGGCGCACACAGTGAGCAAGTTTTATGGCTGGTCATCCTTATTTCGCAAAGCCAGCGTGATGTTTGATCTAACGCAAAGTCTCATCAATCAATTGCATCTACGGTCAGCGTACCTAGCCGCCATTCCAGCCATTTGACGAGCCAGCCATATAACCTGCCAATAAAAAGGACTTGTATATGCAAAATGACCTCTCGTCTGGCATGCCGCCGCTGTCTGGCGCCCAAACCACTGACAAGTTGTCGCCGTGGTGGCGGCGCTCGGCAATCATCACCATGGTGCTCGGCTTTGCGGTGCTAATTTTGCTGACCACCAGGGTCTACACCGACGCGCCGCCAATACCTGAACGGGTGGTGACCACCAGCGGCGTTGTGGTGTACACCGCCCAAGACGTCACCGCTGGGCAACTGGTGTTTTTAAAATACGCGCTGATGAACAACGGATCGATCTGGGGCCACGGCGCTCTTCTGGGTCCTGATTTTTCAGCCGACTATTTGCACACACTGGCCGTACACAACGCCAGCAGCATGGCCTTGGCAAGAGGCAACGGCACGTTAGAAACTTTGCCGCCCGCCAAACGCGCAGCCATTGAAGCAGAGGTACGTACCGCACTGAAACAAAACCTCTACGACCCGCAAACCAAGGTGCTGACGGTGGGCGAAGACTACGCAGCATGGTTTGCAAGTCGTCCTGCCGCTTGGGTCGAGTATTTCTCAGACCCCAAATACAACGGTGGCCTGCGTGCGAAAACCATCACTGACCCTGGCGAGTTGCGCCAACTGAGCGCTTTTGTGGCATGGACATCCTGGGCCGCGGCAGCACTGCGGCCTAGTACCAACCATTCATACACCAACAACTTCCCCTATGACCCGCTGGCCGGCAATACGCCATCAGCCGATGCAGTGCTCTGGTCTGCTGTCAGCCTGATCTTTTTATTGGGCGGCACGGCTGCCGTGTTGCTGGCCTTTGGCAAGTTTGACTACCTGGGCTGGAAAGCCCGAGCCGGTTATTTGCACCCGCCAGCACAGAGCACGACAGCCACGCCCGCCCAGCGCGCCACGCTGAAGTATTTTGCGGTGGTGGCACTGTTGCTATTTGCCCAAACGCTTGTTGGCGGGGCTTTGGCCCATTACCGTGCCGACCCTGGTACGTTTTATGGGTTCGATCTGGCAGCTTGGTTGCCGAGTAATTTGCTGCGTACCTGGCATTTGCAATTGGCACTTTTCTGGATAGCGACTTGCTATGTGGCGGGCGCGTTGTTTTTGGCGGCAACGCTGGGCGGTGGCGACCCAAAAGGCCAGAAAAAAGGCATCGATGTTTTGTTTGGTGCCTTGATCGTGGTGGTGGTGGGCAGCATGCTGGGCGAGTGGGCTGGCATGCTGCAACTGTTGCCCAACTGGTGGTTTTGGTTTGGTCACCAGGGATGGGAGTATCTGGAGTTGGGCCGCGCCTGGCAAATGATGCTGGCAGTGGCGTTGCTGTTCTGGTTTGGGTTGCTGGTGCGGGCACTGCAACCGGCGTGGCGAGACCCTGAGCGCCGCGAGATTGCCGGGTTGTTCATGTGCGCAGCCGTAGCCATTCCGGTGTTTTACTTGCCCGCCATGTTTTTTGACGGCAGCACGCACTTTTCAATTGTCGATACCTGGCGCTTTTGGATCATTCACTTGTGGGTGGAGGGCTTCTTTGAATTTTTTGTGACCGTAATGGTGGCCATCATCTTTTTGCAATTTGGTGTGGTCACGCGGCTGACCGCCACGCGGGTGATTTACCTGGATGCGGTGCTGTACTTTGCGGGCGGCTTTATCGGCACAGGCCATCACTGGTACTGGTCAGGTCAAACCAGTTTGAACATGGCGCTATCGGCGGTGTTTTCAGCGCTTGAAGTGGTGCCGCTGACCCTGATCACCCTGGATGCGTGGGATTTTGTGCGCCTATCTTGGCCTGGTTCAGACCCCAAGCGCGAGCGCACTGAAGTGCCGCACAAATGGACGTTCTACTTTTTGATGTCGGTCGGTTTCTGGAACTTTTTTGGCGCGGGTGTGCTGGGCTTTTTGATCAACCTGCCCGTGGTGAGCTATTTTGAAACTGGCACGCTGCTGACCATCAACCACGGCCACGCCGCCATGATGGGTGTGTTTGGCATGTTGGGCATTGCGCTGATTGTGTTTGCCATTCGCCAGACGGTTGATGAAAAGCTGTGGCGCGAGCTTGAAAAGTACATCCGCGTCGGCTTTTGGGGGCTGAATATCGGGCTGATGATGATGGTGGTCTTCAGCCTGTTCCCGGCGGGTATTTTGCAATTGGCCGATGTGCTGAACAACGGCTACTGGCATGCGCGCAGCCTGGCTTACACCGGCGGTGACTTGGCGCGCATGATGGAGTGGGCGCGATTTCCCGGTGATGCCGTATTTATTGTTGTGGGCGTGGTGCCGATCGTGATTGCGGCGGTACGGGCTTATTTTGCAGGGCGCGCCACGCCGAGAGCGGATTGAAACGTCAATGGCCCAAATACACGCCACATTTGGAGAAGTCATTGCTGCTGGATCGCTTGGGGAGCAGTGGTCTGCCGGTCGGTCGCAGACCCTTGTCAGAGAACATGCGTTGCAAATTTCACGTCTTGTACTGCCTCGTGGCCATGTTTTAAAACCACACGCTGTCAGCCTTCATTTGGTATTTCAGTGCCTCGAAGGTGAGATTCTTTTTGAAACGATGGGGCGACAGTTGACGCTGAACCCAGGTGATTTGTGCCACATCAGCCCCGGCGAAAAGCACGCGGTTTCTGCCCGGAAGGACAGTTCCGCTTTGTTGACGCTCTTCGGTACGCATCCCCTTTTATCGGATGAGTCTGGAGATGACTCATGAAGATACGTGCACAAATTGGCATGGTGCTGAACCTAGATAAGTGCTTCGGTTGCCAGTCATAGGCATGCCGATATAAGGTACAAATAGGCCTTTAGTCCAATGAATACGGGTGCAGGCAGCTATTTTTTATACAGCGAAATTTCAAAATACGTTAAAACAACACACGGCTGCGAATCGTCCCCGTCACGTCATGCAAACTGGCCAGCGCCACATCAGAATGCGCGGCGTCAATATCGATCACCACATAGCCGATGTCGCCATGGGTTTGCAGGTACTGGGACGCAATGTTGATGTGGTTGGCACCAAACACGGTGTTGATCTGCTGCAGCACGCCCGGCACGTTGCGGTGGATGTGCAGCAAGCGGTGCTTGCCGGGGTGGGCGGGCAGGGCGACTTCCGGAAAGTTGACCGACGAGGTTGACGTGCCGTTGTCGGAATACTTGACCAGCTTTTCAGCTACTTCAATGCCAATGTTTTCTTGCGCCTCGATGGTGGAGCCGCCCACGTGCGGGGTGAGTATCACGTTGTCTAGCCCGCGCAGGGGGGATTCAAACGGCTCTTTGTTGCTGCTGGGCTCTTCTGGAAACACGTCAATCGCTGCACCCAGGAGTTTTTTGGCTTTCAATGCGTCGGCCAGCGGCTCAATCTCCACCACCGTCCCGCGTGAGGCATTGATCAGCACAGCCCCTGGCTTCATGGCGGCGATTTGCGCCGCGCCCATCATCCACTGGGTACTGGGCAGCTCAGGCACATGCAGGCTAACCACATCTGACATGGCCAGCAAATCGTTGAGCGCGGGGATTTGACGCGCGTTGCCCAATGCCAGCTTGGTCACCACGTCGTAAAACACTACCTGCATGCCCAGGCCTTCAGCCAATACCGACAACTGCGTACCAATGGATCCGTAGCCGACGATGCCCAGCGTTTTACCGCGAATCTCATACGAGTTGTCGGCCGACTTTTGCCAGCCGCCACGGTGAGCTACCGCGCTTTTTTCCGGCACGCCGCGCAGCAGCAAAATAGCCTCGGCCAACACCAGCTCGGCCACCGAGCGGGTGTTTGAAAACGGTGCGTTGAACACCGCAATGCCTTTTTCACGCGCGGCGTTCAGGTCAACCTGATTGGTGCCAATGCAAAAGCAACCAACGGCGGCCAGCTTGTGGGCGTGTGCAAAAACGTCTGCCGTGAGCTGGGTGCGGGAGCGAATGCCAATGAAATGCGCGTCGGCAATTTTGTCGAACAAGGCTTGGCCTTCAAGCGCACCGCTGATGCTTTCGATGTTGCTGTAGCCCGCTGCTTGCAGGACTTTGACGGCTGAAGGATGAATACCTTCCAGGAGTAGGAATTTGATGTGGGCTTTGTCGAGTGATGTTTTGGTCATCCAGCAAGTATGTGCCAAACTGATTTGGCACAGTCAGGGTGCGGCTATTGGTGCAGAACAGGTCACGCGGCGCACTGCAAGCTCACCGCCTGCAGGGTTTTGCCCGTTTTGGCGTCAAACACCACCAAATTGACCTGGCGCGGGTGGCCAGGCGTAGGCGCGATGCTGCGGAAGGTGAGCTTTTGGGCCGCTGTATCGCCCGCTTTGTAGTCGCCAGCTTGCACCAGTTGGCGCACTACAAAGTCGTGTTTTAAAAACTCGCCTTTGTTTTCGCCCGCCAGCACCTTGGAGTTGTGGCCGTGCTCGGTGACTGTCCAGTAGGCTGACCAGTTGGTGGCGGGCAAGATAGGTGTGACGCTGGCTTCAAACTGGTCAGTGCCAAGTTGCTTCAATGTGATTGTTGCTTTGGCAGGCTCTTTGCCTTCAGGCTTGCCCCCCCAGCGCGGCCAGTCTTTGCCGTCGAGTACGGCTTGCGGGGTGTAGATGCTGCGCAGATTGTTTTTAGCCGCAATCTCGCGTTGGCGCTGGGTGTAGGCGGGCGCTGCAAAACGGTCTACCCAACCGATGTAGTCCCAGTAACCGACATGAAAGGCTTGCACCACCGTGTTGCTGCCTTTTAGGCTGGACGCCCATTTGTCGGCGGGCGGGCAAGAGCTGCAGCCTTCAGAGGTGTACAGCTCGACCACGGGTGTGATGGTGGGCCCGGAGGCCACTGAGCACTGGTTTGACTGTGCGAAAGTGCCTGCAGACCAACAGATCAGGGTGCAAGCAGCTATTAATTTAGGAGTGTAAAAATTGACTGACTGGCGCATGAAAGACTCCACAAAGTGTTGTAACTCTGTTTTGTCGTGTGGGATGGCGGCTTCTTACAACTTTAAAGTGGCCCCAGCTTATCGTTGAGGCTGTAACCTGTTGCGCGCCAAGGCATCGTCATGCTGACCCCAATAGGCGGCGTTGGTCTTGTCGGATTGCTCCAGACGCTGCAGCAAATGCTTTTCGGTCTGTGCCATGCGGCGATCCAGGTTGGCGATCGTTTCGGTTTCACGGTTTTTGCACATCAGCGCCTGCGATTCCAGGTAGCCCCGGAGCTGGCTGAAGCGGGAGCTTTCGGCCTTCTCGGCTAGGTCGCGTTGCGATGTCAGTTCTTTGGATTGTTTGCGGTTTTCAAGCAGCTGCACGCTGCGCATGTACAGCGCGAAAGTCAAAAAAATCAGCAACAGGGCAGCCACCAGCATCAGCATGATCAGCCCAAGGGGCATCTGCATGGTGGTAAAGCCCAGACTCAATGTGCTGGTACGAGTGAACTCGTCCACATTGAGAACGGTAAAAGCCGCTATCAGCAGGGTAAAGGTGATAAAGAGCAGGGACTTGGTGCGCATGGGGTTCTCCGGCGGGTGCGATAAATCGATGGTTGATTGTTCTCCCGTGGGCGTGTTTTTGCTGTGGGACAATGCATGTTTCCAGCGTCAGTTGATGCATCTTCTGGTTAGAAAAATTAAAAAAATGCACACTATCATTCGCCAAATCGCGCTCGAAATCAAGGTCCAGGACCATCAGGTCAAAACCGCTGTTGAGTTGCTGGACGGCGGCGCAACAGTCCCGTTTATTGCCCGTTACCGCAAAGAAGCCACTGGCGGGCTGGACGACATCCAATTGCGGGAACTCGAATACCGCCTGGGTTACCTGCGTGAGCTGGCAGAACGCCGTGAAGCCGTGCTGAGCAGCATTGAAAGCCAAGGCAAGCTGACGTCCGAACTGCGCGCAGCCATTGAGCTGGCTGCCACCAAGCAAGACCTGGAAGACCTGTACCTGCCGTACAAGCAAAAGCGCCGCACCAAAGGCCAAATTGCGCGTGAGGCGGGCATTGAGCCACTGGCCGACGCGCTGTTTGCCAATCCTTTGCTTGTGCCAGCGGGCGAAGCTGCGGCGTATGTGAAGCCAGACAAAAACGAGCAGGGCGACGACTTCACCACCGTGCAGGCTGTGCTGGACGGCGTGCGTGACATTTTGAGCGAGCGCTGGGCCGAAGACGCTGCGCTGGTGCAAATGCTGCGCGGCTGGTTGTGGTCTGAAGGCTTGTTCAGCTCAAAACTGGTGACGGGCAAAGACGAAAACTTAGCTGATAACGCCAAGTTTCGCGACTATTTTGCCTACGACGAGCCGATAGGCCGCGTGCCGTCCCACCGGGCGCTGGCAGTTTTCAGGGGGCGGGGTTTGGAGATTCTGGATGCCAAGCTGTTGCTGCCCGAGCCGCCGCTGGGCGATGTGCCTGTTAAAGGACCAGTGGTTTCTTTAGCAGAGGGAAAAATCGCCTTGCACTTGGGCTGGTCGCACAGAGCCCGCCCCGCCGACGACCTTCTGCGCAAATGCGTCGCCTGGGCTTGGCGCGTCAAGCTCAGCTTGTCACTGGAGCGTGACCTTTTCACCCGGTTGCGTGAAGACGCTGAAAAGGTCGCCATCAAGGTATTTGCCGACAACCTGCGCGACCTGCTGTTGGCCGCACCCGCAGGGCCGCGCGTGGTGATGGGCTTGGACCCCGGCATACGCACGGGGGTGAAGGTGGCGGTGGTGGACAGTACAGGCAAGCTGGTTGAAACGGCCACCGTCTTCCCGCACGAGCCGCGCAAAGACTGGGGCGGCTCGCTGCATACGCTGGCCAAGTTGGCTGAAAAGCACGGCGTGAACCTGATTGCGATTGGCAATGGCACCGCCAGCCGCGAAACCGACAAATTGGCTGCAGATTTGATCAAAATGCTCCAAAAGAGCTCAAAAAATACATCAAATATTGCTCCAGACCAATCAATACGGGCGCAAGCAGCTACTGATTTCATAGTAGAAAAAGTAGTTGTGAGTGAAGCTGGCGCATCGGTTTATTCGGCCAGCGAGTTCGCCAGCCAGGAAATGCCCGACGTGGACGTGAGCCTGCGAGGCGCAGCCAGCATTGCGCGCCGCCTGCAAGACCCGTTGGCAGAACTCGTGAAAATTGACCCAAAATCCATAGGTGTAGGCCAGTACCAGCATGACGTGAACCAGTCGGATTTAGCCCGTAGCCTGGACACCGTGGTGGAAGACTGCGTGAACAGCGTCGGCGTAGACCTGAATACCGCCAGCGTGCCGCTGCTGGCGCGGGTGTCGGGTCTGAGCCAAACCGTGGCCAAGTCAGTCGTGCGCTGGCGTGACGCGAACGGCGCGTTTGCCAGCCGGGCTGACTTGCTGAAGGTGACAGGCCTGGGCGCAAAAACCTTTGAGCAAAGCGCAGGCTTTTTACGTTTGAACGGCAGCAGCAACCCGCTGGACATGACCGGCGTTCACCCCGAAACCTATGCTGTCGTTGAACAGATCATGCTGCACACTGGCAAACCGGTGGCCGAGCTGATGGGCCGCGCCGACATGCTCAAAACGTTAAAGCCCGAGCTGTTCGCCAATGACAAGTTTGGCGTGATCACCGTCAAAGACATCTTGCTGGAGCTGGAAAAACCAGGCCGAGACCCGCGCCCCAGCTTCAAAGTCGCCCGCTTTAACGATGGCGTGGAAGACATCAAGGATCTGCGTGAAGGCATGGAGCTCGAAGGCACCGTCAGCAACGTCGCAGCCTTCGGCGCATTCATCGACATCGGCGTGCATCAAGACGGCCTGGTACACGTCAGCCAGCTCAGCCACAAGTTCACTACCGACGCGCGTGAGGTCGTCAAAACAGGCGATATCGTGAAAGTGAGGGTGACGGAAATTGACGTGGCCCGCAAGCGGATTGGGCTGACGATGAAACTAGGGGAGGCGCCTGCCAGGCGTGATGCGCCGCGTGATAACCGTTTTGAGGGCTCAAGGCCTGGGTTTAATCAGAATCAAAACCGCAGCCGACAAGAAGTACCTCAGGCCGTGCCATCAGCGATGGCTTCGGCGTTTGGGAAGTTGGCTGGGTTGAAGAAGTAGTCAACCCATGCAAGCTCTCCGCATTTACGCAGGCCCCAAAGCCATGCAGCACATCGCACAAAACGGCCTGCAGCCGCACGATGTTGGCGTCATCCCCGGTGCTGCGGGCGGGCCCAAGGGTTTGATTCTTGGGCCGCTGGACAGGTTTATTTTTGGGGACTGGCTGGCGCAATCAAGCCATGAGGTCCATCTGGTCGGCGCATCCATTGGCGCCTGGCGTATGGCCACGGCTTGCCTGACAAATCCAGTAGCGGGGTTTGAGCAACTGGAGTACGACTACATTCGCCAAGACTATGCCCTCAAACCGGGTGAAAAGTTTCCGTCTGCCGATACGGTGAGCGAGGAGTTTGGCCGCAACCTGGCCCGTTTTTACGCAGGCAAAGTGGCTGATGTCTTGAGCCACCCGCGCTACAAACTGCACATCATCACCTCGCGCGGGCGGCACATTTTGCGGAGGGAGCGCAAAGTGGCCACGCCGCTGGGCTACCTGGGCGCATTTTTGAGCAACGGCGTGCACCGCAAGGCCATGGGCGCCTGGCTGGAGCGGGTGGTGTTTTCAAGCCAAAACGCTGCGCTGCCGTTTGATGCACGCGACTACCGTACGCGCCAAATCGACCTGACGGCGGCCAACTTCAACCCCGCGCTGCAAGCCAGTTGCTCGATACCGTTTGCGCTGCGCTCAGTGCGTGACATTCCCGGCGCACCGCCTGGGGCGTATTGGGACGGCGGCATCACGGACTACCATTTGCACTTGAATTACCCAGCGGCATCAAATGGGCTTGTGTTGTATCCACATTTTCAAAAATCGGTCGTGCCGGGCTGGCTGGACAAAAGCTTAAAGTGGCGACACAAAGCAACGCCGTTTTTAGACAATATGCTGCTACTGGCACCGAACCCGGATTGGGTCAAAACCCTGCCAAACGGCAAGCTGCCAGACCGCACCGACTTTGCCCGTTACGGGACTGATTTGCAGGCACGGGTGAAAGCCTGGAGCACTGCAACATCTGCCAGCGAGCAATTGGCTGATGAGTGGCAGCGGTGGCTTTTAAAGCCTGATATGGGCTTGGTTGAGTCGCTGTGACTTCACCTGACTTAACTCAGCTTTTTCACCAGCACCTGCGACTTGCGGTCCCAGTTGTACTTGCGTTTGCGGGCATCGGGCAGCCAGTCAGGGTCAACCTGCACAAAGCCGCGTTTGATAAACCAGTGCATGGTGCGGGTGGTCAGTACAAAAATGCTTTGCAGGCCTGCGGCACGAGCGCGTTGTTCGATGCGTTTTAAAACCTTTTCGCCGTCGCCCTGACCTTGGGACTGCGGCGACACCGTTAGCGCTGCCATCTCGGCTGTTTTGGCCTCGGGGTAGGGGTACAGGGCGGCGCAGGCAAAAATCACGCCGTCGTGCTCGATGATGGTGTAGTTGTCGGCGTCGCGCTCAATTTCAGTACGGTCGCGTTTGACCAATGTGCCGTCTTTTTCAAACGGTTCGATCAATTGCAAAATGCCGCCTACGTCATCCGCCGTTGCTTCGCGCAGTTCCTCTAGTTTTTCATCAATCACCATCGTGCCAATGCCGTCGTGGACGTAAATCTCCAGCAGCAGAGCGCCGTCGACTGCAAACGGCAAGATGTGGCTGCGCTCCACGCCTGATTTGCAGGCTTTGACGCAGTGTTGCAAATAAAACGCGACATCAAGCGGTTGGGTCGCGTTGGGCAAGCTGGCCAGCAGCTTTTCAGCCGCAGCCAGTGGCAGCTCGGTGTCAATCGGGTTGTCTTCGCTGGCGGGCTCATCGGGGTTCATGCGGATGCCGGGGATTTCTGTCAAAAAGATCAGCTTGTCGGCACCTAGTGCAATCGCCACACTGGTGGCGACTTCTTCCATCGTTAAATTAAAAGCTTCGCCCGTAGGCGAAAAACCGAACGGTGACAGCAACACCATGGCATCAAAGTCGAGAGTGCGCATGATGCCCACGGTATCGACCTTGCGCACCAAGCCAGAGTGCTTGAAGTCCACGCCATCCACAATGCCGACGGGCCGCGCGGTGATGAAATTGCCTGAAATCACCCGTACCGTGGCGCCAGCCATCGGTGTGTTGGGCAGGCCCTGGCTGAAGGCGGCTTCAATCTCGTAGCGCAGCTGGCCTGCGGCTTCTTGCGCGCTGTCTAGCGCCACTTCGTCGGTAATGCGCATGCCTTGGGAGTATTTGGCTTCGTGACCTTTGGCTGCCAGTTGTTCATTGACTTGTGGACGAAAGCCATGCACCAGCACGATTTTGACGCCCATGCTTTGAATCAGCGCCAGGTCTTGCGCAATGTGCTGCAGCTTGCCTGCAGCAATCGCCTCGCCTGCGATACCGACGACAAAGGTTTTGCCCCGATGCGTGTGGATGTATGGCGCTACCGAGCGAAACCAGGGCACAAAGGTGAAATTGAAGACGGCAGACATGGGCGTACTCACAAGGCTATAGCAAGAGAACTAGGGGCATCAGGGCGGCTGGCCCTACAACAATTCAAGTGTAAAGCAGGTAAATGCTCGTGTTTCGTGATTTAGTGTGTGGCCTCTTCTCCAAATAGAGGTTGCGTCAATAGCCGGGGCAGGGTATCTTTCGTCCCGATGGAAAAACTGATACATGGCTTGTGGGGCTGCTTTTTTGGTATGACAGTGGTCATGCTCATGGGCTCGTTAGTGGCCTATTCCCGTTCCCTGCACCGCATTTCACTGAATGCTGCGTTGACGGCATTGATGTCGGCTTTTTATACCGTCGCATTTTTGGGAGTTTTCCAGTTGAAAGACCCCGATGCGCTGGCGCGCTTTTTGGCGCACCTGACAACTCTGATCGCTGGCTTTCTCGTGTACCAGTCGTTAAATATTCTGGGTATGCTGAAGTCGCCAAACGTACGCGAGCGTTTGGCTTACGTATTGATGGGGTTGTGTGGGGCTATCCTCGCGATGAGCTGGATATTTTCACCGTTTCAGGCGCTTGCTTTCTGTTTGTCTCTCAACGGCGTGTTGGCTATAGCCGCACTGGCATTTAGTATTCGTATTGCGATGCGTGGAGAGCGACTAGGTCGCGTTATGGCCTTCAGTGTACTTTGTATATTTGTGGCGTTTGTTGGATTGGCCCTGATTGCACTGAACCGTGGGAAACCTTTGTTGATCGTGCATGTCATCACGGCCGGAACTGCCACGCTGTATTTGGCTTCAGTCGCTTTCGTTATTTGGATGCGTTATGCGTATTTAATTGAGTTACACGAGGTAATGGCACACGGCCCAGGCTATGACCCAGTCACGCGGATGCGCTCGCATCAAGAAACCGGACAAATGGTGGGTAGTATTTTTAAGGACTTTCGGGACAAGCCATCGCGCATGGGGGTGGTGGTGCTGACGATTGCTAATCTGTACGCTTTGGAGCAACTGCATGGTGTTGCTGCGGTTAACAATGCCTTTTTCGTATGTGCAGCACGCTTACGACGTTGGGTACCCCGGCATATAGAAATGGGCAGACTGGGGGCGGACGGGTTTCTGCTCATCATGCAAAACTGCACCGACAGCAAGCAAGTCATCGATTTGGCGCGCGCGCTGGAGACACGGCTGCACCGTTCGGTCACGCTCAATACCAGTCGCGACGTATCCCAGTTAGGCAGTGGCAACACCGAGTGGGTAGCTGAAATCGGTGTGGGTGTGCTAATGATTGTCAACCCTGAATCTCGCGGCACAGATGCGATTGTGATGGCGCGGCGATTGGCGCGCACCGCGGTCAGTTACGCCAGCCGCATCGCCTGGTTTGACCATTCCAGCGGTGAAACTGTGGAACTGCCTGTTTTGCAGGCCAGAGCATGATGTAACGTGACGCGATGGACAAACTAGCCATTGGCCTGTGGGGCTGTTTTTTTGGTGTGGTGGTCGGCATCTTGATCGGATCCGCCTTTGCCTACGCGCGCTCGCTACGCCGCATCGCGCTGAATGCGGCCTTGTCTGCGTTGGTATCGGCTTTGTATGTCGCTGCATTTTTAGGCATGTTGCCCATGGGGGCTACGCAAACGCAGACCGTCTGCCTGGCGCTTGTCACCATGGTTGTTTCTGTGGTGCTGACCTACTTGCTGTTGACTGTGTTGGGTTTTACAAAATCACCACGTATGCGGCACCGCACCATCGCTGCTTTGGGTGGCCTGCTGTTGGTGGTGCTGGTCTGGGGCTTCCAATTGCCACACAAGGAGTTTTTGATGCTGGGCACGGCAACGGCCACTTTGCTCGGTTTGACTGCGTTGGGTGCGGCTCTTAAAAAAGCGTGGTCTGGTGACCGCCTGGCTTGGGCGGTGGTGCTTGCAATTTGCTGCATGCTAGTCGCGTTGGTGGGGCTGAGCGCGATTGCCTTGGAGCCGCTGGGGGTGTCTTGGCGGCTTCATGCCATCAGCGCTTTGGCTGCCACGCTGTACATGGTCATCATGGCATCGGTACTGTGGTCGCGTTATGCCTACCTGATTGAACTCCACAAGCTCATGGCTTATGGCCCGAGTTACGACCCGGTGACGCGCATGCGCTCCCATGCTGAAACCGGCCAAATGGTCGGTGCGGTGTTCAAAAGCTTTCGTGACAAGCCGCAACCCATGGGCATTGTGGTGCTGACGATTGCCAATTTGTATGCGCTGGAGCAACTGCACGGCGCGCCAGCCGTGAACCACGCACTTTTTGTGTGTGCCGCCCGTTTGCGCCGTACCGTGCCCGGCCATGTCGAGATGGGCAGGTTAGGAAACGACGGGTTTGTATTGGTCATGCCGCATTGCAGAGAAAGTGGCTTGTTGATTGACATGGCCCGAGCCGTAGAGGCACGGCTGCGCCGCTCGGTCTCATTGAGCACCAGCCGTGATGCCGCGCGGATTGAGACAGAAAGCACGCTTTGGGTGGCAGATATTGGCGTCGGCGCTTTGATGGTGTCAAATCCCGAGTCGCGCGGCTCCGACGCGATTGCCATGGGCCAGCGCATGTCGCGCACCGCCATCAGCTACGCCAGCCGAATTGCGTGGTTTGACCATTCGAGCGGCGAAACTGTGGAACTGCCCGATAACCGTTTGCTGTAGCGCAGTATCAGCTGTGGGCGTTGATAATGTGAGGCTTTGAGCATCACGTCCTTGCCTGTAGACACACCATCACCTTTGCACATCGATTTTCCTGAATCGCTGCCCGTATCAGGCAAACGGGCGGAGATCACTGCCGCCATTGCCGCGCATCAAGTGGTGATTGTTTGCGGTGAAACCGGCTCTGGCAAAACCACGCAACTGCCCAAAATTTTGCTGGCCATGGGGCGCGGCAAACTCAACTACCCGGCTGGCCAGCGCGCCAAACTGATTGGCCACACCCAGCCGAGGCGCATTGCTGCATCCAGTGTGGCCAAGCGCATAGCGGAAGAACTTAAAACACCGCTGGGCGATGTGGTGGGTTTCAAGGTGCGGTTTCAGGACCGCCTGAGCCGGGACGCATCCGTGAAGCTGATGACCGAAGGTATTTTGCTGGCTGAGACGCAAACCGACCCGCTGCTCAATGCCTATGACACCATCATCATTGATGAGGCGCACGAGCGCAGCTTGAACATCGACTTTTTACTCGGCTACCTGCGCCAGTTGCTGCCGCGCCGACCCGATTTGAAAGTCATCATCACGTCGGCGACGATTGATGCGAACCGGTTTGCTGAATACTTTGCGTCCGCAAAAGGGCCTTCCCCGGTCATCATGGTTTCTGGTCGGATGTTTCCGGTTGAGCAAAGATACAGACCGTTTGAAGAATCGCGCGACTATGACCTGAACGATGCAATTGCCGATGCCGTGGACGAGCTGTGGCTCAGCCCGCACAACGCTGGCGACATTCTGGTTTTTTTGCCGGGAGAGCGTGAAATCAGGGAAGCTGCTGACCACCTGCGCAAGCATTTGGCACACCAGCCTCTGAATCGCGGTGCCGATGTGCTGCCGTTGTTTGCACGCCTGAGCCCCGCGGAGCAGGACCAGATTTTTGCCAACCACAACAACCGCCGCATCGTGTTGGCCACCAATGTGGCTGAAACGTCGCTCACCGTACCGGGGATTCGGTATGTGATTGACGCAGGTACAGCGCGCGTCAAACGCTACAGCTTCAGGAGCAAGGTGGAGCAGTTGATGGTCGAGCCGATCAGCCAGGCTGCCGCCAACCAGCGCGCCGGGCGCTGCGGCCGGGTGGCCGACGGCATTTGCATACGGCTGTATGACGCGCAAGACTTTGCTGGCCGCCAGCGATTTACCGACCCCGAGATTTTGCGCAGCTCATTGGCCGCAGTTATTTTGCGCATGAAGGCGCTGCATCTGGGTGCGATTGAAGACTTCGCCTTCATCGAAGCGCCTCAGCGCCGCGCCATGACAGACGGCTACCAGTTGCTGGCCGAGTTGGGTGCAGTGGACGACGACAACGAACTCACCGCCGTTGGCCACACGCTGGCCAAGCTGCCGCTGGACCCGCGCGTGGGCCGCATGATTTTGGAGGCCAAAAGCCGTGGCGCGTTAGACGAAGTATTGGTGATCGCCAGCGCCCTGAGCGTGCAAGACGTGCGTGACCGTCCGATGGACAAGCAAGCCCAGGCTGACCAGGCGCATGCCAAGTTTGACGACGAAAAAAGCGAGTTTGTGGGTTATTTGAAGCTTTGGAAGTGGCTTGGGGATTCGCGTGGTGGGCGGGGCGGGGACTTACAAAGTGTGGGGGTCAGAGCCCGATCTACCGAGCCGCCCGCTGGCGCGGACACCTCCGGTAATCGGGGTCTGACCCTCCAAACACATAAGCTTTCCAACCGTCAACACGAAAATTTGTTGAGGGAAAACTTCATCAACATGCGTCGGGTTCGCGAGTGGCGCGACATCCATTCCCAACTCGTCAGTACCGTGGCCGAGCAGCACTGGGACATCAACACCAAACCCGCCAGCTACGAGCAACTGCACCAGTCCATGCTGTGCGGCTTGCTCGGTAACCTGGGTCAAAAGAGCGACGAGGAAGACTGGTACTTAGGCGCACGCGGCATTAAGTTTTATCGCCACCCCGGCGCTAACCTCAGCAAAAAGCCAGGTCGCTGGATCGTGGCCGCCGAGCTGGTGGAGACCACACGCCTTTTTGGCCGTGGCATTGCCAATATTGAGCCGCAGTGGATCGAGCAGGTCGCAGGCCACTTACTCAAAAAGCAATTGCTCGACCCGCATTGGGAGAAAAAAGCCGCGCAAGTCACCGCGTTGGAGCGCGCCACACTTTATGGTTTGGTGGTTTACAGCGGGCGGCGCGTCAACTTTGGCCGGGTTGACCCAGTGGCAGCGCGTGAGGTTTTCATTCGCGAAGCCTTGGTCGCTGGCAACTGGGATACGCCGCTCGGATTCCTAAAGGCCAATGAAAAGCTGATCGCCAAAGTCCAAGACCTGGAGCACAAAGCCCGCAGGCAAGATGTGTTGGTCGATGAAGAGCTGATTTACGCCTTTTACGACCAGCAGCTGCCAGCGGATGTTTGCAGCGGTGCGAGCTGCGAGGCCTGGTACAAGGAAGAAATTAAAAAGCAGCCCAAGCTGCTCTTGTTGACCCAGGAAGAGCTGATGCGCCACGAGGCGGCAGGCATCACGACGCAGGCTTTTCCGAAAATTCTTCGTTTGGGCGGGGTGGACTGCACGGCCACGTATCTTCATGAGCCAGGTGATGCAAAAGACGGCGTGACGGTGGATGTGCCGCTGTTTGCCCTGAACCAGGTCAATGAGGAGCGCTGCGAGTGGCTGGTGCCGGGTATGCTGAAAGACAAAGTGCAGGCACTCATCAAAACCCTGCACCAGCGGCCCCGCTCGCGCCTGGTGCCGCTGCCTGACACCGCAGCCCGCATGACCGAGCAACTGAGCCAGGCCGAAGTCTTCGGTACAGGCTCATTGACGGATGCGGTGTTGAAGTTGGTGCGCGATGCCACGGCGGTTGATGTCAAACGCGGCGACTTGAAGCTGGACATGCTAGCGCCACACTTGTTCATGAACTTTAGAGTGGTCGATGAGCATGGCCGGCAACTGGGTGCAGGGCGCAGCCTGGCCGGGCTCAAAGGGGACTTGGGTGTGCAGGCGCGCGGGGCGTTTCAGGCGCTGGCCGGGCTGAAGAATTTGGCTGTTTCAAGCCTTGATACCTCAAAAACACCTGTTTTGAATGCTTTTGAGGTATCAAATAGACCTCCAAACCAACAAATACGGGAGCAAGCAGCTCCTAAAATAATAGCGCATAAATCGCTTGAGCGCTACACCAGTTGGGCCTTTGGCGAGCTGCCTGAGCTGATGGAGATTAGAAAGGGAGCGCAAACACTGATTGGGTTTCCGGCGTTGATCGATTTGGTCGATGCCGTGACGATAGAAGTCTTTGACGAACCTGAACTTGCCGCTGCCAAACACCGGGCAGGGCTGTCCCGCCTGTTTGCGCTGCAAATCAAGGACGCCATCAAGTACCTAGAAAAAAACCTGCCCGATCTGCAGAAAATGGCCACAGCCTACATGCTGGTGGGTCGCGCTGCAGACAATTCAGGTGGCGGAACGCTGGAGGAATTGCGTGGGCAAATTCTTGAAGTCGCCTTGGCGAGGACGTTTTTGCTGGAGCCTTTGCCAACCAATGAAGCGGAGTTCAAAAAGCGCCTGGAAGAAGGTCGCGGTCGGCTGACGCTGATAGCTACTGAAATCGCGCGATTGGCGGGCGGTGTTCTGTTTGAATTCACGGTTGCACAGCGCAAGGTCAAGGACACAAAAAATGCGGTTGAGGCCAGCGCCGACTGCGCCCAGCAGTTGCAGCGGCTGGTCCCCAAACGGTTTTTAACCGCCACGCCGTACACGCAGTTGCAACACTTTCCGCGCTATCTCAAAGCCATCACGGCTCGGCTGGACAAGTGGCGATCGGACCCGGCACGAGATGCCGCCAAGATGTTAGAGCTCAAACCCCAAGAACAACGCTACTTGCGACTGGTGGCCGAACGCAAGGGTGCAAGCGATGCGCGCATGCAAGAGTTTCGATGGCTGTTGGAGGAGTTACGGGTGAGCTTTTTTGCACAGGAACTGCGCACACCGCAACCCGTTAGCATCAAACGGCTTGAGAAGGTATGGCTGCAACTGAACAGTTGACGCCAGCCACCCGAATGTTTTTAGATGCGCCCCATGAGCAACAAGACGATCAAAATAATCACGACCAGTCCCAAGCCACCACTCGGGCCATATCCCCAACTGCGGCTGTGACCCCAGGTAGGCAATGCGCCGACCAGAATCAGAATTAAAACGATCAGCAGGATGAGGGAGATAGACATAAATGCTCCTTGTTATGAAGCATTTATTTTTGATTCCAATATTCAATTATCAAACAGGCGCATGGCGCATCAAGTCGTCAGCCAATGCCGACGCTGTTTCTACAAACGCGCCAGCCGCGCCAAAGCAGCATTCAGCGTTTCGTCTTTTTTGGCAAAGCAAAAGCGCACCACGCGCTGGTCAAAAGCGTTGCCGTAAAAAGCAGACAGCGGTATCGCCGCCACACCGATTTCAGCGGTGATCCATTTGCAAAAATCGGCTTCGTTCAAGTCGCTCACGTCTGAAATATCGACACATTGAAAATAGCTGCCTTCGCTGGGCAGCAGCTTGAAGCGGGTTTTGGCCAAGCCTGCGCGAAACAAATCGCGTTTGCGCTGGTAAAAAGCGGGCAAGTCCAGATAAGCAGCCTCGTTGGCCATATAGCTGGCCAAGCCATATTGCACGGGTGTGTTGACGGTGAACACGTTGAACTGATGCACCTTGCGGAACTCAGCCATCAAGGCAGCAGGCGCAGCCACATAACCCACCTTCCAGCCCGTCACATGGTAGGTCTTGCCAAAACTGCTGACGATGAAAGCGCGTGCCGCCAAGCCTGCAAAGCGTGCGGCGCTTTGGTGAATTTGCCCTATACCCTTGTCGGCGTCAAACACCATGTGCTCGTACACCTCGTCGCTGATCAGCAGCACATCGGTGGGCGCTAACAGGTCTTGCAACTTCAGCATGTCGGCCTCAGTCCAAACCGTGGCGCTGGGGTTGTGCGGTGAATTGACCAAGATGGCGCGCGTTTTGGGTGTCATGGCCGCGCTGATTTTGTCAAAGTCTGGCCTGAACGTGCCCGGAACCAAAGGCACACGCACCACCACGCCGCCTGCCAGCTCAATGTTGGGTACATAGCTGTCGTAGCAGGGCTCCAGCACGATGACTTCGTCGGCAGGGTGTACCACGGCCAATATAGCGGTAATGATGGCCTGGGTTGCGCCAGCAGTCACGGTGATTTCGGTGTTGGCGTTGTAGCTGCGTCCGTAGAGCTTGAGCAGTTTGGCTGATATCGCTTCGCGCAGCACAGGTACGCCGGGCATGGGCGGGTACTGGTTCAAGCCTTGGGTCATGGCGTGTGTCACTGCGTCGACCAGTTTGGGGTCGCATTCAAAATCCGGAAACCCTTGGCCCAGATTGACGGCGTTCTTCTCTGCGGCCAAGGTCGACATCACCGTGAAGATGGTGGTGCCGACGGTTGGTAACTTGGTTTTGAGTTGTGGGGTTCGTTCAATGACAGAGTTCATGGGCTGAATGGATCTCAAAATTAAAATATCAAAAATCGCTGCTATGACCTGACATGGTTTTTTCAATCGCACTGCGGGTCAAATCGCTGCTGAGCAACTCTGCAAAAGTGTAGACAAAATTGCGCAGGTAGGCGCTGCGCTTGAAGGCCACTCGCGCCACGTTCACGCCAAACAAATGTCCAGCAGGGATCGCTATCAAGTCACTGTTGGTGCCGTCGTCTTTGAGGGCCATTTCAGCCACAATGCCAACGCCCAGCCCAAGGCGCACATAGGTTTTGATCACGTCTGAATCAATCGCTTCCAGCGCTATGCGTGGCTGCAAGCGTTTGGCTGCAAAGGCTTGGTCAATTTTGGTGCGGCCTGTAAATGATGGGTGGTATGTGATCAACGGTTCAAGCGCCAAGTCTTGCAGTGTGATGTTGGTTTTGTTCGCCAATGGATGCGCCAGCGGCAACACCAGCATGTGTTGCCACTCATAGCAGGGCAGGGTGATCAAGTCCGCGTAGTGCGTTAACGACTCCGTGGCAATGCCAATTTCAGCCACCTCGTCCATCAGCATCTGGGCGACCTGGTCGGGCGAGCCTTGATGCAAGCTGACATTGACTTTAGGGAAAGCTTCACGCAGCTTGGCCACCGGCTGCGGCAGCACGTACCGGGCTTGGGTGTGGGTGGTGGCAATCGACAGCGTGCCGCTGTCTTGCTTGGAGTATTGCTCGCCAATGCGCCTGAGGTTACCCACTTCGCGCAGGATGAGGTCTATGCTTTTGAGCACGTGCTCGCCGGGCTCTGTGACGCGTTTGAGGCGTTTGCCGTGGCGCGCAAAAATTTCAACGCCCAATTCTTCTTCAAGCTCGATGATGGCTTTGGAGACGCCGGGTTGCGATGTGTGCAGGACGCGCGCGGTTTCTGTCAGGTTCAGCTTGCGGCGAACGGCTTCTTGAACAAACCGGAACTGGTGGAGATTCATATCAAATATTCACTGATTGTTATTTTCATTATGCTATTTTGACACTAAAGCCCACCCAGCCTGGTCCCTTACGAAAGTGCAATATCGGCCATGAGTGAGGTCAGCTTTTCCGATTCGCCTGCCGTGGGCAACAGCTCGACAGTGACGCCTGGGTGAGCCGCACGAATTTCATCGATGAGCAGGGGCAAGTCTTCTCTGGCATGCTTCCCAACACCTAAAAATAACGGAAAAACCCTTAATTGGTGGGCGCCAGCAGCTATTAAATCTGTAGCGGCATCGGGCAGCGATGGGAGACAAAGCTCCAAATAGGCGCAGCGTACCAGCGTGCCGGGTTGGCGTTGGGAGATTTGCGTGGCGACGGCTTCAATCGGTAGTCGCCACTGCGGGTCACGTGAACCATGCGCAAAAAGAAGAATGCCAGTTGTCATGCTTAGTGTGTGCCTATCGTTATCTAACGTCTCAAAACCAGCCAGCCAAAGGCGCCCAATGAAATGCCCATGTACAGCATGCCCGGCGCAGCAGCGGCAAGCCAGGGTTGCCAGTTTTGCAGGTTGCCCACATAGCCAAAAACGTTGTTGAGCAAAAAGAAACTGATGCCAATCATGACGCCAGCAAACACGTAAGCAGCAATGCCGCCAGAACGGAAATGCAAATAGGCGAACGGCAAAGCCAGCATCACCATCACCAGGCAGCTGAGTGGGTAAAAAACCTTTTTCCAAAACTCAATTTCATAGCGCTGGGCAGACTGGCCGTTGGCATCGAGGTGGCGAATGTAATTGAACAAATCCAGCGTGCCCATGCGCTCAGGCTTGAGTAGCGCCACCGACACCATCTCCTGGGTAATTTCAGTGGGCCAGCGAAAGTTGGCGATTGAATTGCGAGCCACATCGGCTGTCTGTTTAGCTGGATTGCTTTGCTGGGTTGTGTCCGGTACTACATTGAACTCGGTACGCGTCACACTGTGCAGTTGCCATGAATCGTCTAGCCCAAAGGAGGCGCTAGCGGCTTGCATTTTTGACACCACCAAGCCTTTGTTGTTGAATTCAAATATCTGCAAGCCCAGCATCTCGTTGTCTGGGGAGAGTGTTCTGACGTTGGCAATCACGGTGTTGTAGGCCTGCTTTTCTTTCAGCCAAGCGCCAGTTTGGCCAACCGTGATGGTGCCTTGGTACCTGGCTTTGAGCAGTTGGGCGGTGCGCTCACTCAATGGTGCCAAATAATCGCCGATTGCAAAGCTCAGCACCACAAAAATCGCGCCCAAATTGAGCAACATTTTCAGCGCCCGCCAGGGGTCCAGGCCGCTGGTTCGCAAAATCGTGTATTCAGAGCTTTGTGCCATTCTGGCCATCACAAAAATAGTGCCGATCAGCACCGATATGGGTAGCAACTCGTACAGGTGGTTGGGCACTAACAGACCCACGTACACCAGCGCATGACGGATTTGATAGATGTCACTGGCTGTGGGCAGGCCGCTGGGCAAGCCATTGTTTTTGCCCAGATATTGCAACTCATCGACCATGTCAAAAAAGAAGAAGAGCGCTAAAAAACCCATCGCGACCAAAGCAATGGCTGTCAGCACCTCGCCATAAATCAGACGGCGAATGGTTTTCATGCGGCCGCCCTGTTCAGTTTGGGACGTGTGCGAAAAGCCGAACGCAGCGTCCAGTTGGCGTTGCGCTTGGCCAGCCACAGCAAGCCCAGCAGCAAGACGCCGCCATGCAGCAGCATCAGCCATCCGCCAAAACTCACCAGCCCGCCCAAAATCCAGCTTTGCCCCAGGTTTACGAGGTTGTTGTAGACCAAAAAAGTCAGCACCACAAAAACAAAGTTGCCGCTGCGTCCACCTCGCGGGTTGACATTGGCCAGCGCCACTGCCAGCACCACAAAATTGATGGCAGCCACTGCCAGCCCAAGCCGCCAGGCCAACTCACTCAGGTTGGCACGTGTCGGTGCGCTCAACAACACAGGTATAGACAGCAGCTTGGCATCGCTGGCCTCTGTGTTTTCTTGGGCAGTACTGCCTACCGCGCTGCCGTACTCTTCAAAATTGCTGATCTTCAAGCTGTTCTTGCCGTTCTCGTTTTCCAGGCGCTGGCCGTTTTCTAAAATCAGTACCTGTTTTTCGCCAGTAATTTCAATCCGGCCAGAACGTGCGGTGGTGATGGAGTTTTTACCTTTTTCATTTGCGGCGATGAAGACGTTGTTGCTTGATTTCTGATCAGTTTTGGCATCCCGATCAATGAAAAACACCCGATTCCCACCAGATGACTCCTGGAACTGTCCCGGCGCAATGCGGTCAATATCGCTTCGCCCTGCGTAACGCTGCTGCATGTCGCGGGTTTGCTGGTTTGTCCAGGGCCAAATAAACAAGGATGTCAAAGCAACAATCAGTAACACGGGCCAAGCAAAGCGAAACAGCGGTGCCAAAAAGCCCATCAAACTGCGACCACTGCTAAACCAGACCACCATTTCACTGTCACGGTACATGCGCGACAAAGTGCCTACCATGGCAATGAACAGCGACAACGTCAAAATGGTGGGCAGACGGCCCAGAGCCGAATAGGCCATGAACAGCATCACATCTTGCGGGTTGATAACGCCGCGTGAGGCTTGACCCAATGTGCGTATCAGCACAATGGTCAGCACAATGGTGATCAAGACAACAAACGTAGCCCCGAAACTCCGGGCCAGCTCTCTGCGTATGGAAGATTGGAATAACATCAGCTCAACAGCGCCCTTTTGCCTAGATTTTATTTATTCTTGATTGGTCAGACCTTTGATTATGGACTTTGAACTTAAAACATTGACCCGTACCCGGCTTTCTGCTGAAAAATGCGATGCCTTGGTCGTCCTCGTGCCGCAAGACTTGTCGACATCCAACAGTGCAGACCCAGTCTCAAAGCTCATCGCGTTGGCCATCAAGTCAGGCGACCTGGAAACCAAGCCCGGCAAATTGATCAGCAGCTATCGCTCTGCGGGTTTGGCTGCTACCCGGCTGGTTTTGGTGGGCTGCGGCGACGGCAGCGCCAAAAATGTGCGTTTAGCTGTGGTGGCAGCGATCAATGCGCTCAAAAGCAGCAACGTCACGCGTGTTGTGTTGAGCTTGTGCGCGTTTGAAGAACCTTCAGACGACCTGGTGCGCACTGCCGTGGTGGCGTGTGGCGACGCGGCTTATGCCTATGCCACGACCAAGTCAAAACCCATACCTGTCAAGCTGGCGCAAGTAGCGCTGGCTGTCCCTAGCGCAGCGAAAGTCAAACCCGGTTTTGAAAAAGGCTTGGCACTGGTCAAGGGCATTGCGTTGGCCAAGGAGTGGGCCAACCGGCCAGCCAATCACGCCACCCCGGTATTGCTGGCAGGCGCAGCCAATGCGCTGGGCAAGCTGCCCAATATTAAGGTCGATGTGCTCGGCCCCAAAGAAGTCGCCAAGCTGGGCATGGGCTCATTCATGGCGGTGGCGCAAGGGTCGAGCGAACCGCTGCGTTTTATCGTGCTGCGCTACGACGGCGCCGCTAAAACCCAGGCGCCGATTGTGCTGGTGGGTAAGGGCATTACCTTTGACACAGGCGGCATCTCCATCAAGCCAGCGCCGGAAATGGACGAGATGAAGTTTGACATGTGCGGGGCGGCCAGCGTGCTGGGTGTCTTCAGGGCGCTGGCTGATTTGCAGCCCGCCATCAACGTGATGGGTTTGATACCTGCTTGCGAGAACATGCCCGATGGCCGCGCCATCAAGCCTGGCGATGTGGTGACCAGCATGAGCGGCCAAACCATTGAAATTTTGAACACCGATGCCGAAGGGCGCTTGGTCCTGTGCGATGCGCTGACCTATGCCGAGCGCTTCAAGCCGCGAGCCGTGATAGATATTGCCACACTCACGGGCGCTTGCGTGATTGCTCTTGGGGGCGTACGCAGCGGCTTGTTTGCCAGCAACGATGGCCTTGCCAAGGCCTTGCTGGATGCGGGTGATTCGTCCATGGATTTGTGCTGGCGCATGCCGCTGGACGACGACTACGCTGAAGGCCTTAAAACCAATTTTGCAGATATTGCCAACGTGGCCGGGCGAGCAGGTGGAGCAGTCACAGCCGCCAAATTTTTGCAACGCTTCACCACTAAATTTGCCTGGGCTCACTTGGACATAGCTGGCACGGCTTGGAAAAGCGGCGCTGCCAAAGGTGCAACTGGCAGGCCCGTGGCACTGCTGGTGGACTATTTGCTGGGCCAAGTCGTTGCCCCGTCAGCCACTGGCCAAACGGCGGCTAAAAAGCGCGTTCGTTCGGCATGACCGACATCGAGTTTCATGTGAATGTGCCCGACAAGCTGCACTACAGCTGCCGCTTGCTGCGCAAGGCCTATCGCAGCGGGGCTAGGGCTGTCGTCACGGCTGAGCCAGAACTGCTACTGCAAGTTGACCAATGGCTGTGGAGTTTTTCAGCCACAGAGTTTTTGCCACATTGCCGAAGCAACTCGCTCGCTCCAAAGCTTGCGGCCACACCAATATGGCTTGCCGATCAACTGGACACATGCCCATCCATCAGTGCAGGCAGTGTGTTGATCAATTTGGGACAGCATGTGCCTGTTGGTTTCGAGCGTTTCGAGCGTTTTATTGAAGTCGCATCGAGTTTGGAGGCTGACCGACTTGCTGCCAGAGACAGATGGAAGCATTACCGGGATCGGGGTTACTCATTGAAGCGGCATGAATCACAACCAGTAACGCAGGCCGCATGAACAACACAAACCTGCCGCCCCGGTATGTACCCACACTGACCAATGTCGTGCCTCAGGCCGACCATTTCAGTACAAAAGCGCCCGAAGCCCATGTGCAACAAAACGTAGTCCAGCTTGAAGATCAAATCGTGCATCGTGTGATGCAGCGGGTTGACCTGGTACTGGAAAGGCGGTTGCGTGAGGCAGTTGCACAAGTGATCCTGTCTCACACGCAAACCTTGGGGCCACGCCTGCGTGAAGAAATTGAGCTGGTGGTGCGGGAATCGGTCAGCCAGGCTGTCGCGCAAGAGCTGCCGCAGCGCAATCAATAAGAGCGGCTACTGTCCCATCTTTTATTTTGATGAACCCTGTAAACCTAGGGAAACCGAGGGGCGTTGCTATGGTTCAGGCTTGAAAATTGCGTTAATCTCACGGGCTAGGACAAAAAATTGTTCTTAACCTTTTTTTATTTTTTTAACCGGAGTCTTTTATGCAGATGAAATTCAAATTGACAGTGCTCGCAGCCGTAGCTTCTTTTGCAGGCTTTTCCTATGCCCAAGACATGGTTGTGAAGATCGGCCACGTTGGCCCGATCTCTGGCAGCATTGCTCACCTTGGTAAAGACAACGAAAACGGCGCCAAGATGGCTGTCGAAGAACTGAACGCCAAGGGCGTGATGATCGGCGGCAAAAAGGTCAAGCTCGAGCTGGTGCTTGAAGACGACGCTGGTGACCCAAAGCAGGGCACGGCAGTTGCACAAAAGCTGGCTGACATGAAGGTTTCAGGCGTGATCGGTCACCTGAACTCAGGTACTTCGATCCCTGCTTCAAAAATTTACAGCGCCGCTGGTATTCCACAAATTTCCCCATCAGCTACCAACCCAGCATTTACCCGCGCTGGCTACAAAACCACCTTCCGCGTGGTGGCTGACGACGTTCACCTGGGCGGCACGTTGGGCCGTTATGCTGTGTCCACCCTCAAGGGCAAGTCAATTGCCGTGATTGATGACCGTACCGCTTACGGTCAGGGCGTTGCTGAAGAGTTTGTCAAGGCCGTTAAGAAAGCCGGTGGCAACATTGTGGGCCAAGAGTTCACGACCGACAAAGCAACTGACTTCATGCCTATCTTGACGACCCTCAAAGGCAAGAAACCAGACGTGATTTTCTTCGGCGGCATGGACGCTGTTGCTGGCCCGATGCTGCGCCAGATGAAGAACCTGGGTATCGACGCCAAGTTCATGGGCGGTGACGGCATCTGCTCCAGCGAGCTGGCCAAACTGGCCGGTCCGGCCATGGCTGACGGCCAAGTGGTGTGCGCTGAAGCTGGTGGTGTAGAAGGCGCTCAAAAAGCTGGCTTGGACAAGTTCAACGCTGACTTCAAGAAGAAGTTCAATGCTGACGTGCAAGTCTATGCACCTTACGTGTATGACGCCCTCAATGTGATGGTCGCTGCCATGGTCAAAGCAGGTTCTTCAGAGCCAGCAAAATACCTGCCAGTCCTCGCTAAAACCGACGGCTACAAAGGCGTGACCGGTACCATCGCTTTTGACGAAAAAGGCGACATCAAGAACGGCGCTTTGACCTTGTACACCTACAAGGCCGGCAAGCGTGACGCAATTGCTGTGGTGCGTTAATTTGACCCCGGTTAAATAAACCCCGATAAAAAGCCACCGTGAGGTGGCTTTTTTTGGCTGGCATGTTGCTTGTTGGGTTTGAACTAGCCTCAAAGTTATCTATGATTGCTATCAAAATATTAGCTGCTTGCGCCCGTATTTATTGGTCTGCAGCACTAAAAAATACATAAAAGCGCATATAAGATGTGCAAAACAAGCTGCTAACAAACGTGAAAAACTGTTGGAAAGCTAAAAAAGAGGGCGATTTAGCAAAGAAAAATAGCCAGAAACGCCTGTTTGCTTGGGTAAGCAGCTATTAAAAAAATAGCGGAACTAATTGTCAAAACGAATAAGAAATCAGATCCACATCTGTTTGCGTCTACTCAATGAAATTCGCCTGAACTACAAGCTCCGCACAAACAAGAGTCCTTATTTCGTCCAGCGCAGGGTTTGGCGCGTGTTCTTTGCGTTGTACCCACGCGATACGCGAGGTCAGTCCTTCAGATGCAAAGGGAAGCACCACCAGTTGGCCTTGCTGTATCAACGAGCGTGCTGGCGCTAAAACACCTATGTACACGGCGTTGCTGTCGCATACAGCTTGCAAAAGTTCAGGCAAGTCTTCCGACTCTAATGACACACTGACATCGGGATGGACGGTAGGGCCAAAGCGCGCTACCAGTTGTTTCGCAAACAGATCTGTCATGGCTGTACTCGCGATGGGATATGTCAGTAAGTCGGGTAAGTTGGGTTTCAGTTTTTGCGTCAGTGGATGCGCTGAATGACAGACAGCACCAAGAGGCATTTCGGCCACTTCTTTCACCACAAGATCGCTATCGGCAAGCGGGATCGACCGCAAGTCAGTGACCAGTGCATCGACCTGTCGGTTGCGCAAGGCCAGCAGTTGTTGCTCCCTCGGGCCCCTTGTTATCCGGATCCGCATGCCAGCGGGGTAAGTGCGCGCAAAATGCAAAAGCGGCTGCGAGAGCAACGTTGACGGCGTGGGTCCCAGGCCAATACGGATTTGTCCCGCATGGCCACTGACATGGTGCAGCGCTACCTGGTGCAACTCATCGACCTGGGCAACGACCTGACGGGCATGTGCCAGCACCATGCGGCCCATGAGGGTGAGCTTGTTACCGCGCCCAACCCGCTCGACCAGTTCACCGCCCAAGGTGGATTCAAGCACTGAAATGCTGCGACTAAATGCCGCCTGTGATCGGCGCGTGTGGTCTGCTGCGCGCGTAAAGCTGCCGCTTTCTGCAAGTGCAATAAAGTGCCTTAGCTGGGCAATAGTGGCGTTCATATATACAAAAAAGCGATTGAACTATTGTTAATTATGCATTTGACAATACAGACTGAGACTTTTAGCATGCTGTTTTAAGAATAACTAGGAGCACAACGTGAAACCTTCCCCGGGCACCGGACTTCATTTCATCGCCCTGGCCACTGCCGTGCTGGCGCTTGCTGCCTGCACCAGCATGCCGCAAGGTAACGCCTTTGCACCCGCTGGCGAGAGTGTTCGCATCATCCGCACCACACACGGCATTCCGCACATCACCGCGTCCAACATGGAGATGCTGGCTTACGGCACCGCCTATGCCCATGCACAAGACAACGTGTGCCTGAGCTTTGACGTGATGGCCACAGTGCGTGGCCAGCGGTCGCAGCACTTTGGCGCTACAGCCACCGGCGTGCTGGGGGTGCGTACTTTGCCCAATGCTGTCATTGACGCGTTTGTGCAGTCCCACATGAATGACGCCAAGCTGCAGGCCAGCTGGGACGCGTCCAGCGCCAACAACCGAGCGATGGCCAAAGGCTATGTGGCGGGCTTTAACCGCTACTTGCAAGACAACGCTGGCAAGCTGCCTGCCGAATGCAATGGCAAGCCCTGGGTGCAGCCCATGACGCTGCTTGACATTTACCGTGCAACAGAAGCCATCAACGTACAGGCGGGTGCTGGCGCTTTGGCTGACGCGATTGCGGCTGCTGCGCCGCCTGTAAAAGCAGCAGCACATCCAGCCGTACAGGGCGACTTGCTGGCCTACGCTCAGGGTGCCCGCGAGCAACTGCGAGAAGCAGGTTTGCTCGACTCGCCCCTTGGCTCCAACGCCTGGGCTTTCGGCAAGCAGACCACGGCCAATGGCAGCGGCATGTTACTGGGCAACCCCCACTACCCATGGGTGGGCCCCAGCCGCTTTTACCAAATGCGTTTGACGATTCCCGGCCAGATGGACGTGATGGGCGCAGCCCTGGGCTGGACAGCCGCTGTACAGCTTGGCTTTAACAAAGACGTGGCTTGGTCGCACACCGTGTCTACCGGCAAGCGCTTTACCCTGCACGAGCTGACCCTGGCCGCTGGCAAGCCCACCACTTACATCATCGACGGCAAAGAAGAGCCGATGGTCGCCAAAAAAGTGACGGTGGGTGGGCGTGAACAAACCATCTGGACCAGCCGATTTGGCCCGATTCTGGTCATGCCGCGCGCTGGCCTGGCCTGGACAGCCGAACGCGCCTACGCCATTCAAGACGCCAACGCCGGCAGCGTGCGCTCAACCGACATGTACATCCAGTTTGCCAAAGCCCGCAACGTGGGTGACTTGCGCAGCGCCATGAATGGGCTGGGTACACCGTTTGTCAACACCATCGCCGCTGACCGCGCAGGCGATGCGATGTATGCCGACGTCAGCGGTGTGCCTGACCTTGAACTGGCAGACATTCAACGCTGCGCCCCCAGCCGCCCCGCTGCGGCCTTGCTGGGCGCGGCCAATCTGGTGGTGCTAGACGGCTCACGCAGCGACTGCAACTGGAAGCGCGACAGCGCCTCGCCCGTACCCGGCCTGATAGCGCCAGCGCGCATGCCCGTCGTGGTGCGGCAAGACTGGCTGCACAACAGCAACGACAGTTTTTTCTACACCCAGCCTGATCAGAAGTGGGGTCCGGTGTCCGTCATGGTCGGCGACGACGTGGTTCGCCGCTCACGCACCCGCTCTGGTTTGATTGAAATCCCCGAGATGCTGACCAAGGGCAAGGTCACATTTGCAGGCATACAGAACCAATTGTTCGACAACCGCAACCTGCTGGCCCGCATGGTGCTGCCCGACTTGCTGGCCGCCTGCGCCCAAGCACCGAGCGCCGAGGCCAAAGATGGCTGCGCTGCGCTTAAAACCTTTCACGATGGCGGCATGCGCAGCAATGTCGATGCCAAAGGCGCGCCGCTGTTCCGCGAGTTTTGGCGCACCGCCAACGCTATTCCCAACGTCTACCGTGAGCCCTTTGACAAAGCCCGCCCAGTCGCCACGCCAGCAGGCCTGCGCATGACCGACGCTGCCACCGCCACCCGCGTATGGGACGCCCTGGCTGGCGCGGTTAAAAAATTGCGCGATTCAGGCTTTGCCCTCGATGCACCGCTGGGCCAGGTACAGCGCGTGGTGTTCTCCAACGACAACATCCCTCTGCATGGTGGTGACGATACTGAAGGCGTGCTCAACAACGTCGGCGACCGTGGCCGGCCAGGCATCAGCAGCGCCGGTATCCGCATTGACTACGGCACCAGCTACGTTCAAACCGTGACGTTTGATGAGCGCGGCCCCGTGGCCCAAGCGCTGCTGGTTTACGGCCAAAGCACCAACCCAGGCTCACCACACCAGACCGACCAGTTGCGCATGTATTCTGAAAAGCGCTGGCCGCAATTGCCTTTTCACCCAGAAGATGTGGAGCGGCAGCGAATTGCGCCAACCCTGGTGTTGAGCAAGCCCTGAGGGGCTGGTCATCTGGCGGGCAGCTACTATTAAAAAAGTAGCTGCTTGCGCCCGTATTTATTGGGCTGCAGGGCTAAATGATGGGTGAAAAAGGCTTGAAAACAGACCCGAAATAGGCTTTAGTGCATCTCGCCCCGGATCAGCACAATATCAAGCTTCAAAGCATCAGCCACTTGCAGCCATGCGCGATCCGCTGTCAAAACTCTGGCCTTCAGTCGGCAAGCCAGCGCCAGGCAAAGCCGATCTGCCAGGCTTAGCCCGGCGCTTCGACTCAAGCTGCGCATTCGCCCAGCTTGCTCACCATCTGCAACAGGAATATCGACTGACGTGTAGTTCAGCTCAGCAAGTATGGCGGTAATGGTTTCCTCAGCCAGCCCACGGTCAAGCGACTTGGTAATGATTTCAGCCTGATTGGCCGCGCTAACGACGCAGCGCCGCGTTTGCAGCGCAGCTAAAACGAGATCTTGCCCCGGTTCACCCTGCAAAAAAGCCAAGATGGCAGAAGCATCCAGCACCGTGACAGTCTTCATCGCTGCGCGGCTTCTGCGCGACGCTCTGCAATCAGTTCATCAGCTAGAGAGGGGCTGTTAGCAGCAAGACTGGCTTGGAAGAGACTTTGCGCATTTCGCAACTTTGCGCGCTGCGTTGTTGCCACCAATTCGCCATTGCGCACACTCCAAAGCAACTGGTCGCCTTCCTCAAGCTGGAGTTCATGGCGCAAAGCGGCTGGGATTATGGCTCTGCCATTTGACAGGCTAGAAGTGGATTTCATGGTTAAACCTGTTTTTCTCTTTAAAAATGGTATTTTAAACCAATTAGAAATTTATGCCATTTGCTGTAGTCTGTGTTGCGGTCGTGTTGTCGCATAAAAAATGCTATAAATTAAGGAGCTACTTGCGCATGTATTTATTGGGTCGGAGGGCTAAATGATGGGTAGAAATGGGTGAACACAGTCTTGTCAGCAGTTTTAATCTTATAAAGGTCTTCGCAAAGCGCTAACAGCACTAATTAGTCCATTTTGCGTCCGCACACTCAAAAGACGAAAGTCATTTCGGCGGACGAATGCATACACTTGACTTCATGAACAAGACCGAATCCCACGCTGCGGAATATGTCCCGGAACTCGTATGCAGGCTGTATGCACTTGTAGGTGAATTTGAAGCGCTTTTTCCTGGTCGCTCGTTCACACCAGACGGTCACCTCGTGGGAAGCATCGGTGAAGTGTTGGCGGCGTATCGTTACAACCTCACCCTGAACCGCGCTTCAAGTCCTTCTCATGACGCGCTAGCGCCAAACGGCAAGCAGGTTGAAATCAAGGCAACACAAGGCAAATCTGTTGGTCTTCGCGCTGAACCTGAGCAACTGATCGTCTTGCAGCTTGACAAGGACGGTCACGTTACTGAGGTTTTCAATGGCCCAGGGAGCCTCGTTTGGTCAAACTGTGGCGAAATGCAGAAGAACGGCCAAAGAGTCATCTCCGTTTCAAAGCTTCGCAAGCTCATGACTACAGTTCCAACCCAGCAACAGATACCGGTGGCTGAAAATGGAAGTATGCCAAGCAAGGCCTCCCAAGCAAATGCTAAAACGATTGCCAGTATCAAAGCGGCGGAAGCCGGTAAAACAACTGATATCGCGTCTGACGACTTTTGATTTAAAGCCTTGAGTGTTTTGAGCCAAAAACAAAAAGCCATTAAAAAAGCCACCTCAAGGGTGGCTTTTTGTCGATGTTTTCTGGCGGAAGAGGCGGGATTCGAACCCGCGGTAGGTTTAACCCTACGTACGCTTTCCAGGCGTATGACTTAAACCGCTCATCCACCCTTCCGCTAAGCCTTCTATTGTAGCGCGCTAGAGAAGCGGTGCTTTTCCAATTGCTCTATCGTGACGAACCTGAGCGCGCTGGCGTGTGTGCTTTCCAGCACCACCGGCGGGGCGACGCCGGCTGTCAGGGCTTCGGCCCAGCGGGTGGCGCACAGGCACCAGCGGTCGCCAGGCTTTAGGCCAGCAAAGCGGAATTCAGGCCGGGGCGTGGTCAGATCATTGCCGCGGTCGCTTGAAAAAACCAAAAACTCTGGCGTTACCCGTGCGCAAATCAGGTGCGAGCCGGTGTCGCTTTCGTCCGTTTTGCAGCAGCCGTCCCTGAAGTAGCCTGTCAGCGGGTCATAAGAGCAGGGCACCAGTGCCGTACCTAAAACATTCATCACATCCATGACAGCCTTGGAAATTTCAAGTTTTGTTTGATTGAACCATCTTCATGGCGGACGTGATGAGGGCGGCAACTTCCGTCATGTTGCTGGGCACGATCAAGGTGGTTGTCGCATCAGCAGCCACACGGGCATACGCCTCTACCGCTTTTTCAGCCACCTTCAGTTGCACGGCTTGCTCACCGCCGGGCTGGCGTATCGCGTTGGCTACTAATTCAATCGCTTTGGCATTGGCATCAGCCACTGCCAGGATGGCTGAAGCTTCGCCCTGCGCGTTGTTGATGGCGGCCAGCTTTTCGCCTTCAGACCGGGCAATAAAAGCCTCACGCTCGCCAGTGGCTATGTTGATCTGCTCTTGCCTGCGGCCTTCAGACGCTGCAATCAGCGCGCGCTTTTCACGTTCAGCGGTGATTTGCGACTGCATGGCATGCAAGATTTCCTTCGGGGGTGTCAGGTCTTTGATCTCGTAGCGCAGCACCTTCACGCCCCAGTTAAGCGCTGCCTCGTCAATCGCGGCAACGACTTGCGAGTTGATGATGGTGCGCTCTTCAAAGGTTTTATCCAGTTCCAGCTTGCCGATGACCGAGCGCAGCGAGGTTTGCGCCAATTGCGTCACTGCAACGATGTAGTTGGACGAACCGTAGCTGGCACGCATCGGGTCTGTGACCTGAAAGTACAAAATACCGTCGACCTGCAATTGGGTGTTGTCGCGCGTGATACAAACCTGGCTAGGCACATCCAGCGGGATTTCTTTCAGCGAATGTTTGTAGGCGACCTTGTCAATGAAGGGCACTAAAAAATTCAAGCCCGGCGTCAGCGCAGCGTGGTACTTGCCCAACCGCTCTACCACCCAAGCGTTTTGCTGCGGCACCACCTTGATGCTGCGCACAATAAAAATAGCCGCTACAACGAGCAGGACGAGTGCAATTTCCATAGGTTTCTCCCGGTTAGTAACAAATTAAAAGGTTTAAATTTTCTCAAGCACCAGGCGATTGCCCATCAGCTCTTTGATCCGGTGCTGGCCTGCTGATGGCGCTGAACCGTGGGTAATGGCGGCCCAATTGGAGCCGCGGTATTTGACGTTGGCCGTGCCGTCGGCGTTCCAGACTTCAACAAACACCGGTTCGCCAATGTCGATGTGCACATCTGCGTTTGACTGAGCTGGCAGCTTGCTGGGTTGGTCGCCGCGCAAGTAGTGCCACAGCACCACTGCGCCGCCGCCCACCACCGCAGCTGTGACGAGTTGCCAGGTCAGTGGCAAGCCCAAATGAGCCGCTATGGCCGCAGCCGCCAAGCCGATGGCCAGCATCAGCAGGTAAAACGTGCCCGTGACAAGCTCTATGCCCACTGCAGCACCTGCTAGCAGCCACCAAATGGTTGATTCCGACATGCCGACTCTCCTTTGTTTTGTTGTTTGTAGGACTGGGAACACACTTTGCGGCCAATGTAGCACCCTGCAAGCTCAACGCCATATTATTTCCGTACACTTTGACAGTTTCGCAGGTTCTTGTTCCTCAGGCTCTTGTTGCTGCTTTATTCATCACCACCTTTAATGCCATGAAATTTCGTTTCCCCATCGTCATCATTGACGAAGACTTCCGCTCTGAAAACACCTCCGGCCTGGGCATTCGCGCACTGGCGCAAGCCATAGAAACCGAAGGTTTTGAAGTGTTGGGTGTGACCAGCTACGGCGACCTGAGCCAGTTTGCCCAGCAGCAAAGCAGGGCGAGTGCGTTTATTTTGTCGATCGATGATGAAGAATTTACCCCCGGCCCTGATTTGGACCCGGCGGTTTTAAACCTGCGCAACTTCATTGAAGAAGTGCGCCGCAAGAATCTGGATGTGCCGATTTACGTCTATGGCGAAACCAAAACCTCACGCCATATCCCGAACGATATTTTGCGTGAGCTGCACGGCTTCATTCACATGTTTGAAGACACGCCTGAGTTTGTGGCCCGGCATATTTTGAGAGAAGCTAAAAGCTACCTGGAAGGCGTGCAGCCGCCGTTCTTCAAGGCACTGCTCGACTACGCTGAAGACGGCTCCTACAGCTGGCATTGTCCCGGCCATTCGGGTGGCGTGGCGTTTTTGAAAAGCCCGGTCGGCCAGATGTACCACCAGTTTTATGGTGAAAACATGCTGCGCGCTGACGTCTGCAACGCGGTCGAAGAGCTCGGCCAACTGCTGGACCACGACGGCGCGATTGGCGCGTCTGAGCGCAACGCAGCGCGGATTTTTAACGCAGATCATTGCTTTTTCGTCACCAACGGCACGTCAACCAGCAACAAGATGGTGTGGCACCACACCGTGGCACCGGGCGACGTGGTGGTGGTCGACCGCAACTGCCACAAGTCGATCTTGCACGCGATCATCATGACCGGCTCGATTCCGGTGTTCCTCAAGCCTACGCGCAACCATTTCGGTATCATCGGGCCGATTCCGCAAAGCGAGTTTGAACCCGACGCCATTCGCGCCAAAATTGCAGCCAACCCGCTGCTCAAGGGCGTCAAGAACATCAGCAAAATCAAACCGCGCGTGATGACATTGACGCAGTCCACCTACGACGGCGTGCTGTACAACACCGAAACCATCAAAGGCATGCTCGACGGCTACATCGACAACCTGCACTTTGACGAAGCCTGGTTGCCGCACGCCGCGTTTCACCCGTTTTACGGCAGTTACCACGCCATGGGCAAGAACCGCATACGCCCCAAGACGGCGGTGGTTTATTCCACGCAATCCATCCACAAACTGCTGGCCGGTATCAGCCAGGCCAGTCACGTGCTGGTGCAGGACTCGCAGGACGTCAAGCTCGACAGGCACCTGTTCAATGAAGCGTATCTGATGCACACCTCTACCTCCCCGCAGTACAGCATTATTGCCAGTTGCGACGTTGCCGCCGCTATGATGGAGCCACCGGGTGGCACCGCGCTGGTTGAAGAAAGCATTGCCGAGGCGCTCGACTTCCGTCGTGCCATGAAGAAGATCGACGCTGAATATGGTGCTGATTGGTGGTTCAAGGTCTGGGGCCCAGACAAGTTTGAGGGCGATGATGCTGGCGAAGAAGGCATTGGCAACCCGAAAGACTGGATCATCAAGGGCGAGTCTCGCAGCGCCAAAACCGCCAGAAACGGTGCCAACAACTGGCACGGCTTTGGCCAAATGGCCACCGGCTTCAACATGCTCGACCCGATCAAGGCGACCATCGTCACGCCGGGTATGGACCTGAACGGCAAGTTTGCCAAAACCGGCATCCCAGCCAGCATCGTCACCAAGTTTTTGGCCGAGCACGGCGTGATTGTTGAAAAAACCGGCCTTTACAGTTTTTTCATCATGTTCACCATCGGCATCACCAAAGGCCGCTGGAACACCTTGCTCACCGCCTTGCAACAGTTCAAGGACGACTATGACAAGAACGCCGCCATGTGGCGCATCCTTCCCGAGTTTTGCCAAAAGCACCCCAAGTACGAGCAAATGGGCCTGGCCGACCTGTGCCAGCACATCCACGCCATGTACGCCAAGTACGACATTGCGCGGCTGACAACCGAGGTCTATCAGAGCGACCTTGAACCCGCGATGAAACCCAGCGACGCTTACGCCCACATCGCCCACCGCACCACCGAGCGGGTAGAGATTGACCACCTGGAAGGCCGCATCACCGTGGGCCTGGTCACGCCATACCCACCGGGCATTCCACTATTGATTCCCGGCGAAGTCTTCAACAAAAAGATCGTGGATTATTTGAAGTTTGCGCGCGAGTTCAATGCCCAGTGCCCGGGCTTTGAAACCGACATTCACGGTCTGGTCGAGCAGGTCGATGCCAAAGGCAAGCTGCGGTATTACGCGGATTGCGTGGGGAAGTAAGACCGCTACAAGTTAATGAGCTGCCCGCGCCCGTATTTATTGGGTTTAAAACCTATTTAACCAGCTTTTTATGTGCATGAAGTCGCAGCCAGTCGGCAAAAGCGTCTTCTGTGATGTCGCCTGTGGCGACGGCCAGCATGGTGAGCACGCAATCCGCATCATCGACAACAAGGCGCCAGCCGTTGAGCTTTAAAAACAGCTCTGCCGCCACCCATGCGGTACATTCATTGCCATCAATAAAAGCGTGGTTACGCGAAATCCCGTAACCGTAAGCGGCTGCCAACGCAGCAGCATCAGGCTCGCCACACGCCGCCAGGTTTTCTGGTTTGGCCAATGCTGATTCAAGCAAATTGCCGTCCCGCAAGCCCGCGCCGCCGCAGTGCTCGGCCAACTGCATGTCGTGGATGGCAATTAATACGGCGCGGTCAATCCAGCGCCAGGCGGTCATTTGGCCAGCTCGCGCAACACGGTACGCCGCTCTTTCATGATTTCGCGACCAAGGCGCATTTGTTCTTCAAATTCCGGGTTGTGCGCGGTGATGCGCAGGCCGTCAGGTGTTTCAGTGACATAAAAATCATCACCTTTTTCAAGTCGCATTTGCGCCAGTAGATCCTTGGGAAAGATAGCGCCGACCGAATTACCAATTTGCGTCAGTTTGAGCATGTGCATGATGTGACTCCGTTATTACAAACGTAATACTGAACACGACTGGGCTCATGGTCAAGCAATTTGTTTGGAAAAAAATGCCTCGCATTGAAATCAATTGGAGTCTGACCCCCATTATTTTCCCATTATTTTCCCATTATTTTGCCCATCGTCTTTCCAAAACCTCTTGCAGCAACGGGTCATGCCGCTCTGGTACGCTTGCTATCGCAATTGCGCGCGAGTCAGCGGTTCAAATGTCTGCCGAATTACCGTTGGCTTCGCTTAGGCAGTTCTCATCCATCAGGTGCTTTTCATGCTCATCCGCGTTATCTACATCAGCAGTGCAGCCGGCACGCAAACCGCTGACACTGCTCAGGCCATTTTGCGAAAAGCACAGGTCACCAACTTGGCCAATGGCATTACTGGCGTGCTATGCCAGGGCCAGGGCGTTTACCTGCAGGCGCTTGAGGGCGAGCGCAGCACTGTTACCCAGCTGTATGCGCGCATTTATGCTGACAAGCGGCATGCCAATGTGGAAATGATCCACTGTGAAAGCATTGCCAGGCGCCGGTACGAAAACTGGTCCATGGCCCATGTGAGCCTGTCAGACGTGGACCCCGAAACCAAAATCGTCTGGCCCGAGTTCGACCCCTACTCCCAAACCGGCCTGCAGGTCATGGCCCGCATTGACGAGCTGCTGGCCTCGGGCACGGTCATTGAAGGGTCGACGTAAATCGGGCCTGAGTTGCGCGAGGGCTGCCTGCGACTACAGCCCCATCAGCATGGCTCAGCGCACAAAGACGCGTGAGGCTAAAGGTTTGTTCACGTAGTCTGGCAAAAACTGGCAGTCTTTGGCGGCAGCGCCTGGTTGCTGCAGGCAACTGGCGGCAATGCCTGCCGGTGTGGGTTTTTGGCCCTTTTCAACCCATGTCAAGAGCGCGTTAAACAGCGGCGGGTAGTAGGCATCGCCCCAATAACTGTGCTCAGCTGAATCCACAAAGTTTTGTACCAGCCGCTGGCCGTTGCCAGCCGCTGCCATACGCTGGCGCAGCGTGTCGCTGCCCTCTACAAACACTGTTGCGTCGCCAATACCGTGCGCACTGACCACGGGCACGGCAAAGCGCCCGGCGTGGTCAACGTCGGCGGCAAACCGCGCTACGGCGGCTGGGTCGGGCTTGAAACGTTGCACGGCGGCATTGAGCGCCGCATCGTCATTTGATCCCACATAGCGCACGCGCTCGTTGCCAAACGGGCTGACGCCGCCATTTTTGGTGACCACATCGCGCAGCGTGAAGGTAGCCCAGTTCAGGTGGCCCACCACCGAGCTTTCGGGAATCTTGAGCACATCCACAATGGTTTTGAGCTTTTGCGCCTGCTGGGGCGTGCGCTGGGCGGCCGGCTTTCGCACGCCCAGGCATTCGTCTGCTCTAGCCACAATCTCTGCGTTGGTCAGCTTGCTGTCGGCGGGCAAGCCAACGGCCAGTGAATAGGCGGGCTCGGTAGCCAGCGGCAGGTTGCCGCAAAGGTGCTGGTAGATTGCACGCAAGTCCAGCCGAAAGTCGTAGGTGGCTGGCCCTGCCACCACGCCGCTCGTCAGCAACATACCGTTCCACGATTTGGGAAACATCTCGGCCGCCCGCGTGGCCACCATGCCGCCCCACGACTGCCCGTGCAGCAAGGTCACGCGCGGTTTGGCCACATGGTCAACAAAAATCCGGCGCACACGCTCGGTATCTTCGGCAGCCGTGGTCACAGCAAAGCCGCCCTGTCGAAACACCGAGCCCGCCCAGGCATGCCCTTCTTTGACGGTGACACCCCAGCGCATGATGTCTTCATCGGAGCGGGTGGTTTTGGGCTCGCCCAGCACAGGCCCGCCATGGGCATGCACTACCAGTACGCCGCTCCATTTGGCTGGCATCACGATAAGGTAGTGCGCCGTAGCAGAGTCTTGCCCCCGCAGGCAGCTTGCACCGGCTGGCACACCGGCAGGGCAGGCCTGCTTGACTGGAGCCGCCTCGGGCGGGGTAGTCGGCACAGCGGCGCAACCCGCCAGAAACAACAGTGAAGCGCCCATCAGGGCCAGTGGGGTGCGAGGGAGTTGCGTCATGTTATGGGGTGATGTGGGAGGTTGAAGGGAATCCAATCGCCAAATTAACACGACTCAGCGTGACCCTCCAGAGGGGATTTACTGATGAGCATTCCAATGTTTTTGTAGCTACGGATTCGACATCGGCGGCGACTGGTGTTTGCTTGCAGATGCCAGGTCGGTTTTGTAAACGGATGACGCTTCAAGTCAAAACTGGGGGGTGAAGCAGGCTTTAAAACCGCTTTTTCAGCTGTTTTTGATGGTCATTCAGGGCTCCAGACCAATAAATACGCGTGCAAGCAGCTACGTTTTAGATAGTATTCGGCGGTTGCAGACCTGCACGCCGACCTGGTTTTGAAATCAATTGGAGTTTGCCCCCCGTTGTTTCTCCAATTGTTTCTTCGGCTGAGGGATTACCTGGCAAAAATTGGGTCACATAAACTTTCTACGTTTGAATAGCTTGATATCTTCTCCCGAGAGAGCAAACCACTCGCCGTTCAACCGCTTGTCAGCGAACCTGCGATGCCAGTATGACTCTATGCCGAAGGGGTCATCTGTCCGGATTCTGTGAATTACTGCGGCCGCCTGTGGCAATTGAATTTTCAGTTGTCGGTGCCGCGATTCGACAGAATTTGCCTTGCCAATCTTAAAGTGCCTCCCAGATTTGATGAGGTAAACAAATCCCTCGACAAGTGCTTTATCGCTGATGTCATCGTGCTCTGAACCCGTGACGTCCATTTCTTCAGTTTGATTCGGAAGTAAGGAAAGTATGTCGTGTTGCTCTCGCTCACGCGCAAACTCACAGAGGCGAGTACGCAGACCGCCAAGACCCCCGAAACGAAGGAACGTGTTGTGACTTGGAAGTCCGGAACCCGCCTTGCATTCAAAACGAATTTCCACTGCAGTAGGAAAGCGACCATATTTCCGGACGATTTGAGCGGCGGCATCGAGGACGACATCGTCTTGCAGGCGTGGATTCATTCTCTGGGGTTCTAAGCCAGCCTCGCGAACTGCCGCGCTCCATGTCGTCCAGATACGTCCGCTCCAATCTGACTCACGTATACCGGTCGCTGTCAGGAACGCCACCTTACCCGGAGCCACGCCGCCGTTTTCGGCAGCGACACGCCGAATTTCATTTAGAACTTCATCCCTAGTCAACATGTGCACGCTTACTTAATTTGCAACGTAAAACCCTCAGGAAAAAAATGGCGCTGCAACATAATCTGGACATCAAAATCTCCTGAAACTGGCTTGCCTGTTGGGTTTCAAGGCATCGATCTGTTTATTTAGCGGTTTAAAAATTCCGTGAAACCCGGCAAGCTGGTTTTGCTGTTTGCTGACCTGGTTGAGGTCAGCCAGCGTGGTCTGCTTGTTTGGTCACTTTGACTATAGCTTGCAAAATGTCGCACAGCACGCCCGATAAACGGAAGGTTTTGGCTTGAATGGCAAACGCGTCAGGTCATTTAGGCGCTATAAATTCAGGAGCTGATTTCGCCCGTATTCATTGGCATGTAGGCCAATTTGGCAGGTAAAAATCGGCCTTTTTTGCCTTTCAAACCTGCTTTCAAGCCAAAACAGGGCTTGAAGCACCTACAAAAACCGCTTTTTCAGCTGTTTTAGGTGCTCATTTAGGGCTCAAGACCAATAAATACGAGCGCAAGCAGCTACGGTTTATATAGCGACTGGTAGCCGTACACAAGCTCGCAGCCCCGGCTCGGCGTTTTCAAGCACCAACTCCCCACCATGCGCCATGGCCACCAGGCGGCACAGGTACAGGCCCAGCCCCACACCGCCTGTGCTGCGCTGGCGGGCTGTGTCTAGCCTGAAGAAGGCTTGGCCCAGTTGGGGCAGTTGGTCTGCCGGGATGCCGGGGCCGTGGTCGCGTACGGTTAGCAGCAGGTCGTTGCCAGCGCGGCTCAGATTCAAGTCAATCGGCCCCTGGCCGTGGCGCTGGGCGTTGTCTAGCAGGTTGCGCAGCAGCAGCTTGATGCGGGTACGGTCCAGTTGCAGCCGCGGTAAATCTGCATCAAACTTGATTTGTAGCGGAGCGGAGTTGCTCATGCCTGCAACCACTTCCTGCACCAGCTCACCTAGGTCAGTCGGCTCCAGGTTCAGTGCCGCATGGCTGCCGCTCAGGCGTTCGCTTTCCAGCAGGTCGGTAATCAGCTGCGCCATTTCGGCCAGGTCGCGGAGCAGGGCGCTTCGTTGGTCTTGGGTGTCGCCGGTTTCGGGCAGCAGCTCGGTGTTCAGGCGGGCACGGGTCAGGGGGGAGCGCAGCTCGTGGCTGATGGCCAGCAGCAGGGCGCGTTTGGCGTCCAGCATTTGCGCAATTTCTTGGCCCATGGTGTTGATTTGCCCGGCTAGGTCGCCCAACTCGTCACTTCTACGCACGGCAATCGGCTGGCTGAAGTTACCTGCGCCAAAGCGCTGCACCCCCGCGCCAATGTCGTCCAGTGGCTTGAACAGGCGGCGCACATAGGCAAAGGCCAGCGCCGTCAGCCCCAGCAGCATCGCCAGCGTGAGCCAGCCGGCCATGTCGGGCCCGCGCCGCCATTCCATGTTGCCCAGCCCGAAGGTGATGGTGTGGCCGTCAGGTGTTTTACGTTTTAGAAAGTTCTGGTTTGTCTCACCCGAGCCATAGTCGCGGTTGTCTTGCTGCCACTTGTCCGAGGGGCGATTGGGGTGCGAGTCAAATTGGGTTGCCGGGCCTTCAATCCGCACTGAGATGGGCAGGCGCCCTACCAGTAATCTGGCTTTTTGCGCATCAGGTGGCGAACCCATATCTGCCGCCAGCCTGTCCACGTAATCCGTCAGCAGCGGCTTGACGGCCTCGCGCCAGCCGGTTGAAAACGCTTTTTTGGTGCCGCCAATAAAAGCCGCACTCATGGCCAGGGCCAGCAGCAAAAAAAGCAGCAACAGCCGCAAACGCAATGAATGCCCCAGGCGGTGCAGCCAGCTTTTGGGTTGGTTGTTGTTGTTTTTCATGTGTGTTTACGCCGTGGCCCGGCCCACGGCCAATGAATAGCCCGCATTGCGCAGCGTCTTGATGCAGTCCAGGGGTTCGAGCTTTTTGCGCAGGCGGCTGACCACAATGTCGACCGAGCGGCTGAACAAATCAGCCTCATGGCCACGCAGCTGGTTCAAGATATCGTCTCTAGAAAAGACTTTGCCGGGCGTGCCTGCCAGCAGCGAGAGCAAGGCGTATTCAGTGCCTGTTAGCGTCACGGCCTGGCCGTGCCGCAGCACGGTGTGGGTATCTAAATCAATCTCCAGGCCGTCAAAAACCAGGCGCTGTTTGTCAGCAGGCAATCTGCGTCGGCGCAGTACGGTTTGCAGGCGCGCCACCAGCTCACGCGGCTCAAACGGTTTGGGCAAATAGTCGTCAGCGCCCAGCTCCAGCCCCACGACCCGGTCCATCACCTCGCCACGGGCTGTGAGCATGATGATGGGGATGTCACTGGTTTTGCGAATGGTGCGGCACAGCTCAAAGCCGTCCATCTCAGGCAGCATCACGTCCAGAATCGCAGCGTCAAAGCCGCCACCGCTCAGCTTGGCAACGCCCAAGCTTGGGCGAGTGGCGCTTTCTAGCAGCAGGTCAAAGCGTTTGAAGTACGCCGCCAGTGGCGCAGATAGCTGTTCGTCGTCGTCAATCAGCAGAATTTTGGACATGCTGCATTCTGCCGTTGTTTAAGCTGACCAAGGCTTACCAAGGGTCACGGTTTCGGGAGAAATAAATTCCCACCCCCACCGCAACAAAGGCAGCCACTGCGCCTATGGCAACGCCGACCAGATCAACCACGCCAGCCTTTGCGGCGCTGCATCAAGTCGCGCACTTGTTGCTGCTGGGCAGGGTTCAGGCTATCGTAAAAGTCAGCGGCGGCGGCAATCACTTCAGGGCTTTTGCTGCGTAGGGCGCTGGTTTTTTCTTCAATCATGGCCTGTGCCTTGGCCTTGTCGAGCGTGGTGCCCGCCACCAGGCTTTGCAGCTCGGCACGTGGGTCTGTGGTTTTGCCGATCAGGGCGGTGCGCTGCTCACGCAGTTTGTCGCCCAGCACACTCAAACGCTGCTTTTGCGCGTCGTTCAAGTCAAGCTTCTTGCCAGCATACTCCACCATTTTGGTTTGCTTGGCCGCGATGTCGGCGTCCGTCATCTTGTCGCCATGTCGGCCACCCGAGCAGGCAGCCAGCGAGCCAATCACCAGTGTGGCACCCAGAGCGGTAGCCAGTGTTCGTTTAATCCAGAGTTTCATGATGCGTCCTTTAAAGGCGTTGTTAAGAAGCCTCAATGGTGCCCGGCGGGCGCATAGAAATCTTGTCTGGGCGGTGGCGAAATGTTTCGGTTTATTTCAGTTCAAGACGCGCAGCTCTTCAATGCCGCTCAAGTCCCGTAAAAGAACCGTTCTTCGACTATTTTTTCTTCCAGCACGGTATACACGCCCATCTCATCTGCGGTCATGCGGTTTGCGCCTTTGGGCGTGATGTCCATGATAAAGCGCACCACAAACTGGTGGCCATGAACGTGCGGGCCTTCAACTTTGACACTGTGGATCTCGTGATTGGCATACCACCAGGCGCCTTTGGCTTCTACCGCTGCACGCCCTTTGACCTCTGACATGTCGCCCGCTTGCGGCTCGCAGGAGACGATTTCGTCTGACCAGTATTGTTTGCCAGCCGCCTCAAACTCTCCTTTTTTGCACAGGTCGGTAAAGGCTTGCGCGATTTCTAGAGTATTCATTTGAAAAGCTCCATAAAAAAAGTTAGAGGATCAATCTAATCTCTTCTCAAGACCCATTTGTGACAGTGGGTATTTGACGCATTTGCCAGCATCCAAAGCTTCAAGAACTCAGCCCATCCACCGCCTGAAACATCGATTGGCGCGCCTGGCTGATGATCTGGCCGCGCCACAGGTCGGTGTCGGTGTAAAACGCGGTCATCATTTGCGCCTTGATCTGGCTTGCCAGCTCTGCTGGTGCATTGGGGTGGTTGTTCAGCCAGTGTTCGGCGCGCAGAGCGCCCAGCACGTCCAGCACGGGTACGGTGCCGTATTCCATCGCGATACCCGTGTATTCGGCTTGGGGCGCTTCCTGGTAGATCGAATGCCACATCAGGCCGGTTAAAAAAGCAGAAGTGGATGAGCCGTCGTAAATCGACGTGATGGGCGTGGCCGCGTTGCCGTCTTTGCCGCCACCCCACCAGCTTCTGGCCCGCGCCACAGCTACGGCATCATCACGCCCCGCCCAAATACGCTCGCCGTGGCCACTGGCGCCCAGGCCAGTATGCAGGTCTATCCAGCCGATGCGTTTGGCGGATTTTGTATGCTGGCGCAGCACGCCGCGCAGGGTCTGGTTGCTCCAGGTTGGGCTGTTACCACCGTAAAATAGGCCGTCGGCAAATTCGTGCTGGCCTTGGGTGATGGCTGACTGATAGGCCAACTGGCCGTTTGTAGCTATGAAATCTGCAATGGCGGCCTCGTTGTCTGCAGTCGGCGGCCAGGCTTCGGGCAATATCAGCGGCTCCAAAGCGCGGTAGGCGGCGTTGTCGGGCAGGGGCTTGGTGAAGTCCTGAAAATTGCGGTTCAAGTCCACGTTTTCATGCGTCGTGCGGCGGATGTGAGAAAAACCATACGGGTTGAGCGCATGGATGTACAAAACCGCTGTGCCAGATGCGCGGGATTTTGCAAGCCACTCCGCATCGTGCAGCGCATGCACCTGCACGCCGCTGCCGCAATAGCCTTCTACCCCGTGGCAGGCGCTGCTGACGATGAGCAAATTCTCAGCACCAAGTGCGCCATCACGCGCCACGTCCATCGCCAAGTCTTCACCGTCACGGCCCTTGAGTGGGTGCGCGTGTGACTGAACCTGCAAGCCAGCGATGGCCGCAGCTTCTAAAAACTTGACTCTGGCCTGTGCGTAGCTGCTGGAGAAGGCGTTTGGGACAGAAATCATGTGTTTTCACCTATAAAAAGGCCTTTAGCCCAATGAATACGGGCGCAAGCAGCTACGAATAACGTAGCGCTTAGATTTAGGCGGATTCAGCAATCCCGCCCACCACCTGGCTAAAGCCACCATCGACATAGGTGATTTCAGCCGTTACGCCGCTGGCCAGGTCACTCATTAAAAACGCGGCCACGTTGCCGACTTCTTCAATCGTCACATTGCGGCGCATCGGTGCAGCGGCTGCTACCGCGCCTAATATTTTACTAAAGCCTGCAATACCGCTAGCCGCCAGGGTTTTGATGGGCCCGGCGCTAATGCCGTTGACGCGAATGTTTTTGGGGCCCAGTGATTCAGCCGTGTAGCGCACCGATGCCTCCAGACTCGCCTTGGCCAGGCCCATGGTGTTGTAGTTGGGCAGTACGCGCAGCGCGCCCAGGTAGGTCAACGTCAGCAACGCTGATTTGTCATTCAGGTAGGGCAGGGCAGCCTTGGCCATCGCCGGGAAGCTGTAGGCGCTGATGTCGTGGGCGATTTTGAAGCCCTCGCGCGACAAGCCTTCGAGAAAGTCGCCTGAAATCGCTTCTTTGGGCGCAAAACCAATGCTGTGTACAAAACCGTCAAACTTGGGCCAAACTTTGGCCAGGTCGGTGAATAGTTGAGTAATTTGCTCGTCGCTGCCCACGTCGCAGTCAAAAATCAGGGTCGAGTCAAAGTCTGCCGCAAACTCGGTGATGCGTGCCTTGAAACGCTCGCCCACATAGGCAAAAGCCAGCTCAGCGCCTTGAGCCTTGCACGCTTTGGCGATGCCGTAAGCGATCGAGCGGTTGCTCAACACACCAGTAATCAATAATTTTTTGCCAGTTAAAAAACCCATGACGTATTCCTTATGAAAAATCTTGCAGAATTGTGACATGCGCACTGTGCTGAGTTTTTTACTGTTGATGGCCTGTTCAAGCACCTGGGCAGCGCACGCGTACGCCCAGTTTGGCGACATCAAGTACCCAGCCGGGTTCACACATTTCAGCTACGTGAACCCCGCAGCACCCAAGGGCGGAGAAATCCGCATGGTGCCGCCAACCCGGCCCACCAACTTTGACAAGTTCAACCCGTTTACCCTGCGCGGTACATCGCCTTACGGCATCAGCACGTTGATGGTTGAAAGCCTGCTGGTGGGTAATAGCGAGGAGCCCACCACGTCCTACGGCTTGCTGGCTGAAGATGTGGAGGTGGCGGCAGACAAGCTTTCCGCCACCTTCAGGCTCAACCCCAAAGCACGGTTTCATGATGGTTCGCCCGTTTTGGCCGCCGACGTTCTGCATTCGTACACGCAACTGGTCAGCAAGCTGGCCGCGCCGCAGTTCCGCACCATTTATGCCGAAGTCAAAGGCGTTGTTGTTGTCAGTGACCGCGTGGTGCGCTTTGACTTTGCAACTCCCAACCCCGAACTGCCGCTGGTGGTGGGCGGTATGCCGGTGTTCAGCAGCAAGTGGGGTGGGGGTAGACCCTTCGACAAAATCGTGGCCGACATTCCCATCGGTTCTGGCCCCTACAAACTGCCCAACAACAAAATGGGCCGCGACATCACTTATGTACGTGACCCCAACTACTGGGCAGCAGATTTGCCGACGCGCAAAGGGCAATTCAACTTCGACCGCATTACGTTCAAGATTTACCTTGACGAAACCTCGCGTTTTGAGGGGCTGAAAGCCGGCGAATATGACTTCATGCGTGAATTCATTTCGCGCAACTGGGCCCGGCAGTACACCGGCAAGCAGTTCACATCGGGCGAGCTGGTCAAGCGTGCGTTTGAAAACCGCAACCCCGGCGACTTTCAGGGCTATGTGTTCAACCTGCGCAACCCGAAGTTTCAAGATGTGCGGGTACGTCAAGCGATTGGCCTGGCGCTTGATTTTGAATGGATGAACCGCCAGCTGTTTTACGGCATTTACAAGCGCGTGAACGGCTACTTTCCGAACAGCGAGTTTCATGCCGAAGGTTTGCCCAAGCCAGACGAGTTGGCGCTGCTGGAGCCACTGCGCGATAAATTAAAGCCGGAAGTTTTTGGCGCTGTGCCCGTGGGTGCCAGCACCGCACCACCTGCCAGCCTGCGTGACAACCTGCGCAAGGCCCAGGCGCTGCTGAAAGATGCCGGCTGGGTCTACAAAGACGGCGCGCTGCGCAACGCCAAGGGCGAAGCGTTCACGATGACGTTTTTGAGCGACCAGCCATCGCTGATTCGTGTAGTTGGGCCGTTTCAAAAAGCGCTTGAAAAGCTGGGCATCACACTGGTGTATCGGGTGGTTGACTTTTCATTGAGCAAACAAAAAATGGATGCCTTTGACTTTGAAATCACCACCGCGCGCCTGCCGGGCTCTACAGCGCCGGGTGGTGAATTGATCGAGCGTTTCGGCTCTGAAGCCGCCAAAACGCCGGGTTCGTCCAACATTTGGGGCATTGCCGACCCGGCGGTGGATGCGCTGCTGCAAAAAATAGTAACGGCCACCACGCGGCCTGATTTGTCAGCCGCCACGCGCGCGCTGGACCGGGTGCTGACACATGGCCACTACTCTGTGCCGCAGTATTACGGCGACGCATTCTTGATTGGCTACAGGCCGGGGCAGTTTGTGTTGCCAGCTGCTATCCCGCCTTACTACGATGCGGGTATTTGGGCCATGTCGACTTGGTGGGCATCTGGGAAGAATAAATAATGGCCAGCTACATCCTCAAACGCCTGCTGCTGATGATTCCGACTTTGTTCGGCGTGCTGCTGCTGACTTTTGCCATGGTGCAGTTTGTACCCGGCGGGCCGGTCGAGCAAATGGTGGCGCAGTTGCAGGGCCGTGACTCGGGTGGTGAAAGCGCCGCCGCAACAGGCGCCGGTTACCGGGGCAGGCAGGGGGTAGATGCCAAACGCATTGAAGAAATCAAGGTGCTGTATGGCTTTGACAAGCCGGTGCATGAGCGCTTCTGGCAAATGCTCAAGCAGTTTGCTACCTTTGATTTGGGCAAAAGTTTTTATCAAAACAAGGACGTGTGGCAACTGGTCAAAGAAAAGCTGCCCGTCTCCATCAGCCTCGGCTTGTGGACGTTTTTCATCAGCTACCTGATAGCTGTGCCGCTGGGCGTGGCCAAAGCGGTGCGTGCTGGGTCGCGCTTTGACTTCATCACCAGCCTGATCGTTCTTGTGGGTTATGCGATTCCCGGGTTTGTGTTGGGGGTGGCGCTGCTGGTGGTGTTTGGCGGGCAGCTGCAGTGGTTTCCGCTGCGCGGGCTGACGTCCAGCAACTGGGAAACATTGAGCTTGGGCGCAAAAATCGTGGATTACCTGTGGCACATCACGCTGCCCATCATTGCGATGGTGCTGGGCAGCTTTGCGGTAACGGCGGTGCTGACGAAAAACTCGTTTTTGGAAGAAATACGCAAGCAGTATGTGCTGACGGCGCGCGCCAAGGGTTTGAGCGAGCGGCAGGTACTGTACAAGCACGTGTTTCGCAATGCGTTGATCCCCATCATCACCGGTTTCCCGGCGGCTTTCATTGGCGCTTTTTTCACCGGTTCTCTGTTGATAGAAACACTGTTTTCACTCGATGGCTTGGGGTTGCTCAGTTATGAAAGCATCATTCGGCGTGACTACCCGGTGGTGCTGGGAACGCTGTATTTGTTCACGCTGATTGGGCTGGCGACGAAGCTGATCAGTGATCTTTGCTATGTTTTGGTTGACCCACGCGTGAAGTTCGACTGATGTCAGTCATTTCGCCTTCCCCCACCAAACGCGCGTGGCTGCGCTTTAAAAAGAACAAGCTCGGCTTCTGGAGCCTGGTTCTTTTTTCAACGCTGGTCGTGCTCAGTCTGTTTGCCGATGTGCTGTCGACCGACAAGCCTTTGGTCGTCAGCTACCAGGGCAAACTGTACTTTCCGGTGGCCAAAGACTATTCAGAAAAAACCTTTGACGGCGACTTTGCCACGCCCGCTGATTACCTGGATCCGTTCATCAAAGACAAGCTAACCACCGCGCCAAATTGGGCCATTTACGCGCCTAACCCCTACGGCCCCAAAACCATCAACTACTTTGCCAAGTCGCCGAATCCTTCAGCCCCATCACGAGACAACCTGCTCGGCACTGACGACAGGGGGCGCGACCTGCTGGCGCAGCTGATTTATGGCTTCAGGCTAAGTGTTTTGTTTGGACTAGCGCTAACAGTAATCGGTGTGGTGATTGGCGTGATCACCGGTGCGATTCAAGGTTACGCAGGCGGCAAAACTGACCTGGTGGCGCAGAGGTTTATCGAAATTTGGGGCTCCATGCCCGAGCTTTATCTCTTGATCATTTTCAGCGCCGTCTTTGCGCCCAGCGTGGCGCTGCTGCTGTTTTTGCTTAGCCTGTTTGGCTGGATGGGCTTGTCTGACTACGTACGCGCCGAGTTTTTACGCAACCGCCAGCTCGACTACGTACGCGCCGCGCGGGCGCTGGGCGTGAGCAACCTGCACATCATGTGGCGGCACATTTTGCCCAACAGCATGACGCCGGTGGTGACGTTTTTGCCGTTTCGGATGAGCGCGGCGATCTTGGCACTAACGTCGCTCGACTTTCTGGGCCTGGGCGTGCCGCCCGGTACGCCGTCGCTCGGCGAGCTGCTGAGCCAGGGCAAGGCGAACATTGATGCGTGGTGGATATCGCTGTCTACCTTTGGGGTGCTGGTCATCACGCTGCTGCTGCTCACATTTATGGGCGATGCGCTGCGCGATGCGCTCGACCCACGGAAGGCAGACCTGTGAGTCATCAGCTCCTCCAAGTCAAAGACCTGCGAATTTCATTCGCAGGCAAAGAAGTTGTTCACGGTATCGACTTTTCCATCGCGCCGGGTGAAAAGCTGGCACTCGTTGGTGAATCAGGCTCCGGCAAAACCATCACCGCACTCAGCTTGCTGCGCCTGGTGCAAAACGCTGAAGTCAGCGGCAGCGCGGTGTTTCAGTCACCCAAAGGCGAGGTTGAACTGCTCGGCATGCCTGAGCGCCTGCTGCGCGGCATTCGTGGCCAAGACATTGCCATGATTTTCCAGGAGCCGATGACGGCGCTGAACCCACTGTTCACCATTGGCAACCAGATTGAAGAGATTTTGGCATTAAAACAAGGTCTGGCCCAATCAATTCGGGCGCAAGCAGCTATTAAATTACTAGCAGATACCGGCATCACCGAGCCGGAACGGCGCGCCAAATGCTTTCCGCACCAGCTATCGGGCGGGCAGCGCCAGCGCGCGATGATTGCCATGGCGCTGGCCTGCCAGCCCAAGCTGCTGCTGGCCGACGAGCCGACCACCGCGCTGGACGTGACGGTGCGCACGCAAATTCTGGATTTGCTGGGTGACTTGCAACGCAAAAACGGCATGGCCGTGTTAATGATCACCCACGACCTGAACCTGGTACGCCGCTTTGCCGACCGCATTGCGGTGATGGAAAACGGCGTGATCGTAGAGCAGGGCGCAGTGAAAGACGTGTTTGCCAACCCGCAGCACGCTTACACACGCAAGCTGATGGACAGCAAGCCGACGCGCGATGTGCAGGAGGCGCCTGCCAACGCCTCTCTGCCAGCGGTGATGCAAGCCAACAACCTGCGCGTCAGCTACCCGGTCAGCCTGCCGGGCTTCAAGGGCTGGTTTAAAACCGGGGAATTTGTGGCTGTGCAAGGCGCGAGTTTTAGCATTCCGGCTGGGCAAACACTTGGCGTGATTGGCGAGTCAGGTTCCGGCAAGTCCAGCCTGGCGCTGGCGGCGTTGGGCCTGCACCCATCCAAAGGTGACTTGAACATGGCTGGCAAGGCCTGGAACGGTAATTCAGCGAATAACAAAGCGATTCGCAAAGCCGTGCAGGTGGTATTTCAAGACCCGTTTTCATCGCTGTCGCCCCGCATGACGATTGAGCAAATCGTCGGCGAAGGTTTGGCGGTGCATCAACCCAACGTCAAAGCCGAAGAATCCCAACAACGCGTCTTGCAAGCCCTGCAAGAAGTCGGCATGACCGAGGCGCAGTTCCCCAGCTTGCTCCAGCGCTACCCACACGAGTTTTCAGGCGGCCAGCGCCAGCGCATCGCCATTGCCCGGGCGCTGATGGTCGAGCCGCAGTTGCTGGTGTTAGACGAGCCGACCAGCGCATTGGATGTGACGATTCAAAAGCAAATTTTGCAACTGCTGCAGCGCCTGCAACGTGAGCGCGGTTTGAGCTATTTGCTAATCACCCACGACGTAGACGTGATTCGCGCCATGGCGCATCACGTGATGGTGCTGAAAGACGGCGTGGTGTTGGAAGCTGGACAGCTGGCGCAAATCATGGACTCGCCTGAGCACCCGTACACACGTACGCTGGTGGCTTCTCAAGTGTAGTTCGCTATAAAAACGGGAGCTGCTTGCGCCCGTATTTGTTGGACTTTAGGCTAATTTCTTTGCTTATGAGTGTGTCAGAACGCAACAACTCGGTAAAAGTGTTTTCGTTATGTCGCCTGTAGCGACTGTAAGCATGACTTGGGTTGGCTTGGCTGAGGGGCGTAAAACCTGCAACGTCGAAAACAAGCAGAGCCACAGGCATCCAGCTTGGTTGTTTAGTTAAGCGACTTCATACGACTTCTCAGTGGGGCCAGCTGGTCAATACAATACCGATGATCCATACTAGGCCAGCAAAAATGAGCGCGCCGACGACGATAGCCGCCGTACGCATCTTGCGGCTCTTAGCCATTTCGACAACGCAACCACTTGCACCGAATACCAATGCGAGTATGAGCGGTGGCGTTCCGCCCACCTCGCTACCTTTCCACGCAAGTGACAGACTGAGGAAACAAACGCCAATGAAGATGAGCAGGAGTGCGAACCCAGAACGTGCCAGCCCGATAGATTTTTGTTCGTTATCGCCGAGTGGACGTGCCGCAACAGCGGTCCAGGCTGAACCCTCGCCAAACACCGCCCCACAGTTCAAGCAGGACTTTGCATCCGGAGTCTTCAAGGGTGTGGAACAGTTTGGGCAGAACATGTGTCTCTTAACTTAATGCATACCGTGAACCCCCGCAAGCTGGTTTTGGCATTTACCACCCTGCTGGAGGCCAACCAGCCTGGTCTCGCGCTCTGGTCGGTTTGACTATAGCTTGCCAAGTGAGGCAGATCGAACCCGGCTTGCGGCAGGTGCTGGTTTGACTTGATTTGCAAAACAGTTCAGTAGTTTTTATACTATTAATTCAGGAGCTGCTTGCGCCGGTATTTATTGGGCTTCAGGCCTATTTTATTGGTTTTTTAGCTATTTTTAGCTTCAACTTTAATTGGCGTCACAACTAGGCGATTCCCGTCTTGCGAGAGAGCCACCTCGTTTGCCGCAAGCTCAAATTCAAGCGGAATATTAAAAAACTGCCCTTCTGCATCGCGCTGCAGCGTGACGGTGATTGTGTCCAGCATGGGGTCAGTCATTGGTCGTACCAGTTTTCAACCCGCAGGCCGGGAACGCGCACAAACTCACGCGTGTTGCGGGTCACCACTGTCAGATTTTTTGACAGTGCAATGCCCGCCATTTGTAGGTCGTAGGGGCCTATGGGTGTGCCGCGGGTATCCAAAAGCGCGCGAATGACACCTGCTTGCTGACTGGCAGCACGGTCAAAGTCTAAAACTGCGTAGCGCCTGCACAGGCTCTCTACATAGCTGTCCATTTTGATTCGGTTGTCGGACTTGCCCATTCCGTACTCAAGCTCAAAGAGGTTGATGGTGGAGATGGCAATGTCGCTGTCGTTTTGCGCGACCAGCCGAGCCAGGCAATTGCCGGCGCGTTTGAACACGTAAATCAGTGTGTCCGTGTCAAGCAGGTACTTCAAAACGACTGCCTGGGTACGTCTGTGCCCAAGCCACTGTACCGGTCCTTCAGCAGGGCGTCCCAGCCGTCGGTTGCATCCAGATTGGTGGTGTCCAGGTTGTCGATCTCGGCAAAAAACTGGTCCCAGCTCTGTGCGGGCTTTTGTTTTTCAGCCTCGGCAAACTGTGCAAACCACTTGCTGACTGACATCTGCGCCCGAGCTGCGGCTGTCTTGGCTGCGGCCAGGGTGTCTTCTTCCAGGTAAATAGTGACTTGGGACATGGTGAACCCCTTAAAATTAGATTCACAATTATAAGTGTGTCTAACTTATACGGCAACTTCAGCGACTTTCGGCTGCCCCAAACTGCGCAGCACGTCCCGCACCATTTGCGCCCGGTCTTTGGCCTCGGGCAGGTCCTTTTCAATCCGCAGCTTTTCATTGCCGGCCAGCTTGATGTGCCGGTTTTTCTGGATCAGATGCATGATGGCCATCGAATCGATGGGCGGGTCTTTTTTGAAGGTGATGTTGATCACGCCGGGGGCTGCATCAACTTTGACCACGCCATACGGTTTGGCAATCACCCGCAGGCGGTGCACGTCTATCAGCGTTTGGCCTTGCGGCGGCAGCTTGCCGAAGCGGTCGACGATTTCTTCCAGCAGCGCATCAATCTGGTCGGTGTTTTTGGCGGTGGCCAGCTTTTTATAAAAGCTCAGGCGCAAATGCACGTCGCCGCAGTAGTCATCGGGCAGCAGGGCGGGGGCGTGCAGGTTGATGTCTGTCGTCACGTTCAGTGGTGCCAGCAAGTCGGGCTCAATGCCAGCCTTCAGGCAGCGCACCGCCTCAGACAGCATTTCGTTGTAGAGCTGAAAGCCAATTTCCATCATGTTGCCGGACTGGTTTTCACCCAGCACCTCGCCAGTGCCGCGTATTTCCAGGTCGTGCATGGCCAGGTAAAAGCCGGAGCCGAGCTCTTCCATCTGCTGAATCGCCTCCAGTCGCTGGCCGGCCTGCTTCGTTAATCCCTCAATGTCGGGCACCATCAAATACGCATACGCCTGGTGGTGGCTGCGGCCCACGCGGCCACGCAACTGGTGCAGCTGCGCCAGGCCAAACTTGTCGGCACGCGCCATGACGATGGTGTTGGCGGTGGGCACGTCAATACCGGTTTCAATGATGGTTGAGCACAGCAGCAGGTTGTAGCGCTGGGCGATGAAGTCTTTCATCACGCGCTCAAGTTCGCGCTCGGGCATCTGGCCGTGAGCCACCGCTATGCGGGCTTCTGGTAACAGGGCTTCGAGCTTTTCGCGGCGGTTTTGAATTGTCTCAACCTCGTTGTGCAAAAAGTACACCTGCCCGCCGCGTTTGAGTTCTCGCAGCACGGCTTCACGAATCACGCCATTGCTTTCGCTGCGCACAAAGGTTTTGATGGCCAGCCGGCGTTGCGGCGCAGTAGCTATCACGCTCAAATCGCGCAAGCCTTCGAGTGCCATCCCAAGGGTGCGCGGAATCGGTGTGGCGGTCAGCGTCAGCACATCGACTTCGGCGCGTATGGCTTTCATCTGCTCTTTGTGGCGCACGCCAAAGCGGTGTTCTTCATCAATGATGAGCAGCCCCAGGCGCTGAAAGTTGATGTCTTTGCTCAGAAGCTTGTGGGTGCCGACCACGATGTCAATCGTGCCGTCTGCAATGCCTTTGATGGCGGCGGTGATTTCTTTGGCAGACCTGAAGCGGCTCATCTCCGCCACTTTGACCGGCCACTTGGCAAAGCGGTCGCTCAGCGTTTGAAAGTGCTGTTCGGCCAGCAGGGTAGTGGGTGCAAGTAGCGCGACCTGCTTGCCGCCGGTGATGGCGATAAAGGCTGCACGCAAAGCGACTTCGGTTTTGCCAAAGCCCACATCGCCGCAAATCAACCGGTCCATCGGTCGCGGGCTGATCATGTCTTGAATCACCGCGTGAATGGCGGCGCTTTGGTCAGCGGTTTCGTCAAAGCCAAAGTCGTTGGCAAAGGTTTCGTAGTCGTTGGGGGAATACCTGAAGGCGTGGCCTTCGCGTGCGGCACGCCTTGCATAAATGTTGAGTAGCTCGGCCGCAGAGTCGCGCACCTGCTCGGCGGCTTTGCGTTTGGCTTTTTCCCACGCCGCGCCGCCCAGGCGGTGCAGGGGTGCTTCGTCGGCGCTGACGCCGGTGTAGCGGCTGATCTGCTGCAACTGGCTGACGGGCACGTATAGCGTGGCATCGTCTGCGTACTGCAAATGCAAAAACTCAGACGGCCCCTGGCCTAGGTCCATGTTGATCAGCCCTTTGTAGCGGCCAATGCCGTGGGCGCTGTGCACCACCGGGTCGCCGACGTTCAGCTCAGAAAGGTCTTTGATCAGCGCCTCTACATCGCTGACTTTTTCCTGTTTTTTGTTGCGGCGGCGCACGGCCATGCCAGCAGCAAACAGCTCGGTCTCGGTGATGAAGTCAATGTCGCCTTCCAGCCAGCTAAAACCGACGTTCAAAGCAGCGGTGGCAATGCCCAGTTTTTCAGGGCTGGTCTGGAAGTCCTCCAGCGAATCAAACGCGGGCGGGCTGACGCCGCTGGCGCGCAGAAAGTCCAGCAGGCTTTCGCGGCGGCCATCGCTTTCGGCCAGTATCAGCACGCGCTGCGGCGTGTTTTTGATGTGCGACTTGAGTTGGGTCAGTGGGTCTTCTGCGCCGCGCACCACGGCCATTTCTTCCAGCTTCTGGAAGTAGGCGTTGTGCTCTACATCGTCCACGCCCGCGCGCAGCGCCAGTTGCGCGTAGTCGTTGGCTCGGGCGTAAAACTGCTCGGCGCTAAAAAACAGCGACTCGGGCGGCAGCGCAGGCCGGTCTGGCGCGTCTTTGACCAGCCGGTAGCGGTCTTTGGTGTCTTGCCAAAAGCGCTGAAAGGCGGGTTCTAAATCGCCATGCAAAACGACCGTGGCATTGGCTCCAAGATAGTCAAAAACCGTTGCCGTTTCTTCAAAAAACAGCGGCAAATAATATTCAATGCCCGCCGTGGCCACGCCGTTGCCAATGTCTTTGTAAATGCGGCTGTTGGTCGGGTCGCCGTCGAGCAGCTCGCGCCAGCGGTTTCTGAACCGAGCCCGCGCGTCGTCGTCCATCGGAAACTCGCGGCCGGGCAGCAGGCGAACTTCGGGCACCGGGTACAGGCTGCGCTGAGTGTCCGGGTCAAACGTGCGAATGCTGTCAATCTCATCGTCAAACAAATCAACCCTAAACGGCACCAGCGAGCCCATCGGGAACAGGTCAATCAGCCCGCCGCGCACCGCATATTCACCGGGGCTGACGACTTGGGTCACGTGGCTGTAACCCGCCAACGTGAGCTGTGCTTTGAGTTTTGCTTCGTCCAGCTTTTGCTTGACCTTGAATTCAAACGTGTAGCCTGCCAAAAAACTCGGCGGCGCCAGGCGGTACAGGGCGGTGGTGGCGGGCACGATGACAACATCAGCGCCCGAGTCTTTATTACGCTGCTGAATGCGCCACAACGTTGCCAGGCGTTCGCTGATCAAGTCCTGGTGCGGCGAGAAGGTGTCGTACGGCAGCGTTTCCCAGTCGGGGAACAACGCGCAGCGCAGGTCAGGTGCAAAAAAAGCCAGCTCTTGCATCAGCCGCTGCGCTGTGGCGGCATCAGACGTGACGATGGCGGTGAGCTTGCCAGCGGCTTTTTCTCTCAAACCAAGTTGCGCAATCAGCAGGGCATCTGCAGAGCCGACAGGTTGGGGCAGTGTGTAGCGTTTGCCGGGGTTGAGTTTGGGTAAATCCATGAATGTGTTGTTCTATAAGCGCAGGGCAAATGCAAAGCACCCCAAACTAAAAAGAGTGGGGTGCGAGCAAATTTATACCGACATTTTAGAATTTATGATGACGGCATGACGACTGATGCTCCCAAGCCCCGATTTTTTGCATTGATTCCCTGCGCCGGCGCGGGAAGCCGGGCCGGGACCAGCCGCCCCAAGCAGTACCAATTGCTGGCTCGCAAAGCGATTGTTTGGCATACGCTGCAAGCCTTCAGGGAAGTCCTTGATGTAGCTGGCATTTGGGTCGTGACCTCGCCGACGGACGACGGTTTTAGTCAGGCTTGCCCAGACTTCAACCAGCCTGGCAATGTGCGGGTAAACGTTGGAGGTGCTACCCGTGCGCTGAGTGTGCGCAATGGCCTTCAAGCCTTGCTAGACCATACCGCCAAGCCCACAGACTGGGTACTTGTGCATGATGCCGCACGCTGCCTGATTACGCCCCTGCAAATCACGGCTTTGATCACCGCTTGCCAAAACGATGCGGTGGGCGGCTTGTTGGCACTGCCCTTGCCGGACACGCTCAAAAGTAGCGCTAGTGGCAGGGTGGCCGCCACGATTGCCAGAGCCGACAAATGGCTGGCGCAAACGCCGCAAATGTTTCGGATCGGTGCGCTTTTGGCAGCGCTTGAGGCTGCGGGCGATGCTGTAACGGACGAATCAGGCGCGATGGAAGGGCAGGGTTTGAAGCCGCTGCTGATTGAAGGAAGCGCGCAAAACTTCAAGGTCACCTACCCGGAAGACTTTGCGCTGGCCGAGGCGATTTTGCAAAGCAGAATGAAAGCTCAAGATGACCACTGACTATCCAAACATCCGCATTGGCGAAGGCTGGGACTGCCACGCGCTGGTGCCAGGCCGCAAACTCATCCTTGGCGGTGTTGATGTGCCGCACAGCACCGGTTTGCTGGGCCATTCAGATGCGGACGTGCTGCTGCACGCCGTCATTGACGCGCTTTTGGGTGCTGCCGGGATGGGCGATATTGGGTCGCATTTTTCAGACACGGATGCCAGGTTCAAAGGCGCTGATTCGATGCTGCTACTGGTAGAGACCGCAAAACTCGTAGCCGAACGTGGCTACAAAATCGGCAACATTGACAGCACCGTCATCGCCCAAGCCCCCAAGCTGGCCAGCCACATCCCGGCTATGCGCCAGCGTATTGCCGATGCGCTGGGTTTGGATCTGAATCGTGTGAATGTCAAAGCAAAAACCGCTGAAAAACTTGGCCCTGTTGGGCAAGGTTTGAGCATGGAGGCGCGGGCGGTGGTTTTAGTGTTTTGATGGCGGTTGATGAATGCTATTGAATCAGGAGCTGCTTGCGCCCGTATTTATTGATCAAAAGGCCGATTTAATACCTAAAAACGGCTTTTTTTGACGGTTTCTTGGCGTTTGATAGCCAATCAGGGCTCAATACACCAGCCGTTCTGGCCTGATCTCTTGCAGGATAGTCGTCGATATCTCTTCAATCGACTTGGTGGTGGTTGACAGCCACCTGATGCCTTCACGCCGCATCATGGCTTCGGCTTCATGGATTTCATGGCGGCAGTTCACCAGGCTGGCGTAGTTCGAGTTGGGACGGCGCTCATTGCGGATTTGCGCCAGGCGTTCGGGTGCAATCGTCAGGCCGAAGATTTTTTTTCGATGTGGCACCAAGGCGGGTGGTAGCTGGTGGCGCTCAAAATCTTCCGGTATCAGCGGGTAGTTGGATGCTTTTAAGCCGTATTGCATGGCCAGGTACAGCGATGTGGGCGTTTTGCCGCTGCGGCTGACGCCAACCAGAATCACGTCTGATCCGGCCAGGTCTTTGTTACTTTGGCCGTCGTCATGCGCCAGCGAGAAATTAATCGCTTCAATCCGGTCGTCATAGGCTTTGCTTTTGGACGCGTCTGAAAATCGACCCACCCGGTGGTTGGATTTCAGCCCCAGCTCACTCTCCAGCGGCGCCACAAACATGCCGAACATGTCCAGCAGCATGCCGTGGGAGTGGGTTTTAATGACTGCCAGTATCTCCATGTTCACCAGCGTGGTGAAAACGATGGGGCGTTTGCCCTCGGTTTCACCCGTGTGATTGATCTGCCGCACCGCTTGATGGGCTTTGTCGACGGTGTCTATAAAAGGCAGGCGAACGTGGCGCGGTGTCATCTCAAACTGGGCCAAAATCGCATTGCCAAAGGTCTCGGCCGTGATGCCGGTGCCGTCTGAGATGAAAAATACCGTGCGATTGGGCATGTTGGCCTACAAGATGGGTTCAGGTTAGTGACAGGTCAGGGCGCGGGCGCTAGCTGGCAGCGGCCTACAATTGCGCCATTATCTCGATTCTCAGCAACATGCCCGCCTCAACCCGCTTAAAACAACAACATAGTTTGACAGCGCCCATGTTCGCACCTCGGTTTTTAAACCTCCCGGAGTATTTTCATGTCCAACCTTTTTGCACAGGACGCATTAGTCGTACCCTTTGAAAACCTGAGAATGAGCGATGTCGAGGCAGTAGGCGGTAAAAACGCCAGCCTCGGCGAGATGATCTCCCAGCTGCCCACCGGCCCTGAGGGCGTGCGCGTCCCTACAGGCTTTGCCACCACGGCGCATGCTTTTCGGGTGTTTTTGGCGCACGACGGGCTCGACAAAAAAATCAACGCCGTGCTCGATGCACTGGACACCGACGACGTGCGTGCCCTGGCCGCTGCGGGCAGCCAGATCCGAGCGCTGGTTGAAGCGCAACCTTTTCCATCTGATTTTGAGCAAGCCGTACGCGCGAGCTTTGCTGTTTTGAGCGCCGGTAATGCCCAGGCCAGTTTTGCCGTACGTTCATCAGCCACAGCTGAAGATTTGCCCGACGCGTCCTTTGCCGGTCAGCAGGAAACCTTTTTGAACGTCGTCGGCATCGAAGACGTGCTGCACAAGATGAAAGAGGTGTTTGCATCGCTCTACAACGACCGTGCCATCAGTTACCGCGTGCACCAAGGCTTTGCGCATGCTGACGTGGCCTTGTCGGCAGGCGTGCAGCGCATGGTGCGCAGCGACTTGGGCGCAGCGGGCGTGATGTTTACCATCGACACCGAGAGCGGTTTTGAAGACGTGGTGTTCATCACGTCCAGCTACGGCCTGGGTGAAACAGTGGTGCAGGGCGCTGTCAACCCGGACGAGTTTTATGTGCACAAGCCGATGCTCAAAGCCGGTAAGCGCGCCGTGATTCGCCGTAACCTGGGTAGCAAACTGCTGCAGATGGAATTCACCACGGTGGACGAGAAAAAGGCGGGCGGCAAGCTGGTCAAAACCACCGACGTGCCTACCGAGCTGCGCAACCGATACAGCTTGACCGATGCAGACGTAGAGCAACTAGCGAAATACGCGCTGATCATCGAGAACCACTACGCCCGCCCGATGGACATTGAGTGGGGCAAAGACGGCACTGACGGGCTGCTGTACATCTTGCAAGCCAGGCCTGAGACAGTTAAAAGCCAGTCAAAAGGCAAAGCCGAGCTGCGCTACAAGCTCAAAGCCAACCAGGCCAAAGGCGCGCTACTGACAGAAGGCCGCGCGATTGGCCAAAAAATTGGCACCGGCCCGGTCCGCATCGTGCATGACATCAAGGACATGGACCAGGTACAAGCCGGTGATGTGCTGGTCACTGACATGACCGACCCGAACTGGGAGCCGGTGATGAAGCGGGCCAGCGCCATTGTCACCAACCGGGGCGGCCGGACCTGCCACGCCGCCATCATTGCGCGTGAGCTGGGTATTCCGGCTGTGGTGGGTTGCGGTAACGCGACTGAAATGCTGAAAGACGGCATGTTGGTCACGGTGAGCTGCGCCGAGGGTGACACCGGCAATATTTATGACGGCCTGTTAGAGACCGAAGTGACCGAAGTGCAGCGCGGCGAGATGCCGCCCATCGACATCAAAATCATGATGAACGTCGGCAACCCGCAACTGGCGTTTGACTTTTGCCAGATCCCTAACCAGGGCGTGGGCCTGGCGCGGCTCGAATTCATTATCAACAACAACATTGGCGTGCACCCCAAAGCCATTCTGGACTACCCCAATATTGATGCAGACCTGAAGCAAGCAGTTGAAAGCGTGGCGCGCGGCCATGCGTCACCGCGCGCTTTTTATGTTGACAAGGTGGCTGAGGGCATCGCCACGATTGCTGCCGCCTTCTGGCCCAAGTCGGTCATTGTTCGGCTGTCAGACTTCAAGTCGAACGAATACCGCAAGCTGATTGGTGGCTCGCGCTATGAGCCTGAAGAAGAAAACCCCATGCTCGGCTTTCGCGGTGCAGCGCGCTATATCAGTGAAGACTTCCGCGAAGCCTTTGCGATGGAATGCGAGGCTTTGAAGCGGGTGCGTAACGACATGGGTTTGACCAATGTGGAGGTCATGGTGCCGTTTGTGCGCACCCTTGGCCAGGCTGCCAAAGTTACTGAGTTGTTGGCACAACATGGTTTGAAGCGCGGTCATGACGGCTTGCGCGTCATCATGATGTGCGAGGTGCCTAGCAACGCGGTGCTGGCAGACCAGTTCCTGGAGTACTTCGACGGCTTTTCAATCGGCTCGAATGACTTGACGCAGCTGACGCTGGGGCTAGACCGTGACTCTGGCCTGGAAATTCTGGCGCAAGACTTTGACGAGCGTGACCCAGCCGTTAAAGCATTGCTGGCCATGGCTATTTCTGCCTGCAAACGTCAAGGCAAATACGTCGGCATTTGCGGCCAGGGCCCCAGCGACCACCCGGATTTGGCTCAGTGGCTCAAGGAGCAGGGCATTGGTTCGATTTCACTGAACCCGGACACGGTGATTGCCACCTGGAAGCAGTTGGCGAATTAAGCCGCTTCGTCACCTGCCCAGCAGCCGAGGGAAACCCCGGCTGCTATTGCTGTTCGCTGCCGCGACAATCTACCCCCATGCAGCGCACTGAAAAACACCCTGTCTATTCAGCGCCAGTAGGCGAGAACTGACATGGCAGGCTTTTTCGGCACCCGTGATGGCGTTCGGCTCACCGGGCAGCAGTTCAAATCACAACTCAAACGTTTTTACAGCTGGTACACCTTCGGCCTGCTGCTGTTTGTGGGCGTTTTGGCCATCGCCGAGCGCATGGGTCTGCCGCGCTTGTGGATAGGCACTATTTTCTTGTTGGCCACCATCGCCCTGTACGCAGGCATTGGCATCATGAGCCGCACCACCGAGGCCTCTGAATACTATGTGGCAGGCAGGCGCGTCCCAGCTTTTTACAACGGCATGGCGACAGGGGCGGACTGGATGTCGGCTGCGTCATTCATCGGGCTCGCAGGCACGCTGTACCTGACGGGCTACAACGGCCTGGCGTTCATCATGGGGTGGACGGGTGGTTACTGCCTGGTGGCACTGGTGCTGGCGCCGTATTTGCGCAAGTTTGGGCAGTTCACGATTCCTGATTTTTTAGGTGAGCGTTACAGCGACTGTTTGGGTGGCAAACTGCCGCGCTTGATCGGCGTGGTGGCGGCTATTTTGTGTTCATTCACCTACTTGGTGGCGCAGATTTATGGCGTGGGTTTGATCACGTCTTACCTCACTGGTATCGCTTTTGAGCTGGGTATTTTTTTGGGGCTGGGCGGTATTTTGGTGTGTTCATTTTTGGGCGGTATGCGCGCCGTGACCTGGACGCAGGTGGCGCAATACATCATTTTGGTACTGGCTTATTTGATTCCCGTGGTGTGGCTGTCTGCCAAGCAAACGGGTGTGCCTGTGCCGCAAGTGGTGTACGGCTACCAGTTAGAAAAAGTCACCGCCAAAGAAATTGAACTGACAGCTGCCCCCAAAGAGCAGCAGGTTCGCGCGATTTACCAGCAGCGGTCTGATGCGCTGGTTGAAAAACTCAAACACCCGGCTGAATCACTGGCTGCTGACAAACGCATTGCCAACCAGAAGATGGACGAGCTCAAGTCCGGTAACGGCTCGGTGGTTGAGATTTCTCAAGCCGCCAAGGTGCTGGTGGCGCTACCCAAAGACGAAGCCGCTGCCCGCAAGGCCTACCAGACAGCTAAAACCGTGGCCGACGCCAAAGCCCAGCCGCTGGGCGGTATGCCGCCGCACGCCCAGCAGTTTGCGGGCAACCCTGACGGCACACCCAAAGAGCAACTGTTGTACAACACGTCAAGGCGCAACTTTTTGGCGCTGGTGTTTTGTCTGATGATCGGTACCGCCGCACTGCCGCATATTTTGAGCCGCTACTACACCGTGCCCAGCGTACGGCAAGCGCGGCAATCGGTGACTTGGTCGCTGCTGTTTATTGCGCTGCTGTACTTCACTGCGCCCGCGCTGGCGGTGCTGGTCAAGTATGAAATCTTTACAAACCTGATCGGCTTGCCGTTTGACCAGTTGCCCGCTTGGGTCAATGCATGGAGCAAGGTTGACCCATCGCTGTTGTCTGTGGCCGATATGAACAAAGACAACATCTTGCAGTTGTCCGAGCTGACGATTGGCGGCGATGTGGTGGTGCTGCTGACACCTGAGCTGGCCGGGTTGCCGTATGTCATCTCGGCCTTGGTAGCGGCCGGGGGGCTGGCTGCAGCGCTGTCGACGGCTGACGGCTTGCTGCTGACGATTGCCAATTCACTTGGCCATGATTTGTATTTCAAGATGATTGACCCCAACGCATCGACTGTTAGCCGGGTGACAGTGTCGAAAATTTTGCTGTTGGTGGTGGCGCTGCTGGCGGCTTATGTGGCCGCGCAAAAACCGGCCGATATATTGTTTTTGGTGTCGGCTGCGTTTTCTTTTGCTGCAGCATCGTTTTTTCCTGCCTTGAGTCTGGGCATTTTCTGGAAACGGGCCACAGGCCAAGCAGCGGTGCTGGGCATGGTCTTGGGCTTAAGCGTGACTTCCTATTACATGCTGGTCAACCAGCCGTGGCTTCGTAGTGTGTTCGGTATAACCTCGCCAATTCAGCTTTGGTGGGGTATCGAGCCAATTTCTGCGGGGCTGTTTGGCGTGCCGGTCGGCTTTGCCGTGATTATTCTTGTCAGCCTGGTCACCCCACGCCCCAGCCAGCAAACCCAGGCGCTGGTGGACCACATCCGTTACCCGGACGTAAAAAAGCTATAATCGTAGGCTCACCTTGCCGCACCCGTCTTGACGCCGGGGCGGCTTTTATCAACCCAAAAGGAGTCTTATGCGTCACTACGAGATCGTCTTGCTGATCCACCCGGATCAAAGCGAGCAAGTCCCAGCCATGCTGGAACGTTACAAGGGCATGATTGTTGCCGGCGGTGGCATTGTTCACCGTGTTGAAGATTGGGGCCGTCGCCAGCTCATTTATCTGATTCAAAAACTCGGTAAAGCCCACTACCTGTGCATCAACATCGAAGCGTCACAAGCTGTGATGGAAGAAATTGAACACGCGTTCAAGTTCAACGATGCTGTGCTGCGCCACCTGACCGTGGTCAAGAAGAAAGCCGAAACCGGCCCATCCTTGATGATGCGCAACGTCGAGCGTGAAGAAGCACGCAAGACCCAACAAGCTGAATACGCTGGTAACGACCGTTAATAAATAGTCATTGAACCAGTCAAACATTGTCAAACTGACAGCGCGCATCGCCGAGGCAAGTCCTCTACGCTACACGCCAGCCGGTATCCCAGCCCTCAACCTTGTCCTCGAACACGAGTCTGAGACGCAAGAAGCAGGGGTTACAAGGCAAGTCAAATTGACGATTCGAGCAGTCGCTTATGGAGCATTGGCTGAAACCTCCGCCAAATCCGAACTAGGCAAGCTCCAGGGTTTTACTGGGTTTTTGATCAATGCCGCTACCCGAAAAAGCCTCGTTTTCCATATTCAATCTGTCGATCAGATAAACCCCATTTAAGGAGTCCATCATGCCCGGACCAAAACGTTTTAACAAAGACAAGCGCCCAAAGCGCAACACACAATCCCTGCTGTTCAAGCGCAAGCGCTTTTGCCGCTTCAC
>JANNVB010000048.1:0-90341 GCA_031414215.1 Polaromonas sp. | reverse complement strand
GCCTGCGTCGTGGTACTGGCTCGAAGGCGCTGCTTGTGCAAAGCCTGAAGTAGCAGCCAATGCGGCGGTGATGATCAGGGTGTTGAGGATAGAAGATTTCATGATGGCGTCCTTTGGATTGAGGTTGATAAAAAAGTTACTAAGGTTTGGAGCACCACACTGTGTGTTGCTCTCATAGCCTTAGTCGTTTGCCAATCGCCAAACGTGACAACCCTTTGAAATGACCAATTGAAATGAAGGGGTATTGAATGCTGACGTGACGCGCCACGCATGGCCGACAAACGCTTCAGGGCGGCTGTACAAGAACTTGTGTCACCCGGGCTTGAAGCGCTGGAACAAGCGTTACTTCAAACCACGGATTGCGCTTGAGCCACATATTGTTTCGTGGGCTTGGACGCGGTAACGGCACCGTTTGTGGCCAGCTGCTTTGCCAGGCCTGCACGGCCTGCGTAACAGACACCGCCGCACCGGGCAAATGGTAGTTCTGGGCATATTGCCCAATAACCAGCGTGAGCTTGATATTTTTTAAATGCGCCATCAGGCCCGAGCGCCAGGCGGGCGCACACTCTGGCCGAGGCGGCAAGTCACCCGACTTGCCAGTGCCCGGAAAGCAAAATCCCATGGGCAAGATGGCTACCTGTTTGGGGTCATAAAAAACTTCGCGTGCCATGCCCAGCCAGGCGCGCAACCTGTCGCCGCTTGCGTCATTAAAGGGAATGCCTGTTTCATGAACTTTGCGCCCTGGCGCTTGGCCCACAACAAGAATACGGGCCGCGGAATGGATTTGCACAACTGGGCGTGGGCCTAGCGGCAAATGTTCAGCGCACAGGTTGCAACTGCGGACATCAGCCAATAGCGAGGCCAGTGGAACCATGTGCGTACTTTGTCTAGCTGAACTTGCGCCGCAAAGCCCGCAGTGACTTGAGTATCAAGCCGCCAACTGATGCTTCTGCGTGCTGCTGGTTCGACGTTTTGCCATCGATTTTTCGGTCTGTTTTTTGCTGCTTGAGCAAAGCAGGCTGCACCTTTTGCCGTGCAAACATGGTCATGGCGGCATCCACATGACCGAGTAGCGTTGGCAGTTTGAGCGGTTTGTTCAAAAAGCGAAAAATACGCGCCTGGTTGATCAGCTCAATGACCAGTTCGGAGTCTGATGAGGAGGTCATGGCAATCGTCACGATCTCGGGGTGCTCTTGCTTTAGCAGCTTGAAGAAGGTCTGGTGACTGCGCTGGCTGTCTTCGATGTCGGCCACCAGCACGCCGATTTTTTCGTCTTGTAGCGCTTGTAGCGCACTGCCCAGGTCGCTGGCGTACAGCACGCGGTAGGTGCGGCCAAACAAGTCGCGGGCGGCCAGGTACACCTCGCGGTCTGAATCAAGAAAGAGCACGGCCTCGTCAGGCTTGGCATCGCTGCTACTTGCAACGGGGGTGCTTTCAAGTGCTTGCCCGATGGCCGCAGCCTCGGCCAGGGTGGCGCGAATGTCTTGCGTGTTCCAGGGCTTGCTGGCAAAGCGGTAGACCTCGCCCTCATTGACCGAGCCCACAATCGCGGCCAAATCTGAATAGCCCGTGAGCAGAATGCGCACGGTGTTGGGCGATGCCAGACGCGCCTTGGACAACAGTTCGGTACCCGTCATGTGCGGCATGCGCTGGTCGCTGACGATGACGTGAAAGTGGTGTTGGCCGAGCAACTCCAGTGCACGCTCGCCACCGGTGGCCAAGTGCACCTCGTAGTGCTGGTTGAATAGAAGTTTGAGCCCCGACAGGATGCGCTCTTCATCATCGACAAACAAAACGCGCGGCCTGTCGGCGTCAACGGATGCCATGCGCGGCTTGCTGATGTCCAGGTTGATTTTCTTTTGGACGGAGGTGAAATCAATTTTGCGCAGCGTGGGCGGTGGGCTTGTCGAGCCTGCGGTAGATGGGCTTGCTGTTTGCTTGACGGTCACGTCGTAGTCGTTAGCCGCCTGCCAGACCACCCCGTCAAAGGCCAGGCTCAAGGCTTTTGAAAACTCAGCCGCGCTTTGAAAACGGTCAATCACCTCGACGGCAAGGGCACGCGTCAGCACAGCGTCCAGGGCGCTGTCCAGACCAGGGTTGACGTCGGTCGCCGCCAAGAACTTGCCGCTTAAAACGCTGTGCATCAACGACGGGATGGTGTCCCCGACAAAGGGCCGTTGCCCGGTCAGCAGCTGGTAAATCACCACGCCTGCCGAGAACAAATCTGCTCGCCTGTCGGTGGCCTGCCCCCGAATTTGCTCGGGTGACATATAGCTGGGTGTGCCTAAGGTGGTGCCTACTTGTGTGAGCTGTGACGAGTCCAGTTGCGCAATGCCAAAGTCGCACACCTTGACGCGACCATCGGATGTCATCATCAAATTGGATGGCTTGATGTCGCGGTGGACCACGCCCAGGGTATGGGCAAATTGCAAGGCGTCCAACAGCTGGGTGGCGATGGTTTTGACCTGTGTTGCGGCCAGCGGCTTGCCCCCGCGCATGGCCTCGTCCAGCCCTTGGCCTGCCACATGCTCCATCGCGATGTAGGCGATGTCTTCTGTTTCGCCGTAGTCGTACACCGCGACGATGTTGGGATGCGTCAGGCGGCCCGCGGCCTGAGCCTCGCGCTTAAAGCGCTGCATCATGGCCTCGGCGTCTTGCACGTCTTGCGCGGCCAGCAGGTGTTTGGAGACGGTTTTAATCGCCACGCGGCGCTCGATCAACGGATCCAGGGCCTGGTACACCACGCCCATGCCGCCCCGACCCAGCTCGCCCTGAACAAGGTACTTGCCAATCTTTTCTGGGGTTTCAAGCGGCATGGTTAACCGTCCCATCTTTTGGCAGCGTGATGGTGAATCGCGTGCCCTTGCCGGGTGCAGAGTCGACCTCAATCTTGCCGCCGTGCTCGGTGATGATTTTGTAAGCGATGGACAAACCCAGGCCTGTTCCTTCACCGATTTTTTTGGTCGTAAAAAACGGATCGAAAATTTTGGGCAGCACGTCCGCCGGAATGCCGCTGCCGTTGTCGGCCACCACCACCACCACATGGTCACCCACCAAGCGAGTTGACAGGCGGATCACGCCATCTGCGCCCGTTGCTTGCGCCGCGTTAGAAATCAGGTTTAAGAACACCTGGTTCATTTGTGATGGCGATCCGGTCACAAAGGGTTGGTCGCAAAAGTCTTTTTCTACCTGCTTGTCTTTGACCAAGTTACGGGCAATTACCAGCGTGCTGTCCAGACCTTCATTGACGCTGAAGTGCGCCACCTTGCTGCGGTCCAGTCGGCTGAAGTTTTTCAGGTTGGTCACGATTTCCGATATTTGCTCAATGCCGTAAATACCGTCGCGAATCACGCCCGCCAGCTCGGCTGGGCCGTGGCCGCTCTCAGCCAAGGCGCACAGCTCATGCACTTTGGCATATTGGGCCGACACCTCGTGTTCGTCGGCAGCACCCAGCGCCAGCAAATCAAGCAGCTTGCGGGTTTCTTCAGGCAGGCTGGCGGTTTGCGGCAGTTGCTCGTCAAGTACTTGCAGGCCATTACGCACGTAAGCCAGGGGGGTGTTGATTTCATGCGCCACACCAGCAATCATTTGGCCCAGCGAGGACATTTTTTCAGACTGGATCAGCGCGGCCTCTGACTCTTTGAGGTGATCAAGCGCGTTGCGCAGCTCGGTGGTGCGCTCCGTCACGCGGTGCTCCAGGTTTTCGTTGGCATCTTGCAGCTGCAAGTTTGTCGCTTGTACCAACCTGTAGCTGTGTACCAGCCGCCAGGCAAACCAGGCAATCAAAGCCAAGAGTGCGGCTGAATAGGCAATCAGCAAGGTGCGGTAAAAGTCTGTGCTGCTTTGCAGCGCCTGGCGGTTGGCGACCAGGGCTTTTTCTGTATCGGCAATGCGCTGCTGGGTGGGCAGCGTGGCAATCTCATTGAGCAGACCGTCTTCAACCGCCTTGATCCGCTGCACGCCATTGAACCTGGCTGTCAGAGCTTCAACCGGCTTGGCCAGATAGTCTGGGTACTTGGGCAGCAATGCGGTCACGTCGGTCAGGTTGGACTCGATGCGTTTGAGCGCCGACGGGTCCGAAAGCAGGTTGTACTTAAGAGTCTCAGTCAGCAGCTCATTGATGCGCACCCCCAGCTCTGACAAGTCAGCCACGGTTTGCAGGCCTTTGCCGCCTTTTAGCTCTAGGGCGTCGCGTTGCTGGACGCGCAACAGTGCCAGCAAGTCGGCGCTTTCATCGGTGACAAACAACAGGGACTCGCGCAAGACGCGGTTTTGCTCGGCAAAGCGCTTGGTGATGGTGTTTTTTTGCGCCAGTACGGCATTGACGTTAGCAAACGCGGCTTGTGCATCCGTCAGACCTAGATCGCGGATGGCGTTGGCAATGCGCTCAGAAGTTTTGGAAGCCCGTTCTGACGGCGTTTGACCCACGGCAAACTGACGATTGATACCGGTCTTGGCGCGCAGCGAGTCGGTGGTCCATTCTGCATCCAGGGCTTCCAGCTCGCGCAGGTCGGCGATGATCAAATTTTCTTTGGCAAAGTCTGCGCTTTGGGTTTTTGAATACAAAAACCACAGCGACCCAACCAGCGCCGCTGCAACAAGCGCATAGCCTGCGGTACGTAACGATTTCATGGTGAATAACTCCTCTAGGGAGTAGTCGCACCAGGGCTGCGGTTCTTACTAAAGAAGCACAGCTATATTCATCGTACTACTATTTTTATAGCTGCTTGCGCCCGTATTCATTGGGCTAGAGGCCTAAAACACACCTAAAATCGACCCGAAACAAGCCTAAAAAGAGCCAAAGGCCCTCTTTTTCAGCGTTTCATCCATTTATCAAGCGCCCAAGGCCCCATACCGTAAATCGCCAGTGCCGCCAGCAGCGTGCCCCACAAAATATGGGCCTGCATCGCAGCAGGCGCGATCTCGCTGAGGGAGATCACGGCCACGACGTTGACGACGAACAAGCCGAGTGCCGAAAACCTGCCCGCCAAGCCCAGCACCAGCAGCACCGGCAGCACCAACTCGCCCGCCGTGCCCATGGCGGCGGCTATCTGCGGCGACAACAGGGGTACCTTGTATTCGTCAGTGAACAGCGCCACGGTGGTGCCCCAGTCGTTCAGCTTGGTCAGCCCCGACCAAAAGAACACCTTGGCCACGTACAGCCTGGCCAGCAGGGCGGCCAAGGGTTGCAGCGCGTCCAGCAGGCGCGTGAGCGGGCTCCAGGCGTTGCGTACTTTGTCGATCAGTGTGGTCATGGTGGTGTCCTCTTTGTTGTTTAAGTGGGTAAGTCAATGGCGCCAGTGATCAAGCCAGTTTGCACGGCTTGGCCAAGCCAGCCATTCAAGTCAAATGCCGGCCCGGTCTTGGACGCATGGTCGAGTGCCGTTTCTAGTGTGGCACCGTTTTTCAACGCGTTGATCAGATGGTATTCAGCGGAATCAATGGCGCGGACTTTTGGTTTCAAACCCTGCCGCCAGGCCAGCGCACACTCGCCTTGGCCTTCACGCAGCAGGGCGGCGGCTTCATCCAGCGTTGGCTGGCCAAGTAGATGGGCGTTGATGATGCTGGCCACCGGGTAGGCGCTGGCCAGTGCAAAAGTGCCCGGGCTTAGCGCCAGGCCGACAGGCTCCCCGACTTCACCCGCCAGCCGCGCGAACGAAGCGGCGTCAAGCACCGCGTCTGGCGCGCTGGCGGCGCGGTGCAGCGCCCACTCCAGGCGCGCAACATCGGCTAAAAATGGCTCGTCTGCCAATTGCGGCGCGGCAGCTAAAAACTCGGGCAACGCCTCGCCCCACTGACCCATGTCGCCGCGCTGGGGCGGGTGCTGCTGCCAAAAGTGCCGCGCCATGGGTTCGAAGCTTTCCAAACCCATCAGCTGCGCCACGACCGGGTATGTGCTGGCCAGTGTTCGCTCGGCCAGTACCGCACGGTTGGCCTGGTAGACCTGCAAACCGCGTGGGTTGAAATCGCTGCTGTACTGCCCCGCCACCGCTTGCAGCAACCGCGATTGTTCCTGTGCAAGGATGCTGCTCATGCGCTTTTAGCCAAGGCGGCTTCGTCTAGCAGTGTTGCCAGCGGCGGCACATCGGTGTCCCATTCGATCAGCGCCGGAACACCGCCAAAACGGGTCTGCGCATGGCGGTAAATTTGCCAAACCGGCGCGCAAACACGGCTGCCGTGGTCGTCAATCACCACATCGCCCATGTTGATGTGGCCGGCCAAGTGCAGCTCGCCGACTGAAGCGGGCGCGATGCTGTCTATCCATTGCAGGCATGCGGCCAGGGGGTCAGCGCACCGTCCGGCTAATTGGTCGTTGAGTGCATTGACGTAAATATTGTTCACATCGACCAGCAGGCCACAGCCGGTGCGCTGGGTCAGCGCGTTTAAAAAATCGGTCTCAGCGCGGTCGCTGCTGCTAAAGCTGACGTAGGCGGACAGGTTTTCAACCAGCAAAGGGCGTTTTAAGCGCTCTTGAACGCGCTGCACGTTCACGCTCATGACATCCAGTGCAGCCGCGTTGAACGGGATAGGTAGCAAGTCTGCCGCGTGTAGCGGTTGACCTGCAACTTGCCCGCGCGCAAAGCAGGCGTGGTCAGACACGCGAATCGGCTCAATTTGCTCCACCAGGCGCGCCAACTGGTCTAAATGCCAGGCATCGATGCCAGCAGCAGAGCCAAGCGCCAGGCCGACGCCATGCAAGCTGACGGGGTAATGCGCACGGCCTTGCCGCAGCACGGCCAAGGCTGCGCCGCCTTCGGCAAAAAAATTCTCGGAGTGGACTTCAATGAAGTCAAGGGGTGGCAACTGCTCAAGCAGCTCGCCGTAGTGAGGGTGCCGCCAACCTATGCCGACGGGTGCGGCATGGGTTGGGGCCGTGGTCACAGGGAAATCAGATGAAAAGCGATCAGTTCGACTTTTTAGCTTTTCTTTTCAGCCATTTTTTTCTTGGCAGCATCAGCGGTCATGCCCTTCATACCGGCGCAGGTGCCCTTGGCAACGTATTTCCACTCGCCAGCATCCATCGACACTTTGGACTGGCCAGCGCATGAATGGGTACCGGCCAAATTGGCGCAATCGTTTTTACCGGCTTCGGCAATGCCGTAGCATTTTTCTTTTTCCTGGGCCATGGCAGGTGTGGCCAACATCATGGTGGACAAAAGGGTTGCTGCGGCTGCAGCGATCAGAGCGCGTTGGTTCATGGTGAATCTCCAGTTAAAAAAAGAAAGTTGAAATTGCAAATCAACCTGGACAGAACAGTTTTTCTGTCTGGTTAAGGCTTAGTCTGTCGCCATCGAAAATTCTTACAGGTTTTTATGACATCACAGCAAATCAGCAATCTTGTCCCAGGCTTCAGGGGGGATGCGGCCCACATAGCGCTCCACCACTTTGCCGTTTTTGTCTAATAGGTAAGCGGCGGGCAGCATGGTGTGCTTACCCAGATTGTCTTTGTAGGCGGTCTCGCCCGTCCAGAGCTGAACAAAGCGCTGTTTGATGGGTACTGTGCGCGAAATGATGCGCTCGTAGTCCAGCAAGTCCTGCACACGGGTGTCGGTGCTAATGGCCACCAGCTCAAAGGGTTTACCCATCCAGCCTTCGTAATTACTTCTCAGCTCTGGCATTTTGTCGCGACATACCGCGCAACCGGTAGACCAAAACATCACCAGCACCACCTTGCCTTTGAGCGTGTTCAAATTAAATGGCGTGCCGTCAATGGTTTTACCTTCCATTTGCGGCAGCGTCACCGCCGCTGCGCTGGCAGGTTTGGCGGGCGCTGCGGGAGTTTGTGCCATTGCAGGCAAAAAAACCAGTGCGGCGAGCAACCCAGTCAGGTATTTTTTGTTCAGGCGAGTCATGATCATGGCTGAGCACTTTCTTTTCAAGTTTGCGTGTATGGAGTATGCCGCGCTTGAGTAGTTCCGGCTAGACTGCCGGGCATGGCTAATTTTGAAGACCAACTGATTGAACACCGGGTGTACCTGATGCGCTTTGCGCGCTTGCAACTGCGCAACGATGCCTGGGCGGAAGACGCAGTGTCTGAAACGCTGCTGGCTGCCCTGTCAAAACCGCAAACCTTTGGCAACCGTTCACAATTAAAAACCTGGCTGGTGGGCATTCTCAAACATAAAGTAATTGATCTCATTCGCTCCAATACGCGTGAAGTCTGCGCGCCGGATTCAGACACCGACAACGAGGGCGATGAGCTGGACAAGTTGGCTTTCAAGGCCGACGGCCATTTTGTCGAGCAACCCGCAAGCTGGGGCGACCCGCACCAAACCCTGCAGCAGCGCCAGTTTTTTGAGGTGCTTGACACTTGCATGGAGCGTTTGCCACCCGCTCTGGGCCGGCTTTTTTTAATGCGCGAGTGGCTGGAGCTGTCTGCACCAGAAGTGTGTAAGGAACTGGCCATCACGCCGACTAACTTGTATGTACAGCTGCACAGAGCACGCCTGCGCTTGCAGGAATGCCTGAACATTCACTGGTTTGGCCAGCGCAGCCATTGACGATTTTTAAAATTTATGCCGAAACTGACACTTTTAAGACGCACCTGCAAAGAAGCCGCCGCACTGGTCATCGCGAGGGAAGACCGCGACCTCAAATTGAACGACGCCGTTGCTTTGAGGCTACACATGCTGGCGTGCAAGGCTTGCCCGGAGTTTGAAAACCAGGTGCTGACCATGCGCGCTGCAATGGGAAAGTGGCGCAATTACCAAGGCGTTGACGACGCAAAGCCCTGAAAACACGGCGTTTTTAAGGTTTTTGTAAGTAAATACCATAGTTGCGTACAAGTAGGCTAAGTGGCGCATAATATGTGGGTATAAATTTTTGGTCTTTTTCGGATTTATCTGAATCAGGCTCACTATTTACACGGGTTAGTGATCGGTCAGTTTCGCGCGCTACAGCGGTACGTTTAAAGATTTGTTGTGCTACCGGGGCCCCATCGCTTTTGATATGTGTGTTTTTAGAGGAGTCCCTTGATGGGCAACAAACTTTACGTCGGCAATTTGCCTTACTCGGTCCGCGACGAAGACCTGCAACAATCATTCGGCCAATTTGGCGCTGTCACCAGCGCTAAAGTCATGATGGAACGCGACACCGGTCGCTCCAAAGGCTTTGGCTTTGTGGAAATGGGCAGCGATGCCGAAGCGCAAGCAGCTATCGCCGGCATGAATGGTCAGCCACTCGGCGGCCGTAGTGTTGTCGTGAACGAAGCCCGTCCGATGGAGGCACGTCCTCCACGCTCAGGCGGCTTCGGCGGCGGCGGTGGTGGTGGCGGCTACGGTGGTGGCGGCGGCGGTGGTGACCGCTCAGGTGGCGGCGGCTACGGCGGCGGCGGTGGCCGTTCAGGCGGCGGTGGTGGCGACGGCGGTTTCCGTAGCCCGTACGGTGGCGGCGGTGCTGGCGGCGGCGGTGGCCGTTCAGGCGGCGGCGGCGGTGGTGGACGCGGCGGCTACTAAGCCCTTGCAAGCTCCTTCAACCTGAATCACTTCAGGTTGACACAAAAAGGCTTCAAAACGATGGTTAAACCCTGAGTTTGAAGCCTTTTTAACGTCCGTAATGGGCTCTAACCCAATAAATACCGGCGCAAGCAGCTCCTGATTTGATAGCGCTTACTAATCTGCTTGACGCGACTTGCGAGCCCGCCCTGACAGCGCTTTGTCAAACAACGCGTTCGGCAGCAGCCGCAACAACTTGGCCACCACGCCCATTTGCCACGGAATCACGCGGTAGCTGGCGCCTGCCTCAATCGCGGCAAAGGCTTGGGTTGCAAAAGCCTCGGGCGCCATCAAAAACGGCATCGAATAGCTGTTTTTCTGCGTCAGCGGCGTGTCGATGTAACCCGGGCAGATGGTGACGACCTTCACGCCTGAGGCTTTCAGCTCTCCGCGCAGGCTTTCGCAGTAAGCAATCACAGCCGCCTTGCTGGCGCAGTACGCGCCGTGCCCAGGCAACCCGCGTATGCCGGCCACACTGCCAATACCCACCAGCGCGCCAGAGCCGCGCTGCACCATGGCATGAATAAACGGGTGAAAAGTTGCGGCCACGCCGATGTTGTTGGTGGCAAAGGTGCGCGCCATCACGTCCAGGTCGGCGCGGATGGCGCTGTCCATCCCGATGCTGATACCGGCGTTGGCAATCACCACATCCGGCACGCCCTGGCTGGCCATGCAGGCCTGGCCAGCAGCCACGATGCTGGCTGTCGCCGAGACATCGGCGCTATATATTTGATAGCTGCCTGCGCCCATATTCATTGCGTTAACCCACAACCTCACCTCTTCAGTGCGGCGCGCTGCCAGCGCCAGCCGATAGCCGGCCTGATAAAACCGCAGCGCCAGCGCCTGGCCGATGCCGCTGGACGCTCCAGTGATGAAAACCAGCGGCTTCATCTGGTAACCGCCCCAGGTACCAGCTGGCCTTTGACGCGGCCTTTGAGCTCGGCAATACCGGTCAGATTGTCATAGGCGAAGGTGTCGCCTGTGAACTGGTCTGCGCCGCGAATCAACACCACCGGCAGATGGGACTTGACCCGCTCTTCATTGACAAAAGCATGCAAAAACTCGCCCTGAAACTCCAGGCGCGGCAGCACTTTGCCGTCAAACCCGGCCACGGCTTCGCGCACCACGCGAGCGTTACCGAACAATTGCACCTCGGATCCATCGCCATTGCTCAAGGCTCGGTTGCCGGTGGATTTCACTGGTCGACCCGCATCACTGATGGACACAATACGCGGCTGGTCAATCTCCAGCGTGTCGCTTTCTGGGTAATGACGGCCTTCAACGCCGTAAATTTCGCTTTTGAGCTGACCCGCTTCACCAAACGATTTGATGGTGAACTTGCGCATAAAGTAATCCACTTCGTACTTGGCAGCTTTGGTCGCTTCTTGGGCAGTGAACACCGGAGAATTGCGTACCAGCCAGTAAGTACCCAGCGCCAAGGTGCCCATCAACGCCAGCGGCAAGTAAATAGACACCTGATCCCAAGTGCGCAATGCGCGCCGCCAGGGCTTATGGAGCAGGCGAAGCTTGGTGTTCATGCGCCGTACTCCGCCAGCAACTCTGCATACCGACCACTGGCGACCAGCAAAAGATCACACAGCTCACGCGCGGCACCATGCCCGCCTTGCTTTGCGGTGACATGATCGGCGATCGCTTTGACTTCTAGATGCGCGTTGACAGGCGCACAGCTGAAGGCGGCGCGGCGCATCATGGGCAAATCGGGCCAGTCGTCGCCCATGGCGGCGGCTTGAGTCCAGTCCAAGCCCAGCGATTTCAGTGTGGCCTCGGCCGCGGGACGTTTGTCTTCCGTGCCAAAGTGGGCGTGGGTGATGCCCAATGCTGTCAGCCGGGTACGCAGTGCCAAGCTGTCTCGACCAGTGATCACGGCGGGTGTGATGCCGGCTTTTTGCAGCATTTTTAAACCATGGCCGTCCAGCGTGTTGAAGCGCTTGAGGGTTTCGCCGTGTTCAGACAGGGTCAAGCCGCCATCGGTCAGCACGCCATCAACATCAAAAAACGCGACCTGGATGCCTTGTGCTTTGAGCAGCAGCTCGGGCGGAAAATTGAGCACGGCCTTCATATGACTTTTGCTCTCAAAAGATCATTGCTGTTCAGTGCGCCGCACAATTTGCCAGCAACATCTACCACCAGCACACTGGTGATGCTGTGCTGCTCCATCAGCGCCACGGCGTCCACGGCCAGCGCATCGGCCTGCACAGTGCGCGGGTTGGCGTGCATCACATCTTGAGCTTTCAGGTTGCGCAAATCAACGCCGGTTTCGACCAGTCGGCGCAAATCGCCATCGGTAAAGATACCCAACACTTGGCCTTGCGCATTGACCACCGCCGACGAGCCCAGGCCTTTGACGCTCATCTCGCGCATCAACTCGCTAAAACTGGCAATCAACCGAACCGCGGGTATCTGGTCGCCGCTGCGCATCACATCGCTCACATGCGTCAGTAGCTTGCGGCCCAGCGCGCCGCCCGGGTGCGAGCGGGCAAAGTCGGCCTCTTTAAAACCACGTGCGTCCAGCAGTGCTACAGCCAGCGCATCGCCGATGGCCAACTGCGCGGTGGTGCTGGCGGTGGGCGCCAAGTTCAAGGGGCAGGCCTCTTGCGCCACGCTGCTGTTTAGCGTGACCGTGGCCTGTTTGGCCAATGTTGATTGCGCGCCGCCAGTAATCGCCACCAGTGGTACGCCCTGGCGGCTCAGCACCGGCAAGATGGCGGTGAATTCTGCGCTCTCGCCGCTGTTAGAAATGGCCAACACCACGTCTAGCACCGTGACCATGCCCAAGTCGCCGTGGCTGGCTTCTGCGGGGTGGACAAACATCGCTGGTGTGCCGGTGGAGGCCAGCGTGGCCGCGACTTTGCGCCCAATGTGGCCGCTTTTGCCCATGCCCATCACCACCACACGACCGCGGCAAGCCAGCATGATTTGCACGGCGGAGGAAAACTCTGACCCCACCCGGCTTGCCAGGCTCAGCACAGCGGCGGCTTCAATCTCAAACGTCTTTCGCGCCAGTGCTTGGGCATTAACAGGGTCAAAGTGTGCAGCATCAAAACTCATCCCTGCATTCTATAGACCGACCACCTGCCAAGCCCAAGGCATCCCGTTTAACATCCAAACATGAGCGCGCTTGAACTAACCCTGCTGTATTTGCTGGCCGCAGTGCTGGGGGTGACGCTGTTCCGCTGGCTAAAGCTGCCGCCGATGCTGGGTTATTTGGCGGTTGGCGTGGTGATTGGTCCACATGCGCTGGCGCTGTCCAACAATGCCGAGGGTGTGCGCCATTTGGGCGAGTTTGGTGTGGTGTTTTTGATGTTTGTGATTGGGCTGGAATTTAATTTGCCCAAACTGCGCTCGATGCGCCGCCACGTTTTTGGCTTGGGGCTTTTGCAGGTGGTGCTGACGATTGTGCTGGCTACTGTTGGCTCGCTGCTGCTGGCTTACGCCGCGCCTAAATTCTGGAAGATGGAGTGGCAAACCGCGCTGGCGCTGTCGGGCGCAATCGCCATGAGCAGCACGGCGATCGTCGTCAAACTGTTGGCTGAGCGACTGGAGATGGAGTCCGAGCACGGCAGGCGCATCATGGGCGTGCTGCTGTTTCAAGACTTGGCGGTGGTGCCGCTGCTGGTGTTGATTCCTGCACTCGGCTCATCGCCTGACAAGCTGCTGATGGCGTTGGCAATTGCGGCCGTCAAGGCTACGGTGCTGGTCGGCCTGCTGCTGACGGGCGGGCAACGGGTGATGCGCTGGTGGCTGACGATTGTGGCGCGGCGCAAAAGCGAAGAACTGTTTGTTTTGAATCTGCTTCTGGTGACATTGGCTTTGGCATGGGTCACTGAGCTGGCGGGCCTGAGCTTGGCGCTCGGCGCTTTCATTGCGGGGATGCTGATCTCTGAGACCGAATTCAAACACCAGGTCGAAACCGACATTCGCCCGTTTCACGATGTGCTGTTGGGTCTGTTTTTCATCAGCATCGGCATGATGCTGGACTGGCACATCGTGCTGGAGCGCTGGCCACTGGTGCTGCTGCTGGCCACGTTGCCGGTGCTGTTCAAGCTGGTGATGATCACCGCGTTAGCGCGCATGCTGGGCGGCACTGCCGGCACGTCGCTGCGCACGGGGTTGTATTTGGCGCAAGCGGGCGAGTTTGGTTTTGTGCTGTTGACATTGGCCAATGAAAACCGCTTGGTCCCGCCTGATTTGTTGAATCCAATTTTGGCCAGCATGGTGTTGTCGATGCTGGCCACGCCTTTTATTATTTTGTACAGCAACCGCATTGTGATGAAGCTGGTCGCCAGTGAGTGGCTACAGCAATCGCTGCAAATGACTTCGATTGCGCGCAAATCCATCAACGCCAACAAGCATGTGATCATTTGCGGCTATGGTCGCTGCGGCCAGAACCTGGGGTCGATGCTGGAGCAGGAGGGCATTCAATACATGGCGCTTGATCTGGACCCCGACCGCGTGCGGCAAGCCGCCAGCGCAGGCGACTCAGTGGTGTTTGGCGACGCGGTACGGCTGCAGTCACTGATGGCCGCAGGCCTGGCGCGCGCCAGCGCTGTGGTGGTGACCTACCTGGACACCGCCAGCGCCCTGAAAGTGCTGGCCAATGTACGCGCTCACGCACCTACCGTGCCAGTGATTGTGCGCACCGTTGATGATCATGATCTGGAAAGGCTACAGGCCGCTGGCGCCACGGAGGTCGTGCCCGAGGCGATTGAGGGCAGCTTGATGCTGGCCAGCCACGCACTGGCACTGGTCGGCGTGCCGATGCGCCGCGTGATTCGGGTGGTGCAAGACCAGCGCGATGCACGCTACAACCTGCTGCGGGGTTATTTTCGCGGCGCCGATGACGACACCGTCAACGAGCAGGATGAAGAACGTCTGGCGACCGTCACGCTACCGCTGGGCAACAAGCTGCAGGGCAAGGCGCTGGCATCCATGGTGCTGCATGCCGTGGGGGTGCGGGTGGTGAGCTTGCGGCGCAGCGATGGCAAAGCGCTGGAACCTTCGGACGACACGCTGCTCGAAGGCGGTGACACGCTGGTGCTGTCGGGCAAGCCCGAAGCGCTTGCGATTGCTGAAGACCAACTGCTGCGTGGCCGCAGCGTCAAAGGAAGCGAATCATGAATCACCCATACCCATCGAATCGACGCAAGGCTCTGCAAACTCTGCTGGTAACCAGCGCATTGCCATCTGCTTTCATGCTGCACGCCCAGGGCGCGCCCGATGTGGCCGCACTGCTGCGGGCTGGCGGCTGTGTTTTGATGCTGCGGCATGCCCAAACCGAGGCGGGCGTAGGCGACCCGCCCAACTTTCAACTGGGCCAATGCAACACCCAGCGCAACCTGAGCGATGAAGGCCGGGCCCAGTCAAAACGCATCGCACAGTGGTTTGCCGCGCGCAAGCTGGCCGTTAGCGGCGTTCAGTCCAGCGCCTGGTGTCGCTGCAAAGACACGGCAATACTGGCTTTTGGCAGCTTTGAGGTGCTGCCTGCACTGAACTCAACATTTGACAGTCGCGGCAGTCAAGCCGCACAAACCGCAGCGCTGGTGGAGCGCCTAAAGGGCATACGCGCTGGCCAATTTGAAGTGTGGGTGACGCATCAGGTCAACATCAGCGCGATGACAGGTGAAGGCCCAGCGATGGGTGAGGCTTTTGTCGTAAAGATGGGTACCGGCGGCTCACCAGGGCGCGTGTTGGCGCGTACCAGCTTCGTTTAAGTCGCTACTATTTTAGGAGCGGCTTGCGCCCGTATTTATTGGTTTAGAGGCCGATTTGATGCTCTGAAAAATGTGTTTTTACGGTTTTAGCCGTATTTTTAACTCAAACCATCAATTCAGCGAAGTTCACCGTATTGCGTCGCACTGAGAGCTGGCACGGCTGATGATTCGGGCATTTCAGTGTCTTCAAAGCCCGTAATTAAAGTGAAAGAGCGCGGGCCGCTGCGGTTTCTTCCTGTTCCATCTGGCGTTACGGGTTTTTGTGCCGATGCGGTTACCAGCGCCTGTTTGAACGCGGCCATCTCGTCGTCATGAATTGGGTCATATCGTTGCGCGCTGGGCATTTTAGATGCCGGCTGGCTGGCATCTAGCGCCATGGGCTTGGACTCCAGCGCAGCTGGCTGGCTGACGCCAAAATTGACGGCGTTGGCGGCCGCTGGGCGTTTGTCGGTGCGCCAGTAAACCGAGGTCACAAAAATACTGAACAGGCTCTTGGCGGTGCTGATCATCAGCGTTTCAATCTCCGTCAGCTTTTCAGCTTGGCTCCCCAGACCGGGCGCGACATCCATCATGACCAGAAATTGGTCGCCACGCTGATCCAGTGACAGAACCTTGAATTTATAACTGGCCGACAGCACGCCGGCTCTGGTCATGCATTCACGAATCGCCACATAGAGCTGTTCGCGGCGGGCATGGCGTTTGACCTTGCGATCCACCAATTGGGCTTGCGCCCCAAGTGCGGGCTTGCTGGGAGGCAACGAAGACTTGTCATGCGCCTGGCCAGGCTTGCTGCTGCCCGACGAATGTTTATTCGGCGCATCCGACTTGCGTGAAAACCAGTTAAGCAAAGACATGATAGATTTTTTCTTAAAAGTGGGTCCCTCACCACGACCACAATGTCAATTCGTTTGACAGCATCGCCCCGATTTACCTGCAAAGACTGTTGCCCTGACAGCCTTGTGGCCAGCTAACTCAACCGCCAGTCCCGCGCAATCAACACAAAGCGTGATGTAGTGTATGGCAATAAGCCGCCAAGGTGTATAGCCAGTAAGGTACAGGTAAGCCTTTTTGGTGGGGCTTTGGCCTCTAGTTGCCGCGGCAGCGGGCTCACGTCACCGCAATACGCTTGGGCCGGATATACAGCCTTCTGGCCATCACCCCGCCCATGGCCAGGGTCAACTCCAGCGCTATGGGGCTGTGGCGGTTGGAAAGCTCTAAAAAGCGCATGGGAGTCAGACACCACAGTTTGCAGTCACCCGAAGCCTGCACCGTGGCACTGCGCGGCTGGTGCGAGAAAAATGACCCTTCGCCCAGCACGCTTCCGGAACCCACCAGCGCCATGCGTACGCGGGCTTTTTCATCTTCGTAATGCACGCTCAGCGTTCCGCTTTCAATGAAGTACAGGGTTCTGTCGGTCGCGCCCTGCTCAATCAGCACCTTGCCGCCACCCAGAGCAAAGGGCTGCATATAAGACCCCAAAATTTCCCATTGAGGCGCACTGAACTTGCAGCGCAAGGCATCACTGGCATGGCAGTGGGTGATGGCTTGGGCCAAGCCGTGGATGTCAAAGCGCAAGTTACCGGGTAGGGGTGCATTCATGGTGCGCGACGTTAACCGTTAAGTCGTACCGCTGGCAAGAGACGCTAACGCTTACTTACGCTTGATACACCACGAAGTCTGTTTGTAACAGGGTGATTTTTATTTGCCGATGCAGAATTTTGAGAATATTTCGCCGAGCAAATCGTCTGGCGTGAACTGCCCGGTGATCTCGCTCAAATGCAATTGCGCCTGGCGCAGGTCTTCGGCGAGCAAGTCAAGTGCCGGGCTGGTTGCCTTTAACTGGTCAGCCGCTTTGGCCAACTGTTCATGCACGCTGGTCAGCGCACGCACATGCCGCTCCCGCGCCATGAACAGTCCTTCGGGCGCTGATTGCCAGCCGACCACCTTCAGCAGTTGCTCGCGCAAGGCTTGCAAGCCGTGGCCTGTCTTGGCAGATATCACCACACCAGCGCTGCCGGGCGCAGCCGCAGCGTCAGACTTGTTCCAAACGTCAATAATCGGCGTTTTTGAGGGTAGTTTTAAAGCTAAAGCCGCCTGAATACGGGCATCAGCTGCTATGTAATCTGTAGTGGCTTGCTGTGTCAAGTCATGCAAAAAAAGTACCGCGTCGGCGCTTTGAATTTCAGCCCAAGCGCGCTCAACGCCTATTTTCTCCACCTCGTCCAAGGCCTCGCGCAGGCCCGCAGTATCGACCACATGCAGCGGCACACCGTCGATCTGAATCAGTTGCGAGACCTTGTCGCGCGTGGTGCCAGCGATTGGCGTGACGATCGCCAGTTCGGCCCCGGCCAGTGCATTGAGGAGCGAGCTTTTGCCGGCATTCGGCTGCCCGGCGATCACCACCTTGATGCCTTCCCGCAAGATACTGCCTTGCTGGGCGTTGCGCATCACGCTGGCCAAAGTAGCCTGAAGCCGTTGAAGTTGACCTTGTGCATCGGCCTTTTGCAAAAAGTCGATGTCTTCTTCCGGAAAGTCCAGCGTTGCCTCTACCAACATGCGCAAGTGAATCAATTGCACCAACAGCGCATTGACGGCGTTTGAAAACTCACCCGACATTGACCGCGCGGCTGAGCGCGCGGCGGTCTCGGTGCTGGCGTCAATCAAATCAGCAATCGCCTCAGCCTGCGCCAAATCGATCTTGTCGTTTAAAAATGCCCGCTCGGTGAACTCGCCCGGCTGGGCGACACGCAACTCAGGCAAGGCCTGGAGGCAACGCGCCAACAGCAATTGCAAAACGACAGGCCCGCCGTGGGCTTGCAGTTCCAAAACGTCTTCACCCGTGTACGAATGCGGCGCGGGGAAATGAATCGCCAAGCCTTTGTCAATCGCATCGCCCGCTGCGTCTAAAAACGGCAGATACGTCGCATAGCGCGGCTGCAGGGCCTTGTTGCATACCGCAGCAATGACTGCGCTTAAGTCTATACCCGACACCCGAACCATGCCCACCGCCCCGCGACCGGGAGCGGTGGCAATGGCAACGATGGGGTCGTGGTGGCGGGCAAGCATGATGCTGCGATATTAATAAAAAAGGCCGCTGAGCGGCCTTTTTAACTTACTTAAACTTGGGTAAGTTGAACTGTGGCGGCACGCCCATCCGTGTATTGATGACCCACTGCTGGGCAATCGACAAGATGTTGTTGGTAATCCAGTACAGCACCAAGCCGGACGGGAAGAAGAAGAACATCACACTGAATATCAAGGGCATGTACCACATCAACTTGGCCTGTAGCGGGTCTGGCGGCGCTGGGTTGAGCGCTGTTTGCAGCATGGTCGTGAACGTCATGACGACCGGCAAGATGTAATACGGGTCGGGCGTAGACAAGTCCTTGATCCACAGCATCCACGGCGCACCGCGCATTTCAACGCTGGACAACAACACCCAGTACAGCGCAATAAACACCGGGATCTGAACCATGATAGGGAAGCAGCCGCCCATCGGGTTGACTTTTTCGTCCTTGTAGATCTTCATCATCTGCTGCTGCATTTCTTGCGGCTTGTCTTTCAAGCGCTCGCGCATTTCCATGATTTTCGGATTGATGGCCTTCATCTTGGCCATGCTGGCATAGGCCTTGGCATTGAGCCAGTAAAACGCGATTTTGAGCAGCAGCACCAGCGCCACAATGGCCCAGCCCCAGTTCTGGATGTAGCCATGCAGCTTGTCGAGCAGCCAGTACAGCGGCTTGGCCAAAATCGTCAACCAGCCATAGTCTTTGACCAGCTCCAGACCAGGGGCGAGCTTTTCCAGCATGTTCTCTTCTTGCGGGCCCACAAACAGTTTGGACTCGATAGTTTTAGTCGTGCCCGGCGCCACATCGCCAGCGGCCGTGATCATGCCCACCGCATACAAGTTGGTGTCTACTTTGCGCTGAAACAGCTCGCGCTTGATACCGTCGCCCAGCAGCCAGGCGGATGCAAAGTAATGCTGCACCATGGCTACATAACCATTGCTCGCCTGCTTTTCAACGTCCATGCTTCCTTTTTCGATTTCCTTGAATTCGATCTTCTGGTATTTTTTTGCTTCGGTGTAAATGGCCGGGCCAGTGAAGGTGGAGTAAAAAGACGACTCGCCCAGCGGCGCATTGCCGTCGCGTACCAGCTGCAGATACAACTGCGGTGACACTGGTGTTGTGCCGGTGTTGATGATGTCGTGACGCACGGCGATGTCATACGCGCCGCGTTTGAGGGTAAAGGTTTTGACCAGCTTGACGCCGCCGACTTCAGCTGACTCAAATTTGATCTGCAGTTCGTTTTGGCCGGTCGCCAGGGTGCGCTCCCCGGGCACAAGGGTCATTGGCGTTTTGTGCGTCGGCATCTGTGCGCCGCCACTGGCGGCAATCAAACCGGTTTGCGCCACGTAAACGCGCCCTGCGCTTTCATCTAACAACACAAAGCCCGCATTTTTATCGGTCATGTCCTTGAACTTGACAAACGATGACTTGACCAGCGAGCCGCCTTCGGTGTCAAAGGTCAGTGCAAAAACATCGGTGGTGACAAGCAACTTTTCACGTTTGGCCAACGCCGCAGGGCCGCTGGCGCCCAGCGGGACGGCAGACGGGCCAGCTGCTGTTGCCGCAGGCGTTGGCACACCCGACGCAATAGGTGTCGGTACTGCTGCTGCGCTAGCGCCTGGCGCGGTTGGCGCGGTGGTGGCCGAGACAACGGGTGTTGGCTTGGGGAAAAACGTGGCTTGTTTGCCATTGAAGGTTTGCCACTGGTCCCACAACAGAACCATGGAAAAACCAAAAATCACCCACAAAATGGTGCGGCGGATGTCGTTCATAACGGCTTCTTTTCAGAGGGAGGGGTGGTGTTGGTCACGGGCGTGATCAAACGGGTAAAAGAGGAGAATGGCGAGGTTTGGGGCACGGGGTCATGCCCGCCCTGACACCATGGCTGGCAACGCACCAGCCTATAAACGGTGAGCGTTGTCCCGGCAATGACGCCGTGCTGCTCGAGTGCTTTGAGCGAATAGGCAGAGCAAGTTGGCTCAAAACGGCAGGAGCTGCCAAGCCAAGGACTGAGCAACAGGCGGTAAGCCTTGACCAGCCCCATCAAAACTTGTTGGGGCAAGTGGTAAGCGGCGAATAAGTAGCGGTTCATACGGCAGAGGGCACGCGTCTGGGCGGCGCCCAAGCGGTTTGCATCAAGTCCAGCAACTCAGCACGCACGGCTTCTTTGAGTGCTACGGATGAGGCGCTTTCATACTCTTTGCGAGAAAACTCACGCCGCAGCCTGACCAGAAAAGCCGCTTGCGGTATGGGTGATGTCAAGCTGGCGCTCACGGTATAAATTTGCCTTTTGATGGCGTTGCGGGTAACTGCCCGTTTGGCCCAGCGCTTGGGTGCCATGGCGCCCAGCCAAGTTGCCTTGACGGGAAACAATGACGGGATCAATACTGGAGAATTTGCAGATGCGGTCGCATCCAGTTCAACCCGGTGCATTGCAAAGTGACTGGTTTTTGCAACCAGCTCACCGCCAAGTACCGCCTGAAATTGCGGCCGGGTTTTAAGTCGCAACATCAAATGCGCTAACTTGTCTGCCCGACCCCAGATGGCTTATACAGCCAGACGCTTGCGGCCTTTAGCCCGGCGTGCAGCGATCACTGCGCGGCCACCGCGTGTTTTCATGCGGGTGAGGAAACCGTGCGTACGTGCGCGCTTGACTTTGGAGGGTTGGTATGTGCGTTTCATGATGTATCCAGCTGCTTGCTTGAAAAAATCCAGGATTTAATTTCAGGCAAAAGAGTTCTGCCCGCTATGCCCCCACACACTTGACCAATCACCTGGCTGTTAAATTCTGGTGGTGTATCAGGGAAACCCATGATTATCGCTGATTTTTCAAGCCTGGCAACCAGTTAGGCCGCTTATTTGGTGTACTGGCTGAGATTGTCGGCCCGCAAACTACTGACAACCCCACCGCTTCACCAAAAGATTGTAAATGGGCGTTTACGAGTTGTGGATAACTCTTGTTGGAGTCTACAATATGGGGTGCTTAAAAAGAATCATATCCACAGGTGCAATGCGCGACCGAATCGCTTTCATGTCGGGCGTCATGGCTGAAACCTCTGTGCTTCAGTCGGGCCACAGTTTGTGGCAGAGCTGTGTCGATCATCTGGCGCAAGAGCTGCCAGAGCAGCAGTTCAACACCTGGATCCGCCCATTGGCCGCCGACGTGGCTGAGGACCTGTCCAAAGTCACCATACAAGTTGGCAACCGCTTCAAGCTCGACTGGGTACGCGCCCAGTATGCAGCTCGCATTGCAGCCTTGCTAGAGAAAATCGCTGGTCACCATATATTGCTTGAGTTAGCGCTCGCTCCGCGTGAAGCGCTTGCTAAGTCGTCAGTTTTAACGCGCAGTTTTGAAGCTTCCGGTATCCCTGAGCCTGCGGGTTTGGGCGTTGCTGAGGACGTTGCTGGCGCGCCTTTCAAAAACCGGCTCAACACGGCTTTGACTTTCGACACCCTGATTGAAGGCACCGCCAACCGCATGGGGCGGGCTGCTGCCATGCATGTGGCCAGCAGCTTGGGGCAGCTTTACAACCCGCTGTTTATCTATGGTGGTGTTGGTTTGGGCAAAACCCACTTGATGCACGCTATTGGCAACAAGCTGCTGGCCGACAACCCGCAAGCCAAGGTGCTTTACATCCACGCGGAGCAGTTTGTATCAGATGTGGTGAAAGCCTACCAACGCAAAACCTTTGACGAGTTCAAGGAGCGTTACCACTCGCTTGACTTGCTGCTGATCGATGACGTGCAGTTTTTTGCCAATAAAGACCGCACCCAAGAAGAGTTTTTCAATGCTTTTGAGGCGCTGCTGACCAAAAAATCACACATTGTGATGACCAGCGACACCTATCCCAAAGGCTTGACCGACATTCACGAGCGCTTGGTGTCGCGTTTTGACTCGGGTTTGACGGTAGCCATTGAGCCGCCTGAGCTTGAGATGCGGGTGGCTATTTTGATTCGCAAAGCCGAGGCCGAATTGGCCGTCATGCCTGAAGAAGTCGCCTTTTTTGTGGCTAAAAACGTTCGTTCCAACGTGCGTGAGCTGGAAGGCGCGCTGCGCAAAATCCTGGCTTATTCACGCTTTAACCAAAAAGAAATCTCCATCCAGCTGGCGCGTGAGGCATTGCGTGATTTACTGTCGATTCAAAACCGCCAGATTTCAGTTGAAAACATCCAGAAAACCGTGGCCGACTATTACAAAATCAAAGTCGCGGACATGTATTCAAAAAAGCGCCCCGCCAGCATCGCCAGGCCGCGCCAGATTGCCATGTACCTGGCCAAAGAACTGACTCAAAAGAGCTTGCCTGAGATTGGTGAGTTGTTTGGTGGCCGTGACCACACGACCGTGCTGCATGCTGTGCGCAAAATGTCGGCTGAACGTCAACAAATGACTGAGTTGAACCAGCAACTGCATGTGCTTGAGCAAACCCTCAAAGGCTGAAAATGAAAGCTTCGACCCCATTTTCAACACGCATAACTTTGGGTATAACTTTTGAATAACACGACAGTTATCCACAGCTCGCATCACATTTCAAAAGTTGTTCATATTCAACACGGCTTAAACAGGTATCTGGAACACAAGGTTAAACAACTGACAAGTCCATGATTAAAAAGGGGAAAATAGGCTTGTTCACAGAAAAGCGCCTCCCTTACTACTACTACTAATTTGAATTAAAGAATTAAACAGATACACAAAGAGGAAGACATGATCGTTCTGAAAGCTACCCAAGATAAAGTTCTGTCCGTTTTGCAATCCGTTGCAGGCATTGTTGAACGTCGCCACACTTTGCCAATTCTTGCGAACGTGCTGATTCGCAAAACAGGCTCGCAACTGCAACTCACCACCAGTGACCTTGAAATTCAGATCCGCACGACTGCTGAGCTGGATGGTGACAGCGGCAATTTCACCACCACGGTGGGTGCGCGCAAGCTGATTGATATTTTGCGGTCCATGCCAAGTGACCAGACCGTGTCACTTGAGTCAGCCCAGAACAAGCTGATTTTGAAAGGCGGCAAAAGCCGCTTTACGCTGCAAACTCTACCTGCTGAGGACTTTCCGCTGGTGCAAGAGGCCGCCAGTTTCGGTCCTGCCTTTTCAGTCCCTCAAAAAGTTCTGAAGGACCTGTTGAACCAGGTGTCGTTTGCCATGGCTGTGCATGACATTCGCTACTACCTGAACGGTATTTTGTTTGTGGCTGAAGGAAAACAGTTGAGTCTGGTGGCGACAGACGGTCACAGACTGGCGTTTTCATCGGCCATGCTGGACGTTGAAGTGCCCAAGCAAGAGGTGATTTTGCCGCGCAAAACTGTCCTTGAAATGCAGCGGTTGCTGAGCGACAAGGAAGGCGCGATTGAAATGCAGTTTGCCAGCAACCAGGCTAAGTTCAGTTTTGAAGGCATGGAGTTTGTGACCAAGCTGGTGGAAGGTAAATTCCCCGATTACAACCGCGTGATTCCCAAGAATCATAAGAACATCATCACCCTGGGCCGCGTCGGCTTGCTGGCCAGCTTGCAGCGAACCGCCATTTTGACCAGTGACAAGTTCAAGGGTGTGCGCCTGAACATTGAACCTGGTATCTTGCGTGTGGCGTCCAACAACGCCGAGCAAGAAGAAGCTGTTGATGAGCTGGACATTGACTACGCGGGCGAAGAAATTGAAATTGGTTTTAACGTCACGTATCTGATTGATGCGCTGGCCAACATGGACCAGGACATGGTGAAGATGGAACTGGCTGATTCCAATAGCTCAGCACTTTTGACCATCCCCGACAACGCCACCTTTAAATACGTTGTGATGCCGATGCGAATTTAAGCTTTCACCAAAGCAGCCCAGACCAGACAAGCCCGCTGAAAAAGCGGGTTTGGTCATTTAAGAGTTTGCCTAAAGTTAGTCAAGAGATTGAAGAAACCGCGAGATCAGACAGTTATGACCGAAGAAAACAAGCCCAATACCCCAGCAGAGCCCGTTAACAACGACGCGCTGGTCAATGTCAACAACGGCGCTGCGGGTGAAGACAGCTCCAACTTTCAGCCCAAGATTGACACCAACCAGGCTGGAGCGTCTGAAGCCTATGGTGAGGGCTCGATTCAGATTCTGGAAGGTCTGGAGGCCGTGCGCAAGCGCCCAGGCATGTACATTGGTGACACATCTGACGGTACTGGCTTGCACCATCTGGTGTTCGAGGTGGTTGACAACTCGATCGACGAGTCACTGGCAGGCCACTGTGATGACATCGTTGTCACCATCCACACCGACAACTCCATCAGCGTGACTGACAACGGCCGCGGTATACCAACTGGCATCAAGATGGACGATAAGCACGAGCCCAAGCGCTCTGCAGCCGAGATTGCGCTGACTGAACTGCATGCTGGCGGCAAATTCAACCAGAACAGCTACAAGGTATCAGGTGGTTTGCATGGTGTGGGCGTGAGCTGCGTTAACGCATTGAGCAAAATGTTGCGCCTGACGATTCGTCGCGACGGCAAAGTCCATGTCATGGAGTTTTCAAAAGGCTTTGTGCAGAACCGCATCATTGAAACCGTAGGCGGCGTAGAGGTGTCACCGATGAGGGTGATGGGTGACACCGACAAGCGCGGCACTGAAGTCCACTTCTTGCCAGACCTGGAAATCTTCCAGACCAATTCAGATTTTCATTATGAGATTTTGAGCAAACGCCTGCGCGAGCTGAGCTTTTTGAACAACGGCGTGAAGATTCGCCTGAAAGACGAGCGCACTGGTAAAGAAGACGACTTTGCGGGTGCTGGTGGCGTCAAAGGCTTTGTTGACTTCATCAACAAAGGCAAAACTGTTTTAAACCCCAACGTGTTTGCCGCCATGGGCGACCGCCAGAGCGACCAGGGCACCAACATTGGTGTTGAAGTCGCCATGCAATGGAACAGCGGCTACAGCGAGCAGGTGCTGTGCTTTACCAACAACATCCCGCAGCGCGACGGTGGCACCCACCTGACCGGCTTGCGCGCAGCCATGACGCGCGTCATCAACAAATACATTGACGACAGCGAGATTGCCAAAAAAGCAAAAGTTGAAGTCACCGGCGACGACATGCGTGAAGGCTTGTGCTGCGTACTGAGCGTCAAGGTGCCAGAGCCCAAATTTTCAAGCCAGACCAAAGACAAACTGGTGTCAAGCGAAGTGCGCGGCCCGGTAGAAGACATCGTCAGCAAGCTGCTGCACGACTACCTGCAAGAACGCCCAGCCGACGCCAAAATCATTGTCGGCAAGATCATTGAAGCTGCTCGTGCGCGTGAGGCTGCCCGCAAGGCGCGTGACATGACGCGCCGCAAAGGCGTGCTCGACGGCATGGGCCTGCCCGGCAAGCTGGCTGACTGCCAGGAAAAAGACCCGGCCATGTGTGAGATTTACCTGGTCGAGGGTGACTCCGCCGGCGGCTCTGCCAAGCAGGGCCGTGACCGTAAATTCCAGGCCATCTTGCCGTTGCGCGGCAAGATTTTGAACGTTGAAAAAGCCCGCTATGAAAAGCTGCTGACCAGCAACGAAATTTTGACGCTGATCACCGCGCTGGGCACGGGCATCGGCAAAGCAGGTGGCAGCACGGGCAGTGACGACTTCAACGTTGCCAAGCTGCGTTACCACCGCATCATCATCATGACCGACGCGGACGTTGACGGCGCACACATCCGCACGCTGCTGCTGACGTTCTTTTATCGCCAAATGCCCGAGTTGGTTGAGCGCGGCCACATCTACATTGCCCAGCCGCCGCTCTACAAAGTCAAGGCCGGCAAAGAAGAGCAGTACCTGAAAGACACCGGCGCGCTAGATACCTTCTTGCTGCGCATTGCGCTCAAAGACGCATCGGTACAAACCGGTGCTGAGGGCAGTGCAGTGCTGTCAGGCGACACACTGGCAGAGCTGGCGCGCAAGCACCAGCTGGCCGAGTCAGTGATTGCCCGCCTGCGTGGCTTTATGGACGCAGAAGCACTCAAAGCGATTGCAGACGGCGTGCATTTGAACCTGGACACAGTTGCCGACGCTGAAACATCAGCCGCTGCCCTGCAAAAGTTTTTACCCACCGCTGAAGTGGCAGGTGAATTTGATGTGCGTACCGACAAACCCATTTTGCGCATCAGCCGCCGCCACCACGGCAACGTTAAAAGCAGCGTGCTGACGCAAGACTTTGTACACGGTGCCGACTACGCCATGCTGGCCGATGCGGCTGCGACGTTCAAAGACCTGATCAGCGACGGCGCAAAAGTCATGCGCGGTGAAGGAGAGCGCCAAAAGGAAGAAAAAGTCAGCGACTTTCGTCAGGCCATGAAATGGCTGGTTGGCCAGGCCGAAAACGCCACGTCACGCCAGCGCTACAAAGGCCTGGGCGAGATGAACCCGGCCCAGCTGTGGGAAACCACCATGGACCCGACCGTGCGCCGCCTGCTGCGCGTGCAGATCGACGACGCGATTGAGGCCGACCGCGTGTTTACCATGCTGATGGGCGACGAGGTAGAGCCGCGCCGCATCTTTATTGAAACCAATGCGCTGCGTGCGGCGAATATTGACGTTTGACCATGCAGATAACGGTAACCAAATCCAGTCTGCGCGACTCACAGCAGGCCTCAGATCTTGCTTTTTGGTTGACGCAGTCTGTGCAGGCCCGTATTGACGCTTTAGAAACCCTTCGTACTCAAAATAGTCAAGGACAACCCCATGTTGACGCCCGACTTCAAAGAGTTTGCCGCATTACTCTACTCAAACCGGGTTGAATATCTGGTCGTTGGCGGGTATGCGCTTGCTGCTTATGGGCATCCAAGGACAGCCGCTAGGATTCATCGCACTGGAAGACTTCAAGACTAACAAGAAAGCTGTGGGGCGCTACAAAGACCTTGCTGATCTGGAGGCGCTGGAGTCCGTCAATAAAGCTGCGGCATCAGACCCAGCCGTTTTAACTAACCCAAAGAATTTGAAGTAACCATTTAGCCCAGAGCCCGGGTAAGTAAATCAGAAAGAATTTAGCTGTATGAACGACACCACCCAAACTCCAGCCGCCGCCACCGAGGCAACCGAGCGCCCGCCGCTGCCCGACCAGCTGTCAACCGATGTGCGCAGCAAGCACCACGTCAAAGCCATTTTTGAGCACAACATCGGTATCCGCTTTAACGACAAAGAGCGCTTCGACGTTGAGGAATACTGCATCAGCGAAGGCTGGATCAAAGTTCCCGTCGGCAAAAAGGTAGACCGCAAAGGTTTTCCCCTGACGATTAAGCTCAAGGGCGTGGTTGAGGCGTTTTATAAGTAGCCTCTAGCGTGGCGCTATTTATTTGGTAGCTGCTTGCGCGCTGAACTATTGGACTTTAGGCCTAAAACATGCCTGAAAATAGGCTCAGACAGTCTTTCTGATACGCCTTAAAGCGCTGTAAGCTGCGTCCAGCCGTTCTTGTGAATTGACGCCGCAATTTTATTTATCTATTCGGAGCGCAGGTTAGAGTTAGCGGCCGCTCGGTGATATTTGCGATGGCGCTCCAGACGCTCACGTAGCAGGAGGGTTTTGGTTTGGTCATTTGATGACGCCAGCTATGAAGCGCATGTCCAACATCATTACTGCCGCTGAAGCATTCGTCAGCGTACTTACACAGTAGATTTATTGAGCACAATGCAGGTACGGACGGCCGTTTTGTTCTAAAGCGGCTTTCATTGGTTTAGATTTATCTAGGGGAGAGGTTTTGATTCACCGGGCCTACTACGCTGACGACATTGAAGATTTCCTGAAACGGTCACCCGACGAGATTCTTGGCGCGCTCACGCGAAGCAGTGCCTTTGCGATTGAGGCAACTCAACGCGACGCTTGGGTAACACAAACGGAAATTCTTCAAAGGGTATTGAGTCCCTACTTCGGCCGCGGCAAAGTTTATTTTGAGTACGCCGTTCCGCGCCTCGGTAAGCGTATAGACGCGGTTGTATTGCTTGACCACGTGATTTTCATCATTGAGTTCAAAGTGGGCGAAAAGGACTTCACTGCAAGCGGAAGGGATCAGGTTTGGGATTACGCGTTGGACTTAAAGAACTTTCACGAAACCACCCATAACAAATCAGTTGCACCTGTACTCGTTGCGACTGAAGCGAAGGGTGCCGCAACAACGATTGCAACTACTCAGCAAGATGATGTCGTATTGCTACCAATATTTTCGTCGCCGGATCAGTTGGCAGTTGTTTTTGAGCAGGTTTTGTTGTTCTGCGATGGGCCGCCAATCGACGCGAGGCAATGGGACCTTGGTAGATACCACCCCACCCCAACGATCGTCGAGGCAGCTATCGCGCTATACAGCGGCCATGACGTTACAGAAATATCTCGCAGTGACGCGGGTGCGGTCAATTTGAGTCAAACGTCCGAAGCAGTAGCAAAAATCATTCAATCTTCGCGTGAGCTATCGAGGAAATCGATCTGTTTCGTAACAGGTGTTCCAGGGGCAGGAAAAACGCTAGTTGGTCTCAACATAGCTACTAAACACATCAGCAAGGACAGTGAGCTTTACAGCGTCTTCCTTTCAGGTAACGGGCCATTGGTAGACATACTGCGGGAGGCGCTGGCGCGAGATGAGGTAGCGCGCGGCAGAGCGGAGGGAAGACGGCCAAAGAAAGGCGAGGCGCTGAGCCGCGTAAAGACATTTATCCAGAACGTACATCATTTCCGTGACGAGTGTTTGGTGGATGCCACTCATCCGCCGATAGAACATGTGGCGATTTTTGATGAGGCGCAGAGGGCTTGGAACCTCGAGCAGACGGCATCATTTATGCGACGCAAAAAGAACCGTCCCGATTTCAATCAGTCAGAGCCCGAGTTCCTAATGTCATGTTTGGATCGTCACCGCGATTGGGCAGTTGTCGTTTGTCTGGTTGGCGGCGGACAAGAAATCAATACTGGTGAAGCTGGCATCGCTGAATGGATCACCGCCCTGAACCGTTCTTTTGGTCATTGGCATGTTCATATTTCGCCGCAACTGAATGACCAGGAATATGGCGCGGGCATAGCCGTCAGCGAAGTAGAGAACCGTTCAAATGTGCACTTTGATGAACATCTGCACCTTAGTGTTTCAATGCGTTCATTCCGTGCCGAGCACGTATCGACACTCGTCAAGCAAGTACTAGATATTGACGTATTGGCCGCGAGGCAAACACTTCAACAACTCGCAGACAGATACCCAATCGTCATAACGCGTAGTTTGGCGCAAGCCAAAGCGTGGATGAAGTGTCGTGCGAGAGGCACTGAACGTTACGGAATAGTCGTTTCATCGCAGGCTCAACGGCTTAAACCACACGCTATTGACGTGCGTTCGCCGATGGATCCGATCCATTGGTTTCTTGACGGAAAAGACGATGTGCGTTCTTCATACTATTTAGAAGATGCAGCAACAGAATTTCACGTTCAAGGCCTGGAATTGGATTGGGCTTGTGTTGTTTGGGACGCAGACTTTCGTTTTGGTTCTGGTGGCTGGCGACACTATTCATTCGTAGGTAGTCGCTGGAATCACATCCATAAAAGTGATCGCCAAACCTATTTAAAAAATGCATATCGGGTACTGCTCACAAGAGCCAGACAAGGGATGGTTATAGTGATTCCTGATGGTGACGAAGCGGATCCAACGCGTCACGTCACCTATTACGATCCTACATTTGACTATCTGCAGGACATAGGCTTCGGCGTTATTTAGCTTTCCTCGCAGCGCAACGCTCGCGGGGAATTGCGAACCGGGACCGTGATTTTCTTCGATCTGACGACGGCACTGTGCAATTTCTGGCCAGTCCAATTACTGGTCTTTCAATCCCGTAATAACTTGGCATTTTGTGCTTTGGATGCTTCATAGGGCCCCGATTCAGTGTTTTGGGCTCGGTTTCGAGGTTTCTGCGCGGTTTTGATCCATTTTCAGGCATCATTTGTGCCTCTAGCCCAATAAATACGGGCGCAAGGAGATCCTGATTTAATAGCGCTTGATGCGGCCGGCGTCACTGCCCAACCACGCCTTGCCTGGCCTCCATCGCTTTGCCGACGCCCGCTACGCGGCGCTGTCTGACAGGCTTGGGCAATTGGCGTCTTCACAATGAAATTGGTCGGGCCTGATTGGCTTGGCCAAACTTGCCCCCAACCCTGAAGGAAACCGATATGAAAACCAACTCAAACCCGCGTGACGAGCAAGCTGCGCATACTGGCAAGGTGGCAAACGACCACAACAAGGTGGGCGATCAGCCTTTGACGCAGAAAAACGAGGCCAAGCGCACGCCTGACAGCCGGACAGACCGAGAGGCGCACATTGGCAGCGGCAACCAGACGCAGTCGCGCCGGGGCGCTACAGGGCGATAAAACGTCGTTTTTAAGCATCATTCAGGCATCATTTCGGCCTTTAGCCCAATAAATACGGGCGCAAGCAGCTACTAAATAAGTAGCGGTTTGCAGCTGGTGCGGGCGCGATGCCAGCCGCGCAAGGCACGCTTCATGCTCTTGAATTCGCCCGCCACCGCGCCCAACTGGTCTGTATGACTTCTTACCCGCTGGTTTTTATTGTTGCTTTGCTGCATGCCTTTGTGGGCTGGCGTTTGGCGCCTGAGTTGGCTGCGCCCTGGGGCTGGGTGCTCGGCGTCGGGTTGGCGCTGTCTGCTGTGTTGATGCCGCTGGGCTTGCTGGGTAGCCGGGTTGCGAAGCAGCCGTGGGCTGACCGGCTGAGCTGGGTGGGGCTGCTGCTGATGGGGCTGTTTTCAACGCTGTTTGTGTTGACGGCTTTGCGGGACGTGCTGCTGTTGGCGGCTTGGGTGGTGGATGCTTTGGGTGCTACCTTACCGCTGAAAAGTTTGCGCACACTCTCGGCTGAAATTACGCCTTTGCTTGCTTTGCTTGTCACAGCGCTGGGCTTTTTAAATGCCCGGCGCACGCCAGCGGTGGTGCGGGTGGATGTGCCGATTACCGGGTTACCGGCTGCACTGCATGGTTTTACGCTGGCGCAGATCAGTGACATTCATGTGGGGCCGACCATCAAGCACGCCTATTTGCAGCGCATTGTGGCCAAGGTGAACACGCTGGGCGCGGATGTGGTGGCCATTACCGGCGACCTGGTGGATGGCAAAGTGGCCGAGCTGGCGATGCATGTGGCACCGCTGGCCGGTTTGCAGTCGCGCCACGGCACGTACTTTGTAACCGGCAACCATGAATACTATTCAGGCGCGCATGCCTGGATAGCTGAGCTGCGCCGCCTGGGGCTGACAGTGCTGATGAATGAGCATGTGGTTCTGTACCACGGCAAAGGTTCAACAGTTGATGCGCAGGACGATTCGCAAACGGTGGCGCCTTTGGTGCTGGCGGGTGTGAACGACTTTACCGCCCACCACTTTGACCCTACCCACCGCAGTGACCCGGCGCTGGCCTTGCTGGGTGCGCCTGCAGCGGCTTTGGTCCGGATTTTGTTGGCGCACCAGCCGCGCAGTGCGCAGGCGGCAGCTGATGCGGGCTTTGACTTGCAGCTGTCGGGCCACACGCACGGCGGGCAGTTTTGGCCGTGGAACTTATTTGTACCGCTGCAGCAGCCTTTTACCGCCGGGCTGAATCGGTTGAACCTTTTGTGGGTGTACACCAGCCGGGGCACAGGTTACTGGGGCCCGCCCAAGCGCTTTGGTGCGCCGTCAGAGATCACGGCTTTGCGGCTGGTGGTGGCCTGAAACTGCTCAAAACGTCTAAAAACAGCTCGTTTCAGGTCTCATTTAGAGGTCATTTTGGGCTTTTGCCCAATGAATACGGGCGCAAGCAGCTCCTGAATTCATAGCGTTTGCCGAGGCGGTCTACAGCTCTATTTCAGCGGCCAGCGGCGCGTGGTCAGACAAATGTGACCACGGCTTGTGCGGCAGCACCACGGGTTTGTGGCCGATGGCGTTGCGTACGTAAATACGGTCCAGCCGCAGCAGTGGCTTGCGCGCCGGAAAGGTGCGGGCGGGCTGGCCATTAGCTTGCACAAACACTTCATGCAAGCCAGCGCCTTGCGCCAGCTGGTCTTTGGCGCGGTGCCGCCAGTCGTTAAAGTCGCCCGCCACCACCAGCGGGGCTTGCGGCGGCACCTGGGCGGCGATCAGGTTGCAGAGCTTGTCCATTTGCAGGGTGCGGTGGGTTTCTGTCAAGCTCAAATGCACGCACACCGCATGCAGGTTGATGCTGCGGCCGGGGATGGCCAGCTCGCAGTGCAGCAGGCCGCGCCGCTCGGGCCCGCTGATGGACACGTCGTGGTTTTCAAACCGCACGATCGGGAACTTGGACATCACCGCGTTGCCGTGGTCGCCCTTGTCATAAACTGCGTTGCGGCCATAGGCAAAGTCAGGCCAGATGCTGTCGGCCAAAAATTCGTAGTGTGGCGTGTCGGGGTAGTTGTCAAACTTGTCGCCATGGTGGGTATGGCTGCCGGTGACTTCTTGCAAAAACACCACGTCGGCGCCAATCTTGCGCACCGCCTCGCGCAGCTCGGGCAGGATGAATTTGCGGTTAAAAAACGTGAAGCCTTTGTGGATGTTGACCGTCAGCACCTTGATGGAAAAGGTCTTGGCGGCTTGAGCCAGCGCCTCTTCGGCCTCGGCGCGCACGTCTGCGTCAGCCACGGGCAGTGGCGGAGCAGGCTTGGGCTTCTTGACTTTGCTACGTGCGTCTAGCGATTCGGGTGGAGTCATGGGGGGCAGAAAAATATCAATCCACCATTGTTACGCTGTTGCCCCAGGCTTGCTTGTAAGACGGCAGGCTAATTTTGTTTCAGGGACTTTTGCAGCCAGCCGAGCCCGGCTGACGTGCCGCCGGGCTGCCCGCCTTTTTTGGGGCGGTATTCGCAGCCGACCCAGCCTTGCCAGTTGCATTGCTGGCTGACGTCGTCAATCACATCAAACAGATATGGGTAGTAGAGCTCGCCGACGTCGGGCTCATGGCGCTCGGGTACGCCTGCGATTTGAAAATGGCCGACGTTGCCGGTGGGCAGGTATTGGCGGATTTTGGTTGCCACATCGCCTTCAACAATCTGGCAGTGGTACAGGTCCATTTGTACCTTCAGGTTGGGCGCACCGACCAGGCCAATGATGTCATGTGCGTGGTCTTGGCGGTTCAAGAAAAACCTGGGAATGTCGCGGGTGTTGATGGGCTCGATCAGTACATCCAGGCCAGCCTTGGCAGCCTCAGCGGCGGCCCAGCGCAGGTTGCTGATGTAGGTGCCTTGCACATCTTCACGCGCCAGACCTTCGGGAATTAGGCCCGCCATGAGGTGAATGCGAGGGCAATTTAATGTTTCGGCATAGGTCAATGCCAGTGCAACGCCGGCTTTGAATTCTGCTTCACGGCCAGGTACGCAGGCCGTGCCTTTGCTGCCGTCGACGTCCCACGCCTTGGCGATGCTGGCGGCGTCTAGCCCGCCCGGCGGGGCGTTGAAAAGCACTTGTTGCAAGTTGTTGGCTTTGAGGCGTGCGGCCAGCTCAGTTGCTGGGTAGGCGTACGGGAACAAATATTCAACAGCCTTGAAACCGTCTTGCGCTGCGGCTTCAAAGCGGTCAAGAAACGGCAACTCAACGTACATCATTGAAAGGTTGGCAGCGAATTTAGGCATGTGTTTTGAGTGAGAGTTACCAGACAGCGCCAAAGGTTTGCCGCAGGTCTTCAATTTGTGCTTCCGTCAGTGGCGCGGTGTTGGGTTGGAGGCAGGCGAGTTTGGCGGTTTCTTCGAGTTCTTCGAGTATGGCCATCGCTGTAGAAGGGTTGGCTGCCCACACGTTGGGGCCCAGGCGCGGCAGCATGACGGCGCGGATCGGCGTACCGCGCTCGCCGTACTGGGTGATGGTGTTGGCAACCTCCAAAGCCGCCGCCAGATCACCTGGGCGGTGGTAGCTGATGACGGGGACGTGGCCGACTTTCATGACGAAATACGGTGTGAGTGCCTTCAGCAGCTCAGCGCCGGTGCTTGCCAGGCTCAAGGCCACGCAATGCGTGCTGTGGGTGTGAATAACGCAGCCTGCTGGGGCATTAAATGGGGCTGTAGCTGAATAGATACGGGCGTGAAGCGCTATTGTTTTACTAGCTCTGTCGCCGCTGATTTGTTGCCCGTTACCGTCTAGTTTTGACAGTTTGGCGGGGTCTAAAAAGCCCATGCAGGCGTCGGTGGGCGTGATCAAGAAACCATCGTCCAGCTTGACGCTGATGTTGCCCGCCGTGGCATGCACATAGCCGCGGTCGAACAGGCTTTTGCCGACGCGGCAGATTTCTTCACGGGCTTGGGATTCTTTTGACAGGCTCATGCCAGCATCTTAAAAGCATCAGAGAAGAAGTCGTTGCCGCCGAAGTTGCCGGATTTGAGCGTGATGTGGATGGCCACACCCTCGCTAAAAGCATGACACCAAGGCACGCCCGGTGCAATTTGCGGGCCGATTTGCATTTGCGTGATGCTAAGGGCCTGCACGCAAGCGCCGGATGTTTCACCACCCGCCACGATTAATTGACGAACGCCTAGAGCCACCAGCCCTTTGGCAATGGCGGCCAGCGTGCGCTCGACCAAGGCGCCTGCTTCTTCGACGCCCAGTTGCTTTTGCACGGCCTTGATGGAGGCGCTCTCAGCGGTGGAATACACCAGTACCGGGCTGTTTTGCAGCAGTGGCGCGGCCCACGCCAATGCTTCAGCAGCCACGTCAATGCCGCTGGCCATTCTTAGAGGATCGATGGCGAGGGCGGGCAAGCCGGATTCGATAAATGCCAGCACTTGCGCATTGGTAGCCAGCGAGCAACTGCCCGACACTACGGCTTGCAGGCCGGTGGCTTCAGGCAATACGCTTGCTTCTAGCGATGGGGCAATACCAAAGTTTTGCGGCAAACCAATCGCCACACCTGAACCGGCTGTTACCAGCGGCATGCCTTTGAGCGCTGGGCCCAGGCGCATCAAATCGTCATTGCTGATGGCGTCAACAATCGCGATGCCAACTCCTTTTGACTTGAGCTCGTTGATGCGCTCAGTCACAGCTGCTGCGCCACGCGCCACCGCGCTGTAGTCAATCAAGCCCACCACGCGCTGGGTTTGCGCTTGCAGCACGCGCACCAGGTTGGCGTCCGTCATGGGCGTGAGCGGGTGGTTTTGCATGCCGCTTTCATTGAGCAATGTGTCGCCTGCGAAAAGATAGCCCTTGAACACCGTGCGCTTGTTGTCTGGAAAAGCCGGTGTGGCTATGGTGAAGTCAGTGCCCAACGCATCCATCAGCGCGTCTGTGACCGGGCCAATGTTGCCTTGTGCGGTGCTGTCAAAGGTAGAGCAATATTTAAAGTAAATTTGGCTAGCCCCCTGCGCTTGCAGCCACACCAAAGCCGCGAGCGATTGGTCGATCGCCTCTTGCGGCGCGACGGTGCGGGACTTGAGCGCCACAACCACCGCGTCCACGTCGGCGGTCAATGGCAACACGGGCACACCAATGGTTTGCACCACGCGCATGCCGGCCCGCACAAGGTTGTTGGCCAGGTCGCTGGCGCCGGTGAAGTCGTCGGCAATACAGCCCAGAAGGATTTTTTTCACGATTTTTTCGGTAATTCGATACCGGGGAAAATCTTGATGACGGCGCTGTCGTCTTCCTTCGCAAAACCCGCAGTAGATGCCTGCATGAACATCTGGTGTGCAGTAGACGACAACGGTAGCGGGAACTTGCTGGCGCGTGCCATGTCGAGCACCAGCCCCAAGTCCTTGACAAAAATATCGACGCTGGACAATGGTGTGTAGTCCGCCGCCAGCACATGCGCCATGCGGTTTTCAAACATCCAGCTGTTGCCTGCGCTGTGGGTGATGACTTCATACAGGGCGGCGGCATCAACGCCCTCACGCAGGCCCAATGCCATCGCTTCGGCGGCAGCGGCAATGTGTACGCCCGCCAGCAACTGGTTGATGACTTTGACTTTGCTGCCCGCGCCGGCCTTGTCGCCCAGCTTGTACAGCGTGCCGGCCATGGCGCGCAAAAAGGGTTCGGCTACGGCGTAGGCCTCGGGTTTGGCGGCGCTCATGATGGTCATCTCGCCGCTGGCCGCACGCGCTGCGCCGCCTGAAATGGGGGCGTCGATATACAAAATACCAAGTGCTGCCAGACGCGCTTCAAGTGCTATGGACCAGTTGGGGTCTACCGTGGAACACATGACAAAGACACTGCCTGGCTGCATGGCGTTGGCGCAGCCGTGCTCGCCAAACAGCACACTTTCAGTTTGCGCCGCGTTGACGACCACCGATACCACCACGCTGCATTGGCGGGCCAATTCTGCCGGCGTTGCGCACGCTGTGCCGCCGCTGGCTGCAAAGGCCTGGGCCACATCATTTCGCACATCGAAAACAAACGGCGCGTGCCCTGCCCGGCGCAGTGATTGCGCCATGCCGCTGCCCATGGCGCCCAGGCCGACTAAACCAACTGTTGCGGTCATGTGCTTTTAGCCCAGTGTGATCTTTGCATAACTGGCCACGCGCTTCCACTTGGCGGCATCAGCCGCCATGAAGCTGCCCATCTGTGTTGCGTTTAGAAAACCGACGTCTGCGCCGCGCGTTTCCATGGCGCGTACGATTTCAGCATCTCGGGTGATTTTTTCAAGGGCTTGTTCCAGCCGCGCAACAACCGCAGCCGGCGTGCCTGCTGGTGCGGCCAGGCCGTACCAAGAGCTGACGTCAAAGTCTGTCAAGCCGGACTCTGCCAGTGTGGGGACGTTGGCGATTGTTTTGCTGCGCTGCCGAGTGGTGACGGCCAAGGCTTTAACGCTGCCACCTTGAATTTGACCAATCACCGAAGGCAGGTTTTCGAACATCATGTCGACCTCACCGGCGATTAGTCCGGTGACGGCTTGCGCTGCGCCCCGGTATGGGATGTGGGTGATGAACGTACCTGTGGTGCTTTTCATCAGCTCGGCGCTCAGGTGCAACGATGTGCCGTTGCCGTTGGACGCGTAGTTAAGTTTGCCGGGCATGCTTTTGGCCTTGGCCAGCAGGTCAGCCACGCTGTTGATGCCGCTTTTTGGGTTGACCAGCAGGACATTGGGGACGCGGCCAATCAGGCCGACTGGAATGATTTGCTCAGGCTTGTAGGGCATGGTGGTGTACAGCGCCGGGCTGATGGTCAGTGGCGGTGACGCCATCAGCAGGGTATAGCCGTCCGGTGTGCTGCGCGCCGCTTCGGCCGCGCCCAGGTTGCCGCCCGCACCGGGCTTGTTGTCTATCACGACTGCCTGGCCCAGCTCTTGCCCCAGCTTGGTGCTGATGAGTCGCGCCATGGTGTCGATCAAGCCGCCCGGCGGGAATGGCACGACCAACTTGATGGGCTTGGCTGGAAAGGTTTGCGCGATGGCAAAACCGGGGATGGCCACGAGCGCGGCACTGGTTTTGAGGAGTTGACGGCGTTGAAAGTTCATGGTGCTTGGCGTGTGTGGTTGACTCATATTTGTCTGGTTATCATACAAATTAATACAGATTTTATCTTTCGGGTTTTCCCGCAATGGGGGTAATGACGCCCTTAACGCCGGGTGCTGCTGGTGACCAGTGGGCTGGCCAACTTAACGCCTTCTTGCTGCCAGAAGGCTGGGTCGGCTTGCTCAATGCGTTTGATGGCGTTGTCCATGTGGCGGGCTGCGGCTTTACGGGCTTTAACCGCGTCACCGGAAGCGATGGCTTCGATGATGGCTTGGTGTTCAAGCTGCACCTGGCGCGCAAAGTCTGTGCGGCGTGCCTCGTTGGCCCGGGTCACGCGGGTGGCGCCGTGCAAAAACTGCCGCAAATAATCCAGCGTGCTGATGAGGAACGGGTTTTGCGCGGCATCGGCAATGGCGCGGTGCAGGGCCACGTCTTCGTCTACGCCGTCGCCGCCACTTTCTACCGCGTGGTCAAGCGCTTTTGCCGCGCGCTGTATGCACTTGATGTGGCTGGGGCTGGCACGTTGGGCCGCCAGCGATGCAACCTCGGCCTCCAGCGCCCGCCGCACTTCGACCATTTGGATCACCGCACGTTTTGACACCGCAGAGCCCGCATCAAACTGCAGCGGCGAAAACCCGGCGGCCTTGACGAAGGCGCCGCTGCCTTGGCGCGTTTCCACCAGCCCCAGCGACTTTAGCCGCGACACGGCCTCACGCACCACCGTACGGCTGACGGCGAATTGCTTGACCAGCATGGCCTCGGTGGGCAGCTTGTCGCCCTCAACCCATCTGGAGGCGCGAATTTCGTCTTGAATAGCGGTTGCCACTTGGTCCGACAGCGCAGCGCCGGGGATGAGTGATGTGAAACGTGGTGTCATGGCTTGTTATTTGTTTGTCATACAACTTTACAACAGCTCGCCGTACCGATGTCCTACAGACGTCTTGGGTGTTTACCGATCAAAAAGCGCATGACGCGGCTTTAAATTGCAAGGGTGGGGTCTCCAATGGGCTCCCAGCAGAACCCGCGGCTTCGCCTAGGGTTTTGAGTTACCCCTCCACTTTTATCAAAGGAAATGACATGAACAAGACAACCCAATCGATTCTTTTGGCGACGCTGCTCGCTGCATCAGGCTTTGCGGCTGCGCAAAACCCGGCTGTGCCCGCAACGCGCGCTGAAGTGAAGTCTGAAGCCACCACTGGCACACGTTTACTCGGCACGGGCGAGCCGGCCAAGCCTGCAACGGGCACACCGATTCAAGGGACAACCGCAGGCACCACGCCAGCAGTTACCCGCGCTGAGGTCAAAGCTGATGCTGGCAAGGTTGAGCGCAAGGCGGGTACGGGCGAAGCCATTAAACCCAACAAGTCTGACGCCGATGCCACAAAAGGCAACACCTCTGGCGTCACCCGTGCCGAAGTCAAATCTGAAATTGGCACTGCACCACGCCTGCTAGGCACCGGCGAAGTGGCCAAGTCTGGCACCACCAGCACCACCTCGGCAGAACGCAAACGCATGCGCGATGAGCGCCGTGCGGCGGCTAAAGCCAAGCGTGAAGCCGCCATGAAAGTTGGCAGCTCCTGACTCGCAGCGCCTGTTAGCGAAAAGGCGCGTTGATTCCCAAGTGATCTGACGCTGGCGATGAATCGCTAACTTCATAAAAATACCCGCTCTTGCGAGAGCGGGTATTTTTTTGTCTGCTGGTTTTGGTGGTGGCGTGCTTATTTCGGCCTCGGCTTGACGAGTGATTTGTCGGGCTCTGACAACGTGCCTTTGCGCAAAGCATCAACCGCGTTGGCCACGGCGCTGGCCACATTGCGCACCTCGTCCTGCACGGCTTTGTCTTTGTCGAGTGCGTCGTGGCTGGTGGCATAGGGTTCGTAGTAGCCAATGAAGCGGTCGAGTTTGGCCTGGCTGCCCGCATTGACTAAACCCATCCAGTCGAGCCAGTCGCACAAAGAGCGCCGCGCGCCTTCAATGCCCGCCACGTCGCCATGCACCACCACGCCGTAGGTGCGGCCACTCAAGTGCTTGGGGTAGTCCCAGCCTTTGAGCTCCAATGCTTTCGCCTCCAGTGCTTTTTTACCGTGGGTGGTGGTTGGGTCGGGGTTGCCGCCGTCGGCGCAGACCAGCCGGTCGATCATCAGCTTGAGGGGGCTGGGCGCCTGGTACCAGTACACCGGGGTGAGGATGATGATGCCGTGCGCGGCGGTCCACCGTTCATATATTTCTGCCATCCAGTCGCTGGTTTGGCCTTGGGCATGGTTGGGGTAGCAACTGCAGGGCCAGTGGCACAGCGGCATGGCGGTGGACACGCAACCCTTGCAGGGGTGAATGAACAAGCCATAGCTGGAGGTGAGCAGGCTGAGGTCCAGCACATCGACCTCCATGCCGGCTTTTTGCAGCGTGGTTTTGGCTGTGTTGGTCAGGCGCCAGGTTTTAGATATTTCGCCGGGGCAAGTGCCGTCGTTTCGGGCCGAACCGCAAATCAGCAGCACGCGCGAGGGGCTGGTTTTTTTCTTCCAATGTGCCTGGGCTTTTTCAAGTCGGTGTTTGGTGTTTAGCCATTCGACCGACAGGTCGTAGCTGGGGTCAGCATAGCCGGGCCCGGCTTTGCGCGTGATGGGTGCTTTGCGGCCTTCTTTGTAGGCGTCCCAGGCAACAGCCTCTAGTCGGGCCAGCGCTTCGGCTTCTGGCTTGAAGGCCGGGTCCATAAATGATTGCATGAAGCGTTCGTGAAAGACTTTGCGCGTTAAAACGGCGGGGGCTTGGCCGGTGCGGAGCGTTGGTGTTTGGGTCATGGGCTCAGTTTAGGCAGCGCGCAGCCGTACGAAATCAAGACGCGGCGGTGTCCTACGGATTTTGAGAAGGCATAAGATCAGCGTTTTGAAATAGCGATTGCGCAAGGAAAATGAAAACCTCTTTTTTGCCATCAGGCTTGGCTTTGAGCCTTTTAAGTCTGGCCATGCAAGCCCATGCGGCGGGTGGCCACCATGCGGTAGACGATGCAGCGTTGCTCGATGTTGGCAAATGCAAAGTTGAGGGTTGGGTGGAGCGCGAAACAGGCGGCACAAGATCGTTGCAGCATGCAGGCGCAGGTTGCCGCGTGGGCCCGGTGGAGTTGGGCTTGAATCTGGACAAAGAAAAGCAGGCCACGTCTGATGCGGCCACGACCATTGGCCCGCAAACTAAATGGGCTTACCCACTGAATGATGTTCTGAGCATGGGTGTTGTGGCATCGGCCAAGTTCAACAGCCAGTCACCACGTTACGCCAGCAGCACGCTGGTGTTGCCCCTGACGTGGCGCGTGACCGACACGCTTTCTGCACATGCCAATTGGGGCCGTAACTTTTTGCGTGGTGGCGTGGGTCAACCACGTGGCGGTGTGTCGCTGGAATGGGCACCCATCAGCGATTTGTCACTGGTGGCAGAACGGTTTCGTGAGGCGGCAAATAACTCGACCCGCCTGGGTGCCCGCTATGCACTGACGCCGGATGTCAAGCTGGACATCAGCCGCGCTCGCAGCCTGAATGCGGGTGGCGTGAGCTGGTGGACGGCGGGAGTGATTTGGGAGTTTGACCGCTAGTGGCATGAGGGTCACCGCGTACAATGCTTTCAGCTTGTCGGGGTGCCCTGTAGAAATACGAATGAGGGGCTGAGATCGCTTTGTATATAAAGCGAGACCCGCTGAACCTGATCGGGGTCATTCCCGCGTAGGGAACAACGCTTTTGGCTCCCGAACTCCCTTTTAACTAAGGGATGCGGCTCTCCAGGCAGGCTTTTATTGTCCTGCACCAGATGCCCCATTAATCGGAGACCCGCCATGGCCAAAACCTCTCTTACCGTCGATACCGCCGACCTGACAAGTCGCATCACCCGCACGCCTTTCCCCGGCTCGCGCAAGATCTACATTGAGGGTTCGCGCCCCGATATTCGTGTTCCGTTTCGTGAAGTGTCATTGACCGACACACTGGTGGCTGAAGGGTCAAACACGCGACGTGAAGCAAATCCACCACTGCGTTTGTTCGACGCATCGGGCGTGTACACCGACCCGGATGTGGCGATTGACGTGACAAGCGGTTTGCAGCCCCTGCGCGGTGCCTGGATCAATGAGCGGCAAGACACCGAGGCGCTGGACGGCATCAGCAGCGCCTATGGCCGCGAGCGCTTGAATGACCCCGCCTTGAGCGCCCTGCGTATGGCCAAAGCCCCGGTGCCGCGCCGCGCCAAAGCGGGCATGAATGTGTCGCAAATGCACTATGCACGCAAGGGCATCATCACCCCCGAAATGGAATACATCGCGATCCGGGAAAACCTGGTGCGCGCGCAACTGGCCGAGCGCCTGGCAACCGAGCGCTTGCCGAAAAAAGGGCACTCGTTCAACGCGTCGATTCCTGAGCAAATCACCGCTGAGTTTGTACGTGATGAAGTCGCTCGTGGTCGTGCGGTGATCCCGAACAACATCAACCACCCCGAAAGCGAGCCAATGATCATTGGCCGCAACTTTTTGATCAAGGTCAACGCCAACATTGGTAACTCTGCTGTTACGTCGAGCATTGAGGAAGAAGTTGACAAGCTGGTCTGGTCGATTCGCTGGGGCGCAGACACAGTGATGGATTTGTCTACCGGTGACAACATCCATGAAACGCGTGAATGGATTCTGCGCAACTCACCGGTGCCGATTGGCACGGTGCCAATTTACCAGGCGCTGGAAAAAGTCAACGGCAAGGCCGAAGACCTGACCTGGGAGATCTTCCGCGACACCCTCATCGAGCAGGCCGAGCAGGGCGTGGACTACTTCACCATTCATGCGGGTGTGCGGCTGGCGTACGTGCCGCTCACAGCTAACCGCTTGACGGGTATCGTTTCGCGCGGTGGCTCCATCATGGCCAAGTGGTGTTTGTCGCACCACAAAGAGAGCTTTTTATACGAGCACTTTGAAGACATCTGCGAGATCATGAAGGCCTATGACATTTGCTTCTCGTTGGGCGATGGCCTTCGCCCAGGCTCGATTGCTGACGCGAATGACGAGGCGCAGTTTGCCGAGCTGCACACGCTGGGCGAGCTGACGCAAATTGCCTGGAAGCACGACGTGCAGGTGATGATTGAAGGCCCCGGCCATGTGCCGCTGCAACTGGTGAAAGAGAACGTCGAGAAGCAACTCGAAGCCTGCTTTGAAGCGCCTTTCTACACACTCGGCCCGCTGATCACCGACATCTCGCCGGGCTATGACCACATCTCGTCAGCCATGGGTGCGGCGAACATTGGCTGGTACGGTACCGCGATGCTTTGCTATGTGACGCCGAAGGAACACCTCGGTTTGCCCAACCGCGACGATGTGAAGCAAGGCTTGATTGCCTACAAAATTGCCGCGCATGCGGGTGATTTGGCCAAGGGCTACCCCGGCGCACAGATGTGGGACAACGCGGTGAGCAAGGCGCGCTTTGAGTTCCGCTGGGAGGACCAGTTCCGCCTGGCGATTGACCCGGACACCGCGATGGCGTACCACGACGAAACGCTGCCCAAAGAAAACGCCAAGGTGGCGCACTTTTGTTCGATGTGCGGACCGAAGTTTTGCTCGATGAAAATCTCGCAAGAGGTGCGCGAGTTTGCGCGGCTGAATCCTTCCACGACCACTTTAGCAACGCCGCCCGGCGTGATCGCCATCAAGCAGATTGACAGCGGGTTTGAAGAGAAGGCCAAGGAGTTTCGTGAGGGCGGGAGCGAGATTTACTCTTGATATGAAACCACTGCACATCGGCATAGCAGGCGCAGGCCTGGCTGGACGCTTGCTGGCATGGCGCTTGGCCAGTGCAGGCTGTCATGTGAGCCTGTTCGACGCCAAACGCCGTGGCGACCTGACCAGCGCATCACAGACTGCCGCGGCGATGCTGTCACCACTGGCAGAACTGGCGGTGTCTGATGATGCGGTGTTTGAGCTGGGTCAGCGCTCGATGTTGCTGTGGCCAGAGTGGTTGGCGCAGCTCGCCACACGGGTTTACTTCAGGCAAGACGGTACGGTTGTTGTTGCGCACACGCAAGACGGTGCGTCGCTGGAGCACTTCAGCCGCCTGCTGCACCACAAGTTGCCAGCGGCTAGCAAAGCGCAAGTGCAAACGCTGGATGCAGCAGCACTGGCGCAAGTTGAGCCAACGCTGGCCGGGCGCTTCAATGGCGGCCTGTTTTTGGCGGGTGAGGGCCAACTGGCCAACGACCAGTTGCTGGCGGCGCTGGCCATTGAGCTGGACAACCTGGGGGTGCAGTGGCATGAAGGGCAAGCTGTTGAAGGGGTTGAACAAAAAGTTATTGTTTGCGCTGATCAGAAACACGCAGTAGACGTGGCCGTTGATGCGCGCGGCGTGGGCAGCAAGTCAGCCTTACCCGGCTTGCGTGGTGTGCGCGGCGAGGTGCTGCGAGTTGAATGTAAAAGCGTGACGCTTCAGCGCCCGGTACGTCTGATGCACCCGCGCTACCAGTTATATGTAGCGCCGCGCCCTAACGGTGAACTTGTCGTTGGCGCGACCGAGCTGGAATCTGAAGACGCTGGCCCAGTCACAGTGCGCTCGGTGCTGGAGCTGGCCAGTGCGCTGCACAGCCTGCACCCGGCTTTTGGTGAAGCGCGTGTTTTGCGTATGTCGGCTGCGCTGCGACCCGCGCTGGACGACCATCGGCCTAGAGTTGAGCAATTGGGTGGTGTGTGGCACATCAACGGCCTGTACCGCCACGGCTATTTGTGCGCGCCTGCGCTGGTCAGTGATTTGGTAGGAAAATTGCTACATGACGATTGATGTTTCAATGAACGGCGAACGCATCGCTGTCGAAGCCGCCACGCTGCAAGACTTGCTGCTCGCACGCGGCTACAGGCTTGAATCAGCGTTTGCCTGCGCCATCAACAACACCTTTGTGCCGCGCCAGCAGTGGCCTGAACGCGCTCTGAAAAATGACGACTGCATTGATATCGTCACACCAATAACGGGGGGTTGACATGTCAGATTTCACAGTTGCGGGTACAAGCCTTTCAAGCCGCCTTTTTCTCGGTACCTCCCACTACCCATCACCCCAAGTGTTGAGTGATGCGGTAACAAGCAGTGGCACGCAAGTGCTGACCGTCGGCCTGCGCCGGCTGCAGCCTGAAAGCGGCGGTGGCAACAGCTTTTGGCAGCGGGTGCAGGCGATGAAGTGCCATATCTTGCCCAACACCGCGGGCTGCCACACCGCGCAAGAAGCCATCACGCTGGCGCAGATGGCGCGCGAGATTTTTGGCACAGCCTGGATCAAACTCGAAGTCATTGGCGACGACTACACGCTGCAGCCCGACACCCACGCGACTTTGAATGCGGCCACCGTGCTGTCTAAAGAAGGCTTTGCCGTGTTCGCCTACACAACTGACGATTTGGTGATCGCGCAAAAACTGCGTGATGTGGGTTGCGCGGCTATCATGCCGTGGGCCGCACCGATTGGCACAGGGCGCGGGCCGCTCAACCCCTATGCGCTGGAGACCATGCGCCGCCGCCTGCCTGATGCCGTGCTGGTGGTTGATGCCGGGCTGGGTCGCCCATCGCACGCTGCCGCCGTCATGGAGCTGGGGTTTGACGCGGTGCTGCTGAACACGGCAGTGGCGCAGGCCGGTGACCCGGTGCGGATGGCCAAGGCCTTTGCCGATGGCGTGGCTGCGGGCCGTGCGGCGTATGAATCCACGCCCATGCCTGAGCGTGCTGCGGCGCAGGCGTCGACGCCTACCGTAGGCGTTCCTTTTTGGCACTCTCCATGAAACCTGACTTCGCCCCCATCGTCAACCGTATCGGTTTTTATCCCGTGGTGCCCACCGCCGCGTGGGTCGAACGTCTTTTGAGCTGGGGCGTGCGTACCATCCAGCTGCGCATCAAGGCAGCTGACCACACGCCTGCTGAGATAGCCATCGAAGTCAACGCCGCCATCAAGGCTGGCAAAGCCGTACCCGGGTCGCAGGTGTTCATCAACGACCACTGGCAAAAGGCGCTGGCTTCTGGTGCTTACGGCGTGCATCTGGGGCAAGAGGATTTAGACACAGCAGACATTGAAGCCCTTCGCAAAGCCGGCATTCGGCTGGGCCTAAGCACCCACACGCCCACCGAACTGGCGCGCGCCAAAGCCGTGCAGCCCAGCTACCTGGCCATCGGCCCGATTTACCCAACCACGCTGAAAGTCATGCCCTACGAGCCGGTGGGTTTGGAGCGCCTAGCTGTGTGGGCAAAGCTGGCCAAGCCGTACCCGGTGGTGGCCATTGGCGGTGTTTCGCTCGAGCGCATGCCCGGCGTGCTGGCCTGCGGGGTTGACGGCGTGGCGGTGGTCAGCGCGGTGACCTTGGCGGCTGAACCGCATCAGGCAGCGCTGGAGGGCTTGAGAATGGCCCGAAACAACTGATAACCATCGTTTCCAGGCCCTGTTTAGGCATCATTTTGGCCTCTAGCCCAATAGATTCGGGCGCAAGCAGCTATAAAATGTATAGCGCAATTTTTCTCAATCGGGCTTGATTTTCGCTCTGGCCACAACGACTTTCCAGCGGGCTTGTTCGGCAGCAATGAAGGCCGCGTACTGGGCCGGTGAGTCGCCAACGGGGATGGCCGTGTCGCCGCGCAAGCGCTCTGTTGCCTGCGGGTTTTTCATTGCGAGAGCGGTGGCGTTGGCGATTCTGTCGATGTTGGCTTGCGGCATATTGGCGGGGGCGTTCAGGCCGTACCACTGCGTCATCTCAAAGCCGGGGAAGCCGCTCTCGGCCACGGTGGGCACATCGGGCAACTGAGCCAGGCGCTCTTTGGTGCCTGTGGCAATGCAGCGTAACTTGCCGGTTTTGATGTGCGGCAAGATGGCTGGTGCGCCCACGCTGGCGGCTTCCAGTCGGCCCGCCAGCAGGTCGGTCAGTTGCGGGCCGGTGCCGCGGTAAGGCACGTGCAGCACAAACATGTCGCTGACCATCTTCAAATACTCAAAGGCTAAATGCCCAGCGCTGCCGTTACCGGCGGAGCCGTAGTTAAGCCTGCCAGGTTTGGACTTGGCCAGCGCAATGAACTCCTTCAGGTTTTTGGCGGGCACATCGGCGTTGACGACATACAGGCTGGGCACTTTGGCCAGCAGCGAGATGGGTTTGAAGTCTTTGTTGGTGTCAAACGGCAGCTTGTCGAAAATGAATGGGTTGACAGCCAGTGTGCCGATGTGACCCAGGATCAGCGTGTGACCATCGGTGCTTTGCGCGCATTCCGCCATGGCAATGTTGCCACTGGCACCGGGCTTGTTTTCAACAAACACATTTTGACCGAGGGTTTTGCTCAGCTCGCTGGCCGCTGACCGCGCCACAATTTCAGAGCTGCCACCGGGTGCGAAAGGCACGATCAGGCGAATGGGCTTGTTAGGCCAGGCGGCTTGGCCAATCGCGGGGAATGCGCTGGCGGCGGCTAGGGCGCTGCCGATTTTCAGGGCGGTGCGTCTTGTGGGGCGGGGGGGTGGTGATTGGCATGGCGTGCTTTCGTGATTCGCAAGATGCTGGGTACTTTACGTGAGCGCATGGGCTTTGTAAGTAGGTGCTTTCGACCATGCGGGTAAAAGCGTTAAAATGTACAAAACAACCAATTTTGTACAAAATGCAAACTTCTCCTATCAGCGTCCCCTTGAGTGAGTTTCGTGCCAACACCTCGGCCATGATCGACCTGGTCGAAAAGGGTGAAACCGTGCGCATTTTGCGGCATGGCAAGCCTGTGGCTGAGCTGGTGCCGATGCAGCCGCAAGCCGCGCAAAAAGTGCCGCGCTGGAAGGTGCCTTTTGAGCCTGTGGTGCTGAGCCCCGGCGTATCTTTGTCACAAGCGGTGCTGGATGAGCGGAACGAAGCGCCATGGTGAAACGCATGACCGCCTACCCGGCAACCACGTCCGCGACCATCGCCCGCGATGGCGAGGCGCGACTGATGTTTGACGCTTCGGCGTTGACCAAGCGCTATGCCAGCGAGGCCGGACGCAACCGCGTGCTGGCGCTGTTTGCATCAGCCAGTGAGCTGCTGGTGGCGGCGCACTGCAGGACTGAAGTGGCTTCGGCACTGCTGCGTCGCCGCCGTGAGGGCAGCCTGCCCCTGGCTGAGTTTGACCGCGCATGGGACGCCGCACAAAGCGACGTGGCCGACATGACACTGGTGCCGCTGGATGCGCGTGTCGAGCGCTTTGCTTTTTCCGCGATGGAGCAAGGCCCACTGCGTGGCATGGACGCACTGCATGTTGGCAGCGCCATTGCTGCGCGGGTTGATTTATTTGTGACGGCGGACAAGCGCCAGGCACAAGTGGCGCGCGCACTGGGCGTGCCGACTGAGTTAATTGAGAACGAATAAAAGGCAAGCTATGTTTTACCCCACTGAATTTGACGTGATCGTGGTCGGCGGTGGCCATGCGGGCACCGAGGCGGCGCTGGCAAGTAGCCGCATGGGCTGCAAGACTTTGCTCCTGACGCACAACATCGAGACGCTCGGACAGATGAGCTGCAACCCGTCGATTGGCGGGATTGGCAAGGGCCACTTGGTCAAAGAGGTTGACGCCATGGGTGGTGCGATGGCGCTGGCAACCGACGAGGGCGGGATTCAGTTTCGTATTCTCAACAGCTCCAAAGGCCCGGCGGTGCGCGCGACGCGGGCACAAGCCGACCGCATTTTGTACAAGGCAGCGATTCGCCGGATGCTGGAGAACCAGCCTAACTTGTGGCTGTTTCAGCAAGCGGTGGATGACCTGATGGTCGAAGGTGACAAGGTTGTTGGCGCGGTGACTCAGGTCGGCATCAAGTTCAGAAGCCGCACGGTGGTGCTGACGGCGGGTACTTTCCTGGACGGCAAGATCCACGTCGGTCTGCAAAACTATTCAGCGGGCAGGGCGGGCGACCCGCCTGCGGTGTCACTTTCGGCGCGGCTGAAAGAACTCAAGCTGCCGCAGGGCCGCTTGAAAACCGGCACGCCGCCGCGCATTGATGGCCGCACGATTGACTTCAGCAAATGCATTGCGCAGCCCGGAGATGGGATGCCTGGCGGTACACCGGGCGATGTGCCGGTGTTCAGTTTTATGGGCGGTTCTATCAAACACCCTGAGCAGATGCCGTGCTACATCACCCACACCAATGCGCGCACACACGACATTATTCGCAGCGGCTTTGACCGCAGCCCCATGTTTACCGGCAAGATTGACGGCGTGGGTCCGCGCTATTGCCCGAGTGTGGAAGACAAGATCAACCGCTTTGCCGACAAAGACGCGCATCAGATTTTCCTGGAACCCGAGGGGCTGACCACGCATGAGGTTTACCCCAACGGTATCTCCACCAGCTTGCCGTTTGACATTCAGTACGAGCTGGTGCGCTCGATGGTGGGGATGGAAAACGCCCACATTTTGCGGCCCGGCTACGCGATTGAATACGACTACTTTGACCCGCGCGCGCTGAAAATCAGCTTTGAAACCCGGGCGATTCAAGGCCTGTTTTTTGCCGGGCAAATCAATGGCACCACAGGTTATGAAGAGGCGGCGGCCCAAGGCATGTTCGCCGGCATCAACGCCGCATTGCAATGCCAGGGCAAAGAGGCTTGGCTGCCCAAGCGCGACGAAGCCTACTTGGGCGTGCTGGTCGATGACCTGATCACCAAGGGCGTGACTGAGCCCTACCGCATGTTTACCAGCCGGGCTGAGTTCCGCCTGATGCTGCGCGAGGACAACGCCGACATGCGCCTGACTGAAAAGGGCCGGGAGCTGGGCCTGGTCGATGACGCGCGCTGGGACGCTTTCAACCGCAAACGGGATGCTGTTTCACGTGAAACACAGCGCTTGCGCAGCATTTGGGTGAACCCGAACAACCTGCCGCTGGCTGAGGCTGAACGCGTTTTTGGCAAGGCGATTGAACGTGAATACAACTTGGCAGATTTGCTGCGCAGGCCCGACGTGAACTACGCGGGGCTGATGAGCCTGGACGGCGGCAAGTACGCCACGCCTGATATTTCAGCGCTTCTTGATAAAAGCGTGATCGAGCAGATCGAGATCTCCGCCAAATACGCTGGCTACATTGACCTGCAAAAAGTCGAGGTTGAGCGCGCTGCCCATTACGAAAACCTGAAGCTACCGCCCGAGCTGGACTACCTGCAGGTGCAAGCCCTGAGCTTTGAGGCGCGCCAGACGCTGGCCAAGCACCGGCCCGAAACGCTCGGGTTGGCGTCCCGCATCTCGGGCATCACGCCGGCAACGGTGTCGCTGCTGCTTGTGCATTTGAAGAAAAACTTGTGGAAGAACACAACACCTTTGGCTGTACCGGAAAAAGCCGAAGCATGAATGGGGAAGAAGCGACCCTGCGCGCAGGGCTGGCACAACTGCAACTCGAGCTAAGCGACCATCAAATAGGCCAGCTGCTTTCGTACCAAGCACTGATTGCCAAGTGGACCAAGGTCTACAACCTGACCGCCGTGCGCGACCCGGTGGAGATGATGACGCACCACTTGCTAGACAGCTTGGCCGCTATTGCACCTTTGCAACAGCAGATGAAGCACGGCAAGTTGATGGATGTTGGCTCAGGGGCGGGGCTGCCCGGCGTGGTGATAGCCGTTTGTTGCCCGGCGATTGCCGTGACTTGCGTGGACACAGTGGCCAAGAAGGCGACTTTTATCAAGCAGGTCGCGCTGGAACTCAAGCTGCCCAACCTGGCCGGGCTGCATGCACGGGTTGAGAACATAGCCCAGCCCTTTGACGTGATTTGCTCCAGGGCGTTTGCGTCGCTCAATGATTTCACCCAGTGGTCGGCCAGTGCGCTTGCCCCGGCGGGTGTGTGGATGGCGATGAAGGGCAAACACCCAGCCGACGAGTTGGCGGCGCTGCCTGCCGACATTGATGTGTTTCACGTGGAACAACTGCAAGTGCCGGGGCTGAATGCTGAGCGATGCATTCTGTGGATGCGTAAAAAATCCGTGTCGTAAACTCACACCCTCACCACACAGGAATCCGCCCATGTCCGGCTCATTTTTCGGCATTGCTGACTACGCCTCTTTCGTCGTCGCCATTATTGTTTTCCTGCTCATCCCTGGCCCTGGCAATTTGGCGCTGATCACCTCGACCAGCAAGGGCGGCATTGCGGGCGGGATGGGCGCAACCTTTGGCGTGATCGCTGGGGACCAGGTTTTGTTGTGGGCCGCAGTGGCGGGCGTGTCAGCCGTCATGGCCGCGTACCCCACCGCCTTTCACATCGTACAGTGGTCCGGGGCGGTTTACCTCGCATGGCTCGGTATCAAGATGCTCATGACCAAACCCGGTGACGCGCCTATTTTGCAAATCAAGCCGCGCCACTACTTTCGCCAAGCCTTGATCATTACCTTGCTCAACCCCAAAGCGATTGTGTTTTACATGGCCTTCTTCCCGCTGTTTGTTGACCCGAAAACCCACCAGGGCATGACGACCTTTGGCGTGATGGCTGCCACCATCGCGGCGCTGACTTTTTTGTACGGCCTGACGTCAGTACTCATCACCACTTTTTTTGCCGAGCGTATTCGCGCCAATCCTAAAGTCTCTGGTTTTTTAAACAAGGCGGCTGGCGTTTTCCTCATCGGCTTCGGCCTCAAGCTCGCTATCTCCAAGTAACTCCCACTCACCCGAAAACAATAAGAACAAAATGGCCAAAATCTTTTGCGTTGCCAATCAAAAAGGCGGTGTCGGCAAAACCACCACCACCGTCAACCTGGCTGCAGGCTTGGCCAAAGTTGGCCAACGCGTGTTGATGATTGACCTCGACCCTCAAGGCAATGCCACCATGGGTTCGGGCGTGGACAAACGCAAACTGGCGTACACGGTGTACGACGTGCTGCTCGAATCCGCAACGATTGCAGAGGCCAAAGTCACCAGCCAAAAGCTGATCGACGGCGGTTGCAGCTACGACATCTTGGGTGCCAACCGCGAGCTGGCCGGAGCCGAGGTTGAACTGGTCGATGTTGAGCGGCGTGAAAAGCGGCTCAAACTCGCGTTGGCTGAAGTCGATAGCCACTATGACTTTGTGCTCATCGACTGCCCGCCGTCGCTGAGCATGTTGACACTCAACGGCTTGTGCTGCGCGCACGGCGTCATCGTGCCAATGCAGTGCGAATACTTTGCGCTCGAAGGCCTGACAGACCTGGTCAACACCATCAAGCAGGTGCACGCCAACCTGAACAAAGACCTTGCCATCATTGGCTTGCTGCGCGTCATGTTTGACCCCCGCATCACCTTGCAGCAGCAGGTCAGCGAGCAACTCAAAGATCATTTTGGCGACAAGGTATTCAACACCGTCATCCCGCGCAACGTGCGCCTGGCCGAGGCGCCCAGCTACGGCTTGCCCGGCGTGGCTTTTGACCCGGCATCCAAAGGCGCGCAGGCGTTTGTGACGTTTGCCGAAGAGATGGTTGCACGGATCAAAACCTTGTAAAAACGCCTCAAAACACCTAAAAAATGCTGTTTTCAGGTACCAAATACGCCTGCAGCCCAATGAATACGGGCGCAAGCAGCTATAAAAACAATAGCAATCAATCCGCGCGCGCATGAGCCCCAGCAACGTCCTCATCCTGCCTGGCTGGCTAAACAGCGGTCCCGACCATTGGCAATGCCGCTGGGAGCGCGAGCACGGCTACCAGCGGGTAGAGCAACACGACTGGCAGCGCCCATTGCGCGGTGACTGGATCGCCCGACTTGAAGACGTGCTGCTGAGCTGCACAGAACCGGCCGTGCTGGTAGCGCACAGCCTGGGCTGCCTGACGGTGGCGGCTTGGGCCGCACATTCTAAAAACACCCATCTCGTCAAAGGTGCTCTGTTGGTGGCGCCGCCTGACACAGCGCGCGAAGACATTGGCCAAATGCTGCCGGGCTGGGTTGTGCCTTTGCAAAAGCTGCCGTTTAAAAGCGTCGTTTTCTCGTCCAGCAACGACCCGTTTTGCGGCATCCACAAGGCGCAGCAATTTGCTTCCGCATGGGACGTAACGCTGATGGATGTTGGCGAGCGCGGCCACATCAACGCAGACAGCGGCCTGAACGACTGGCCCCAAGCCCACGCAGAACTTCAGCAATTGATGCGGGTGACCCCATGACCCCCATGCACAAACCATTTATCAAAGCATCGCTCATCGCAATGATGGCCGCTGGTCTGCCTGCTTTTGCCGAGCCTGACGAAGCGTTGCTGGGCAAGTCGCTGAACTATCCGGTTGGCAACGCCAACACCTGGTACGGCACCACGAACCGTGTCGGCGCCTGGTCCGCCATGCACACGGTACCGGGTATCCAGACCCGACTCGTCAGCAAAGCGGACGACGTCAAACCACTACCCAAGGCAGCCCAGCCAACAGCCATCAATTACCGCTACCGCAACCTTGGTTGCACGCTGGCAGAGTACCTGGAGCGCCAGCGTGCTACCGGCTTGCTGGTGCTGAAAAACGGCGAAATCGTGGCCGAGCATTACCGCTATGGCCGCCAAGACGACGCACGATTTTTATCGTTCTCCATGTCCAAAAGCGTCACTGCCTTATTGGTGGGCGTGGCACTACAGCGCGGTAGCATCAAGTCGCTAGACGACACGGCAGACACCTATGTCAAACCGCTGGCTGGCAGCCCCTACGGCGCAACCACCGTACGACAGCTGCTGCGCATGAGCTCTGGCCTCACATTCACCGAGCGCTATGACGGCAGCGACGACATCGCGCGTTTGTCTCGCGCCAGTGCAGGCGCGCCAGGTGCAGGCAGGCCTGTCGATATACTGCGGTCGATTGCCGACCGTCATTCGCCAGCGGGGCAAAAGTTTGTTTATGCCAGCTCGGAAACCGATGTACTTGGCCGCATCCTGACCGCCGCCACAGGAAAAAACATGGGTGAGCTGACGCGCGAGTGGTTGTGGCAGCCCATGGGTGCCGAGCACGACGCCTACTGGCGCATTGGCGCGGACGGCCAGGAGCAGGCCTATGGCGCTTTCAATGCCAGCCTGCGCGACTGGGCACGTTTGGGCTTGCTGGTTGCCAATGATGGTAAGGTCGGCGACCAACAAATCGTATCGCGCGACTATTTACTCGACGCCACCGACCCAGCTCGGCAACCTGATGCCTTCAAGCCGCGCAAGGCCACGCCGTACTTTGGCTACGGCTTCCAGTTCTGGCTGATGCCGATGAAAGAACGTACTTTTGCCATGCAAGGCATTCATGGCCAGACTCTTTACATGCAGCCATCAACCGGTATCGTGATGGTGTTGACCTCGGTCTGGGAACAAGCCAGCGGCAGGCAAGACCCGCAGCCTTACGAGGAGCGGGATGCCTTGTGGCGCGGCGTGCTGCGGTCATTGGGTGGCAGTCTGGCCGAATAAATTTGATGAAACTTGAAAGATAAACACAACATGGTCACCAAAAAACCAAAAGGCCTGGGCCGCGGACTCGAAGCATTGCTGGGTCCCAAAGTCAGCGACTCTGCGGACAGCGTTGACTCCAGTTTGACCAGCCCCGGCTTGCCCGCCTCGTTGCGTCTGACTGATATGGTGGCTGGCCAGTACCAGCCGCGTACCCGCATGGACGAAGGCGCGCTCTACGAGCTGGCCGAGTCCATCAAAGCGCAAGGCATCATGCAGCCGATCTTGGTGCGGCGTTTAACCGCCGGACCGAACGACGGCAAATACGAAATCATTGCCGGTGAGCGCCGCTTCAGAGCCGCCAAAATTGCCGGGTTAGACAGCGTGCCAGTGCTGGTACGCGACGTGCCCGATGAAGCCGCCGCCGCCATGTCGCTGATCGAAAACATTCAGCGCGAAGACCTGAACCCATTGGAAGAAGCCCATGGTTTGCAGCGCCTGGTCAAAGAGTTTGGACTCACTCACGAACTGGCTGCCCAGGCTGTGGGCCGCTCACGCAGCGCCGCCAGCAACCTGCTGCGCCTGCTGAATTTGGCTGACCCGGTGCAAACCATGCTGATGGCCGGCGACATCGACATGGGCCATGCTAGAGCGCTGCTGGCGCTAGACCGAGCCACGCAAATCACCGCTGCCAATCAGATTGCCGCCAAAAAAATGTCGGTGCGCGAAGCTGAAAGCCTGGTCAAAAAACTCAGCGCCGAGTTTTCGTTAAAGCCGCAAAAAGCCAGCAAAGAAAAATCACGCGACACCCGCCGGGTAGAAGAAGAGCTGGCCGACCTGCTGATGGCCGAGGTCGAAGTGCGCGTCAAAAAGAGCGTGAAGCGCAACGGCAAGCGTGAGGACATGGGCGAGGTGGCAATTTCCTTTGGCTCGATGGATGAGCTCAATGGGCTGATTGAGCGATTGCGCAATTCGACACAGGCCTAATCAAAGCGTAAAAATCTTCCCCGGATTCATAATGTACTGGGGTCTATTGCGCGCTGGGACTGGTAGCAGCGGCAAGCTTCGCGCAAGGACAATATTCTGCGTACTGCACGAAGTGTTGTTTGATCTCCAGGCAGGTCCAGTTTCTGACCCAGTGGGCAAGTACGGTTCGTGGGTTTCCTAGCCTCAAGCTATTTCTGAAGCGCCTTGTTTGCAGGGCGGCAAGTAGCCTTGCCTCCACGGTTGTCGTCAGAGAATCTGCTACCCAGTCATGAAAAAGTGGAGAAATAGAATATTTCCCTTCGCTGATGAGTTCGCTGATGAGGACGTCCAATTCCTCAATGGCCACAAGCAAAAAAATGTCTAGCTCGGGAGGGGGAGGTGGCTGGGGCGGGGTTGATTTTGAGTCTGGATCTATCCACTCACCTGTCATGCAGCACCTCGGTTTTCGACGCGTCGTTCATCTTGATCACGACGCTTCCACCATGATGTTGGAGATCCGCGTATCGATGCGCTTCAATAGCCTCGTCGAACGGAAACACGCGGGCGACAACTGGTCGAAAGCGACCTTGACGGACCAAGTCAGCCAGGTCTTCAAGGTGGTCTGCCCGTTCTTCGGCGGTACCTGCGATGACGTGTAGACCATCGCGGCGCGGCAACATGGCGTGACACATCTCTGGCAGGTCCGACAGGAGGCGTACGAGGCGACCCCCTGGTTTGAGCGCATTCAAGCAGTGTTTGACCGGGTGATTGCACGCCACATCAAACACGACATCAAAACGCTGAGGCGGCTGGGTGAAGTCCTCTTGCATGTAGTCGATTGCCTTTTCGGCACCCAGCGCACGCACTTGATGAAGGTAAGCGGCGCTGCAAACACCCGTGACCTTGCCGCCCATGTCGCGCGCCAGTTGAACGGCAGCCGTACCGACATCGCCAGACGCGCCGTTGACCAAAATCGTCTGTCCCGAAAGAAGGTTCGCGCGCCTCAGAAAATACAGCGCAGTGCCCCCGCCGAAAGACATGGCAGCAGCTTCTTCAAATGTTAATGTCTCAGGTTTGCGGGCAATAGCGCCTTTAGCGGGCAGACACAGATACTCGGCATGACCGCCCATGCGAAAGCCACTGATGCCAAAAACCGAATCTCCGACAACAAATCCATTTGCGCGGTTACCGGTGGCCACCACCACGCCAGCGAACTGCACCCCTAAAACGGCGCTGCGTGGGCCGTGCCAGCCCAACGCCAGGCGGCCAAGTGTGCGAAAGCCTTTTGGCACGTCCAGGCTGCGCACACGGCGGTCACCCGATGTGATAGTTGATGCCAGCATACGAATCAGGAGTTCATCCTTCTCGGGTGACGGGCGGGGGCGACTCACAAACTTGAGCACGTCAGGCGTCCCATACCGCTCACAAACCAGTGCCTTCATCGAGCAGCCGTCAGGAGACTCAAAAATTTTCATGGCGTGATTGTGAGCCCAAAACCCCCGTTCACCGGTTGCTGTTGCTCGGTCAGCAAGTCAAGCTGACCAACATTCTCGGGCAAGCGATACCTCAGCATTTACCCGCTGCTTTTAGCAACGCATTGCAGCTAGCCTGGTTCGTTTTACCTTGATCTTTTGTGCTTGCCGTGAAGTCCGTACACACCGCGCTAGATCCGCTGATCATTCCAAAGCTCATCACCTTGCCAAAGCCAGATGGCTCATAAATGTCGCACTTGAAGGTTTTCCCGGCCCTGGTTTTAACCGTGTACTGGGTTGCGTTCATTGCGCCCGGCGACTCTATCGCTTGCTGGCTCGCAATGCTGAATGTCCCGACTTCCTGACCAATCGCCATGGAGATTTTCTGTTCAGCCTTGTTGCCGGAGTCACTGGCAGGTGCGGAGCTGCTGGTGCTGGTCGCGCAGCCATAGAAACCCCCGCAAAGGGACAAAAGCAGAACTGCCGGGATTCGTTTGTGAACCGTCATGGGTATACCTTTATTGAAAAGAAAGACGCGAGCGCAGGCGCGCTGATATGCCAGTCTGCGATTGGAAAGCAGGGGCGGTATTTCGTCTACTGTCAGATCTGACAGGTTGCGCTTGATGCAGCAGCGCGGCTAGAACGGCAGCGGCTGGATCAGGCCCTGCAACGTTGCCTTGCCAATCGCTTGCTGGCGGTTGACCACGTCGAGCTTGCGCATGGCATTGTTCAGGTGAAAGTTGGCGGTGCTTTCAGACAGCGCCAGCAACTGGGCGATTTCAGCGGACGTTTTGCCGTCAGCCGCCCACCTGAGGCATTCGATCTCACGCGCTGTCAGACCAAGCCCCTCGACGTTGTGCAAACCACTGACACGGCGCACCGCCTCATGCAGATACCCGACCACCATCTGTATTTGTACCAGTGCGTTTTGGCAGGTGACGCGAGCCTCCTCAGGAGCGGCATCGACTGCGAAGCTGAGAATACCCAGCTCACCTTGAGGGCTGTGCAGCGGCATGGTCACGCCATCACGCAGGCCGAAGCTTGAGGCCTCCTGCATCATGCGTTCGGCCTGGCTACCGGGCTCCAAGCGGAGGTCGCTCCAGCACATCGGCACCACATGTTGCGCGCAATACGCCATCACGGGGTCGGCGTCAAAATGGTGCTGCTCAAAGTAGTGCTTCACCCAGCCCGGTGGATACCCGTCGACCATGATCAGACGCGCATCGGCGAAGTGGGTCGGAACCCGCAGCGCATAAACGAAATGCTGAAACCCCAGCGCTTCGCTGTATTCCCTGCAGAGAGCGTGAAGTTCATCCATGGTGGTAGCGCTTGTCAAACGCTGCCTGAGTGCAGCCATGTTCTGCACATCGATCGCGCGCAACCTCACAGGGTAAAAATCTTCCCCGGGTTCATGATGTTCTGCGGGTCGAGCGCGCGCTTGATGGTGCGCATCATGTTGACGGCGCCGTTACCCGTTTCAGTCACCAGGAAATCCATCTTGTGCAAGCCCACCCCGTGCTCGCCAGTGCAGGTGCCTTCAAGCGCCAGAGCGCGCGCGACGAGTTTGTGGTTCAGCTCTTCAGCAATGCGGCGCTCTTCAGGGATGTCTGGGTCAATCAAATAGCCAAAGTGAAAGTTGCCGTCCCCCACATGGCCGACCAAAAAGTACGGGATGTCGGTCGCGTCAACTTCGGCAATCGAGTCCAGCAGGCAGTCGGCCAGGCGGGAAATCGGTACGCAGGTGTCGGTGGATATCGCCTTGCAGCCTGGCTTGGACTGGATCGCCGCAAAGTAGGCGTTGTGCCGCGCTGTCCATAGCCGCGTTCGCTCTTCGGGTGTGCTGGCCCACTCAAAGGCATCGCTGCCGTGGCCGCTGGCAATTTCTTGCACCAGCTCGGCCTGCTCTTTCACGCCGGTGGGTGAGCCGTGGAACTCCATCAGCAGCATGGGTGATTCACGCAGGCTGAGTTTTGAATGCGCGTTGACCATGCGAATCGTGTTGTGGTCAATCAGCTCCACCCGCGCAATCGGTATGCCCAGCTGAATCACTTCAATCGTGGTGCGCACAGCTGCTTCAATACTTGGGAAAGAGCACACCGCGGCGCTGATAGCTTCAGGCAGCGGGTACAGCTTGACGGTCACTTCAGTGATCACGCCCAGCGTGCCTTCACTGCCAACCATCAGACGCGTCAGGTCGTAGCCCGCCGATGATTTTTTGGCGCGTGTGCCGGTGCGAATCACCTCTCCGCTGGCCGTCACCACTTCAAGTGCCAGCACGTTTTCACGCATGGTGCCGTAGCGTACGGCATTCGTCCCGCTGGCGCGGGTAGCGCTCATGCCGCCCAGTGTGGCGTCTGCACCTGGGTCGATGGGGAAAAACAGCCCGGTGCTTTTGACTTCTTCATTGAGCTGCTTGCGCGTCACACCGGGTTGCACTGTCACGGTCAAATCTTCAGCGTTAATGTGCAGCACCTTGTTCATGCGGCTCACGTCGATGCTGATGCCGCCTTGCACCGCCAGCAAATGCCCTTCCAGCGAGGTGCCCACGCCAAACGGAATCACCGGCACGTTGTGCTGCGCTGCCAGCTTGACGGCATCTGACACGTCTTGCGTACTTTCTGCAAACACCACTGCCGAGGGCGGCGGTGCGGCGAAAGACGACTCGTCGCGGCCATGCTGCTCTCGCACGATGAGGGCGGTCGAGCAGCGCTCAGCAAAGCGTGCTTTCAGTGCATCAATCAATGCCGCAGGCGTTTCGCGCTGGGCGATTTCAGGCAGCAGGTGGGTGGGGAGCGGTGCGTTCATGAGGTTTCTCCAGATACAGCGGCGGCAGATGTTGCAAGTCAGCCGAGGACTTGCAACATGCTAACCGTTTTAGGGCGTGTGGAAAAGGCGCTTGAACCCGGCAGTCCCGATGATCAGGAACCCGAAAACTTCATCAGCTCATCGCGTGAAACAAAGGTGTCGCGGTCGGTATCGATCTGCTCAAAGCGCTGGGCAACGGCTGGCAAATTCTCAGCCTCGGTGCGGCTGAGTTTTCCGTCCTTGTCGGCATCGGCCCGGTCGAATGCGGCGTCCACGTCCTTGCTGGTGGCTTTGTTGGCCGGAATGCTGCCCGATGCGGCCGACGCTCTTTTGGCGGGGCTTGGCGAGCCGGTTTGACCCTGGGCTCCGGCGATGCCTCCGAAAGCCAGGGCTGCAACGAGCAGCACGCTACGTGCTTCAAAGTTGGGAATAAAATACTTTTTGCGTTTGTTGATGGTTGACATGCTTGAAGTCTTTCAAAGTTAAGAAGCCACCATTGCAACGCAGAAAACGCCAGCAAGCCAGTCATTTTGCAATGCGTTTCCTCAGCTACATCATGCAGCGCAGCGTCACATTTTTTAGCTTGATGTTACGTACCGCTTTCCACATAACCAACACTCAAACACATGGCCAACAGACTCACTCAAATCGCCACCCGCACCGGGGACAACGGCACCACGGGCCTGGGCGACAACACCCGCGTGAGCAAAGACAGCCTGCGCGTTCATGCCATGGGCGATGTCGATGAGCTGAACTCCAACATCGGTGTGTTGTTGTGTGAGCCCATGCCCGACGGCGTGCGTACGCTGCTGGTGGAGGTGCAGCACCAGTTGTTTAACCTGGGTGGTGAGTTGAGCATTCCGGGCTATGAGCTGCTCAAACCCGAGGCAGTGGCGCTGCTCGACGCCGCGCTTGAAGAACATAACGCCCAATTGCCGCGACTGGCTGAGTTCATCTTGCCAGCGGGCTCGCGCGCTGCGTCGCTGGCCCATGTCTGCCGCACGGTTGCACGGCGTGCTGAAAGAGCCGTAGTCGCGCTGGGCTCTGCTGAAGCCTTGAAAGACGCACCGCGCCAGTACCTGAACCGCCTGAGCGACTTGCTGTTTGTGCTGTCACGTGTTCTTAACCGGATGGATGGCGGCGACGACGTGTACTGGAAGAGCGAGCGCATGGCCAAGGCGGCTGAGAGCTGAGCCGACAACGCTATTATTTTAATAGCTGCTTGCGCCCGTATTCATTGGCCTGGAGGCCTAAATGGTAAAGCGGTTAGATTTGATGGTTTTGGCGCGGTTTTGACACCTTCAACGCCAGCGTTTACAGCTTTGTTGAGCTGGTTCAGTCGCTGCAAACCACCACCACTTTTGGCAGATTATTTGGAACATCGCGCGCCGCACCTGCAAGCGCTGCGCGCCGGAGCAAACCCGTACCCGTACCCTGACCCGGCAGGCCAATGCCATTAAAATAGGGGCTATGCCTGAAACTACTCCCCAGACTAGCGCCGCCGATCAGACCACCCCATTGGAGCGCGCTCTTGAACAAAACGAAGCCGCACAAGGCAACGTTGAGCAATCAGCCGCCGAGCTGGTCGTGATCAACGCGGTGTTGAAGCAGGAAATCCCCGGCCACGTGCAAACTGGCGAGGTGGCCCAGGCGCTGCAAAAAACCGACGAGCTTGAAACCAAAATTAACGACACGGCGCAAGAGCTGGCGCAGGTCAATGAGGTGCTGGCGCATGAGATCGACGAACGCGCCGACCTGGAGCACGAGCTGGCCGTTACCAAGGCGGCTTTGGTTGAGGCCAAAGAGCAGCTAACGTAAAGACGCGGCATCTTCTGACAACACAATCAGGCCGTTGCGCTCTTGCAAGGTCGGGCAAGTCGCTACATTGGTTGATCAGCAGATTTTCAAGTGCTGCCCTCAACACACTACGCCATGCCATGACCAAAACAAAGTCAGCTCCTGCGCCTTCGACATCGACAGCAAGACCCCTTGTCAAAGCACTCAACCAGAACGATTCGGTCAAAGAAACTGTCAAACAGTCAGCCGATGAGTTGCTGGTGATCAATGCCGTTCTCAAGCACGGTATCCCTGACGATGCGCAAACCGGTGATGTCGCACAGGCGCTTGAAAAAACCGAAGACATCGAGGATCGAATTCAGACCTCGGCAGAAGATCTGGCCACCGTCAACAAGCTCCTTGAACACGAAATTGACGAACGCATTGACCTGGAGCGTGAGCTGATGGTTACCAAAGCCGCCTTGGCGCGTGAAAAAGGCAAACCCTGAGTCTTGCCGCGCAATCAGGCGCATAGTGGTGCAAGCAGCCTAGGGATAAACCGCAGCTTGTGGCAGCGAAATTTGTCGGTCAAGCAGGTTAAGCTGATGGGTATGAGCGCCCCCTACATTCCTCAAATTCGTCTGTATCAACAGTGGCTGCACTCAAAGCGCAATTTGCAGTTTGACAATTACGCCGCGCTACACCAATGGTCGGTAACCGATCTCCCCGCCTTTTGGCAAAGCATTTGGGACTACTTTGACTTGCAGTCCCCTACACCGCACCAGTTTGTGGTTGAAGGCCGCATGCCTGCCGCCAAGTGGTTTGCCGGGGCCCAGGTCAACTATGTGCATCAGGTGTTTCGCCACGCTGAGGCCGCGCACGCCGCTGGCCTGCCAGCCATCATCAGTCACAACGAGGCCAGCCTGGCCAATGGCGACGCGGCGCGCCAGATCAGCTGGCCAGAATTAAAAACGCAAGTTGCGGCACTGGCGCTTCATCTGCAAGCCCAAGGCGTTGTGCCCGGCGACCGCGTGGCGGCCTACTTGCCTAACATCCCAGAAGCCATCATTGCTTTTCTGGCCACCGTCAGCATAGGCGGTGTGTGGAGCATTTGCGCCCCCGACATGGGCACAGCCGCCGTGCTGGACCGCTTCAAGCAAATCGAGCCCAAGGTGCTGATTACCACAACAAGCGTGACCTACGGCGGCAAGCTGATCGACCGCAGCGCCGTCATTGAAGAGCTCTGCGCAGGGCTGCCCAGCTTGCAACATGTGATCGTTCATGGAGATGAAGGCGCTACTATTTCAGGAGCTGCTTGCGCCCGTATTCATTGGGCTGCAGCCTTAAATGATGCCCAAAATGAGGCAAAAAACGATCAGATAGCCGCTTTTGAGCCGCTCTGGCTGCCGTTTGACCACCCGCTGTGGATTGTTTATTCCAGCGGCACCACGGGCCTGCCCAAACCCATCGTGCATGGCCACGGCGGCACGGTTATCGTCGCGCTGGCTTTGAAGGTTTTGCATAACGACATTGGCTGCAGTTACCACCCCAACAGCCTGGGCGAGCGCTATCACTGGTACAGCTCCACCGGCTGGGTGATGTGGAACGCGCAGATCAGCGGCTTGCTCAACGGCACGACCTGCGTGATTTTTGACGGCAATCCGGGCGGAACAAAAGACAACCCAGACTGGACGACGCTATGGCGCTTTGCCGCCAACACAGGCGTGACGTTTTTCGGCGCAGGCGCGGCGTTTTTTGCCAACTGCATGAAGGCTGGGGTTGACTTGTCGGCGTGCGGGGACTTGACGCGCGTCAGAGCGCTGGGCACCACCGGTTCGCCATTGAGCGCGGAGTCTCAAGCCTGGGGAACAGCGCAGCTTGCAAATATCGGTACACAAAATATCTGGTGGTGCAACATCTCTGGCGGCACTGATTTTGCCGGCGCATTCATAGGCGGCAACCGCGACCTGCCGCAAGTCCCCGGCGAGATGCAATGCCGCCTGCTGGGCTGCGCGGTTGAAGCCTGGAACGAAGCTGGCGAGCCTGTGACAGGCGAAGTCGGTGAGCTGGTTTGCAGCCAGCCGATACCATCGATGCCGCTCTACTTTTGGGGCGACAAAGGCAATTCCAGATATATCTCCAGCTACTTCGACATGTACCCGAACGTTTGGCGACATGGCGACTGGCTCAAGGTGACCGACACCGGTAGCTGCATCATTTACGGCCGCAGCGACGCGACGATTAACCGCCACGGTCTGCGCATGGGCACCAGCGAGCTGTACAGCGCGATTGAGGCCTTGCCCGAGGTGCTGGACTCGATGGTGGTGGACCTTGAATACCTGGGCCGTGACAGCTACATGCCGCTGTTTGTCGTATTGCGCGAAGGCATCGCGTTAGACGACGCGATGTCGGCCAAACTCAACAACGCCATCAAAACCGCGCTGTCACCACGCTTTGTGCCCAACGCGATTTTTTCAGTCGCAGAGATCCCGCGCACGCTGTCCGGCAAAAAGCAGGAGCTGCCGATTAAAAAACTACTGCTCGGCCACCCGCTGGAAAAAGTCGTCAACCGCGATGCGATGGCCAACCCGGATTGTCTGGTCTGGTATGTCGCGTTTGCGCAAGAGCACCTTCAGCGCGCTGGAGCCAGCGCACCGAGATAGGCCCGCACCCGCTCGTCGGCAGTCAGCGTTGCAAAATCGGCGGCCTGCGTGACCACACCCTTTTGCACAAAAATAAAGCGCTCGCAGTGCTGACGCAAGATGTCAATGTGGTACGGCTCATTCGGGTGCAGGCATAAAAAAACCAGCTTGCCATCACGCTTCAGCCGCGTAAAAAAATCCAGCATGAAGCCGATATACCCGTCCTGCGTGTTGAACTGCGGCTCATCAAACAAGTGCACCAGTGGTGATGTTTCAGTCGCATGCGCCAGCATGAAGTCGGGTTTGGTTTTTTGAAATGACCTTACCTGGTAAGACTGGTGGTAGTGCACCGCCAGCCGGTCGCGCTCTTTGGTGCGAACCTGGTGAATGTCCTGGCCATTGACCAGCACGCGGCCCCCGCTGGGCAGATTGCTGCCGGTGATGAGTTCAAACAGCGTGGTTTTGCCAGAGCCGTTAGGGCCCATCACACCAACGACGCAGGGCTTGCTCACTTCAAAATCGGCGCTCAATGAAAACGTCGTGGTTTTCCTAAACACGCCGCGCTGGTATTGCTTGGCGACTTTTTCAACACGTAAAAGCGGATGACTCATCTCTCAAACTCCCAAAAGCTGTTGGCGCAAACTGTTGTTGTTGCGTAGTTCTGCGGCGGGCCCCTCGTGCACTACTTTGCCCTGATTCATCACATAAACGCGGTCCGCAACAGCCAGCGCGCTTTGTACGTTTTGTTCAACCACCAGCACGGCGATTCCTTCGGCTTTCAGGCGAGTGATGGTCTTCATCACGTCCTGCACCACCTTGGGTGCCAAGCCCTGGCTGGGTTCGTCAAACAGCACCAAGCCTGGCGAGCCCAGCAGCGCACGCGAGATCGCCACCATCTGCATTTCGCCGCCTGAGAGGTTTTCACATTCGCGGTGCATCAGGTACTCCAGTGCGCTGAAAATTTCAAAACACTCTTTCTCGTTCCATTTTCTAAACCGCGTCTGCTTGCGCGCGATGGCCAGGTTGCGGGCCACCGTGAGTGTTGGAAAGATGCGCCTGTCGTCCGGCACCCAGCCCATACCGGTTTTGGCAATCTCGTGGGTTGGCATACGCGTGATGTCGCGAGCATCAAACGCAATGTTGCCCTGACGCGGTGGCGTTAAACCCAAAATAGAACGCAGGGTGGTGGTTTTGCCTGCGCCGTTCGGGCCGAGCAAGGCCACCACCTCACCCGCGCCAACCTTGAGCGACACATCAAATAAAACCTGTGTCTCGCCGTAGAAGGTGTCGATGTTGTCGATGGACAGCATCAGTCCCGATGCGGCAGATGTTTTCAGCACGGCATTCATACGAGTGCCCCCAAATTCGAGCGGCGAACCCATTCGTTCTGGCGCAGCTCGGCGGGTGTGCCCTGGGTGATGACCTGGCCCCAGTGAATCACTGAAATCTGATCGGCGAGGCTGAATAAAAAGTTCATGTCGTGTTCAATAATCACAATGGTCAGTTGACGTTTCAAGGTTTTCACCAACTCGGCCAGGCGTGCCGTGCCCTCTGCACCCAGCCCGGCGGTGGGTTCGTCCAGAAACAGCATGCGCGGCTCGGCGGCCAGTGCCACACCAATCTCCAGTGCGCGGCGCTCTCCGTATGACAGGCTGCTGGCCAACACGTATTCTTTGCCCCTCAGGCCGACGCGCTCCAGCACCGCCGCGGCCAGTGCCTGGGCTTTGGTGTCAGCACCCAGGTCGCGCCACGGGTTAAAGCCCTGCTTGCGAACATGCGGCGTGGCTACCAGCACGTTATCTAGGGCGGTGTAGTTGTCGAACAGGTTCATGATCTGGAATGAGCGTGAGATGCCTTTGCGTGCAATCTCGCTAGGCGACAGCCCGGTGATGTCTTCACCTGCAAACGTGACGCGCCCACGGTCGGGTTTGTAGCGGCCCGTCAGCACATTGAAACAGGTGGTTTTGCCCGCACCGTTGGGGCCCATGATGCCGGTAAGCTGACCTTCTTCAAACCCGAGCGTGATGTCTTGTAACACCACTTGCGCACCAAAGCGTTTGGACAGGCCGCTGGCCTCGAACAGCTTCACAGTGCACCTCCTTCAGCGGCTTTTGCGGCGGGTGCTCTTGCCTTGCGCGGTCGGGCTCGCCACGACTGCCATGCACCTGCAATGCCTTCGGGTTTGAACACCACCATGACCATGAAGATCAGGCCATACCAGAGCAGCCAGGTCTCGGTATAGGCGCCGAGCAAATCGCGCGCCAGGATAAAAAACGTGGCACCTATCAGTGGCCCCCAAAAGCTCACCAGGCCGCCGCCAATCAGCACCATCATCACCACAAAGCCTGAGGTGTGCAGGCTCATGACATTCGGGTAGGCCGACTGCTGCGCCATGGCAAACAAAGCGCCTGCTAGCCCCGCTACCGCAGTAGAAATGGTAAAGGCCAGCCACTTGTACAGCCATACGTTGTAGCCTACAAACGTCGCGCGCGTTTCGTTTTGTTTGATGGCACTAAAGATGCGGCCCAGTGGTGAGTGAATCAATCGCCACAGGCCAACCAGGACCAACGCAAATAGGCTCAAACTGAAGAAAAACAGCGCGTTATTGCTGGTCAGGCTAAAGGACACAAACCCAAAATCAGCAGGCAAGCGCTTGATGTTCAGCAAGCCGTCTTCACCGCCTGTCACAGAACTCCATTTATTGGCAACAAACCAGAAGACCTGGCCAAACGCGATGGTCAGCAGCGCGTAGTAAATACCCCGCCGATGTGAAATAAACAGCGCCACCAATGCGCCGAGCGCTGAGGTCACCAACACCGCACCACCTAAGTCAAACCACAGGTTGGGCCAGACCTTAAGCTGCAGCAAACCAAAAGCGTAGGCTCCCACGCCAAAAAATGCGCCATGGCCAAACGACGGCAGGCCGGTAAAGCCCAGCAGCAGGTTGTAGCCCATCGCAAACAGCACCCAGATCATGATTTCAAGCGCCAGGTATTGGTACAGCCCAATGCGGGCGACCCATAACGGCGTGGACAGAAAGACCACCAATGCGATGAGCATGGGCAGGGGGAACAGCGGCGCGCGGCCTGAAGCGAGTTGCATGAAAAAGTCTTTACTAAATTTTTTGAATAAAAAGCTGGACAGAACAGAATATACGTTCTATTATCTAAATATGCAAGAACATTTGTTCTATTTAATTAAATGAATGCGGTGATGTAAAAACCATGGACTCAGTAACAAGCTACGACGAATTGAAGGACCTGATTGGTCGAGCCTACCCGGACATGTCCAAGCAATTGCAGCGTATCGCGCGCTTTGCGCTGGAGCAGCCCAACGACCTGGCGCTGGGCACCGTAGCGACCGTGGCAGAGGCTACCGAGGTGCAGCCTTCAGCCATGATCCGCTTCGCCAACGCGCTGGGCTACAAAGGCTTTTCAGACATGCAGCAGGTGTTTCGTGGGCATTTGCTGGAGCGCTCTGACAGCTACCGCGAACGCATTGACCAGATGCGCCGCAAACAGACCAGCGGCACACGGGCACCTGCGAGTGTCCTGCACCAGTTGGTCAGCGAGTCGGTTGCCGAGCTGGGGCACCTCGAAGAAAACATTTTGCAGGCTGACCTGAAGGCTGCCGTGAAATTAATCGCCACCGCGCCGCGTATCCATGTGCTGGCACAGCGCCGCGCGTTTCCTGTGGCGAGCTACTTGGCGTATGCACTCAACCAGCTGGAACTGCGCACCCATCTGCTGGACGGCTCAGGCGGAATGCTGCGGGAAAGCTTGCGTTCCATTGCCCCCGGTGATGTGCTGATTGCTGCAAGCTTTCGCAACTATTCACCAGATGTCATTGAGGCGGCAGCCTGGGCCAGCAAACTGGGTGCGCATGTGATTGCTATTACCGATGGTCCGCTGTCACCGCTCAAGGTTTCAGCCAAGGTGTGCCTGGAGCTTGCCGATGACTCGTCCAAACCGTTTCGTTCGCTGGTGGCACCGCTTTGCCTTGCGCAGGCACTGGTCGTCAGCGTGGGCCATCAGCTGGTAGAAAAGCCGGACGTAAAACACAAAACAAAACGCATGGCAACGCGCCAAAAGGGGGCTGCATGAAACGCTGTTTTGACGTCATTTGCATGGGCCGCGCAGCGGTGGATTTGTATGGTGAACAAATCGGCGGGCGTCTTGAAGACATGATGAACTTCACCAAATACCTGGGCGGGTCGCCCGCAAACACGGCCGTGGGTGTGGCGCGCCTGGGGCTCAAACCCGCCATGCTGACCCGCGTGGGCGACGAGCACCATGGCCGCTTTGTGCGTGAGACGCTTGAAGCCGAGGGCGTAGACGTGAGCCATGTCAGTACGGACCCAAAACGCCTGACAGCGCTGGTGTTCCTGGGTATTCAGGATCACGACACTTTTCCGCTAATTTTCTACCGCGACAACTGCGCCGACATGGCCATCAGCGATGACGACTTTGACGCAGCATTCATTGCATCGAGTACCGCCCTGTTGCTCTCAGGAACCCATCTGTCGCAACCCGCAACCTACGCAGCATGCCGCAAAGCCATGACACTGGCCCGGGCAGCCGAGACCCGCATCGTACTCGACATCGACTACCGCCCGGTGCTGTGGGGGCTGACCAGCCCGGGCATGGGCGAGCAGCGTTTTGTGCCTTCCAGTGAAGTCAGCTCGCATCTGCAAACAGTCATTGGGCAATGCGATCTGGTAGTCGGTACCGAGGAAGAAATTCACATTGCGGGCGGCAGCACAGACACACTGGCTGCGCTGCGACGATTGCGCGAACTCACGGCGGCAACGCTGGTCGTCAAACGCGGCCCGATGGGTTGCGTGGTATTTGAAGGTGCGATTCCCGCCGATATTGAACACGGCCTGAAAGGCCCCGGCTTTCCGGTCGATGTGTACAACGTGCTGGGCGCAGGTGATGCCTTTATGGCGGGATTTTTACGTGGCTGGATTCGCGATGAGCCGATCACGCGCTGCTGTGCCTACGCTAACGCCTGCGGTGCGCTGGTGGTTTCACGCCACGGCTGTGCACCGGCGATGGCCAGTTGGGAAGAACTGCAGTATTTTCTGCTGAACGGCTCAATCACACGGCGTTTGCGTGAAGATGCGAAGCTGGAGCACTTGCACCGCGTCACCACCCGTACCCGGCGTTGGGAAGAGCTGGTGATCTTGGCTTTTGACCACCGCTCGCAACTAGAAGAGCTGGCTGACCGCCACGGCGCAGGTCACGACCGCATCAACCATTTCAAGTCACTGGTGGCAGAAGGTGCGCGCCAAGGTGCTGGCAGCCGTTCCGGCGTGGGGATCATTGTCGATGGCCGGTTCGGTGAGGACGTGTTCCCCGCCATGACGGGCAAAGGCTGGTGGGTGGCGCGACCGGTCGAATCGCCAGGCTCGCGGCCTCTTCAATTTGAAGCGGGCAGCCATTTGGGTGCCGCCATGCGCGCCTGGCCGGGTGAGCATGTGGCCAAGTGCCTGGTCAGCTATCACCCGTACGATCCACCCGCTTTGCGTGAAGCGCAAATAGCGCGACTCGCAGAACTACAACGTGCCAGCGTAGATACCTTACATGAGTTTCTGGTCGAAGTGATTCCGCCGCGCGATATGCCGAGCAACGAGACCACGCTGGCCGAAGCGCTGGAGCAGATGTACCGCGCCGGCATATGGCCCGACTGGTGGAAGCTGCCACCTGCCACGTCCGGGCAAGAGTGGGACAACATCACAGAAGTGATTGAGCGCAACGACCCGCATTGCCGGGGTGTGCTGGTGCTGGGCTTGGAGGCCAGCGAAGAGAAGCTGGAAAAGAGCTTCTCCATTGCCGCACCGCACAGCATCTGTAAAGGTTTTGCAGTGGGGCGCTCTATTTTTGCCGATGCCGCTGCGAGCTGGTTTGCAGGCCAGATGAGCGACGCAGAGGTCGTCACCGACATTGCGAAGCGCTATGCCCAGCTGATCACGCTGTGGGACAAAGCGCGTGCTGGCGCAGCCGTCAAAGTCGTTGAGGCTGTGAGCTAACCAAACCAAGTTAATCAAAAGGCAAATGAAATGACACCCAAGATCGGATTTATCGGCATCGGCATGATGGGCCACGGCATGGCTAAAAACTTGCTGGCCAACGGATTTGAGCTGACCTTCAAGGTCAACCGCAACCGAGACAACCTGGCTGATTTAATCGCTGCGGGCGCAAAAGAAGCCAACACCAATGCAGCCTGCGCGCAGGCTTCAGACATCGTGTTTATCTGCGTCACCGGCTCGCCACAGGTAGAGCAGATTGTTTACGGCAAAGACGGCCTGCTGGAAAGTGGCCGCACAGGCCTGATCGTGGTGGACACCTCCACCGCCGAGCCATCGTCGAGCACCCGCATCCGCAATGATCTGGCCGCCAAAGGCATCAAGCTGATTGACGCACCGCTGGCACGCACCCCCAAAGAGGCCGAAGAAGGCCGCCTCAACACCATGGTGGGCGCAGAGCTTGACGACTTCAAAACTCTGGAGCCGGTGCTCAAGGCGTTTTGTGAAAACATCTTTCACGTTGGTCCACCCGGCCATGGTCATGTGCTCAAGCTGGTCAACAACATGATGGCCATGAGCTTTGCCGCTTCAATCGCCGAAGCCTTTGCAGTAGCGGCCAAATGCGGCCTGGATTTAAATCGCCTGTATGACGTGATCACCGCAGGCGGCGTGAATTGCGGCATCTTTCAAATGATGGCCACCAAAACACTCAAGGAGGGCGATGTGACCGGCTTCAAGTTCGGCATTGCCAACGCTCAAAAAGACTTGCGTTACTACACCCATCTGGCCGAAATGCTACCGGTGGCCAGCCTGATGGGCGAGGCCACGCACCAAAGCCTGATCCAAGCCAGCAATGCAGGCTTTGGCGACAAGCTGATCGCTTCCCTTTTCGAAGCCCAGGAAAAACTCAACGACGTGAAGATCGTGCCCCGCTAGTTCATTCCGATTCATCAACCCCTACTGGAGACAACCATGAGCGAACTTGAAAACAACACCACGCCTGACCCAACCGCCAATCAAAAATCAGATGCCGTTTTGGCATCACGTCGCAAGCTGCTTAAAACCTCCAGCCTGGCGCTGGTAGGCGCAGGCGTGTACGGCGCTGCCCCTTTCATGGGGCCGTGGAAGCACAACCATGCTTGGGCGCAAACCGCACAGAAAAAACCGCTGACCATTGGGCTGACGATGGACGCGTCGGGTCTGTATGCCGCATCAGGATCCATGGAGCGCCTGGGCGCCATGATGGCGATCAAGGAGTTCAACGACAAGGGCGGTGTACTGGGCCGGCGCATTGACGCAATTCATATCGACACCGAGACAACGCCGGCTACTGGCTCGCGCGTGGCAGAGCGCATGATCACCCGCAACGAAGCGGCGTTCTTAATAGGCGCTGTGCATTCAGGCGTGTCCAACGCAATTTCGCAGGTCGCGCAAAAGTACGGCACGATCTTTCTTAATACCAATTCCAGCTCGCCGACGGAAGCAGGCAAGGACTGCCACCGCACCAAGTTTGTATGGGACGGCAACGGTACCAATTTTTCCAATGCGATTGTTAAAAACGCCATCAGCGCAAGCGGTAAAAACTGGGTGCTGTTGACCAACGACTATGTCTGGGGCCACACCACATCAAAAGCTACCCGTGCCATTGTTGAAGCGAATGGCGGCAAGATCATTGACGAGTTACTGGTGCCGCAAAACACGCGTGATTTTTCGTCTTACCTGCTCAAGCTGCAACAGCTCAAACCCCAGGTGGTGGCGACTGCCGTTGGTGGCGACGACATCAAGGCGCTGCGCCAGCAGGTGGTGCAGCTCAAAATGAACCAGTCTATGGCCTGGATCAACAACCAGCAGGACTGGCCAGATGTGTATGGCCTGGGCCCAGAGGCGATTTTTGGTGTGTTTGGCACCACTTGGTACTGGCGCTTGAACCTGCCGGGCGTCAAAGAGTTTGTGGCCAACTACCAAAAACAGTTTCCGGGTATGGCGATTCGGGTGCCTGGCAATGTGTTTCACAACGGGTACATGGCCACACGCGAACTGTTGCGCTGCGTTGAAGAGGCTGGAACGACCAACAACATTGCGGTGATTAAAAAACTCGAAGGCCGCAAGATGGCTGCGCTCGACCGGCTGCAACACTTTGATGCGTTCATGGACCCGGTCACGCACCAGTGCCAGCAAACCATTTATATGGCGACTTACAACACCGCACCCGCAGAAAAAGACGACATCTTCAAAATTCTCACCCAGTCGGATCCCAGGGACGTGCAGGACAAGGACGCGCAAGGTGCCTGCAAGCTGGAGAGCTATGAAGCGACCCCTACCTACGAAGTCTAGGCAGGTAGATCATGAAAGCTATATCCCCCGTTGGCGCGGGGCAAATACACGGGGCTCGTGCTCTGGCACCTGCCCGGCAACAAAGGCGACAGTTGATACGGGGTGCAGGCGCGGCAACGCTCGCATTCTTTGGTCCTTGGGGCGCGCACCGCGCATGGGCGCAAGCGCGTGTTAAAAAACCGCTGTTGGTCGGCTTGTCTACAGATGACACCGGGCAATACGGGGCTAGCGGCAAAGACGAGCAATTCGGCATGTTGATGGCTATCAATGAAGTCAATGAGCGCGGCGGCGTACTCGGCAGGCGCGTTGAAACCGTGCACGCCGATACGGGCGGTGATGCCGTCAAAGCAGCAGCCGTGGCGCAGCGCATGCTGGCAGAAAATGAGGTGGCTTTTTTGCTAGGTGGCGTGCATTCAGGCGCTGCAAACGCTATCTCGCAAGTCGCGCAAAAGGCGGGTTGTATCTACTTCAATACCAACTCCAGCTCTCCTACCGAAGCAGGCAAGGACTGTCACCGTACCAAGTTCGTGTGGGACGGCAATGGCACCAACTTCTCGACCTCGGTCGTCAAGGGGGCGATGACCGGTTTTGGCCGCAACTGGTTGCTGCTGACCAGCGACTACCAGTGGGGCCACAACACAGCGCGGGGTATTCGCAGCATTGTTGAAGGCAATGGCGGGCGGATTGTTGAAGAAATGTTGGTACCGCAAAACACGCGAGATTTTTCAAAGCATCTGCAAAAAATCAAGCAACTCAACCCTGGCGTCATTGCCACAGCAGTCGGCGGCGAAGACCTCAAACTGCTGCGCGATCAGGTCCGCACTGCCGGGCTAGACCGCAGTTTTGGCTGGATCAACAACCAGGCCGATTGGCCTGATGTGTACGGCCTGGGGCGCGAGGCCATGTTTGGCATTTTTGGCACCACCTGGTACTGGGGCCTGGGTTTGCCGGGTGTCAAAGAGTTTGTAGCGCGTTACCAAAAGGCCAACCCGACCTACCGTATCAAGGTACCGGGCAATGTGTTTTACAACGGCTACATGGCGACACATGAATTGTTCAGTGCCATTGAGCGCGTAGGGACCACGAATAATTTGAAAATTATTCGTGAGCTTGAAAACCTCAAGGTGCCAGCCGCCAAACGCATGCAGCACGAAGATGCCTACATGAACCCCACAACCCATCAGTTGCAGCAAAACGTTTACATGGCTTCGTACAACGCCTTTCCCAAACAGGCCGATGACATCTTTCGCATCCTCGGGCGCTTGCGTCCTGACGAGGTGGAAGACAAAGATAGCCTGCAACAGTGCAAGCTGGAGTCTTACGCAGCAACACCAAGTTACGAACCCTAACCACTGAAAATACCGTCATGGACTTCCTGCTTCAGATTCTTCCGCACCTGGTCAATGGTGTGTCGCTTGGCCTGCTCTTTGCGTTGATCGCGCTGGGCTTCATGCTTATTGTGGGTGTGATGGAAACCATCAACCTGGCACACGGTTCGCTGTTTGCGCTGGGCATGTATTTCGCACTATTTTTGGTGGCGCCCAAGCTGGGTATGTTTCCGGAACTACAGGCGTGGTACATGGCCTTTAGCATTGAAACCCGTTACCTCATCGCCCTGTTTCTAGCGCCGGTTTTTGTTGGCCTGTTTGGCATGCTCTTGGAGTTGTGCATGCGGCGCACCTATGGCCGCGACCCGCTGTACGGCTTGCTCCTGACCTTTGGTGCGGCACTGGTGATTGAAGAAGGCATACGCCTGATCTGGGGGTCGTCTGAAAAGCAGTTGCTGCTGCCGCCCGTGATCTCAGGTGCTTTCAAGGTGGGCGACCTGGTGTATTCAAGCTACCGGTTTTTTGCCAGTGGTTTTGCCATTTTGATGATTCTGTTGCTCTGGGTTTTTCTGCAAAAAACACCGTATGGAGCCATCATCAAGGCCGGCGCGCATGACAGCGAAATGGTGCGCGCGCTTGGCATCAATCTGTCGCGTCTGCGCCTGTTTGTCTTTGGCCTGGGCGTGGCGCTGGCGGCGATTGCCGGCGTGGTGATGGCGCCCATCTGGGGCATTCGTCCGCATGTCGGGGTAGATGCCGTCGTGCCTGCGTTCTTGATCATCGTATTGGGTGGCGTCGGCTCCCTGTGGGGCGCAGTGATTGCCGGGCTGATGGTCGGCATGGTGGTTGGGCTGACGGGCTCTTACGCGTCAGAGTGGTCGTTGATGTCCATGTACATTTTGTTTATTGCCGTGGTGACGTTCCGTTCACGTGGCCTGTTTGGAAAGAAGAGTGTTTTAGATGCCTGATCTTGTGAAACCGCTGAAAGGCAAGATTGCACTGGTGACGGGGGCTGCTGGCACCATGGGGCTGGCGGCCACCAAAGTGCTGCTTGAAGATGGCTGCCGGGTTGCGATGGTGGACTTCAACCACGAACGCAACCTTGCGCTGGCCACAGATCTGGGGCCAGATGCACTGCCGTTTTCATTTGACATCAGTGACGTGGAAGCTGTGCGCAAAGGTCATGCTTTGATTGTTGCCGCCATGGGTGCAGTGGACATTCTGGTGAACAACGCAGGCATTTTGTCCAACAACAAAATTGAAGCCACCGATGCCAGTGAATGGCGGCGCGTGATGGGCGCCAACCTTGATGGCGCGTTTTATTTGTCGCAGCAAGTAGTGCCCGCCATGAAGGCGCGGCGCTTTGGTCGCATCATCAACACCAGTTCACTCGCCGCTAAAACGGGGGGCCTTACAGCGGGCACGGCGTATTCGGTTTCAAAAGGTGCCATGAGCGCACTGACGTTTTCTTTGGCGCGCGAGCTGGCGGGCTTTGGCGTCACTGCCAATGCCATTGCACCCGCTTACGTCAAAACGCCGATGATTACCGAGCAGCTCAATGAAGAGCAGCGGCAAAAGCTGTTGCGCGACATCCCGGTGGGGCGGTTTTGTGAGCCAGAAGAGTTTGCCCACGTGGTGCGCTTTTTGGCCTCGCCTCTTGCGGGTTTCATCACCGGTGAAATCATTGATATCAACGGCGGCTTGTTGATGGATTGAAGTAAATGGAAAAAACAAGCATCACCCCGCGTGTTGATTTCACCGCTGCGTTGTCCGGTCTGTTTGACTTGCGCGGCAAAACGGCCTATGTGCCGGGCGGTTACGGTGGTATTGGCGAAGCGATTGCCTGGGGCTTGGCGCTGGCTGGGGCCAATGTGGCCGTGTCGGGACGTGATGAGGCCAAGGCGCTTGAAGTTGCGGCTGCCTTGCGTGCAGCAGGCCACGATGCGCTGGGCTTGGCGATGGACGCGCATGCTGTATCCAGCATTCAAGCCTCTGTAGATGCCGTCGCCCATCATTTTGGTGGGCTGGATATTCTGGTCAACTGCGTGGGCATGCAGCGTGAGCAAGCATTGCTGGAGGTGACCGAAGAAGCTTTCGACGAAGTGCTGCAAGTTAACCTCAAAGCAGCCATGTTCTTGGCGCAGGCGGTGGCCAAAAAACAAATAGCTGGCGGGCGCGGTGGCGCGCAAGTGCATCTGCTGTCGGTACGCGCGCAACTGGGGCTGCGCGGTCGCGGTTACTCGGCATATGGCAGCAGCAAGGGCGGCTTGGTGATGCTGATTCGCCAGCACGCGAGCGAGCTTGCTCCGCACGGCATCACTGTCAATGGCATTGCGCCCACCGTAGTGCAAACGGACATGGCCCGCCACTGGCTAGACAACCCCGACACCCGCAAACAGGTGCTTGACCGCATTCCTCTAGGCCGTGTGGGGCAGCCGCAGGATGTGGCAGGTGCTGCGGTATTTTTTGCGTCACCGGCATCAGGCTTTGTGACTGGGCAAGTGCTTTACCTGGACGGCGGTATTACCGCGTCACAGTAAAGCGTTGCGCGTTCAAGCGGTTGCAGGCTTGCGGTTGACCAAAACAATCCCCACCGCCACCGCAGCCAGCGCCGCCAGCAAACCCGGCGTCACCGCTTCCTTCAACCACAGCGCGCCAAACAGCAGCGCGAACAGCGGCGTTAAAAACACGAACACCGAGATTTTCGTGACCGGGTAGCGGCCCAGCATCCACATCCAGGCCAGGTAGCTGGCAAATGCGCCGACCACCGTTTGCAAAAACAGCGATGTGATGGCAAACGGGCTGAACTCCCAAACCCACACTTCACCCAGCGTGAGCGACAACAGTGGAAACGACACGGCGCTGACCGCCAACTGATAAAACAGCAATTTTTCTGCCGAAATTTTGGCCAGGCCCGATGCGCGAATCACCACCGTCGTCAGCCCCCACAACATGCCCGCCGCCAGTGCCAGCACATCGCCGCGCACGGTGGCCATACCGTTGCCGGTAAAGCCCTCACGCAGTGCAAACACCACACCCGCAAACGCGCAAACCAGCCCTGCCCACTGCAAGCCGCGCAGTTTTTCGCTTTTCACCCACAGCGGCACCAGTACAGCCACCCAAAACGGTGAGGTATACAAAAACACCGTCAGGCGCGACGCCGTGGTGTACTGCAAGCCGATGTAGATACAGGCAAACTCCGCCGCAAACAGGCTACCTGCCAGCAAGCCAGCTATGAGCGAGCCATCACGCTTGAACAGCGGCACACCCCGTGCCAGGCACCACAGCCACAGCAAGGCAGTCGCACCCCACAAACGCAGCGACGCCTGAAACATCGGCGGTATCTCGGCCAGCGTGGCTTTGATGAGCACTTGCTGCAAGCCCCAAAAAAGGCAGCAGCCCAGCAGCAAAGTAATAGCTAAGGTATCGAGTTGGGTTTTACGCACAACCATCACTTGGCGACAGCTACAGCGGGTGCTCGGTGTAAAACTTGCCGCCGTGGTACAGCAGCGGCGCAGCGCCATCGCGGTGTGTGCAGTGCTCGACTTCACCGACAAAAATCACGTGGTCGCCTTCTTCGTAGCGGCTGCGGTTAAAGCATTCAAAACTGGCTGCCGCGCCAGCCAGCAGCGGCGCACCGGCCACGCCATCTTCAAACACAACGCCGTCCCACCTGTCAGCACGTTTGCTAGCAAAGCGCTCGGCCAAATCCTTTTGGTCTGCCGCCAAAATATTGATGGCGTAGTGCGAGCCAGTGCTGAAAGCCGCCATTGAGCTAGCCGCTTGCGACAAGCTCCACAGCACCAACGGGGGCTCAAGCGACACCGAGTTAAACGAATTGGCCGTCAGCCCAATCAAGTCGCCACTGGCGGTACGCGCCGTGACAATCGTCACACCGGTGGCAAACATCGCCAGTGATGCGCGGAACTCAGTGGTGGAAAAACCAGGGGGCTGTGCTTTGGATGTTTGTGGTGCGTTCGGCATAAGAATGTTCAAGACTCTGTGTATTTTGCCTCAGCACCGCCATCTGCCGTGTCATATGCGTGGCCTAAACTCAGTGCATGTGGTCTTTAAGGTTTTTCGCAACGTTGGTGCTGGGTTTTTGGCTGGTCAGCCAGGCTCACGCTGCGCCTCCGTGTGACGAGTTTGCAGCCCGGCTGCCCAACGTTAAACGCAGTCTGTGCGAGTCAGCCAGCCTGCAACCCAGCGCTGCACGCTCGGTGCAGGGCCGCACCCTTTGGACGCGCGACATCAAGGCCGACAACGCCACCTGGCGCGTGCTGGTCGTCGGTGCCATTCATGGCGACGAGCTGTCGTCTGCATCAGTTGCGCTGCATTGGCTCAAGCTGGCTGAGCTGGCGCCGGTCGACATGCCCCAAGCCGTGCACTGGCGGTTTATTCCAGCGCTCAACCCTGACGGGCTGCTCAGCCAGCCGCCGCGCCGCGTCAACGCCAACGGGGTGGATTTGAACCGCAACTTCCCCACGCCCCACTGGGACCGCGACGCCAAAACCTACTGGGAAAAGCGCACCAAAAAAGACCCCCGCCGCTACCCCGGCGCAAAGCCCTTGTCTGAGCCCGAGTCCAAATTTATTTTTGAAGAAATGCAGCGCTTCAAACCTCAGCTCATCGTCAGCATCCACGCCCCCTACGGCGTGCTCGACTTTGACGGCCCGTCCGTGCCGCCGTCCAAGCTAGGCCGCCTGTATCTTGACCAGGTCGGCATCTTCCCTGGCTCGCTGGGCAATTACAGCGGTGTTCACAAAGGCGTGCCTGTAGTAACAGTAGAACTACCCAACGCCACCCGCACCCCGCTAGACGCCGAGATGCGCCAAATGTGGCTGGACTTGCTGCGCTGGATGAGCGAGCGGGCTGGTGAGCGGGTAATGGAGCGCGCCGGGCCGGTTGGGGTGCAGCAGCGTGGGCCTTGAGGGGCGCTATCGATTTAGTAGCTGCTTGCGCCTGTATTTATTGGGTTAAAGGTCGATCTGGCGCCTGAAAACAGCCCAAAACGACCTGAAACAGGCTGTTTACGATCCAGTTAACTTGCACCCCCACGCCATCGACGCAGGCGTTTTTCAGGCCAATGATTCGGTTAAAGAGACTGAAAAAGCATCAATAACGCACCTTCAAAGCACTTTTACCCTTTCAGATATGCCGCCAGACTGGGCGCGGCTGCTGGTTTACGACAGGGACGATGACAACGCGCTGAGCGACTTTCAGATAACGGCGGTGAGAGGGCTACGAACGGCACAGTGTGCTTAAGCGGCGTGCAATTCTTCCCGCAAAATACGCCGCAAAACAGCAACTGTCACAGGCTTGGGCTGCTTGGTCAAAACTTTGCCTCGCAAAGCCTCGTTAATCAAAGTCTGGTAACCCAGACCCTGGTCTTGCGCCTGAAGCCTAAAAGCTTCAAGCACCGCATCGTCCAGGTACAGCGTGATGCGGGTTTTAGCCTTAATGGGCCTGACAGCGCCACGTTTGGCATCAGAAAAATCGTATTCAGTTTTCATAGTGTGTGCGTTCCTTTTTTGTTGCAAGACGTGCAGAAATCAAACGAATTTTTGGTTCGCGCAAGGTGTAGCAAACCGTCACTACGCGCCCAAGCGCATCACAACCAACCGTCAACCAGCGAGCTTCGTCTTTAGCGTCAGGGTCTTGTCTTGTTAAAGCATAGGGGTCATCAAACACAGGTTCTACATCTTCAAAGCGAACCCGGTGTTTATGCCAGTTTGCATCAGCTTTGCTCACATCAAATTCAAATGACATATGCATACTATACATACATTTTAGAAGCCGAAGCCTTTTCGGACAGTAGGCTTTGCACGGCGTACATGCGCCCGTAGACCTCAAAAAGTTAAAAAAGCGTGTATTAATGCACAAAAATACCGCTTTTTTAGCTCTGCCCCCTGTCAAGTCTGACAGGGGTCGCAGGTTTCAAATGCCGTGTCGATGGCAAGATCTGCGAACTTTTAAATTTAACGATTAGTAGCTAACAGCCCCAAACCTAGACGTTAATAACAATGTTCATAAAAGCCACTCCATGCCGCCAGTCTGAACACGCTAGGTCAATGCGGGCAGTGCTGATTCGCCTTTGTGAATCCTTGGCTGGCTTGAAAGCAACAACAGCTTTGAAACAGACTTTGAGCAGCGTGTTAGGGCGTCAAAAGCGCCTTCAGGGCAATGGATACGGGCGTAAGCAGCTATGAATTTAGGCGCGACAAATAACATCAAACCACAGTACTCAATGGCACTTTCGGCCAGTGTGACAGGGTTTACCCGTGCCGCCCCTGCCCAAAAACGACATAAGCATATGCAAATTCTGTTTAAGGATTTAGACCACAAAGCAGTTACCAGGCGATACAGTCGCGGTAGAAATTAAAAAGCGTCAAACGCGCAGCACAAAATCAGCGATCGGCGCTGCCAAGTATCACCTCAGGGACACTATGCAAATCCGTAATCCAGTCTTTAGAAGTCGACTTTTAGCCGCCCTTTGGCTGGCGACTGCGCTCGCGTTGTCTAGCTGCGCCAGCGTACCTGCAAGCACCAGTATCAACAGCAACGCAAGCCCAGTAGCAACCGCCCACACCATGCCGGGTGATGCGCAGTTTTACGGCTTTGGAGTTTTGCAGAGCAAGGAAGATTTTGCGAATGTTGAAATTGCCCAATTAAATTTTGGAATGTACAGAACACAACGTAGTTGGGGTGCGATCCTGCCGAACCGGGGCAGTGTGCGTTACGCGGCTTTACGCGCTTATTACCCCGTAGATGTTCGCTGGAAACTAAAAGATGGTCGCGAATTCATGCTGGAAAACATTGATACGGCCAGCATCATGCGCGAGTATTTCAAAACGAACAATTTTTTGTTGCAGCACCAGCGCGAGAAGCGTGAAAAAGTGTTGGGCGACTCAAGCCCAGATTTGCAATTCGGGGTCAAAGACGACACGGTTGTTATCAAGTGGGGGTTGGTTCTAAACCACACGCCTTTGGACAAGCGATTTCCCATCATCGTCAATGGCATACCAGCCCGTGATGGGACGATGTGGAAACTTGAATATGAAGAGCATTACGTGACCGCCCTCAAAGGCAAACCCGTTAGTGGTATTGATTTCACTAAAACATTTGAAGTTTTGAAATAGGTTAGCGCGAACACGACAATTCTCTTATGTAGCAACGAATAAATTTCAAACCCATATGAACGACGTTTTAATCAGCACCAATACAGCCCGCACTAGCATCTGGTCGTATCGACGTTTTCTGTGGCGGGTAATTTTTATTTGTATTTTCTTATCCGGTGTTTGCACCGTAAACGCAAAAGAAGAAGCTCTGCAACCCGGTGACGCTTGCAATGCGAAAAATAAACTGCCATCACCTCTCTTATGCGTAGAGAGTTTTATTGTCGATTGCCGCAACTCGAACGATTCACGAGAACTGCTTTTTTGCGTTTCTAGTGAATTGCAAAAGGCTGATGCAGAGTTGAACCGCGTATATCAAAGTGTCCTTAAAAAGCTCGCAAAACCAAATGACGAGTACGCCGATTACAAATCTGCTCAGAGATCGTTCCTAGAAGGCCAACGCGCTTGGTTGAAATTCAAAAAATTAGACTGTGAAGTATTAGGGTACTTAAATCTAAAAGGCAGTACCCAGTCAAATGAAATAGTTCACTGCGAGCTAAAACATACAAAAAACCGTGTTGTCGATCTTGGTTTTTACCTTACGACTTTGAAATAAACAAAGAGATATTTTTGAGTCGTTGCAAAAAAGCCGTATCACTTAGCAAGTCATTTCCAAACAAAACCTAAAGTTAAAAATGGGTGCTTTAAACAAAGAAACTTTTACCGGTATCACCTACGGGGTCATGGGGATGGGTACTGAGGGCGGTAAAACGCCTTATCGAATCACTGTGAAGAATTGGGGTCAGACTCCAATTCTTTTTATTACGAACCGCGTACTGCAACATGTTTTGTCAGATAGAACTATGAAAAACGTAATCTTCATCATCTTGATGTTGGCCTGGACGTTGGTATGCGCTCAAACGCCCGACAACTTGGACACTTTAAATAGACTTTGGCAAGTCGTGCAACAAGTAGACGGTCAAGCCATGGAGAATGTGAGTGAAGAAAAACTGGGCGTAAGAATTTCACTACCTGTTGAATCAACACGCCCGCCATCCACAGTACTAATGCAATCGCTTTCGGGGTCGACTACCTGGTTGTTTAGCAAGAACAATCTGGAAGCACAGCACACCAATCTGTCGGCCATTCGCTATGAACGACATCACTATTAAGCGAACAACAGGATGCAGTACCAGTTGGGCGTTGGCCTGGATAAATCCAAAAGCTGCATCTCTGTCGGAGACGTCCGAGGCTTTTTAGAGCGAAATAAATATCCAGAAACCACGCTGCGATATGGAGGCCTATCAAGGCCGATGGATCCTCTCGACACTGACCACGAGGAAAAGAGGAGGCGCGGAAATGGCATATACAGCGTCGGCGTTATTCACTCGCGTGTTAATAACAAGCCTTTGACGATCTGGTTCAGTTTTGATTACTTCCCATGCTTGCAGGGCATCACAGTTTTCCAGTACTGAGTGTCAGACCGTAAGAAAAAAATGCCCAACCGACAACACCTGAATCTTGAGCTATTTGCTCGAAGCAACAAGTGTCTGGAAAACTTAACAATCGACCACCAAATGCGTGAACCAATGCACAAAGAGCTCACTTCAATCGCTTTACCTCCCGTCAAATTTGACGGGGGGTTTGCAAGTTTTGGCCACCGCATCGATGGAGTGATAGCAAACTTATGAAATTCAAATTCATCTTTTTAAGCTTGTTACTTGCTGCGACAGCGCATGCCGAGACACCCGTCAAGGCGGCTACATCGATGGCAGAAAGTAAAGCGGAAGTACGTCCAGCTATGCCGGATGGCCTGTATACGGGTAACTTGATAAATATGCTGCCATTCTTGTTAGTAGAAAAAGGAAAATGGATCGACCCTTATGAATGGGTGGAGCGCAACAGTCTTGACGAATTGAACAGACAGTATGTTCAAGGTCAAAAATTTGAATCCTTTAACGTTCATACATGGCTGAATACAGTTGAAGACATGACGCTGTTTGCCAAGAGTCCGCAACTTCTGCTTGCGAATGGGCAGATTAAAAACGGCATAAAGGCGCAGGTAAATGCGTTGGCTCCAAGTATCACTACCGATCAATGTGATGCTGGTGGTGCTAGCGTGTGGAGATGCAAGCCAGTTTATAAAGTGCCCAAAAGCCTACCACGCGACTCTTGCCGCGATGATGCCAACTCACGTGGGTGTGGCGTTTCTATCATCGCACCCAAAAGTGCGTATCAAAAATTAACTGGAAGTAGCTCGGATCCTGGTGTTCTAAACGTTGACATAAGTCCGATTACCAGACAAATTCAATCGACCTACAAAAGCATGTTCCCTTCAAACGCTGACCAGCCAAGAATTGAGATCAGTGCTTATCCAAGAGGGATCTTTTACGGGCCTGAGAAGCAAAAGTTAGTAGCTGGATATATTGAGTTGGGCCATCAAACCCAACCGAAATGGAAGCCAAGACATAGTGGTGATATCGGGCCTGCAAGATGGGCGACTCTTGGGTTCGTTTGGAACATAGACCGAGCGCGTTTTGCCTATTTGCAGGTGACCGGAAAAGTATTGAATAAAACTTCTGAAGCAAAATGTTCAGCAGGTATCTTGCACCGTTACTGCACAGACACTTCACAAATTGGCATGTGGGCAAGCGGCGACAAACTTTACACGGTTTGGCTTTATAGGCAGGTTGTTGCAACTTACATTCCGATGCGATTGGACAAGACACCCGATGACGCCAAGCTTTTGTCTAGTAAGCAATTTGAGATTGTTGAAGTTGATCTAAAGCGAGCAACCAGTACCAGCATCTTTGAAACCAAAAGCTTTCTGGGCTTAAATTAAAAGTGTAGCGATGGCAAACCCCAAGACGTTTCAGCAATTGCTAAACAACATGTTGCCGCCCAAGGTGGTGGACGGCATTACCTACGTGCTGCGCATCACACAAGCATCGGGCGGTGAGATTCAGACCTTCTTTGCAAGCCGCGATGGGCGTCAGCACGGCGGTATCGATGTTTTGTATGGCAGGCTTAACACTACGTCGTCGAAAGTTGACAGTGTTGGCAGCAAAGAAGCGTTAAACCAAAATGTCCTGATCGGCGCACCCGTAGACGGAGTTTTGCGGATTGTGACTGAACGCAGCGGCAGCAAGCTGGCCATTGTGGCTGGCACCGACGGTGTTGAATACGTCATCAGGCACATGAGCAATTTGCCGGGGGCACTCGATGGGCAAACCGTAAGAGCCGGTACGGTTATCGGCACCATGAGCAATGTGGGTATGAATGGTGGCGCTGTTCATGACCACTTGTCTGCTTACACCTACGCACCGGTTGATGGTCAAGTCCAACGCGTTGCGGTTGACCCCTATACCCTGTATAAAAACAACTTCGATTACTCGAAGACGGACATGATCCTGCTTAAGGACCAGAAAGGCGTGGGCTACAGCACAGTAGGGCGCTATATTCCCAGCGAGTTGGTTGACAAAGACGAAAGAAACCCCGCACTTAATGGCGTCTACCAGTATGACAACACTACACCTCTCAAGTCGACTCCCATAGGCGGAATTCAAGCATTTGGTGAGTATCTTAGGGGTCTTGAAAGCGGCGGTGACTACACCGCAGTTAACAAGTTTGGTGCTTTGGGTGCCTACCAAATGTTACCTGATGCGCTACAGCAAGCCAAACTTCAAAACGCTAACGGCACATGGACAGGCAAAGACGGCGTTTGGAGTAAAGAGGATTTTTTAAGCAACAAAACTGCCCAAGACAATGCTTTTGCATCGAACTATGAATCTGTCAAAGCCCAACTTAAAAGTAATGGCGCTTGGACCAAGATTGGCGAAACGATGACTGACGGCACAGTATTGACCGAAGCAAGTTTGATTGGTGCAGGATGGTTGGGCGCAGGCAATGTCGGTAATTATTTCAAAACTGACGGCGCGTTTAATAGAGCTGACGCCAACGGTGCAAGCGTGGCGTACCGCCTGCGTTCATTTTCGCGGTTTGATCCATCGTTGCCTGATAACGATGCAGTAGCTTCGTCACCGCCCGCTGCCGCACCTCTAGGTGGCCATTGGGAATACCCCCCAACGTCCTACAACGCGATGGAAGGTTTCGTTGGTGCAAGCGAAAGAGTCTGGGTAGCAGACAAACCAGCAACAACATCTACTGGCACAGCGACCAGCTCAAACCCACCTTCCAGCACAACATCTACGTCAACGCCATCAGCTAACACGCCTTACCCCACCAACAGCACTACAACGCACCACAAGCCAGAATACGGCGGCGGGATCACTGTCAACTTCACCGTCCTTAAAACCAGCCCCAACGGCGCAATGCTCAAAGGCGACCTTGTCACTTACGTACAAGACGCCGACGGCAAGACTACATACCAAAGTCTCCGCCGCACAGTTGGTAAAGAAACAACCCTGACCGAGCAAGTCAAAGACTCTGTCACAGGCGACGTGATCAACACCAAAAGCGTGTGGCGCGGCAATGGCCCAGACAGCTTGCAGTTTCAAGAACAGCGCGATGGCGCGCAAAACCTGGTTGGCCCGCGGTATGTCAAAGATGGCGAAGCCTACAACCGCAGTGAGGGTGTTGGCGGCGCAGCGGCATGGCTCAACGAGCGCGGGCAAAGTGAACAAGAATGGAAACTTGACCCAACCAATTCAAGCGGTGTCAATTCAGTAAACGGACTTGATTCACAAAGCGACAACTATGTCGCACCACAAGAACTCAGCTTTTATCGGCTCACAGACGACGACATCGCCCAAATCCGCCAGGGCGCGCAAAACATCCTCGCCAGCGCAGACAACACAAGCTATACCGTTGCGGGTGGCGGGATTCAAACAGACGGTGGTGTTATTACGGGTTATGGCAGCGGCGATGCAGGCCCAGGTGGCAGCGCCTCATCAGCCTCCGACCCCCTCAATTTCGCCAACCTAAGCCCCACCCAGCTAGCCCAAGCCCTGCAAAGCAGCAGCACAGGCGGAGCGTACGGCGCAGGGCAGATGGATGGCAACAGCTTTGTCCCCATCAGCGCCACCAGCAAAGTCCTGACCAACTCACAAGGCGAGGTGATCGGCGAAGCCAACCTACTGCCCAACGGCTACACCCGCTTCACCGACCCCAGCGGCAACGTGGCCTACACCAACCCCAACGGCCAAGCCCTTAGCGAGCAGGCCTACCAAAGCCATCAACTTGGCCTGGCTACAGCAGGTGCAGGCCTGGCCCAGTCCATCATCGGCCTGCAAAACTGGGACAAGCAAACCACGCTAGGCCAAGTTGGCACGGTGGTCGGCATGTACAACAACATCAACACCCTGAGCGAAGGCGCACTGGGTTCGGGTTCAGGTTTAGGCAGTCTGGGCAGCTTGGGTGCAGGCTTGGGCTTTTTAAGCGCGCTTGAATCAGGCGATGCAGGGCGCAGTGTTTACAGTGGTTTGATCTTGGTGGATACCTTGACCGCTACTGCTGGCGCAGTCAACAGCGGCATGATATCGGCCAGCATGGGCGGCAACTTTTTGCCTGGCGTTAACCTGGTCTTGGCACTGAGCACGGGCGACCCCATCAGCATCCTGGCTGCAGCAGTGGCCTTCATCCCGGTCTACGGGCAAATCTTGTCGATAGCCATCACCATCCTGGGCGGATTGTTAGGCGGCGGCGAACCAGAACGCCCAGCCATCCCCGACACCCCTATGAGCGAAGGCTATGCCCATGCCCAGTGGGACGCCGCAGGCAACACCCAAGTGGTGACAGACCAAGACAGCTTTGGCGGCGGCGCTACGGCTACGGCGTGGATGAACCATTTGACAGGCGCATTGCAAACCCGCCTGCAGAGTTATACAGATGCTGAAGGCAACGGCTACGGCTTGGTCGCCAACATGCTACCCAGCATTGGTTACCAGTTCGACCCCGACCGGGAAAGAGCCTTGGCCCAACCCGGCGATACGCTCAAAGGCGACACCGCCCAACTGATCCTGCGCTGGGTAGATGAGCAAGGCAACCCCCAGCACCGCAATTACGACCACAACGGCAAGCGGGCTGACGGCAGCACGATTGCTGGTGACTTCATGAAGCACGCCCAAGGCGCCATTGCCCCCAACTGGCAAGTGCAAACTGTGTTGGCTCACTACCAACAAGGCCAAGGCATTAACTTGCCCACCCTCAAAGAAGGTTTGCCCCAAGCATTGGCCAATGGCTTGCAGCAGAGCTTGCAGGCTATTACGCTGGACTTGCCGACAGAAGGCATCAATCAGCAGGCTGAAGATCAACGACTCGCAGAGCTTGACTATCAAAACGCCCTGGCGCAGCAAGACAAGTTGATTGACATCGACGGAGACGGCTATTTAGAGCAAACCCAGTGGTTAGCCAACAACCAGGCCGTACTTAGCATTGATGCCAATGGCAACAGTCAGATAGATGCAGGCGAGCTGCTGAGCTTGAGCGGTGCAGGTTTGAATGCCTTGAACTGGCTAGACGCCAATGGCGACCAAAGGGTTGACGCCAGAGATCCAGCCTTTGCCGCCCTGCGTTTGTGGATAGACATCAATTCAGATTCGAACAGTCAAGGTGAAACCCAAACCCTCACACAAGCCGGCATTGTGGCGATTGACTTTGGCAGCAACCCACCGCAGATCATCCGCGCAGACAACAGCAGCAGCACCCTGACAGTTCAAACCCTGACAGGCGACATACTGGGGGTGAACTACCAAAGCATCACAGGCGGCGTACTGCAGCAAGACGAGCAAAGAAATGCAGACGGAACACTGGCCGGCCCAGTCCAAACTCTGCATGCCATCAACACCCGGCTGTTTGATGGGCAGGCGGGGCATATCAATGGCGGGGTTGCAGTAGCCACAGCACTGGGCAGTCATTCAACAGTAGATGCAGGCGACAGCCGATTGAGCAGCACCAGCGCCCGAACGATTGCCAACCAGAGCTTGCAGATCAACGCCATGCTGGGGGTGGGGGATGCCAGGTTGCAAAGCGCGCCATCAAGTACTCTTCGACAAGCTCAGGGCGAACGGATTGTTTCAGCCGCGCAAGTTAGAAGTAACGGCATCGCTTTTATCCCCATGGGCACAACCAGTGCCGCGCAAGAGCAGCGCCAGGCCACAGAGGCGATGATCCGCAGCGCCGAAAGCGGCCTGTTTGGCACAGCAGGCGGCGGGTTGCCACTGGCGGCGATGGGTGTCGGCGCGGCAGCAGTGCAGTGGCCGACGGTGGCGGGTGCGCAGAAGAATACGGGTTCGGGTTCGCAGGTATTGATGGCAACTCAAACCAGCAATGACGGCGGTGGCGATGGTGGCGGTGATGGGGGCGATGGCGGCGATGACAATGCAAGTCAAACCACAAGCTTTGGCAGCTCAAGCTCCCAGCTTGTCTTTGCAGACTCGGGCTCGACGCCAGGCAGCACTCAAAGCACTCAAACCCCGCAAAACACTTCAAATACAGTAGCCCCGAACCAATTTGAGGCATCAAATCAGGCTCTAGCCCAACAAATACAGGCGCAAGCAGCTACTAAATTCATAGCTGCTAATGACGACTTGTATCGTAAATCAATGTACTTTTTCAGGTAAGCCAATGAAGCACGCAATCCTCATCGCCTTGATGTCAATCTCAACGTTGGTAAGCGCTCAAACGCCGGACAACTTGGACACTTTAAATAGACTTTGGCAAGTCGTGCAACAAGTAGATGGCCAAGCCATAGAGAGTGTGAGCGAAGAAAAGATAGGCGTAAAAATTTCATTGCCTGTCGAATCAATAAGTCCGGCTTCATCGGTGCTGATGCAATCGCGCGCTGGTTTGACCATATGGCGATTCACCCAAAGCAATTTGGAATCACTACAAACCAACATCTCGTCTATCCGTTATGAACGAACGCACTATTACTCAAACAACCGAATGCAGTATCAACTGGACATCGGTTTAGACAAAGCGAAAACTTGCATTTCTTCAAATGACGTAAGAGAGTTTTTAGGCAAGAACAAATACTCTGAAAATTTGCTGCGGTTTGGCGGCATGTCAAGACCAACGGATCCACTACACAACAACTATGACGAACAGAGGCGGCGGGGTAGTGGAATTTACAGCTTAGGCGTTGTCCACTCGCGCATCGATAACAAACCCCTCACGGTTTGGTTTCGTTTTGATTACTACCCGTGCTTGCAAGGCATCACGGCTTTTCAGTATTGAGTGGCAGACCATAAAAAAACAAATGACCGACCGACATCACCTGAATTCTGAGCTGTTTGTTCGAAGCAACATACGGTCGGAAAAACTTAACAATCGACCACCAAATAGGTGAACCAATGCACAAAGAATTCACTTCGATAGCTTTACCTCTTGTCAGATTTGACAGGAGGTTGCACGTCTTGGCCACCGCATCAATGGAATGATCGCAAACTCATGAAACTCCAGCACACATTTCTGAATCGTTTTGAATTCCCGCGTTTACCCCCTGCTGTTGTACTAATGGCTTGCGCGGGTGTTGGCCAGGCAGCCTGGGCGCAAGCGACTACCACTACGCACTGTAGTCAAGAGGAAAAGGTTGTATTTTCTTGCCCGTTCAAAAACAAAAAAACAGTATCGCTATGTGCCAGCGCTGACTTGACAAAAGACAAAGGCATCTTGCAATATCGATATGGAGTAGTAGGCAAAAAACCTGAATTGGAATTTCCTAATGAAGCTCAAATGCTGAAAGCTAGAACTGGGCATCCAATTCGTTTTTATAGTTACTTCGCATCTATAGTTCCTGGTAAGGGCGACAGCGCAGATATTTCTTTTAAGTTAAATGATCACAACAGTACGCCCTTCAGCTACAACCTTAGTACAGACAACAGCACCTTAACCTATCGCCTCTTCGTTAACGAATACCAATATCCTGCCGATCGGCATCCTAACCAAATTAGTAAAACTCACGTATGTATAAAAAATAAGGTCACAAACAATTTGTCGACTCTTCAAAACATTGGCATTTCCTCAAGTAATTTTGAGGAATTTTGATATGGCAGCATCACCGCAAACCGTTATTGCAATTTCGCCGTTGACCGTTCCGGCTGGTCGGCTTCTATCTATTGCATACAACAGCATCGGCATTCAAACTGAGGGCGGTGCTACACCCTACACCCGTGTCGCTAATGCCGGCGGCGCGAGTGGTTTAAGTCTGGGCGTTGCACAAAACGACTTCAAACAAAATACCGCGAAAGCTGAGCCGTATGCCATCGCATTACTTGAGTGGAGTGCTGCTAGCAATAAACCCCTAGGTTTTACTCAAACACAACTTCAACAAGCGTTACTCACAGCAAGTCTTACGCAAGAAATGCAAGCTGCTGCATTGAGCTTTGGAAGTACGGATTTTGGAGCGAATTGGATACACGTAAATCTTGATGTTCCGCACATGAGTGCTGCTGTGGCCAAAGCAGAGCGTGCCTTTGCCACGCCTTACGGTCAAGCGGTGCTGGCTGAAGGCCGCCACGTCGAAGAGTTTGCAGCCTTCGTGATGAAGGTGCATAACCAATACGGGCCAGGCACTGAGGGGGGCAATGGTCAAATTAAATCGCCGGCCTTTGGCGCGTTGATGGACTATCTCAAAGACGGCTCAGTCGTATTGAAAGATAACAGTCCGGGGCAAGCTGGTCAGACTAAAACCGTACAAGCCCAAAATCCCAATTCATACGACGTGGCTGACTTGAAGGCATTCGCTGACGCATATTCACAAACACGCAGTATCGTGTTGATTTCCATCCAAATTTGACCCCCTCTTTCAATCCAATATTGACCCCACCTGCTGCAGTTTAAAGCCTTGCAAAGCGGCTGTGGATAAGTATGAAGTTCAAGCTATTGGTGTGAGTTCTCCTTCTTTGGTTATTGGC
>JANNVB010000047.1:0-32848 GCA_031414215.1 Polaromonas sp. | reverse complement strand
CTGTATGAATGCGCCAGGTTGTGCATGCTGCTCAACGTGTCGGGGTGGTCCGCGCCCAACTTGGTCTGATAGGCGCTAAGTATTTGTTGGTACAAAGGCAGAGCCTTATCGTATTGGCCCGAAGCTCTGTAGTTAGTAGCCAACTCAAGATTTTGTCTTTGCTCTTCTTGCGGCGAAGGGGACTGTGCTTGTGCTGCAGCAACGCCTGCGTGAATGCTGGCGACTGAAATTAGCAGGAACGAAACAATGGAGACCAACGCTTTTATGTAATTGTGTTCGGCTATTTCTGCGTGCAGCTTGTTGACCAGTTTGAGATTTTTTTGCATGGGGTGGTTTAAAAGCAATACAGCTTTTGTATTTGTGTCAAAACTGTTCCGCAGTGTACCTACGACCGGTAAAAGTTAGCAGGCAAAAGTTTTGAGCCCACTATGGAGTGGCGCAGTGCCGAACGCAAAGGTGGTTACCTGCAGGCTTTGAACGACGCTACTACCCTGGTGCGCTTCGGGCGGGATGAGGATGACGTGTTTCTTTGCAGGAAAGAGCGCGTGCGAGTGACCAAGCGGAGGAACGAATCATGGGCACGTCTTAGAGGCCACGACGAAAAGTCATACCTCAACGACGGTAGAAATGATGGCGGATGCGGCCAACATTGCCCAACTGGCTGCGGAAAGGGCCGCCCTAACGAGGATAGTCAGCGAATGACTTGCGCAAAAAACAATGCCCTAGGTACTTGAGATACCTAAGGCATTGATCTGTAAGCAGATTTTGGTGCGGCTGGCAGGAATTGAACCCACGACCCCTTGGTTCGTAGCCAAGTACTCTATCCAACTGAGCTACAGCCGCGAAGCCTCAAATTATAGCTTATTCAAACATGTTAATTGGTGGGCCGTCACAGACTTGAACTGTGGACCAAAGGATTATGAGTCTGACCCATACGCCCTAGCTGAATAAATTAAAACAATCCAGCGCAGTAATTACGCGAAATTCGGGGTTAGCGAGTGCTTTCATTTGTTTTCATTTGTTGGGCTTATTTGCCCCGAAGTGTCCCGCCAGTGTCCCATGAAGACAATTGCTTATAGATTTAAATCCACCGGGGAAACAAACAGCACTTGAGCATGATCAGGTGACAAACCAACGCGCACCAGCGCATCAATGTTGGATTCGCCGTCATGTAACGTTACGAGCCTTAGCTTGTCGTCACCTGCTTGAACTTCAAGCATGGACACTCTTTTTTCAATGCTTTGCATCGCACGTCTCCAGGTTTTTTGCAATCAGACTTTTAACGCCACTTGGTGCAGCGACAGTCTCGCGTCTAGCTCTTTCAATGAATGCGTCTTCGGTTTCTCCAGTTTCCCGCGCCCATATTGTTCCAGCCTTATCAGTAAGCCTGTTTGTCGCGGCATCAAGCTGGCCGGGACGCACAATGCGTCGAATGATGGTGAATTCGTCCGTTGTAACGACTTTGGCTTCAAGTGCAGCGATTCTTTTATCGGTGTTTTGCATAGCGTTGCTCCAGTTGTGTAATGCGTGTGTTCAGTTCGTCAAACTCTGTAATCTTTCCAATCGTGCCGACAGCGGCGATCAGTTGGGCCGCTTGTGCTGGTGTGAGTTCACCAAGGGCCGCAGCGTCAAGTAATGCCCCTGCTTTGGCAGTTAGAGTGCCGTCAGGCAATTGCAGCGCCACAGCCTGTTCTATGGCCTTCAGTGGTGGCAATACGCGCTCTAGGATCAATCGGGCCGCGTTTATGTTGCCCCCTTTTGCAGCGCCAACCAATGAAGCCAATATTTCAGGCACGTCTTCAGCAATTGCGTCTCTGAGCTTTTGCAGTTGTCCGCTGCCGGGTGTTCTTCCTGCCGGGTTGCCGGACTCGCCAGCCTTCCAGCGTCCGACTCGTTTTTTCTTTGGATCAGTCATTGTTGTAAAAGTCCTGCTTTAGCAATGGCGTTAGTGCCACGCGCTTTGGTCAAATTCATTAAGACTTTGCGAGCCTGAAAAGTCGCAGTCGTCATGAAAAGGGACTCGCGTGTAGTCACACTGCTTTGATTGGATTACAGAGCGCGGGGCTTGCGTTGGTCTAGTTGTTTTGTTGGCTAACCCTACAGAGCATAGGGATAGACTTTTTGCAGCGACTTCTAACCCTATAGGCTTTGGACTGTTGGCAAACCCTATAGGCTTCATTGCCTTGTTTGAACCCTTGCCCTTGCTGGTGAAAATCTGCGCCGTTGTGCGTGCCTTCTTTGTCGCGGCTTTGGCAATATCCAGCCCCAGCACCTGAGCGCAAGCAACAGGATCACGGGCGATCCAATCGCGAATCAAAGGCCATAACGCCGAAGTCAGCGCGGTGTCGTTGGTGGCGTGAATATGACCAATGACCGTCTGAGCCGTTTTAGCCTTCGCTTGCCCCTGTAGCCTTGCCGGAGCTTTTGCAAGCCCATAGCGCCCTGCTACAGCGGCGTGAAAGTCGTTTTGCAGGAATTGCAAGCGCTGCCGATTGCCGAACAGATCACTGCCATTCATGCGCCCGTCGATCAAGGGCAGTATCAAGACGTGCAAGTGTGGTGCGCTTTCGTCTAGGTGTACGTCAGCAGACAGGACGTTATCCAACCCGCCAAAGTTACGCGCCACCCATTGCACGCAATCACTGAAGTAGGCTTTCAGATCAATGTCGGTATTTGCTGGCAGGCTAAAAACGTGTTCCAGTGACAGCACAGCGTTCTTCTTTTGTGGCCTAACGCCAGCCGCTGCCATGCGATCCTTTGCGAGACGTGCCACAGCTTCAGGTGAATCAGGCCCATGTAGTGACAGGTTCAAACAGATACGCGCCGCATCTATGTGACTGTCAGCGCCCTGTTCTGCCTGTATTAATCGCTTGTTGTGCCGACTTGCAGCCAAGACCTTGCCAGAGCCTTTGAGCTTTTGCATTTTGAAAAATCCGCTTGCACTCATAGCGGTGTCTGGTAGTCAGCAGCGCAAGAATCAAGCGCTTGTATTTGCCGAAGAATCAAGTCTGAGCCAATAGCCACAGCCTTAGATTTCCACTGCCTTTCGTCCTGGCCTTTGTCCCATTTGGACGTTGTTTGCAGTTCATGCACCTTACCCGCAGCGATCCAGCGCGGAAGCCCCGTAATCACAGCCGCACGCAATTCGTTAGCCGCCACCATGAAATAGCGCCCGGTGTCACTCGCAGCAAACAGGATCAGTTCAGCGCCACCCGCTTTATTCAACCAACCATGCGAACCCGCACAGTCAAGTTCAACAACGCAATCCAAGGGCTTGCCATTCTGCGCGCCATAGTCTTTGCGGCGAAGCTTCAAATCAATGCCAATGCGTGAGCCATCAGGCATATGCGCCCAAAAGTCAACGCCTGCTTTGTCTTCAGCATGGCTTGCACGCTTCACGCCGATACAGTCCGGCAATTCAGCTTTGCACGCCCTGATAACCAAGTCATAGGCCGCTGGCGTGTCTGAAAATCGGAAGTCGTCATTGAATGAGTGAATCATTGCTTGACCCTTCCACGCTGTAGAAACGCCAGCACAGCGAGTTTTGCGCGCAGCACAAGGTGCAGTATTGAAGGCATGGCTATTTACCTTCCGCATTGGTGGGGGCTTGCCCAGCTAGCCAAGCCCCATAGCGATCCAGATCAATCAGGACACGACGACCACGGCGAATGATTGCGCCGTGAGCCGCTAGGCCGTTGCCTTGGATGGCTTCGCCGCGTGAGTTCAGGCGGCTATCTGCTTTAAAGACGTTGCAGCGAATAGCGCCGGGGGTCTGTCCGGCATTGGCGAAGTGTTTTGCAGCGTTCTCGACAGTGGCGAGATTCGGGACTAGTTTTGCGTCCATAAGGATTCCTTAAACTGACCTGATTTCGCTGGGAGATTCCAGTTACTTTCAAATCAATTTGGATCATCCGCACGCCTTAACGGTTAGCTGGTTAACCGTGAAAAATACTTACTTTTTGGGTTTTGCCTTCCAGTTCCTGAAGGTACTTGTGGCCGTTCTTTTTGTTGTGCCGTTTACGTCTACCCACTCAATACTGGCATTGTCCCAATTCGTGACGATACCTTCACCTTCGAGCCAGTTCAGTAACTCGCTACACGAATAACCGGGGCAAAGTTTTTGCGCTTGTAACTTTGCGTCCTTCAGTTCTATGACCCGCGCCCTTGATTGCGTGGCCTTAAGTGTCGCCGTCTGGGTTGTCGTAGCTCCACCAATCGAAGCCACCAATAATGGCAACGTCCGCTTCCACTCCACACAAACAAAGCGATCCATCAGTATCCGACAAAGCTTAATGTGCGCGTCAAAGGCCGAAAAGTCACTGCTATCCAAAACTATGCCGCCCGACTCGATTCTTTCGATGGCCTTCAGCGTGACTCGTGGATCACGATTGTCCAAATCGATAGGCCTACCATTCAGTTTTTTGTGTGCCTTGTGGTGTACCTGTAGGCGATATGCCAAGCGCAAAGTAATTGCCATCAATAGGATTTCGATTGCGTCAATCACGTCTTCGCCTAACGGTTGTCCCTTTTGTTTTTTATCGTCTGGATTTAGCCGCCACGCGAGCGCGTTTGTTGGATGGCTAGGCATTCCGGCCAATACAGCACTTATCTCCCATGCCGAATCAAGCCAATTAATTTGTGGAGTTTGTATGTGCGCCATCAGACCCCCAGCCTAGCCGCCAGCGCGCCCGATATTTCAATTTTTCGTCCCGGTGCAAGGTGGGCATAGCGGCTAACCATTGCCATTGTTCTATGGCCTAGCAGCTTGGATATTTCCAGCGGACTAACGCCGGACATTGCCAAATAGCTTGCAGCGGTATGGCGCAAGTCATGCCAATGAAAGTCTTTAAGTTCCGCAGTGTTTACAGCAGCGTCCCATGCCTTACGCAAATCAAAATATTCGCTTTTGGTGGATCGTGCCGTTGGCGGAAATATTCTGTCGTCTTTCAGGCTTCGGACTTTGGCGCGTTCTAAGAGCAATTGCAGCGCCGTTCCGACTACGGGCAGTGTTCTAGCGTCACCGTTCTTTGTATCGCCTAAAAGGGCCGTCTGAGCCTTTAAATCGACTTGCCGCCAGCATAGGCCCAACACTTCCGATTTACGCGCTCCAGTGGACAGTGCAAGGCATACAGCCAGCAACAGGTGGGGGCTAGCTGAAGCTTTGCAGGCCGCTAGCAGTTTTGGGAGTTCTTCTTCTGACAGGTAACGAACCCGCCCTTTTGATTCGGAAAACTTACGAACGTCTTTTAATGGATTGGAAGCGATCCAGCGCAGCTCCTTTGTGCCATACGACAAGGCCGAAGACAGCGCTGCCAGCGTCCGGTTAACGTCAGCCCCTGAGCGCACCTTGCCACCGCGTTCTGTCGGTGTAGCCTTCAGTGTGTCTCGCGCCTTCATGAGTACATCATGCGTTACGTCAGACAACAGGCGCTTTCCAATGGAGTCCTTCCAATAATCAAGCCTTGCGCCAACAGTCTTAGCGCTTTTGAGCTTGTGCAGTTCGTCAGCGGTGTAGCGCTCGATCAATTCAGTGAGCGTATGGCGTTTAGACGCGCCGAAGTAGCGCCTGTCCTTTTGATCCGCTTCGGTTTTCTTTGCCCACTCGTTAGCGTCAGTCTTGCGCTCGAATGATGCGCTGACAGGTTCATGGCCTTTGAGCCGAACCTTTGCCCTGTAGCTGATTGAACCGTCCGCGTTCTGCCGTTTTTCGATTGCCGCCATGTTGCCCCCGTGAATCACTGAAAACCAATGAACGAAGTGTGGCGTAAACGGGCATAAATAGCAACAACAGATTCAAAATCTATTGTTCTAATAAAAAAGACCGTTGATTTTATTGATATTTTTTCAATCAAATAGACTTCTGGGACACTAGCGGGACAGTAATGCCTAAAAACCAAGCCAGATTGACCCAAACACCAAGCAAACAAAGGGCTGGCAAAGAACCAGCAGCAGCACCTTAGTTCTGACTTCTTCTGCTGAAGTGTCCCGCCAGCGTCCCAAAGACCCAAAAACAAAAAAGCCCACTATCTTTTGAATAGCAGGCTTTCTATATCCGACAATGCATTAAATGGTGGGCCGTCACAGACTTGAACTGTGGACCAAAGGATTATGAGTCCTCTGCTCTAACCAACTGAGCTAACGGCCCGAACCAGCCAGCATTGTAATTGCCTACTTGCTGTGGCTCAGTGCGGTGCTGACGAGCTTGGAGGTGATGTCAACGATTTGGATCATTTTTTCGTAGGGCATGCGCATGGGGCCGATCACGCCCAGTGTGCCGACGACCTGGCCGTCGACCTCGTACGGGGCGGTCACGACTGACAGCTCCTGGTACGGGATGACCTGGCTTTCGCCACCGATATAGATGCGCACGCCTTCGGCGCGGCTGGACACGTCTAGCAATTTCATGAGCTGGGCTTTTTGCTCGAACAAATCAAACAGCTTGCGCAGGTTGCCCATATCGCTTGAAAAGTCGCTAACGGCGAGCAGATTTCGCTCGCCTGATATGACGACTTCGTCACGTGACTCAATCGCTTCTGAGCTGACTTGCACTGCTGTTTGCATCAGCACCGCAATCTCGCCGCGCAGCGCTTCAACTTCGTTTTTGAGCCGCTCCCGCACTTCTTCAATCGCCATGCCGGCGTAATGAGAATTTAAAAAGTTGGCCGCCTCAATCAGCTGGCTTTGGGTGTAATCGGCCTCGGTAAAGATAACGCGGTTTTGTACGTCTCCGTCAGGCGAGACGATGATGACCAGGAAGCGCCGCTCAGACAATCGCAAAAATTCAATGTGCCTGAACACAGAGCTGCGCCGGGGCGCCATGACTACGCCAACAAACTGTGACAGGCTGGACAGCATGTGGGCGGCGCTGCTGAGTACCTTTTGCGGTTGGTCAGGTGCCAGCCGCTGTGCACCCAGACCTGATGCGTTCATGAACGGGTCGGTCTGCGTGGTCAGCATGGTGTCTACAAACAGCCTGTACCCCAGCGCTGTGGGTATGCGCCCTGCCGAAGTGTGCGGGCTGACAATCAAGCCCAGTTCTTCCAGGTCGCTCATCACATTGCGAATGGTAGCGGGTGACAGCTCAAGCCCTGACGCTTTGGACAGCGTACGCGAACCCACCGGCTGCCCATCAGCGATGTAGCGCTCAACGAGCGCTTTTAACAACAGTCTTGCACGATCATCCAGCATTCGGTCATTCTAAGGATCTTGTCACTGTTCTTGTGATGTAATTTGAAAATGAAGTCGCAATTTCGCCATGTCGCACTCGTCGGCAAGTACAACGCCCAAGGTTCGCGCTCGGCTTTGGAGAACATTGCGCATTTTTTGAATGCCCAGGGCTGCGATGTGGCGATTGAAAAAGACACCGCCAACAACACCGGGTTGACGCAATACCCGATTCTTGATGTTGCCGCCATTGGCACGCAGTGTGATTTGGCGCTGGTGGTGGGCGGTGACGGCACCATGCTGGGCATTGGCCGTGTGCTGGCCAAATTTGGTGTCCCACTGATCGGTATCAATCAAGGGCGACTGGGTTTTATCACTGACATTGCTTTTGAAGACTACCAGACTGTTTTAGGCCCCATGCTGCGCGGCGACTTTGAAGAAGACCGCCGCTGGATGATGCAGGCGCAAGTCATGCGTGATGGGCGCTGCGTGTTCAACGCCACCGCCATGAACGACGTGGTGGTCAATCGCGGCGCAACCTCGGGCATGGTTGAGTTACGGGTTGAAGTCGATGGGCGGTTTTTGTCTAACCAGCGCGCTGATGGTTTGATCATTGCATCGCCTACCGGCTCAACGGCCTATGCCCTATCGGCGGGCGGGCCTTTGCTACACCCGTCGATAGCTGGTTGGGTGTTGGTGCCGATTGCGCCGCACACCTTGTCCAACAGGCCGATCGTGCTGTCAGACACAGGGGAAATCACGGTCGAAATTGTGGCGGGACGAGACGCCAGTGCTAACTTTGACATGCAGTCGCTGGCCAGCCTGATGCATGGTGACCGGATCACCGTCAAGAGGTCTGAATACCAGATGCGTTTTTTGCACCCCAAGGGCTGGAGCTACTTTGACACGCTGCGTAAAAAACTGCACTGGAATGAAGGTGTGGCATGAGCCTAAAGAGTATTTCACTGCGCGATTTTGTGATCGTCCGCACGCTGGACCTGGATCTGGCAGGCGGTTTTACTGTGCTGACGGGTGAAACTGGCGCTGGTAAGTCGATATTGATTGACGCGCTGCAACTGGCGCTAGGCGCAAGAGCCGATGCTGGCGTGGTGCGCGAAGGCGCGCTGCGCTGTGAGATCAGCGCTGAGTTTGACAGCCCGGCAACACTTATTGATTGGTTGGAGCAGGCTGGTTTTACCGCCAGCGACACTTTGCTTCTGCGGCGCACGATAGACGCGCAAGGCAAAAGCCGTGCGTGGATCAACGGCAGCGCAGCGACCGCATCACAGCTCAAAGATATTGCCGACAAGTTGGTCGACATTCACGGCCAGCATGCCTGGCAAAGCCTGACTCGGCCTGATGCGGTGCGCGGCCTGTTGGATTCTTATGGCGGCGTGTCCACCGAGCGTTTGGCACAGGGCTGGCAGGCCTGGCGGCAAGCCCAAAAAACCCTGCTGGATGCCCGCAGTGCGCAAGACAACCTGCAACTCGAACGCGAACGACTCGCATGGCAAATCGGCGAGCTGGACAAACTGGCGCCCCGCCCGGACGAATGGGATGAGCTAAATACCCAGCATAGCCGTTTGTCGAATGCGCAAACGCTGCGTGATGCGGTACAAACCGCGCTTGATACGCTTGCCGAGTCTGAACACAATGCCACCAGCTTGCTGAGTCGCGCCCTGAATGCGCTGCAAAGCCAGTCGCACATCGAGCCACAGTTCAACGCACTGACCGAAGTGCTGGGCAGCGCATTAGCGCAAACTGAAGATGCGGTGCATTCCCTGAACAGCTATGCTAGAGGTGCAGAGCTAGAGCCGCAGCGCCTGAACGAACTGGATACGCGCTTGGGCTTGTGGGTCAGCTTGGCCAGGCGCTACAAACGCCAGCCAGCAGACTTGCCCGAGTTATTGGCGGGTTGGCGAGAGGAACTGAAAAAACTTGATGCAGCAGTTGACTTGGCACAGTTGGAACGCCTTGAAAAGCAAGCGAACGCAAACTACATTGACGAAGCCAAAGCAGTTACAAAACTGAGATCCAAAGCCGCCCCCGCGCTTGCCAAATCAATCACGCAAGCGATGCAAGGCTTGGGCATGCAAGGCGGTAAATTTGATGTGGCACTGAGCACACTGGAACAACCTGCGCAATACGGGCTGGAGCAAGCCGAGTTTTTAGTCGCCGGCCACAGCGGCACAACACCACGGCCTGTTGGCAAAGTTGCTTCAGGTGGCGAGTTGTCACGCATTGCCTTGGCGATTGCCGTTACCACCAGCCAATTGGGCGAAGCGCAAACCTTGATATTCGATGAAGTTGATTCTGGCGTCGGCGGGGCTGTAGCAGAGACTGTTGGCCGCCTGATGAAGCAGCTCGGCAAAGACCGACAAGTCATGGCGGTTACCCATTTGCCCCAGGTTGCTGCGTGCTCGGACCAGCATCTGGTCGTGGCCAAGCTGAGTGAAAAAGGCCAAACGTTCAGCACGGTTGAGCCAGTAGCAGGCGAGTCACGTGTGGCTGAGATCGGCCGCATGTTGGGTGGCGAGAAACTGTCCAACACCACACTGGCACACGCCAAAGAAATGCTGGGGCAATGAACAACGCCCCCCAAGCCAAGCTTGAAATGGTCTTGATCACCGGCATGTCCGGTTCTGGCAAGTCAGTAGCCTTGCATGCGCTGGAGGACGCTGGCTATTACTGCGTTGACAACCTGCCGCCCGAGCTGCTGACTTCTTTTGTCGCGCTGGAGCGCCAGCATGGTGCCAGCAAAGTCGCTATTGCCATGGATGTGCGCAGCGCAACATCACTGCCCTTGGTGCCCAAGCAACTAGACCAATTACGTGCGCAGGGCGTGGCCATGCAATCGCTATTTTTAGATGCCAGCACTGAAACACTGGTACGACGATTTTCAGAAACGCGGCGCTTGCACCCGCTGTCGCGTATGGACGCCTCGGACCAGCACCGCGCGCTGGTGGATGCGATTGAGCTGGAGCGAGAACTGCTTGGGGACATACGTGAACAGTCCCACGTGCTGGACACCAGCATGATTCGCTCGTCCCAGTTGCAGGGCTATGTGAAATCACTGATTTCAGCGCCCGCCGCACAGCTGACTCTGGTGTTTCAGTCTTTCGCTTTCAAGCGCGGCATACCGCTGGATGCTGATTATGTTTTTGACGTCCGCATGTTGCCCAACCCGCACTATGAATCCGGACTGCGTGAGCTGACGGGCAAAGATGAAGCTGTGGCCAACTACCTTCGAACGCATTCAGAAGTTGGCGACATGCTCCGCGACATTGAAAAATTCATTGCCCACTGGCTGCAAGCTCTGGTGCGTGATCACCGTAGTTATGTGACTGTGGCGATTGGTTGCACGGGTGGTCAGCACCGCTCTGTTTACTTGGTCGAGGCATTGGCGCTTAGCTTTGGGCAGCGCTGGCAAACCCTCAAACGCCACCGCGAGCTGGACGCGGCCAGGTAGACCGCCTGTCATCTGCCTAGGCGGGTTCTTTTTCCAGTAACTTGCGAATCGGTGCTGGCAAACCCAGCGCCGCCAACGCCTCGGGAAAAAACCAGTTACCCACTGCAAGCGAATCCGTCGAGGGCATTTTTTGGCTTTCAAAAAACTCTGCTATGAATGGACTCAAATGCATATCCTTGTGGGTCAGCACATGTTTGAATGTCGGCAGTTGTTGAGTTCGAGAGCGATTGCGTGCTGGCAAAAATGCCAGCAGCTTTTCTTGATTTTCAAAAACTGGCAGGCAATACAACCCGCCCCAAATGCCAGATTCAGGCCTGCGCTCAAGCCACACCGAGCCATCCGGTTTTTGCGCCCAAAGCAGGCTCAGATGCTCAACGCTGCGCTTTAATTTTTTGCTTTTAACTGGATATTTTTCAGGCTCGCCTTGGGCAAAGCCTTTACAAATTTTTTGAACCGGGCAAATCAAACATTGAGGTTTACGGCTGGTACAAATCGTGGCACCCAAGTCCATCACGCCTTGGGTATAACGCGGCATGGTTTGCGTCAGGTTTTTTTCGGGCAACAGGCTATTGGCTATCACCCACAACTTCTTTTCATTTTTGACTGATGCCAGGTCCTCAGAAAAAGCCAATGCCCGTGTGAGTACCCGTTTGACATTGCCATCCAGAATGGCCACACGTTCTAAAAAACAAAACGATGCTATCGCAGCGGCAGTCGACGGCCCTATACCCGGCAAGGTTTGCAGCATGTGTGCAGACTGCGGAAACTTGCCAGCATGCAGCGCCACCACGTCTTGTGCGCAGCGGTGCAGATTGCGTGCGCGGCTGTAGTAGCCCAAGCCGCTCCACAGCGCCAATACCTCGTCCGGCTGAGCGGATGCGAGGTCAACGACGGTCGGGAAACGGGCTAAAAACCGGGTGTAGTAATCAAGCACTGTGCTGACTTGCGTCTGCTGGAGCATGATTTCAGACAACCAGACGCGGTACGGATCACGGGTGTTTTGCCACGGCAAGCTGTTGCGGCCATGTGTTTTTTGCCACGCCACAATGTCATGTGCAAAGCGGCCAACCAGGACTGAAGTCACAAACCAGAAATCACCAGCGTATCAACTGGTGGCGTCTTCTAGCGCACTGAGAACCGTATCTGGCGTATCTTGCTCATCTTGCTCGTCATGGGTGGCAACTGGCGTACCAGCCAAATGCGATGTCAACTCCGTGAGTTTGTTGTCGAGCACATTCAATGCCAGCTCTTGGATATCAATTTCATCGATGCGCTCATCCAGGCCAGAAGCAGCGCCTTGGATGCGCTCAATGGCTTCAATCCGGCGACCAAAATTACGGCGGCGCTCCCGCAACTGCGCGTCCAGCTGTGCCGCAGCTGATTTGTTCCACAGCTCAACTTCGCCCAAGGCCGACTCGTAAACCACCCGCAACCGGGTAGACAAAGCACGTACCAGCCGTTCCGAAAAATCAGGCTGAGACAACTTGATCACATTGGTCACGCCCAGATACTGTAAATGACTGCGTTCGATCTGGTCCAGGTCATTTTCATAGCGGATCAGCTCAGGCGCTTTGGGGGCTTGCAAGGAGAATCCGAATTCCGCATTCAACTGCTTGAATGAAGCCATCAGCATGTTGTGAATCTCGCCGCTGGTTTTTTCAGCTTTTTGCAGCGCATCGCGCAAACGCGAAAAAGTTTGACCGTACGCTTTTTTGACGCCAAATTTGATACCTGGCTGCTTCAAGGTGTTGGTCAACACAATCAGCTCGGTCTTCAGCGTGGGTGTGCCTAGCAAATTGAACACCTCACGCAATAGCTTCAAATGTACCGAGCGCACGGCGTGTATTTTTGCGCCACTGGCGTTAAACTCAGTTTGCTCCTGCTCGATGCGGCTGCGCATGTGCTTGATCACCGATGCGTTTTTGCCCTTCAAGCCGCGCAGCTCGTCCATCTGCTCGGCCAAGTCACGGCGTCGAATATGAATCGACCTGCCCGCCTCAACCCGCAGCTCGGCAATACCGCCAGCTACCGCTGTGCGCAAGATTCGTTGGCGCTTGCCCATGATGCCTTCGGCCAGCGCCAGCTCAAGATTCGGCAGGCAACTGGCCTGAAGCAAGGCTTCGTCGCGCGTGACTTTGGCTACCAGGCCTTTTTGCGCGGACACTGGAATGACCTGCTCTACCGGCAAGCCCAAAATGTCCGCAGAGCTGGTGCGCTGGCGCTCAATTTGAGCCTCGACTTGCTCGGGCGAACTCAAGGCATCCCACAGCGTGTCAATTTTATTCAACACTACCAAGCGCGAAATGTTTTCGTCGTCTTCAGTGATCAAATGCTCGCGCCAAATGGCAAGGTCTGACTTGGTCACACCGGTATCTGCCGCCAAAATAAACACCACAGCGTGCGCCTGCGGGATCAGGCTCACCGTCAGCTCCGGCTCAGCACCAATAGCGTTCAAACCGGGCGTATCCAAAATCACCAAGCCTTGTTTGAGCAAAGGGTGTGCGATGTTGATCAGTGCATGGCGCCACTTGGGAACCTCGATCAAACCATCGCTGCCTACCAGCGGGTTGTCGTCAATGTTTTCGTCGTGCCAAAAACCCAGCGCTCTGGCATCGTCTTTGGTTACGTGACGTACTTCAGCGACTTTTTCCAGCGCTTGGGCGAGTTGCTTGGGGTCATTGACATCCAGGTCAACCCTGGTCCATTTTTCAGGTACCGCACGCCACTCCATCAGTGCTTGGTTTTGCAGGCGCGTTTCAATGGGCAACAAGCGCAAGCATGGCGGCACATCGGCGTCGTAGCCCAATTCTGTCGGGCACATGGTGGTGCGGCCCGCGCTGGCGGGCATGATGCGCCGACCATAGCCTGCAAAAAAGATGGCGTTGATCAGCTCAGATTTGCCGCGTGAAAATTCGGCTACAAAGGCCACCATGACCTTGTCAGACCGCACCTGCGCTTCCAGCCTGCGCAAACGTTCTTCAACGGCGGCATTGAGCAGATCATGGCTGCGCATCCATTCGGACAGCAGTTTGAGCCGCAATGCAAATTCGCGCCGCCATGCGCCGTGCTGGTCAAATTGTTCGTTAAAGGACATGTTTTAAGAGTCGGGTAGGGTTGTTCAATATAGCATCGCCATTCCCAAAGAGCCATCCAGACTTGCGAATGGCTTCATGGCTTTTGACATTTCGCACAATAAAACGTCGAACGCTGCCCTTGGCGCAGGGTTTTGATGGGGCTGGCACACACCCGGCATGGCAAGCCGGTACGGTCATAAACCATGGCCTCAAGTTGAAAATAGCCTGTTTGCCCATCGGCGTTTGAAAAGTCCCTCAAAGTGCTGCCGCCTTTTGCCACTGCTTGCGCCAGTACTTGGCGTATGGCGTTGTGTAGCCGTGCGCTGCGCGGTTTGCTGAGTTTGGCCGCCGAGGTGGTTGGGCGGATACCAGCCAAAAACAGGGCTTCAGACGCATAAATATTGCCCACGCCGACCACGAGTTCGCCAGCCAGTAACACCTGTTTGATGGCTGTTTTTTTCAGCTTTAAAGCGGCGTGAAAAGCAACTGCATCAAACGCATCGCTCAAAGGTTCAACCCCTAACCGCCCGAGCAACTTGCGCGCGACTGGATCATTCTCATTCAGCGCAAAAACCACTGCCCCGAAACGCCGTGGATCATGCAAGCGCAAAGTCCCCAAGCTGGTCAGCATTTCAAAATGGTCATGCTTGCCTGGTGGCGGTAAACCGTGGCCAAAGCTGATGCTGCCCGACATGCCCAAATGCACCAGCAACAAGCCTGCGCTCAAATCAATCAACAAATACTTGCCGCGTCTGCGCACGCTTAGCACTTGCTGACCATTCAATTCATCCGGCATGCAGCCCAATGGCCACCTGAGCGGTTTGCCCATTTGAACGGTTTGAATCTGTGCCGATGCGATGCGGTTGGCAAAGCTAAGGCGGGTGACTTCTACTTCGGGGAGTTCGGGCATAGGGGATTGTTCAACCAAAAACGCTTTAGATAAGCATGAATTATCATGGCTTGATGAAGAAAAAACTCCTCTGGGTCTTTTGCAGCTTTTGGCTTGCAGCTCCTGTGTTGTGGGCACAAACTGGTGTCGCGCAAACAACCCCATCCAGCACACGAACCGCGGCAACAGCTACGCCCACGGTCTCAGCGCTGGATGCTGAACTGTTTTATCGCCTTCTTATTGGTGAAATCACCGCCCGTGAAGGCGATGCAGGCGCTGGCTTTGCCTTGATACTGGACTCCGCACGCAAAACAAACGACGCCCAGCTGTACCAGCGAGCCGTAGAAATTGCTCTGCAATCACGCTCTGGAGATGCTGCGCTGCAAGCCGCCACGGCCTGGAAGCAGGCGCAACCCAACGCCCAGGACGCGAACCGTTACGTGCTCCAGATATTGATCGCTCTGAACCGCATCCAGGACACGTTGGAGCCTTTGAAAAGAGGGATAGAACTGACCCCCGCTGCCGAGCGCTCGCGGGCTATTTCAGCTATCCCGCGCGCCTATGCCCGTGTCAGTGACAAAAAAATGGCCAGCAGCGTGGTTGAAAACGCACTCAGTACATATGTCATCAACCCCACAACCGCCGTTGCCGCTTGGACAACGCTGGGTCGCATGCGGCTGGCCGCAGGTGACGCACCGGGCGCACTGGAGGCCGTGCAAAAAGGCCAGGCGACCAACGCACAGGATGAAGGCCCTGCGCTGGTCGCGTTGGAAATCATGAACCCCAAGCTGCCTGTCGCCGAAGCAGTGGTTAAAAAATATCTGACAGACAACCCCAAGGCGATACCTGAAATCCGCATGGGTTACGCACGCGCCCTGCTTGATGCGCAGCGCTATTCAGAGGCGGGAACGCAACTACAAACCGTGATCAAGGACAAGCCCGGTTTTGCGCCCGCTTGGCTGGTGTTGGGCTCGCTGCAGTTGCAGGACAACCAACTGGCACTGGCGCAAACCTCGCTTGAGCGCTATGTGGCCCTGATCGTGGCCGCCAATCAGCAAAGCGAAGAGGATGAGCCGAATCGTGGGCTGGCGCAGGCCTATTTGTCATTGGCTCAAATTGCTGAAAAGCGCAAAGATTTTGCTGCAGCAGATGCCTGGATCAACAAGATCGAAAACTCGGGCGAGATGATGCAGGCACAAACCCGACGCGCGTCCATTTTGGCCAGCCGGGGGCAGCTGGCTGAAGGCCGCCAGCTGATTCGCAGCCTGCCTGAACGTAACCCAGGCGATGCACGGCTGAAGGTGTTGGCTGAAATTGGCTTGCTGCGCGACTTGAAGCAATACCAGATGGCCTACGACCTGCTGGCACAAGCATCCGCTGCATCGCCGCAAGATACCGACCTGATGTATGACCAGGCCATGATGGCTGAAAAATTGAACCAATTGCCTGAAATGGAGCGTCTGCTGCGTCGTGTGATGGCCATCAAACCTGATGCCTACAACGCTTACAACGCCTTGGGCTATTCTTTAGCGGACCGCAATGTGCGCTTGCCAGAAGCCAAAGTACTGATTCAAAAAGCACTGGAGTTTGTGCCCAACGACCCTTACGTCCGCGACAGCCTGGCCTGGGTTGAATTTCGCATGGGCAACAACGCTGAAGCTGCCAAGATTTTTGCCGATGCTTTTAAAACCAAACCTGACGCTGAAATAGCCGCCCACTACGGTGAAGTACTCTGGACCATGGGCCAGCGCGACAAGGCCTTGGGCATTTGGCGTGAAGGCCAGTTGCTGAACCCTGAAAACGAGACGCTGGTTGAAACGCTCAAACGCCTGAAGGTCAAGCTCTGAACCGCATGATGATGTCTTTTGTGCGGCGATTGAGTCTGCTATTTGCTATTTTTTTAGTAGCTGGTTGCGCCCATAAACAGGGCGTTTCAGGCCTAAATGATATCCAAAATGAGGCAAAAATCGGCTTTTGGACAGGCCGAATCAGCCTGCAGATACAAAGTGAGCCAGTGCAGGCTTTTTTTGCCGGTTTTGAGCTAAAGGGCCAAGCTGACAACGGCGAGCTGACGCTGATCAGCCCGCTGGGCAGTATTTTGGGCATCATGCGCTGGACGCCATCTGAGGCAGTGCTAGAGCAAAATGGCAGCATCAAGCGCTTTGCGTCCACCGACGAGCTTTTGGCGCAAACCACTGGCGCGGCCGTGCCTGTTTCTGCCCTATTTGACTGGTTGAGCGGCAAAAATACGCCCACACCGGGCTGGTTGGCTGACTTGTCGCAGCAGGGCAAAGGCCGTATCACCGCCAAAAGAAGCGCCCCCTCACCGCAAGCTGATCTGCGCATCGTGCTGGATAAATAATAAGTGCGCCATGAAAGCGATATACGACGTTCCCGCGCCGGCCAAGCTCAATCTGTTCTTGCACATCACAGGTCGTCGACCCGATGGTTACCACCTGATTCAGTCGGTTTTTATGCTGATTGACTGGTGCGACACGCTGCACTTTGAGCTGCGAGTCGATGGCCAGGTCACCCGTACCGACATCGGCGCTGGTAACGCAGACATCTTGCCAGCTGAAGACCTGACCGTGCGCGCCGCCAAAGCTTTGCAAAAAGCCACAGGTACGACGCTGGGCGCACACATCAGCCTAGAAAAGCGAATCCCGTCTCAAGCGGGCATGGGAGGTGGCTCGTCTGACGCGGCCAGTTGTTTGCTGGCTTTGCAGCGGCTTTGGGGCGTCAAGTTGCCGCGCCAGGAGCTGCTGGCAATCGCCTTGAGTTTGGGCGCTGACGTGCCGTTTTTTATGTTTGGCGGCAACGCCTGGGTCGAAGGCGTGGGCGAGCAGATGACAGCGATTGATCTGCCAACGGCTGATTTTTTAGTTGTGAAGCCACCACTGGGCGTGTCAACACCGTCTATTTTCAAGTCGCCTGCGCTTAAACGCGACACTGAAACTGCTACAATCTTAGGCTTTGCTGCAAACGACAAACTTGAAGATCGACTAGAGATATTTGGGTTTGGTCATAACGACTTGCAGCCAGTAGCCCAAGAGCTCTGTCCGCAAATTAGCCAGTCGCTTGACTGGTTGGCTAGCAAGCAGCTCAAAGGCCGTATGACTGGCTCAGGAAGTGCGGTCTTTGCGCATTTACCGTATGACGTGGATATTTCAGGCTGTCCAGACAGCTTCACCGTCCGCAAATGCAGTAATTTGCAAGTCCATCCCTTAAAAGGTTGGTAGTTTTTAGGTTGGTAGAAAATGTAGTTTATGGGTTGGTTGCTTGACAGTAAAACGCTAAGCAGCTGTCCCGTGTAGGGGTGTCGCCAAGTTGGTTAAGGCACCGGATTTTGATTCCGGCATTCGCAGGTTCGACTCCTTCCACCCCTGCCAAAATATTGTCAAGACTTGTGCAATGCACCAGTCTGTATCTTGTTCAGGCTCATGCACTGCATGAGCCTGCGTTCATTTGGGTTAGTCCTTTGTTTTAACTGATTACAGCTACGCCAACATCGTTACCAGCTGGGCCCCTTATGTCAACGCTTCACCAAACGCATCCCGACTTCATGCTGTTCACTGGCAATGCCAACCCCAGCATGGCACTTGAGATTGCGCAGCACCTCGGTATTTCACTGGGCGCGGCGCATGTTGGCCGCTTTTCTGACGGTGAAGTGACGGTTGAAATCCAGCAAAACGTGCGAGCCAGAGACGTGTTTGTGGTGCAGTCCACTTGCGCCCCTACCAATGAAAACCTGATGGAATTGCTCATCATGGTTGATGCCTTAAAACGTGCATCTGCCGAGCGAATTTCAGCCGTTATCCCCTATTTTGGCTATGCCCGGCAAGATCGCCGCCCACGCTCAGCCCGCGTACCAATCACCGCCAAAATGGTGGCCAACATGCTGCAAGCCGTTGGCGTGTCACGCGTCTTGACGATGGACTTGCACGCGGACCAGATCCAGGGCTTTTTCGACATCCCGGTGGACAACATTTACGCATCGCCGGTGCTGCTGGGCGACTTGCGCCAGAAAAATTACCAGGACCTGATGGTTGTCTCGCCTGACGTCGGTGGCGTGGTGCGCGCACGCGCATTGGCCAAGCAACTCGGCTGCGACATGGCCATTATTGACAAGCGCCGCCCCAAAGCCAATGTGTCTGAAGTCATGCACGTGATTGGCGACATTGAAGGCCGCAACTGCGTCATCATGGACGACATGATCGACACCGCCGGCACGCTGGTCAAAGCGGCTGAAGTTTTGAAAGAGCGCGGCGCTAAAAAGGTTTACGCGTACTGCACGCACCCGATATTTTCGGGCCCGGCGATTGACCGCATTGCCCAGGGCGATGCACTCGATGAAGTCGTGATTACCAACACCATTCCGCTCAGCGACAACGCAAGAGCATGCAAAAAAATCCGCCAACTCTCCGTCGGGCCGTTGATCGCTGAAACCATTCAGCGGATCGCCAAGGGAGAGTCGGTGATGAGTTTGTTTTCAGACCAGGACCAACAGGAACTGATCTGAAACAAAAAGCGGTGACACCATCAAACGTGTCACCTTTTTAAACGGGGCAACGCTGGTCGCGGCCTGCCCTTTTCAAGGAGTTAATTATGAAATTCGTCGCTTTTGAGCGCGCCAAGCAGGGCACGGGTGCGAGCCGCCGTCTCCGCATCACGGGTCGCACACCCGGTATCGTTTACGGTGGTACTGGCGATGCGCTGTTGATCGAACTCGATCACAACGCACTGTTCCACGCCATCAAAAAAGAAGCCTTCCACGCGTCGATTCTCGACATGGAACTGGCGGGTATTGAGCACAAAGTGCTGCTGCGCGATTTGCAAATGCATCCGTTCAAGCCGCAAGTCTTGCACATTGACTTCCAGCGCGTCGATGCCACCACCAAGATGACGATGAAAGTGCCACTGCACTACAGCGGTGAAGAAAATTCACCCGCCATCAAAGCTGAAAACTGCCTGGCCAACCACGTGTTGACCGAGCTGATGATTTCTTGCTTCCCGGCTGATATTCCTGAGTTCATCGCTGTCGACTTGAGCAACCTGAAAAAAGGTTCGTCCCTGCATGTCAAAGACATCACCCTGCCAAAAGGCGTGAAGTTTGTGGCCAAAGGCCAGGTCAACCCGGTTCTGGTGTCCGTCACAGCCATTGTTGAAGAAGTTGAAGCCGCTGCTGCACCAGTCGCCGACGCCTCTGGCGGCAAAGACGCAAAAGCTGCTGCTGGCAAAGCCGCTGCAGCCGCAAAAGACGCTGCCAAACCAGCGGCCAAACCAGCGGCCAAGCCACCTGCCAAGAAGTAATCCTTAAAAGAGTCATCTTTTAAAAGGCTGCAAAGCCAAAAGCCCCTGCCCTCGCAAGAAGGCTGGGGCTTTTTTATTGCCCTCTAAAATTGGCGAATGGAAACTCACACATGATCAAACTCTTCGTCGGCCTGGGAAACCCCGGCACAGAATACGAAGCCACCCGCCACAACGCAGGCTTTTGGTGGATAGATGCCCTGTCGCGCGAATTGAAAGCCCCATTGAGCTTTGACAAAAGCTATTACGGCCAAGTCACGCGTACCGCTGTCAACGGCCATAACATCTGGCTGCTCGCCCCGCAAACCTTCATGAACTTGTCGGGCAAGTCAGTGTCTGCTTTGGCCAAGTTTTTTAAAATACAACCCGAAGAAATTTTGGTGGCGCATGACGAACTCGATGTGGTTCCAGGCCAGGTCAAACTGAAATTTGGCGGTAGCCATGCAGGCCACAACGGCTTGCGCGACATTCATGCGCAGTTGGGCACAGGCGACTACTGGCGACTGCGCCTGGGTGTCGGCCACCCCGGCAACAAAGACGAAGTGGTCGATTGGGTACTGAGGAAACCCATGCAAGAGCACCGCACCGCGATTGAAGACTGCATCACCCGCTCACTAAAAGCCGTTCCAGCGCTGCTGGCGGGCGAAATGGACAAAGCCACGATGATGATTCACACCAGCGCACCGCCCCGGCCAAAGCCGCCGCGCAAAGTTGACCCTGAATAATCAGTTCATTTGCTATATTTTTTATAGCTGTTTGCACCCGTATTTATTGGTCTAGAGCACTAAAAAGCACCTGGAAATCACTAAAAACAGGTGTTTCAGTCAACTTTTTCAGCAACCACGGCCAGCGTACCCGTCAGGCGATGGTATTTTTCCCACAGGGTGGGTTTGCTCTCCACAAACTGCGGGTTGACCGGTATGCACGCCACCGGGCAGACCTGGACGCATTGCGGTTCATCAAAGTGGCCAACGCATTCGGTGCATTTGTTCGGGTCGATCTCGTAGATCTCTTTGCCCATGTAAATGGCCTGATTCGGGCATTCGGGCTCGCACACGTCGCAGTTGATGCACTCGTCGGTGATCAAGAGGGCCATATTTAGGTCGCCTTGGCGGTATTGAGTGCGGCCATCACTGCTGGGCTGACCATTTGGCTGACATCGCCGCCGAGTTTGCTGATCTCACGCACCAGGGTGCTGCTGATGCAGGCCAAGGGCGCGTCGGGCAGCAAGAAGACGGTTTCAACTTCAGGCGCTAGCTTGCGGTTCATGGCGGCCATTTGCGCTTCGTAGTCGAAGTCTGTCAGGTTGCGAATGCCGCGCACCACAGCACTAGCGTTGTGCGTTTTGCAAAAGTCCACAATCAGGCCGTCGAATGGCACCACAGCCACATTTGCAATGTTTTTAGAAGCTGCTTGCGCCATGGATACGCGGGCTTCCAGGCTGAACAGTGTTTTTTTGTGGTGCGCCAGAGCCACCGCAATGATGAGCTGGTCAAACAAACCCGCAGCGCGCTGCACCACGTCCAGATGGCCCAGGGTGATGGGGTCAAACGTGCCGGAATAAACAGCGATTCGCTTTGAGGAAGACATGTCTAAGGTCATGGCTAAATTATGCGCTTGCAGTCAATGCCCCCGATTTGACCAGCAAATGAAAATGCACCGCCCCGGCTTTGCCAAATCGATGCACCTTCAAGCCGAAAGCGGCCAATTCTTCGTCCGTCCAGGGTTTGGGCGCTTCCAGATAAACAAAACCGGGGGTCGTGATGGCTTGCGCGGCTGCTTTCAAGGCGGCTTCAAACGCGGTTGACTCATACGGCGGGTCTAAAAAAATCAACTGCAGGCTGCCGGGGCTGGCGCGGCGCAGCATGCTCACGCCGTCGCCGCGCTCGACCTTGACCGAGCTGGCTTTGAGCTTAACTTGCAGCGCCTTGAGTTTGTCGACCAACACTGGGTCTTGTTCGCACACCAGGACCTCAGCCGCACCACGAGACGCAGCCTCAAAGCCCAGCACGCCCGTGCCTGCAAACACATCCGCGCAGCGCCAGCCGCTCAGGTCTTGACCCAGCCAGTTAAACAGTGTTTCACGCACGCGGTCTGGCGTGGGACGCAGGCCGGGTTGGCTGGCTACGGGGATTTTGCTACGCTTGTACAGCCCGCCAATGATGCGGACTTCACCGGGTGGGATGGTTTTACGGCCCACCACCTTGCCTGATTTGGCGAGCTTTTTTGCCGGATCTTTTTCAGGCTTTTCTGTTGCGACTTGTGCTGTGTACTTCATGGACTCTTACGGTTTGCCACCTAAAACAATGGTCACCATTTTGTCAGGTTGCAGTTTGGCGGCAAACGCGGTCTTGATGTCTTGTAGCGTGACCTTTTCAACCTGCTGCGTCCAGGTGTCCAGGTAGTCGAGTGGCAAGTCGTTCCAGGCGATGTTGCTGATGTTGCCTAGCAGCTTGCGGTTGCTGTCAATCAACAGGGCAAAACCGCCAATCAGATTGTCTTTGGCGGCTTTCAGTTCGTCTTGCGTTGGGCCGTTGGCGACAAAGTCTTTGACCACACTGCGTGCCACTTCAAGCGCCTGCGCAGCTTGGTCGGGTCGGGTTTGCAAGCTGACGGTAAAGGCACCGGCGTGCAGGCCGGGCGCAAAGTTGCTGTACGCGCCATAAGTCAGGCCGCGCTTTTCACGTACCTCGCTTTGAAGGCGCGACACAAAGCCGCCGCCGCCCAAAATGTAGTTGCCCACCAGCAGCGGGAAGAATGCCGGGTCATTGCGTTTGTAGCCCGGCTGGCCCATCAGCACCTGGGCTTGGGCAGCATCAAAAGCGATGTTTTGCTGCACGGCCTGCGCCAGGGGCGCAACCTCTGCTATGGCTGGCAAAGCAGGCACGGAAGCGCAAGCTGTTTGCGGTAAACGCGCCAGCAAACGCTGCGCAATGCTGTCGGCTTGCGCCCGCGTGACAGCACCGACCATGCTGATGCGCGCCCGGCAGGCGACCACACCCGCTGCATAAAACTGCCGCATTTCCTGCACGTTGATGCGGCCCAGGCTGGCCTCGGTCGGCTCGTAGCCATAAGGGTGGTTACCGTAAATCGCCTGAGAAAAGGCGCGGCCCGCCACATTGCCGGGGCGCGTGTACGACTCCTTTAAATTCGCAATAGCCCTTTGCCGGTCACGTTGCCAGACGTTGTCTGCAAAGGCGGGCTCGCCAATTTGACGCGCGGCCAGCGCCACCGCTTTGGCCAGCAAATCAGGCTCCGTGAGCGTACGCAGGGAAAAGTTCGTGCGGTCGCCGCCTGCACTGCCGCCATACTGGGCGCCCAGATCGGCCCAGGCTTCGCCAATCGCGTTTTCGTCCAGCGCTGGCAAGCCGTTGCGCGCTGCCACGCCCTTGCCAGCTTGTCCGATTGTGACGCTGGCCAAACCAGGCTTGTCCGGTGGGTCACGCCTGTTGCCAGCGTCAAAATCAATTTGCACATCCAGCATGGCAATGGCTGGGCTTTCGACCAAAAACACAGTTGCGCCGTTGGGCAGTGTCCATTTTTGAATCGGTATACCTGCCGCAGCGTAGCCAGATACAGTGAATAAAACGGCTGCAGCCCAATAAATACGGGCGCAAGCAGCTATTGATTTAATAGTGATTTTCATATGGCTTGTAACTGGTTCAATGACGTGTGGCTGCTGCGGGCACGGCACGCGGCTTGCGATTGGGGTCTATTGGCTGCGGCACCAGCGTGGCGACCGTCATCTGGTCGTCGCCAAAATACTTGGCCGCCACGGCTTGCACCTCTGCGCTGGTGATGCTGCGCAGCCGGGCGATCAACCGTGCATCAGCATCCAGCGGGAAGCCATTGACCCAGTTCGAGCCCAGCTCGCGTGCCTGGTTAAACACGCCGTCGAGTTTGTAGGTTTCGCTGGCTACCCACTGCACTTTGACACGGTTCAGCTCTGCATCGCTCACGCCTGATTGCGCTATCAAAGCCACCTGCTGGCGCAAGCCAGCAGCCACCTGCTCAGGTGTTTTGCCGGGTGCGGGCACGCCTGCCAGCACAAACAACTGCGGGCCCCGACCCGACAGGCCGTTGTAGGCATCGGCGCTGTCGGCAATGCGGTTGTCACCTTGTTCCAGGGCGCGCGCCAGACGTGCGCCGCTGTAGCCGTCTAGTAGGGCGGCCAGCACGGTCAGGGCCAAGGGGTCACGCCCAGCTTTGTCATCTGCAAAATCGGCCGCTTCGAGCTTGGGCACCTTGAACGACAAGCTGACATAAGCCTGCGAGGCCACGCCTTTGAAGTCCATCCGCTTTGTGCCCATTTGAATCGGCTCGTCGCGCGGCTTGCGCGCGGGCACGGGGCGGGCGGCAATCGCGCCGTAATATTTTTCAGCCAGGCGTTTGACTTCGGGTACGTCCACATCACCCGTCACCACCACCGCCGCATTGCCCGGCACGTACCAGCGCTTGTAAAAGTCGCGCGCGTCTTGCGGCGTCATGGCGTCCAGGTCGCTCATCCAGCCGACGATGGGTCGGCGATATGGTGATGCGGTAAATGTCAGTGCGTTGGCGGCCTCAAACATCAGCGCCCTCGGTGATTCTTCAGTCCGCGAGCGACGCTCTTCTTTGACCACTTCAATCTCGCGCTTGAACTCGTCGTCAGCCCACTGGTTGTTGGCAAAGCGGTCGGCTTCAAGGCGCATCACATCTTCTAATTTATTGCTGGGTATTTGCTGGTGGTAGCCGGTGGCGTCGCGGCTGGTAAAAGCGTTGTCGCGCCCGCCCAGTGCCGCCACGCGGCGTGAAAACTCGCCCGGTTGGGTTGTGGCGGTGCCCTTAAACAGCATGTGCTCCAGCACGTGAGCCACACCCGATGTGCCGTCAACCTCGTCAATCGAGCCTACCCGCACCCACAGCATGTGCGCCGCGGTAGGGGCACGGCGGTCGGGTTTGACGATGACTGTCATGCCGTTGGCAAGGGTGAATTGCTCGACTTTGGCGGCGGTTTGGGCCGACGCTGCAGTGAAAAGTACTGGCAATAAGGTAGCAAGAAGAATGCGGTGTCTGTGTTTCATAGAATGGTGCGACTCAAAAGCAGGCCCAATGTTCAGTTTCTTCAAGAAAAAACCTCCTTCATCCTCGGTCACGGCCGCCCCCACGGCAGGCCCAGTTCCCGTCAAGCCCGAGCAGAGCCTGATTGGCAGCGCGCTTGTTACGCCGCTGGATATTGATGCCATTGTGTCAGCAGCCCCCGAGCGTCAGCGCTGGCTGGACAAGCTGGCATCCGGCTTGCGCAAAACCGGCTCCAGCATCTCAAGTGTTTTTACCGGCACCCAAATTGACGATGCGCTGTATGAGAACCTTGAATCCGCCTTGTTGATGGCCGATACAGGCGTGAAAGCTACCGAGTATCTGCTGGCAGATGTCAAACGCCGGGTTGCCGCCAGCGGCGTGACCAACCCGGTAGCTGTTAAAAACATTTTGACTGAGTCACTGAGCCAGCTTCTAAAACCACTCGAACAAGCGCTGGTCATCGGTCAGCAGCAGCCGACCGTCATCATGGTGGCGGGTGTGAACGGCGCAGGCAAAACCACCTCCATCGGCAAACTGACCAAGCATTTAGCCACTGAAGGTGCATCGGTACTGCTGGCCGCAGCCGACACCTTTCGCGCCGCCGCGCGCGAGCAACTGGCTGTTTGGGCCGACCGCAACACGGTGGAAATCATCAGCAAAGAAGGCGGCGACCCGGCTGCTGTGGCTTTTGACGCCGTGACCGCAGGCAAGGCGCGCGGCAAAGACGTGGTGCTGGTCGATACCGCAGGACGCCTGCCAACACAACTGCATTTGATGGAAGAGCTGAAGAAAATCAAACGCGTGGTGCAGAAGGCCGAAGTTACCGCGCCTCATGAAGTATTGCTGGTGATTGACGGCAACACCGGGCAAAACGCGCTGGCCCAAGTCAAAGCATTCGACGAAGCGCTGCAATTAACCGGCCTGGTCGTGACCAAGCTGGACGGCACAGCCAAAGGCGGTGTGCTGGCCGCGATTGCGCTGTGGGCAAAAGAGCGTCAGGCCGTTGCGCCCGCCCTGCGCCCGGTACCGGTGTACTTTATTGGTGTGGGTGAGCAGCTGGATGATTTGGAAACATTCAATGCGCGGGAGTTTGCGCAGGCACTGCTTAGTTAGTAGAACTTCAATTTACGCATGTGCGTGGTTTTCAGGCTCAACCGACAGCCGCATTCCGACAGTCTTTAATACCGCCAGCAAAGTCTTCAAGGTTGGATTTCCCGTTGCTGACAAAGACCGATAAAGCGCCTCCCGGCTGATACCGGCCTGCGCTGCCACTGCACCCAGGCCACCATAAGCTTCAGCCACATCTCGCAAGGCCAAAAGACCCGCCGCACGGTTGTCAGGGTCATCCAGCTCTTCAAGCGCAGCCTTTAAATATTCAACTGCAAACTGCCGATCAGCGCGCAATTCTTTGATGGTTTCGTCGGTGTGAGACACCGATGCTGTCATTGCTTTTTTCATGAATTTCTCCGTTTCCAGTCTGCCCAATAACCCTTGGCCTGCGTGATGTCGTTTTGCTGTGAGCCCTTGTCGCCGCCACATAACAAAATGATCAGCGTTTGCCCGTGCTTTGCGTAGTACACGCGGTAACCAGCGCCCAAGTCGACCCGCAGTTCACCAACACCTTCACCCACCGACTTGCAATCACCAAAATTACCTGCCGAGACCCGACGCAAGCGAATCTCAATTTGCGCACGTGCCCGAATGTCCCGCAAGCTGCGTAGCCAATCCGTGACAGGAATGCTTTCATCAGCAAGCTGGTAACGGCGCAGTTCAATCATGAATTATTGTAGCTTTTAAACTACCCGACAAAGCAGGTCTGTGGTTTAAAGTCTGACTACCCACTCAAACCAAGCCGAACATGACCACCACCACTGAATCCCTGGATACACAACCCCGCCGCGTAGACCAGCTCATCACCCACTACGGGCAAAGTCATCAAAATCCTCGCAACGAGGTGATTCACTTCATCGCCATACCGCTCATCATGCTCAGCCTGGTGGGCATGTTGTTTGCGCTGCACCCCTATGTAGCCTATGCCTTTATGGCGGCCAGCATGGTGTATTACGCGCGGCTGTCAGTGGTTTTTTTGCTCACCATGGTGGCGTGGTCAGCGTTGACGCTGGCAGTGGTGATGGCGATGGGGGCGAATGTGCTGCCCATCAGCGTTGCGATTTTTGTCGGCGCGTGGATTTTGCAGTTCATCGGCCACAAGATAGAGGGCAAAAAGCCTTCGTTTTTTGAAGACATCCAGTACCTGTGGGTCGGGCCGCTGTTTGTTTTGAGCAAGCTGTTTGGCAAGCTGGGCGTGCGTTGGTAATTGCTGGTCGCTTGAAAACTGCGATTTAAGCGTCATTTAAGCCTTATGCAACACTTCATCAGCGGACTTTTTCGGTTCATCATCAAGCTCATTCTGGCCGCTTTCGGGCTGGTCTTTGCTGTCAGCTTGCTGCTGGCAGCGCTGGTTGCTGTGGTGCTTAGCCTGCTGAAGTCACTCATCACCTGGAAAAAACCCGCGCCTTTTGTGGTTTACAGCCAATTTAAACAGTTCAGACAAGGCGGTCGCGGCGGCTGGCCGTTTGCAAGTCAACCGGTGCCACAGAGCGACGTGGTCGATGTTGAGGTGCGTGAAGTCAAAGACACCGCCAACGACAAGCGCCTGCCCTGAGCAAAGCTTAAACCCGGGTGGCAGCCCATTCGCCAAGGTTGCCATTATTTCGGGATGCGTTATGCTTAGTTACCATGCTAACCATGCATGTGAGACTGAAAAATCAACGCATGTGACCCCAAAATGCTGGAGACAAACCCATGAAACGACGCACCCTGCTGCAAGCCGCACCGGCACTTATTTTTGCACCCAGTCTTGTGCATGCCCAAGCCGCTTACCCCAACAAATCGATTCGCTACATCGTGCCTGTCTCCGCTGGCGGCGGCAGCGACATGGTCGGCCGCACCGTGACCGAGCGCTGGGGCAACCTGCTCAAACAAAGCTTTGTTGTTGACAACCAGGGCGGTGGTGGCGGCGTGATTGCCTGCCAGGCCACAGCCCGAGCCGCGCCTGATGGTTACACCCTGCTGCAAGGTTATGTGGCGACCCACGGCACCAGCCCGGCCACGCGCAAGCTTCCGTATGACGCAGTCAAAGACTTCACCGCGATTGGCATGATTGGCGCCACGCCGAATGTGCTGGTCGTCAACAGTGCGCTGCCCGTGACCACGGTGAAAGAATTTGTCGAGTACTTGCGCAAAAACCCCGGCAAGCTCAGCTACGGCTCTGCCGGCCAAGGCTCGCTCACGCACTTGACGATGGAATTGTTCAAGCAGCAGGTCAACTCGTTCATGGTGCACATCCCGTACCGCGGCATTGCACCCGCTTTTACCGACTTGATGGGCGGCCAAACGCAGGCCATGTTCCCAGGGCTGGCAGCCGCCGTGCCGCATATCAGATCAGGACGGGTGCGGCCGCTGGCGGTAACGGGGTTAAAGCGACATCCGCAATTTAAGGACTTGCCCACGCTCGATGAATCAGGCTTTAAAGGCTTTGATGCGCAGCAGTGGTACGGCGTGGTGGGCCCGGCAGGTATGCCAGCACCCATTGTCAAACAGCTCAATGAGTCACTGGCAACCGTGCTGCGTGCGCCTGATTTGCGTGAAAAGCTGTCAGTCGAGGCGATTGAGCCCATCGTGATGTCGCCTGACGAGTTTGCCGCTTTCATTAAGTCAGACATCGCCCGTTGGACCAAGCTGGCCAAAGACCGCAAAATTGAGCTGGACAGCTGAAAAACGGCTAAAAACGGTCAAAAACAGTTCAAATTACCCATCAAATTGGCCTCTAGCCCAATGAATACGGGCGCAAGCAGCTACTAAATATGTAGCGAATTTTTACCTTGATTGAAACACCCATGGCCCGCAATACCCAGGTCGCCGCCGACCACAACGCTCCCCCCATTACCCAGGTTCTGGCCAAGTTTGTCGCCACCCATCCGTCAAAAGGCTGGAGCGACGCTGTTGACCACGAAGCGCACCGCACTTTCATGAACTGGCTGGGTTGCGCTGTGGGTGCAGCGCGCCACGAGGCGGCTGACGCAGCACTTGCCGCTGTCAACATGCTGCAGCCCGCAGAGCAAGCCAGCGTTTTGGGTCGCAGTGGCAAGGTCGACATGGCCAGCGCGGCCCTGGTCAATGGCATCACGTCGCACACCTTTGACTTTGACGACACCCACCTGAAAACCATCATTCACCCGGCTGGCCCAGTCGCATCCGCCGTGCTGGCGATGGCTGAACACTTGGGTAACTCAGGCCGCGAGGTGATTGACGCGCTGGTGATTGGCATTGACGTGGCCTGCCGCGTCGGCAATGCCATGTACCCTGACCATTACGACCGGGGCTGGCACATCACCGGCTCCACCGGTACGCTGGGTGCAGCGGCGGCGTGTGCGCGTTTGCTCAAACTCGACGTGGCCCAAACCGCGATGGCGCTGGGCATTGCCGCCTCGCAACCCATCGGCATGCGCGAGCAGTTTGGCACCATGACCAAGCCCTTTCACCCCGGCGGCGCAGCCCGTGCGGGACTGATGTCCGCCCTGCTGGCCAGCAAAGGCTTTACCGCCAGCCCCAAAGCACTAGAAGCACCCCGCGGCATGATGCAAACCATATCGACCAAGAACGACTGGAGCGAGATCACCCACGAGCTGGGCGAGCGCTTTGAGATATCGTTTAACAGCTACAAACCGTTTGCCTGCGGCATCGTGATTCACCCCAGCATTGATGCATGTGCCCAATTGCGCAAGCAAGGCGTGACGCCCGAGCAGATCGACCGCATCGAGCTGAAAGTGCATTCACTGGTGCTGGAACTCACCGGTAAAAAAGAACCGCAAGACGGCTTGCAGGCCAAGTTCAGCGTGTATCACGGCTGCGCTGCGGGCTTGACGTTTGGCTTTGCGGCTGAAGACGAGTTTTCAGATGCGGTGGTGACTCGGCCCGACATGGTGGCGCTGCGCCGCAAGGTGGTTGCCACGGTCGATGATTCGATCGACGAAGCCAGCGCCGACGTGACCGCCGTGCTGCTAGATGGCCGCCGCGTCCACGTGTTTGTAGAGCACGCGATTGGGTCACTGAAAAACCCGATGAGCGACACACAACTGGAAGCCAAGTTTCAAGGCATGTCAGACTTGGTTTTAGGCGCAGGCCGTACCAGCGAACTTATCAACGCCTGCTGGGCTATTGGCAACGCGGCCGACGTTAAGGCACTGGTTGCCTTGGCTGTGCCGGAACGGAAATAACCATGACGCGCCCAAAAATCGCCATCCTCGGCGACCTGGAGCAAGGCCTGCGCCGCTTGGGTAATTGGCAAGCCATTGACGCAGAGGCCGACGTGACGGTGCACCACCTGCCGCTGCAAGGCGACGCATTGGTGGCAGCGTTAAAAGACGTTGACGCAGCCGTGTTAGTGCGCGACCGCACCCCGTTTGACGCCGTACTGTTGGGCAAGTTACCCAAGCTGCGCTACCTGGTGTTTACTGGCTCACGCAATTCAACCATCGACCTGGCAGCGTTTGCAGCGCGTGGCGTGCCCGTCAGCCACACCGAATGGGGGCCGTCGAAAGACAGCACCTGCGAGTTGACCTGGGCGCTGATTTTGGCCGCCACCCGCCAGCTGGAACAACAAACCGCCCTGCTGCGGAGCGGCCAATGGCGTGCAGCCACAGCCGAGCCCCTGGCAGGCGTGCTGCACGGCCAAACCTTGGGGCTGATCGGCCTGGGCGAAATCGGCGGTCGCGTGGCCAAAGTGGGTAACGCCCTGGGGATGAAAGTCATCACCTGGAGCCCGCGCATGACAGCCGAACGCGCCCTTGAAAAAGGCGCCACCTTTGTGCCACTGGACGAGCTGCTGGCCACCTCAAAAGTCGTCAGCCTGCATTTGGTCGCCACCGCCGCGACCCAGCAGTTGCTGAACGCTGAAAAGCTGGCGCTCATGCAACCGGGCAGCTTGCTCGTCAACACCTCACGCTCAGCCTTAATTGACAGCGAAGCATTGGTCAAAGCACTGGAAAAAAGCCAACCCGGCTTTGCGGCACTTGATGTGTTCGACACAGAACCCCTGCCGCCAAACGACCCGCTGCGCCAGTTGTCCAACGTGCTGCTAACCCCGCACCTGGGCTTTGTCACCGAGCCGGTGTACCAACGCTTTGCGGCGGGTGTTACTGAGTGTTTGGAGGCTTGGTTGGTTGGGAAGCCACTGGTGCGGGTGGTGGGTGGGGTTGCATAGCGCGTGACTTTTGCTTCGCGCGGTTTCTCAACATTGAAGATTTGACAGCTCGCGAAGCACATCCACAAGCGGTTTGACACGCTGCTGACTAAAAGTGTCCCCCGGCAAGTGCCCCGACAGGCTGGGTTCAAACTCACGGTTCGCAAACATAGCCTTGAACTCTGCGGAGAGATAGTTGCGCAGTTCTGCCGTCTCAAGTCGGCATTCGCTCAGCAGCTCAGGTCGCCGATCAACCACGGTGATGATGTCTTCTAGGTCATGGCTACCCGGAAAATCTGGTTTGCCATAAGCATCCTTGCCACGGTCGTTGAAAGCTTCCAGCTTCGTGCCGATGAAAGCGGGCGCACTGATCATGTTGATGGTGATGCCGCCAGGCAAGGTCACCGGCGTGGCTGTTTGCAACGCATGCGGATACCAACGGTTGGCAAAACCAAGAATTTCTTTCACCGTCGGCATCAAATCAAGCGTCACATTTTTGTAAACCCAACGGCAAATAGGCGCTTGAGGTCGCATGTCGTTGCTAAAGCCCTGAGCGCGAACGCGTGCCTCGATGGCGTGGTAGTCGTGAATCGTCAGCGCTTGGGCCACGATGTCCACATCTTCAGTGATGCGGATGCGATCAGGCCGCTCCTGCGTCAGCAGCAAGCCAGTCGCACAACCACCCACAAAAATCACGCTGTCGCACACAGGGCCCAATGCTGTTGCAACCAATTCAAGAATAGCCAAATTAGGGTTGTTAAACGCAGCCATCAGCTCAACCGCTCCTCTAACAATTGGCGTGCCATCTCCCGCTCACGCGCTTGGCCGATTCGCAAGGCATCAAACAACGCCAACAGCTCATAAAACGGCGTGTCAGCAATCGCAGCCAACGGCAGCTTGGGGTACAGCGGCAACAACATGCTGCCGCGCACAGGCCCATCTGCGTGTGGCCACACTGGCGGCGTCTCATCGGCAAACAGCACTTTAGACTTGAGCGGCTCAACACCATAAGCCGTCGGGAAGCCCATGGTGATCTCGCCGCGCACGGCCGGGAAGAAATATGCTGCGCCTTGCAGCACCATGGGCCGGAATGCGGCCATCACCAGCGCCGGGGCATCGTTCACTTCTGTCAGCAGCCTGGCCCCACTCAAGCGCGCCATGCAGGCATGCGCCTCGAACTGCGACATGTGCATGGCCTGCCCCAGCGCCACATAAGGCAGCTTTTGCCCCGCCAGACAGACCAGCTTGAACGCCATGGCCAGGTCTTGCGGCTTGAGTGACCATTGCGCCTGCGCCAGCCTTGCTTTGATTCCTGTTGATTTCATTTTGATTTATGCAATATGCATTTTGAATAATTATTACACAAAACATCAACTATCACTAGCGTATGCTAGTTGCATACCGCATATGCATTGCATTTTCCCATGTCAAAATGCCGAGTACTCCAATTGAAGTCGCGATTTGCGACCTCAAACATGCCGCTAGGAACCTGGGCGGCATGTTGATTTCCATCCAAATTTGACCCCCTCTTTCAATCCAATATTGACCCCACCTGCTGCAGTTTAAAGCCTTGCAAAGCGGCTGTGGATAAGTATGAAGTTCAAGCTATTGGTGTGAGTTCTCCTTCTTTGGTTATTGGC
>JANNVB010000046.1:0-107901 GCA_031414215.1 Polaromonas sp. | reverse complement strand
AAGCCGGGTGTTGACAGCCCATACCGCACACGCACTGTCGCCGAGAACTTGGCTCGGCTAAGAGAAATGAAAGACGGAAAACTTGACGATGGTGCTGCCGTGCTGCGCGCCAAGATCGACATGGCCAGCCCCAACATCAATTTGCGCGACCCGGCCATCTACCGCATACGCCGCGCGCACCACCACAACACCGGTGACAAGTGGTGCATTTACCCCATGTACGCGTATGCGCACCCGATTGAAGACGCGCTGGAGCAAATCACCCACAGCATTTGCACGCTGGAGTTTGAAGACCAGCGCCCGTTTTATGACTGGCTGCTTGATAGATTGTGTGAAGGCGGCCTGATAGCCACGCCCCACCCCCGCCAATACGAATTTGCACGGCTGAACCTAACCTACGTACTAACCAGCAAACGCAAGCTGGCGCAGTTGGTGAATGAAGGCAAAGTATCAGGCTGGGACGACCCCCGCATGCCAACAATAGTCGGCCTGCGCCGCCGTGGCTACACACCCGAGGCGCTGCAACTGTTTGCCGAACGCATAGGCGTGACCAAAAGCGACAGCTGGATTGACTACAGCACACTGGAAGGCTGCCTGCGCGAAACGCTAGACGGCACAGCCCCACGCGCCATGGCCGTGCTGGACCCGATCAAACTGGTGTTGACGAATTGGGACGAGCTGCATGGCGGTGGCGTGTTGGATGAGTGTTCTGCTCCAATCCACCCGCACCACCCCGACCTGGGTAAACGCCATTTCAAAATCGGTAAAGAGGTGTGGATAGAACGCACAGACTTTGAAGAAACACCGCCCAAAGGCTTTTTTAGGTTGTTCCCCGGCAACAAGGTGCGGCTGAAATACGGCCACGTCATCGAATGCACAGGCTGTACCAAAGACGCCGCAGGCAAAGTCACTGAGGTTCAAGCCCTCTTGACCCCCGACACCAAAAGCGGCACGCCCGGCTCAGATGCCGTCAAGGTCAAAGGGGTCATCACTTGGGTAGCCGTGGCCGACGCCCTGCAAGCCGAAGTGCGCCTGTACGAAAGATTGTTCAAAGAAGCGCACCCCGAAGCAGGCGGCGTTGACTTCTTGCAGAACTTGAATGCCAACAGCTTGACAGTAATGCAAGCAGTGGTTGAGCCATCACTGGCAACGGCCAAGGCCGACGACAAGTTTCAGTTTGAGCGGCATGGCTACTTTGCGGCTGATCGGGTGGATCATGCGGCGGGGAAGCTGGTGTTTAATTTGGCTGTGGGGTTGAAGGATAGTTGGGGAAAGTGATGCACAGCACCCGTTTTAATTTGCAAGTTGTATTGACGGAGCACGCCATTCAGCGAATGGCGGAAAGACAAATTAACCTTGAACAGGTTTTGGAAATTATTGACAGCGGAACCGTCAAAGAAGCTGGTGGCCTTCATTACTGGCTGTACAAGCACCTGCCTGACCGCACAGACAACTTGCTTTGTGTAGCCGCTGTGATTGACAATGTATTTGTGGTCAAAACCATCATGCACCATTGGGAGCCTCAACCATGAAAAGTATTTACTTCGAGAACGACGACATCTTGCAAATCCGCGTGTCTGAAAAGCAGATCGTGCGCGAGGTTTCGCAAGACTGGCATACCAACATCAGCTATGCCGAAGACGGCTCGATAGTTGAGATTGTTTTGCTGGATGCGAAGAAAGAGGGCCTGCTGCCTTTGGAATATAGAAAAGCAGCATGATCGATTACGTGATCGGTTTGAATGGATTTTTAATTGGAGTGTGACCCCAATTCATACCCGCCGGAGACGGCAATCCCTTGACGCCTTTTCGGCTCAACATCGAAAATGTCAAGCTTAACAATGCATGGGGTAGCTGTGGACTTTTCAAAACGCGTGTTTACTCGCAAAGCTATCGCCGCTGCCGGCTTGGCGGTATTCTGTCCGTCATGGGCCAGCCCAGACGAATCTGGGCAAGGTAAATCGGCTGGCTACCCCAAGAGCGGGCGTGCTTGGGATACAAAGCCATACAGAGTGGGAAATTACAGCGATCTGCGGAGCACAAGATCCACCCGGCTATTGGCTTCAAGCCCGAGTCCCCGACCGTTCACTCATGCCGCGGGCGACACGCAGCCTCTTTCAGCCGAGCTTCTGGCACGCCTCGCCGATCACAAGGCGAGATTTGCGGTGACCGGGCTGCTGGCCCTCCAGGGCGATCGCCTTCTCTACGAGGGGTATGGCTATGACCGGCAACCGGCCATGCAATTCCACGGATGGTCGATGACGAAAACAGTGCTGGGCACACTGACGGGAATCGCCGTCGATAGCGGGCCAATCAACTCAGTCGATGACCTTGCCTCACGATACGCTCCTGAGCTGGCTGGCACTCTTCATGGAGACACCAAGCTTAAAGACCTGCTGCAGATGTCGACAGGCGCTCGTGTGGTGCACAAGACCGGTCCTCTCGGTGACCTAGACCAAATCTATGGGCGCAACCTGCTCACAAGAACCTCAGATACCCTCGAATTGGTGCGGGGGTGGAATGCGCGGGAGGAAGGCGCGGGCGCCCGCTTCAACTACAACGAGTTCGCCCCTCTCACCATCTCACATGTGCTACGACGCGTGACAGCGATGCCGCTTACAGAATTCGCGCAGGAAAGGCTTTGGAAACCGATGGGGGCGGAGTCCGACGCGACTTGGATGATCGACTCCAAGAACATGGAGATCGGCTGCGTTGGCTTCAGCGCCACGCTGCGAGATTGGGCAAGGTTTGGGCTGCTCCTTGCCGATGACGGCAGCTACGATGGCAAGCAGATCGTCTCGCGCGATTGGCTCCAGAAGATGACCACAGTTAGCGTCGCGGATGGGCATCTTCAGCCAAAGGTTGCCACCTCACACTCTGGATACGGTTACCTCACTTGGGTAGAGGCCTACCGACAGAGAAGAGTTTTTTCGATGCGCGGACATCACAACCAGTACGTGATCATCGCGCCCCAACTGCGGCTTGTGCTTGCACAGACGGCAGTGGATGACGAACCAGCGGAATTCACACAGAGTCTCTACGGAATCTACACTGCTCTAATGTCCGAACTTGCGCGCAAACCCGTTCCTAAAGGAGCCTAGCCAGGCTCCCGATTGCCGTTGCACCAGCAATCCAACGAACTGGTGTGTAAGAAGGGGTATCAAACCCAAAGAGTGAAAATCGGAGTGAAAGTTGGAAAAATTGGGGTCAGACTCCAATTAGTCTCCCAAAGCTATCAATACAGGAGCTGCTTGCGCCCGTACTCATTGGTTTTTTGCTACTTTTGATGGTGTAAACAGCCGGTTTTTGACGTCAAAAGACCGCCTTGAGGCAGGTTCAGCCTCAAAAAAGCTCTGAAATGCCATTTTTGGCCTGTTTTTACCTATGTTTTAGGCCTAAAAGTCAATGAATACGGGCGCAAGCAGCTATGAAAATAGGAGTGGATAATTGGAAGTCGTCCCCGATTCAGGCAGGGCTGCCCGGCAAGCCTTGCATTCCAACCCACCAGCCACCAGCTAGCCCGTATGAGCGAATCCCTGCACATCGTCTGCCCCCATTGCCAAACCACCAACCGCGTGCGTGCGGACCAGCTTGCCAGCGCGCCTGACTGCGGGCAGTGCAAGCAGCCGCTGTTCACCGGCAAGCCGGTTGACCTGGCCGAGGCCGCATTTGACAAGCACCTGCAGCGCAACCAGATCCCGCTGCTGGTGGACTTTTGGGCACCGTGGTGCGGCCCGTGCCGCCAGATGGCTCCTAGCTACGTGCAGGCTGCCGACCAGCTGGAGCCCCGCGTGCGCGTGGCCAAGGTAGACACCGAGGCGCAGCAGGCTCTGGGGTCGCGCTACCAGATCCGCAGCATTCCGACGCTGGCGCTGTTCGTCAATGGCTTTGAGGTGGCCCGCCAGGCCGGTGCCATGAGCGCCAGCGACATCGTGCGCTGGACCCGGCAGAACATCCCTGGCTGACGGTTTGCTGCAGTTTTTGCAGCACCATCCGCTTATGCCGTAAGCCAGGTGCCTATTTGGTCAGTCTATCGAGCTGCTCGAAATGACCTGGCTGCTGCAGCCTTCAGGAACTACATCCAGTTAACGCCGTAGTGACCATACACCTTCTGCCCGTAAGCGTCAGAGTAATCAGGCATTTCGCTTTCCGCGTATCGCGGCGCCTTTTCGAGCTGCGACTTGTCAACCGGCACAACATAGCCATCAAGGCTGGTGTCATATTTCAGCATGCTCCAGGGAAGGGGGTAGCGATCGGTGCCCATCCCCAGAAAGCCGCCGAACTCCATCACTGCGTAACGAACCACGCCAGAACGCTTGTCGATCATCAGCTCATCGATTGACCCGAGCTTGTCACCGTTGCCGTTGTAGACCGAGGTGCCTTCGACCTTGTCCGAAGAAATAACGTAGCTGTTCATCTGGAATCTCCTTTGGGTGTGGCCAGCCGACAACATGTCAGCCAGTCCAAAAATTAGTTTCCGCCCTCCTAACTCAGGCAAAGACCGGCGCAGACGCTGAGCCGCTGTAGGAACTTATCCTTTGCACTATGGATACGGCCTAAAAATGAAAATGCCTGAGGTCTGACCCCAATCAACGAATTAAATCCTCAGCTGATTAACAGCCGCCGTTACTGAATTTGCTTCAGCAATTTGCCAAAAATGCTGTTGATAATGTCCCCCAATGGGTCGTTTTGCGGTTGCGGCTGCTCGCCTTCTGGAAACGGCTGAGGCGGCGGCCGTATTCTGCGCGGGATGTCGAACTGGGCATTGGCGTCAAGCCAGCGGCTCTTAAACGCGCCCTGAAACACATCCCCGACGATGGGCAGCGCGCTGCGGGCGCCCTGCCCCCAGGAGCCCATGGTGTCGCTGTTGTCGTTAAAACCCACGCGCGCTCCCGCCACCAGCTGGGGGTTCATCATGATGAACCAGCCATCGGTGTAGTCCTGCGTGGTACCGGTTTTGCCGGCCACATCGGCCTGGATGCCATAGCGCTGGCGAATCGCGCTGCCAGTGCCCTGGTCAATCACGCCGCGCATCGCGTCCACCAGCACCAAAGATGTGGCGCGCGGCATGGCCAGTGCTGACTCACGCACCGGCGCAAAGGCTTCAAGCAAATTGCCGTTGCGGTCTTCGACGCTGGCCACCAGAAAAGGCGTTTGGTAAGCACCGCCGTTGGCAATGGTGCCGTAGGCAGTCACCATTTCCAGCAGTGTCACAGGGCTGGTGCCCAGCGCCAGCGACGGCACCAGGTCGAGCTTGCTTTGCCTGACCCCAAGCGCCTGGGCAAGAGCCCCCACGCTCTCAGGCCCGATTTTTTGAACCAGCTGGGCGGTGATGGTGTTTTTGGAATAAGCCAGGCCATCGCGCAGACTGGTGGGCTGATAGGTAGGCGGCGTGTCATCGCTGGGTGACCACACATCACCACCGCCAGAAGTGATGGCCACCGGCTGGTCGATAAAGGTGAAGTCTGGACTAATGCCCTGCATGAACGCTGCGCCGTAAACGAAAGGCTTGAAGGTTGAGCCTGGCTGGCGGCGCGCCTGGATGACATGGTCAAACTGTTCTTGCGCAAAATCACGGCTGCCCACCCAGGCGCGAATCCCGCCACTGCGCGGGTCCATTGCCAAAAAGCCGGCTTGAAGCACCGGCGGGTCGCCTTTAGTCTTGCGCTGCCGGTCGGCCAGCTTTTGCAATTGCGCAAGCTGCCGGGTCACCGCCTGGTTGGCCAGCTTTTGAATGTTGGCGTCGAGTGTGGTGCGCACCCGCAGACCGTCGGCATGAATGTTATAGCCCCTGCTGTCTGCCCAGCCAACCAGCCATTTGCGCAAGTACTGCGCCACATGCGGCGCTGGGCCAATCGGCTCGACCTGGCGCTCGAAGTCCAGCCGCAGCGGCCGCTTGTTCAATGCTTCCAGGCGAGCCGGATCCAGCTTGCCATGCTTGGCCATTTGCGCCAGCACCAGGTTACGTCTTTTGAGCGACCGCTCCGGGTTTTGCACCGGGTTGTAATAACTGGTGCCTTTGAGCATGCCAATCAGCGTGGCGCTTTCCAGCACATCAAGCTTGTCGGCCGACTTGTCGAAATAAGTTCGGGCGGCCATTTCAATGCCGAAGGCGTTGTACAAAAAAGGCACGGTGTTGAGGTACGTTTCAAGAATCTCGGCCTTGGAATAAACCGCCTCGATTTTCAGCGCGGTCACCGCTTCCTTGACTTTGCGCGTGATGGTGGCAGCGCGGCCAATTTCTTCAGGGTACAGGTTGCGCGCCAGTTGCTGGGTGATGGTGGAGCCACCCTGCAGTTCGCCCGACAAGGTGCTGACCAGCGCCCCCAGAGTCCGGCGAAAGTCAATCCCGTGGTGGCTGTAAAAGCGGTGGTCTTCAGTCGCAATCAGCGCATTGACGACATGGGGCGATATTTTGTCCAGTGCCACCCATGCCCGGTTGAGGCGCCGGTATTCGGCCAGCACGGTGCCGTCAGACGCCAACAGCACCGACGGCAGTTCAGACTTGGCTTTGCGCAGGTCGCCGACACCAGGCGTGAATGGAATCAGTACCAGCACATACAGCAGCACCAGCGCCGGCAGCGCCAAGGCCGCCCGAACCGGATAGCGTTTGACGAGGCTGACAAGGCGGTGAAACTGAAGGGTGGCAAAGCCGGTAACACGCTGGAAGATGGGGGGCATGCATCCAGTTTAAAACGGCATCGGCATGCAGCCGGCAGATCGGGTGGGCCAAACTTCGCGAAGCAGTGTCAGCTAATTGCGATAGTTGAACTCCAAAACCTGCGGATTCAGCCACTGCATGGTGCAGATGCTTTGCTAGCCGCTTGCAAATCCAGCGCGGGAACCAAATTAGGTTTTAGCCAACAAAGTAGTCAATGACCGCCGCACCCCTTTGGACGCTTTTGCAGCGTGAATGCGACAAGCAATAGTTATCATTGATCCGCCTTTCAAACCAGCCTCCCCAGCCCCAACCCATGCTCAGCACCCTGCAAAACCTGCTCACCAGTTTCTTCATCCCCGACGGCACCACAGCCGCGCAGGCAGGCGGCAACCCGCAGTTGGCCACGGCTGTGTTGCTGTTTGACGTGATGCGCTCAGACAACACCTTGAGCGGGGCTGAGCGCGCGCAGGCTTTGAGTGCCTTGCGCAAGCGCTTTGCATTGAGCGAGGACGCGTTGGCGCAGCTGATGGTGCAAGCCGAACAAACCGCCAAAAGCGCGAACGATTACTTCAGCTTTACCAGCCTGATGAACGACAGCTTTACCCAGGAGCAAAAGATTCAGGTGGTGGAGTTCATGTGGCAAGTGGCTTACGCCGACGGCTCGCTTAACGAGAACGAGAACCACCTGATCAGCAAAATTGCAGGCCTGCTGCATGTCAAACACGGCGACTACATCGCCGCCAAAATGCGGGCCAAAGAGGACGCACAGGCCAGGCAGTGATGCTGCCCAACTGGTACGAGCGCCACATTCTGCCCACGGCGCTGGACCTGGCCTGCGGCATGCCGATGATCAGCCGCATGCGCCAGTTGGTGGTGCCGCAAGCTGTGGGGCGCGTGCTTGAGGTGGGCATTGGCACCGGTTTGAACATGCGCCACTACAACAAGCAGCAGGTCACGAACATCACTGGCCTGGACCCGGCGCTGCAAATGCACCCGCTGGCGCTGGAACGCATTGCCAGGGCCGGGCTGCCCGTTGACCTGGTTGGCCTGTCAGCAGAAAAAATTCCGCTGCTAGATGCGAGCTTTGACACGGTGCTGATCACCTACACGCTGTGCACCATTCCTGATGCGCACAGCGCCCTGCTGGAGATGCACCGCGTACTCAAACCAACGGGCAAGCTGCTGTTTTGTGAGCACGGCCACGCGCCCGATGCGTCGGTGGCGCGTTGGCAAGAGCGGCTGCAGCCGTTGTGGGGCAAGGTGGCCGGCGGCTGCCACCTGGGCCGCGACATTCCTGCGCTGCTGCGGGGTGCGGGCTTTAAGCTGCCAGGTCTTGAAACCGGGTATTTGCCGGGGCCCAAGCCATTTACGTTTCACTATTGGGGTGAGGCGCTGCCTCATCAAAATAGCCCATGACGTCACCCGACTACAGCCCCGCCGCTGACCGCAACAAGCAGGCGATTCTTGAGGTGCTCTTGAGAGTTTTACCCGAGCGTGGCAATGCGCTGGAGATTGCTTCAGGCACCGGCCAGCATGTGGCCTGGTTTGCCGCTGGCATGCCGGGCTGGGCCTGGCAGCCCAGCGATGCACAGCCAGACGGGTTTGGGTCGATCAACGCCTGGGTCACCGAACAAGACGTGCGCAACGTGCGTTCCCCGGTGGTGATTGACGTGATGGCTCCCAACTGGTTGCCTGGCCAGCAGCTTTTTGACTTGATTTACTGCGCCAACATGCTGCACATCTCGCCGTGGGCTACCTGCGCCGCACTGATGCGCGGGAGCACGCAGCACCTTGCGCCTGGCGGTCGGCTCATCACTTACGGGCCTTATTTTGAAGATGGCGTACCTACTTCACCCGGAAATCTGGCGTTTGACCAGAGCCTGCGCGAAACTAACCCGGCCTGGGGCATTCGCCGGATTGAAGATGTCAAGGTGCAGGCAGCTAAAGCGGGGCTACGCCTGGCAGCAAGGCACGCCATGCCCGCCAATAATTTGCTGCTGGTGTGGGTGCGCGAGCAGCCTTCTTTGTAGCCCCGAATTGAAAACGACAAACCTCACGTGGGGTTCAGCCGGTGGAATCTTTAAAGTCAGCCCGCCACACAATTCTCACAATTCCAACCCAACTTCTAAGCCTTACCGCGCGCCGGTCACTGCTTGCCGCTGCTCCAGCGCAGCAAGCTGCAGCTAAGTGCAAGCAGCCTACGGATTCAGCCACTGCATCGTGCAGCTGCTTTGCTCACCACCATCGGCCCAGCTAAACAAAGCCCGCCGCTGGCCACGTGTGTGCAGGTGCAGCCATTCCAGGCGCTGCACGGCGACTTGGAGCGCTGCAAAATTTGGCTCGGCAATGACAAGCTCATGCAGCTCTGGCTCGCGCCCTTCAACCTGTGCTGGCAAGCCGCTGGTGGGCGTGCTACTTGCTGCACCGGGCTGCGCGCCCAGGTAACAGCGCAGTGAACTGGGGCGCGACGCCGCCCAGCGCTGGCGGCTTAGCGCGTCATTGGCATGCACGCTGGCCACGCCGTTCAACCGCAGTTGTACCTTGCGGGCCGCGTCATAAAAAGTCACAGCCACGCGACCATCGTTTGCCAGCTCAGGCAGCTTGGCGCTGCGGGTGTCGGTATGAAACGTCAGGCTGCGCAGGGCCACATCCGCCGCGCGTAGCACCAGCACGCGCGCCTGCGGGCCGTCGGCGCCTTGCGTGGCCAGCACGGGCGTGTGAAAGGCCGAGCGCCGGTCTTGCACACCACGCCCGACCATTTGCCAGGCAAACTTCAGCGTGGCTACCAGGTCGTTGTGGTGGTCTGGAAAGGGTTCGTCGGCTCGGCTGGTAGCAGTAGGGGCGTCAGCTTGTGTCAAAGTCCCCTGCCCCGCGAAACATCCATCACCACCCGCGCTGCCAGGTACAGCCGCGCTTCAATCGTCTCTAGCAACACGTATTCGTTGTCGGCGGTGTGGCCGCCAAAGCCTTGCAGGCCGAAGCGTTCGATCACCGGGGCTTTGGTTTTGAGGGCGGCAAAGGCTGCATCGGTGCCGCCGCCTTCGGGTTCCGCGTCAACTTCTAGTTTGCGGCCCAGCTCGGCGTAGATGGTTTGGGCGTAGGCGGCCAGTTTGCGGTTGGCGGCTGTGGCTTCCAGGGGTGGGCGGCGGCGCTCAAACACCACGGTGACTTTGGCTTCTGGCAGCAGCTGGGTTTTGGCTTTTTCACGCACGGTTGCCTCAATGCCGTCGTAGTCGGCCACGCGCACCACGCGCACGTCGGCTTGGGCTGTGGCGTAGGCGGGTATCACGTTGCGGTTGGTGCCTGACTGGGCGACCGTCCAGTTGAGTTTGAGCCCCTTGTCGTTTTGCGACAGGTTGCGCATTTGCATGATTTGGTGCGACAACTCGTACAGCGCGTTCACGCCGCGCTCCGGCGCAGCGCCTGCGTGGGATGCGCGGCCTTCTACCTTCAGCTCTACCGACGCGATGCCGCTGGTGGCGAGCGACAGCTTGTCGCTGTGGGTGCGTGTGGCTTCAAACGACAGCACGGCATCGTGCTCGCTGCCGGCTTTGATCAGCTCGGCGCGTGAGCCGGGGGAGCTGATTTCTTCGTCGCCATTGACCAGCACGGTCAGCGTGCCGTATTCCTTGAAGTTCAACGCTCGCAGCATGGCGACGATATGCACGATCATCGCCACGCCCTGCTTGTCGTCAGATATGCCCAGGCCGTAAGCCTTGTCGCCGTCGATCCGGAACGGCTGCTTGGCCCCCATGCCTTTGGGGTACACGGTATCGATGTGGGCGATCAGCAGAATGCGCTTGGTGCCCGTGCCCTTGAAAGTGGCTTTGACCATGCGGCCAATCTTGTCGGGCGTGTCCATCATGCGGTAATTGGTGGCCTCTTGCGGCTCAATAAACTCGATTTGCCCGCCCAGTGCACGCAGCTTGTTGCCCAGCAGCTCGGTCGCCTGGGTAATGCCCTCATGGTCGCGGCTGCCGGTTTCAATGTTGACAAACTCGCGCAGTGAGTCGAGCAGTGGCTGCTTTTGTGCAGCGGCAGCGGCTTGCACGGCGGCGTTGGGCGACGGGGCTAGCTGGGCGTGCGCCGTGCCATGCAACAGTGCGACGCAAGCCAGCACGTGGGTAAGTAAGCGAAGGGGTTTCATGAGCGTCTCCTGGGTTTTTGTTGGACTCTCCAGCATATCGCAGCGCCAGACCTGGCCAGGTAGCGGTTAGCATCGCCTGTGTGTCACCTGTAAGTACCAACTTAAATGCTATATATTTAATAGCTGCTTGCGCCCGTATTCATTGGTCTAGAACCCTATTTGATACCCTAAAACAGCTAAAAATAGCCCCGAAACAGCCCCGAAACCCCAAAAACCCGCCATGCAAGCCCAAAACATCCTCACCTTCTGGTTTGACGAGCTGACAGACAAGCAGCACTTTGCCAAAGACGCTGCACTTGACGAGACGATTCGCACGCGTTTTGGCGCAACGCTGGATGCTGCAGCGCGCTGCGAGCTGTTTGCCTGGCGCGCTACGGCTGAAGGCCGGTTGGCTGAAATCATTGTGTTGGACCAGTTTTCACGCAACGTGTACCGCGACACGGCGCGCGCTTTTGCGCAAGATGCTTTGGCTCTTAGCCTGGCGCAAGAGCTGGTTGCCAGCGGGCAGGGTCAGCTTTTAAGCACGGCCCAGCGCCGCTTTGCCTACATGCCTTACATGCACAGCGAGTCAGCGCTGATTCATGCGCAGGCCGTGCAGTTGTTTGCGGAGCCGGGCCTAGAAAACAACTTGGACTTTGAGCTGCGCCACCAGGCCATCATCACCCGGTTTGGCCGCTACCCGCACCGCAATGCTGTGCTTGGCCGCGCGTCAACTGCTGAAGAGCTTGCTTTTTTAAGTGAACCAGGCTCGTCGTTTTAACCGTGGACGCAAGCAATCTGCTTCGATTCAATAAACCCTATGGCGTGCTGAGCCAGTTCACGCCTGAAGGGCGCTGGCGGGGGCTGAAGGACTTTATTGACCTGCCAGGCATCTACGCCTGCGGGCGGCTGGACGCCGACAGTGAGGGCTTGCTGCTGCTAACGGGTGACGGCGCTTTGCAGGCGCGCATCAGCAGCCCGCGCTTCAAGATGCCAAAAACTTACCTGGTGCAGGTCGAGGGCACGCCGACCGATGCGGCGCTTGAGGCGCTGCGGGCCGGTGTGCAGCTGAACGATGGCATCACGCTACCGGCCAAAGCCCGCCAGATTGACGAGCCGCCCGCGCTGTGGGCGCGCACGCCGCCCGTGCGGGTGCGGCAAAACATTCCGACAGCCTGGCTGGAACTGACCATTACCGAGGGCCGTAACCGCCAGGTGCGGCGCATGACAGCCGCTGTCGGCCTGCCCTGCCTGCGCTTGATTCGCGCGGCCATTGGGCCGTATGCGCTTGATGGTCTGGCATCAGGCGGTTTTGAATGGGTGAGCTAGAAGCCTAGGCCTCAAACGCATCCAGCACATTGGCTACGTTGCTGCCAAGCTCAGCCGCTGCGTAACCACCCTCCAGGATAAACACAATGGGTAAACCCAGCAACTTGAGACGCGCACCCAGTCGGCTGAAGTCCCCAGCCAACAGCGCAAAGGTTGAAATTGGATCGCCCGCAAACGTGTCCAGGCCCAGTGACACCACCAGCGCGTCCGCGTTGTGGCGCGCCACCCGCGTGCAAGCCGCCTCAAGCGCGTCAAACCACTGTGCAGCGGTGCTGCCAGCCGCCAGCGGTAAGTTGAGGTTAAAGCCGTGGCCAGCGCCGCTGCCAACTTCATCTGCGTTACCCAGATAAAACGGAAATTCAGTCAGCGGATCGCCGTGCAGGCTGACAAAAAGCACGTCAGCGCGTTCATAAAAAATGCTCTGCGTGCCGTTGCCGTGGTGGTAGTCCACGTCGAGTCTGGCAACGCGCTTGCAGCCACCGGCGAGCAATGCCTGTGCGGCAACGGCAGCGTTGTTCAAAAAGCAGTACCCACCCATAAAGTCGCTGCCCGCATGGTGGCCCGGCGGGCGGGTAGCGCAAAAAGCAGCGCGCTCGCCAGCTTGCAAAGCTACCGCCGCACTCACAGCGGCATCAGCGCCCGCCTTGGCTGCGGCCCAGGTACCGCTTGAAATCGGGCAGCCGTTGTCCATGGAATACAGCCCCAATTGCGCAATAAAGTTGACGGGCTGCACATCACTGCGCAGGCTGCGCACGGGCCACACCGACGGGAAGGGTTGACGAGTCGCGTTGGCTGCGTCAAGCGCCAGCCAGGTGCCCCAGGCGGTGGCTAAAAAATCGAGATAGCGCGCCGTGTGAACCTGCTTGAGCACGGCGCTGCTGTCGTGGGTGGGTTCAGTCAATACCCGCCCACTTTGGATCAACGCGGTGCGGACAAACTCGGCTCGGCTTGGCGCTTCAAAGCAGGCAACGCGCTCGCCGCGAAAAAATTCGAACTCAGGCGCGTGTGCTGCGTGCGCGTTGGAGAAAAATATTTGCATAGGCTTAGGTGTGTGGTGGGTGCTTGTGGCGATGGGCGTCGCGTGATTTTTCAGGGTCATCTTGCAACTAAAACCGCTGTTGACTGACACATTTTTACTTGACAAGCTGATTAAATAAAGTTTTCAGGAGAATTGAATGACTCTATTAGCTAACCAGGCAACCCCACAAACAGATCCACCCACAGCTCCACCAACGACAGCAGAGCCCACCCCGCAACCCGGCATGATCGTGGGCTGCGTGACCTACAGGCCCGGCGAAGGGGCACCGATTGAAATCCCCCGCGGCCCGGTTGAGGTGACGCTGGCCGCTGAAAGTGCCACACTGAGCTGGGACGCGGGCGATGGCGTGGCCGGTTTAACGGCTTTGCCGAAAATTCAGTTTGACGACTACATCGGCAAAGGCCTGATTACTCTGGGGGCAAAGGGTCGCTCTGGCAAGTGATTGGCTTGCCGTGCATTCAAATACCTGAACCCGCACAACTGAACAAACCACCATGCCAAAAAACCCCAAGCCCCAGCACCGCCAGTTTTTGACCAAAAGCTTGCTGTTACTGATCACCGCCATCACCCTGATTGCCACTATGCCAGCCCACGCTATTGACGAGCCCGCTTACACCGTGGTGCAAACCACCGACGTTTTTGAAGTGCGACAGTACGCGCCCTACTTTGTAGCTGAAGTGGTCGTGCCCGGCCCGGCCAGTGAGGCAGGCAACCAGGGTTTCAGTTTTTTGGGCGGCTATATTTTTGGCAAAAACAAGGGCGAGCGCAAACTTGAAATGACAGCGCCTGTCACCCAAACTGCGTTGCCACCAGCAGCCCCCGTGAAGCTGGAGATGACAGCCCCGGTGACCCAGGCCGCTATACCCGGCGGGTTTTTGGTGCAGTTTGTGATGCCCAAGGGTTACACGCTGGCCACGCTGCCCGAGCCGATGGATGCGCGCGTCAAGCTGCGTGAAGTGCCAAGTAACAAAGTGGCGGTGATCCGCTTTTCAGGCAGCTGGTCACAAAGCACCTATGAAGAGCAGCTGCAAAAACTGCGCAGCGCCTTGACGGCAGCGGGCATGGCCACAACGGGTGAGCCCGTATGGTCGCGCTATAACGGCCCCTTTTCACTGCCGTTTTTGCGGCGCAACGAGATTTGGCTGAACCTGGTTTGAGCTGTTGAAGACTACTGGGCGCTACAAACCGCGCGCAGTTTGCTATATATTCAGGAGCTTCTTGCGCCCGTATTTATTGGGCTAAAGCCATTTTTAGCACCTAAACCCGGACCAACCGGCTGGCCTGAAACGCCAGTGCCGTGATTTGCGCCCAGTTGCCACGCGCCAGTGCGTCTGGCGGTGTGAGCCAAGAGCCGCCTACGCACACCACGTTGGGCAGTGCTAAAAAGTCGAGCGCATTGGCGGCTGTGACGCCGCCAGTCGGGCAAAAGCGCACATCGCCGAACGGCCCAGACCAGGCTTTGAGCATGGCCGGGCCACCTGCTTGCATGGCGGGGAAGAACTTCAGCTCAGTCAAGCCGTCGTCTTGCGCCATCATGATCTCGCTGCCCGTGGCCACGCCGGGCAGCAGCGGCAAGCCCGCATCACGGCAGGCCTGGCCGAGGGCAGACGTGTAGCCCGGGCTGACGACGAAGCGCGCACCGGCCATGGCGCTGGCTTGTGCATCGGCGGCGCTGCGCACCGTGCCTGCGCCCACCACGGCCTCGGGTACGTCGCGCGCGATGGCTTCAATGCAGGCCAATGCTTGCGGTGTGCGCAAAGTTACCTCCAGCATGCGAATGCCACCTGCCAGCAACGCGCGCGCCATCAGCACGGCCTGTGCGACATCGGTTAACACGATGACGGGAATCACCGGGGAGTCCTGCATGACTTGCAGGGCGGTCAGTCGCTCAGCCACATTCAAGTTCATATCCATGACAAAGCACCCTCTTCTGCTGTTGTTGCGCTGCGGCGCATGTTGGTAAATAGTTCGCGCCCCATGCCGTGGCTGTCGGAATCGCGCAAGGACAAAGGCATGATGTCAATGGTTCGCGCGGCCCATTCAGACTCTGTTATCAGCACGTTCAAGTCGCCCGTCAGCGTGTCCAGGCGAATCACATCGCCGTCCCGCACTTTGGCCAGCGGGCCGCCGGCTGCTGCTTCGGGCGAGACGTGGATGGCTGCAGGCACTTTGCCTGATGCACCGCTCATGCGGCCATCAGTCACCAGCGCCACCTTAAAGCCTTTGCCTTGCAGCACGGCCAGCGGCGGCGTGAGCTTGTGCAGCTCTGGCATGCCGTTGGCTTGCGGGCCTTGCCAGCGCACGACGCAAATCACATCGCACGCCAGCTCGCCTGCGTTGAAGGCATCAAGCAGGCCCAACTGCGAATCAAACACCCGGGCGGGTGCTTCAATCACATGGCAATCATCTGGCACGCTAGACACTTTAATAACACTGCGGCCCAGGTTGCCTGTGAGCAATTTGAGCCCGCCCGTGGCGCTGAACGGATTGGCAGCACTGCGCACAATGGTGTCGTCTTTTGAGTCGGGCGCATCCAGCCAGTTGAGCGACGCACCATCAAGATAAGGCTCGCGTGTGTACTCACGCAGGCCGCTAGAGCGCACCGTCAGCACATCGGCATGCATGAAGCCCGCGTCGAGCAACTCACGTATCACAAGCCCGGTGCCGCCTGCGGCCTGAAACTGGTTCACGTCGGCGCTGCCGTTGGGGTACACGTGGGTCAGCGTGGGCACCACATCTGACAAATCTGAAAAGTCATTCCAGTCGATCGTGATACCCGCTGAATACGCCACGGCGACCCAGTGAATCAGGTGGTTGGTAGAGCCGCCAGTGGCCAGCAGCGCCACCATGGCGTTGACGATGGCTTTTTCATCCACGATGTGGCCGATGGGAGCGTATCTTTTTGACTTGATGATGCCTAAAACGGTGCGGGCTGATTCACGCGTCAGCTCATCGCGCAAATCACCACCCGGCGCAACAAAGGCTGTGCCGGGCACATGCAGGCCCATCGCTTCAAGCAGCACCTGGTTGCTGTTGGCTGTGCCGTAAAAGGTACAGGTACCGGGCGCGTGGTAGGACTTCATTTCAGAGTCCAGCAGCTCGGCACGCCCGACCAGACCTTGCGCGGCCAGCTCGCGGGTCTTGGCTTTTTCTTTGTTCGAGATGCCCGACGGCATGGGCCCAGCCGGTACAAACACCATCGGCAGGTGGCCAAAATGCAGCGCACCTATCAAAAGGCCCGGCACAATTTTGTCGCACACGCCCAGCAGCAAGGCGGCATCGAACATGTCATGCGACAGCGCCACTGCCGTTGCCATGGCAATCACGTCACGGCTGAACAAACTGAGTTCCATACCGGTCGTGCCTTGCGTCACGCCGTCGCACATGGCGGGCACGCCACCAGCGACTTGCGCCGTTGCCCCGTGCTTACGCGCCTCTTCTTTGATCAAGTCTGGGTAGTTCTTCATCGGCGTGTGCGCCGACAGCATGTCGTTGTAGGCGGTCACGATGCCAATGTTGGGCGCGCGGTCCGCCACGATTTTGAAGCGGTCATTGAGTGGGCTACCTGCTACGGCGTGTGCCAGGTTGGCGCAGCCCATGCGGTCAGCACCTCTGGCTCGGGTAGCCGCCGCATCAATTTGCGCCAGGTAGGCGCTGCGCCGGGTGCGGCTTCGTTCAGTGATGCGGGCTGTGACGCGAGCGACTTCAGGATGCAAATTCAGATCAGCCATGACCAGCTTTCAAAGTTATGTAACTAAATTACAAGCTGAATGGTAACTGCTGATCAGGCGCTTTTGTGTAGTCCAAGTTACCAGTTGGGTACTAAACCGCCGAACACCCCCGAAAGCAACTACTGCAACGCGACTTCAACTCGGCGTGCCTCGGCGTTGCTGCCGACCGCTTTCAGTTCTTCAGGCTTTTTCAGCTCAATCTTGTTGTCCGCCACGCCAGAAGCCTTCAGCGCGTCACGCACAGCAAACGCGCGCAGCTTGGCAAGTTCAGCATTTTTGGCGGCGCTGCCGGTGGCATCATGGTAGCCAGAAATCACCAGCTTGTTGCCCTCTTTCGCGCCTTTGATGACGTCAGCCAAGGCGGCATTGGCGCCAGCAGCCAACTCAGACTTGCCAGATGCAAAGTAAAACTTCACCACGCCGTTTTCAACCTTCACACTGGCCGCATCCATCGCGTTTTGCGCTGCATTGGCCACGTCGTTGGCGGGCAGCACTGTCGTGGCGGCAGCCACAGCGGTTTTAGGCATGGCAGCCATCTTGCCGCGCTGGTACACGCTCACACCCACCACCAGCGCAATCACCAAAGCGACCAGACCAAACACCACCCACAACACCAAGCCCTGTTGGCCATCATCATCTTGAGAAGACATCGCTTAACTTTCTTTGAAAAATCTTGATGGCATTGTAAAGTGATGGTGTGACTGACTCATCCTATGTGCGGCATGACCGCGAACCCAACCCCGCGCATTCGCTGGACGCCATCAAAAGCCAATGGGGCGGCAAAAATGATTTGTGGATTTTTGGCTACGCATCCCTGATTTGGCGGCCCGAATTTGAATTTGCAGAGCAGCGCTTTGCCACCACCAGCGGCTACCACCGCGCATTAAAAATGTGGAGCACCTACAACCGGGGTACACCTGAGCGGCCTGGCCTGGTGTTTGGCCTGTTGCCCGGCGGCAGTTGCAAAGGCATGGTGTTTCGTATACCGCGCGCCAAAGTTGCGGCCGCTTTGCCGCCGCTGTGGGAGCGCGAAATGCCCAACGCCGTGTACGAGCCCAAGTGGCTGCGCTGCCAAACCCTGCACAACGGCCAAAAACACAGCGTCATGGCGCTGGCTTTTACTTTGTCAAAACGCAGCCCCGACCACACGGGAGAGTTGTCTCATGAGGTGTACCGAAAAATATTTGCCGAAGCCACAGGGCGCTACGGCAGCACCCGCGACTATGCGCAACTGACTTATGACGGCTTACGCAAAGTGGGCATCCATGACCGGGCGCTGGGTGAATTGCTCAAACGCGTTTGCGACTGAGCAGGACGGCCTCAGCGCGTCGCAGGTCGTCCAGCGTGTCTACATCCATCATGCAGCCTTCATCATCGACGTCGATCATTGCTATTGAATCAGTAGCTGCTTGCGCCCGTATTACTTGGGCTGCACCTTGATTTCCTTGTAAATTTAGCAACTCTGGCGCACATTCGAGCCCAAAACGCACCGGGTGGCCGCGCTGGCCCTGGTAGACCGGCACGGTAACGGCGCGGGGTGGTGCAAAAGCGATGGTTCGCAAGGTGCTGCTGCTTATCAACGGCAAATCGGCAGGCAAAATCAACCATGCGGTGGCACTGGGCGTGGCTTTAACACCAGCCGCTATCGAGTCGCCCATGCCGGGGCGGCTAGCGTCAGCATCCACCACGTGGTACGCCAAACCACTGGCTTTAACGGCGTCCAGCACATGATCGATCACGCGCTTGCCTGCCAGCAAAGCTTGCAATTTATGGATAGTCCCGCCCGACGCAGCAAAGCGCTCGCCACGGCCAGCGGCCAAAACAATCACGACTGGACCGGGTGGAAAAAGGGACATATTGGGTAGGGCAGGAGCTGCTGGCACTCAATCTTTATACTCGAATCATGACCGACCCCAAGCCACAAGCATCGTCAATAGCCGACCTGCGCAAGAGCTACGAGCGCGCAGAACTCAATGAACAGGCTTCGCAAGCTGACCCATTTATTCAATTCGACCAGTGGCTCAAAGAAGCCATTGCCGCACAGGTGCCCGAACCCAACGCCATGACGCTGGCCACAGTGGGCAGCGACTTGCGGCCCTCGACCCGGGTGGTGTTGATCAAGGGCTTTGATGCGCGCGGCATTGTCTGGTACACCAATTACGCCAGCCGCAAAGGCCAAGAGCTGGCGGGCAACCCCTACGCAGCGCTGCAGTTTCATTGGGTTGAGCTGGAACGCACGGTTCGGATTGAAGGCGTGGTTGAAAAAGTATCAAGCGAAGAAAGCGACGCCTACTTTCATTCACGCCCGCTTGACTCGCGCATCGGCGCCTGGGCCAGCCCGCAGAGCGAAGTGATCTCAGGCCGTGGGGTACTGGTGGCCAATGCAGCGATGTACGGCGCCAAATTTTTGTTGCAGCCACCCCGCCCACCGCACTGGGGCGGCTACCGCTTAAAGCCTGACAACTGGCAGTTTTGGCAAGGCCGCAGGAGCCGTTTGCATGACAGGTTGCGCTACACGCTGCAAGCTGATGAGAGTTGGCTCAGGGAGCGCTTGGCGCCTTGAGGAAGGCGGCCTAGACGACGACCGGTTCGTGTTCTAGCAAAATTCCAAAGCGCTCATACACGCTGGTTTGAATCGACTTGGCCAGGGTCATGACTTCTCCGCCAGTTACCGGGTCTGCACTGCCACCCCGGTTAACCAACACCAAGGCTTGACGTTCGTACACGCCCGCGTTGCCGATGTGCTTGCCCTTCCAGCCGCACGCGTCTATCAGCCAGCCTGCCGCCAGCTTGACCGAGCCATCAGCCAGCACGTAATGAACGATTTTCGGCTCGCGTTCAATAATATCGGCGCACTGCTCGGCCGTTACCGTTGGGTTCTTGAAAAAACTGCCTGCATTGCCCAGTACCCGCCAGTCGGGCAGCTTGGCACGGCGAATCTCGCACACCCACTCATAAATTTGTAGCGCTGTGGGCTTTTCAATGTTGGCCTGTGTGCGTTTTTTCTCAATATCTGCGTAGCCCAGCACGGGCTTCCAGTTTTTGGGCAGGGCAAAGCGCACCTGGGTGATGAGTGCCTTGCCTGCCAAGCCAAAGCCTTGGTTCGACACATGCTTGAAGACCGAATCACGGTAGCCAAAAGCGCATTGCGCAGCATCAAGGGTAAAGCGCTGGCCGGTTGTTAAGTCAACCGCGTCAAGCGACTCAAAACGGTCTTGCAGCTCAACCCCATACGCACCGATGTTTTGCACCGGGGACGCGCCTACGCTGCCTGGGATGAGAGCCAGGTTTTCAAGGCCGGGGTAGCCGTTTTCTAGCGTCCAGGTCACCAGGTCGTGCCAGTTTTCACCGGCTCCGGCCTCTACTATCCAGGCCTTGGCGGTCTCACGAACCAGCCGCTTGCCCAGGATGTCGACTTTCAGCACGAGTGGCTTGACGTCGCCCGTCAGCACAATGTTGCTGCCGCCACCCAAAATGAATTTGGGCGCGGCTTTCAGGGCTGAATCTGCCAAAACCGCATCAATATCGGCCTCGTTTTGCAGGCGAACCAGCGCTAAGGCCTTGGCAACGATGCCAAAGGTATTAAAAGACTGCAGGGGAACGTTTTTCTCGACTAACATGAGGTGATTGTCCCATTGCGATGGGCCCAATTTATTCACTTTTAAAAAATCATGCCTTCTTTTGACACTGTGCTTGAAGCGGACCTGGTCAAGGTCAAAAATGCGGTTGAAAACACCGGCAAAGAAATCGGTACGCGCTTTGACTTCAAGGGCACCTCTGCGTCAATTGAGCTGAAAGACAAAGAGATCATTTTGATCGGCGACAGCGACTTTCAGCTCGATCAGATCAACGACATTTTGCGCAACAAGCTGACCAAAGCGGCGGTGGATGCGCGGTTTTTGGACGTTGGCAAATCAACCAAAATTGGCGGCGACAAGGTCAAACAAATCAACACCGTGCGCAACGGCATAGAGAGCGACTTGGCCAAAAAAATCCAGGTGCTACTCAAAGGCAGCAAGATCAAGGTGCAAGGCGCGATTCAGGAAGAAAAAGTGCGCGTGTCAGGCGGCAAGCGTGATGATTTGCAGGCCGCAATGGCGCTGATCAAAGCTGAGAATGCCGACTTTCCCTTGAGTTTCAACAACTTCCGAGACTGAACCCATGACGTTACGCCCTGCTCAAAACGCTGCTGTACTGGCCATGCTGCTGGCAGCCGCAACGGCGCAAGCGCAAACTGTGGCGCTGGCAGGCATGTTGGGCAACAAAGCGTTGTTGGTGGTTAACGGCACTACTCCCAAAACTGTCGCGGCGGGCGAGACACATGAAGGCGTGAAAGTCATTTCTACCAGCGGCGACCAGGCCGTGGTCGAGCAAGACGGCAAGCGCAACACGCTGCGCGTGGGTGAAGCGCCCGTCAATATGGGCGCAGGCAAAAGCGGTGGCAAGGGCAACCGCATTGTGCTGGTCGCGGGCAGTGGCGGTCACTTCATGACGGCTGGGCAAATCAACGGCAAAGCGGTGCAGTTCATGGTCGATACCGGTGCCACGTCAGTCGCGATGGGCGCGCAAGATGCCGATCGTGCGGGCATCAACTTCAAAGCGGGCCAGCCAGTGATGATGTCTACCGCCAATGGCAATGTGCAGGGCTACCGCATCAAACTTGACTCGGTTCGGGTAGGCGATGTAGAGGTGTTTGGCGTCGATGCAGTGGTAACGCCGCAGCCCATGCCCTTCATGCTGCTGGGCAACAGTTTTTTAACGCGCTTTCAAATGCTGCGTGAAAATGACCAGATGACGCTGACGAAAAGGTAGAGTTGTAAAACGCAGCGCGTTATTTGGCGGGCGTTTTGCCAAAGCTCAATTTGGATTCTTTCCCCAACACCAGCTTGTTGATGTTCTCGCGGTGGCGTATCACCAGCAGTAAACCAATCATAAAAATCGCCATCAACACGCTGCGTTCTGAATACCAGGCCGCACGGTCACCAAACAAATAAAACAGCGGCGCAAAAGCGGCACTGGCCATTGACGCAACGGACGAGTAACGCGTGAAATACGCAATGATCAACCAGGTCGCCAGCGTGGCCAGCCCCAGCAGCCATTCAATGCCCAGCAGCGCGCCAGCAGCCGTGGCCACGCCTTTGCCGCCCTGAAACTTAAAGAAAATCGGATACAAATGCCCCAGGAACGCGGCAAATGCCACAGCCGCCATGGTGCCGTCTTCCAGTCCGAAGTCTTTGCCAAACCACTTGACCAGCACCACGGGCAGCCAGCCTTTGAAGCCATCCAGCAGCAGCGTCGCAATGGCCGCCTTTTTGTTGCCTGAACGCAGCACATTGGTCGCGCCGGGGTTGTTGCTGCCGTAGCTGCGTGGGTCTTTGAGCCCCATCACACGGCTGACGATGACCGCAAATGACAGCGAGCCCATCAGGTAAGCCAGCACGACGGCGGCGATTGAATACAGATAGTCCAAAGCAAATCCTCTTGTTATTCAGCCAATACGCACAGTAACGATTGTGTACCCACATCAAAGCGCCGGGTCGCGAATGTCCCAGCGGATTTTGTCAATCTCAGCCAACACCTCAGGGCTCAAGGTTGTGCCGTATGCGTCTATATCTTGATCAAGTTGCGCCACCGACGTCACGCCAATGATGGTGCTGGTCACCTGCCATTTGGTGTAGCAAAAGGCCAGCGCCATTTGGGTGGGCGTCAAGCCGTTGGCCAGTGCCAGCGCGTTGTAGCGGCGCGCGGCGGTCAGTGCGTCAGGCCGGCCCCAGCGCTGCTTTTGCATGCTTTCAAACAGGCTCATGCGGCCAATGTCTTTGTGCGCTGGGTCGGTAATGCCGGTCTTGTCGTATTTACCGGTCAGCAAGCCAAAACCCAGGGGCGAGTAGGCGAGTAAGGACACGCCCAGGCGGTGCAGAGTTTCGTCCAAACCAATTTCAAAGCTGCGGTTAATCAGGCAGTACGGGTTTTGTACAGTGGCGATGCGCGGCAAACCCTGCTGGTCGGCCAGGCGTACAAACTCGTGCACGCCGTAGGGAGTTTCGTTCGACAAGCCAATCGCGCGCACTTTGCCTGCCTTGACAAGCGCGCCCAGCGCTTCTAGTTGGGTGTGGATGGATGACACGACTTTGTCTTTGGTCGGATCAAAGTACTGCATGCCAAACATCGGCACATTTCGCGCAGGCCAGTGGATTTGGTACAGGTCAATCACATCGGTTTGCAGGCGCTTCAGGCTGGCCTCACAAGCAGAGGTGATGTCAGCGGCTGTCAAATCAGGGCTGCCTTCACGTATCCACGGCATGCCACGTGCGGGGCCTGCAACTTTGGTGGCTAGCACCCATTGCTTGCGGGCCGAAGGATGCTTGGCAAACCAGTTGCCCAAAATGGTTTCAGTCGCACCAAATGTTTCGGCCCGGGCGGGGACTGAATACATTTCAGCGGCATCCATGACGTTGATGCCGCGATGCGCAGCACGGTCAAGAATGCTGTGAGCGGTGCTCTCGTTAACCTGCTCGCCAAAAGTCATGGTGCCCAGGCAGATGGGGGTAACGTGCAGGCCGCTTTGACCGAGTTGGACTTTGTTCATGTTCGTTGGAGTTTGTATGAAAGAAGTGACGAAAGCCACAAAACCCTAGTTTAAATCGGCTTGACTAGCGTTGCAGATGCTGACACTTTGCGGGTTTGTCTTACAGGCCGGTAACATTTGTGGCGGTAGCATCTGCCTATGAGCGCTGGGACACCGCCTCGAAGCGTATTTTCAAATAAACAGAAGGAGCCTTTCATGAAAACACTCACCATCAAATCATTGAGCTGCGTTGCATTGAGCATTGCGGTGCTGTCCGGTTGCGCCAACATGAGCGAAACCCAAAAAGGTACGGCGCAAGGCGCTGGCATTGGCGCTGTCGCAGGTGCATTGCTAGGTGCTGCAGTAGGCGGCGGCAAAGGTGCGGCAACCGGTGCTGTGCTGGGCGGCGCTGCGGGCGCGGGCGGCGGCTACATTTGGTCGAAGAAAATGCAGGATCAAAAAGCTGCGATGGAAAAGGCCACGGTCGGTACTGGCGTTGCCGTGACACAAACCCCCGACAACCGCTTGAAACTCGACATTCCAAGCGATGTGTCGTTCGACACGGGCCGCTCTGCCATCAAGCCCAATTTTGGCCCGATCCTGAACCAGTTTGCCACCAGCCTGAACCAGAACGCAGTGACCACCATCACCATCATTGGCCATACGGACAGCACTGGGTCTGACAGCATCAACAACCCGCTGTCAGTGGACCGCGCTGAAGCCGCGCGCGACTACCTGGTCAGCCGTGGTGTAGCACGTAACCGCATTGCGACTGACGGCCGTGGCGCACGTGAACCGATTGCCGACAACGGCACACAGCAAGGCCGTGATAAAAACCGCCGGGTTGAGATTTATGTAGCTGAGCAAGTTGCCTCTAAATAAGCTTTAGAGCCACCGTCAAAAAGCACCTCTGGGTGCTTTTTTTTACGCCCTCTTGAATCTTTCTTCCTCCTGCAAGCGCAGCACCTTCCTCTGAACTTTTCCAGTCGTCGTCATGGGCAGCGCATCAATGAACTCGATTTCTTTCGGGTATTCGTAAGGTGCGAGCATTTTTTTAACATGCAGCTGCAGTTGCGCCGTTATTTCAGCATCAAAAATGGCTTTTGACGAATGGATTCGTGCGCGAGCAGCTCCTAAATCAGGAGCGAGTACCACGTAGGCCTTGACCACTGCGCCGCGCTCTTTGTCGGGCTTTGGCACAACTGCTGCGTTGGCGACCGCCGGATGTTTGACCAGGCAGTTTTCAATCTCGCCCGGCCCGATGCGGTAGCCAGCGGCCTTGAAAATATCGTCAGCCCGGCCCTCGTACCACAGGTAACCGTCCGCATCGCGGGTGGCCATGTCGCCTGTTCGGCACCAGTCGCCAGTGAATTTGGATCGGGTAGCCGCGTCTTTCTTCCAGTAACCTAAAAAGAAAATCGGGTCTGGCTGGCCATGCACGTCGTAGCGGTTGACCGCCACATCCCCCGGCACGCCTACAGCACATTCTTGGCCGTCGTCATCAATCACCGCCACCCGGTGGCCAGGGTAGCCTTTGCCCATGCTGCCCGCGCGCGCTGGCCAAAACAGATTGCAATTGCCGACGATGTAGTTGATCTCGGTTTGGCCGAACATTTCGTTCACCACCACACCCATCTCATCACGGCAGTAGTCAAACACCGCATCGCCGACCGCCTCGCCCGCGCTCATCAGGCCTTCGAGCTTGAGCTTGAAATGCTTGCTCGGCTGGGGGTAGGCCTTCATCATGGCCTTGAGGGCTGTAGGGAACAAAAAGCTGTGGGTGACGTCGTGCTGTTGCATCAAACTGAACGCTAATTCGGGGCTGAAGCGGCCATTGAAGGCGACGATGGGGCGACCAAAGTACAGCGTGGGCAAAAGCGCATCCATTAGCCCGCCCGTCCATGCCCAGTCTGCCGGAGACCAGAACACGGCGTTGGAGTCTGAATTTTTTAGACCGTCAAAACCAAACCAGTTCTGGCTGCACACAAAGCCTGTCAAATTACCAATCAACGCGCGGTGCGGCAGCAGCGCGCCCTTGGGCGGCCCGGTCGTGCCGCTGGTGTAAATCAATATCGCCGCCTCTTCCGCCTTGGTTTTAACGGCGGTGAAGGTGCTATTGTGTTTTGCAATCGCGGCTTCGTATGGAATATCCGCTATGCAGTCGCCCACCGCAATCACTTGTTTCAACGCAGGGCAGCTAGTGCGCACCTGCTGCAAGCTGGCCATGCTGCTCTCGTCGGCAATGGCTACCACCGCCTCGCTGTCTTGCAAGCGGTACTCCAGCGCCTCGGGGCCAAACAGCATTGACAGCGGCATGGCCACTGCGCCCAACTGAAAGACTGCCATGTAAGCCACAGCGGTTTCAAAGCGCTGCGGCATGACGATGGCCACCCGGTCGCCGCGCTGCACGCCCAGGCCTTGCAGCACGTGGCTGAGGGCATCAGCCGCTTTTTTAAGCTCAAAATAGGTATAAAAAGTGGCTGTAGAGCCCTGTTTATGGGCGCAAACAGCTATGTTTTTAATAGCGTCAGATGATGCCCCTGAATCACGCGCCCAGCGGCTGCAGCAGACCTCAGCGATGTTGAAGTACTCAGGTACGTGCCAGGCGAAGTTTTGGTGCAGCTCTGCATATTTATCAACCTGTTTGTCACGGTTTTGACTGCGCTGGGGACTGGGTTTCTTTATCATCCTTCCAATGTACAAAGAAAAACGCACTTCTCGCAGCGAGTTTGTCCCAATACGCGGGCTAAGCTACCACCTCCGCATCTGGCAGGGCAACAACCCGTCAAGCACCCTGCCCCCTTTGGTTTTAGTCCACGGCTGGATGGACGTGGCCGCGTCGTACCAGTTCATGGTCGATGCCCTGAGCGATGCTTTTGCTACTGGCCGCACCATCATTGCGCCTGACTGGCGCGGTTTTGGCCTGACCAAATCGGTAGCAGACGGCGAAGCCGACAACTACTGGTTTCCAGACTATCTGGCAGATCTTGATTTTTTGCTCGACCACTACGTGAAAGATCAAAAAGTCGATCTGGTCGGCCACAGCATGGGCGGTAACGTGGCCATGATTTACGCGGGTGTGCGGCCGGAGCGCATCAGGCGGCTGGTTAACCTGGAAGGCTTTGGCCTGGCGCCCAGCAAGCCGGCCCAAGCCCCCACCCGCTACGCCAAATGGATCGATGAGCTGAAAACCCTGCACAAGGGCGAGCTGGACTTGAAAGCCTATGACGAGGTCAGCGGTGTGGCCAAACGACTCATGAAAACCAACCCGCGCCTGACGGTTGACAAGGCCGACTGGCTGGCCAGCCACTGGGCAGCCCCTAACGCTGCGGGCAAATGGCTGATTTTGGGCGAGCCCGGCCACAAAGTAGTAAGTGCCAACATTTACCGGGTAGAAGAAACCCTGGAAATCTACAAACGCATCACCGCCCCGGTGCTGGCAGTCGAGGCATCCGACGATTCGCTTGAAAAATGGAACCAGGGCCGCTACACGCTGGCTGACTATCACGAGCGGCTCAAACTGATTGCAAATGCCAAAGTTGCGGTGGTTGCAGACGCAGGCCACATGCTGCACCATGACCAGCCCGAGGCGCTGGCAAAGCTGATTGAGGGCTTTTTGGATTGATCACCCCCGACCATGAGAAAATCAATGTGTCGGGCGTGTCTAGAAATTCAAATTTTCAGGATGAAGTGCAAGGCGCACGGAGCGCAGGACACCGGAATGCACTTGTGTGCATGAGGATTCCGAGCACCGCGCAACGCCGCAATTCGCCTGAAAAATGAATTTATAGAAACGCCATAGTGAAGCAACAACCCGATTGAGGACATCATGGAAGCAGAAAATATCAACGCCATTGGCAACCAGCTTGCAGACCTGAGCACGCGTGTGAACGAGCTCAGGGGGTATCTTTGACTACCCTGCCAAAGAACGTAAATTAAACGAAGTCAACGCCGCACTGGAAGACCCGAAAGTCTGGGACAACCCCAAGCGCGCGCAAGAGCTGGGCAAAGAGAAAAAGTCACTTGAAGATGTGGTGCAGGTCATTGACCGCTTGACGTCTGAGCTGGCTGACAACACCGAACTCTTTGACATGGCCAAAGAAGAAGGCGACGAAGCAGGCATGCAGTCGATTGAGGGCGAAGCCGCCAAAGTAGCGGTTGAGGTCGAAAAGATGGAATTTCGCCGGATGTTCAACAACCCGGCTGACCCGCTCAACTGCTTTTTGGACGTGCAATCAGGCGCTGGCGGCACCGAGGCCTGCGACTGGGCCAGCATGCTGCTGCGCCAGTACCTCAAATACGCCGAGCGCAAGGGCTTCAAGACCACGATTGAAGACGAAACTGCAGGCGACACCGCTGGCATCAAGGGCGCAACCATCAAGATTGAGGGCGAATACGCTTTTGGCCTCTTGAGAACCGAGACCGGCGTACACCGCCTGGTGCGCAAGTCCCCGTTTGACTCGTCAGGTGGCCGGCATACCTCGTTTGCGTCGATTTTTGTTTACCCGGAGATTGACGATTCAATTGAGATTGACATCAACCCGTCTGACGTGCGGGTTGACACCTTCCGTGCCAGTGGCGCGGGTGGCCAGCACATCAACAAAACCGATTCAGCCGTGCGCCTGACGCACATCCCCACCGGCATTGTGGTGCAGTGCCAGGACGGCCGCAGTCAGCACGGCAACCGTGACGTGGCGTGGAAGCGCCTGCGCTCGCGTCTGTACGACTTTGAACTGCGCAAACAACAAGAAGCCCAGCAAAAGCTCGAAGACACCATAACCGACGTGGGTTGGGGTCACCAGATTCGCAGCTACGTGCTGGACAACAGCCGCATCAAAGACCTGCGCACCAACTACGAAACCTCAGCCACGCAGAAGGTGCTGGACGGGGATCTGGACCAGTTCATTGAGGCTTCACTCAAGCAAGGTGTGTAACCCATACCAAACGTTTTCACACACATGACGATATTTTCAGGAATCAACCATGCTGCATAAGCTAGACGCCAGCGGTGCCGGGCAAACCCCGTCCGTGGCCATTAACCGTGCCGACTACACCGCCCCCGCTTACTGGATCGACACCGTCGATTTGTGTTTTGACCTCGACCCCGTCAAGACCCGCGTGCTGAACAAAATGACGCTGCGCCGCAATGCAGATGTGCCCCCACAGCCACTGCGACTGGATGGTGAGGAACTCAACTTGTCGCGTGTGCTGGTCAATAGCCAGGGCACGTCTTTCAAGATGGACGGCAACCAGCTGGTACTGGAAAACCTGCCCGCTGGCAACGAGCCTTTTGAGCTGGAAATTTTCACCACCACCAACCCGTCAAAGAACACCAAGCTGATGGGCTTGTACGTTAGCAACGATTCGTTTTTTACCCAATGCGAGGCCGAGGGCTTTCGCCGCATCACCTACTTTTTAGACCGCCCGGATGTGATGGCGATGTACAGCGTCACGTTGCGCGCCGACAAAGCCAAGTTCCCAGTGCTGCTGTCAAACGGCAATTTGGTCGAGCAAGGCAGTCTGGACGATGGCCGTCACTTTGCCAAATGGGTAGACCCCCATAAAAAACCCGCGTATCTGTTTGCCCTCGTTGCGGGCCAACTGGTTTGCCGTGAGCAACGCATCACCTCGCGTGCGGGCAAAGACCACACGCTGCAAGTTTATGTACGGCCTGGCGACTTGGACAAAACCGAACACGCGATGAATTCGCTCATGCATTCCGTCGCGTGGGACGAGGCCCGCTTTGGTTTGCCGCTCGATTTGGAGCGCTTCATGATTGTGGCGACCAGCGACTTCAACATGGGCGCGATGGAAAACAAGGGCCTGAACATCTTCAACACCAAGTATGTGTTGGCGAATCAGGCCACCGCAACAGATGTTGACTTTGGCAACATCGAAAGCGTGGTCGGCCACGAGTATTTTCATAACTGGACGGGCAACCGCGTCACCTGCCGCGACTGGTTTCAGTTGTCGCTCAAAGAAGGCCTGACGGTTTTCCGTGACCAGGAATTCAGCCAGGATTTGTGCGGCGAAGCATCAGCTAGAGCCGTGAAGCGCATTGAAGACGTACGCGTGCTGCGCACCGCCCAGTTCCCCGAAGACGCAGGCCCGATGTCGCACCCCGTGCGGCCTGACAGCTATGTCGAGATCAGCAACTTTTACACCGTGACGATTTACGAAAAAGGTGCTGAAGTTGTGCGCATGATGCAAACCCTCGTCGGTAGGCAGGGCTTTGCCAAAGGCATGACGCTTTACTTTGAGCGGCACGACGGCCAGGCAGTCACCTGTGACGACTTTGCGCAAGCGATTGCGGACGCCAACCCAACGTCTGACTTGGCGCGCTTGCTGCCGCAGTTCAAGCGCTGGTACAGCCAGGCAGGTACGCCGCGCGTGACGGCGCAAGGCGTGTACGACGCGACGGCCAGCACCTACACGCTGACTTTAAGCCAAAGCTGCGCACCCACCACAGGCCAAGCCGGCAAAGAACCGTTTGTGATTCCGGTAGCGCTGGGTTTGCTGGGTGCTGATGGCAATGACTTGCCGTTGCATTTGGCTGGCGACAGCGCAGCGGCTGCCACCTGCCGCACGCTGGTGCTGACGCAGGCGACCGAGGCCTTCACCTTCACCGGCATCCAAGAGGAGCCCGTGCCGTCCATCCTGCGCGGCTTTACCGCGCCAGTCGTGCTGGACTTTGGCTACACCGACGCGCAACTGCTGCATCTGCTGGCGCATGACGGTGACCCCTTCAACCGCTGGGAAGCAGGCCAACGCCTGGCCGTCAGGTCTGCACTGAACGCTATTAATTCAGGAGCTGCTTGCACCCATATTCAGGGCTCTACAGCATCAAATGATGTGCTAAATGAGGCTTTTTTGGCTGCCATGAGGCAAGTTTTACATCACCCCAAGCTGGACGCAGCCTTCAAAGAGCTGGTGCTCACGCTGCCGTCTGAAACCTATCTGGCCGAGCAACTCGACGTGGTTGATCCGCAGCAGATTCATGCCGTGCGCGAAGCCATGCGCCTGCAACTGGCCAACAGCCTGCAAGCTGACTGGGTGGCAGTATATGAGGCGAATCAGGACACCGGTGCTTACACGCCAGATGCCGCATCGTCAGGCCGCCGCGCCTTGGCAGGCATGGCACTGACGTATCTGTGCCTGGCAGCGGTGACCAGTGGCGACAGCGTGTGGCCCGGTAAAACCTTGCAGCGTTTCAAAGATGCAGGCAACATGACCGACCGCTTCAACGCCCTCGCCTCTTTGGTGACCAGCGGCCACGCGCTGGCAGCACAGGCTCTGGCGCAGTTCCACGCGATGTTTAAAGACGAAGCGCTGGTGATTGACAAATGGTTCAGCCTGCAAGCGGCCAGCCCTGACCGCAGCGGCAACATCTTGCCTGCGGTCAAGCAGCTCATGAAGCACAGCGACTTCAGTTTGAAAAACCCGAACCGCGCGCGCAGCGTTATCAGCACTTATTGCGGCAACGGAGCAGCCTTTCACCGGCTTGACGCGGCAGGTTATGTGTTTTGGAGCGAGCGCGTCATTGAACTCGACGCCATGAACCCACAAGTTGCCGCTCGCCTGGCTCGGGCGCTTGACCGCTGGAGCAAGCTGGCAGAACCCTACCGCAGCGCAGCCCGTGAAGCGATTGCGCGAGTCGCTGCTAAAAATGATTTAAGCAAAGACACGCAGGAAGTCGTGACCCGCGCGCTGGCTGGCTGAACCCCACGAACGGAACCCATCATGTCCAAAACCATCTCCCTCACCCGCTACCTGGTTGAACAACAACGCCAGGACGGCCACATACCACCCGAGCTGCGCCTGTTGCTTGAAGTGGTCGCTAGAGCCTGCAAAAGCATCAGCCAAGCCGTCAACAAAGGCGCCATCGGCGGCGAGGCCAGCATATTGGGCACAGCTGGAAGTGAAAACGTGCAAGGCGAGGTGCAAAAAAAGCTGGACATCATCGCCAACGAAGTGCTGATTGAAGCCAACGAATGGGGCGGGCATTTGGCGGCCATGGCCAGTGAAGAAATGGACGGCATTTACGTGGTGCCCAACCGCTACCCGCAAGGCGAATACCTGCTGCTGTTTGACCCCTTAGACGGCAGCAGCAACATTGATGTCAACGTCAGCATCGGCACGATTTTCAGCGTGTTGAAAAAACCTGAAGGCGATGCGGGCGTTGAAGAAGCCGACTTTTTGCAGGCTGGTAACAAGCAGGTCGCCGCTGGCTACTGCGTGTACGGACCGCAAACCACACTGGTGCTGACAGTAGGCGACGGCGTGGCCATGTTCACGCTGGACCGCGAGCAGGGTTCGTTTGTGTTGACGCAAGAGAACGTACAAATCCCCGCAGACACGCAAGAGTTCGCCATCAACATGAGCAACATGCGCCACTGGGACGAACCCGTCAAACGCTATATTGACGAATGCCTGCAAGGCAAAGACGGCCCACGCGGCAAAAACTTCAACATGCGCTGGATAGCCTCAATGGTGGCCGACGTGCACCGCATCCTGACGCGCGGCGGCATCTTCATGTACCCCTGGGACAAACGCGAACCCGAAAAAGCCGGCAAGCTGCGCCTGATGTACGAAGCCAACCCCATGAGCTGGCTGATCGAGCAGGCAGGCGGTGCATCCACCAACGGCAAGCAACGCATCATGGACTTGCAGCCCACCAAACTGCATGAGCGCGTCAGCGTGGTGCTGGGGTCGAAGAATGAAGTCGAGCGGGTCACTGCGTATCATCACAAGCCCAGCGCCGGGCTATAATTTAAGGCTGTACCCAATTACACAAGCCGGTGTAGCTCAGTCGGTAGAGCAGCTCATTCGTAATGAGAAGGTCGGGTGTTCGATTCATCTCTCCGGCACCAAAATTAAAGCCTCAGACTGTCATGGTCTGGGGCTTTTTCTATTTTTCAGGTGCAGTCGGCGTCTTGCGAAATGTTTGTTCTCAAAGATAGAATCGGGCGCGATATAGCCACCTTAAACTAGAACACATATCTAACCACCACAAAAACCATGACCACCATCAAATACCTGCTCGTGTTGCTTACCGCCTTTGCCACCGTTGCCTGTACCAATATGGGTGGTACGGTGGTCGGAGCTGACAGCACCGTAACCGAGGCAACCAGCAAACAACTGTCGGGTGATGTGACTTTGCCGCCGGGCGCTGTTGTCAAGCAGCAGGACACGCTGGTCATGAGTGCTGCTAACTCCTGGCTGGGGCGCATCAGCTTGAATGTGTCAGGTGAGCCGCAGGCGGTGTTTGCTTACTTTCGTGAAACTATGCCGACAACGGGCTGGATACTGACATCGAGTTCGTTTTCAAGAACCAGTTTGCTGACATTCACCAAAGGCGAGCGGGTAGCCAACATTCAAATGCAGGGTACGAACTTTGGCGGCAATGATGTGCTGATTACTGTTGCGCCAGCAGTGCGTGCGGGCGCTGCCCGGCCTTAAATTCAGATTGTCAGCCTTGGGAGTTTGGCGCAAGTTCAGTCGCCAGCACCTTGTCAATCCGCTTGCCGTCCAGGTCCACCACCTCAAACTGCCAGCCTGCGCATTCAACCTTGTTGGTGATAGCCAGCAGCCGACCCGACACGCTTTGCAGCAAGCCCGCCACGGTGTTGTAGCGGCCTTTGTCTTCGTCGGGCAGCTCCTTGATGTCCAGCCGGGCCTTGAGCTCTGACACCGGCATCACACCATCGATCAACCAACTGCCATCAGCGCGCTGAGTCGCCCAGGCATCGATTTGCGCGCCAGGTTGCAGCTCGCCGGTGATGGCCTCCAGCATGTCGAGTGGCGTGACCAGGCCTTGCACCACACCGTATTCGTCGACCACAAACACCATGCGGGTGGACTTGGCGCGAAACTGCTCCAGCAGTTCCATGCCCGTCAGCGTTTCAGGCACAAAAACTGCGGGCGAGGCATAGGCGCCTATGCGTTCATCAGCAAGGCTGGCTTTGCTGCTCACGGCCAGCAGGGTTGCGAGCTTGACGACGCCCACCACATCGTCCAGGCTGCCCCGGCACACGGGGTACCACGAGTGCCCGGACACGCCCGCTTTTTGAACCGCTTCAAGTACCGTGTCGGATGCGTCCAGCCACTCGATGTCAGAGCGCGGCAGCATCAAGGACGTGAGCAAACGGTCGTCTAACAAAAACACGTTTTGCACCATCTGGTGTTCGTGCTCCTCTATCAGGCCTGCGTCTACGCCTTCTTCCAGGCTGGCGGTGATCTCTTCTTCCGTCACGCCCCGCCCCGCTGAATTGTCAATACGCAAAAGTTTGAGTACAGCATGGGTGCTGAATGACAGCAGCTTGACAAACGGCTTGGCCGCGCTGGCCACCCACATCATGGGCCGGGCCACCAGCCGCGCCGCTGTCTCAGGGTAGAGCTGGCCGATACGCTTGGGCACCAGCTCGCCAAACACGATGGTGATGTAGGTGATGATGGCCACGACCAACCCCGTAGCGGTTAGCTCAGAGGCGCGCGTGGGCATACCCAGGCTTTGCAGCCACACCGACAGGTCGCCACTAAAAGCTGCCTCGCCGATGATGCCGTTGAGCATGCCTATCGAGGTGATGCCAACTTGCACCGATGACAAAAACTGCGTGGGATTGTCAAGCAAGCCCAGAGCCGCCTCAGCCCCTTTGTCGCCTGACTCTGCCATAGCCGCCAGCCTGGCTTTGCGGCTGGACGACAGCGCCATTTCAGACATGGCAAAAACGCCGTTGAGCAGCGTTAAAAAGGCGATCAGCAAGAAGTCCATACGTTCCGGTACAAAATAAACACATGTCACTTTACTTGATTGGCGACCTGCAGGGTTGCGATAAGCCGTTTCAGCGTTTGCTGGATGAGCTTGATTTTTCACCCAGCAAAGACACGCTTTGCTTACTGGGTGACTTGGTCAACCGCGGACCCGACTCTCTGGGCGTGATGCGCCGCCTGAGCGCACTGGGCGATGCGGCGCAGTGTCTGCTGGGCAACCATGACCTGCATGCATTGGCGGTGTGGCAAGGCGTGCGCAAAACCAAACGTAACGACACGCTGGATGCACTGCTGGCAGCCGACGACAGCGATCACCTGTTCAACTGGCTGCGCCACCGCCCGATGGCCATGCACGCCCACGGCTGGCTGATGGTGCATGCAGGTGTGCTGCCGCAGTGGACGCTAGAGCAAACACTGGCGCTGGCCGCAGAAGTTGAAATCGTTTTACGCGGACCAAACATTAAAACTGAGCTGACTGAGATGTACGGCAACACACCTGCCGCCTGGCACGACCAACTCACGGGCAGCGACCGCCTGCGCGTCATCATCAACGCGTTGACGCGCCTCAGGTTTTGCACGGCAGATGGGTTGATGGACTTCACCAGCAATGACAGCGCTGACAAGCCGCCAGAAGGCTTTACGGCTTGGTTTGACTTGCCGAACCGCGTGACAAAAGATCAACACATAGCCTTTGGTCACTGGTCAACCTTGATGCCCAATAACAATCGCACAACGCAAATGCGCAGCAACACACTGCCGCTGGACACGGGTTGCGTGTGGGGCGGATGCCTGACGGCTGCCAAGCTTGGCAAGGAGGCGGGTGAGTTTGAGCTGATTCAGGTCAAGTGCGAACAGGCACTAAAACCGGGCTGATGTCAATTTGTACGGAAGCCTCATCGCACCAGGCACGCGCCATGCTGGCCGACAGCAGCAGCACGGCGGATGAGAAATAAATCCACATCAAAATAACCACCAGCGAGCCCGCCGCGCCGTAGGCTGACACAACTGCGGCGGTTGATAAATAAAGCGCCATCAAATGCTTGCCAATAGCAAATAAGATCGCACCAGCCGATGCACCCATCACCAAGTACCGCAGTGACGGTTTAGGCCCTGCGCTCATGCGCATCAGCGCCACAAACAAGGCCACACAAAAGACAAATGAAATGACTTCATTGATACCAAAAGCGAGTTTTTCAATCGGCAAATAACTGCCCACCCAGGTAGACACCAGACTCAGCCCGGTAGACACCACCAAGGAGATCAGCAGCAAAAAACCAAAGGCCAAAATGTAAGCAATGCCGCGCAGCCGCAATGTGGCGCCGTACCACCACTTTTGGGTGGGCGCCAGGCCGCTGCCCTGCCGCCAAAGCCGCTCAAAGGCATCTTGCAATTCAGCAAACACGCCTGTGGCACCCGACAGCAGCAGCACAAAGGCAATCAACGAAGCGGTGATTCCTTCAGACGGTGCCTGGGCACTGGCAATCGCCTGCTTCACGACCTCCGCGCCCTGCGCACCAATCACGCTGCTGATCTGATTGACGAGGCTGGTTTCAATGTAAGCACGGTCGAGCCACCAACCCAGCACGGCCACCATCAACACCAGCAGCGGTGCCAGGCTGAGAATGCCGTAAAACGACATGGCAGCGCTCATGCGCAGACCGTCGGCATCTATCCACTGCTGTATGGCGCGCCAAAGCGGGAGGTAAATGCGCCGGGCGAATTTCAAAATCATGCTGCCAGCATAGGCACACAGGACGAAAAAAGCCACCAGACGGTGGCTTGGCTGGTTGTCAGCTAGCGCTGACGGGCGTTAAAAATCGATGTCTTTAGGCGCCGATTTTGAACAGCGCAGCGACTTTTTTCTTCGGCTTGATGTTGGCCGACACACCGCTGCGTGCAGGGCCGGCTTTGGCTGCGGCTTCCCAAGCGGGGGCTGCGTCAGGCGCCGCTGCGCTTTCATAGGGCTGGTCAAAAAACGGGTCACGCGGCGCTACAGCTTGGCGGTGCGGTGGGGCTTCGCGGCGTTCGCGGAATTCTCTAGGCTCGCGGCGTTCACGCGGCGCAGAGTCACGAGGCGATGCGTCATCCGCCTCGCGGTACATGCGCCTGCCGTCGTTGATGCGGCCTGTGGGTGCCTGGTCTTCGTCAAACACCATCGGCTCCAGCTCGATTTTGGTTTTGATGAGCTTTTCAATGTCAGCCACCAGGCGCTGGTCGCTGCTGGCGACAAAGCTTACCGCAAGGCCTGAAGCCCCAGCGCGGCCGGTGCGGCCAATGCGGTGAACGTAGTCTTCAGCATTGAATGGCACGTCGAAGTTAAAAACAGCGGGCACGTCTTTGATGTCCAGGCCGCGAGCTGCCACATCGGTACACACCAGCAAATCGACTTCGCCTGTTTTGAAGGCTTCAAGGGCTTTCAGGCGCTCATCCTGGCTTTTGTCACCATGGAGAGCGGTTGTTTTTAAACCTTCTTTTTCAAGCGAGCGAGCCAGTCGGGCACAGCCCAGCTTGCTATTCACAAACACAAAGGCCTGCTTCATGCCGCGTGTTTTCAAAATCTGGTGCAGTGCGCGGCGCTTGTCGTCAGCGCCTACGCTGTAAAAGTGTTGCTCAACGGTTGATGCCGTGGCGTTAGACCTGGCCACTTCAATCGTCACAGGGTCCTGCAGGTAGCTTGACGCCAGGCGTTTGATTTCAGGGGAAAACGTTGCTGAAAACAAGAGCGTGATGCGCTGCTTGGGCAGGTAGCTCAAAATGCGCTGCAAATCCGGCAAAAAGCCAATATCGAGCATGCGGTCAGCTTCGTCTAGCACCACATATTCAACCTGGTTCAGCACCGCGTTTTTGGCTTCAATGTGGTCCAGCAGGCGGCCAGGCGTGGCGACCAGCACTTCAACGCCTTTTTTCAGCTCGGCGGTTTGACCCTTCATGTCCATGCCGCCAAATACCACCGTGCTGCGCAAATCGGTGTACTTGGCATACAGCTCGACCTGCTGGGCAACTTGCACCGCCAGCTCACGTGTCGGCAGTAGCACCAGCGCGCGCACCGGGTGGCGCGCGGGGGATGTTGAAGCGTTTTCGTGCTTCATCATGCGTTGCAGCAGCGGCAGGGCAAAGGCGGCCGTTTTACCGGTACCGGTTTGCGCGGCGCCCATCACGTCACGCCCCTCCAAAACGACCGGAATGGCCTGTTCCTGAATCGGTGTCATGGTTTCGTAGCCCATCTCGGCGACGGCGCGGGCTAGCTGGGGAGCCAGGGAAAGATTGGAAAAGTTAGAGGTCATGTAGCCTGCTATTGTCGCATTTTGGGCGTTTTAGCAGCCCGGCAGGGCATTGCACACACACCCAGACCCGATTGACGCCATCTGCGGTGCACCAGGAGAAATTTGAACGCTATTATTTTAGTAGCTGCTTGCTCCCGTATTTATTGGGCTAGAGGCCAATTTGATGCCTGAAAAGAGCTATTTTTAGGCATTTTCGAGCGTTTTTAGACGTTTTTAGCTGAAAACGTGTCGCAAGCCTTCACGCTACCGTTCTTCAGCCCAATATCAAACCACTTTTGCCGCTGGGCACTGCTGCCGTGGGTAAAGCTGTCGGGGACCACAGCCCCGCCGCTGGCTCTGGCTAGAGCATCGTCGCCAATTTTTGCAGCGGCGTTCATGGCCTCTTCAACATCGCCCGCCTGCAAGATTTGCCGCTGCTTTTGGCCGTGGTGCGCCCACACGCCAGCAAAGCAATCGGCTTGCAGCTCCAGCCGCACACTCAGGGCGTTGTACTCGGTTTTGCTCACCCGGCCGCGCATTTGCTCCATCTTGCCGCTGATGCCCAGCAGGTTTTGCCCATGGTGGCCGACTTCATGGGCAATCACGTAGGCCTGTGCAAAGTCGCCGGGTGCGCCCAGGCGTTTGGTCAGGGTTTCATAAAAAGCCAAATCGATGTAGACCTTTTGGTCAGCCGGGCAGTAAAACGGGCCCATCGCTGCCTGGCCTGCGCCGCAGCCGCCGGTGCTGGTCTGGCCACGGAATAACACCAGACGCGGCTCTTTGTAAGTGGCGCCACCTTGGCTAAACAGGTCTTTCCAAACGTCTTCGGTGTCGGCCAAGACAGTACCTACAAATTTCGCCATGCGGTCATCTGCAGGCGGGGATTTGGCCGGGCCTTGCTGCGCCACTTGCGCGGTGGGGGCGCCGCCACCGCTCAGTACATTCAGTATCGTGATCGGGTTGATGCCAAATATCCAGCCACCCAGCAGCGCCACCACAATCGTGCCAATACCAATGCTGCGACCACCCAGCAAGCCGCCTCCGCTGCTACCTGAGCTACTACGACGGTCTTCCACGTTGCTTGATTCGCGGTTGCCTTCCCATTTCATAATGTCTCCAATGCAGTTATGAACTTCATATTAGCCGACTCAATGAATGACGCCCTAGCCCCTGACCTACTACCCACCGTTTTGCTGACAGGTTTTGACGCCTTCGGCGGCGATGCCGTCAACCCGAGTTGGCTGGCGGCACAGGCGCTGCATGGCGACATTCTGCAAGGCCACCGCGTGGTCGCTGCACAGTTACCGACCGAGTTTGCAAGTTCAAGCAAGGCATTAAGCGCCTTGCTAAGGCAACACCAACCGGCTTTGGTGCTGTGCCTGGGTTTGGCCGGTGGGCGGGCAAACTTGTCGTTAGAGCGCGTCGCCATCAATGTTCAGGATGCGCGCATTGCGGACAACGCCGGGCAGCAACCCATCGACTCTCCAATTGCCGTGAATGGCCCAGCAGCTTACTTCAGCACATTGCCTATCAAGGCCATGCTGCAAGCGCTGACCGATGCGGGCATACCGGCTGAGGTGTCACAAACCGCAGGCACCTTTGTCTGCAACCATGTGTTTTATGCGCTGATGCATGCTTTGAAAAAACAGCGCGGCAAAGTTAAAGCGCGCGGCGGTTTTATGCATGTGCCGTATTTACCGGACCAAGGTCAGCCCTGCATGTCGTTAGATGAGATGGTGCGCGGCTTGCGAATTGCCACGGCCTGTGCGCTGACCACAGCGGACGACACCGTGCTGGGCGCAGGTGCTTTGAGTTGATTTATTTGTCGGGCTGATGTGGGGGCGGCGCGTCTTGCATCAAGCGCCACAGCAGCCACATGCCCAGCACCGCATTCGCCAGTGCAAACCCGCCCACCAGCAGCATGCCCAAAGTGTTAAGTGAGCGGTTTTGAACAATCCAGGCCAGCCCATACGACAGCACGTTGAGCACCAGCATGAACCAAAACAAGGGGTTGCGGGGTTGGTAAATTCGTTGCCATTTCATGCCGCCAATGCTAACCGCTAGAGCGCAATCAATACCGATAGGCCTGCTTGACGAGTGTGATGCCCTGCGGCCTGGGGGTTCCCTGGTCAGCAAGCGTCAACGCAGAGCTGGACTCTGGCGTGCGATCACAATCGCGCAGCTCCACACCTCGGCTGCTTTCAATGCACCAGGCCGTAGCCGCCCTTGCGCTGGCGTGATTGGCTTCACGCAACTGAGCTTTTTCAACCTGTCCGTCGGCCACCATGACCATCGCAACAAGTTGGCAAACAATCACCAAACCCGCAGCAATCACCAGCAAGGTTTTAGTCGGGGCTTCGTCAATGATGCTCAGATGGTCAGAAAACATGGTGGCTCCTCAAGTTCAGTTTCGGTCTGACTTGATGCTAGCCCCGCGTATTTAAAAACGATTCAGTGGTTACCGAATGTGTTTGTAGGAGGGAAGCGAATGAGGAGCTCATCGACACGTCTACAGGCAGACAAGCTCAAAATGCATTACATTTGCAATACATCACTATTTTTAGCCAAAACCCATGAAAACAGCCACCCTACCCGCCGTGCGCGTCAGCCCCGAAACGCGCGCCTTGATTGAGTCTGTGCTGAAAGAGGGCGAATCCCTGTCCACCTTCATCGAAGACAGCGCCAAACGCCAAGCCAGTTGGCGCAAGGAGGACGAGGCGTTTTATGCGCGAGCGCTGCGGTCGTCAGAGCTGGTCAAGGCCGGCAAAATGCGCACCTACTCGCTTGATGAAGTCATGAAAGGGTTGGAGGACATCACACTCAAGAAAAAACGAGCCAAAGCCGCAACCAACCAAACCGCCAGCGCATGAAGGCTTACGAGCTGGTCCTTGCTGAAAGCGCGAAGGACGATTTGGAGCGTCTGCATGCCTTTGCCAGCGACATTGATCCCGATATGGCAGAGCGAGCCCTGAAAACGATTAAATCAGCACTCCAAGTTTTGACGCGTCACCCGCATACGTGTCGAAAATTTCAAAGTTTAGATTTATCAAGCGCCAGTTTGCGCGAGCTTGTTATCGACTTTGGCAGTACGGGTTATGTTGCACTGTTTGAAGTTGTGGATGATGCGGTTGCGTTGGTTTTGGCTGTTCGACATCAGCGGGAAAGTGACTACCACTGAACCTGTCCCTCACGCCTTCGGCAACGTCACGCCAACCTGCCCCTGGTACTTACCGCCCCGGTCTTTGTACGACACCTCGCAGACATCGTCTTTGTCGCTTTCGAAAAACAGCACCTGGGCGCAGCCCTCGCCTGCGTAAATTTTGGCGGGCAGCGGTGTGGTGTTTGAAAACTCCAGCGTCACGTAGCCTTCCCATTCAGGCTCGAACGGGGTGACGTTAACGATGATGCCGCAGCGTGCGTAGGTGCTTTTACCCAGACAGATGGTGAGCACGTTGCGCGGGATGCGAAAGTACTCCAGTGTGCGGGCCAGTGCAAAGCTGTTGGGCGGGATGATGCAGCTGTCGCCTGAAAAATCAACAAAGCTTTTTTCGTCAAAATTCTTCGGGTCAACCACCGTGCTGTGGATGTTGGTGAACACTTTGAACTCAGGCGCACAGCGAATGTCGTAGCCGTAGCTTGAGGTGCCGTAACTGATGATTTTTTTGCCGTCAGCCTGCCGGATCTGGCCCGGCTCAAACGGCTCGATCATGCCGGTGGTCTCTGCCATGCGGCGTATCCATTTGTCGCTTTTGATGCTCATTGCTGGTTTTCCTAAGTTTGGCTAGATTGTAGGCAGGCTGAACGGCCTTTAACACGCACTTATTCGCTATTATTTCAGGAGCTGCTTGCGCCCGTATTCATTGGCCTAAAGGCCGATTTAATACCTAAAAACAGGGTTTTAAGTGCCCAAAACCTGTGAAATCACGGTTTTTTCGATCAAACGGTCGTCGCCGAGTACCAAAAGTGCAGACCCATCGCCCGAGCTCTTGGTGTTCAGCAGTTTGCAAAGTTTTCACTTGTCAACATGTTTAAATAGCACACCAAAATAAGGATGGACAAAATATGATTCGCAACAAATGGGGAGGAATTTTCTCTGTATTTTTAGCATTATTTTTTTGCAGCTCGTTGCATGCGCAAAAAACATATCGGTGCGGCAGCGTGTACCAAGATCGTCCTTGCGATGACGCTCAAAACAGCAAAGAAGTCCGTCTCTTAGGAGCCACAGCACCAGTGCCCACCATAAAAAATCTAGATCAACAATGCAAGCAGCGCGGTCTTGATTCACAAAAAATCGTGTGGGCCCGACAGTCTGGTGTTTTGGCAGAAAAGCTGATAGCGGACCTAGCCACAAAAGGTCTTGATTCAAACAAAGCGAACGAAGAAAAGGATTTGATCACAGCTGTGTATCAAAAGCAGCGGGGTTCGGCTCCAGAAATCAGTGCCGCGATTGAAGCAGATTGTGTAGAAGCCAAAAAGCAAGCGGCGCTTGCAGCAGCCATGATTGCCGCTGGGATGAAACTACAAGGCAAAGATGCAGCGGGAGCTGGAGCAGCGGCAACTTCGTCCACAGCAAGCGTACAAGCTTCGGGCAAAACGCAAGGTGAAAATGCCCCGTCAACCAAAGTAGTAGCAAATAACACCGCGCTGTGCAGTTCACTGGCGGCAAGAATTGACACCATCAAAAGCAATCAACGCACTGGTGGAAGCGTCACCGACATGGAAAATCTGAATCGGCTCCGTATGGATACCGAAACCGAGCGACGCCGTGCAGGGTGCTAGCAGACATACCGTCAGCTTCCCAAAGCTGATTTAATTGCTATTATTTCAGGAGCTGCTTGCGACCGTATTCATTGGTCTAAAGGCCAATTTGATACCTAAAAACAGGGCTTTAATGGCCCAAAACCTGTGAAATCACGGTTTTTTCGATCAAACGGTCGTCGCCGAGCACGATGAGGGCAAAAAGCAGCTCGTCCAGGTTGTTGGCTCGGGCGGTTTTGCGGGCTAGCAGCGGTGTGGCATGCGGGTTGAGGATGACGAAGTCTGCCTCGCAGCCCGGTTGCAGGTTGCCAACCACGCCAACAAGTCCCAGCGCCTGGGCTGCGCCTGCGGTGTGCTGCCACCAGAGCTGTTGGGGCGTTAGCGACAGGCCGCGCTTGGTGGCTCCCTCACGACCCACGTAATAGGCCGCCAGCATGGTGTGAAACGGGCTGAACGACGTGCCGCCACCCACGTCGCTGGCCAGGCCGTACAAAAACCCGGCCTCTTCAGCCTTGGCATAGTCAAAAAAGCCGCTGCCTAAAAACAGGTTGCTGGTGGGGCTGACCGCAGCGGCTGTGCCCGTGGTGCGCAACAGGGCACGGTCTTCATCGCCGATATGAATGCAGTGCGCGTACACCGCTCTGGGCCGCAGCAAGCCGAACTGCTCGTAGACGGCCAGGTAGCTTCGGGCCGCTGGATAAAGGCGCTTGACCCAGGCGATTTCGTCCAGGTTTTCAGCGACGTGGGACTGAATCCAGACATCCGGGTACTGGGCCGCCAGCTCACCCGCGCCGCGCAACTGGGCGGCGCTGCTGGTGGGTACAAAGCGCGGTGTGATGGCATAACCCAACCGATCTACACCGTGCCATTTGTTGATGAGCGCTTCAGTATCGATCAGGCTTTGTTCGGTTTCATCACGCAGCCCGTCAGGCGCGTTTTGGTCCATCAGGCATTTGCCAGTGATCAAACGAAGGCTCTGCTTTTGTGCCTCGGTGAACAAAGCATCAACAGACTCAACATGCGATGTGGCAAAGGTTAAGGCGGTAGTCACGCCGTTACGCAGCAATTCTGCTATGAAAAATGAAGCTGCTTGCGCACAGTATTCAGTCGATGCAAAGCGTTTCTCTTTTGGAAAAGTGTAGTTCTCCAGCCACGGCAGCAAACCATCGGCAGGTGAACCGATCACGTCCGTTTGCGGGTAGTGGATGTGCATGTCGACAAAACCCGGGGCGATGATGCGGCCAGGCAGGTGTTCAATCGGCACGTTTGAATAGGCTGACTGCAAGCTTTGAAAGCTGCCGACGGCTTGCACCACCTGGCGGCCTTGCGCATTGGGGCCGACGACCAGCAAGCCGTCTTGCTCAAAAACGGCTTGAACGCCTTTGAAGTACAGCAATGAGGCGCGGTAGGCTTTCATCACGCAGTAAGTGGGTTCGTCAGCGTGCAACTGTCGCCCATGCCGTCGCGCCACACTCGCACAGCTGCAAGGCCGGGCAAGCTGGGGGCCAGCGCCCGCCAGATGTAGGCGCACAGATTCTCAAGCGTGGCGGTGCCCAGGCCGGGCACATCGTCCAGCATGCGGTGGTCTAGCTGGGGGCGCAGCACCTCAATGGCCGCGCGCACACGGCCCAGGTCAAGCACCATGCCTGTGGCTGGGTCGGGCTGGCCTGACAGCGTGATTTCAGCGTTGTAGGTGTGGCCGTGAATGCGGCGGCTGCTGTCAGCCTCGATCTCGCGCTTCAAGGTGTGAGCCGCGTCAAAAAAGAACCGTTGACTGATTTGGTAGTTCATCATGTGCCTTAACGGATACCCGTCATTTTGTGGGTTTGCAGGCTGAGCCGCCACGCCGGGCGCTGCATGCACAGGGCAATACAGTCGGTGGTGTTGGCCGCTTTGAGCACGTTGTCCATCGGCTGCAAATAGCGATGGGTGAAGTTGGCGGCTTCAAGCTCCGCGAGATCAAATCCAGTTTGTGGCCACACCACCTTCAGCTCATGGCCTTGCCGCTGCACCCAGGGCGCACCGGCTTTGGGGCTGACGCAAATCCAGTCGATGCCCGCAGGCGCGGCAATCGTGCCATTGGTCTCCACCGCGATTTCGAAACCGCGTGCGTGCAGTGCGTCAATCAAAGCCGAATCAACTTGCAGCAAGGGCTCGCCGCCCGTCATGACAACAAAGCGGTTGACTTTATCCAGGCTGGGCCACTGCGCGGCTATTTGGTCCGCCAGCGCATCGGCATCGGCAAACTTGCCGCCCAGCGTGCCGTCTGTGCCGACAAAGTCGGTGTCACAAAAATTGCAAATGGCGGTGGCTCGATCCTGCTCGCGGCCAGACCATAAATTGCAGCCCGCAAAGCGGCAAAACACAGCAGGCCGACCCGCGTTGGCACCTTCCCCTTGCAGGGTGTAAAAAATCTCTTTAACTTGGTAACTCATGCGGCGCTCCATGCCGCAATGGGCGGGGCCGTGAGGTTTTTATACATGGTAGTCCTCTACATGGCACCGAAAAAATGAATTTGAATCGCTCGTCGGGCGGCAAGCGGACTCGGTGATTTTAAAGCGTCAGACAAATGTAGCGAAAGAGGCGTCCAGTTTGTCGATATGGCGGCGCTTGGCCGATGCATCAATAAAGCTGGCCTCAAAGCTGTTGCGCGCCAGGGTGTAGGCATGCTGTGCCTGCAGGCCGGTGGCGGCAAAGGTCTGGGTGAAGTTGTCATTCATGTAACCGCCAAAGTAGGCCGGGTCGTCTGAATTGACGGTTGCCGCCAGGCCTGAATCAAGCAAGTGTTTGAGGTTGTGGCTGGCCAAATCGGGAAACACACAGAGCTTGAGGTTCGACAGCGGGCACACCGTGAGTGCAATACGGTCTGCGGCCAAGCGCTGCATCAAGGCGCTGTCTTTGCTGGCCTGCACGCCGTGGTCAATGCGCTCAACTTTCAGCACGTCCAGCGCCGTCCACACATAAGCGGGTGGGCCCTCCTCACCCGCATGGGCGACCAAATGAAAGCCCAGCTCGCGGCAACGCGCAAAAACGCGTGCAAACTTTTCAGGCGGGTTGCCCACCTCGCCGGAATCCAGGCCAATACCGATGATTTTGTCCCGGTACGGCAGCGCTTGTTCAAGTGTTTCAAACGCATCTTCTTCACTCAGATGACGCAAAAAGCACATGATGAGCGAGCCGCTCACGCCCAGCTCGGTGTATGCGTCGACGCAGGCTCTGTACAGGCCATCGATGACGACATCCATGCTCACGCCGCGTGCGGTATGCGTTTGCGGGTCAAAAAACAGCTCGGCATGCACCACGTTATCAGCCGCCGCTTTGACGAAATAGGCGTAGGCCATGTCGTAAAAGTCCTGGCTTGTGATGAGCACACTGGCCCCGGCGTAATAGATGTCCAGAAAGCTTTGCAGGTTGGTAAAGGCGTAAGCACTGCGCAGTTCTTCTACGCTTCTATAGGGAATGGTCAAACCATTGCGCTGGGCCAATGCAAAAATCAGTTCTGGTTCTAACGAGCCTTCAATGTGAATATGCAACTCTGCCTTGGGCATAGCGCGTAACAGGTCGGGCAAGCGGTCTGGGGATACAGGCTTGATAGCGTTCATTAACAAACTCCAAAAGTAATACCGGTATCAAGCAAAAATCGGCGGTAGGCGACCGACATACGGTCTGCCGCGCAGTGTTGCTCTGCACCCACTTGCAAAGGCAGGCGCTTAGGAGCTTGTGATTCCAGAATCGGCTGGTCCTGACCAAAAATCGTGTTTTGAAAATCAATCAGCTTGGCATCTGGCGATTCAAAATCGTTCATGGCCATGCGTATCCACACCACACTGGTATCTGGCGTGACGGGGCAAACGAACAGGGCAATCGATTCGCGCAAATCAGCGACCACGGTGGTGCCTGCTTCAGGCACTTTGGTCAACACAGCGGCATACGGGCTGACGACTTCATAGGTGTACTCGACCACGGCGTTGCCTTTGGCATGCACTGACGAGCGCGGCTGCACGGCTTTGCAGCCGGTGGCCAGTACGCCAGTTGGCGTGGGCGTCACGTCGTAGTGCGGCACAGCCATAGACTCGCGTGTGCCCAGCCAGCCTTCGTGTACAAACGCAAAGTGCGACAGGTCTAAAAAGTTTTCAACGATACGCGGGGCACTGGCACTGACGAAGTAAGGCCCGCAATTGACTTTGCGCAGGCGTTCGTCTGTTTCAGCAGTAAACACTGGCAGTGCTTGCTCACTTTGCGCCATTTGTACCCACAGCAGGCCATACGCTTCGGCAGCAGCATAAGTGCAGGCACGCTGGCTGGCTGGCGGCACAAAATCGGGCAACGCCGGAATAACCTTGCACTGACCACCCGCATCAAACTGCCAACCGTGATAGGCGCATTCCAAGCGGCCATCGACCAAATGCCCGAGCGACAGCTTGGTACCCCGGTGCGGGCAGCGATCTGCCCAGGCTTGGAATGCACCATCAGGCGCTTGCCACACCACCACGTCCTCGCCGAGCAGCACCACCGCGTGCGGGCCGCCTGCCAAATCGGCCAGTTTGCCGACAGGATGCCAAAGAGCTTTTTCAATCATTTTTTTCGTTTACAAAAAAAAAGGGGCTGCGTGCTCACTGATGTAACGTCAGTAGCCCGCAACCCCTGATTCACCAAAAGCGCAGCATCGCGGCGCTTTTGAGCTTGGCTTTACTTGCCTGCAGGGATTTTGCCCTCAACGCCTTTGACGTAAAAGTCAACTTTGCCGCGCCAGTCGTCGTCGGCTTTGGCATCTTTGGCCAAACGCTCTTTACCCGCGTTGTCCATGATGGGGCCGGTGAAGACTTCAAACGTGCCGCCTTTGATCGCGGCTTTGATTTCTTCGACTTTGGTTTTGGTCTCTGCTGGCACTACATCGGCAATTTTGATCAAGTCGTTTTGGCCTTCAGCAACGCCCCAACGTGTCACGATGTCACCTTTCCAGGTGCCGTCCTTGGCTTCTTTGATGGACTTTTTGTAGTAGTTGCTCCAGTCAACAATGGCTGAGCCCAAATGCGCCTTGGGTGCAAAAGCGCTCATGTCGGAGTCCCAACCAAAAGCAAACTTGCCAGCTTTTTCAGCGGTTTGCAAGACAGCAGTGGAGTCGGTGTTTTGCAGCAGCACGTCAGCGCCGCCGTTGATCAGCGTTTGCGCCGCTTCTGACTCTTTGGCAGGGTCAAACCACGTGTTGACCCAAACCACGCGGGTTTTGATTTTCGGATTGACGGACTGTGCGCCCAACGTGAAAGCATTGATATTGCGCAGCACTTCAGGAATAGGGAACGAGCCCACAAAGCCCAGCGTGTTTGACTTGGTCATCTTGCCAGCAATCACGCCGGCCATGTAGGTGTCCTGGTAAAAGCGTGAATCGTAAACGCGCATGTTGGGCGCTGTTTTATAGCCAGTGGCATGCTCAAACTTCACATCCGGGAAGTCCTTGGCCACTTTGAGCATCGGCTCCATGTAGCCAAAGCTGGTGGCAAAAATCACTTTGTTGCCTTGCGTGGCCAGGTCACGAATCACGCGCTCAGCATCTGCGCCTTCTGGCACGCTCTCAACAAAGGTCGTTTTGACCTTGTCGCCAAACTCGGCCTCGACCGCTTTGCGTCCTAAATCATGCGCATAAGACCATCCTGCATCACCGACCGGGCCCACATAGACCCAAGCGGCCTTGAACGGTTCCGCTTTAGGCGCAGCCGCAGGCGCTGAGGCGGGTGCAGCGGCAACAGGCGCTGCGGGTTCTTTTTTGCCACAGGCTACCAGTGCTGCCGCTGACAGGGTAGCCAGAGCGGCCACTTTAAGCAGTGAGCGCTTGTTCAAATCATTCATTTTTGTTCCTTCAAAGTTAAAACAACATCAAACCAAAAAATACACAGCAGAAAAACAGACAAAACCGAGCGTTTATCGACCCGGATAAAACGGCTTACCCAATGAAGATGGCATGTTAAGCCGAATCCATTGAGGGTTGCTGGAAATAAGCACCAAAACCACAATGGTAGCCAAGTAAGGCAACATGCTCATGAACTGCGACGGTACATCAACACCTGCGCTTTGCAGCGCGAGTTGGAGCATGGTCACACCGCCAAACAAGTACGCACCAAGCAATAAACGCGCCGCTCGCCAAGTGGCAAATACTGTCAAAGCCAGTGCAATCCAGCCACGCCCAGCCATCATGCCTTCAGCCCACAAGGGCGCATACACCACACTGATGTAGGCGCCGCCCAGGCCGCACAGTGCGCCACCAGCCATCACGCAAGCCAGCCGCAGCAAGCGCACGTGGTAGCCCAAGGCATGCGCGGATTCAGGGTTTTCACCTACGCTGCGCAGCACCAATCCGGTGCGGGTGCGACTGAAAAACAAACCAATTGCCAAGGCAAAGAACATCGTCAGGTAAACCATCGGGTGCTGCTGGAAAAGGGCTGGCCCGACAAACGGAATATCACTGAGCAACGGCACACTGTGCATGACTCGCCCTTCCAGTGTTTTACCGATGTAGTCCACCCCCACAAAGGCTGAAAAGCCGCCGCCAAACAAACTGACGGCTAGTCCGGTGGCGTACTGGTTGGTGTTGAGCCAAATCACCAGCACCCCGAACAAGCCCGCAGTCAACGCGCCAGCAACGGCGGCGGCGGCAAAAGCAACAGACGCGCTGCCGCTGTGAAAAGCCGCCGCAAAGCCCACCACCGCGGCGATCAGCATCATGCCTTCAGCGCCCAGGTTCACCACGCCGACTTTTTCATTGATCAGCAAGCCCAACCCGGCCAACGCCAGCGGTGTGCCTGACGACAAAGTAGCGGCAATCAACAAGGCGATTTCGTTCATTTTTTAGCCTTCCAGCGAATGCGGTGGTTGATCAAAGTGTCGCAAGCCAGCAATGAAAACAGCAAGATGCCCTGAAACAAACCTGTCAGTGCAGATGGCAAACCAATGCGCGATTGCGCCAGTTGCCCGCCAATTAAAAACGTGCTCAGCAGCACACTGGCTACGACGCAACCCAGCGGGTGCAAGCGGCCCACAAAGGCCACGATGATGGCGGTAAAGCCATAACCCACTGAGACAAAGGGTGTGAGCTGGCCCATGGGTCCTGCGACTTCATAGGCGCCCGCCACGCCAGCAAACGCGCCTGACGTGAGCAGGCAAGTCCACAGCGTTGAGCGCGCCGAAAACCCGGCATAACGCGCTGCCGCTGCTGCCTGCCCGCCAACCTGCAACTGATAGCCCTTGTAGGTACGCGACATGAAAATCCACATCAACAGCACCAGCACCAAGGCCACCACTGTGCCCCAATGCAGGCGAAAGCCACTCAGCAAGCGCGGAATAGCCATGTCAAAGGTCACAGTTTGTGGAAAGTTAAAACCCTTGGGATCCTTCCAGGGGCCAAACACCAGGTAGCTGAGCAGCAGGTTGGCCACGTAAACCAACATCAGGCTGACCAAAATTTCGTTGGCATTGAAGCGGTCCTTCAATGCCGCCGTGATGCTGGCCCACGCCGCACCACCCAAGGCCCCGGCGATGGTGGCGATAGGAAAGAACGCCCAGTTGCTGATGCCGATTTTCTCCGTCGTCAGCCACATGGCCACGCCGCCCGCCGCGATACCGCCAGCTAAAAACTGCCCCTCGGCGCCGATATTCCACACATTGCTGCGAAAACACAGCGCCAGGCCCAGCGCACACAAAGCCAGCGCGGTCGACTTTAGCGCCAGCTCGGTGATGGCACGTGCGCCATTCCAAGGCTCAAACAAAAAAATCTGCAATCCACGCACCGGGTCTTTGCCCAGCGCCATAAACAGCATGGCAGACAGCGCCAGCGTGATGGCCAACGCCACAACAGGCGATGCATAGCGCCAAAAGCCAGAGGCTTCAGCCCGCGCTTCAAGCTGCAACATCACCAGCCTCCACTTGAACTTGTTCGGCTTCCCACAAGCCGCTCATCCACAAGCCGATTCGCTCAACGCTGGCGTCAAGCCTGGCAATGCTCGGCGACATGCGCCCTTTGGCCATCACATACAACCGGTCTGATATTTCAAACAACTCATCCAGCTCCTCACTGACCACCAGCACCGCGCAGCCTCTGGCGGCCAAGGCCAGCAGTTCCCCCCGGATTTGCGCTGCCGCACCCACATCAACACCCCAGGTGGGCTGCGAGACGATGAGCAATTTAGGCTCGGCGTCGATCTCGCGGCCCATGATGAATTTTTGCAGATTACCGCCCGACAAGGACTTGGCCAGTGCATCGGGGCCACGCGCTTTCACGCCGAAGCGGGCAATGATTTTTTGCGCCTGCAGGGTCAGGTTAGAAGACGCAATCCAGCCGCCCGCCAGCCACGGCAGCGACAGCGATTCGGTACGGGTCAACAGCATGTTCATGCACAAACTTTGGGTGGGCACCGCGCCCCGGCCCAAGCGTTCTTCAGGCACAAAATGCAAGCCCAGCCTGCGCCTTTCAATCGGCCCGGCTGACGACACATCAACATCCGCCAAACTATTTTTGATGCGAATACTGCCAGCGGGCGCACCTGGGTTTTCACCTGACAAGGCCAGCATCAGCTCTTTTTGCCCATTGCCCGACACGCCGGCAATGCCCACCACTTCACCCGCACACACTTGCAGGTGGATGCCGTCCAGGTCAACGCCAAACTGATCCTCACGCGCAAGGCTCAAGCCATTGACTTGCAAGACTACAGCGCCAGGTTGGCCCGGCGGGCGTTGCAAGGCGGGCGGCTCGTTACCAATCATCAGGCGGCTGAGTGAGGCGTTGGACTCCTCAGCCGGATTGCATACCCCAGTTACTTTGCCGCCACGCAGCACCGTGCAAGCGGTACACAAGCTGCGGATTTCATGCAGCTTGTGGCTGATGTACAAAATACTGCAGCCTTGCGCGGCCAACTGGCGTAGCACCACAAACAGTTTGTCGACCGCCTGCGGTGTCAGCACCGACGTGGGCTCGTCAAGAATCAGCATTTTGGGGTTGGTCAACAGTGCCCGAATGATCTCAACCCGCTGCATTTGCCCCACACTGAGCGAATGCACATGCCGCGCCGGGTCAATGTCCAGCCCATAAGCTTGGGCGGTATCTGCCACGCGCTTGGACACGCTGGCAAGATTTTCTGTTTTGCTCAAACCCAGCCAGACGTTTTCGGCGACCGTCAGCGTGTCAAACAGGCTGAAGTGCTGAAACACCATGCTGATGCCGAGGGCCCGCGCGGCCTGTGGGTTGGCGGGCAAGGCGGGCACACCGTCAACCATCATGCTGCCCGCGTCGGGTTTGGCCGCGCCATAAATGATTTTCATCAGGGTCGATTTACCGGCCCCGTTTTCGCCCAAAACCGCATGAATTTCACCTGGCAGCAGGGAGAGCGACACATCGCTGTTGGCCACCACGCCCGGGTAAGCTTTGGTGATACCCCTCAATTGCAGGCGCGGCGGACTATTCATGGCTTTGGCACGGTGTTTGCAACGCGTGATACGCTGTATTCAATGACGAAACTACGATCAGGTCAACGGACAAAATGACGACTCCCATTCGATTCTTGCGGCGCGGTGAAACTGTAACGCTAGCCAATGTACCACCCAGCCGGACGCTTTTGGACGTGCTGCGGGAAGACTTGTGCAGCACCGGCACCAAAGAAGGTTGCGGCGAAGGCGACTGTGGCGCTTGTACGGTGGTGCTGGGGGAGGCGGTGAATGGCGAGCTGCGTTTTAAAGCCGTCAACAGTTGCATCCGGCTGGCGCATTCGGTCGATGGCATGGCGCTGTGGACGGTCGAAGACATAGCTTTAAACGGCACCCCCGCCGCAGGGCCGCCCCAAGGCGGGGATGGCCCCCTCGGGGGGCAGCGACCCGCGTTAGCGGCGGAGCGTGGGGGCCAATTCCTGCACCCGGTGCAAGAAGCCATGGTGCAATGCCACGGCTCGCAGTGCGGTTTTTGCACCCCCGGTTTTGTGATGAGTTTGTTTGCCATGTACCAAAACCACACCAGCAAGGGTCATGCCATATCGCGCGAACTGGCGCAAGCCGAGTTGTCGGGCAACCTGTGCCGCTGCACAGGCTACCGGCCCATCCTGGATGCCGCGCAGATGCTGGACGCACTGCCCGCTGCCAAACTGGATGAAACGGATCTGCTACAAAAACTGGAGCTGCTTGCGCCCGTATCTATTGGTCTAGAGGACGATTTGATAGGTAAATCAGGCTATAAATCACCTCTTTCACTCAAATCTTTGCTCAAAACCCGTGCAGCGCAGCCCGATGCGCAAATCGTCGCCGGCACGACCGATGTGGGCCTGTGGGTCACCAAGCAGCACCGCCAGTTTGATCAGATCATTGACGTGACGAAAGTCGCTGAGCTGCGCCGCATTGAAGACTACCCGCACCACATCGCCATCGGTGCGGCCGTGACACTGAACGACGCCTTTGCTGCACTGACCACAGGCCGCCCCCAATTGCACGACTTTGCCGCACGATTTGCGGGCTTGCCAGTGCGTAACTCGGGCACGCTGGGCGGCAACGTGGCCAATGGTTCGCCGATCGGCGATTCGATGCCGTTGCTGATTGCTCTTGGCGCGAATGTGGTGCTGATGAGCACCAGGGGCAGCCGTGAAATGCCGCTGGAGCAGCTGTACACCGGCTATCGGCAAAACGTGATGGCCAAGGACGAAGTGCTGGCGTGGATCAAAGTGCCCAAGCCCACACCGAATGAATTTTTACGTGTCTACAAAATCTCCAAGCGCTTCGACGACGACATCTCGGCCATCTGCCTGGGGTTGAACCTGCGGATTGAAAACGGCATCGTCACCAAGGCTTCAATCGGCGTAGGCGGCGTTGCAGCCACGCCGGTACGCGCTATTAAAACAGAAGCTGCTTGCGCCCGTATTGATTGGTCAAAAGCCACTATTGGCCACCTGAAAACGGTAATAAGAGCCGAATTTTCACCGATTTCTGACATGCGGGCCAGTAGCGCTTACCGAACGCAGGTGCTGGGCAATCTGCTGGAGCGCTTTTGGCTAGAAAGCCAGGGCATGCAGCAAATTAATCTGGAATCATTTGCCTTGGGTAGCCACGAATGACAGCCGCTGGCCACTCAAAATTTCACGAAAGTGCGCGCGCCCAGGTAGCAGGCGTGGCAACTTATGTGGACGACATTCCTGAAATCAAAGGCACGCTGTACGCCGCGCCGATTTTGGCGACTGTCGCCCACGGCAAGTTGCTGGGCGTTGACTGCCAAGCCGCCTTGACCATGCCCGGCGTGGTCGATGTGGTGCTAGCAGCCGACATCCCTGGCGACGCGGTATTGGCTGCGTTTGCGCATGATGAACCTGTTTTTGTAACGGATACGGTCCAGCATGTCGGCCAGGTGATTGGCTTGGTGCTGGCTGAATCCGTCATGCAAGCCCGCCGCGCTGCGCGCAAGGTGGTTTGCCACATTGAAGCCCTGCCCGCCGTACTGAACGTACATGACGCGCTGGCCGCCAAGAGCTACGTACTGCCGCCAGTTGTTGTCCAACGCGGTGATGCGGCTCAGGCGTTGAGTAAAGCAAAACACACGCTGCAAGGCACGCTTGAAGTCGGTGGCCAGGAGCACTTTTACCTCGAAGGCCAAGTCGCTTACGCCGTGCCGCAAGAGCAAAGCCAGTGGCTGATTTATGCCAGTACGCAGCACCCCGGCGAGGTGCAACACTGGGTAGCACACGCCCTGGGCATTGACAACCACCGGGTCGTGGTCGAATGCCGCCGCATGGGTGGCGGCTTTGGCGGCAAAGAAACGCAGGCTGGGCACATGGCGGTGTGGGCGGCCATTGCAGCCCACAAACTCAAGCGCCCCGTCAAGCTGCGGCTTGACAGGGATGACGATTTTCTAGTCACCGGCAAACGTCACCCATTTGCTTATGACTACACCGTGGGGTTTGACGACACGGGCCGCATCACCGGGCTAAAAATGTTGATGCTGGCCAACTGCGGCTCCAGCGCCGACTTGTCAGGCCCGGTAGCAGACCGTGCGGTGTTTCACCTCGACAACGCTTACTTTTTAGAAGACGTGGACATCACCTCTTATCGCCTGAAAACCAACACCCAAAGTCATACGGCATTTCGCGGCTTTGGTGGGCCGCAGGGGATGATCGTGATTGAAAACATCCTGGGCGACATCGCGCGTGCATTGGGTCTGGACGCGCTGGACGTCCGCAAACGCAATCTGTATGGCGTAGGTGAGCGTGACGTGACCCACTACCAAATGAAGGTGGAAGACAACATTTTGGAGCCGATGCTGGCAAAGCTTGAGCAAAGCTCCAGTTATCGCCGAAGGCAATCGACCATCGCTGCATGGAACAGAGTTAGCCCCGTCATCAAGCGCGGATTGGCCATCACCCCGGTCAAGTTTGGTATCTCGTTTACCGCCACGCTGTTCAACCAGGCAGGCGCGCTGGTGCATGTCTACCTGGACGGCAGCGTGCAGGTCAACCACGGCGGCACCGAGATGGGCCAGGGCCTGAACACCAAGGTGTGCCAGATCGTGGCGGACGAGCTGGGTGTGGCCTTTGACAATGTTTTGGCCACCGCCAGCGACACCAGCAAAATCCCCAACGCATCGGCCACTGCCGCATCTGCGGGCACTGACCTGAATGCCCGAGCTGCGCAATACGCCGCACGCAACGTGCGTGACAACTTGGCGCAATTTGTGAGCGGGCTAGACAACTGCGGCGCAGGTGCGGTGCGTTTTGAAGGCGGCCAGATCATCACACCCAACAATTCACGGCTGTTTGCAGACGTCGTCAAACTGGCCTACGCCAACCGCATTCAGTTGTGGTCAGACGGCTTTTACCGTACCCCCAAAATCCACTACGACAAAACCACCCTCACGGGCCGGCCGTTTTATTACTTTGCCTACGGCGCAGCATGTACTGAAGTGGCCATTGACACGCTGACGGGTGAATCAAGAGTGCTGAAAGTCGACATCCTGCACGACGTGGGTACATCGATTAACCCAGCGATTGATATTGGCCAGATCGAAGGCGGCTTTGTGCAAGGCATGGGCTGGCTAACCACTGAGCAACTGGTGTGGAACGACAAAGGCCTGCTCACCACCCACGCCCCCAGCACCTACAAAATTCCGGCGACGGGAGACATTCCCGAGCATTTCAAAGTAGACCTGTGGCCAGAGCCGAACCGTGAAGACAACGTGTTTGGCAGCAAGGCCGTCGGCGAGCCGCCCTTCATGCTGGCCATCAGTGTTAATGAGGCTTTGAAGCCGGCCATTTCGGCTGGACGGGTTGAGGTGGGATCTGATGGGGAGGCTGTTAGTCTGACTGCGCCTGCTACCGCTGAGAATGTATTAAATTCTCTTTCAGCCTAATAAATACGGGCGCAAGCAGCTATAAAATCAGTAGCGCGCGAAAATCATTCACGTTGGTATGTGTCGGGCCGGTGACCACCAAGTCACCCAGCGCATCAAAGTAGCCATAGGCGTCGTTGCGGTCCAGGTGGTCGTCCAGCTTCATGCCTTTGTCGAGAGCACGCTCTAGCGTATCTGGTGCCACAAAAGCACCTGCGTTGTCTTCAACGCCATCAATGCCGTCGGTATCAGCGGCAAGGGCATACACATCGCTTTGGCCTTGCAACGCTAAAGCCAAGCCCATACAAAATTCACCGGCGCGGCCTCCACGACCTTTGGCAACACCTTCTGCCTGTTTTTTTATCGTGACCGTCGTTTCGCCGCCGCTCAAAATCACGCAAGGCTTTTCAAATGCACCCGTACCCTTTGCAGTAGCGCGTGCCAGCGCTGCATGCACCTTGCCCACTTCGCGCGACTCGCCCTCTATCTCGTCACTGAGGATGTAGGCATTCAGCCCCGCAGAGTAGACCGCTGCCGCTGCAGCCTCCAGGCTTTGCTGTGGGGTGGCGATCATGTGGACTTCATGGCCGTTGAAGATGGCAGCACCAGGCTTGGGCGTCTCTAATGCGCCACTTTGTAGTTCAGCCAGCACGCTGCTGGGGATGTCAATGTTGTAGCGCTTCAAAATGGCCAGCGCGTCTGCGCAGGTCGTTGCATCAGGCACGGTTGGGCCGCTGGCGATGATAGACGGGTCGTCACCCGGCACGTCGCTGATGGTCAGCGTTACCACCCGGGCAGGCGCGCAAGCCGCCGCTAACCGGCCACCCTTGATGCGCGACAAGTGTTTGCGCACACAGTTCATTTCTGAAATATTGGCGCCGCTGTTCAACAACGCTTTGTTGATGCGCTGTTTGTCTTGCAGCGTCAATCCATCGGCAGGCAGGGTGAGCAGCGCAGAACCGCCACCAGATATCAGGCACAGCACCAAATCGTTTTCAGTCAAGCCCTGCACCATCGCCAGCATGCGCTCAGCCGCTTGCAGTCCCGCCGCGTCAGGCACGGGGTGCGCGGCCTCCACAATTTCAATGCGCTGCTTCAAACCCTTCAGCGAATCCGGCAACGGCGGAATGTGGTGGTAGCGCGTCACCACCAAGCCCTGCATGGGCGCGTCTTGCGGCCAAAGCGCCTCAACCGCCTGCGCCATTGAGCCGCCGGCCTTGCCCGCACCAATCACGATGGTGCGACCGCCCGTGGGTGGCGCTGGCAAATAGGCGGAGGTGTTTTCAAGCGGCAAGGCGCGCTTGACTGCAACGTCAAACAGATGTCGCAAAAATGCTTTAGGTTGCAGGGTGGGGTCAAAAGCAGCAGGGTTCATCAATGGTCTCCTGGGCTAATTGTGCCGCGCATTGAAGGGGCAATTTCAACTTTGGCATGAATGCTGCCTAGAATTTCAGTGTTTCCTAGCCACAACCCGTCAACCCTGAACCTGAAAGTACTGCATGAATCCTTACCTCGCCCTGGGCATCGCCATCGTCGGTGAAGTCATTGGCACCACCGCACTGAAGTCCAGCGACAGCTTTACCAAACTCATTCCGTCCATCATCACCGTCCTTGGATACGGTGTGGCGCTGTACTTTTTAACCGTGACGATGGAGTCGATTCCCACAGGCGTTGCTTACGCTATTTGGTCAGGCATGGGCATTGTGCTGATCACCATTGCCGCGTATTTCTTTCATGGGCAAAAAATTGACCTGGTCGGCATGGCCGGTATGGCGCTCATCATTGCAGGTGTGGTGGTGTTGAACTTGTTTTCAAAATCCGTGGGACGTTGAGCGCAAACCCTCTAGACTGAGACAAGATGCGTACCCTGCTGATTAAAAACGCCCAACTCGTCGCCACTTTTGACGATGCTGACCCCGCAAAAGCGAGGGAGTTGAAGAACACATCGGTTTTTATACGCGGCAACCTGATTGAAGTCATCGGGCCCTCCGACGAGCTGCCGCAGCAGGCCGACGAAGTCATCGATGCGGTGGGGCATTTGGTGATGCCTGGCATGGTCAACACGCACCATCACATGTTTCAGTCGCTCACCCGGGCAATACCGGCCACGCAAAATGCCGAGCTGTTTGGCTGGCTGCGCGGGCTGTACCCGATTTGGGCAGGCCTGAGCCCCGAGATGATTCGCACGTCTACCCAAACCGCGATGGCCGAGCTGCTGCTGAGCGGCTGCACCACCAGCAGCGACCACCTGTACATCTACCCGAACGGCGTTCGTCTCGACGACAGTATTGAAGCGGCAGCGCACATCGGTATGCGCTTTACCGCCAGCCGGGGCTCCATGAGTGTGGGCCAGTCAAAAGGTGGCTTGCCGCCTGATGCGCTGGTAGAAAACGAAGCGGCGATCCTCAAAGACACGCAGCGGTTGATTGAAACTTACCATGACGCATCGATCGGCGCCATGCTGCAAATAGCGGTTGCGCCCTGCTCGCCCTTCAGCGTGAGCCAAGACTTGATGCGCGAATCAGCGCTGCTTGCCAGAGCCACCCACACGCGCCTGCACACCCACCTGGCTGAAAACGACCACGACCTGGCCTATTCACGCGAAAAATTCAACTGCACGCCTGCGCAATATGCGCAAGACCTGGGCTGGCTGGGCGCTGACGTGTGGCACGCGCACTGCGTCAAGCTGGACGACAGCAGCATCAGCCTATTCGCCGCCAGCCGCACCGGGGTAGCCCACTGCCCGTGCAGCAATATGCGCCTGGCCAGCGGTATTGCGCCCATACGCAAAATGCTAAACGCCGGTGTACCCGTCGGCCTGGGCGTAGACGGCAGCGCCAGCAACGACGCAGCGCACATGGTCAATGAAGCGCGCCAGGCACTGCTTCTGGCGCGCGTTGGCCGGGCCATGCAAGCGTCCGAAACTGACACGGCGGGTCGAACCTTTTTTGGTTGCGATTTAGGCCCCGCCGAGATGACAGCACGCGATGCGTTAACCCTGGCCACACGCGGTGGCGCTGCCGTACTGGGCCGCCAGGACATCGGCCACCTCGCTTCCGGCATGTGCGCAGACTTGGCGATGTTCGACTTGCGCACACTCGGCATGGCAGGCGGCGCAGTACATGACCCACTGGCCGCGCTTTTGTTTTGCAGCAGCCCACAAGCGGCCTACACCGTCGTGAATGGCAAGGTCGTGGTACGCGAAGGCAGGCTGACGACGCTGGAACTTGAACCGCTGGTAGAGCGGCACAATCAGTTGGCAATACAACTGGCTCTAGCGGCAGCATGAGCGCAAAAAAAACCAAACCACTGGTACTTGTACGAGACCCAAACCCCGGCGACATGGGCTGGGTGGTGCAGCAGCACGGTGAAATTTACTGGCGTGAATACGGCTGGGATAGGGGCTTTGAGGCGCTGGTCTTGAAAATCGTCAACAGCATCGTTCAAAAATGGCAGCCCGAGAATGAAAAATGCTGGATCGCCGAGGTTGATGGCGTGCGGGTGGGTTCTGCGTTTGTGGTGCGCAAGTCAAAAACCACAGCGCAACTGCGCTTGTTGATTTTGACGGCTGATGCGCGAGGCTTGGGGCTGGGCGGCGGGCTGTGCGACGAATGCATTGCATTTGCGCGCAGCAAAGGTTACAAAAAGATGGTGCTGTGGACGAATTCTGGCCTACAGGCAGCTCGTGCCATTTATTTGAAGCGCGGGTTCAAGCTGACCAAAAGCGAGGCCTATCAGGGCTTTGGGCATGACCTCGTGGGCGAGACTTGGGAATTGCGGCTGTGAGCTACTCCGTCTTCGCCCCCGCATCAAACCACAGCTTGATCTGCGCCCGCTCCTCATCGGTAATACCCGTGGAGTTACTCATCGGCATGAGTTTGGTCACCACCACCTGTTGGTAAACCGACTGCGCATGTTGCTTGACCAGTGCGGGTGAGTCGAGCCTGACGTTTTTCATCTGTACTTGGGCGGCGTGGCACTGGTAGCATCGAGTTTCCAGTATTTTGGCCACTTTCAGATAGTCATTTTGGCCTATAGCGCCCTGAATACGGGCGCTAGCAGCTCCTGAATCAATAGCGCTACTGGTAGTAACTGCGGGTACGGGCTTGAGCCACACGATGACCCCCACAATGACCGCACAGCCTACCAGCGCATAGGCGATGGGGTGGCGGTTGCGTCCCAGCTTGTAGCCGTGGCGCAGCACAAAGAACTGGCGGATGGCTGCGCCCGCAAACATCATCAAAATCAAAATCAGCCAGTTTTGCGGATGGCTCCAGGTAAAGCTGTAGTGGTTGCTCAGCATGGCAAACAGTACCGGCAGCGTGAAGTAGGTGTTGTGAACGCTCCGCTGCTTGCCGCGCACGCCGTGGATCGGGTCAATCGGCCGGCCGGCCTTGATGTCGGCGACCACGGTGCGCTGGCCGGGAATGATCCAGAAGAACACATTTGCGCTCATGGCGGTGGCGATCATCGCGCCGACCAGCAAAAAGGCTGCACGGCCAGCAAACCAGTGGCAAGCCAGCCAGGAGGCTGCACAAACCAAGACCGCAACGCCTGCGCCGACGATCGCATCGCCATGTTTGCCTTTGCCGAACAGGCGGCAAATCGCGTCATACAAAATCCAGAACACCACAAAAAACGACAGCGCCACGCCAATGGCCGCGCCAGGTGACCAGTTCATGAGGGACTTGTCGATCAAGTAAGCGCTGGCGTTCCAAAGGTACGAGACGGTCAACAGTGCAAAGCCGGTGATCCAGGTGCTGTAGCTCTCCCAGTAAAACCAGTGCAGGTTGGTGGACAGCACAGGCGGCTTGCCTGCAAACTTGACCGGGTGGTAAAAACCACCGCCATGCACCGCCCACAGCTCACCGCTAACGCCCTGCTTTTTTAAATCTTCATCAACCGGTGGGGTCAAGCTGGAGTCTAAAAAGACAAAATAAAACGACGAGCCTATCCAGGCAATGGCTGTGATGACATGCGCCCACCGCAGCAGCAGGTTAGCCCAGTCTAAAAGATAACTTTCCATAACGCGCCTCGCGATCACAACGCGCAAGCGTTGTGCAGAACTGTTCACCACTGCGGGCGCTCTGAACAGCAACAAGGTCGCGAACACTGGAAACTCGCATTTCACTGGCTCCGCTGCGACCTGAATGATTTATTTTAACGACTCACAACGACTTGCAACAACTGTGCCGCCACGCCAACCGCAATCACTTCAGGCTCTTTGCCCGCAATGCCGGGCACACCAATGGGGCTTGTGACATGCGCCAATTCTTCTGGCGTAAAGCCGCGTGCCTCCAGCCGATGCCGAAAGGTGGCCCATTTGGTTTTGCTGCCTATCAAGCCGATATAGGGCAAATCAGCACGCTCGCGCTGGCGCTGCAAACATGCCGCCAACACGTCAAGATCTTCAGCATGGCTAAAGCTCATGATGAGCACGCGCGACTGGGGCGCGATCTGCCGAACGGCTCCCTCAACCGGATCAGAGTGTTCACAGGTCACGTTCGGCGGCACGTCTTCGGGAAACACACCATCCCGGCTGTCTATCCATGTCACAGCAAATGGCAGTGGAGCCAGCACCTGCACCAACGCGTGGCCCACATGGCCGCCCCCAAACAGTGCGACTGGCTGCAATTCGGGTTGAAGCCTCAGTTTCAAAGCGGCAAAGTCTTGCGCACTGACGTAGTCAAACCGCAAGTGCACCACACCGCCGCAGCATTGGCCCAGAGATGGTCCGAGCACAAAGCGGACTGTCTTGGTTGCACCAGATGTCAACAGCAGCCGAGCCTGCGCGATGGCGTCAAACTCAAGATGGCCGCCACCAACCGTGCCAACCAGCGCGTCTTGAAAAACCGCCATCCATGCACCCGCCTCGCGCGGCACCGAGCCTTCAACTGCGGCCACCTGCACCAGCACAGCAGGCTGGCGCGCGAGTTGCTCTAAAAAAAGCTCCAGGTTGCGCCGGGGACTGCTGGAAACCACTGGTGACATAAACTGCGATAAAAGGATATAAAGATTGGCAAAATAGCCAAAGCAAGTAAATCAGCAAACTCGTTGTATTAAAACAAACTCACATCCCATCCACCATGAGACAAGACCCTTTAAACGCCGCACCTCGTCGCTTTTGGCTGACAGCCTTGGTATCTGGCGCTGCCGCAGCATTGGTAGCCGCCTGCAAAACAGCACCGCCCGAGCCACCAAAAGTAGCAGCACCTGTGCCCGAGCCGTCTTCCCCCGTGATCGGCCCCATCCCCAGCAACGAAGGCTCGGCCCGCAGTTCAGCCGCCACCACGCCCCGAGCCTACCGTTCAGACGGTGCCACGCATCTGTACGGTTTGAATGCAGACCGGATTTTCAGAGGCAGAATGCCGCCCTTGCTGTATGCCATTGGCGTGCTGAATGTGGAGATTGACCGGGTGGGCCGCGTCACGAAACTGGACTGGATGCGCGCGCCCAACCATGCGCCTGAAGTGGTTGCTGAAATTGAACGCACTATACGCAGCGCCTCACCCTTTCCGGCACCCACTCGTATGGGAAAGGTCGTATACACCGACACTTGGTTGTGGCACAAAAGCGGCAAGTTTCAGCTGGACACGCTGACCGAAGGGCAGAACTAGATTTAACTGCCGCGATAAGTCGAATAGCTCCAGGGGCTGACCAATAGCGGCACATGATAGTGGGCGGCCACGTCGGCCACGCCAAAGTCAATCGTCACCGCGTTCAAAAAATTCGGCTCTGGCAGCACCACACCGCGCGCTTTGAAATAAGCCGCTACATCAAACACCAAACGATAAGTGCCGACTTTTAAAGACGCACTGTCATACAGCAGGCCGTCCGGGTTGCGGCCATCGCTGTTTAATACGAATTCCTTGACCAACGCGGCATTGCCTGCTTGCGTGGTGTAAAACGAAACCGCCATGCCACTGGCTGGTGCGCCATGCATGGTGTCCAGTACGTGTGTGCTCAAGCCCATGATGCATTTCCTTAGCAGATTCAAATAAGGTTCATAACAAATCGACGGATAAAAAGTCTCAGACTCGCTGATAATTTGGCAAATGATAGCTGTGGACTAAAGCAGCCTCATCGTCCTTTGCTACTTTCATCACAAACCAAAGACCATGACTGCCAGCTTCTACCCCCGTGATTTGACCGGTTATGGCCGTCACCCACCGCGCGCACAGTGGCCGGGCAAAGCACGTATCGCGGTGCAGTTTGTGTTGAACTTTGAGGAAGGCGGCGAAAACTCGGTGCTGCATGGCGACGCAGGCTCAGAGCAATTTTTGTCGGAGATGTTCAACCCGCCCAGCTTTGCCGACCGGCACCTGAGCATGGAAAGCATTTACGAATACGGCTCACGCGCAGGCGTCTGGCGCATTTTGCGTGAGTTTGAAAAACGCCAGCTGCCACTGACTGTGTTCGGCGTGGGCATGGCTTTGCAGCGTGCGCCGGATGTAACGCGGGCCTTTGTTCAACTCGGCCACGAGATCGCCTGCCACGGCTGGCGCTGGATTAACTACCAGCAAATCGATGAGGCCACTGAGCGTGAGCACATGCGTCTAGGGCTCGACGCGATTCAAAAACTGACAGGCGCGCACCCGCTAGGCTGGTACACCGGCCGCGACAGCCCCAACACCCGCCGCCTGCTGGCCGATGAAGGCCGTACGCTTTACGACAGTGATTACTACGGCGACGACCTGCCCTTTTGGACCAGCGTAGCGCGCAGCGATGGTGCATCTGTGCCGCGCCTGATCGTGCCTTACACGCTGGACGCCAACGACATGCGCTTTGCACCGCCGCATGGTTTTGCGCAAAGCGATGATTTTTTTAACTACCTGCGCGACAGCTTTGACGCGCTGTATGCCGAAGGCGACCCCGCGGGACTGGACCGCCCCAAAATGATGAGCATCGGCATGCACTGCCGACTGCTGGGCAGGCCAGGGCGTATTGCAGCGCTTCAAAGGTTTTTAGACCACCTTGCAAAGCATGACCACGTGTGGGTGTGCCGCCGCATTGACATTGCGCGCCATTGGCAAGCCGCACACCCTTTTAAGATTGCCCCTACATGACCCTCACACTTCAACAACTCAACCAGGCAAGCCCAGCCGATGCCCTGGCTTTGCTTGACGGCTTGTACGAACACTCACCCTGGATTGCTGAAAAAGCGCTTGCAGCAAGGCCCTTCAAATCGTTGGCGCATTTAAAAGCTGAGCTGACTAAAGTTGTCAACGCTGCCAGCAAGAGCGAGCAACTTGGCTTGCTGCGCTCTCACCCTGAGCTGGCGGGCAAAGCCATGCTTGATGCGAGTTTGACGGCTGAATCTGCAAGCGAGCAAAGCACAGTGGGCTTGACCCATTGCACCCCGCAAGAGCTGGCGACTCTGAGCAAACTCAACCACGCCTACAGTGAAAAGTTTGGCTTCCCCTTCATGCTGGCCGTACGCGGCACGCGCGGCCATGGTTTGACCAAAAAACAGATCATCGACACCTTTAACCGCAGGCTGCTGAGCCATCCATCGTTTGAGCTGAGAGAAGCCTTGCGCAACGTCCACCGCGTGGTGGAACTGCGCATCAATGACAAGTTTGGCCAGCACCCTGAGCTTGGCAATGAGCTGTGGGATTGGCATGAAACGCTGGCCCAGTACAGCGACCCAGGCTTTAAAGAAAACCAGCAACTCACAGTGACTTACCTGACAGACGCACACCGCGCCTGCGCCGCTTTTATCAAAACCAAAATGCATGCATGCGGTTTTGATTCGGTTGAGATCGATGCGGTGGGCAATGTGGTCGGTATCTACAAAGCAGCCACCCCCAACGCCAAAACCCTGCTGACCGGCAGCCACTACGACACCGTGCGCAATGCTGGCAAGTACGACGGCAGGCTGGGGATTTTTACCCCCATGGCCTGTGTGCGTGAGCTGCATCGGCAGGGCAAACGCCTGCCCTTCAACATTGAGGTGGTCGGCTTTGCTGAAGAAGAAGGCCAGCGCTACAAGGCCACATTTTTAGGCTCAGGTGCACTCACTGGGGATTTTGAACCCGAGTGGCTGGACCAAAAAGATGCTGACGGTATCGCCATGCGCGATGCGATGGCCCATGCTGGTTTCAACATTGATGACATACCGCTGATCAAGCGCAACCCAGCCAACTATTTGGGTTTTGTTGAAGTTCACATTGAGCAAGGCCCGGTGCTGAATGCGCTTGACCTGCCTCTGGGTATCGTCACCTCCATCAATGGCAATGTGCGCTACTTGTGTGAGCTGACGGGAATGGCCTGCCACGCTGGCACCACACCGATGAAAAGTCGCCGTGACGCGGCTGTAGGTGCGGCTGAGCTGATGCTGTTTGTTGAAAAGCGCGCGGCGCTTGACGCAGATTCGGTCGGCACAGTCGGCATGCTGCAGGTGCCGGGTGGCTCTATCAACGTGGTGCCTGGGCGTTGCCTTTTTTCGCTGGACATGCGCGCGCCCAACGACGCCCAGCGCGATGCGCTGGAGGCCGATGTGCTGGCTGAGCTGGCCGACATTTGCAAGCGGCGCGGGCTTGACTACACGCTAGAACTCGCGGTACGCGCCGCCGCTGCGCCCAGCGCACAGGCGTGGCAAGCCTACTGGGATAAAGCGGTTGCGTCGCTGGGTTTAGTGGTTTATGAAATGCCCAGTGGCGCAGGTCACGATGCGATGAAGCTGCACAAAATCATGCCGCAAGCCATGCTGTTTGTACGCGGCCAAAACGCCGGCATCAGCCACAACCCGTTGGAAAGCACCACCAGTGACGACATCCAGCTGGGCATTGATGCCTTCACCCATTTGCTGCACCAACTAGCCAACGAACCAAACTGACATGACCGATTACCTGAAAATTGACGCGTGGATCGACGCGCACTTTGACGAGCAAGTGGCCTTCTTGCAAGCACTGATCCGCGTACCCACCGACACGCCGCCCGGCAACAACGCACCGCATGCCGAGCGCACTGCCGAGCTGCTGGAGGCGATGGGTTTTGAGACTGAGGAACACCCCGTGCCGCAGGCAGAAGTCCACGCGGCGGGTCTGGAATCCATCACCAATCTGATCGTTCGCCGAAAGTATGGCGCAGGTAAAACAGTGCTGCTCAACGCCCACGGCGATGTCGTTCCCCCCGGCGAAGGCTGGACCAAAGACCCGTATGGCGGCGAGATAGACAACGGCAATATTTATGGCAGAGCATCAGCCGTCAGCAAATGCGATTTTTCAACCTACGCTTTTGCGGTGCGAGCGCTTGAGGCCGTTGCCAAGCCCAGCAAAGGCAGTGTCGAGCTGCTGTTTACTTATGACGAAGAATTCGGCGGTGAAGTCGGCCCGGCCTGGCTGCTCAAGCACCACATCATCAAACCTGATTTGATGATTGCCGCAGGCTTCAGCTACCAGGTCATCACCGCACACAACGGCTGCCTGCAAATGGAAGTGACCGTCCACGGCAAGATGGCGCACGCTGCCATTCCAGATTCGGGCATTGACGCGCTGCAAGCTGCCAACAAAATTTTGACCGTCTTGTATGCGCAAAACACGCTTTACCAACAGGTCACGTCAAAGGTTGAAGGCATAACCCACCCCTATCTGAACATCGGCCAGATTGAAGGTGGCACCAACACCAACGTGGTACCGGGGCGCGTGACCTTCAAACTTGACCGCCGCATGATCCCGGAAGAAAACCCGGTAGACGTTGAAGCCACACTGCGCCAAATCATCAGCGAGACTGCGGCACAAACTGAAGGCGTCACAGTCGATATCAAACGAATCCTGCTGGCCAGAGCCATGCAGCCGCTGGCTGGCAACAAGCCGCTGGTTGACAGCCTTCAAAAGCACGGCCAAGCCGTGTTTGGCGAGCCGATTCCCGCGTTGGGCACGCCGCTGTACACCGATGTGCGGCTGTTTTGCGAGGCGGGCATCCCCGGTGTCATTTACGGCGCTGGGCCGCGCACGGTGCTGGAATCCCACGCCAAACGCGCCGATGAGCGGCTCGCGCTTGAGGATTTGCGACGAGCCACCAAGGTGGTTGCGCGGGCGCTGAGCGACTTGTTGAGCTGAAATACCCCCTCCGTCGCACCAAGGTGGACGGCACTCGGGTATTCACGGGGCTGTTTTGTGCAAACGAGACATTCATATGCACCAATATGACCTGAAAATGGATGCCTGATTGGTGCATGCCAGCAACAGGCAAAAATCTACAGGCATTGATATTGCTTATATCGCTTATTACTGCTGACATCCGACGATTCCAAATTTTCAGATTTCAATTTTTTACTTTCCCTCTGGAGCTTTTTCATGATCAAACGCGCTTTTCTCAAAACCACTGCTGCTCTGGCAATTGCAGCCGCCTTTGGCTCGGCCCAGGCACAAACCACCCCAATCAAGTTCCAGCTTGACTGGCGTTTTGAAGGCCCTGCCGCTTTGTTCCTGGCGTCCACCGCCAAGGGTTACTACAAGGCCGCCGGGCTGGACGTGACGATCGACGCGGGCAACGGCTCGGGCGGCACGGTCACGCGCGTGGCCTCGGGTACCTACGACATGGGTTTTGCCGACTTGGCCGCGCTGATGGAATTTCACGCCAACAACCCCGACGCACCCAACAAGCCGGTGGCGGTGATGATGGTCTACAACAACACCCCGGCGGCGGTGCTGGCGCTCAAAAAGAGCGGCATCAAGTCCCCGGCCGATCTGAACAGCAAGAAGCTGGGTGCGCCCGGTTTTGACGCAGGGCGCAAGGCCTTCCCGATCTTCGCCAAGGCCAACAATATTTCGGGCGTGCAATGGATCAGCATGGACCCGCCGCTGCGCGAGACCATGCTGGTGCGCGGTGACGTTGACGCCATTACCGGCTTTTCGTTCACCTCTTTGCTTAACCTGGAAGCCCGCGGCATCAAAACCGAAGACATCGTGGTGATGCCATACCCCGAGCATGGAGTCAAGCTGTATGGCAACGTGATCATTGCCACGCCCAAGATGATCAAAGAAAACCCGAAGGCCGTCACCGCGTTCCTGTCGGCCTTTGCCAAGGGGGCCAAGGAAGTGATGGCCAACCCCGATCCAGCGATTGAATACGTGAAGGCGCGCGACGGCATCATCAACGTTGACTTGGAAAAGCGCCGTCTGCGTATGGCCATTGACGCGGTGGTGGCCAGCCCGGACGCACGGGCTGAAGGCTTCGGTTTGGTCAACGGCGGACGGCTGTCGCTGATGGCATCGCAGGTGTCGGATTCGTTCAACACCAAAACCCGAATTGACCCCAACGCAGTGTGGACCGACAAGTTGCTGCCAACCAAGGCCGAGCTCAACATTCTGCCTCCGGTGAAAAAGTAAGCATGGCATTCGTTGATTTCCAGAACGTCTGGCTGGCCTACAACGAGGAGCTCCTCGAGGCCGGCCAGTATGCGGTGGAAGACATCACGCTGAAGGTCAATGACGGCGAGTTCATCGCCATCGTGGGCCCTTCGGGCTGTGGCAAGTCCACCTTCATGAAGCTGACCACTGGCCTGAAAATGCCCAGCAAGGGCAGCATTCAGATTGGTGGCCAGCCAGTAACCGGGCCACTGAAGATCAGCGGCATGTCGTTCCAGGCACCGTCCCTGCTGCCCTGGCGCACCACTTTGGACAACGTGTTGCTGCCACTTGAAATCGTTGAACCCTTTCGCAGCGAGTTCAAGCAGCGCAAGGCCGAGTTTGAAGCCCGCGCAATCGATCTGCTCAAGTCTGTCGGCCTGGGCGGCTATGAGCGCAAGTTCCCCTGGGAGTTGTCGGGCGGCATGCAGCAGCGCGCCAGTATCTGTCGCGCGCTAGTGCACGAGCCCAAGATGCTTTTGCTGGACGAACCCTTTGGTGCACTGGACGCATTTACCCGCGAAGAGCTATGGTGCAACCTGCGCGACCTGCAAGCCCTCAAAAAATTCAACGTGATTTTGGTCACCCACGACCTGCGCGAGTCAGTGTTTCTGGCCGACACGGTGTATGTGATGAGCAAGAGCCCGGGGCGCTTTGTGCTGCAGCGCCAGATTGATCTGCCGCGCCCGCGCGACCTTGAAATTACTTATACCCCTGAGTTCACCGATATCGTGCACGAGCTACGTGGCCATATTGGCGCAATCCGTAAAACTGGCGTGGTGGTACCCCAATGAAAATTACCCGAACAATGGAACGCTGGTCACCCCTGGTGGTGCTGGCTGCGGTGCTGCTGATGTGGCAACTGGTGGTGGTGGCATTCAATATCGCTGACTTCATTTTCCCCAGTCCTTGGCAGATTGCAAAAGAGTTTGTGGAGTTCAGGGGGCCGCTGCTGGCAGCGGCCTGGAAGACCTTCTGGGTCACCATGCTGGGTTTTGCGGTGGCGATCGTGGTGGGGGTGATGCTGGGCTTTTTGATTGGCAGCTCCAGGCTAGCCTACACCGCGCTGTACCCATTGATGGTGGCGTTTAATGCGGTGCCCAAAGCCGCGGTAGTGCCAATTTTGGTGGTGTGGTTCGGTATCGGCGTGGGTCCGGGCATTTTGACGGCGTTTTTGATCTCGTTCTTCCCGATCACGGTCAACATTGCCACCGGACTGGCCACACTGGAGCCCGAGCTTGAAGACGTGTTGCGGGTGCTGGGTGCCAAGCGCTGGGACGTGCTGGTCAAAGTCGGCCTGCCGCGCTCGCTGCCCTACTTTTACGGCTCGCTCAAAATTGCCATCACACTGGCCTTTGTCGGCACCGTGCTGGCCGAAATGACTGCCGGCGACTCAGGCATTGGATACCTGATGCAAACCGCCGGCTCGCAGCAGCGCCTGCCGTTGGCCTTCGCCGGGCTGGTCACCATTGGGGCCATGGCCATGGCCATGTACGAGCTGTTCAGCCTTGTTGAAAAGCGCACCACAGGCTGGGCTCACCGCGGCTCGCAGCACTAAGCTCAGGGCCAGCTCATGACCCTGGCGCAAATCGTGGCCGCCTTGCAGCGTGCCAACCAGGTGGCCCTCCGGGCTAAGGGCTTAGGCCGCCATCCGTTTGGTGCCGTTCTGGTCGCCCCCGATGGCCACACGGTGCTGGCCGAGCAAGGCAATGTGGATACGGTGAACCACGCCGAATCAGTGCTGGCCCGCACAGCAGCATTGAACTACAGCACTGACTACCTGTGGCAATGCACACTGGTCACGACCTTTGAGCCTTGCGCCATGTGCGCCGCCACAAGCTATTGGGCCAACATTGGGCGCATCGTCTATGGTGCGTCTGAAGAAGATCTGCTGGCTCAAACGGGTAACCATGCGGAGAACCCAACCCTCAGCCTGCCCTGCCGCCACGTGTTTGCCAGTGGCCAAAAAGCAATACAGGTGATTGGCCCCGTGCCTGAGCTCAAGGCCGAATTGCTGGCGCCGCACGCGAGTTTCTGGAAATAATCGTAATAACAGTCTGAGTTAACATTTTTCTGACGTTCTCATGGCATCAAATTGGCCTCTAAGCCAATGAATACGGGCGCAAGCAGCTCCTGATTAAATAGCATTTAGAAGTCTCGCGCTGGCAATTACACTTTTCATATGGCCTGGAACGCATCGCTTAAACTCAATTACTCGCTGCGCGAATCAGCTGGCAGCAGCAAAACCGTCGCTCACTTCAACCACACCGGCCCGCTGCGCATTTTGCAAAGTCTGTACCCAGAGGGCGACAGCATTTGCCACAACGTGCTGGTGCACCCGCCGGGTGGTCTGGTAGGGGGTGACACGCTAAATTTAAAGCTAGATGTCGCATCCGGTGCCCACGGTTTGTTGACAACGCCCGGCGCAACGCGGTTTTATCGATCGGACGCTGAAGTCTCTTTGCAGCGCACAACTATCAGCGTGGCAAGAGATGCGCGCATGGAATGGCTGCCGCTGGAGGCGATTGCCTATAACGGTTGCTTGGCAGAGAACCGCTTGACTCTCAATTTAGAGCCTGGCGCTGAGCTACTCGGCTGGGACACCACAGCGCTGGGCTTACCAGCCGCGCATAAACCGTTTGAGTCCGGTCATTTCTGCCAACACCTTGAAATGCCCGACGTTTGGCTGGAGCGTGCCAATATCAAGGCGCTCGATAAGTTACTGCTCAATAGCCCCATCGGCTTGGCTGGACACCGCTGCTTTGCCACCCTGTTTTTTGTGACTGGCAGCAAACTAGACCGCCAGCGCAGACAGGCCGCTTTAGACCTAGCACGCCAAGTCATTGAAGCGCACCCGTTGTGCGCAACTGCCGGTGCAACCAGTCCAAACGGGCAAGTAGTGCTGGTCAGGGTACTGGCGCCAGTGGTTGAGCCGGCCATGGCGCTACTGCGAAGCGTGTGGCTGGCCTGGCGTCGCGAGCTGTGGCAACTGGACGCTGCCAGCCCGCGCATCTGGTCAACCTGACGGCACCTGTCGGGTCGCGTCCTACAACAGCATAGGCGCTCAGTACGCCCCGCTGGGTACATTGCCCTTCAAGCATCACGACGCAGCATCAGTAATCTTCATTCATCAGCCCGACAGGGTCAACACAGGAGATGATGATGAAGACAACGAACCGCCACCACTTTGGTTTTAGCCATATTGCAAAAGGCCTGTGCGCTTTTTCTATCACTGCTTTGTTGGCAGTGACCGCAACCGCGCAAATCGCATCTGGCACCACGGGTATTGATGCCACAGGCAACGCCGCCAGCGAACTGGCTGCCTGCAACAACGGGACCACCCAGCAAAGCCGCGAAACCTGCATGACTGAAGTGCGCAACGCCAATGCCGCCAAGCGTGCCGGCAAGATAGACAACGCAGGCGGGCAATTCAAAGCCAACGCGCTCATGCGCTGCAACATCTTTCAGGGTGAAGACCTGGTAGCCTGTGAAGCCCGCGTAGCAGGCTACGGTAGCCCCCAAGGCAGCGTAGCAGGCGGCGGCGTGCTCACACAGGTTGAAACAGTCGTTGTGCCCAAAACCCCTGAAGTGATCAACATCCAGCCACAAACCCGCTCAGACACGATCATTGTGATCCCAGCCAAGTAAGCATCATGAACACCATCATTTACATCGTTGGTCTCGTCGTCGTTATCGGCTTTGTGCTGTCGTTTTTCGGCCTGCGTTAAGCCTTATTTAAGTCCCATACAGTTGGCGTAGTAGGTCACTGTGGCGGGCCAGTCTGAAAAGATACCCATGATGCCGACGTCTTTGGCCAGTACGTCGAGCACCTGCATCGTGTCGCCTTCTCGTTTAATCAAGGGGGCGACGGTTTGGTAGTACCAGCCGGGGTTGCCACTGGCCAGAACGCCCGAGCGCTCCAGGCTCCAGGCGATGATGCCCAAACCAGCTTGCTTGGCGTTTTTGGCGTAGCTTGAGGCCACCAACTTGCCACCCTCTGTATCTAGCAACGCGAATATTGGCGGTGCAACGATTTGAATGCCGTCACTTTTATAGCTTTGCAATTGCGCCAGCGTGGGTAAATCAGCCGCTTTATTGGCGCTGTCTAAAAACACCGCTTGCTTGCCAAATGCTGGCTCGTTTTTAACCCAGTACAGCACGTCGTTTTTATTGAAGGACTGCGCAAACACGCGCGCTGCGGGCACGTTGGCGGACTTGTACTCGTCAATCATTTTTTGAGCGTAGTTTTCTTGGCTAAAACCGTCAAACGGCATGCTGACGCTGGCTGATTTCAACTCGGGTGTCATCTTCACGCCCAAGCGCATAAAAAGCGCAATGCTCTCGGCGTGCGTCATCAGGGTACCGCTGGTGGGGCCGCTGTACAAGTCGGTACGCCAGTTTGCGGTGCCTGCCATGTATTCAGCCACGGTTTTAGCTTTGGTATTGGCAGCGTCCATCTTGCCGCGCAGGGTTTTGAACTCGGCCAGCGTGATATCGCTGGTGCGGCATTCAGCGTTGGCTGGCGTGTTGGCCACCGGGTCATGCGGGGTAAAGCCTTTGGTGCATTTGGTAGCAAGCGGCGTGGCCAAAATATTGGTAGTGGTGTGCAGATCGTTTTGCGCATGGCGGCAGACCAGCGCCTTGTCTTTGGTAAAGGTCACATCACATTCCACGATGCCTGCGCCCATGCGGGCTGCGGCCTCATAGGACTCTTTGGTGTGCTCCGGGAACATCAACGCTGCACCCCGGTGGCCAATGGAGAAATCAGTTTTTGCAAAGGGTCCATTGGCACAGCTTTGCAGTTTGTCCTTAAGTGGGCTGGGCAGCATGTCAGCGGTTAAAAAATAGGGGCGCTGCCCAACCTGAATGTTGCTGAGGGCTGCGCTGGTTTGCGCAAAGCCGGATGCGCTAGACGCCAAAAGCAGCATGGCGGTGAGCAAGTGAGCTGGGTGAGTCGACATATTTCGGATCCTTGGTGATGGGTTTTGATTCAACCTAGAAAAAGCAGTTGGATGCGCCCGAGTGTGCCGCGCCTGGCGTGTCCAACAAGGCGGGACAACGACGCGGGCTACTGCCCGCTAGGCGGAACAACGCAGCTGGGCGCGTTGGGCGCGGCGCAATCGGGTGCATAGCGTAGTCACCCAAGAGGTGAGGATCAAGAAGAGGATAGAAGTGAACATTCATGCGGTCTGCCAGACGTTTACCAGCGGTCAACTGCTTTTTCTAGGTTCAATGCAACCAATCTATTCTGAGCGAGTGACATCATGATGAACAATGTTAAAAAATGTAAGGACAAGGAGCATGACGTATCTGGCGTGTAAATGCGTGAAAAGGGGTGCAAATTCACTGGAAAAATTTTGTTTGCCGGGTTGAAATGCAATTTCATTAAACCAAGGGGAAAAACATGGTCACGCTCAACAGTCACACGTCTGGGGTATTGCTTAAAAAGCCCTCAGCGCGCTTGCTGGCCTACTGCTTTTACTTTGTCGGCGTACTGATGGCTGCAGCAGCTACGGTTGTGCTGATCGTCTCTGAATCCATCAGGTAAAACGCACCCCCCTTAGCTTTCATCTACCACCAGCGTCATACCTGCGGCACGCAGGCGCGTGACCAACACATCGCCTAACCCTGTTGCCGGCGTCAAAACACCACCATAGCCCGCGCCGCCCGGCAGCATCTCATAATCAATCACCAAACAAAGTGCAGCTTCACAAACCATTTTGGTGGTGGCGCGATTGCCAGGGTCACCCTGATCTTGCACGCGGCCACGCACCACCTGACCGCTAGCGCTTTTGCCAACCAGCTCGCAGCGAAAAAACCCTTTGTCCATGCGCGTCTCTGATGGGCCTTCTCCCGGCTTGGTAATCAGCATGGCTGCCACACGGCGAACTGCTGAAAACCCCATCGCCACTTTTGAAACGCCCATACTGACGCTCAGTGACGCAGCCGCCGCACCCGCCAGCAAGCCCCTGCCAAGACGCAAATATTCCTGGTAAGTAAAGCCATCGCCATATCCCAGCAAGGCTGCACTGCGGCGCACCACACGTGTATTGATGACGCTCATGAAAAACGGGCCTAACCAGGTCTTGAAGTGCGCGTCATAGCGAGGGGTTACCGGGTCAGTGCTTGCTGCTATTTGGCTTTGCCGTGCTGGATTTGGGTTGAGTAAAAACGGGTTGGCCAGCCGCTTGGCCTGCTCGCTACCCATGATGTTGAACAGCGAAGCCAGCGTGCCGCCATTGACCCCGCCGCGCAGGCTGAAAGCAGCGACGACGTCCACACAAGGCACACCATGGCGCTGCTGCATGGCCTGCGTGATGAGCCAGGTGCCGATGTCTGATGGCACGGAATCAAAACCGCAAAACGGAATAATGCGGGTGCCGCTTTCGGCGGCTTGCATATGGTGCTGCGCAATCATGCTGGCGACCCAAGGCGTTTCGCCTGTGATGTCAACATAATGCGTGCCGTGCTTGACACAGGCCGCCACCAAAGCGCTGCCATACAAGGCAAAGGGCCCGGCTGTTGACAGCACCACGCGGGTACTTTTAGCCAAAGCATCCAGCGCTTTGGCGTCATCTGCCGCAGCCACCACAATGCCCGCATCAGCAGCACCTGCGCAACCCTCGCGCACCTGCTCCAGCTTGGCCTTGTTGCGGCCAGCCAGCGCCCAACGCAGGCCATGGGTTTTGACGGCGGCGCTATGGGCAAAGTACTGTACGGTTTGGCGGCCTACAAAGCCAGTCGCACCGTACAAAATGACATCGTAAGACCGCTTGCTTGGCATGCTGTAACCCTCAGTTTAAATAGTACAGTCTAAGCCTGAAGCGGGTCCAATCACTTTTGTAGGACACCACCACCAAAGCGGATTAGAGCGCCAACGCGAGCCGATACTGCAGCGTTACATAAGTCGCGAAGACATCCTGCATCCTGGCAGAGATGACCCTTCGCATAACTCAAAGGACACGTCATGCATCTCCAAAATTTTCTGCCTCTCCCGTTGATTACCGCAGTGTTGATGACCGCAGCATCGGTTGGCACAGCGTGGGCTGAAAAGCCTGAGTGGGCTGGCCAAGGCAAAAACGGTAAGTACGAACAAAAAGAGAAAAACAAAGAAAAAAAACAAAAATACGAAGGTGAAACAGCAGATGTACGTGTCAGCACTTACTTTACAGACCCGCAGCGATTGGTGATTCGCAACTACTACAGCCAGCAATACAAAAAAGGCCGTTGCCCACCCGGCTTGGCCAAAAAGAACAATGGCTGCATGCCTCCGGGCCAGGCCAAAAAATGGGCTTTAGGTCAGCCTTTGCCCAGCGATGTGGTGTATTACCCCGTACCCAGCACAGTCGTGGTGCAACTGGGCACACCTCCAGCAGGTCACAAGTATGTGCGCGTTGCCAGCGACATTTTGTTGATCGCTATTGGCACCAGCATGATCGTGGATGCCGTGCAAGACCTGGGCCGAATTTAATCTTGTTGAGCCGGGGCGTGGCCTGCGGGCCATGCAGCCTCTAAACTTGGGTGTCATGCTATTTGTTTGCCCCAAACCAACCCGTGCGAAGAGCCGCTTTTGACATACAGCGTCTCTGTTCGTGCGCTCTGCAACTTCACGGCCAAACACGGCGATTTGGACTTGCGCTTTACGCCTGCACCTTCTGCACATGAAGGTATGGCGGGGCACGCACTGGTGGCCTCAAGGCGGGATGCTAATTACCAGTCTGAGGTTGGCCTTGAAGGTGACTACAAAACATTGACGATACGCGGCAGAGCCGATGGCTATGACGCGGCTAACAACCAGTTGGAAGAAGTCAAAACCTATCGTGGCGACTTGCACGCCATGGCCGACAACAAACGCGCCCTGCATTGGGCACAGGTCAAAATTTACGGCTGGCTGCTCTGCAAAGCCAGGGGCTTGAATGACATCAACCTGGCGCTGGTGTACTTTGACATAGCCAGTACGCAAGAAACACCACTGATTGAGCACTTCACAGCCGCCGCATTAAAAGACTACTTTGAAGCCCAGTGCGAGCTGTTTTTAGCCTGGGCTGAGCGCGAACTGGCGCACCGCATGGCGCGAGACGCGGCATTGATCCAACTGACCTTTCCACACAGCACATTCAGACCAGGCCAACGCGAACTGGCCGAGGCAGTTTATAAAACAGCCAGCAACGGCAAATGCCTGATGGCACAGGCCACCACGGGCATTGGTAAAACGATAGGAACGGTGTTCCCGTTGCTCAAAGCCATGCCCAAACAACGGCTGGACAAACTGTTTTTTTTAGCCGCCAAAACGCCAGGGCGCAAGCTGGCGCTGGATGCGTTGGAGTTGATTGAAAAAGGCAGCCCCGTCCTGCCTCTTCATCTACCTCTTCGCGTATTGGAGTTGGTGGCCCGGGACAAGGCTTGCGAGCACCTGGACAAAGCCTGCCACGGCGATTCATGCCCGCTGGCCAGGGGCTTTTATGACCGACTGCCGCAAGCGCGCTATGCCGCTGCGCAATTTGCCAGCGGTGGTCCGCTAGATAAAGCCGCACTGCGCGATTTGGCTTTGTCGCATCGTGTTTGCCCCTACTACCTCGCCCAAGAAATGACGGCGTGGAGCGACGTGGTGGTGGGCGACTACAACTATTACTTTGATACCAGCGCCATGCTGCACACAATGACGGTGAATCATCAGTGGCGTGTGAGCGTGTTGGTCGATGAAGCGCACAACATGATTGAACGGGCGCGCACCATGTATTCAGCCCAATTGCGTCAAAGCCAATTGCAAGCGGTGCATGCGGCAGCGCCAAAAGCGGTTCGCGGTGTGCTGGACAAGCTCAACCGCGCCTTGAACGATGTACACAAAACGCAGGTTGATAGCTACCTGGTGGTTGATGAAATACCGGTTGATTTTTTAAAAGCCTTGCAGCAAGCGATCACTACCATCACCGATTTTTTGGTAGCCAACCCGACGCGGGTGGATGGTGATTTGCAAGCGTTTTACTTTGAGGCGCTGCATTTTGCACGTATGGCTGACAGCTTCGGCGCGCATTCGATGTTTGACGTCACGCTGGATGACGACGCGTCAATAGACAACACTTTGCTGCAAGGCGGTACCGGTTGCGCCACCTTAAACATTCGCAACATCGTGCCTGCGCCATTTTTAAGCCCGCGTTTCAGCGCTGCCCATTCTGTGGCGCTGTTTTCAGCCACCCTCAGCCCACCGGAGTTTTACAAAGAAACGCTGGGCCTGCCGCTAACAACGGCCTGGATTGACGTGGCCTCACCGTTTTCACATGAGCAGTTGGTTGTGGCAGCGGTGCGCAATGTGTCAACCCGCTACAACGACCGAAACCAGTCGCTGGCCCTGATTACCGACTTGATGGCGCGGCAATATGACCAGACACCTGGCAACTACCTGGCCTTTACCAGCAGCTACGACTACCTGCAAAAACTGGCGCAATTTTTTACCCAGCGCCACCCCCACATTACAACCTGGGCGCAAACCCGCCAAATGGACGAAGCGGGACGTGAGCAGTTTTTGCGCCGCTTCACCACCCAGTCGCAAGGTATTGGTTTTGCGGTTCTGGGCGGTGCGTTTGCTGAAGGTATTGACTTGCCGGGCGCGCGGCTGATTGGTGCGTTTATCGCTACGCTGGGGCTGCCGCAGGTCAATGCCGTGAATGAAGAAATCAAAACCCGCATGACGACTTATTTTGAAGCGCAGGACGATGCCGCTGGCAAAGCCTACAACTACACCTACCTGTACCCGGGTCTGCAAAAAGTAGTACAGGCCGCAGGCCGCGTGATTCGTACACAAGAAGACACCGGCGTGATTTACCTGATGGACGACCGCTTTACCCGGCCCGAGGTGCAAAGCCTGTTGCCTGCCTGGTGGCAGGTTGACAATATCACCCAGTTTTCACCTAAGCCGCTTGAAAACACCTCAAAATCGATTGTTTCAGGTATCAAATTAGCCTCTAGACCAATAAATACGGGCGCAAGAAGCTACTGAATTCATAGCATATTAAATGATTAACTCAGCCCTATCAGCAACCATGACGAACTTTAAAATCCGAAGTGCAGCACGCTCCCTCGTCTTGCTTCTGATGATTGCGCCGTATCTGCCAATCAGCCAAGCCCAAACGGCAAGTGTCCATCCCATCATAGGCACCTGGAGCTGGACGCTGTTCAGCGGTCGGTGCACGGAGACCTTGCAATACCGCATCGATGGCAAATTGCTCAGCACAAGCGGGGACGCGGTCACCGAGTGGCGCTACGACGTCAGCAACTCGCCAGACGCGCAGGGCTTTTACAAGGTGAGCGAAATATCAACAAGGCACAACACAAAGAAAGACTGCTCAGGTGATGTGGTCGACGAGATTGGCTTGGATGCCACCAAGTTCATACAGCTCAATCCGGCCAAAGACCGTTTGATCATTTGCAAAACGCCGTCGTTGCAAGCCTGCTACGGACCGCTACAACGTTTACCTTGATAAAAGGCTCAATGCATGTCTATGCGCGATGTCGTGCGCATGCAGTAGTCGAGCAGTTCATCCAACTCATTGGATTTGTCGAATACAGCGTCTGAGCCCAGCTCGGCGCAGCGCCTTCTGATGTCGCTGGTGGCGTAATTGGTCAGCACCACTACTTTCTGGTCAGCATTGCGGTTTTGGCAACCCTTGAGCACACCCAGCCCGCTGCCTTCTTTGAGAAATAGATCGACGATCGCCAACTTCCAGTCGCCGTTGTGTTCTGACAACCAAGCACTGGCTTCGTGTTCGGTCTCGGCAAAACCAACCACTTTCACAGGTGCGATTTCTTCGAGGGTAGAAATCAAATTTTCTCGAATGGTGGCGCTGTCTTCAACGAGGTAGGTGATGAGGGTCATAGGATTTTCGATATCCGTTGCTTGAAAACTGAGCATTGTTTAAAGTAACACGCTTTGTAATTGGTAGCGTAGCTATTGGGCGGCGCGCTTTGTAGGAGAATCACTTGTCGAAACTGAAACTACCAAGGATTTTTATGCGTTCCACATTGATTGCCACCGCCTTCACCCTGCTGGCCACTGCAAGCTGGGCACAGTCTGACGCCGCACTTGCCGCTGCAGCCAAAGAGGCGGGCGCACAGGTCACCAAAAGCGGTTTGGTGTACCGCTCACTGAAAGACGGAACGGGCAACAGCCCAGTGGCCACAGACAAGGTGAAAGTGCATTACAAAGGCAGCTTCCCAGACGGCAAGGAGTTTGACAGCTCCTACAAGCGCGGCGAGCCGACCGAGTTCCCGCTGAACGGTGTCATCCCATGCTGGACAGAAGGCGTGCAGCTGATGAAAACCGGCGGCAAAGCCAAGCTGACCTGCCCCTCAGCCATCGCCTACGGCCAGCGCGGCGCAGGCGGCGTGATACCACCGAATGCGACATTGGTGTTTGAGGTGGAGTTGCTTGCGATTAACGGAAAGTAAGCTGCGGATCAATCGATACGGGCGCAAGCAGCTAACAAATATATAGCAGTTATTCTCTATAAATCGCTGCGCCAGCCACCACCCAATGACTGAATCAACGCTACGGCTGTCGTTTGGCGGTCTGCAGTGGCTTGGACAAGCGCACGCCGGGCATTCAAGGCTGTGGTTTGCGCGGTGATGACTTCGGTGTAACCCACCTGCCCACTGCGGTAGCGGTTCAGCACTTGCTGCTCAACCTGGTCGGCGGCGCTGGATGCCTGGGCGCGCAGGGTTTGCTGGGTTTGCAGCACGCGGGCAGCCGATAACTGATCTTCAACATTTTGAAACGCTGACAGCACGACCTGACGATAGCGCGCCACGGTTTGGTCATACGCGGCGTTGGCGCCATCCACGCGTGCATCCAGCGCGCCGCCTTTGAACAGCACTTGCGCGGCTGACAAACCCAGCGACCAAACCAACGCTGGGGCGCTGAACAAATCAGCCACGCGGCTGGCGGACGTACCCACCGAGGCGTTCAAACTGAAGCTCGGGTAGTAGGCTGCTTTGGCGACACCGATTTGCTCGTTGGCACTTAGAACGCGGCGCTCTGCGGCAGCAATGTCGGGCCGGCGCTGTAGCAGGGTTGACGGCACGCCCACCGGAACGTCTGGCACGGTGGGCTTCCAGTCAGGCACGGCTGCCAGCGTGAAGTTACCGGGGGCGCGCCCCACCAGTACGGCAATGGCGTGCTCCAACTGGGCGCGCGTGCGCTGCAAGCCTGCCTCATCGGCCTTGGCGTTGGCTAATTGCGTCTGCGCTTGCAGCACATCGGTCTTGGCGGCAATGCCTGCGGTGTATCGGTTTTGCGTTATGTCTAGCGCACGCGCGTAGCCTGCGAGTGTGCTGGCGAGCAAGGCCTTTTGCGCATCTTGCTGGCGCAGTGACAGATAGTTGACGGCCAGCTCGCCCTGGGCGGAGAGCTTGGCGGTCGCGAGATCGGCTGCGCTGGCGGCTGCAGTAGCTGCAGCGCCGTTACCAATGCTTTGCAAGCGGCCCCACACATCGGGCTCCCAGGCGGCGCCCAGGTTGGCTTGAAAGTTACTGCTGCTGCGGTTTCCCGCTGCTACGTTGGTATTGGCGTTGGCCGTGCCGCCACCGTTGCCAGAGCGTGTTGCTCCGCCCCCTAACGTGATGGAGGGAAAAAGCCCAGCCCTTTGCTCGGCCACCAGCGCCCGCGCCTGTGCATAGGCAGCTACCGCCGCCGCGATGTTCTGGTTAGATACCTCAACACGCGCCGCCAGTTCATTGAGCACCGGGTCATTGAACAGTTGCCACCACGGGCCGCGCTCTAGGGCATCCGCAGGTGCGGCTGTTACCCAGTCCCCGGCTTCTTTGTAGGCAAGGACGTCGGGTGTGGATGGTCGTTGGTAGGCAGGACCAACAGCGCAACCTGAGGCCAGCAAGGCCATCACGACAAGAACAACAGGTTTGTAAGAGTGCATCAGAATACCCACAGTTTTAAGCAGTTACACACGCCAAATGGGCTTCAAAAGCTCCACGCCTGCGCAGCTTGTCCAGCAGCACATACACAACGGGCGTGGTTAGCAATGTCAGCACCTGGCTGGCCACCAGGCCGCCAATGATCGCAATGCCGAGCGGGCGACGCAACTCAGCGCCTTCGCCAAAACCAACGGCCAGCGGCAGCGCGCCCAAAATAGCCGCCAATGTGGTCATCAGGATGGGGCGAAAGCGCAGTAAACAAGCCTCGCGCACAGCCTCAACGGCCGTCAAACTCCGAGACCGCTGGGCATCAATCGCAAAGTCGATGATCAAAATCGCGTTTTTCTTGACGATGCCAATGAGCAAGAAAACGCCAATCAGCGCGATGATGGAAAAGTCGAGTTTAAAAATCATCAGTGCCAGCACCGCGCCCACACCGGCTGACGGCAGCGTAGACAACACGGTAATGGGATGCACCAAACTTTCATACAAAATGCCCAGCACGATATAGATGACCACCAACGCCGCCAATATCAGCAGCGGCTGCTGGCCTTGCGACTCTTGCGCGGTGCGTGCTGTGCCCTGAAAGCTGCCGCGCACATTGTTGGGCAAACCAATGTCAGCCTCAGCCTGCTTGACGGCTGCTTGACCCTGCTGCAAGGTAGCGCCTTCGGCCAGGTTATAAGACACGGTGGTGGCCAGCTCACCGTCCTGGTGGTTCACGCTGGACGCTTTGGCGCTTTCAGAAAACCTGGCAATCGCCGAAAGCGGCACCATGGTGCTGCCAGCAGTGCTCAAGGCCTGGCCGGTTGATTGATCACGCAGCGCCGGGTTGACCAAATTGGCCGCATTGGCCACCCCCACACCCGCCCCCCGCGCAGGCACGTAAATGTCTTTGAGTGCCTCCGGGCTTTGCCTGAAGCGCGGCGCGACTTCCATGATGACTTTGTACTGGTTGATGTCGCCATAAATCGTGGCCACCTGGCGTTGACCAAAACCGTTGTACAGCGCGTTGTCCACATCGCGTGAGGTGATGCCCAAACGCGAGGCCGTGTCTTTGTCAACCGTGACCATGGTTTCTACACCGTTTTCTTGCTGGTCGGTGTCAATGTCTTGCAGCGCCTCTTGCTGCTTCATTTGGTCAGCCAGCCGGGTGGCCCATTTGCGCAGGTCAGCGACGTTGTCACTTTTCAGGGTGTACTGATACGTCGAGTTGCTGCTGCGCCCACCGCCACGCAGGTCTTGCACCGTGCCTAAAAACAAACTGATACCCGTTACGCGGGCCAGTTGTGGTCGCAGTCGCGCAATCACCGCCTGACCGCCCACTGCTTGTCCGTCTGCCGCCAATGGCCTTTTACCCAACGGCTTGAGGTTGATGAACATGAAGCCGCCACCTGCCCTGCCCCCGCCCGTAAACGCCACCACCGTGTCCACCGCTGGGTCAGCCCGGACAATGTCAGCCAGTTCTTTGAGCTTGGCTTGCATGGCCTGAAACGAGATGCTTTGATCCGCCCGTAAGCCGCCGTTGATTTGTCCTGTATCTTGTTGCGGAAAAAACCCTTTCGGAATTTTGACAAACAAATACACATTCATGCCAATGACGGCCACCAAAATCAACATGATCAGCCAGCGCATGTGCAGCGCCCAGTCCAGGCTGACCTCATAGCCGCGCAGCACGCGCTTAAAACCATTGTCAAACCAGCGCGCCACAAAACCCTGTTTCTTTTGGCTGTGCGGTTTGAGCAGCCAGGCACACATCATCGGCGTTGTCGTCAGTGAAATAACCAGTGAGATCATCACCGCGACCGACAGCGTGACGGCGAATTCACGAAAGAGTCGCCCGACCTGCCCGCCCATAAAAAGCAGCGGGATGAACACCGCCACCAGCGACAGGCTGATGGACAACACAGTAAAGCCCACCTCGCGCGCACCGAGTAACGCCGCCTTGAAGCGGTCCATGCCGGCTTCAATGTGGCGGCTGGTGTTTTCCAGCACCACGATGGCATCGTCGACCACAAAACCAGTCGCAACGGTTAGTGCCATCAGGCTCAGGTTGTTCAAACTAAAGCCCAGCAAATACATCACACTGAATGTGCCAAGCAACGACACCACCGTAGCGACCGCAGGAATGAACGTGGCACGCGCGCTGCGCAAAAACGCGCTGACCACCAGCACCACCAGCGCAATCGATATCAGCAGCGTGATCTCAACCTCACGCAGCGACGCGCGGATGGAGTTGGTACTGTCAGACGCAACCGACAACTTCACGTCTTGCGGCAACTGCGCTTGCAGTTCAGGTAACAAGGCGCGAATGCCATCCACGGTTGCAATCACGTTCGCATCGGGCTGTCGGCGAATCAACACAATCACCGCCGCATCGCCATTGAACAGGCCCAGCGTGTTGGTGTTTTCAGTGCCATCACGCACCTCGGCCACATCACCCAAGCGCACTGCCGCACCATTTCGCCAAGCCACCACCAAGCCCTGATAGTCAGCCGCCTTCAGGCCACCAGAGGCGCTGTTGCCGACAGCGTAAATTTGCAGACGCTGCCCTTTCTCGTCGCTGTTATCTTCAATCGAGCCCTTGGGACGATTGGCGTTGGAGGCCTGCAAGGCGGCACGCACATCTTCCATGCTGATGCCATAGCGGTTCAATGCAAACGGATTCAACTCCACCCGCACCGCAGGCAGCGAGCCGCCGCCCAGCTCGACATCACCCACGCCCGGTACTTGCGCTATTTTTTGCTGCATCAGACTGGACACGTCGTCGTAAATCTGCCCAGGCGTTCGAGTCTTGGATGTCAACGCCAAAATCATGATGGGCGCTGCGGCCGGGTTGGCTTTGCGGTACGTTGGGTTGCTACGCAGCGCGGCAGGCAAGTCGACTCGACTGGCGTTGATCGCGCCCTGCACTTCCCGTGCAGCGGCGTCAATTTTGCGGTTCAAGTCAAACTGCAAATTGATGCGGGTTTGGCCGTTGCTGCTAGACGAGGTCATCTCATTAACGCCAGAGATCACACCCAGGCGCCTCTCCAGCGGCGTGGCCACGCTGGACGCCATGGTGTCAGGGCTGGCACCCGGGATAGCGGCACTGACGGTGATAACGGGGAAGTCGACTTGCGGTAGCGGTGAGACGGGCAGGACGAAGAACGCGCCTATGCCGGACAGAGCCAGGCCGATGGTGAGTAACACTGTCGCTACTGGGCGGCGGACGAAGGGTTCTGAGAGGTTCATTTATCTCTCAGATTCAGTCTTGATCGGAGTAAGTTACCCCTTGCGAGCATGCCGGGACTCGCCCCGGCGGGCGACTTACTTTTCTTTGCTTCGCCAAAGAAACCTAAGGAAAAGAAAGGCGACCCGCAGTCTGGGTCCCTGCGCTTCGCTTCGGGCAACTTGCGGTGCTCAAAGGCAGCGGAATTTTTAGAAACTAGTCGGCTTTGCCGCCGTCGGACATCTAAAAATTTTGATCCGCTGCCTCCTGCGCTCCTCAGCCCAGCCAGGACGGGTTGGGGAATGAATTCGGATTCGGGGAGGTTCGTTCCCGCATTTCTCCCCAATCCCGTCCTGGCTGGGCTTGAAAAAGTTGGAGGAGACGGATAAAAAAATCTAGATGTCCGACGACAGCGAAGCTGGCTAGTTTCTAGATTTTCCGGCTCCTTCAGCTTTTTCAAGGAACCGCGAAGCGGCCCAGACTGCGGGTCGCCTTTTCTTTGGTTACTTTCTTTTGGCGAAGCAAAAGAAAGTGACTCGCCGCCGGGCGACCCCGGCAAACCACGCGAAGGGGCAACGCTATCAATAAAGAAGCTGCTCACACCCGTATTCATTAGTCTAAAGGCATAAAACATAGGTAAAAACTAGCCTTTTCGACCAAATTTACGCCCCAACCGATCAAATCCCAAATAAATAACCGGCGTCGTGAACAAAGTCAGCACCTGACTAACAACCAACCCACCAAAAATAGCCAATCCAAGAGGCCGACGAAGCTCAGCGCCCTCCCCCCACCCCAACATCAAAGGCACAGCAGCAAACAAAGCCGCCAAAGTGGTCATCAAAATCGGCCTGAAACGCAAAAGAGCCGCCTGATGAATCGCCTCCTGCGCCGACTTGCCTTGCGTACGCTCGGCATCAATCGCAAAGTCAATCATCATGATGGCGTTTTTCTTGACGATACCGATCAGCAAAATAATGCCGATGATGCCGATCACGCCCAGGTCGTTGCCTGTCACCATCAATGCCAGCAGCGCACCCACACCTGCGGACGGCAGCGTCGACAAAATAGTGAGCGGGTGGATGTAGCTTTCATACAGCACACCAAGCACGATGTACACGCACACCAGCGCTGCCAAAATCAACCACAATTGACTCGACAACGATGCCTCGTACGCACCAGACGCGCCTAGAAACTTCATGCTGACGCTGGCTGGCAAGGCGATGTCTTTGGCGGCGCGTTTGATGTCGTCAACCGCCTTGCCCAGCGCCACGCCGGGGGCGGTGTCAAAGCCCAGCGTGGTGGCCGGAAATTGATCGACATTGGTCACTTGCAGCGGTGCGGGTCGCTCAGTGATGGTGGCAATGCTGGCCAATGGTGTGGTGCCGCCTGCGCCGGTTTTAAGCTGCAAACTGCCTAATGATGCTGCCGTGGTGAGCTGGTTCGGCAGAGCCTCCAGAATCACGCGGTACTGGTTGGTCTCTGTAAAAATCGTCGACACAATGCGCTGGCCGAAGGCACTGTAGAGCGCGTCATCAATCGACGCGGTAGAAATACCCAAACGAGAAGCCGAGTCGCGGTCTACCGTGACGAAGACTGATGCACCCGTTGCCCCAGCGTCGGTGGCAACGTTGCGCAAACTGGCCAGTTCAGCCATGCGCTCAGCCAGCTTCTTAGCCCATAGCACCACTACCTTATTGTCTGAACTTTCAAGCGAGACACGGTATTGCGTGGGCCCGGTTTCGGCATCAATCGTTAAATCTTGTGTGGGTTGCAGGTACAGCGTGACACCGGCAATTCTGCTGGCGCTTTCCCGCAGTCGTTGCATGGTGGTCTGCTGGTTGGTGGTGCGTTGCTTTTTAAGATTGATCAACATACGACCGGTGTGTAGCATGGTGTTGTTGGCACCATCGACGCCGACGAAGGAGGACAGATTTTCAACGTCAGGGTCTTCCAGCATCGCTTGGGCAACGGCCTGTTGCAAGCCTGCCATGCGTGCATAAGAGATGGATTGAGTGGCCTGCACCCGCGCCTGTATTTGGCCAGTGTCCTGCGTCGGGAAAAGCCCTTTGGGGATCAACACGTACAGCAACACAGTGAGCGCCAGCGTTGCAAGGGCCACCAGTAGCGTTAAGCCCTGGCGCTTGAGCACCCAGGTCAGGGCATGGTCATAACGTACGATCATGTTGCTAAAAAACTGTTGCAGTTTTCCTTCATCGGTTTTAGAAGGTTCCTTCTTCAGCCAGCGCGCAGACATCATGGGTACCAGCGTGAGCGACACCACTGCTGAAATCAAAATTGTTATCGCCAGCGTGACCGCGAACTCTCTGAACAAGCGCCCCACCACATCACCCATAAACAGCAACGGAATCAACACAGCAATCAATGACACGGTGAGCGAAATAATCGTAAAACCAATCTGCGCTGCACCGGTGATGGCAGCCTCCATCGGAGCCATGCCTTCTTCGATGTAGCGCGAGATGTTTTCAATCATCACAATCGCGTCGTCGACTACAAAACCCGTCGCAATCGTCAACGCCATCAGGCTTAAGTTGTTCAGGCTGTAGCCCAGCATGTACATCGCACCACACGTGCCAATCAATGAAATCGGCACGGCCAGGCTGGCAATGACGGTGGCCCGCACACTGCGCAGAAAAGCAAAGATCACCAGCACCACCAACAGCACAGCCAGCAGCAATTCGATTTGCACATGCAGCACCGATGCGCGTATGCCGGTGGTACGGTCACTGAGCACATCGACTTTTAAAGACGCGGGCAGGCCAGATTGCAGCTCAGGCAAACGTGCCTTGATGGCATCAACCGTAGCAATCACGTTCGCACCGGGCTGGCGTTGCACGTTCAAGATGATGGCTGGCTTCAAGCTTGACCACGCACCTAGCTTGACGTTCTCAGCACCATCAACGACTTGCGCCACATCGGCAACGCGCACTGCTGCACCATTTCGGTAAGCGATGATCAAATTTTTATAGTCTTGCGCGGCCACCAACTGATCGTTTGAATTGATGGTGTACGCCCGGCTAGGGCCGTCAATGCTGCCCTTGGCGGCGTTGGCATTGGCTGCAGCAATCGCAGTGCGAAACGCGTCCAGTCCCAAACCATAAGAAGCCAGCGCCCGTATGTCCGCCTGAATGCGCACCGCAGGCCGCTGCCCACCGCTGAGGGTGACCAAGCCCACGCCACTGACTTGGCTGATTTTCAAAGCCAACCGTGTATTCACAAGGTTTTGCACTTCAGTCAGCGGCAGTATGTCTGACGTGATGGCCAGCGTGAGAACGGGTGCATCGGCCGGGTTGACCTTGGCATAGACAGGCGGTGCCGGCAAGTCGGCGGGCAGCAGCGACGCACCGGCATTGATGGCGGCTTGCACTTGTTGCTCAGCAATGTCAAGCGCCAGCCCCAAGCCAAATTGCAACGTGACGATGGAGACGCCCGCCGCACTGGTTGTGCTCATGCGCTGCAAGCCCGCCATCTGGCCAAACTGGCGCTCTAGCGGGGCAGACACGGTTTGCGCCATCACCTCCGGGCTGGCACCGGGGTACAGCGTTTGTACCTGGATGGTGGGGTAGTCGACTTGCGGCAGTGCCGACAAAGGCAAGAACTTGAAGCCAATCAGCCCAGCAAGAACAATGGCCAGCATCAGCAGCGACGTGGCCACCGGGCGAAGAATAAACGGGCGCGACGGACTCATGGCTATTTATTGCGCAGGCCGCTCACCACCACCTTGGCCGCCGCCCTGCCTGCGCTGCACGATGCCCTTCCAGCGCTCCAAAGCTTCAGGATCGCCGTTATCGAGCAACTCAAAAAAACGTTTGCGCCGCGCCAGCCCTTCCGGGTCGTCTTTGACTAGTTCGAGCATGCGCAGGCGCTGCTCTGGCGTTGGCAAGGGGGGCGCTTTGGCGGCGGCTGGAGGCGCGGGGGTTGGCGCAATTGCTGCGGGTGACCCCAACTTGGCAGGCGCTGACTTGTCAGCAGCCGCAGCAGATGGCGGCACTGACGATGATGGCGAAGGCACACCGCTGGCAGGGGCTGGTGCACCTTGCGCCGCGCTGGCACCCTGCCTGCGTCCACCGCCACGCGGTGCATCGCCAGCCAAAGTCACGCGCGAGCCTTCTTTCAATCTGTCAGCACCCTCAGTAATGACTTGCTCGCCGGCTTTCAGGCCCGAGGTAATCACGATTTTTTCACCCGTCGCTTGCCCGCGTATGACGGGCCTGACAGTCACCGTGCGCTCTGCCGCGTTGAGCACAAACACAAAGTCGCCGCTGCCGCCCAGTCGTACGGCCGTTGCCGGCACAACGATAGCGTTATCAACCGACTTGATGCGTAGCTGAATATTGACAAACTGGTTGGCGAACAAAGCCGAGTCTGCATTGGCAAAACGCGCCTTGGCCTTGACCGTGCCGGTGGTGGTGTCAATCTGGTTGTCGAGTGACGCAAATGTGCCACTACCCAGCACGCCAGTGCGCGTCCGGTCAAGTGCCACCACTTGCATTTCGGTTTTAGCTGCATTCAGCACATCGCTGACCCGGTCTTGCGGCACGGCAAACACCACGTCCATCGGCGTGACCTGGGTGATGACCACCACGCCATTGACATCGCCGCTGCTGACGGTGTTGCCCACATCGACAGTGCGCAAACCAACACGGCCGCTGATGGGCGCGGTGATTCGGGTGTGGCTGAGGTTGAGCTGCGCAGCACCGACTGCTGCGTTGTTGATCATCCCTGTGCCTTCAAGCTGCTTGACGAGGGCGGCCTGCGAATCAACTTCCTGGCGGGCTATCGAGTCTTGACTCAGCAGCGTTTTAAATCGTTCTAGCGTGACTTTGGCGCTTTCTAGTTGGGCCACATCGCGCTGGCGCTGACCCGTGGCTTGTGCCAAGGCCAGCTCAAACTGGCGCGCATCAATGGTGGCCAGCAGCTCGCCAGCACGCACCATTTGGCCTTCTTTGAACAGCACTTTCTCAAGCACACCAGAGACCTGCGGCCGCACCTTGGCAGTGGCCAGCGGGGTGACCGTACCCAGTGCATCCAGCGTGACGGAAATGCTGGCCCGCTCTGCTGTCGCCACACCGACGGTGCTTGCGCCACGACCGCCACCACCGCCGCCGGGCCCTGCACCAGGCCCCGCAGGGCTACCGCCGCCACTGACAGGCGTTGCAAACATCGTGCTGGGTCGGGTGAGATACCACGTGAGCCCAGCTAAACCTGCCAGCACCAACACCGCAACCACACTACCCACCCACTTGGTCCGGCGACTGATGGCTTTGCGTGGCGGGGGGGTGCTGATAACAGGTTGCGCTTCGTCTGGCGGGTTCATCAGTAGTCCTCAGAAAAATTGATTATCACGTGATGTTTTTATGAACCGCGTCTCGCTTGAAAGTCCGGCGTAAATATCCGGTAAAGAAGGGCTTACCTGACAGGAATTTTGTTGGCCCGATCCACTGGCACAGCGGTAACGCTATTTTGCGGCGAGCCTTCAATCAGGCGGTCAGAATACGTCAGGTAGACCAGCGTATTGCGCGGTGCATCCACCATGCGCACCACCCGAAGTTTTTTAAACACCAGTGAAATACGCTCGGTCAGCACGTCTTCTTGCGCCTCAAGCGGTTTTGCAAAAGTGATGGGGCCGGTCTGGCGACAGGCAATGGACGCCTCAGACTTGTCCTCCGCAAGGCCCAACGCGCCTTTGTAGCCACCCGTTTTGGCACGCGAGACATAACAGGTCACGCCCGCCACTTTCGGGTCGTCATACGCATCCACCACAATTTTGTCGTTGGGGCTGAGCAACTTGAAGACCGTGCTGACCTCACCAACCTGCTGCGCGCCGGCCCGATTCATGACGAAAAGCAGGGACACAATTGTCAACAATGACAGTGCGGAAATACCCAGAATTTTTTTCATATGACATCCTTCAATATTTTCGAGTGATGTAGCGTAGCGTACACAAAGCAAAAAGGCCCTTTTCAGGGCCTTTTTAAAAGAATAGAGAGTTAGCGTGCGCCGCGCTGCGGTGCGCCACCACCGGGGCCAGCACCCGGCCCGGGGCCACGACCCGCAATGTGCCTGAAGGTGATGCGGCCTTTGCTCAAATCATACGGAGACAATTCGAGCGAGACTTGGTCGCCCGCCAAAATACGGATGTGGTTTTTGCGCATCTTGCCGGAGGTGTAAGCCACCAGTTTGTGACCGTTGTCCAGCGTGACGCGAAAACGGGAATCGGGCAAAACCTCATCGACCAGCCCGTGCATTTCAATCAGTTCTTCTTTAGCCATGTCCGTATTGTCCTCGAAAATTAAATGCTGAAACTAAAAAGCTCAGGCGCAGGCAGGAACACTGCGTTCCTTGATCCAACCAAGGGCATGCTCAGTGGCGTAGTGCAAGGCCGAACTCGCGCTGTCAAACAGGCCAGAAAAGCGCATCACGCGGTCATGCGTGGCGCTGCCCTTACCAGAACGAATGGACACCGATGCGGCATAACGGCCTTCGCCTTGCGGTTTGGCTAACGGGGAAACAAGGTACTTGCCTACCGCCATCTGGGTAGGGGGAGTGTTGTTGGAAATCATCATAAAAATCAATACTAAAAAGTCTTCACCATGTTTTAAATAGCTGGTGTGTAGACGGGTGCATTCACCATGAATGCTTAAAAATAAACGTCTTGCGTAGCCCAAGGCGTGCGTTTCATCAACGAGGATTGAGTTTCAATTCAACAGCTGCGGGAAAACCGTGCTGGCTAACCACAATTGTGCGCAAAGCTGGAAGCCATGCAAGCCGAAAAAGTGGTGATTGTTTGTAGGCTTTGAGGCTGTGTGGGCCAAAAAAGCAGGAAACTTTGATTTAAAACGCTGTTGCGTATCAGAACTTGCATTATACCTGCTCGCTGGGTTCGATGCTGGGGGTGGCTTTTAGCAAGATAAGATAACTGCTGAGAAAGCATCAATGGCATTAATTTTGCATGCTGTTTTGATGTGATTAATCGAGCCAAGCCATAAGAAAGACCGCGTCATGGAACTCACCCCGCGTGAAAAAGACAAGCTGCTGATTTTTACCGCCAGCCTTTTGGCCGAGCGCCGCAAAGCGCGGGGCTTGAAGCTGAATTACCCGGAGGCGATGGCGCTGATCAGCGCCGCGGTGATGGAGGGGGCGCGCGACGGCAAAACAGTGGCTCAGCTCATGAGTGACGGCCGCACCGTGCTGACCCGGTCAGACGTGATGGACGGTATCGCCGAGATGATTCCTGACATTCAGGTCGAGGCGACTTTCCCGGACGGCACCAAGCTGGTCACTGTGCATCAACCCATTGTTTGAACTGGACATCTCATGAAACAACATTTCACTATCAAATTAATAGCTGCCTGCGCCGGTATTTTGGGTGCTACAGCCGCTTTTGCACATGAAGGTCATGGCCTGGCAGGCGCTCACTGGCACGCCACCGATACTTGGGGGTTTGTTGCTGTAGCCGCCATGGTGGCAGTCGCCATTTGGCTTTCGCGCAAGTGAGGCCGCTATGACTCCAGGCGAGATGATCACCGACGGCGCCGACCACGTTTTAAACCTGGGTAGGCGCACCGCTACCGTTGTGGTGCAAAACACGTCTGACCGGCCCATACAAGTCGGTTCGCACTACCATTTTTTTGAGACCAACGCGGCATTGGGCTTTGAGCGAGATGCAGCGCGCGGCATGCGGCTGAACATTGCCTCAGGTATGGCCGTACGCTTTGAGCCGGGTCAGCAGCGCACGGTTGAGCTGGTGGACTTTGCGGGTGAACGCAAGATTTATGGCTTTCGTGGCCTCGTGCAAGGAGCTGTGTAATGGCAACGATTGGCAGACGCGCTTACGCTGAGATGTTCGGCCCCACGGTGGGCGACCGCCTGCGCTTGGCAGATACAGATTTAATGATTGAAGTCGAAGCAGACTACACCCTGCGTGCCGGAAGCTATGGCGAAGAGGTTAAGTTCGGTGGTGGTAAGACCATTCGCGACGGCATGGCGCAGTCGCAACGCACGAATGCAGAAGGCGCCGTTGATACGGTCATGACCAACGCCCTCATCATTGACCATTGGGGCATCGTCAAGGCAGACATTGGACTCAAAAACGGCCGGATCGCCGCGATTGGCAAGGCTGGCAACCCCGATGTGCAGCCGGGTGTCGACATCATCATTGGTCCAGGTACCGAAATCATCAGTTGCGAGGGCATGATCGCTACCGCTGGTGGTATTGACTCGCACATTCACTTTATTTGCCCACAACAAATTGAAGAAGCCCTGGCCAGCGGTATCACCACCATGATGGGGGGCGGCACCGGTCCGGCCACCGGCACCTTTGCCACCACTTGCACACCCGGCCCGTGGAACATTGAGCGCATGCTGCAAGCAGCTGACGGCTTTGCGATGAACCTTGGCTTTTTTGGCAAAGGCAACGCCAGCTTACCTGCTGCCCTGCATGAGCAAATCAATGCAGGCGTGATTGGCCTGAAGCTCCACGAAGACTGGGGCAGCACACCCGCCGCCATCAGCAATTGCCTGGACGTCGCGGACCTGACAGAAATCCAGGTAGCCATTCACAGCGACACGCTCAACGAATCCGGTTTTGTTGAAAACACGATTGCTGCCGCCAAAGGCCGCGGCCTGTGCGCCTTTCACACCGAGGGGGCGGGCGGGGGCCACGCGCCTGATATTTTGAAAGTGGTCGGCGAAGCAAACTTTTTACCAAGCTCCACCAACCCAACCATGCCGTATACCGTCAACACCCTTGACGAACACGTCGACATGCTGATGGTCTGCCACCACCTCGACGCCGGTATTGCCGAAGACTTGGCCTTTGCCGAAAGCCGCATTCGCAAAGAAACCATTGCCGCCGAAGACGTGTTGCATGACATGGGTGCCATCAGCATGATGAGCAGCGACAGCCAGGCCATGGGCCGTGTGGGTGAGGTCATCATTCGTACCTGGCAAGCAGCGCATAAGATGAAGCAGCAACGCGGCAAACTTGCCGATGACACCGACCGCCATGACAATTTTCGTGTCAAACGTTACATCAGCAAATACACCATCAACCCGGCAATTGCCCACGGCATTTCGCATGAAGTCGGCTCGATTGAAGTGGGAAAATGGGCTGACTTGGTGGTTTGGAAACCCGCGTTTTTCGGTATCAAACCCTCCATCATCTTAAAAGGTGGCTTCATCGCCATGGCGGCGATGGGCGACCCGAATGCCTCCATCCCGACGCCACAGCCGGTGCATTACCGCCCGATGTTTGGTGCGTTTGGTGGCGCAATTGCCAAAGGGTCGTTGACGTTTGTGTCGCAAGCTGGAATGGCTGCGGGTATCAAAGACAAGTTTGGCTTGGCCAAGGGCTTAAGCGCCGTGAAAAACATTCGCGGTGTGCGCAAACAGCACATGATTCACAACGCTTACTTGCCGAAAATGGAGATTGACGCGCAAACCTATGCGGTGCGTGCAGATGGGCAATTGCTCACCTGCGAGCCTGCGACCAGCTTGCCCATGGCGCAGCGGTATTTCCTGTTTTGAGTTTTTTGAAAGATTGAATGCTGCAGATTTCCAAAATCATTCCCCAAGGCGCAGGCCTGGCACCTGTCCTCGTCAAACGCGCCTCCACAATTGAACTCGACTGGGACACAAGGCAAAAAAGCCGCTTTGAAGGCACCGATTCACTGGGCAGGCAGCTAGGCGTATTTTTGCCACGGGGCACGCTGGTACGAGGTGGGGATGTGCTGGTAGGGGAAGATGGCAGCATGGTCAAGGTGTTGGCTGCACACCAAACTGTGTTGCGCATCACGGCCTGCGCATCACATGGCTCACCTTTTGATTTGACCAAAGCCGCCTACCACTTGGGCAATCGCCATGTGCCGATTGAACTCAAACCCGATCATTTGAAAATTGAACCCGACCACGTGCTGGCGGATCTGCTGAGGTCTATGCATTTGATCGTGAACGAAGTCAGCGAGGCGTTTGAGCCCGAAGGCGGCGCGTACAGTGCTGCTGGACATGCGCATTCGCAAGTGGCTATTCCCATCGTTGCAAAACCGCATGTACACGGGCCGGACTGCAACCATGGACACGACCATCATCACTGACACGTCCGCTGCGCAGCCAACCGCTACGGTACTCCCCGCTGCCAGTTTGCTACAACTCATCTGGCTGGCCTCTCCAGCCTTGCCTGTGGGTGGTTTTTCATACTCAGAAGGGCTTGAAGCCGCCATTCTACGGGCGCAAACTGCTCCTGAAAATATAGCATGTGATTTGGCAAACGACTGGCTCGTTAGCTGGCTTTGCGACCAGTTGCAGTTGACACTGGCGCATGGTGACTTGGCGGTGATAGCGCAAGCCATCCCCGCGTGGCGAAGTCACCAGTTGAGCCGCATCACCCAACTCAACGAATGGTTGCTGCAAACCCGCGAAACCAGTGAGCTGCGCGCCCAAGCCGAGCAGATGGGGCGGTCGCTCTGCAACTGGTTGCGCAACCATGACGGTATGGATGCGGCGCAACTGAGCCATTGCGAACAATTGCCGCCCACTTACCCGATTGCTTTTGCATTGGCGGCAGCGCAAACAGAGGCATCCGTGCGCGACTGCTTGCTCACCTACGCGTTTGGCTGGGCTGATAACATGGCACAAGCCGCTATCAAATCAGTCCCACTCGGCCAAACGGCCGGGCAGCGGATTCTGGCCCGCTTGAGCCAGGCGATACCGGCTGCCGTACAAACGGCGATGGATTTGCCTGATGATGAACGCCAAGCCTTCTCACCGATGCTGGCGATACTGTCTGCACAACACGAAACCCAATACTCAAGGCTTTTTCGATCATGAACTCGACTTCACCCATGCACCACATCGCCAACCGGACCAAAAAACTCCCGCCTCTGCGCGTGGGCATTGGCGGGCCCGTCGGCTCCGGCAAAACCACGCTGCTTGAAATGCTGTGCAAGGCCATGAGAGCCCAATACGACCTGGTGGCCATCACCAATGACATCTACACCAAAGAAGACCAACGCATCCTTACCGTCAGCGGCGCTTTGGATGCCGAACGCATCATGGGGGTAGAGACAGGCGGCTGCCCGCACACCGCGATACGTGAAGACGCATCCATCAACCTGGAAGCGATTGACCGCATGCTGGTCGATTTCCCAAACGCCGATGTGGTATTCGTCGAGTCGGGCGGCGACAACCTGGCCGCCACCTTCAGCCCCGAACTGAGCGACCTGACGATTTACGTGATTGACGTAGCCGCTGGTGAAAAAATCCCGCGCAAAGGTGGGCCAGGTATTACCAAAAGCGATTTGTTTGTGATCAACAAAACCGACTTGGCGCCTTATGTGGGTGCAGACTTAAACGTGATGGAGCAAGACACCATCCGAATGCGAACGACGTCCAAAGGCCTCAAACCATTTGTCATGACGAATCTGAAAACCAATGCAGGTTTGGCCGAAGTGGTGGCGTTTATTGAGACAAAAGGCATGCTGCGAACCGCCTGAAATTGACTCTTTTTGACTGAGCGCCCTATTTCAGCCTTGTACAAAGGTTAAACTATGAGGCTTGGAAGCTTGGCAGAGCGGTTGAATGCAGCAGTCTTGAAAACTGCCGAGGATGCGAGTCCTCCGTGAGTTCGAATCTCACAGCTTCCGCCACACACCTTTATCGCGCCTCAGCGAACACCCACTAAAGACGGTTTTTCCCAGATTTTTCAATCTGCTGTATTTGCCGTTTGCGTTTACTCTTGTTTTTGGATTCCGCTTCAGGCGGCGCATCGCGCAGGGCATTTGCTGCTCTTCTTTGCGCTTCAGCATTTTTCTTGATTTTGCGCATGTGCATGATGACTCTGCCGATGGCAAAGCTGATAGATGCACTGACAACCAAAAGAATGATGTGCGAGGTTTCCATAACAACTGATGTCCAAAATTAGGCTAGAAAAAGCTGCTGTAAATCGTTTAAGAAATCATAACCACGTACCGTCGGCTTGACGTGTACAAAGTCGCGTTCGATCAAGCCCTTGCGCTCCGCCTCGTCCAGCCCTTTTGCGATCGCAGTAAAAGGCAAGCCGGTTTTTTCAACAAAATCTTGCAGCTTGAAACCATCCTTCAAGCGCAGCGCGTTGAGCATGAATTCAAACGGCAAGTCCGCACGGTTGACTTCAGCATCCGTTGTGACGGCGTCACCCGCCAAAGCTTTGTCCATGTACAGCTTGGGCTCACGAACCCGCACCTGCCGCACAACCCGATGCGCAAAACTCAGCTTGCTGTGCGCTCCCGCGCCTATGCCCAAATAGTCGCCAAACTGCCAATAGTTGGTGTTGTGAAAGCAGCGGTGGCCGGGTTTGGCGTAGGCTGATATTTCATACCTTGCCAAACCTTTGGCCTCTGTCATCTCGGTGATTTTGTCGAGCATGTCGTAGGCCACGTCTTCTTCAGGAATCACGGGAGGAAACTTGGCAAAGTAGGTGTTGGGCTCAATCGTCAGGTGATAGATGGAGATATGCGGCGGCTTAAGGCTTAGTGCCGTCTGCATGTCTTGCTCTAAATTTTGCAGCGTTTGACCCGGCAACGCGTACATGATGTCCAGGTTAAAGGTATCAAAAGCCTGCGCGGCTTCTTCAACCGCCGCTATCGCCTGGGCGCGGTCATGCACACGGCCAAGGGCTTTGAGGTGCTGGTCGTTAAAGCTTTGCACGCCGATAGACAACCGATTGACACCTGCACTTCTAAAGGCCTTGAAACGGTCTTTTTCAAACGTACCGGGGTTGGCCTCCAGTGTGATTTCGCAGTCGGCATTCAGTTTGAGCCTGGCCCGAATATCAGCCAACAGCCTGTCGATGGCCTGCGGTGAAAACAAACTGGGTGTGCCGCCACCGATAAAAATGCTGTGAACGGTGCGCCCCCAAATCAAGGGCAGAGATGACTCCAGGTCAGCCACCAACGCGTCAATGTAGCGCTGCTCGGGCATCTCACCGACTGATTCGTGGGAATTAAAGTCACAGTACGGGCATTTTTTTATGCACCACGGCAAATGTACGTACAGCGACAGCGGCGGCAAGCTTTTGAGCTGCAGCGTCCCCGGCCGCATGTAGTGCTGAATGTCTTGTTGGGGCATGACTTATGTCTGTAGCCAGCGATCACGGATCAGGCTCAACATCTGCCGCACCGCCTTACCGCGATGGCTGTTGGCGTTTTTCACCTCGACGGGCAGTTGCGCAAAGGTTTTGCCAAACTCCGGGATGAACATCACCGGATCAAACCCAAAACCATTGCTGCCCAGCGGGGTGCGGGTGATTTCACCGACCACTCGGCCGACAGCTATAAGCGGCTCTGGATCATCAGCAGACCGAACGGCCACAAGTGTGCTCACCAATGCAGCGCGCCGGTTGTCAAGGGCGCTCATCTGCTCAAGCAGTGCCTTGACATTGTTGTCATCGCCCTTGGCGTAGCCAAATTGCGTCGCATAAAAAGCGGTGTCAACGCCCGGCAAACCGCCAAAGGCATCGACGCACAAACCCGCATCATCAGCCACGGCTGGCAAGCCACTCAAACGGGATGCATGCCGCGCTTTGGCCAGTGCGTTCTCAACAAAAGTGCGAAACGGCTCTTCAGCCTCGCCAATACCCAAATCAGACTGGCGCAGCAATTGCACGCCCAGTGGGCTGAACATGGCCTGCAACTCGGCCAATTTACCCGAATTGTTCGACGCAAGCACTATTTTCATGGTCAAACTGGCCTCCAGACCAATAAATACGGGCGCAAGCAGCTATTATTTTAATAGCGATTGACGTTGCAGGGTAACCAGCGTCTGGATGCCGTTTTCAGCCAACACCAAGAGCGCATCCATCTCGGCGCGCGTAAAAGCAGCGCCTTCAGCCGTGCCCTGCACTTCCACGAAGTTACCAGCGCCGGTCATCACCACGTTCATGTCGGTGTCGCATGCTGAGTCCTCGGTGTATTCCAGATCCAGCAGCGGCGTGCCTTGCACAATGCCGACCGAAATCGCAGCGACGTGGTCCAAAATCGGCGATTCTTTCAGCTTGCCATCAGCCATCAATTTATTCACTGCATCTTGAGCCGCCACAAAGGCCCCGGTGATAGCGGCAGTGCGCGTGCCGCCATCGGCTTGAATCACGTCGCAGTCCAGGTAAATGGTGCGTTCGCCGAGTTTTTTCAAATCAAATACCGTTCGCATGGACCGGCCAATCAGGCGCTGAATCTCCTGCGTGCGGCCGCTTTGCTTGCCGCGCGCGGCTTCGCGGTCGGATCTGGTGTGGGTGGCGCGGGGCAGCATGCCGTATTCGGCTGTCACCCAGCCTTCGCCACTGCCTTTTTTGTGACTGGGTACTTTTTCTTCCACCGACGCGGTACACAGCACCTTGGTGCCGCCAAACTCGATCAGCACCGAGCCTTCCGCATAGGCCGTGTAGTTGCGGGTGATGCACACCGGGCGCAGGGCGTTAGCGGCACGATCGCCGCTTCGTTGAAACGAACTCATAACGGGACTCTCAAAAAAAAGGGGTATAAAACAGCGCGCTAAAAACAGCCACTCACGCAGCCGTTCAGGCTTTGCGGGCAGCGGATCGGCGAATGGCCTCGTTGATCTCGGCAATCGAGCGTTCAATCGTCGCCTCGTCCAGGTCATCAATAAACGACTCCAGCCCACCCGCTTGAATGGTAGACGCAAACACGCCGTCAGAAATGCTGTCGGTCGATATGCCGCGCGTGGACTCAAAAGCGTCGGGTGTTTCCCATTCCATGGCCAATACCGTGACGTTGTCACTGTGTTCACCGGCCACGCGCAGCGCTTTTTCAACCAGGTCAGGCACCGCATCAGACACGCCTTTGGATGCCAGGTGGCTGACAATTTCCTCGTCGCTCAGACTACCCCAGAGGCCGTCTGAGCAAAGCAGCAATTTGTCACCCTGCTGCAAGATGACCGGGCCTGTGATGTCAAACACTGGTTTGGTAGGAGAGCCCAAACAGGTAAAAAGAATGTTGCGGTTGATATGCTCAAGCCGAGCCGCAGCAGCGGCTTGCTGCTCCAGGTAGGAGTGGTCGCGGGTGCGGGTGAGCAATTCACCATCACGCACCACATACAGCCGCGAATCACCGCAATGCACCCAGGTTGCGCCTGCTCCTTGCAAAATACACGCTACCAGGGTGGTGCGCGGCGTGTCCAACATGCCTTTTTCACTGGCGTAACGCACGATCTGGTGGTGCGCGGCCATCAAAGCGTTGGACAAAAACTCCGTGGTGTCCTGGATGATGGGTCGCGCTTCTTTTTGGAACAAGGCGGATATGGTTTGCAGTGCCAATTGGGCAGCAACTTCGCCTTCAGGGTGGCCACCCATGCCATCGGCCAAAACAAAAAGCCCTGATTCACGGGTATAGCAATAGCCCATGCGGTCTTCGTTTGTTTCGCGTCCGCCTCGGCGGCTGACCTGAAAGACAGAAAATTTCATTTGAATCGCGTGACGACGTTAACCGCTTTTTGAGCGGATTTTTTGGTGTCTGAGACCATATTGTCAAACTGCAAGCGGACTTTTTCACTCACAGACAATTTGGTGTAGCGGCGCTCCCCTTCACGACTGAGTTCTTTTTGCAAAGCAAACACAGACTGCGGCCGGGACAAAGGATCAAGCGCCATGCACCACTCTACAACCTCAATCAGGTTGTCGGAGTACACACCGCGCAAACGGGACAATGCAAGGGACAGACGGTCTTTTTCAAGTCGCTGCGGCGCATCATTGGGCGGATAGCCCTGCATGGTGGCGTAAATGCAGGCGCCAATCGCGTAAATGTCAGTCCACGGACCCATTGAAGAATCGCGGCGATACATCTCGGGTGCTGCAAAGCCGGGGGTGTACATCGGCCTGATGAAGTTGCCTTCTTTACTCAAAACCTCGCGCGCCGCACCAAAGTCAATCAACACCGCACGGTTGTCGTCGGTGACAAAAATATTGGCGGGTTTGATGTCCAGGTGCAGCATTTTGTGCTGATGCACGATACGCAAGCCACGCAAAATCTCATCAAACAGTGAACGAATGGTGGATTCCCGGAAGACTTTTTGTTTTTTCAGCTCACGTGCGGTGATGATGAAGTCCTGGAGCGTGCCGCCTTCCAGGTAATTCATCACCATATACACGGTTTCGTTTTCGCGGAAGAAATTCAATACGCTGACGACAGAGCCGTGGGAAATCTGCGCCAGCGAACGGCCTTCTTCAAAAAAGCTTTTCAGACCCAAGCGGTAAAGTGAAAGCTTTTCGGGCTGTACCTGCGGTAGCAATTCCCCAGGCGGACGGCCTGCCAGCGACGATGGCAAATACTCTTTGATCGCGACCTGCTGACCTTCGTTGTCAACAGCCAAGTAAACTACCCCAAAGCCGCCTGCTGAAAGCTTGCGAACAACCCGATAGCCACCAATAACGGTGTCGGGCGGTAACGGTGCTGGTTTGACCTTTGACATAATTTAGAAATGTGCAGAGGTGAAACCCACCCTATCCTGCTCTTGTAGTCCAATTTCTACTAAAAGTTTATTACTAAATGTCAGTTTACAGCATGACGGGCTACGCAGCAGTCCAGTCAAACACAAGTTCCCAGGATGAAGGTCATGAATCTGGCCAGACAGCCAGCGCGCGCCTGGGTGTTGAGATTCGCTCGGTCAACAGCCGGTTTCTGGATTTGGCTTTTCGCTTACCCGATGAACTGCGCCAGGCTGAGCCAGCCCTGCGCGAATTGCTGACGGCAAAGCTCAAACGCGGCAAGATTGAGCTCAGAGCCGCGCTGGACAGCAGCTCTGTCAGCAGCTTGCGCGCGCCGTCATCCGTTACTTTGCAGCGCTTGGGTTCGCTGGAGGACAGCATCAAGTCATGGCTACCCCAAGCCGAGCCTTTGAGCGTGGCTGATGTTTTACGCATTGCCACCAATGAGGACAAAAAGCCACACGACCATGCGGAAGAGTTGCTAAAACTGGCTAAAAAGGCCTTGAAAGAGCTGCTCTCAGCCCGCCAGCGGGAAGGCGACCGGCTAAAAGTCATGCTGCTGGGCCGAACCGCGCAGTTGCGTGCTTTGTCTGCGCAAGCAGTACCCTTGGTGCCGCAACTGGTGGAACTGCAAAAAACCCGATTTTTGGAGCGCTTCAAAGAGGCCATGGCTCTGGCAGATGGCGCACCCATGCCAGAGGCCGCGCGCGACCGAGCACAGGCTGAGGCCACCGCGTTTGCCATGCGCATCGATGTGGCTGAAGAAATCACTCGCTTGGCATCGCATCTTGACGAGATTGACCGCTTGCTGGATGGCGGAGGCGAGCTGGGCAAGCGGCTTGATTTTCTGATTCAGGAATTGCATCGCGAGGCCAACACCCTGGGCTCCAAGTCCACATCGCTTGAATTGACACGTATTTCAGTCGACATGAAGGTGCTGATTGAGCAGATTCGTGAGCAGGTGCAAAATATTGAATAACGCCCTAAACCAGCTATAAACCAGCCATAAAAACATGGACTACCCCGGTAACTTATTCGTTGTAGCGGCACCCAGCGGTGCGGGCAAATCCAGCCTGGTCAAAGCGCTGATGGAGATAGACGCACGCATTCAGCCAGCGGTGTCGCACACCACACGCGCGCCGCGCGGCCAGGAAAAGCATGGGCGTGAGTACTACTTTATATCGCCAGAAGAGTTTGACGGTATGGTGCTGCGCGACTCGTTTTTGGAATGGGCGCATGTGCACGGCCAGCGCTACGGCACCTCACGGCACGCGATTGAAGAGCGAATTGCCCACGGCGCCGATGTCATTTTAGAGATTGATTTCCAGGGCGCCATCAACATCAAGCGGATTTTTGCCAATGCGGTGCTGATTTTCATCCTGCCGCCGAGCTGGGAAGAGCTGCGCTCAAGGCTACAAAGGCGCGGTGAAGACGCTGCTGACATCATCGAATTGCGGCTTAAAAATGCGGCGCTGGAGATGACGCAGGCCGGAGAATTTGACTTCGTTATAATCAACGAATTGTTTGAGCGTGCGGTTTTCGACCTGAAAGCCATTGTTCACGCTCAACGGCTCAAGTTTTCAGCCCAGCGCATTGCACGAGCAGAAACCTTCAAAGCCCTCAACATCGTTTGAACATCACCTGAAACATAGCCCCCACCGGAGATCACCATGGCCCGCATTACCGTTGAAGACTGCCTAGAAAAAATCCCGAACCGATTCCAACTCGTATTGGCTGCCACCTACCGCGCCCGCATGTTGAGCCAAGGTCACGCCGCCAAAATCGAAAGCAAAAACAAGCCCGGCGTGACAGCCCTGCGCGAAATTGCCCAAGGCAAAGTGGGTCTGGAAATGTTGAAAAAAGTACCCGGCTGATTTAATTCAACCCACATCAAAAGCACCGCTGGCCGGTGCTTTTTTGCTTTTAGCGCCCGCTCTTTTGTAGTGCAAAAGCCATTCGCTTTAAATTTTGCACCCAGCGCGATACATTTGAGGCATGAGCGCCCTCCTTCCTCCAGCCCCAATAACCGGGTCAACCAAGCCGGCCCGGCAAGCGAAGCCGGCGGCCAAGCCCACCCCGGCCGCCGCAAACGCCGCTGCAGCCAGCTTCGCCGTTCTGACGGCCAAGCTGGACTATATGACCCAGGCCGAGATTGACAGCGTCCGCAGCGCATACAAATTTGCAGACGAGGCTCACCTGGGGCAACTGCGCAACAGTGGCGAGCCCTACATCACCCACCCAATTGCCGTGGCCCAGCAGTGCGCAGAATGGAAGCTTGATGCACAAGCCTTGATGGCGGCGCTGCTGCATGACGCGATTGAAGACTGCGGCGTGACCAAGCCTGAGCTGATCGAGCGCTTTGGTGCGCCTGTTGCCGAGCTGGTAGACGGCCTGACCAAACTGGAAAAACTCGAGTTCAACACACGCGAAGAGAACCAGGCCGAGTCGTTTCGCAAAATGCTGCTGGCCATGGCGCGCGACGTACGCGTTATTTTGATCAAGCTGGCGGACCGCACCCACAACATGCGAACCATGGGCGATGCCCCGCGCGAAAAATGGGCACGCATTTCACGCGAAACACTCGACATTTATGCCCCCATTGCCCACCGCCTGGGTTTGAACACCACCTACCGTGAATTACAGGAATTGTCGTTTCAGCACCTGCACCCCTGGCGCTACGCAACGCTGACCAAAGCACTGCAAAAGTCCCGTGGACGCAGGCGTGATGTCATCAAACGCGTGCAGGCTGAAGTTGAAACCGCATTTGAGGCCGAAGGCATTCCCGTTGGCATTTCGGGGCGCGAAAAAACGCTGTATTCCATCTACCGCAAGATGGATGAAAAGCATCTGTCATTTGCGCAAGTAACTGACATCTATGGTTTTCGTGTCATCGTGAACAAGTTAAATGCCTGCTACACCGCGATGGGCGTGCTGCACCAGCATTACAAACCGCTGCCGGGCAAGTTCAAGGACTACATTGCCATTCCGAAAATCAACGGCTACCAGTCACTGCACACCACACTGGTCGGACCGTTTGGTACCAACATTGAGTTTCAAATGCGCACCGAGGCGATGCACGTGGTGGCTGAATCGGGTGTAGCTGCGCACTGGCTGTACAAAGCGGTGGACCCGGACAGCGATGCATCGCAGCGCTTGGGCACCCAATGGCTTCAGTCACTGCTGGATATTCAGCACGAAACACGCGATGCCGCTGAGTTTTGGGACCACGTCAAGATCGACCTGTTTCCCGAAGCGGTGTATGTGTTCACCCCTAAAAGCCAGATCATGGCGATGCCGCGTGGCGCGACGATTGTGGACTTTGCCTACGCCATTCACAGTGACATCGGCCACCGGGCGGTAGCGGCCAAAGTCAATGGCGAGCAAGTGCCGCTGCGCTCAGAGCTACACAACGGCGATGTGATTGAGATCATCACGTCAACGGTTGCCAGCCCCAACCCGGGCTGGCTGGGTTTTGTCAGAACCGGCAAGGCTCGGTCCAAAATTCGTCACCACCTGAAAACGATGGCACTGGCCGAATCACAAGAGCTGGGTGAAAAGATGTTGACCCAATCACTGAGAGCTGAAGGCATCGAAAAAATACCGGAAGACAACAAAGCTGATAGACCTTTGTGGGAAAAAATACTGCGCTTCAGCGGCAACCGCAGCCGAGCCGATTTGCTGACCGATATTGGCCTGGGCAAACGCATTGCCAGCATGGTGGCCAAGCGCATCGTCGTCTTGCTGGCTGAAAGAGGCGAAAAGCCCGACGCCTTGCTGCTGAGCCGGGAGCGCTACACCGCGCATGAATCGGTTACACAAGGCTCATTGCTGCTAGACGGCAGCGAAGGCGCCTCGGTGCAGTTTGCACTGTGCTGCAAGCCCATCCCCGGTGACGGCATTTTGGGCTACCTGGGGCGCGGTGAAGGCCTTGTCATTCACACCGACGATTGCGCGGTTGCCAAACGTCTGCAGCACCGGGACAGTGAACGTTTTATTGCGGTCGATTGGTCAGACGAACCAACACGCCTGTTTGAAACCGCCTTGATGATCACCGTGGCCAACGGCAAAGGCGTGCTGGCCAGAGTAGCCGCCGCCCTGGCCAGCGCCGAGGCCGACATCACTCACGTCAACATGGGGCAAGAAAGAGCACAAGACGCGACTGAATTGCGTTTTGGCGTCGCGGTGCGAGACAGGGTGCATCTGGCAAGCGTGCTACGCAGCGTGAAGCGAACACCGTCTGTGCTGCGGGTACAGCGGGCCAAGCCGGGCAGCTAAACGGCGCTTGGCTGGGGGTATTCGACACTGATCACGCTCAAAACCCGAACGCCATCAGGCATCGGCAAACTGACTTCATCACCCACCCGAGACTTCAGCAGTGCCCGGGCCACTGGCGATACCCAACTGACCTGCCCCGCCAGCGTATCGGCCTCGTCAATCCCCAAAATCGTGATCCGGCGCTCAACGCCCGCATCGTCCTCATAAGTCACGGTGCTGCCAAAAAACACCTGGTCTTTGCCGTAATGGGCAGATGGGTCGGTGATTTCAGCAATCTCAAGGCGCTGGGTTAAAAATCGAATGCGTCTGTCAATCTCGCGCAGGCGTTTTTTGCTGTAAATGTAGTCCCCGTTTTCAGACCGGTCACCGTTGCTGGCAGCCCAATACACCGCCTCCACCACCTTGGGGCGCTCCACATCCATCAGGTTCAACAACTCGTCACGCATGCGCGCATATCCGGCAGGCGTGATGTAGTTTTTACCGCCAACAGGCAGCGGCGGCAACACCAGGTCATCGTCGTCAGAATCAGTTTCTTTGGTAAAGGCTTTGCTCATGGTCGTGGGTAGCGTGGGGGCCGTACTGTGCAAAAAGTCAGCCAGCCCATGATATGCCGGATACTATAAATTTAATAGCTGCTTGCGCCTGTAAACAGGCGGTTCTGGCTATTATTCTTTCAAAAATTGGGCTGCTTTCAGGCTATTTTCGGGTTTTGATCCATCCGAAAGCTGATTTTTAGCTAATTTCAGGCTTTTTTGAGCTGTTTTCAGGTGTGTTTTAGTGCTCCAGCCCAATAAATACGGGCGCAAGCAGCTACTTTTTTGATAGTAAAAAATACAAGGAAAAGTAACCTGGTAGGCAAGCACCTGCCCGCAATCACACGCCATAAAGTACAAACCCAGCCCAATACCGCGGGTCACTCCATTTCGCACTATCCTTGAAAGCACGCTTGGTATCAGCCAGTGCCTGCGGCTGCGACATCCCTTTGGCTAGCCTTTCAAAAAAAGTGGTCATAAATTCTGCAGTCGCATCGTCTTCCACCGGCCACAGCGTTAAAAGTGTATTTCTATTACCCGCAACAAACAGCGCATAAGGCAGTCCCATCACGCCTTCGCCAGCCTGCGTTTTGCCCACGCCCGTGTCACAGGCAGACAGCACCGTTAAGTCACTGCGCAAGTCATACAAGGGCCACTTTTCTGCGGTGATGTAACCATCATGTTCGGCTGGATTACCCACCTGACTAAGTACCAGTGCAGACAAGGCCGGGTTGTTTGCCAAATAGCCATGGGCGCTGAACAGAAAATAACGGTAGTCACGCAATTTGCCAGACTGATTGAGCGCCAGCAACTGCGCTTCGCTGGCCTGCGCCCCCACCATCACGTCAACGCCGCCTTTTTGAGCAAACACTTTACTGACCGCGTTCACCTCGACGCCAGTACCGGGCAGGTTTGTCCACTTCGCCTTGCGCATAAATGCCTGTTCGCCAGCAAAAGACGTGGGCTGGCCGCGCGCATCGTTACTGCGCAGACTTTGGAGTAAGTCACCATCCGTAGTGCTCCAGGCGGGCCCCAAGCTGCGTTTGGTACTTGAGGTATTTGGGGTGGGGGTCCAGCCTTGCCCGTACACCGGGTTTCCCATCGCGAACAAGGCCTTGCTCCGGGTAATTTTTGCATATTCCGCTTCACGCTCTTTGAGCAAAGCGTAAACCGCAAAGCTCTGCACAACAGTAAGGTTGCGGGCCTGGACGAGCGGCTGGGCACCGCCAGTGCTAACTGGAGCGGCCGGTGATGCGTCAGGAAGGGTGTCGAATGGCAAAAGCGCCAAGTCTTTGTCTGGGCTGATGATCCAGCGGCTATAACCGCCAGCCAGGGGCAGGATCGGCTTGATCAGCTTGTCATGCCAGTACTGCTGAAGCAAGGCGCGCGCTGCCGCGGCATTGGTTCCAGCTGCGGTTAAAGTTGCGCCTGGCGGCAGGTTTTCGCCGGGTGGTACCCAGGCGTAGCCACCTTTCTGGAGCAATACCAACCTCCCCTGCGCAACAAGATCGCCAGTACTTGGAGAAATCAACTCACGGCTGGCAGTAACGGTGCTGCTCAGATTAGGTAGCGCGCCTAGGTCGACCCACGACACCTTGCCCGACTGTGTCAATATAAAAACCTGTGCTTGCCCTGCCTGATCGACAAGGTAGCTGATGAACACATCCTGAGCGTTAAGAAGCTTGGGTGCCAAAGCAGCAGAGGACGGCTGCAAGTCAGACAGTCGTGCGTACTTGGGGTACTGCGATTTCAGGCTACTTTGTAACTGCAAATACTGCAGCTTGACAGTGTCTATAACCTTTTGTTGTGCAAGTAAGCGTTCAGCACTCGCATTACGGTCGTTCAATAATTGCTCCAGTATTTTTTGCTGAGTACTCACGTCGCCTTGCAGCGCTTGCACTTTACTTTGCATGGCCGCAGGCAAGCTGCGCATTGCCGACTGCCCCTTCAGGGTGTCCATGAGTGTTCGTGCCTTTGACAAATCACTCAAGTCAAAGCCCTCAAGCTCCTTCTTTAGCAGCGCATGCAGGCGTCCCCACTGCTGGTAAGCGTCAGAATATGAAGCGAACAGACTTTGCCGCTGCTCCTGCGCCAATTCTGGCAGTTGGCGAAGCCGCTCCACGGCGCGCTGCCAAGCGGGTATCAGCGCAAGCGCTTTGTCGTACTGGCGAAGGAAGATGTAGGAGATGGCCAGGTCGTTCATGCTGCTCAACGTTTCGGGGTGGTCTGCGCCCAACTTGGCTTGACGGGCCGACAGGGTTTTCTCTTTCAAAGCTAGCGCCTTGTCGTGTTGGCCCAAGTCGCTGTAGGAGCTGGCCAGATTAGACATGCTGCTCAACGTGTCGGGGTGGTCTGCGCCCAACTTGACTTGGCGAGCCACCAGGGTTTTTTCGTCCAACGCTAGCGCCTTGTCGTATTGGCCCACGGCTCTGTAAGAGTTGGCTAGATCAACCATGCTGCTCAACGTGTCGAGGTGGTCTGCGCCCAACTTGGCTTGGCGAGCCGACAAGGTTTTCTCGTTCAACGC
>JANNVB010000045.1:0-3532 GCA_031414215.1 Polaromonas sp. | reverse complement strand
GCCAAGTGTGGTGCCTGTAAGAAAATGAAGTTCAAGTAGATTTGCACTATGGTTGCCAAATTAGGCAATCAAATCAACAGCTTGCAGGCCAAATGCGAACGCATCTCCGGACAGTAGTGTGTCTGACCCCAATAACCCTCGGTGTCCTGCGCTCCGTGCGCCTTGCACTTCATCCCGCCAAACGAATTTTCCGATGTGCCGGAGTCGCTCTTAATGCACTCGCCGGACTAAACTACGCCATGCTCTGGGTCAAATCATTCCACATCATTTTTGTTGCCAGCTGGTTTGCGGGGCTGTTTTACTTGCCGCGCATTTTTGTTAACTTGGCGATGGTGCCGCCTGAGAGCATTGCCGAGCGGGCTCGTTTGATGCTGATGGCGGGCAAACTGCTGCGCTTCACCCGGATTTTGTCGGTGCCAGCTGTACTGTTGGGGTTATGGCTTTGGCTGGGTTACGGCATTGGCCAGGGCAGTGGCTGGATGCATGCCAAGCTGGCGGTGGTGCTGCTGGCGTTGGGGTATGAACACGCATGTAGCCGCATTTACAAGCAGTTTGTGGCCAACCAGAACAGTCGCAGCCATGTCTGGTTTCGCTGGTTTAACGAAGCGCCTGTGCTGCTGCTGGTGGCAGCGGTGATCTTGGTGGTGGTCAAGCCGTTTTAAGCGGAGCAGGGCTGATCAGTGAAGTCCCTAAATTCGCTATCTGATACTGGCAGCAGGACAGCCTCTTTGCCGTTAGCGTTGGCGGTTGTTTGCCTGATCATTTATGCCAGCCTGTACCCCTTCACTGAGTGGCGCAATCAGGGTATTTCGCCGCTGGCCTTTTTAACCGCGCCGCTGCCCAAATACTGGACTGGCTTTGACGTGGCGTCCAATGTGCTGGGCTACGCGCCGTTGGGCTTTTTGCTCACGCTGGCCAGCTTGCGGAGCGGGCAAATCAAGTGGGCGATGCTGTTGGCCGTATTGGGTGCTTTGCTGCTGTCGTTGGCGCTTGAAACGCTGCAAAGCTATTTGCCATCACGCATTCCGTCTAATGTCGATTTGGCGCTGAACACCCTCGGTGCTGCGTTGGGTGCTTACACCGCATGGGCCCTTGAAAAGCTGGGTGCGCTCGGGCGCTGGAGCCGCTTTCGGTCGCGCTGGCTGACGCCGGATGCACGCGGGGCGCTGGCGCTGCTGGTACTTTGGCCCGTGGCGCTGCTCTTCCCGGCGGCGGTGCCGATGGGGCTGGGTCAGGTGTTTGAGCGACTAGAGTCTGCGTTGGCCGACTCACTGGAGGGCACACCGTTTCTGGTCTGGCTGCCCGTGCGCGAGATTGAATTGCAGCCGCTGGTGCCACTGGCCGAGCTGGTCTGCGTGGCGCTGGGCGCGTTGATCCCGCTGCTGATCGGCTATGGCGTGGTACGCACGCTGTGGCGGCGGGCGATTTTTGCCGTGTTGATGCTGGGCGCTGGCATGGCTGTGTCGGGGCTGTCGGCGGCGCTCAGTTATGGGCCCGAGCACGCCTGGGCCTGGATTGATTTGCCGGTACGCGCGGGCCTGATGCTGGCGGCCGCGCTGGCCGTGGTACTGCTGCCGCTGGGCCGCCGGGGCGCTGCGGCTTTCGCGCTGCTGGCGTTAGCGATTCAACTCAGTTTGCTGAACCAGGCGCCAGCCAGTGCTTACTTTGCGCAAACCCTGCAAACTTGGGAGCAGGGGCGCTTTATTCGCTTTCACGGCTTGGCACAGTGGCTGGGCTGGCTGTGGCCGTATGCGGCTTTGATCTATCTGGTGGCAAGGTTATCGGGGCGTGATGAGGCCACTCGTACGTAAAATCAAGTCATGACCTTGCCTGCAAACCCCGAACAAACCTCTGAGCACTATTACGAGCGCCACATCTTTTTTTGCCTCAATGAGCGCGAACCCGGTAAAGACGCCTGCGCCAACCACCGCGCCCAGGAGGGCTATGACCGTTGCAAATCGCAGGTCAAAGCGGCGGGGTTGTCAGCGCCGGGCAAAGTCCGCGTCAACAAGTCTGGCTGCCTGGACCGCTGCACCATCGGCCCAGTGGCCGTGGTCTACCCCGAAGCGGTTTGGTACACCTATGTCGACTCGCATGACATTGACGAAATTGTTGAGTCGCATCTTAAAAACGGCAAAGTGGTTGAGCGGCTTCTTGCGCCGGTCGGTTTGGGCCGTTAAACGTTAAAACTGGCCTAAAAAAGTCAAAAATAGCGCTTTCTAGGCGTGTTTTGGGTGCATTTTAAGCCTCTAGCCCAATGAATACGGGCGCAAGCAGCTCCTGAATTAATAGCAATCATGACCCTTCTAAAACACCTGCCGTGAACGCCCAAACCCAAAAATCAACCGTTCAAGGCCCTGCGGGCGCGATTGAAGTCGCTATTGACACACCGGCGGGTGGCGCAGCGTCAAAAGGCGTGGCCGTCATTGCCCACCCACACCCGCTGTTTGGCGGCACGCTAGACAACAAAGTCGTGCAAACGATGGCCCGAGCCTTCACCCAATGCGGCTGGACGGCAGTGCGCTTTAACTTTCGCGGGGTCGGCGCAACCGCTGGCACGCACGACGAAGGCCGAGGTGAGCTGGACGATATGCTGGCTGTGGTCGCTGAACTAGCACCCGCTGGCGCACTGTGTTTGGCGGGGTTTTCATTTGGCGCTTTTGTCACCACCCATGCGTTTGACAAGCTGCACGCCGCCAGGCCAATTGACAAACTGGTACTGGTTGGCACCAGCGTTGTCCGCAGCGCCGCCGCCCAAATCGACGCCGCCGAGCACGGTAAAACCATCGCGATTCACGGTGAGGCAGACGACACGGTAGAACTGAGCGCTGTGTTGGACTGGGCGCGGCCGCAATCACTTCCGGTTACGGTTGTACCCGGTGGCGGGCATTTCTTTCATGGACAATTGCCGCTTCTCAAAAGCCTCGTGGTGCGCCACCTGTCTTCCACATCTATCTAGTCACCGGATTTCTTCATGTTCAGTTTCCCCAAAGCCGCTCTTCACGTCATTTTTGGCTTGCTGGTTTTAGTTTCCAGTACTGTTTTTGCCCAAGCACCACAAGCCCCCGAAATAGCCGCCCGTTCGTACCTGCTGATCGACGTGACCGCCAATCAAATCCTGGCTGCCAAAGACATCGACTCACCACTAGAGCCCGCGTCACTCACCAAGCTGATGACCGAGTATTTGGTGTTTGACGCGCTCAGGTCGAAAAAAATCGATTTGAAGCAAACCTTGCCCGTCAGCGAGCGCGCCTGGAAGATGCCCGGCTCGCGCATGTTCATTGACCCCAAAATGCAGGTGCCAGTGGAAGACCTGATCAAGGGCATGATCGTGCAGTCGGGCAACGACGCGACGGTGGCGCTGGCCGAAGGTGTCGGCGGTTCCTATGAACGCTTTGTGCAGATGATGAACGAGCAGGCCCAGAGGCTGGGGCTCAAAGCCACGGTCTATAAGAACCCGGAAGGTTTGACCGAGGCCGGTCACGTCACCAGCGCGCGTGATCTGTCGCTGCTGGCGACCCGCCTGATGCGG
>JANNVB010000044.1:0-75817 GCA_031414215.1 Polaromonas sp. | reverse complement strand
GTTCAAGTTCAACGATGCCGTGCTGCGCCACTTGACCGTGGTCAAGAAGAAAGCCGAAACCGGCCCATCTTTGATGATGCGCAACGTTGAGCGCGAAGAAGCCCGCAAAACGCAACAAGCTGAATACGCTGGTAACGAGCGCTAAGCAATAAAGAATCATTGAACCAGGTAAACATTGTCAAACTGACAGCGCGCATTGCTGAGGCAAGTCCTCTGCGCTACACGCCAGCCGGTATCCCAGCCCTTAACCTCGTCCTTGAACACGAGTCCGAAGTCGAAGAAGAAGGGGTTGCAAGGCAAGTTAAATTGACAATTCGAGCAGTCGCTTTTGGAGCGTTGGCTGAAACCTCAGCCAAATCCGAACTTGGCAAGCTCCAGTTGTTTACCGGTTTTTTGATCAACGCACGTACCAGCAAAAGCATCGTCTTCCATATTCAAGACATCACTTAATTTAAGGAGTCCATCATGCCCGGACCAAAACGTTTCAACAAAGACAAGCGCCCAAAGCGCAACACACAATCCCTGCTGTTCAAGCGCAAGCGCTTTTGCCGCTTTACCGCTGCTGGCGTCGAGGAAATCGACTACAAAGACATTGACACCCTGCGTGACTTTGTTTCTGAAAACGGCAAGATCATCCCCGCACGCCTGACCGGCACACGCGCGATTTTCCAGCGCCAGATCAACACCGCTGTCAAACGCGCTCGCTTTTTGGCGATGCTGCCGTACAGCGACCAGCACAAAAGCCTGTAAGGAGCACGACCATGCAAATCATTTTGTTAGACAAAGTCGTTAACCTCGGCACCCTGGGTGAAGTCGTCAAAGTCAAAGACGGTTACGCACGCAACTTTTTGATCCCTTCAGGCCGCGCCCGCCGCGCCACTGCTGCCAACAAGGCCGAATTCGAAGCCAAGCGCGTCGAACTCGAAAAAGCAGCTGCTGCCAAGCTGGCTGAATCACAAGCCCAAGGCGCCAAGCTCGGTGGCACCACCATCAAGCTGACGCAAAAAGCGGGTGTTGATGGCCGTTTGTTCGGTTCTGTGACCAACCACGACATCTCTGCCGAGCTGACCAAGCAAGGCTTTGCAGTCGCCAAGTCGCAAATCCGCCTGCCAGTCGGCCCGCTGAAAACCACGGGCGACCATGCGGTCAGCGTGGCTCTGCACACCGACGTGCTGGTAGACATCACCGTAACGGTATACGGCGAAACAGCGTAAGCTTTTCACCCCCTTGAAAAGCCGCTCTTTTGGGCGGCTTTTTTTTATGGTTTTTTGACGGGCAAGAGCAAAGATATTTGCCTCACAGCTATTACAGACTTGTACTCAAGTTATCCACTGCTTTTAAACAACCTTTTAGCGTGACTTTGATGCTCCGCAACGCTAGCATCTACAGCTACAAAAACCAAAGAAACCCATGTCCGCCGTACTTTCAGTCTTCGACCAGCCAGGCTACAGCCCTGACCGCCAAATCGCCCAGCTGCGCATCCCCCCGCATTCCATCGAGGGCGAGTCCAGCGTACTGGGCGGCCTGCTGCTAGACAACGCCGCCTGGGACCGCGTCGGCGACCTGCTGACCGACCAGGACTTTTACCGTGCCGAACACAAACTGATTTACGCAGCCGTTGGCGCGCTCATCAACGCCACCAAACCTGCAGACGTCATCACCGTGTACGAGCACCTGCAAAACCAGGGCAAGGCCGACGAAGTAGGGGGCCTGAGCTACCTCAATTCACTAGCGCAATACGTGCCCAGCGCCGCCAACATTCGGCGCTATGCAGAAATCGTGCGTGAGCGCTCCATCCTGCGCAAACTGGTGGCCGCCAGCGACGAAATATCGACCAACGCCTTCAGCCCACAAGGCAAAGACATTGCCACCATCCTGGACGAAGCCGAGCAAAAAATCTTCAAAATCGGTGAGCAGGGCTCCCGCATGAAAGAAGGTTTTCAGAGCATGGATACCCTGGTCGTCAGCCTGCTGGACCGCGTGACCGAGATGAGCGAGAACCCGAACGACGTCACAGGCGTACCGACGGGCTTTTACGATTTGGACCGTATGACATCGGGCTTTCAGGCGGGGGATTTGGTGATTTTGGCGGCGAGACCCTCAATGGGCAAAACCGCTTTAGCAATCAACATCGCCGAACACGTCGCGCTGAACGAAGGCCTGCCCGTGGCCGTGTTCTCGATGGAGATGGGCGCATCGCAATTGGCGGTACGTATCGTCGGCTCGATTGGCCGCATTGACCAAACCCATCTGCGCACCGGCGCGCTGACCGACGAAGAGTGGCCGCGCCTCACCGAGGCGATTGAAAAGCTGCGCAACATCTCACTGCACATTGACGAAACGCCCGGCCTCACCGTCAGCGAGCTGCGCGCCAACGCACGCCGGCTGGCCAAGCAGTGCGGCAAGCTGGGCTTGATCGTGGTCGATTATTTGCAACTGATGAGCGTGTCCAGCAGCATGAGCGAAGAAAACCGCGCCACTGCAGTGGGCGAGATCTCGCGCGGGTTGAAGATGCTGGCCAAAGAGCTGCAATGCCCCGTGATTGCCCTGTCGCAGCTCAGCCGTGGGGTAGAAAGCCGCACCGACAAACGCCCCATGATGAGCGACCTGCGTGAGTCCGGCGCGATTGAACAAGACGCTGACATCATCATGTTCATCTACCGCGACGAGTACTACACCAAAGAAGCCTGCAAAGAACCCGGCGTGGCCGAAGTCATCATCAGCAAACAGCGAAACGGCCCAACCGGCACCGTCAAGCTCGCGTTTATCAACCGCATCACCAAGTTTGAGAGCTTGGCGCATGGGAGTGGGGGCGGGGATTTTTAGGATGAAGAATATCGCAGCACACGACCAGGAAAATATTCGCATTTTCTTTTCTCAAGTTCAACCGCATCTGCTTGCTTTGCGCGAAAAATGGGCATTTAGCTACGTGGCAACGAAAGAGGACGATAAGTTCATTTTGGTTCAAGCGCGTTTATTTTTAAGCCCCGGGAATCGCGACGTACCAAGTTCGTCCGTAAATTTGGAAAATATTCGTGCGGAATACTTTCTTCTCTCGACTATTGGAACTGATCCCGAAGCGCTTCTAAGTAAGTTGATAGAAAGTGGCAAACTCGCCACGCCAATAGGAGAAGTGTTCTTTCCCCCCGAACTTGAAGGCAACTATTTAACTTACCACCTACCGTTCCATACGGAAAGTGCTCAAGAGGGACGCCGATTGATGACTTTGATGTTGTCAGGTCGAAAAAAGCAAGGCTTGGTCCGTTTCCCGCATGTTGATTGGGAGCTCAAGGCTGCTCTGAAACCGTTTGACTCTTTTGCGGAACTTATGCAAGAGTTTCAATTAGGCGGCGTTAGCGGAGACTCAAGCACCGTTGAGGTGCTGGCACACAATCTTGCCGAAGTAGATTTCTCTTCCCCCATCTCTGGGCTGGAGGCGCGACCGTCTGTTTTTTTAACGCAAGGCCTGTCCACAAATTTGGTTACGCTCGGCTATCGCGCGTTTGTTCAAGGAAAGGTTGTGGCACGCGATGCGATTCCTGGGGTGGCCATGAAATGGATCACAAAGGGGTCTATGCAATATGGAAGCGCAAGCGTCGCAATACCCGCAGGTGCGGTGCTTCACTGCGTAGTGAGTTACGCAAATATTGCGCAACATCAAGGTTACTTGGCTGACCCCAGCACGTTTCAAAATCCCCAAAGATGTGTATTTGAAGCTTTTGATCCCGGTTTGGCAGTCCTCAAGGATTTTATTGATAAATCTGGCAACCGTGGCACGAATGCCCGTCAAGTAGAGTCTTCAATTGCGTGGCTTTTCTCAATGCTTGGTTTTCGCGTGAGTCACTTAGGAAATATTGAGCAAACCCATGATGCGGTTGACCTTATTCTTGCAACTCCGCTAAATAAATTTGCACTGGTCGAGTGCACTACGGGTTTGATCAAGGCCGATAAGGTGGATCTTTTAGTTAGCCGTACGGAAGTCGTTAGGTCAAGGCTCAGGGCTTCTGGAACCGCCATTCCGAAGGTGATTGCGGTTATGGCGACAACACGGCCGCGCGAGGAAGTTAAGGTTGGTGCCGAATTGGCTGAAAAGTTGGGAGTTTTGATCTTGTCGCGGGAAGACCTTAATGCTGCGGTTGATCGCACTATCGTGCTGCCCGACCCCGAGGCGATTTACTTTGAGGGCGAACAAAAAATTCGAAGAAATGAAAATCAGAATAATGTCTTTGATGGTGGCACGTTCTGACTTTGTACCGATTAGTTGTGCAATACCTTTATTTAACTGGGCTTTGCCGGTTAACCCAGCGCTCCCAACGCAGCCTCAGGTGCCCGGTCTAGCACCCGCAGCAACGCCTTAGCCGCACCCGTCGGGCTTCGCTTGCCTTGCTCCCAATTGCGGATGGTCTCTAACGACACGTCGATGCGCTGCGACAGCTCTTGCTGGGTTAGCCCCAAGCGCTGGCGAACTCGGCGTGCGTACTTGGCCGCGTCTTGCATGGCGGCGCTGTCGTCGCTGGCTTGTTGGGCTGCCAGTTCGCTCTCGGTTGTGGCGTCCAGCCGCGTCGCATTAATTCGGCCTTTTGGCCAGGTTTGTGAGTTGGCCGGGTCAAGTTTGATTTTCATAGCGCTTTACCTCTCGTTGGTTAGCCTTGCGGGCTGAAATGATTCGAATCACTTCAACGCGCAATGTGTAGGTCACAAAAAAGACCCGCTTGTCGATTCGCCCCAAAAGATGAAACCTGTCTTCCCCGTAGTCAAAGCGGTTGTCACGCGAGACCATGCGATGGGGATCGAGAAAGCACTGCACTGCATAGGTGAAATCAAAGCCGCGCCCCTTCAGGCACGCATCGCTTTTTGTTTCGTCCCAGTCGAATTCCATGGATTCATTATAGGCCATTGGCCTAGTAAAGGTTAAATATGCTCATTGAAAACATGTGTATCGAGTGCGGTAACTGCTACAAAATAAATAGCTGCTAACGCATATAAACAGGGCTCTAGAGGCCTAAAAGACAGCTAAAAACGGCTGTTTTCGCTAAATTTGACCAGTTTTCAGCCCGATGTAATCAGTCAAACCTGTTCAAAGACCAAAATCGTCAGCCATTCACCCAACTGGCCGAAACCAGGCCACCGACAGCCCCGTCGCCGTTAGCGCCATCACCGCCGCTAGCAATGCCAGCAACCCCGACAACTCGGTCTCGCGCTTTTGTACTTGCAGGGTAGAGCCGAGGTTTTGGTACACGCCGCGCAGTTGTTCTGCGGTGCCTGCATAGTGGTACTCACCGCCGGTGATGCGGGCGACTTCTTTCAAGGTGGGTTCGTCCAGCCGCAGGTAGATCGGCATGCCTTCTGGCATATCGACCGCCCCGTCGACCGTGCCTAGTCCAACGACGTAGACGCGCACACCCCGGTCGGCGGCCATTTGGGCGGCCTCAATCGTGTCTACACCCATGGTGCGTCGGCCGTCGCTTAGCAAAATGATGGCGGCTGAGGTGTAGGAGCCGGGCACCACGGGGGTGATCTTTTTAGGTGGTGGCTTGTCCTTGTCGTCAAGTCTTCGACTTTGCGGCTTGTACGCATTGCTGACGCCTTCAAGGCTGATGCCGTGGTCTGGAAAAAGCTCAGACAAGCACAGCACGATGGCGCTGCCGATGGCTGTGCCCAGTTGCATCTGAAAGCTGTTGATGGCGTTGACCAGTGGCTCCCGGTCTAGCGTGGCGGCCTGGGCCACTTGGCTGGTGCCGGCAAAGGTCACCAGCCCGACCTCAATGCCCCTGGGAAGTTCAGCCAAGAAAAGCCTGGCAGCTTCTTGTGCAGCGGCCAGGCGGGTGGGCTTGACGTCTGAAACACGCATGCTGCGCGAGATGTCCATGGCCAACATGATGGTTGATTTGGCGCCGGGCAGGGATATTTTTGCCACCGGTCGCGCGGCAGCAAACAAGAGCAGTGCGCAAGCCAGTCCCAACAGCGCAGGTGGCAGATGCCGCTTCCAGCTGCGTCCTGCGGCAGCGCGAACCAAAGCCACGTTACTGAAAGTCAGTGGCACGCGTTTGCGTCTGCTGAGCAGCCACACATAGGCTAGCGGCAGCAGCGGCAGAACAAGCAATAGCCAGAGATTCAGGGGTGAGTGAAAAAACATGGGCATGCAGCAAGAGATGTTGGGCATGTTGCCCGGCGAACACGGTTTTAGCAACCCATATCCGACAAATAGGGGCAATAACCTGCTTCTTGCTGGTGCTTAAAGAAGGTCGAAAAAACTATCATTTAGCCCCTTGGCTCAATAAATACGGGCGCAAGCAGCTACTGAATAAATAGCAAGCTGCGCCGCTAGGTCTTCCCTACTGCGGTACCAAACCCGATGCCTTGACCAGATCGGCATGCACCTTGATGTCCTGGGTGATCAGCTTTTTGAGTTCATCGGGCGTGCTGGTGGCGACTTCAATGCCGGACTCGAACAGCTTGGCTTTCAGCTCGGCGTCCATCGCTGCCAAAACCGCGCGGTTGAGCTGGTCAATGATGGGCTGGGGTGTTTTGGCGGGGGCCAGCAGGCCTATCCAGGCGGACAGGTTGACGTCTTTCAGGCCGCTCTCGGCCATGGTGGGCACGTTGGGAAGCACGGGGGTGCGCTGTGGGCTCATCACACCCAGGGCTGTGAACTTGCCTGAACGGATGTGGGGAATAGCCTCTGGCATGACGGCAAACATGGCATCAACCACGCCAGCCAGCGCGTCATTGACGGCTGGCGCGCCGCCTCTGTAGGGCACATGCAGCAATTTGGTTTGGGTGCGGGTTTCAAACATCATGCCTGCCAGGTGCTGCGGGCTGCCGTCGCCTGACGACGCATAGGTGATGCTGCCAGGTGCGGCTTTGGCAGCTGCAAGGAAAGCGGCGACCGTTGGGTACTTGGCTTTGTTGCTGACGACCAGCACCATGTGCTGGTTCACCAGGCGCGACACGGGGCTGAAGTCTGCCTCGGGGTCGTAGGGCAGGGTTTTGAACACGCTTTTGTTGGTGGTTAAAAAGGACGCTGGTGACACGGCCAGTGTGTAGCCGTCAGGTAGTGCTTTGCTCACGGTTGGCATACCAATTTGGCCTGAGCCGCCAGCGCGGTTGTCGACCACAAAGGCTTGGCCCATCGACGCATTGAGCTTTTGACCCAGCGTGCGGGCAATCATGTCTACGCTGCCGCCTGCAGGCAGGGCCACAATGACTTTGACCGGTCGGTCTGGGTAGACGGCTTGCGCAAAAGACGGCGCGGTAAAAAGCAGGCTGGACGTGGCGCAAAGTGCCAAAAATGCCGGGCGGGAAAAAACAGAGGGTTTCAAGGACATGGGTTGCTTTCAGGACCAAGCAAAGCTTGTGTTGTTAGCGGCGTTGCACCGTGCCCCACCGTTGTCCAAGTTTAAGCAATTAGTATGCCGATGGCGCAGGTCTGCGGCTTGACTTGAAGCGGCAGATTCAACCCTGCCTGCTAAACCAGCACCCGCACCACCGGCCTCAAGAAGCTCAAAATCTGCCGCGTCACGGTGTGCAGGTCGTCAAACGCTTCGTGCGTGCCGTTGCATTCAATCAGCGTGGCTTGCGCGGTGCTGCGGTTTTGCCAGATGCGCCGCGCGTCCATCACCGGTACGGTGGTGTCTTGCAGGCCGTGTACCAGCAAAATCGGGCAACTGGCTTTGGCAAGGGTGTTAACGGGCGCGATGTCGTCAAAGCGCGCGCCAATGATGCGTTCCAGGTAGCGGTTGACCAGCCAGCCCAGCGGCCAGTAGGGTACGCGCCGCTCGGCCAGCCAGCGCTGCATGAGTTGCTCGGGGTGGGCAAAGCTGGACACGCTGATAACAGCGGCCAGGTCACTGCGCCGTGATGCTGACAACAGCGCCGCCGCCGCGCCGACTGAATGGCCCATCGCCACCACGGCACCTGCGTCAACACCCGGTTGCGCGGCCAGCCAGTCGATGGCGTGGTCTAAATCTTCAGCAAAACGGGGCAGAGATGAATGGCCTTCGTGGTCGCTGCGGCCATGGTTGCGGGCTTCAACCAGCAGCACGGCGTAACCAGCCTCATGCAGTGTTTTAGCGGCGGGCAGCAAGTTGCTGGCGTTGCCGCCCCAGCCGTGCAGCAGCACCGCAGCCGGGCGCGGGCCAACCAGATTTGACGCGGCATACCAGCCAAACAATTTCAGGCCATCGGCAACGGGTATGCCAACAGCGCTGGCTTGCAAGCCGTAGTCAAAGGGTTGCGGGCCTGCTGGCATGGCGGTGGGGGTGAGCACCGCATCCAGCCAGTGCCACAGGGCTGAAAAACGTGCTGAAAAGTAAGAGGGTGTGGGTGCTGGAATGGTTTGCGGCATGTTTTTAATTACATGCACTGCCGCCAGGTCGCTCTAGCGGGTGATTTGCCTATTTTTTGTAGGAAAAGACGCTAAAACCCGTTTTTTCAGCCCTTTTTACCTATCAAAAAGGCCTGTAGACCAATCAATTCGGGCGCAAGCAGCTCCTGTTTAAATAGCGGCTTGTGAACCCTTGGCTCGCCGCTGCATTTGCTCCAGCACCTTGAAGCAGCCCCAAATACCCACCACGCCAAACAACACCACACCCAGGCCGTAGCCTGCCAGTACGCCTTTCACGCCATAGTAATGCCCACCCAGCCAGATGAAAGGCACCACGCCCAGGGTGGCGCGGCCCCAGTTGAGCGCGGTTGAATACAGCACAAAGCCCAGGTTGTTAAACGCGGCGTTGGCCACAAACACCGCGCCGTTAAACACGTAGCTGCCCGCCACAAAAACGCAGAAAAACACAATCAACTCACGGCCCACGCCGACTGCGCCAAAGGCATCTGCAATCAAGCCGCTCGCCAGCGCCATCAGCAGCCACACCGCCAGCACGTACGCCACCACTACTTTTAAGGCATCGCGCAGGGTCGATTGCAGCCTGTCGTGCCGGTTAGCCCCCAGGTTTTGCCCAATGATGGGCCCGACCGATGCTGACAGCGCAAACAGCGCGGCAAACGCCACAGGAATAATGCGCCCAATCACCGCCCATCCGCCCACGGCATCGTCGCCATAGGGCGCAATGGCGGTGGTAACAAACGCATTGCCAACGGGGTTGGCAATTTGCGTCAGCACCGACGGCAGGCCAATCGCAAAAAAGGGTTTAAGGGTTTTTATCAACATGGCTTTGTCTGGCCAAGCCAAGAGCTTGTGGACGCGCACCACCCCATACAGGCCAATGGCTACCATCACAAACCGCGCCAGTACGGTTGAAATGGCTGCACCGTCCAGGCCTAACCCCAAGCCAAATATCAGTATGGGGTCCAGCACCGCCACCGCCGCGCCCGCCCCCAGCGTGACATACATCGAGCGTTTGCCGTCCCCTAGCGAGCGCAGGAGCGCGCCCAAGCACATGCCCGCGCCCAGCAGCGGGGCTGAAGGCAGCACGATGCGGCTAAGCCGTAGCGCCATGTCGGCGGTTTCACCGCTTGCACCCAGCAGCCCCAGCAGTGGCGCTAAAAACGGGTAAAGCAACGCGGCGCCCAAGGCCATGCTGCCAGTCATCAAAATCAACGATGCACCTGCCAGTTGCTTGGCGTAGTCACGGTTACCTTGGCCCAGGGCGCGTGATGTCAGTGCGCCAACAGCAATCGTCAAGCCAATGCCAATAGACAACACAAAAAATAGCAGTGTGCCCGCATAACCCACCGCAGCGGCCAGCTCCTTTTGGCCCAGTAGCGAGATGTAAAACAGGTTGAGCAAGTCCACCGCAAAAATAGCAATCAACCCGACGGAGCCCGCCGCCGTCATGTTTAAAACATGTTTAAGGGTGGAGCCTGTGACAAATTTGCCCTGGGTGGGTGAGGTATCTTGCATGGGGCAGAGCGTGTGATGGGCAGTGAGTGCAGCAGGTATTTTCGCCTGATGTTGTGACTGTTTGTGCAGCGACAATCAAGGTATGGCAAACATGCAACTTCAAGACATTCTTTTTTCTCAAGGCTTTGGCACGCGCCGCGTTTGCTCTGGGCTGGTGCAACAGGGTTTGGTGACTGTAGGCGGCGTAGTGGTTGATGACCCGGCGGCTGAATTTGCCGCACCTGGTTTGCACTTCACAGTGCAGGGCGTTGACTGGCAATATCACGAGAAGGCCTACCTGATGCTGCACAAGCCCGCAGGCTACGAATGCTCACAAAAGCCCAGCACCTACCCCAGCATCTACACCCTGCTACCCGCACCCATTCGCCAGCGCGGCGGCGGCGCGGCAGCGGGTGTGCAAGCCGTGGGGCGGCTTGACCAGGACACCACAGGCCTGCTGCTGCTGTCAGACGACGGCAAGTTCATTCACCGCATGAGTTCCCCCAAACACCACGTACCCAAGGTGTATGAAGTGACCGCCAAGCACGCGGTAGACGACAAACAGGTGCAAAAGCTGCTGAGCGGCGTGGTGCTGGACGACGACCCCAAACCCGTCAAAGCCGCAGAGTGTACGCAAACAGGTGCAAACCGACTGAGCCTGACGCTGACGGAAGGCAAATACCACCAGGTCAAACGCATGATTGCGGCGGTGGGGAACCGGGTGGAGGGTGAGGGTGGCGTGGGCGGCCTGCACCGTTCGCGGATTGGTTCACTGGCTTTGCCGGATGATTTGAAGGCTGGGCAGTGGCGGTGGTTGACGGCTGGGGATTTGGCGCTGATTTCGGGTTGAAATTGCTTTTAGTGGCTTTCATTAGCTGGCATTTTGATGCCAAATAAGGTATATTTTCTATACCATGAGCTCTTTTGAATTTGACGCTGCAAAAAGCGAATCCAATCGCATAAAACACGGCATCGATTTTGTAGAAGCTCAAGGTCTGTGGAACGACCCGATGCTGTTGGAAATTCCGGCAAAAACTGAAGATGAGCCGCGGTATCTGGTGATTGGGCTTATCGGCGGGAAACATTGGTCAGCTGTGATGACCTATCGAGGCAGCAATATCCGATTGATATCCGTGCGCCGCGCGCGCGCAGAAGAGGTGGCACTTTATGAAAGCTAAAAATTTCGAACAGCAGTTTGAGGACGGCGTAGACCTCACCGCATCGCTGGATGTCTCCAAAGCCAGGCGCGTCTTGCAGGCTCAACGGCGCGTGAACGTCGATTTTCCAACCTGGATGATTGACTCCCTGGACCGTGAAGCCAGCAAACTGGGTGTGACGCGGCAGTCCGTGATCAAGGTTTGGCTGGCTGAGCGCCTGGAGGCGACCGCTTCTAATTTGCCGTTTCAGCGGGCGGGCGCTGGCGGCGCGCGACGCTGAATTTCAAGTTAGATGCTCATGAACTACTCGCAGGCATTTGGGCTTTTCTTCTTGGTCGCTGGCGTTGTTCTTCAGCCGATTGGTTGGGCCTATGTGCATTGGCTAACGCCCGCGTCTTTCGTCCTCATCTTCTTCGGAGTGCTCCTTCTGCTGATGGGTTGGCGAGAGGCGCGCAAGGATCGCCTGCGCGCTTTAGCCCGTGAGGGAGGCGGAGGTCCCGGCGACATTCATGGATACAGCGGCCAGATGCATGGCGGTCGCTCAACTTCTTGGGAGGCGAATCACGGCTCCGCTGACGGGGGTGACGGCGGCGACTGAATGCGTGGACTAGAACTATTGAGATCAAACCCCAGTTCATTTCAGTTGCTATAGATACAGTAGCTGCTTGCGCCCGTATTCATTGGTCTAAAGGCCATTTTGATAGGCGGAAAAGCGTCGAAAAGTGTCTTTTCAAACTAAAAAAGCAAAAAACGCGGACAAGCCGCGTTTTCAGTGTCTCAAGCGGCTTGAGGCCGCCCGAGGATGCCAAAAACTTATTCCACCTTGGCTTTTTCCCGCAGACCCTGCTGGTACGCACCCAGGCGTTGTTGCTCCAACTGCTGGGCGATTTGGGGCTTGAGTTCTTCAAACGCTGGCAACTGGGCAGTGCGAATGTCGTCTACCCGGATGATGTGAAAACCGAACTGGGTTTTGACCGGGGTGTCGGTCATTTGGCCCTTGTTCAGCTTGAGCATGGCTTCGGTGAACTCGGCCACGTAGCTGCTGGGGTTGGCCCAGTCCAAGTCACCACCATTAGCACCTGATCCTGGGTCTTTGGACTGCTTTTTGGCGAGGTCTTCAAACTTGCCACCTTTTTTGATGCTGGCGATGATGGCTTTGGCATCGGCTTCTTTTTCAACCAGGATGTGGCGGGCTTTGTACTCTTTGCCGCCGTTGGCTGCGGCAAACTTGTCGTATTCAGCCTTCAGTTCCGCGTCAGTCACAGCGTTTTTCTTTTTGAAGTCATCAATCAGCACCGTGATGAGCACGGTTTGGCGCGCGATTTCCATCTGGTTTTTGTAGTCGTCGCTGGCCATCAGGCCCAGCTTTTCAGCTTCTTGGGCAAATACTTCACGTGTGATGACGGCGTCGCGCATTTGCTTTTGCACTTCGGGTGTGATGGGACGGCCAGACTTGGCGACTTGCTGGGCCAATGCGTCCAGGCGTGATTTAGGTACGGCCTTGCCGTTGACGATGGCGATGTTTTGCGCCAGGACGCTTTGGGCGCCGAACACCATCAGTGCGGCGGCGGTTGCCAGTAAGAGTTGCTTTTTCATAGGTGTCCTGTTGGAAAAATAATAAGACTATTCAACGATGTCAATGGCCAGCGCGTGCAAGCCCTGATCGATAAAATTTTGCATTGCATCATACACAAGCCGATGCTTGGCCACGCGGCTTTTGCCGGCAAACGCTGGGCTGGCAATCCGTACCCGAAAGTGGGTACCAAAACCCTCAGCATTTGCGCCAACGTGGCCCGCGTGGTCAGCGCTTTCGTCAATGACTTCTAGATGCGTTGGTTGCAGCTTGGTTTGCAACTGTTGCTGGATGGCGGCGGTATGCACCGGCATGGCGCTCATGATTTGACTTCCTGCTCGTCAGACTGCAAGTGTTTGGCGATATAAATGCCCTGCGCCACCAGAAATATCAGCGGAAAGGCGTAGCCCCAGAGCTTGAAGTTAACCCATTGCTCAGTGGTGAACATCAGCGCCACGTAGGCATTGAGCGCAGCCATGAAGAAGCTGTAAGTCACCCAAATCACGGTGAGGTTGCGCCAAACACCGTCGGGCATTTTGAGCTGGCCACCGAGCATCATTTTGAGGAAGTTTTTCTTGAGCGCCCACAAGCCAACGGCCAGCGCCAGCCCAGTGAAGGTGTACAAAACAGTGGGTTTGATTTTGACGAAACGCTCGTCATGAAAGCCAAGAGTAAGTGCGCCAAAGCCCAACACCAGCGCCCAGGTGACTTTGTGCATGGTTTGCAAGTGGCCGTCGAGCTTGTACAAGATCAGCATTTGCACGGTGGTGGCCACCATGATGACGCCGGTGGCGACGTAGATGTCGTACATCTTGAAAGCGCCGAAAAACAGCAGGATGGGGAGGAAATCTAGGAGTTGCTTCATGGGTAGGGATTATCGACGACGGATTACTTCGCCTTGAAGTCCAGTGAGGCCGAGTTCATGCAATAACGCAAACCCGTCGGTGATGGCCCGTCGTTGAACACATGGCCCAAATGCGCGCCGCAGTTGGTGCAAACCGTCTCGGTGCGGCGCATGCCGTATTTCATGTCGACATGTTCGGTGATCGCGGTTTCATTGGTGGCTTGTGAAAAGCTGGGCCAGCCGCAGCCTGCATCAAACTTGGTTTCAGACTCAAACAGCTTTTCACCGCAGCACATGCAGTGGTAAGCACCGTCGGCCCATACGGTTTCGTATTTGCCGCTGAAGGCGCGCTCGGTGCCTGCGTGGCGGGTGACGTCAAAGGCGACGGACTCCGCGCCTTTTTCTTGGAGCAGGGCTTTCCACTCGGCATCGGTTTTTTGGATTTTTGGGGTCATGAATGTCTTTCTGAAAGGTTCAAGAACTGCAACTGATTTCAATACCGCTGGCCCAATCGGGCGGGAAGCTAGCGAGCGTATCGTGGTCAGGATGCTCATCAAATGGGGTTTGCAGCACATCTAACAAGGTATGGAGTGGTGCAAAGTCCTTTAGTTTCGCGGCACGTATGGTTTCTTCACCCAAATGGTTGCGCAGCACGTATTTTGGGTTGTTTTTAAGCATTAAATCGTGCCTTAGCCCAATAGATACGGGCGCAAGCAGCTCTGAATAATGTAGCGCCCAGGCGTTGAAGGATTCGCGGTCAAAAAACAGGTCGCGCAGTGGTTCATGCCCGCTTTGCGGGGTAAAGCTGCACAGCCGCCGCCAAAAGATGGTGTAGTCGACCTTGTTGGCCGCCAGCAGCTTGAAGGTGCTTTCGATCAGGGCTTTGTTGTCTGGGTTTGCATCCGTCAAACCCAGTTTGGCGAGCATTTTGGCCTCTAGCGCAGCGGGGAAGATGGCTTTGTACGGCTCCAGCGCGGCCAAAGCAAGTTCCTGCTCGCCTATCAGCGGCAGCAGCGCTTGGCCCAGGCAAAACAGATTCCAGTAGGCGATATTGGGCTGCTTGTTATAGGCATAGCGGCCTTGGGTGTCTGAATGGTTGCAGATGTGCGTTGGGTCAAACGCATCGAGAAACTGAAACGGGCCGTAGTCAATCGTCAGGCCGAGGATGCTCATGTTGTCGGTGTTCATCACGCCGTGGCAAAAGCCGACCGATTGCCAGGCGGCCATCAGGTGGGCGGTGCGTTCGCTCACGGCTTCAAGCAAGGCGGCGTAGGGGTTGGTCGCATCACGGCAGGCGGGGTAAAAGCTGTCGATGACAAAGTCAGCCAGCGCCTTCAGTTCAAGATGCATGTCGTTGTAGCTGAAGTGCTCAAAATGCCCGAAGCGGATAAAGCTGGGCGCGGTGCGGGTGACGACGGCCGCGGTTTCAATTTCTTCGCGCACGACTTTCGCGTCCGAGCCCGTCAAGGCCAACGCCCGCGTGGTCGGTATGCCCAGGCCGTGCATGGCTTCAGAGCATAAATACTCGCGAATCGAGCTGCGCAGCACCGCCCGGCCATCGCCCATGCGGGAGTAGGGCGTTTTACCAGCGCCTTTGAGCTGTATTTCCATGCCGCCGTTGGGCGTTTCAAGCTCACCCAGCAAAATCGCCCGGCCATCACCCAATTGCCCCGCCCACTGGCCAAACTGGTGGCCACTGTAGACGCTGGCCAATGGGTCGCTACCGGGCAACATGCCGCTGCCCGACAAGGCTTGCAACACGTCTTGCGATTCAAACCAACTCGCTTCAATGCCCAGTTCGCGTGCAACCGCCTGGTTGCGACTGATCCAGTACGGCTCGGGCAGCGCCTGCGGTTGCAAGCGGGTGTAAAAGTTTTCGCCCAAACGGGCAAAGCGGTTGTTCCAGCGCTGTCTTTGGGTCACGCTCAGGCCGTTGTCGATAAGTGAGTTCATGCCCTGATTGTCTGATACAGGCTGCAGCTCTGTATTGGCGGGGTTATGCGCCGCCTGCTTTTATTTTTTGGCACGCCTCTAACTTTTCAGATCGAATCGCATAGGCGGCTAGGCCCTGTTCGTCGAGTATCGTCACGCGGCCATACTGGAGCGACACCAAGCTTTGTTGTTCCATAGATTTGAGTGCTCGATTCACTGTTTGACGCGACAGACCTGCTAAGTGCGCCAGCTCTTCCTGCGAAAGTGCCAACTTGCTCCTTCCCTGCCAGAACGATCTGCTCAAGTAGAACGCCACGCGCTGATCGGGGTTGCGTAGTCGCCCGGTTTCGATGATGGCCATGGCTTGACCAAGGCGACGGTTCATGTGGTGCACCAAGAAATGATTAAACGGTAAACAGTCAGCCAGCAATTCATCAAATTGCTTGCGTGGCAGACACAACAACTCGGTGTCACGTATGGCGATCACGTCATAGCGGCGTTTTTCAGCCTTTAAAACGGAGCCTTCACCAAACCACTCACCGTCCGGCACACCTATAAATGTAGACAACTGCCCGCGAAGCGAGCGGCTTTGCAACTTGACCAAGCCAGAGAGCACAGCGTACCAGCCGTCAACTTCTGCGCCAGCGCTGAGCAAAACCTCACCTTTGCAGCCTGTGCTGGTCAATGTGCAGTCGGCGATGCTGAGCTGCACGTCTTGCGGCAACTGCCTGAACCATGGCTGCCTTTGAAGAAACAGCATGACCGGCGAGGAAACATCAGGGAACATGACCCGTACTTTCGGTTACTTTATTTGTATAGGGTTACCACCCGTAAATTGTATGCGTCGCGACAGTTTTTGTATTCCTTTGTCAAGGCGTTGAAACTTGAGACCATGCCAACAAACTGGCATATCTGGTGTAGCTGGCTAGTTTAAAAACTCAATAGGAGACATCCATGTTTATTTCACGTTTCTCACTTTACGCTTCTACTGGGCTGCTGGCCCTGGCATTGGGCAGCACTTGTACAGCCCAAACCGGAGTCACCGACAAAGAAATCGTCGTCGGTCAATCCCTGGGGCTGACGGGACCGCTTGCCGAATTGGGCGAAGACATAGCCAGCGGCGTCCGCGCTTATTTTGATGGTGTCAATGCAAAAGGCGGCATCAATGGCAGACGCATCAAGGTTCTCACAGCGGACGATGGCTACCAAGTCGCCAACACGGTGAAAAACGTGCAGAAGATGATCGATGAAGACCAGGTGTTCGCGCTATTCAACATCATGGGTACGCCTAACAGCGCGGCCATTCTTCCTTTGGTTGAGAAAACCGCCATTCCGTTTTTCTCTCCTTTTACCGGCGCAGAGGTTACCCGCGCTCCGGTCCTGCCCAACGTCTTCAATGTACGCGCCAGTTACAGAGACGAGACCGAAAAAATGGTGCAACATCTGCATACCGTGGGTATCAAGCGCGTGTCTGTGGTTTATCAAGCCAATAGTTTCGGCAAAGATGGCCTCGCTGGCGTGGAAGCAGCCATGGCCAAACGAGCCATGAAGCCTTACTCTGTGGCATCCATAGAATCAAACGGCGCCGATGCCGAAAAGGCTGTGAGCACGCTGCACGATACCCGACCAGAGGCAGTTATCATGATCACTGCGGGCAGACCCACTTTTGATTTCATCAAGGCCTACAACAAGCAGCGTCGCGGCATGCAGTTTTACACCCTGTCGGTTATGGGTGCACAAGCCAACATCAAGGCTCTTGGCAGTGACGGCGTAGGGGTGGTGGTGACTTCAGTGGTGCCCTTCCCGTGGAGCCCTGCCCACCCGCTTGTTAAGGAATACCAGGCCGCCATGCAACAAATCGGTGTGCGCGAATACTCTTTTGTCAGCTTCGAAAGTTATATCAACGCAAAAGTGCTGGGCGAAGCCATCAAGCTGGCCGGCAGAGATCTGACTCGAGCAAAGCTAGTCTCCGCCGCCGAAGGCATGAAGCGGGTAAGTTTTGGTGGTTTCGACATCAACTTCGGCAAAGATTCTCGCCAAGCATCGCGATTTGTCGATGTCACCATCATTGGCCCTAACGGAAAATTTACAAAGTAGCGCCCTGTGGGCAGTCTGTTGCTGTTAACGGGACATAAGGACAATCCCGCTGACTTTCGTCATAACAGTGCGACATACTAGACCACCCTATTTGAAGAAAAGGAAACACCCATGCTGGGTTTAATGCAAAGTCAGCCGCTGCTGATTTCAGGTTTGATTGAATTTGCCGAGCGCCACCACGGTGACGCTGAAATTGTGTCGCGTCGGGTAGAGGGTGACATTCACCGCTACACCTACAAAGACTCCGCGCAGCGAGCCCGGCAAGTCGCGGGTGCGCTGGATGGCTTAAAGCTGGCCTTTGGCGACCGTGTGGCCACGCTGGCGTGGAACGGCTACCGCCACTTTGAGCTGTACTACGGCGTGAGCGGCTCAGGGCGGGTGCTGCACACCATCAACCCGCGCCTGCACCCTGACCAGATCGCCTGGATAGCCAACCACGCTGAAGACCAAATCCTCTGTTTTGATCTAAGCTTTTTGCCGCTGGTGCAAGCCGTCCACGCGCGCGCTGGCACCATCAAGCATTACATCGCGATGTGCGACGAAGACAAGCTGCCCAAAGACTCAGGTGTGCCGAATCTCATCAGTTACGAAAGCTGGATTGCGACGCAGCCCACCGCCTACAAATGGCCGACTTTTGACGAAAACACGGCGTCAAGCATGTGTTACACCAGCGGCACGACGGGCAACCCCAAGGCCGCGCTGTACAGCCACCGCTCCAGCACATTGCACGCCTATGCGGCGGCGCTGCCAGACGTGATGAGCCTGTCGGCGCGCGATGCGGTGCTGCCTGTGGTGCCTATGTTTCACGTCAACGCCTGGGGCATTCCCTATTCAGCCGCGCTGACGGGAGCCAAGCTGGTGTTCCCAGGCCCGGCGATGGATGGCAAGTCGATTTATGAATTGCTAGAAGCTGAAAAAGTCACCTACGCTGCGGGCGTGCCGACGGTGTGGCAAATGCTGCTTGGGCATTTGGGTGCCAATGGCTTGAAGTTCTCGCACCTCAAACGCACGGTGATTGGCGGCTCAGCCTGCCCACCAGCCATGATCAAAGCCTTTAACGACGACTACGGCGTAGAGGTGCTGCACGCTTGGGGCATGACAGAAATGAGCCCGCTGGGTACGCTGTGCACGTTGAAAAATAAGCACGATGCCTTGAGCGCAGACGAAAAAATGAAAATTCGGCTCAAGCAGGGTCGGGCGATTTATGGCGTGGACATGAAAATCGTTGACGACGCAGGCAAAGAGCTGCCGTGGGACGGCAAAACCTATGGTGATTTGTTGGTCAAAGGCCCGTGGGTGGTGCGCGAATATTACAAAGGTGAGGGCGGTGACCCGCTGGTGGATGGATGGTTTCCTACGGGTGACGTTGGCACGATTGATGCCGACGGCTACCTGCAAATCACCGACCGCAGCAAAGACGTGATCAAGTCTGGCGGGGAATGGATCAGCTCGATTGACATTGAAAACATCGCTGTGGCGCATCCGGCAGTCGCCATGGCGGCCTGTATTGGTGTGGCGCACCCCAAATGGGACGAGCGGCCGATTGTGGCGGTGGTTAAAAAACCGGGCGCAGAAGTGACGCGAGAGGAATTGATCGCGTTTTACGAAGGTAAAACCGCCAAGTGGCAAATCCCTGATGACGTGGTGTTTGTCGACGCGATTCCACTAGGCGCTACCGGCAAGATGCAAAAGATGAAGCTGCGTGAGCAGCTCAAGGATTACAAGCTGCCACAGCCTGAATGAGTTTTTTGTTATCTGAGTAGTCGCTAAGGTGATAGCTTTATGCCCGGTGTGTGAATGCATGCGGGCAATCCCTGAGCATATTTCGATGCTTTGTCTAGTACGCTTCGCACATTCGTTTTTTTCATTGGAGACTATCATGACCTTCGCTGTTCGTAGACTAACTTTAGCCGCACTTTTGACTTGTGCATTTGCGGCCCATGCCCAGACACCGGCTGCGCCTGCCAAGCCTGCGCCTGCCAAGCCTGCTGCTGCAGCCGCCAAAGCAGCGCCAGGCCCGCTGGCTGGGCAAACTGTGAAGATTGCGCTGATTGACCCGCAAAGCGGTTTGATGGGTCCAGTTGGCTTGAACCAATTAAAGTCCTTTCAGTTCTTCGCTGAAAAGTTCAGCGCCAACAACCCTGCTGGCGTGAAGTTTGAGCTCGTTGGCTTTGACAACAAGCTCAGCCCCGCAGAAAGCTTGAACGCTCTGAAAGCGGCGATGGATCAAGGCATTCGTTACATCACCCAAGGTAACGGCTCATCGGTTGCTGGTGCATTGATTGAAGCTGTGGCCCGCCACAATGAGCGCAACCCTGGCAAAGAAGTGGTGTTCTTGAACTACGCCGCTGTCGACCCTGATTTCACCAACAGCAAGTGCAGTTACTGGCATTTCCGCTTTGACGCAGACACTTCCATGAAAATGGAAGCTTTGGCAGAGCACGCGAAAACGGATGCGAGCATCAAAAACATCTACTTGCTCAACCAAAACTATTCTCACGGCCAACAAGTTGCCAAGTTCGCCAAAGAAATCTTCGCTCGCAAGCGCCCCGACGTGAAGTTCGTTGGTGAAGACTTGCACCCCCTGGCGCAAGTTCGCGACTTTGCTCCTTACATCGCGAAAATCAAGGCTTCTGGCGCGGATACTGTGATTACCGGCAACTGGGGTTCTGACTTGGCATTGCTCGTGAAGGCTGCCAACGAAGGTGGCTACACCGGCAAATTCTTGACTTACTACACAGGTGTGACGGGTACGCCAACCGCTTTGGGTACCAGCATGGAAGGCCGCGTCAAGCAGGTCGCCATCATGCACTACAACTTCCCGGGTGTCATGGGTCAATGGTCGAAAGAATTCAAGACCAAGTTCAAGGACGATATGTACACGGGTCAGATTCCGACCTTGTATACGGCTTTATCAACAGCCATGGCACAAGCCAAATCCACTGACCCTGTGAAGGTAGCAGCTGTTTTGTCTGGCTTGAAATTCCAGAACTGGAATGGCGAAGTCGAGATGCGCAAACTGGATCACCAGTTGCAGCAGCCTGTACAAATCACAGTCTGGCAGAAAGCTGGCGGCAAGTTCCCTGAGTTTGCTGAGCAAACTCCAATGACCTTGGCGCCAATTCAGGAATTCCCAGCCTATGTGGCCAGTACCCCGACAAGCTGCCAGATGAAGCGTCCTTGATTTGATTGTTCACAATGACTTCGCAGCCTGGCTGCGAAGTCATTTTTGTTTGTGAATGATTGAAAAACTTTAGATAGCAAAGCATCGACCATGGAATTCTTTATCATCTCCATGTTGAACGGTTTGAGCTACGGACTGCTGCTGTTTTTGCTCAGTTCCGGGCTCACACTGATTTTCAGCATGATGGGCGTGCTCAATTTTGCGCATGCGTCGTTTTACATGGTGGGCGCCTATGTTGGCTATACGGTCTCAGGTATCGTGGGCTTTTGGGCTGCGCTGATTATTGCGCCTTTGATTGTGGGTGCATTGGGCGCATTGTTTGAAAAATATGCCTTGCGCCGCGTTCACCAATTTGGCCATGTGCCAGAGTTGTTGATCACCTTTGGCCTGTCTTATATTCTTCTTGAATTGGTTCAGTTGGTGTGGGGCCGCTCTTCGGTGAGTTTCACTCCGCCGGAAGCGCTGAAAGGCCCTATGTTCACGTTGATCAATCACGCCAAGGATGGTTTGAGCTTCGTTTGGGGTCGTGCCACACCGGAGATGTGTACTGCTGCTGATGCCTCAGTGCGCGTGGTGTGCTCGCTGTTTCCCGCCACACGCGGTTTCATGATGCTCACAGCCCTGGTCATGCTGGTGGCAGTATGGCTGTTGCTGACACGTACACGTATTGGTTTGGTGATTCAAGCCTCACTCACGCACCCTGACATTGTCGAAGCGCTTGGCCACAACGTACCGCGCGTTTTAATGCTGGTGTTCGGAGCAGGCGCTGCTCTGGCTGGTTTGGCTGGCGTGATTGGTGGTAGTACGTTTGTGACCGAGCCAGCAATGGCAGCCGCTGTGGGGTCTGTAATTTTTGTTGTTGTGGTGGTGGGCGGCATGGGTTCACTTTCGGGCGCATTTTTGGCCTCACTGCTGATCGGCATCATTCAAACTTTTGCGGTTGCTTTTGATATTTCGCTTGTCACTGTCGCACAAGATTTGGGGATGCAATTGTCTGACACCGCCAAGAACAACTCTATTCTCAAACTTACTATTTCACAGGTCGCTCCTATCCTGCCGTATCTGTTTTTGGTTTTGATCTTGATCTTCCGGCCCAAGGGTTTGCTTGGTACAAGGGAGGGTTGATCATGAATAAAGCTTATTACGAATTCAAGCCTTTCAATATTGGGCGCGTTGTGGTGTGGGGCCTATTTGCCTTAATCATGCTTGTTGCGCCTCTGATCTTTACCAGCGGCCTGAGCATCACGATGTTGGCCCAAATGGGTATTGGCATCATCGCCTGCCTGTCATTCAATATGCTGTTGGGTCAAGGTGGCATGCTCAGCTTTGGACACGCCGTTTACACCGGTTTAGGCTCATATGTTGCGATTCACGCGCTGAATATGGCGTCTGGTGGGACCATGCCCATTCCAGTGAGCTTGATCCCCATTGTTGGCGGCTTGGCGGGGGTATTTTTCGCCATTTTGTTTGGCTATGTGACCACGAAGAAAGCAGGCACACCGTTTGCAATGATCACGCTAGGTATGGCGGAGCTAGTATTCGCCATGTCTTTGATGTTCTCTGAATTCTTTGGCGGCGAGGCCGGTGTGTCGGCCAACCGCGTTTTCGGGAAGTCGTTTTTCGGACTCACCTATGGCCCAGCGATTCAGGTGTATTACTTGATCGCGATTTACACCTTTGTTTGCGTGGCCTTGATGTTTGCCTTCACGCGTACGCCGCTCGGCCGAATGCTCAACGCAGTGCGCGACAACCCCGAGCGGGTTGAATTTGTAGGTTACAACACGCAGCGGGTGCGGTACATGGCCTTCATCATTTCGGGCTTCTTTGCTGGTATTGCTGGCGGTCTGGGTTCCATCTTGTTTGAGATCGTCACGGCAGAAGTGGTGGGCGCCGCGCGTTCAGGGGCATATTTGCTGTTTACTTTCCTGGGTGGTGCCACCTTCTTTTTCGGCCCCATCATTGGTGCTGTGTTGATGGTGCTGGCCTTCGTGCTGCTGTCGGAGTTCACCAAGGCTTGGCTGCTCTATCTCGGCTTGATTTTTCTGTTTATGGTGATGTATGCACCTGGCGGTATCGCATCGCTGATCATGATGAATCTGCGCGTCGCGGCCTTCGGCTTTTTGCGAAAACTCTGGGTTAGTTATCTTGGGCTGGCGATATGTGCCCTGATTATTTTGGCTAGCGCTGGTGCCATGATCGAAATGCTTTATCACCTCCAGCTCAATGTGGCTTTGGGGAGCAAGCTCAGGTTCTTGGGTATGCCGCTGGATGCCAAAGGCCTCAACAGTTGGTTTGGCGCGGGTTTTGTCCTGATGACTGGACTTGGTTTGTTTGAGCTGACACGCCGCCAGTTCGCCAAGGAGTGGAGTCAAATCCAAGAGGACATTGAGAAAGAAATTAAGCGTCGGGAGGCTACCCGGTGAGCCCCATTCTCGAACTTAAAGACCTGCGTAAAAGCTTTGGTAAAACCGAAATCATTCGTGGTGTGAACCTTGCCGTAAACGCTGGTGAGCGCATAGCCGTGATTGGGCCTAACGGAGCTGGCAAATCGACTCTGTTTAATTTAATCTCAGGACGTTTTGAGCCCACCAGCGGTGAAATTCTGCTCAAGGGCGAGCTCATTAATGGCAAGAAGCCGTTTGAAATCAACCGCATGGGGCTCTCGCGCAGCTTTCAGATCACCAACATCTTTCCCAAGCTCAGCGTGTTTGAAAACCTGCGCTGCGGTGTGTTGTGGAGCTTGGGCTACAAGTATTCCTTCTGGAAGTTTCTGGCAGATTTAGACGATGCCAACGAACGTGCTGAGCAGTTGATGGAGATGATCAAGTTGGATAAAAAGCGCGATATCCTCGGAATGAATTTAACCTACGCGGAGCAACGGGCCCTGGAAATTGGCATAACGATTGCTGGCGGAGCAGAAGTGATCCTGCTGGACGAGCCTACCGCCGGCATGAGCAAAACCGAGACCACCCGATTTATCAAGCTGATTCGCGAAGTGACCGAAGGCAAAACCCTGCTCACAGTGGAGCACGACATGGGTGTCGTGTTTGGCCTAGCCGACAAGATCGCCGTTGTGGTGTATGGCGAGGTGCTGGCTTTTGACACGCCAGACGCCGTGCGGGCCAATGCCAAGGTACAAGAAGCCTATCTGGGCTCGCCAGTGGCCGATGGCCAAGCGGGAGGGCATTGACATGACTACCGAACTCCTCAAAATCGACAATCTACATGGTTACTATGGCAAAAGTCATGTGCTGCATGGTGTCAGCTTCAGTGTCGGTCAAGGCGAGATTGTTGCGCTGCTTGGGCGCAACGGCTCAGGTCGTAGCACCACAGCCAAGGCCATCATGGGCCTGGTCGATTGCACTGGCTCGATGAAATGGCGTGATCAAGAAATTGTGGGCAAAAAAGCGTTTGAAGTAGCGCATATGGGCATTGGCTACGTGCCAGAAAACCGCGATATTTTTCCGACGCTCACCGTGCATCAAAACCTGATGCTTGGTCAAAAGCGCAACGCCAAAAATCCCCGCTGGGATTTTGACGATATGTATCAAATGTTCCCACGCTTGAAAGAACGCCAGCACACTGAAGCAGGCGTGATGAGTGGCGGTGAGCAGCAAATGCTGACCCTGTGCCGCACACTGATGGGTGACCCAGATCTCATCATCATTGATGAGCCCACCGAAGGCCTAGCCCCCAAAATTGTCGAACTGGTCGGGCAGTACTTGCAGACCCTGAAAGCCAAGGGCATATCGGTGCTGCTGATTGAGCAAAAGCTGACGATTGCCATGGCGATTTCTGACCGAGCGCTTGTCATGGGCCACGGCAGCATCGTGTTTCAGGGCACGCCCGACAGCCTTCGCGCTGATACGTACACGCGCAAAGAGTGGCTTGAAGTGTAAAAGTCCATGACCCTTGTCCCGACTGGGACAAGATCGGGTCATACTCAGGTTGCGCAGCCACAAAGCGCCCCTACAATGCAAAAAGAACGGTCGTACTATTTTGTTGATCGCTAGACTTTTTTAGCGCTCATCTTTTTAATTGCAGCTTCATACAAGGAAAGATAAATCCCCATGACAACCCTCTACGAAGTTCACGGCACAGTCGCCGTCATCACGCTGAACAACCCACCTGTCAATGGTTTGGGTTATTCCACACGCGTCTCGATTGCCGACAACCTGCAAAAAGCCAACGCTGATGCCGCAATCAAATCCATCGTGATCACGGGTGCGGGCACAGCGTTTTCTGGCGGCGCAGACATCAAAGAATTTGGCAGCCCTAAAGCACTGGCCGAGCCGAATCTGCTGAGCGTCATTTTGGCGATTGAAAACTCCAGCAAGCCAGTTGTCGCCGCTGTTCATTCCGTCTGCATGGGCGGTGGTCTTGAGCTGGCGCTGGGTTGCCACTACCGCATCGCCGCACCTGGTTGTGCAGTAGCGTTGCCAGAAGTCAAGCTGGGGTTGATTCCCGGCGCGGGCGGCACGCAGCGCCTGCCTCGCGCCCTGGGTGTTGAGCCTGCGCTCAACATGATTGTCAGTGGTGAGCCTGTCAAGAGCGAGTTGTTGGCACAAATCCCCGGCCAAACACTGTTCAACAAAATGGCGACGTCTAGTGAATCCTTGGCCGCAGAAGCATTAGCCTATGCCCAGTCCATCGCCGACACACGCCCACTGCCTCTGGTACGCAGCTTGCCGTGCAAACACAGAAACGGTGATGCCTACTTTCAGTTTGCCCGCAACATGGTGGGCGGCATGTCCAAAGGCTATCCAGCACCCCTCAAATGTGTTGAGGCGGTAGAGGCAGCCACCAAGCGCAAGTTTGATGACGGCATGGCGCTTGAGCGCGATATCTTTGTCAGCCTGATGTGGAGCCCTGAAGGCCGCGCATTGCGCCATATCTTTATGGCTGAGCGCGCTGCTTCGAAGATTCCAGACGTACCAGCGGATACCCCAAAACGCGACATCAAATCCATCGCAGTGATTGGTGCTGGCACCATGGGCGGCGGTATCGCCATGAACTTTCTGAACGCCGGTATTCCCGTCAAGATGTTGGAGATGAAGCAGGATGCGCTGGACCGCGGCATTGCCACGATTCGCAAAAACTACGAAGCACAGGTCAAAAAAGGCAAGCTCAAGCAAGACAAATATGAGCAGCGCATGAGTATGCTGACCACAACGCTGAGCTATGACGATCTTGGCGAAGCCGACATGGTGATCGAGGCGGTGTTTGAAGAAATGGGCGTCAAAGAAAAGGTCTTCAAAGAACTTGACCGCGTGATGAAGCCGGGCGCGATTTTGGCGTCTAACACCTCAACACTGGACATGAACCAGATCGCCGCGTTCACCAAGCGACCGCAAGACGTGATTGGTACGCACTTTTTCAGCCCAGCCAACATCATGAAGTTACTTGAGGTGGTGCGCGGTGAAAAGACCGGCAAAGACGTGCTGGCTACCGTGATGGCGCTGGGTAAAAAGATTCGTAAAACATCCGTGGTGTCTGGCGTGTGTGACGGCTTTATCGGTAACCGCATGATTGAGCAATACGGCCGCCAGGGCGGCTTTTTGCTGGACGAAGGCTGCACCCCAGCGCAGGTCGATAAAGCGATTGAAAAGTTCGGCTTTGCCATGGGTCCGTTCCGCATGGGTGACCTGGCGGGCAACGACATCGGCTTTGCCATTCGCAAACGCCGGTATCTGGAAAAGCCAGACATGAAGTACAGCAAAACCGCTGACTTGCTTTGTGAAAAAGGCCGCTTTGGTCAAAAAACTGGCGCGGGCTGGTATGACTACATTCCGGGCAAGCGTGACGCGATTCCGAATGCTGAAGTGGTGACCATGATTGAAGAGCATCGCAAGTCACTCGGCATCACGCCACGCAAAGTTTCTGACGAAGAAATCGTGCAACGCCTGGTGTACTCGCTGGTCAATGAGGCGGCTCATATCCTGGAAGAAGGCATTGCCTCCAAAGCCAGCGACATCGACATGGTGTACCTGATGGGCTATGGCTTCCCGATCTACCGTGGTGGCCCGATGAACTATGCCAATGAAGTGGGCTTGTTCAATGTGGTGCAAGCCATGAACCGCTTTGCACAAAACCCACTGGACGATGCTGCATTCTGGAAGCCAGCACCGCTGCTGGCGCGCCTGGTTGCCGAAGGCAAAACGTTTTAACTGTGGGCATTTCCATAAATTTATTTTTCGGGCGAATTGCTGCGTTGCGCGGTGCTCGCAATCCTCATGCACACAAGTGCATTCCGGTGTGCTGCGCTCCGTGCGCCTTGCACTTCATCCCGAAAATCTAAATTTCCAGAAGCGCCCGAATCCGCAGAAAACATCAGTAAACAGTAGGAGTAAATCATGACCTCAGCCGTAATCGTTTCCACCGCACGTACCCCCCTGGCCAAAAGCTGGAAGGGCTCTTTCAACATGACGCACGGTGCGACGCTGGGTGGCCATGCCGTTGAGCATGCCATCCAGCGCGCTGGCATTGAAGCCGCCGAAGTCGACGACGTCATCATGGGCTGCGCTAATCCCGAGGGCGCAACTGGTGCCAATATTGCTCGCCAGGTCGCCCTGCGCGCGGGCTGCCCGGTCAATGTGTCTGGCATGACGGTGAACCGCTTTTGCTCATCAGGCTTGCAGACCATTGCTTTGGCTGCGCAGCGCGTGATCGCTGGCGAGGCCGATATTTATGTTGCCGGCGGTGTGGAAAGCATTTCGTGCGTCCAGCAGGAAATGAACACCCATATGCTGGCCGATTCATGGCTGGCCAAAAACAAGCCAGAAATTTACTGGAACATGCTGCAAACCGCCGAGCAAGTCGCCAAGCGCTACAACATCGCCCGTGACCGCATGGACGAGTACGGCGCTATCAGCCAGCAAAAAGCCACTGCCGCACTGGCTGCTGGCTTGTATGTTGACGAAATCGCTCCGATCACCGTCACCATGGGCGTGGCCGATCCAGTCATGGGTTTGACGACCAAGCAAGTCACCGTCAGCAACGACGAGGGTATTCGCGCCGGCACGACCAAGGAAGGCATCAGCGGCATCAAGCCGGCGATTCCTGGTGGCGTGATTGCTGCAGGTAATGCCAGCCAGTTTTCAGACGGTGGCGGCGCGGTAGTCATCATGAGCGAAACAGTTGCCGAGCGCAAAGGACTCAAACCTCTGGGTCGCTTTTTGGGCTTTGCGGTGGCAGGTTGCGAGCCAGACGAAATGGGCATTGGCCCTGTGTTTGCCATCCCCAAAGTACTGGCCAAGCTGGGTTTGAAAGTCAGCGACATTGACCTGTGGGAGCTCAACGAAGCCTTTGCCGTACAGGTGCTGTACTGCGCCGACAAACTGGGAATTCCGATGGACAAGCTCAATGTCAATGGCGGCGCGATTGCCGTCGGCCACCCCTACGGCGTGACCGGCCAGCGCCTGACAGGCCACGCCCTGATTGAAGGCAAACGCCGTGGTGCGAAGCGCGTTTGTGTGACGATGTGTATTGGTGGGGGAATGGGGGCAGCTGGGATTTTTGAGGTGCTGTAACCTTTATCCGTCGCGCATTGATATCCAATAGGGTCAGGCCTGCGAACCACTTGCAGACTGGCCCTTTTTAACTCTTGGCTTAAATCTTATCTTTTCCGCTGTTGACCATGAACTTGCGCTCCACCCTTGATTTTCTGCTGAATGACTGGCTGCAAGTCGAATCTTTAAGCCAGCGCGCACGTTTTGCTGACCATTCGCGCGAAACGTTTGATGCAGTGTTTGACACCTGCGAACGAATTGCGCGTGAAAAATACGCGCCGTTCAACCGCTTGGTAGACACGCAAGAGCCGCATTTTGATGGCGAAAAAGTCATCTTGCCGCAGGCCACGCATGACGCGCAAAAGGCCTATGCCGAATCGGGCATGTTGAGCGCTGCGCAAGACTACGACATGGGCGGTATGCAACTGCCGTACACGGTAGAAGCCGCTGCGAACGCGTTTTTTGCGATGGCCTCTGTCAGCATTGGCTCGGGCATGTTGACGACGGGTAACGCCAATTTGCTCATGGTGCACGGCAATGCGCTGCAAAAAGAGGTGTTCGCCAAGAACGAGTTTTCAGGCCGCTTCTCAGGCACCATGTGTTTGAGCGAACCACAGGCGGGCTCGTCACTGAGCGATGTGACCACGCGGGCTGTGCCGGATGGCCATGACTTTGAAGCCGAGCCGCTGGGGGCGCGCTATCGCCTCAAGGGCAACAAGATGTGGATTTCGTCGGGCGAGCATGAGCTGACGGAGAACATCATTCATTTGGTTCTGGCAAAAATTCCGGGGGCGGATGGCAAATTGATTGCCGGGACGCGCGGCATTTCACTTTTCATCGTGCCTAAAAAACTGGTGGACGCAAAAGGCGAACTGACGGGTGTGCGTAATGACGTGGCGTTGGCGGGACTGAACCACAAACTGGGCTGGCGCGGCACGACGAATACCTTGCTGAACTTTGGTGAAGGCAAGTACCCAGTTGATGGCGAACCAGGAGCCGTGGGGTACCTCGTTGGCAAGCCGCACGAAGGTCTGCGCTGCATGTTCCACATGATGAACGAGGCGCGTATTGGTGTGGGCCTGGCCGCCACCATGCTGGGCATGGCGGGCTACCACGCTAGTTTGGACTATGCCAAGAACCGTCCGCAAGGCAGGTCAGTCGGGCAGGGCGGCAAAGACGCATCAGCGCCGCAAGTCCGCATCATTGAGCACGCAGACGTCAAGCGCATGCTGTTGGCGCAAAAATCCTATTGCGAAGGCGCCTTGGCATTGGAGTTGTACTGCGCCCGCTTGGTGGATGAGCAGCACACCGCTGAGCCACAAGCCGCAGACGATGCGCGCATGTTGCTGGAGGTGCTGACGCCCATCGCCAAAAGCTGGCCCAGCGAGTGGTGTCTTGAGGCCAATTCACTGGCGATTCAGGTGCTGGGCGGTTACGGCTACACGCGGGACTTTCCGGTCGAGCAATACTGGCGCGACAACCGCCTGAACATGATTCACGAAGGCACGCACGGCATTCAAGCCATGGACCTGCTGGGCCGCAAGGTGCTGATGGAAGGGGGTAGAGGGCTGGCGTTGCTCGCCGCGCGTATGCAGGCGACGATTGCAAAAGCCAGCCAAAACCCAGAGCTCAAAGACCACGCCACCGAACTCGGCAAAGCTTTAAAGCAAGTCAGCGCCGCCACCCAGGCCGCATGGGCTACCGGTAATCCGCAAGAGGCTCTGGCCAACGCCGTACCCTACATGCAGGCCTTTGGCCACACCGTGCTGGCCTGGATATGGCTGGACGTGGACCACGCATCGCTTGCTCATGGCACTACAAATTCAGTAGCTGCTCGCGCAGGTATTCAGGGCGCTGCAGCCTATTTTTATGCTTACGAATTACCAAAAATAACGGCCTGGCTGGCTGTGGTTGAAAGCCGCAACCTGCTGTGCGCCAACTTGCCCGAGGAGGCTTTCTAATGGGTTTTTACAAACCAGGTGCTAACCACACCACCGACCCGAAAATGGTGCGACTGCACAAGATCATTTGGGCGCTGATTTTTGGCGGCTTGCTGACTTTGATCCTCGGTATCTTTGTCGGTAAAACCGATGACGCTATAGGCTGGACGATGGTTGCCGTTGGCTGTGTGATGACGGTCATCGGCGCGGTTTTGATTTACGTCCGCTCGACCATGACAGCCGAATCCAAATAGTCACTTTTAAATAACGGAGACCCACATGACACCCAGAACCATTCAAAAACTATTCGACCTGACAGGTAAAACCGCACTTGTGACCGGAGGCTCACGCGGCTTGGGCCTGCAAATGGCGCATGCACTCGGCGAGGCGGGCGCAAAAATCATGCTGAGCTCGCGCAAGGCTGAGGATTTGACCGAGGCAGCAGCAGAACTGAAGGCAGCGGGCATTGACGCCGACTGGATTGCCGCCGACTGCGCCAAAGAAGCGGACATCCGCATGCTCGCGGACGAGACCATTAAACGCATGGGCCATGTGGATATTTTGGTCAACAACGCAGGCGCTGCTTGGGGGGCACCGGCTGAAGACCACCCGGTTGAAGCGTGGGACAAGGTTATGAACCTGAATATTCGCGGCTACTTTATTTTGTCGCAGCACATCGCCAAGCATTCGATGATTGCGCGCAAGCATGGCCGCATCATCAATGTGGCATCCATCGCCGGGCTGGGCGGCAACCCCACCGGTATGCAGACCATTGCCTACAACACGTCCAAAGGCGCAGCCATTAATTTCACCCGCGCGCTGGCGGGCGAGTGGGGCGTTTACGGCATCACCGTCAACGCCATTTGCCCAGGGTTTTTCCCCAGCAAAATGACGATGGGCACGCTCAAAGCCATGGGTGAAGAAAAGCTGGCAGCGCATGCACCGCTCAAACGCCTGGGTGACGACGAAGACCTGAAGGGCCTGTGCGTTTTGTATGCGTCGGATGCGGGCAAGCACATTACCGGGCAGTATTTGGCCGTGGATGGTGGCGTGTCGATCGTGACAGGCGGCTAAAGGTGTCCATCGGTTTTGGGGTGGAGATCCCATTCGTCAGCCACTTGGGTTTTGAACTTGAGAAGTTTGAAAACGGCGAATCCGCGATTGGCTACACCCCCAAACCGGAACACCTGAACTCGTTTGCCGTCACTCACGGCGGCGCCATCATGACACTGCTTGACGTGACGCTGGCAACTGCAGCCCGCAGCGTACAAACGGACATGGGTGTGGTCACGATTGAGATGAAAACCAGCTTCATGCAGCCTGCGCCAGGTGACGGCATTCGGCTGACTGCCAAGGGGCGATTGATGCACCGTACCGTGACGCTGGCGTTCACCGAGGCTACGCTGTTTGATGCGCAGGGCAGGGCTTGCGCGCATGCCACTGGGACTTTTAAATACGTCAAACGCCTGGTAACGGGGACTAAGAGTATCCATTCGCTCACCAAACCGCCTGAGGGCGTTATTTCAACCGATTAAAGGCTGTTTTTGCCTATTTCTCGTTTTTTTACCCTTTTTTAGGCATCAAATCGTGCTCTAGCCGAATAAATATGGGCGCAAGCAGCTATTAAATTAATAGTGTATTTCAACCACATTGAATGGAACATATCATGCCAAGTAACCAGCAAATCCTTCTCGACAACCGCCCCACCGGCGAGGCTGTTGCCAGCAACTTCAAATTGGCAACGGTTGACACGCCCTCATTGGGCGATGGCCAGGTTTTGGTGCGCCACCATTTTTTAAGCCTGGACCCCTACATGCGTGGCCGTATGAACGACAGCAAAAGCTACGCTGTTCCCCAGGCGCTCGGCCAGGTGATGGGCGGCGGCACGGTGGGCGAGGTGGTTGAAAGCCGCTCGTCAAAGTTTGCGGTGGGCGAGAAGGTGGTTGGCATGGGCGGCTGGCAGCAGTTCAGCGTGGTTGACGCTGAACAGATTGGGGCGCTGCGCAAAGTGGACACCACCCATGTGCCGTTGTCGCACTACCTGGGCGCGGTGGGTATGCCGGGCGTCACAGCCTATTACGGTCTGGTCAAAATCATCGAAGCCAAAGCCAGTCAAACCGTGGTTGTCAGTGCTGCAACGGGCGCTGTTGGCAGCGCGTTTGCAGCCCTCGCAAAGGTGCGCGGCTGCCGCATAGTGGGCATTGCCGGTGGGCCAGACAAATGCAAATACGCAGTGGATGAACTGGGTTTTGATGCCTGTATTGACTACAAGTTGCACGACAACGCGGGCTCGCTGGCCAAAGCCATCAAGGCCGAGTGCCCGAGCGGTATCGATGGCTATTTTGAAAACGTCGGCGGTATGGTGCTCGATGCCGTGTTACCGCTGATGAACGCCTTTGGCCGCATTGCCCTGTGCGGCATGATTGCGGGCTACGACGGCAAGCCCTTGCCGCTGAGCTACCCAGCGCTGATCTTGATGAGCCGCTTGCGTATTCAAGGCTTCATCGTCAGCGAGCACATGGAAGTCTGGCCAGAAGCATTGAAGGAACTGGGCATGCTGGTGGGTACGGGCAAACTGAAGCCGCGCGAATCCGTCGCCCAAGGTCTGGCAGCTGCTCCTGAGGCGTTTTTAGGCCTGCTAAAAGGCAAAAACTTTGGCAAGCAGATTGTTAAATTGATCTGATTTCAGGGGAAAAGCATCATGGCCGATCTGATTCTTCACCATTACCCCACGTCACCGTTTGCTGAAAAAGTCCGGTTGATTTTGGGCCACAAAAAACTCGCGTGGAGGTCGGTCATCATCCCGATGATCATGCCCAAGCCGGACGTGGTGGCACTGACCGGTGGCTACCGCAAAACGCCCGTGCTGCAAATTGGCGCAGACATTTACTGCGACACCGCCCTGATTGCTGATGTGCTGGAGCATTTGCAGCCGGAGCCTTCTCTTTACCCCGAGCCCAGCAAAGGCATGGGCCGTACGCTGGCGCAGTGGGCTGACACCACCTTGTTCTGGACCGCGATGGCCTACAACTTTCAGCCAGCGGGTACAGCCCAAGTATTTGCAGGGGCGCCTCCAGAAGCCGCAAAAGCTTTTGCCGAGGACCGCCAAGCCATGCGTCAAGGCATGCCGCGCATGCCTGCGGCTGATGCTGCAGCGGCCTACAAGTCGTATCTGCGCCGCATGTCCAACATGCTCGACGACTGGCCGTTTTTGCTCGGCGCGCTGCCCAGCATTGCAGACTTTGCAGCCTACCACCCGCTGTGGTTCACCCGCACCCGCACGCCCGCCATGGCGGGCATTCTGAATGCCACGCCTGCCGTGCTGTCGTGGATGGATCGCATGGCCGAAATGGGTCATGCATCGTTTGAAAAGTTCACTGCGCAAGAGGCAATTGCTGTCGCTGCTGCTGCGACTCCGGCGCCCTTGCACGACGAGACTTTTCAGGACGACCACGGCATCCCGTTGGGCAGCCAGGTCACGATCAGAAGCGAAAACTTTGGCCTCGAACCAACCGAAGGCGAGCTGGTCGCAGCTACCCGACTGCACTACACGCTGCGCCGCACCGGCGAGCGCGCGGGCACAGTGCATGTGCATTTCCCCCGTATTGGATATATTTTGAAGAAAGCTGAAGCATGATCAAAAATTTCAAAGGCAAAACTGCCGTACTCACAGGTGCTGGCTCAGGCTTTGGCCTGGAATGCGCCCGAATTGGCGCAAAACTGGGCATGAACCTGGTGCTGGTGGATGTGCAGCAAGACGCGCTCGACGCCGCAACCAGCGAAATGCAGACTTTAGGTGCGCAGGTCTTGCCGTTCAAGCTAGACGTGTCCAACGCCAGCCAGATGGATGCGATGGGCGCAGCTGTGCTTGCACGCTTTGGCGCACCACACTTGGTCTTCAATAACGCGGGCGTGGGCTCGGGTGGCCTGATTTGGGAAAACTCGGTGAAAGACTGGGAATGGGTGCTTGGGGTGAACGTGATGGGCGTGGCCCACGGCGTTCGCATCTTCACACCGATGATGCTGGAAGCCGCCAAAAAAGATGCCGCCTGGCAAGGTCACATCGTCAACACCGCCAGCATGGCTGGGTTGCTCAATGCGCCCAACATGGGCGTATACAACGTCAGCAAGCATGCGGTGGTGTCGCTGAGTGAAACGCTGTACCAGGACTTGTCACTGGTCAGTGATCAAATCAGTGCATCGGTGCTTTGCCCGTTTTTTGTATCTACTGGCATCAGCCAGAGCCACCGAAACCGCCCCACGGAGCTGCGCGGCAGCAGACCGACCCAGAGTCAGCTCATCGGTCAGGCAATGAGTGAAAAAGCCGTCAGTTCCGGCAAAGTCAGTGCGGCGGACGTAGCGCAATTGGTGTTCGATGCCGTGGAAGCTAACCAGTTTTACATCTATAGCCACCCCAAGGCCATCAAGTCGGTGCAAACGAGGCTAGAAGACATTGTGCAAACCCGCAACCCGACCGATCCTTTCGAGGGCAAGCCGGAGCTGGGACAGCAATTAAAGGATGCGTTGCGCGCGGCTTAAAGAATCAGACCGGCAGTTTTTCAAAAACCGAATAGCAGTTTTTTAGCCAGGTTTTCACGCGCTGCCGCTCTAACATACCCAACGCATCGCTGCTGTCTTTGTCGTTGATAGCTTTCCAGAAACTGGTGTTGTTCTGGTCAATTTTGCGCATACAGGCATCGTGCAGGCGCGGCAGCTCAATGACATGCGCGCCATACGCCTGGGCTTTTTGCAGGGCGTACGAGTCGCGCAACAGCACAAAATCAGACCCTCGCCCGTGGTTTTGCACAACCACGTAATTGGGGCCGCTGCCGTAAGTGTCGACCAAACGCCCAAGCAAATCCACCGCATCCCGACCATCATCCATCACGTGCCACAAATTGACGGTCACACCCATCTCGGCAAACAGCTCCATCAGACTGGCGTCCTTGATCCACTTGGCCAGAGCGGCAGAGGTTTGGGCAGCCAGGTCCACAATCACGCTTTGCTGGGGGTTGTCCTCAAAGGCAGCGGCAATCAAATCCATGCCCTCGTAGCTGTCAACCACCACGGGGGACGCGTAGTCAGCGTAAAACCGGTTGAAGGAGTTGTGCGAACGGTCGGTGTCAAAACCGGTAAACGGCGTTCCGTTGTCGATGAAATACTGCGCCAAGGCTCGTGCGGTGACTGATTTGCCAACGCCGCCTTTTTCGCCGCCTATGAAATTGATGGATGCCATGATGCCCTGTGGTTTGAGTATTTGACTATGGACTTTAGACGGTAAAAAGCATTTATTTCAAGCTCGGGCAAAGAATCCGCGAAATTGCAGTTACCAACACAAGGGCAACGTTTTGCGACCTTTACCCGCACCTACAATTAAAGGGCAAATGATAAACACTTCAATAAATCCGGCGAATGTCGAACAAAGAGCCTCGCTTCGTATTGTTGCTGTAGCGTTAGCCGTTGTTTTTGCCGCCACCCATGGCTGGGCTTTGTTGAGCTGGAATGCTCTGTACTGGGATGACTGGAGCATCCTGACCTCAAACACAGCCGAACTCCACCGAATGTTCAAGTTTGTTGGTTTTGAGATGGCCGGGAAAGTCCATTCGTGGTTTGTGCCATTTGGCTCAGGTGCTTACAAAGTTGTGTTGCTGATCAGCCTTGCCCTGATGTCGGCTTGTGTTTTTTTAATTGCACGAAGCTACGGCCTGAAAGCTGAGCAGGCAGGCTGGATCACAGCACTTTTCATAGTTGCACCATTGAATACATCCAAGATTGCGGCTGTTAATGTTGCCGCCGTTTTGCTTGCTGCGATCTTTTTTCTGGCTTGGGTGCTTTTAATCCGCGATTTGAAAAAGCCGTCTTTATTACAACGGATAGTTGTTTTGGGACTGTTTTCAGTTGCTTTTTATCTGCCTTCCAGCCTTGCATTTTTTGCCATGCCAGCGATGAGTATTGCCTGGCACGCTTATCGTTCAAGTGGCAATTGGCGCCAGCGACTTGGAATATTTTTCAGGCGTGCAGACTTTCTGTTGCTACCGTTTGTTCAATTTTTCATTTTCAGGTTTTTCTTTTTCAAGCCACATGCGTCAATTGCCAACGAGTATCAGAAATTTGGCATACGCAGCTCACGACTACAAGAAGCAGTGGATCGTATTCAAACTGACTTCCTTCTGGACATGCCTTGGGCTGTAAGAATCGTATTGATTGCACTGCCTGTTTTAGTTGTGTTGCGCGTCACAAAACGCCCTCAAGCTCAACGTCCAGAAGCGATCGGTCATGCCGATACATGGATGTTTCTGGGCCTGTCTGCCTGCTTTTTCGCTCTTCTTCCCTATTTGGCGGTAGGGCGGCTTCCAGTATTCAGCGACTGGAACTCCCGCTACCATTTGTTTTTGCCTGTAGGATTTGCTCTGATTTGCTGGAGCATGAGCCAGTACATTGCCGCTTTTTCCAAGCGCACGTGGCTAGGCATCGGTACCTATGCACTGATACTCATACTCAGCGCCGGGTTCTCGGTGCGATCCTATTTTGAATATGCTGACGACTGGCGAAAACAAGTTCAGTTGATGGCTGGGCTGCAAGATCAGAAGCTTATCAAGGCTTCAGACAATATTGTGATTGCAGATTTTGTTGTATACGCCAAACGTCGTGAACTCCGCTACTACGAGTATTCGCAGATGATGAAGCGTGTTCAACCAGGCTGGCACGGGTTGGCTTTGTCAAATGCCCAACTACAAAATGTAGGTGGCGGCAGCTTAAATCGCTACTTGGGCTCACTTGGTGGGATTGAGAATATCCAGGCTAATCCTGAGCTGTTTGGCTTGTCTGGTAACTGGCAGTGGAATGACAGCTGTGTTGTGTTGGTCGCTTTCGAATTGGATGACCGCGTTCAAATAAGACAGGTGCGTGACCAAGCCACTGTTCATGAACCCTGTGTATTACCAGCTTCAATAACCCATCCGTAAGATGCACAACAAAACTGTCGCTATTCTTCAGTCAAACTACATCCCCTGGAAGGGCTACTTTGACATGATTGCGTCAGTTGACGAGTTCATTTTGTATGACGATATGCAATACACGCGGCGTGATTGGCGAAATCGCAACCAGATCAAGACTCCTCAAGGGATTCAGTGGCTAACCGTTCCCGTGCAAGTCAGGGCCAAGTACGACCAAAAGATCAAAGACACTGTTATAGACGGAGCAGGGTGGGCCAAAATGCATTGGAGGTCACTAGAACAAAACTATAAACGAGCTCCTTGCTTTGACGAGGTAGCGCAATGGGTCAGACCACTTTATGAGTCTGCGGTTGAGACTCATATTTCTCCACTGAACAGAAAGTTTATCGACGCAGTATGTGATTATCTTGATATCAGAACTGTTATCACGAACTCTTGGGATTACGTCCTCGCCGAAGGAAAAACCGATCGTTTGGCAGATTTATGTAAACAGGCTGGTGGAACTGAATATATTTCGGGACCTTCAGCCAAGAGCTACATTGAAGAAAGTGTATTTTCTGCAAGGGATATCAAGTTAACCTGGATGGATTATTCAGGGTATCCTGAATATCCACAATTGTGGGGAGATTTCAGTCATGGTGTGACTGTTCTTGATTTGTTGTTCAATTGCGGCAAAGACGCGCACCAGTTCATGAAATACACACGCCCATGAAACTTTCCATCGTCGCTACGCTTTATCAATCCGAGCAGTACGTCGCTGAGTTCCACCAACGGGTAACGGTTGTTGCCCAGCAATTGGCAGGTGACGATTACGAAATAGTTTTGGTTGACGACGGATCACCCGACAACAGTCTTGCTGCGGCAATACAGATTACACAAACAGACAGTCATGTCACAGTGATTGATCTTTCGCGCAATTTCGGTCATCACAAAGCCATGATGACTGGTTTGGCCAACGCGTGCGGTGAACGCATCTTTTTGATTGACAGCGACCTTGAAGAAGCGCCTGAATGGCTATTAACATTTGACGAGCAAATGATCACTCAGGAAAGTGATGTTGTTTTTGGTGTGCAACCCAAACGCAAAGGTAACTTTTTCGAGAGGCTTTCAGGTGCAGTTTTTTATAAGGTTTTCAGATTGCTGACTGGGATCAACCAACCAAACAATATTGTGACGGCAAGATTAATGACTCGAAGATATGTGGATGCGTTGCTTTCCCACAACGAGCGTGAATTGAACATTGGCGGACTCTGGATTCTTACTGGGTTCAAACAATTCCAACAAACCGTCAATAAGTTGTCGACAAGTCCTACAACTTATTCTTTGCCGAGAAAATTTAGTCACCTAGTCAACGCCATTACTTCCTTCAGCAGCCTTCCTTTGGTGTTCACCTTCTATGCAGGCATGACTATTTCATTGTCAGCTTTAGTCTATATTGCAATGTTGGTTTTCAGATATTTATTCATTGCTGCACCGCCCGACGGCTACACATCCATCATTGCTTCAATATGGCTGTTTTCCGGACTGATTATTTTTTTTATGGGTGTTCAGGGAATCTATATTTCCAAGATTTTTTCTGAAACCAAACAGCGACCCCAAACCATCATCCGGCAAATCTATCGATCATCCGATAAACGGGATTCCCTATGAATGTGGCCTCATTTATTCCTGACAAGTTTTACGGCGTTTTGCAAAGGACGGCCGAGGGATCTGTCATTGACGCAGTGGTGGAACAGGTGCGTAACCTTGGTTATGCCGTGTTGGACTCGGGCTACGACTCAACAGAGCTCATTTCTTTGTCTGTTGAATTTGATGCCATGCACAGCAGATATTTGGAGTCTTACGGTGTCGAACGCCTGTGCGCAATCGACGAGAACAACACGATTAGAGCGCCGCTTTCGCAGGGAAGTGGTGTGTTTCTGGATATGGTGTTTAACAAAAATCTTCTATCCGTCCTTAAAAAACTGATTGATGGAAAATTTATTCTGAATCAGCAAAATGGCATCATCAATCCGCCACAGCAAACCTACAACCAGGCATCCTGGCACAGGGATTTGCCATATCAGCATTTTCTTTCCACCACTCCCTTGGCCATCAATGCCTTGTTTTGTATTGACGACTTCACCATTGAAAATGGTGCAACCTTTGTTTTGCCCGCATCGCACAAAAGCGCTCCGTTCCCATCAGCCGCATATGTCAAACGCAATGCCTTGCAAGTCGTGGCTAAAGCGGGCTCATTTATTTTGCTCGATTGCATGATGTTTCACGCAGGTGGCTTCAATATGACGAACGCAAGAAGGCGTGCGGTTAACCACCTTTACAACATTCCGTTTCTCAAGCAGCAAATTGTGATTCCACGGCATATAGACCAGCATAAACTCTCCCCTGAACAACGCCAAATACTGGATTTCGATTCACCCGATGGTCATGAGAGCACTGAAAGTTATCTGAAATTTCGTTTCGATCGCTTCAGTGCGCTGAATAAAAATTAAACCTTGAAGATGCAATGAATAACACCGTTAAGGAACTGACTTTTTGCAATGGCTTTTGCGAGCCAGTGACTTACCAACGTCTTGAAATCAGTTCAGAGGGTTTGATGAATGCTCAAGGTACTCTTTACCCATACATTGATAACGCTCAGAAGGTCGTTAATTTCATAAAACCTACTGCGCTGACAGAGCTTGAAATTGCCAATCTGCAGATGTACAACAGTGAGAATGCCACGGATATTTATCGAAATTTTCTGACATGGCTCTTTGAAAGTTTTGGCCAAACAGAAAAAGATTTCAGGCAGCAGCTTTTATCAAACCTAGCCCTGAAAAAGGGAATGAACGTGCTTGTTACTGGATGCGGATTGGGTGAGGATATTCCTTTGATCATGGAAATGATCGGTCCGAAAGGGCAGTTGCATGCTCAGGATTTGAGCAGGGCTATGGTTAAAGCTGCTAGCGATTTGCACAGTGATACCAATCTTTATTTTTCGGTATCCAACGGAAACACCCTTCCACATCCCTCCAGATATTTTGACGCTGTTTTTCACTTTGGCGGAATCAATCTTTTCGGTGACGTTAAAAAAGCGGTTGCAGAACTTGAACGAGTCTGCAAGATTGGCGGGCGAGTCGTGTTTGGCGATGAGGGTATTGCTCCGCACCTTCGGGGAACCCAGTACGCTGACATTGCTATTAACAACATTAAGTTGTGGGAAAGTTTGCCTCCGCTGCATCTGTTGCCGACAAACGCCTTAAACATCGAGTTGAAATTTATCCTTGGCAACTGTTTTTATCTGTTGGCCTTTACGCCATCTGATGGATTTCCCAAAATGAATATTGATATTGTTCACAAGGGAATTCGAGGTGGATCTGCCAGAACGCGATACTTTGGAAAAATCGAAGGCGTCCGAGAGTCAAGCAGAAAAAAGTTGTATGACGAGGCACAGAAGCGCGGAGTTTCGGTTCATGACCTGCTAGAAGAAATGATCGCTACCAAGCTCCCGGATCGGGAGGCAGACTAGATGAGTCAACGACATGAAGCTGCTCTCATCGACATAGCGCAATATTATTCCGACAAACTTCATGAGTTCGGCGATAACCCCCGAGGGGTCGATTGGAATGGAGAAGAAGGGCAGACACTTCGGTTTGCGCAGTTGAGTAAAGTTATAAATGGAGCTTCAGGCTTTTCACTCAATGATTTAGGCTGCGGCTACGGCGCTTTATACGATTTTCTTGTCGAGCGTCATACAGATTTCAGTTATACGGGGATCGATATTTCCGAAAAAATGATCGAAGCTGCAGTGATGAGAAATGGCAAGAAATCGTTATGTCGTTTTGTTCACTCAAGTACGCCAGATCAAACAGCGGACTATGGTGTGGCAAGCGGTATTTTCAATGTTCGGCTGGGAAAATCCGACGCAGAATGGAAAACAAACATCACCGATAGTCTGGATTTGCTTTATCAAACAAGTGAAAAGGGCTTCGCATTTAATTGCCTGACATCTTATTCAGATGCAGACAAGATGAGGGACTATCTTTATTACGCTGACCCATGCGAAATATTTGATATGTGCAAACGTCGCTATTGTAGAAACGTTGCGTTATTGCACGACTATGACCTGTATGAATTTACTATTTTGGTGACAAAAAAATCTTGAAACCCAAGCTTGTTATTTTTGGTACTGGTGACATTTCACAACTTGCTCACTTTTACTTCAGTGAGGATTCAAATTATGAAGTGGTGGCGTTTGCTGTCGACGCTGCTTATTTTAAAGCGCCTGTCTTTTGTGGTTTACCTGTGGTGACGTTTGAGGATGTGGCAAACGTTTACCCTCCAGACGCGCATGATTTTTTTGTTGCCTTGAGTTACTCAAAACTAAACGCCTTACGCAAAGAGAAATATCTGGCTGCCAAAGCTATGGGTTACAAGCTGGCCAGTTTTATAAGTAGCCAAGCAACTATGCTGAGCAGGCTTGCTGTTGGTGAAAACTGTTTTATTTTTGAAGATAACACCATTCAGCCATTTGTTGCGATTGGGAACAATGTGACGCTTTGGAGCGGTAATCACGTTGGTCACCATTCGGTCATCAAAGATCATTGTTTTATTTCATCCCATGTTGTTATTTCTGGTGGTGTTGAAATTGGCGAACAGTGTTTTATTGGAGTGAATTCGACGCTTCGCGACCATATCAAGATTGGTGACCGGTGCGTCATCGGTGCTGGTTCGCTTTTACTCGCTGATGCTGAAGCTGAAGGGGTTTATGTTGGATGCGCCACCGAAAGATCCCGTGTGCCGAGTTCCCGATTAAAAAAAATATGACCGCACGATGGCAAAAACTTGGACTTTTGTATAGCCTGCCTGACGAGGGCTTGCATCCAAAGTTACTGTCGCATGCCGCTAACCCCTTGCCAGTTCACATTTATGACGACGTCTATCGTATTTTCTTTTGCAGCCGTGATCGGGAAAATCGATCGTCAATCGGCGGTGTTGATATCAATATCATTACTCGCGATGTCGTTAGACAGTACCACCAACCGTTTTTTGAATTTGGTCCGCCAGGCAGCTTTTATGCGGATGGCGTCAGTATTGGAAATTGCTACACGGCAAATGGGACAAAGTATATTTTCTTCATGGGTTGGCAGTCGCCAAAAGACAGTCACTTCAGGGGGGATATTGGTCGCATTTTAATGAGGCCTGATTTGTCGCTTGAGCTGGACCAAGATTGGCCCGTCATGGGTACCGACAGCACAGACCCCATCAGCCTTTCGTATCCTTGGGTAGCTGGTGATTCAGCGAACGGCTTTCACATGTGGTACGGATCCACCACCACTTGGGATGCTGGCAATGGCGAGATGCTGCACGTGCTCAACCACGCATCCTCAGACGACGGTCAAATATGGCATCGCAAGGGACAAGTCGTTCCTCATCATTTGGGCGTAGCACAAGCATTTTCTCGACCTACGATTGCCCGCAGTCCCGCCGGGCAGTGGCAGATGTGGTTTTCCTATCGGGGGGGGGCTGGTACAAAGTACCGTATCGGACACGCAGTTAGCAGCAACCGGAAAACTTGGCAACTGTCTTTGGCTAATGTAGGTATTGACGTGTCATCGACTGGCTGGGATTCAGAAATGATCGAGTACCCCTTTGTTTTTGATCACAAAGACAAACGCTACATGCTCTATAACGGCAACAACTACGGTAAGAGTGGTTTCGGTTTGGCGGTGTCCTCGCATGATTGATCAATTGCCACGCAGTCAGGGTCAAAGGTCTATCAGACAGGTGCTGCGGTACGCAGTCGTGGGTGTCGTCAATAATTTTGCTGGCTACATGATTTATTTATTTCTCACGCATCTGGGCGCAGCACCCAAGCTAACGATGACCTTGCTGTACGCCATAGGCGCTACCCTTGGATATGCTGGAAATCGGCAATTCACGTTTGCGCATCGCGGCAATTTGATGGCTTCAGGTAAGCGGTATCTGGTGGCTCACTTCTTGGGCTATCTCATGAATCTGGCCATCTTGATTGTTTTTGTGGATCACCTGGGCTATCCGCACCAATGGGTTCAAGCTGCTGCTATTTTTATAGTGGCTGGTTTTTTGTTCATAGCCTTCAAGTTTTTTGTGTTTACAGGCTCAGATTCAATGAGTGCACAAAAGCCATGAAGCGCTGCCTCGCATGTGGCGCTATTTATGCGTCTTTAAGGCGCAACTGCACGGTTTGTGAGCATGGTCCAGAACTCATAAATGGTTTTGATGCCTATGCCCCCGATTTGGCGTACGAAGGCGGCGGATTCAAGTCAGATTACTTTTCTGAGCTGGCGAGCCTGGAAGAGGCCAATTTCTGGTTTCGGTCCAGGAATCAGTTGATTCTTTGGGCCATTGAAAAATATGCGCCAAATTTTCAGTCCTTGCTGGAAATCGGATGCGGAACGGCTTATGTCCTGTCAGGCGTATCCCAAAAGTTCCCTGATTCCACACTAAGTGGGAGCGAGATATTTCTTGCTGGACTGGATTTCGCCGCTGAACGCTTGCCCGCAGTTAAATTCATGCAAATGGATGCGCGGGCGATTCCTTTTGAAAACGAATTTGATGTTATCGGCGCTTTCGACGTTGTTGAACATATTAAAGAGGACGAACGGGTCCTGTCGCAAATACACGCGTCGCTCAAACCAGAAGGTTTGGTCTTGCTTACTGTTCCGCAGCATGAATGGTTATGGAGTGCAGCGGATGACTATGCGTGCCATGAACGTCGGTATGTAGCAGCAGATATTCACATGAAAATCAAGACGGCTGGTTTTCAGTTATTGAGAAGTACGTCTTTTGTGACCGCGTTACTTCCAGCCATGATGATTTCCAGATTTCTTCAGCGTCGTACCAGTATCGAAAATTTCGACGCCTCGGCAGAGTTAAAAATTTCACCTTGGCTGAATCATTTGTTTTGGCGTGTACTTGCTACTGAAAGGATATTGATTCAAAAGGGACTTAACTTTCCTGTGGGTGGATCCAGACTCATTGTGGCGAAAAAACTCTAAACAAGTCACAACCTCACATGTTGGAAAAAAATGAACCACGTCCCTTTTAATAATCCGTTCTTGACAGGCCGTGAGCTTGAGTACCTTATCCGTGCTCATGCTGCCAAGCACCTTTCTGGCGATGGCAGCTTCACCAAAAAATGCCACGCATGGCTTGAGTCGCACTCAGGTTCCAAAAGGGCACTTTTAACGCACTCTTGTACAGCTGCACTGGAAATGGCCGCCATCCTTGCAGATATCCAGCCGGGCGATGAAATCATCATGCCGTCTTACACTTTCGTGTCCACCGCGAACGCTTTTGTGTTGCGCGGTGGAGTTCCGGTGTTTGTGGATATCCGTACTGACACGCTTAACATCAATGAAAAGCTGATCGAGGCGGCAATCACACCGCGCACCAAAGTGATTGTCCCGGTTCACTATGCCGGCGTGGCGTGCGAGATGGATGCCATCATGGCTATTGCTGATCGCCACGACTTATTGGTGATTGAAGATGCGGCGCAAGGCGTGATGTCGAGCTACAAAGGCAAGCCGCTAGGCGCCATTGGTCATATGGGCACATATTCATTTCATGAAACGAAAAACGTGATTTCTGGCGAAGGCGGAGCGTTATTGGTAAATGACGCCAGATTTTCAGAGCGCGCTGAAATCATCCGCGAAAAGGGAACCAACCGAAGCCTTTTTTTCAGGGGGCAGGTGGATAAATACACTTGGGTAGATATTGGCTCGTCCTATCTTCCCAGCGAAATCATTGCCGCTTTTTTATGGGCACAGCTAGAAGATGCCCAATCCATCACGGCCAGACGAATGACTATTTGGCAGAACTACCACTGTGCATTGTCAGATCTTGAAACCGCTGGCAAATTACGTCGGCCTGTTGTTCCTGCAGATTGTGTGCACAACGCCCACATGTACTACGTGCTGCTTGAATCCCTTGCGCATCGTACGGAGCTCATTGCAAGGCTTAAATTGAGTGGCGTAAATTCAGTCTTTCACTACGTACCTTTGCATAACTCGCCAGCAGGTATCAAGTACGGACGTGCTAATGGTTATCTTCTGAACACTGAAGATCTGGCAGACAGACTTGTTCGTTTGCCGATATGGATTGGAATGGGTGACGGACAGGACCAGGTTATCTCCGAGGTCATGAAAGCTTTGGCTTGACCGCCCTTCAAAAAGAATGGGCATTGGGCCCTACATCGATTTTTCTAGCAGGCTTTTATAGTCGTCGGTACTTGCCAGACGAGGGTTGGTTTTGTGGCAATGGTCAGCCAGTGCGCCTTGGATGATTTTTTCAAACGATTCGCAATTGACTCCCATTGCTGAAAGGCCGGACGGAAGTTGTAAACGTGCGTTCATTTCGCGAAGTGCGTCCGCAACATCACTCCCAGAAGCCAATCCCATGGCTCTGGCCATGCGCTGCAATCGCTTTTCCTTTTCCATTGATTCAACACTGGCGTTGAACTCCACCACTGCCGGCAAAAACATGGCGTTCAGGGTGCCATGATGTAGCCGGGGATCCACTCCGCCCAGACTGTGGCTCAGCGAATGCACGCAGCCCAAGCCTTTTTGAAACGCCATGGCACCCTGCATCGATGCACTCATCAGGTTAAAGCGCGCCTCGCGGTCAGAGCCGTTGCGGGTCGCGCGTTCGATATGGGCCCAGCCACGTTCCAAACCGTCTAGTGCGATGCCGTCGGCGGGCGGATTAAACGCCGCTGACATGAAAGTTTCCATGCAATGCGCAATCGCGTCCATCCCTGTGGCAGCCGTCAGTTTGGCAGGCAAACCAAGCGTGAGTTCAGGGTCACAGATGGCGGCTTTGGGCACGATGTGCCATGAGTGAAAGCCCAGCTTTCGGTGATCGTCGACGATGATGATGGCGCCACGTGCGACTTCGCTGCCCGTGCCGCTGGTGGTTGGGACGGCAATCAGTGGGGCAGCACGTTCAGTGATTTTCAACGAGCCACCTTCAATCGTGGCGTAAGTCGTGAGCGACCCCTCATGCGTGGCTGCAATAGCGACTCCTTTAGCGCAGTCAATCGCCGAGCCGCCGCCGACGGCAATCAGGCCATCACAATGGCTGGACTTGTAAAGCTCAGCGGCGGCTAGCACAGCTGCTTCAGTCGGATTGGAAGGTGTTTGGTCAAATACGGTGACTGTCATCCCAGGCAGCTGATCCAGTGCTTTTTGTAAAATGCCTGCTGCTTTGACGCCAGCATCCGTGACGATCAGCGGGCGGGTGATGCCCACACGCTGGCATTCTTGCTTGAGAAGCTTGATGGCACCAAAGTCAAATTGAACTTGCGTGACGTAGTAAATAAAAGCCATGAATTGAAGTCCTGATGGAGTGTTGATTGAAATGCGCGCGTTGTACTATCTTGCCACGGCAGAATCCACTTATTTTTAAATATCAAGCCATGAGACGACAAGACTTCAGATTTTTTTATCCATTGCGTGTGCGTTGGGTCGAAGTGGACATGCAAAAAATCGTCTTTAATGCGCATTATTTGATGTACTTTGACACAGCAATCACCGACTACTGGCGCGCGCTTTCATTGCCCTATGAAGAGGCCATGCAGTTACTCGGCGGCGATCTGTACGTTAAAAAAGCCGGTATTGAATTTCACGCTTCAGCGCATTTTGACGACAGGTTGATTGTGGCTTTGCGCTGTGACAGGGTGGGCAATTCTTCAATGACTTTTTCAGGCGCGATTTTTCGGGGTGATGAACTGCTGATTACCAGCGAGCTGATTTATGTGTTTGCCGACCCGAGCGCCCAAACATCCAAACCCGTGCCTGATCTTTTGCGCAAAGTTTTACTGAGTTTTGAAGAAGGACGACCGACCTACTCAATCAAGACTGGGAATTGGGCCGAACTGGGGGTAGACGCCGCTCAGGTACGTACCGAAGTTTTTGTTCATGAGCAGAAAATCCCAGTGGAAATGGAATGGGATGAAGCTGATCAAACGGCCTTGCATGCCGTGGCCTATAACGCCTTAGGGCAAGCCATTGGCACGGCACGGCTAATTGAACAAACGCCAAAAACAGCCAAAGTCGGCCGTATGGCTGTGAAACGAGTCTTGCGCGGCTCAAACATCGGTCGTGACTTGTTACACGTTTTAATGGACTCGGCCAAGCAACGCGGCCACCAAGAAGTCATGCTGCATGCCCAACGCAGTGCTGAAGGTTTTTATGCACGTGCGGGGTTCTTGGTGAGGGGAGAACCTTTTGAAGAAGTGGATATCCCACACATAGAAATGTTCAGCTTGTGTTAGTTGTCCTGCTGAACCAGCGACAATCTAAGGTTTTACGCAGTCACCAGTATTGTTTTCATGGCCAAAAAGAAACGCATCCCAAATAGTAAACCCAGTGCTCCGCTTGTCAGCCCAGGTGGCGCGGTCTCATCTAGTGATAGCAAACCCATTGGGATAGATACCGCCGCAACGGCTAAAACAGTCGCATCTAATGCTGTCGCTCGTAACCGCACCCCATTGACTGTCCCAGCGCTCCCGCAAGAAGTAGTTCGTGGCGACTGGACTGTGGTGATACTGGCTTTGATGATGTTTGTGACACCTGGCATTGGCGTGCCCAACGAGTTGATGCTGCAAGACACCTTGAAATCCATGGTGGTTGCTTTTGCCGCTATCGCTGCTGGGTTGATGTTTTTTTGGCAACAACGCAACCGGCGTGATGGCCTGCGCTGGCATGCTTTGATGTGGTTGCCGCTAGCATTGATGTTCTATGCGCTAGGCAGCATGGTGTGGTCGCACACCTATTTGGGTGGAGTCGAGGCTATCCGATGGTTTGTTTTTAGCTTGATTCTGTGGCTGGGCATCAACACGCTGTCGCGTGACCGGGTCGACTATCTCATTGAAGGCATTCACTGGGGGGCTGTCGTTTGTTCGCTCTGGACTGTGCTGCAGTTTTATTTTGACTTTACTTACTTCCCACAAGGACCCAATCCAGCGTCTACGTTTGTCAATCGCAACTTTTTTGCTGAGTTCGTTGTTTGTACTTTCCCGTTTACCGCGTATTTGCTGGCACAAGCTAAAACATCTTCACGCATTACCCTGCTGGCCTTCACGCTGGCATTTAACATCATTGCACTGATGATGACGGGTACGCGAGGGGCGCTGGCTGCGATGTGGATTTTGGTTTTTATGGCTCTGCCTTTGACAGCGATTATTTACCGCAAACAATTTCAATTCAGCAAGTGGGACAGCGGGAAAAGAATCCTGGCCTGCGGCGTGCTGATTGGCACCATTTTGATCATGGGCATGACGAGTTCCGGTAACGCCAAAGTCATCAATGACCGACAACTGCCGGGCGCAACGAACCCCTTTACCGTGGCTTTTCAGCGCACGTCGTCCATTTCGACATCGGACGGCTCACTGGGTATCCGGTTCATCATGTGGAAGGCCACCATGGTGATGATCAAGGCAAACCCGATCACCGGTGTTGGTGCAGGCGCATGGGAGGCCGTACAGCCCCTGTACCAGGTCGAGGGCTCGCAGCTTGAAACCGACTATTACGTTCACAATGAGATTCTCCAACTGCTGGCCGAATATGGGCTAACGGGCTTGCTTTTCCTGTTAGCCCTGATCGGCTATTTATTGTCGGCAGCCTGGAAAACGCTTAGAAATAGAACGCCAGAAGGGCTGGCTGAAGCCCCTGTGAGGGCGATCGCATTGACCAGCCTGTTGGCCTTTTTGATCGTCAGCAATATTGGCTTTCCGTGGCGACTGGCTGCCACTGGCAGTTTGTTTGCCTTGAGCCTGGCCTTGCTGGCCGCCTCAGACGCCCGCTTGTCGATTCGCGGGCCGGCTGCGGCTTCGCGTTTGAACTGGAAGCCGGCCTATTCGCAGGTGCTGGCGGTCGCCATGATGGTTTGCATGGCGCTGACGGTGTATATCAGCCAACAAGCAGCAGCCACAGAAAACAAGATCGTCAGCGCCGTCAAAATGGCGCTGACGATCTCGCAGTCGGGTGACGTCAACAACCCAAAATGGGACAAGACCAAGCGCGAAATGTTGAAACTGGGCAAAGAAGGCATCGACATCAACACCCACTATCGGAAAATTACTCCCATGATCGCCGATGAACTGGCCAAATGGGGCGACTGGAAAAACGCGGTGTGGGTTTGGGAGTCGGTGGTGTTGTCGCGTCCCTATGTTGTGGCCATGATGAGCAATATCGCGCGCGGCTATTCTCAAATGGGCAACAATGAAAAAGCCCTTGAATATTTGGCGCGCTGCGAAAAAATCCAGCCCAAAGCGGTATCGGTGCGGTCATTGAAGGTCATATTGATGAGTCGCAGCGGGAAAGAAAAAGAAGCCGCTTTGCTGGCCCAGCAATACATGAATGAAGGCACGGTTGACTTTGACTTGCTGTCTGCAGCTTACGTGCTGGGCATGCGTAAAAGCGACTTTGACATGGCGATTCAAGGCTTGGTAATGCGTAACAAAGACTGGCCTGCCAGTCGGCAGGACGGATATTTAAAGATGGCCGCGATTTACGTTAACCAGAAAAAAGATGACGGCAAAGCGGTGGCGGCATTTAAAGGTGCACTTGAGGCGACACCTGAAAAAGACCGCGAGGCTTTGCGCAAGCAGATACCGCCTCAGCTGCTAGCAAAACTGTAAAGTCAAAAACCACTTGCGAGGGTGGTTTGACCCAGTTCAAATGTCGTCCAGCAAAGGGTAGGGCAGCGGCAGCAGATTCAAGGCGGTACCTTGCGGGCCGCTTAAGGTGAGCGCACCACCAGATGCTGCCGATGTTTGCATCGACACAATTGCATCAAAGCCGCCAGACGGGTGGGGCGCACAGGCTGCAACCAGCCCGCAAGGCTGCTCAGCATCGCTTTCGTGAAAAACCTCTTTTCCTACGTGCATCTGCCCCAAGCCATGCACCACATAAGCCCGGCGCTTCAGTGTCCCCCTGAACTGGCTGCGCGCCACCACCTCCTGGCCGGGGTAGCAGCCTTTTTTGAAGTTCACGCCACCGACAGATTCATAGTTCAGCATTTGCGGCACAAAAGCCTCAAAAATCGGCTGGCTGATCATGGCGATGCCGGATTGCACCTCCAGCCAGTTCCAGGTGTCTGGTTGCAAGTCCGCCCCTGCGGGCGGCGGTAAGCCAGCGGGAACGCAGCATAAAACCCGCTCAAAACCCGATCCAGGGTATAAAAACACGTTGTTTTTACCATCAAAATCATGCTTTGACCAATGAATATGGGCGCAAGCAGCTCCTATATTAATAGCGTCTCCCGCGACCCCATACAGATTGAAATCAGCGCTGGCGTCCAGCAGTTTGGCTTTGGCGCGCATGACAAACATATTCAGGCGTTTCAAGGTTTGTGCCAATATGTCTGCACTGCACACCATCAATAGCTCATCTGACCCGTCATCGCTTTTACGTTTAAAAACCACAAAACTGGCCTGCATACGCCCCTTGGCGTTACAAAAAGCGGCCAGCCGCGCTGAATCCAGCCCCATGCTGACCAGGTCCTGCGTCAGTTGCCCTTGCAAAAAGGTAGCGGCATCCGGGCCAGTGGCGCGAATCACACCCAAATGGCTGAGTTTTGCTACACCGGAAATTGAAAGTACCGTGGGGGAAGAGGGTGATGTCGTCATGGCCTGAATTATCATGGCTTGCTGGTTTGTGCGTTTTATGAAAAGGTAGTTTCAGCGTGGTGCGTGTTTTTACAAGACTGCTGATGTTTGTGCTGTTGCTGGCAATCTTGGCCGCAGGCGCAGCAGCTTGGTGGTTACACAACCCCATTCGTTTGAATTTGCCTGCGGGTAGCCAGGTGCTGGACCTGGAAATCGAACCCGGCACCCGCGCCGCGCAAGTGGCTGAAACCATTGTTGCGAGCGGCGCTGATGTGAACTTGATGTTGCTGCAACTGTGGTTTCGCGTCTCAGGCCAGGCGCGGCAAATCAAAGCCGGGAGCTATGAAATCACGCCGGGCAGTACGCCGCGCAGCCTGCTCAGCATGGTGGTGCGCGGTGACCAGGCGCTCAAAAGCGTCACCCTGGTTGAAGGCTGGAGCTTTAACCAGGTGCGTGCAGCGCTACAAAAAGCAGAGCTGCTCGCGCCCGATTCTGTTGGTCTTCAGCCCGAAATGATCATGGAAAAGTTGGGTAAATCGGGCATTCACCCTGAGGGGCGGTTTTTTCCTGACACCTACAGCTACGCCAAAGGCTCCAGCGATTTGGCGGTACTCAAACGCGCGGCAAAAGCCATGGACAAGCGCTTGGATGCGGCTTGGGCTTTGCGCAGTGCTGATACGCCGCTGAAGACACGTGACGAAGCCTTGATTCTGGCCAGCATTGTTGAAAAAGAAACCGGTAAACCCACCGACAGGGGGCAAATTGCCGGCGTGTTCACGAATCGGCTGCGCATCAACATGCGCTTGCAAACCGACCCGACCGTGATTTACGGCCTGGGTGACGCTTTTGACGGCAACCTGAGAAAACGCGATTTGCTGGCAGACACGCCCTACAACACCTACACCCGAGGCGGTTTGCCGCCCACGCCGATTGCCATGCCCGGCAAAGCGGCGTTGCTGGCGGCGGTGCAGCCCGCACCGACAAAAGCGTTTTACTTCGTGGCCCGGGGAGATGGATCTAGCCAGTTCAGCGCCACGCTTGATGAACACAATAACGCCGTGAATAAGTACATACGAAAACAATGACTGGCCTCTTTATCAGCTTCGAAGGCATAGACGGCGCAGGCAAGTCCACGCACATCAGCGGCCTGGCCGATGCCTTTAAGGCCGCTGGCCGCGCTGTCACGCTGACCCGCGAGCCCGGCGGCACACCACTGGCCGAAAAGCTGCGTGCGATGGTGCTGAACGACGCTATGGATTCACTAACCGAGTCGCTGTTGATCTTCGCCGCCCGGCGCGACCACTTGGCCACGGTCATCCTGCCCGCCTTGGCGCGCGGTGATGTGGTGCTGTGTGACCGTTTTACCGATGCCACCTTTGCCTACCAGGGCGGCGGGCGCGGCTTTGACTTGACCACCCTGCGCACACTAGAGCAATGGGTGCAATCTGCCGGTACAGACAGCTTGGTGCAACCCGACCTGACAGTGTGGTTTGACCTGAGTCCGAGCGAGGCAGCCAAACGCCTGGCAGGGGCGCGTGTGCCCGACAAGTTTGAAGCCCAGCCTGTTGAGTTCTTCAGCCGCGTGGCGCAAGGCTATGCTGACCGGCAAAGTGCCGAGCCCAGCCGCTTTGCCCGAATCGACGCCGCACAAGACCGCGCAGCCGTGTGGCTGGACGTTTTAAGCGTATTCACTGGCAAAGGATGGGTATGAGCAAACCTGCCCTGGCGCCGTGGCTGCAAACGCAGCTGGAAAGCCTGCTCAACCAACGCGGCCACGCCTGGTTGCTCGCGGGCCCTTCAGGCTTGGGGCAGTTTGAACTGGCACTGGCACTGGCGCGCGCCTGGCTGTGTGAAAAACCCAGCCCACAAGGCGCCTGCGGCGTATGCCGCAGTTGCCACGCGGTTGACGTACACACCCATGCCGACCTGGCCGTGCTGATGCCGGAGGTACTTTCGCTAGAACTTGGTTGGCCACTCGACGAGAAAACCCAAGACGATTTGGACAGTAAAAAACGCAAACCCAGCAAAGAAATCAAGGTCGATGCTGCGCGCGAGGTCGTTTCTTTCACCCAGTTCACCCGTTCGCGCGGCACGACCAAGGTGGTGCTGGTCTTTCCGGCCGAGCGCATGAACGGCATCACCGCTAACACCCTGCTCAAAACGCTTGAAGAGCCGCCCGGCGCCGTCAAATTCATCTTGGCCACCGAGGCGACGCACCAGTTGTTGCCCACCATCCGCAGCCGCTGCCTGGGCCACACCATGGTTTGGCCAGGTTTTGATGAGGCGCTGGCCTGGCTGCAAGCAGCCAGTATGCGAGAGCAGGGCGATGATAAAAAGCCTGCCAAACCACCAACACCCGCTGATTTAACAACCTTGCTGACTGCCGCTGGCGGTCGGCCGGCTGACGCATTGGCCTGGGTACAAAGCGGCCAAGCCGCAGCCATCGCCCAAAGCTGGCAGGCGCTACCCAAAGCCATGGCCAGAGGCGACGTGGCGGCCCTGAGTGACTTTTTGCCGTCACAGGCTGTTGATGCCCTGCAAAAGCTTTGCCACGATGTTTGGGCTGTCAAAACAGGTGCCCTGCCGCGATTTTTCAGCCCTGCTGATTTGCCCACTGCCCAGCCCAAGTCCGGCATGTTTGCCTTGGCCACTTGGGCCAAAGAGCTTGCAACCACCTCTCGCACGGTTGAGCACCCCTACAACCCCGGTTTGATGCTCGAATCCCTGGCCAGCCGAGCCAAAATCGCCCTGAATTCAAAATAAGTCATTTCACTACAAAACCCAGCCCAGCAAACCGATAAACTACGCCCATGAGCGCCAAGCCTCCTGCATCTCCTACAAGCCCCGTGGCCACTGCATCTGCTGCGGCTCGGCCCAGCGTCGTGCAATTGGCCATTAAGGAAAAGGGCGCTTTGTATGCCGCTTACATTCCGCTGTTTATCGAGGGTGGCGTTTTTATACCGACAGCGCGCGAATACCAGCTTGGCGCCGACGTTTACGTTTTGATGACGCTGCCAGACGACACCCAGCGCTACCCGATCGCCGGCAAGGTGGCTTGGGTCACACCCGCCAGGGCTGCTGGCAACCGCACCCAAGGCGTCGGGGTGCGCTTTCCGAACGATGAAAAATCTCGCTTGCTGAAACTGAAGATCGAGGAAATTTTGGGCGCACATTTGGCGTCTGAAAGACCGACACAAACGATTTAAGTTGCTATTTATTCAGTAGCTGCTTGCGCCCGTATTTATTGGTCTGCAGCCATTTTTAATGCCTAAAAAGGCCATTTTTTACGCTTTTTTTGCATGTTTACCGACTCCCATTGCCATTTAAGCTTTCCCCAGCTCAAAGCCGAGCTCCCGCACATCCGCCAGGCCATGGCAGACGCCCAAGTTGACCGAGCCCTGTGCATTTGCACCACGCTGGAAGAGTTTGAAGAAGTCCACGCACTGGCCACCACTTATGACAATTTTTGGTCCAGCGTTGGCGTCCATCCTGACAACGAGGACGTGCTGGAGCCCACCGTCCATGATCTGGTGCAAAGGTCAGCCTTGCCCAAAGTTGTCGGTATTGGCGAGACCGGTCTGGACTATTTTCGGCTCGGTGATCGTACTGTGGCCGACATGGCATGGCAGCGCGAGCGCTTTCGGGTCCATATTCGTGCGGCCAGGCAGGTGAGCAAACCGCTCATCATCCACACCCGCAGCGCGTCTGCTGACACCCTGGCGATTTTGAAGGAGGAGAGTGAAGGGGGTGAGGGCGCAGGTTCAATGGCGAGAGCAACAGGCGTTTTTCATTGCTTTACCGAAACCCAAGCGGTGGCCAAGGCCGCCCTGGACATGGGTTTTTACATTTCTTTTTCGGGTATTTTGACCTTCAAAACGGCATCAGACCTGCGTGAAGTAGCCCAGTTTGTGCCGCTAGACCGGATGCTGATTGAAACCGACAGCCCGTATTTGGCACCTGTTCCGTATCGCGGCAAAACCAACAATCCTTCCTATGTGCCATATGTCGCCAAGCTCATTGCCGAGTTAAAAGGCGAAAGCCTTGAAACCATTGCGCAAGCGACGAGTCATAACTTTGAGACGCTTTTTACTGGCGTTCAAACGGTTTAATACGCCATGAATTACTTGATACTTTACTTTAAGAAAACAATATATCTTGCTGTTTTAATTGGTTTTAGTTCTTCTCATGCTGGCTCCTATGAAGATTTTTTCCAAGCCATCAAAAATGACGATCCGTCCACCATTCAGCAGCTTTTGGCTCGCGGCTTTGATCCCAACACAGTCGACCCAAAAAATCAGCATGGCCTGATCCTCGCCATTCGGGAGCCGTCACTCAAGGCGGCCAACGCGCTGCTGGATGCCCCGAAAATCGAGCTGAACGCCCTGAACCCACTGGGTGAAAGCCCTTTAATGCTTGCAGCCTTGAAAGGCCAGCTCGAATTGGTCGCAAAAATGATCAAGAAAGGCGCTGACGTCAACAAAACAGGCTGGACGCCGCTGCATTACGCTGCAAGCTTCGGGCATGTTGATGTCATCAAGCTGCTACTTGAGAACTCTGCCTATATCGACGCCGAGTCGCCCAACGGCTCCACACCGCTGATGATGGCCAGCATGTACGGCAACCCGCAGTCCGTCAAGTTGCTGCTGGAAGAAGGCGCAGACCCATTGCTTAAGAATCAAGTTGGCCTGACAGCCTTGCAGTTCGCCCAGCGCGGTAATCGGCTTGATTCAGCGGAGCTGCTGACCAAGGCGATGCGCAGCAAACAAGCCACGGGGACTTGGTGAAAGCCGGTTCTCTGTTGGTTTTACATATTCATTTAATGTTCCACGATGTATATGTCATTGAGTGCTCCTAGATTAATGCAGTTTCTTCATGAGTTGGGTAAATTTTTTTGAGCCTTGAGGGGACAGGCTTTTCAGGGCGCGCAGGGCAGGGCAGCGCGGTTTTGAAGACCGTTTCCCGCGTCGAAGGCCAACCCTTCGGGATTGGCTTTTAGCGTGCCAGGTGCGCTCAAGGCGGGTTCAGTGCCGCTTCGCTTCATGGCCGTTCCGGCCATAGGAGCCACTGGCAAAGTTGTTGATACTTTGGGGTGCTCTGACCCCTGTTGCCACTTCTGGAGCTGCCTTGCTTTGGCCTGCCAATCCTGCTCGACCCCGAGCTGATAGCCCTCGGTCTTGAGGCGCAGCTCAAACAGCAGCGCCAGATTATCCGCAAAGGTTTGACGGCCTGCCCAAGGCACGCCATCGGTGATGAAGCGCTCACCGTCTGGCTGCTTCTGCGATTGGGCTGCCATCACAAAGGCCGCTAGAGCGTGCCTGCAGACGTCCTCAGGCGTTATCCAGTCCCAGCAGTCAGCGGGACGCTTTTCGGTCTTCCAGACCATCGTCACCGGGCTCATGCTGCACCTCCGACCAGCTCAGGGCTTGCCTTAGAACTGGCCTTTTCTGGCCGCCCGTTCACGCGCTGTGATGTCCCGCCTTTGGGCTTTGCTGAGCTTGGGAAAGACCCTTGCCCGCTCGGCAGCGTCGTCTTTGGGAACTGCCAGCGGTTGCCCAGGTACGACCGATTCAGCCACGAGTCCGGCAGCAGGTCGGGCAGCGGCAGCAGGCTGAGACCCGGCTGCGCCGGGACTGTCTCGGGGTTCGCCGGGTGCAAGGGCTTGCCCTGAATTGCCGCGCAGGTAGCCGTCAAGGGCGACGCAGATAAGGGCGTTGAGGCTGATACCGAGGCGCTCACAGCGGGTTCTAGCGTCGGCATCGAGAGCGGCGGGAAGTCTGAGATTGTAGGCCATGACCCCATTATGACCCCATCTTGGCGGGATTGTCCAGACTGGCCTGTCGGGGTTGTTGATACTGAGACAAGCCCAGCATCCGGCACGCTGCCTACGGCAGCGAGGCCGGAAGCTTGTACATGGCCAGCGTCTGCCTGCTTTTGAGCCAAGCGCTCCAAGTTGCGCTCCCGGTAGAGCTGGCCGAAGCTGTGGGCTTGGCGAACCAGCATCGACCACCACGCGCCATCCTTGCCCGATATTGCCCGACCTTCGGGCGTTATGAGCATGCCCCGGCTGAAATGCCAGCCTTGCCAGCTTTGACCCGGCAGCTCCATGTATCGCATCATCCGCAACAGCTTGTAGGCCATGACCGGAATCTGGTGGCGACCACTGTTCCAGTTATGTACAGTACGAAGTGAAACGTGCAGCATCTTCGCGGCCTGAGCGGGTTTTAAGCCCAGGTCAGCGAGCATGCCGCGAAAGCGCTTTGCAAGCTCCATGCGGTCTGCAAAGCATTGGCGACCCCTTCTAGGGTCAGATTGGATATTCCACGATGTATATTATGTTAACTAATAAATCAACCAGCCCAAAACAGATGCGATGCCTCGCCGCCCTGTTTGCGGCATGTCTTGCCACTGCGGCTTGGGGTCAGGTATCGGCGGCAGACGCCAGCACGCTGCTTGCCAGGCACGGCACCCTTGCAAGTGCCTTGGCCAACAACGCTTACGGTAGGCCATTGGTTCTGGATTCCACAGAGTCTGGCGATCTCGTCAGCGGCAATGCCTATGCGGTTTTAGATGCGCCGTTTGCAGCCGTCAGCACAGCGTTTCGCAGCGGCAACACCTGGTGCGACGTGATGATCTTGCACATCAACACCAAGTATTGCCGCATAGTGCCAGGCAGCAACCCAACAATCCTTAAAGTTCATATCGGCAAAAAAACGCCTCAAACCTTGCAGGACTCGTTTGGGCTGGAGTTCGTTATGCGACAGGTCAGCACATCGGCCAGCCTGCTTGCGGTTCAACTTAATGCTGAAAAAGGCCCACTGGGTACCAGCAACTACCGCATTGAGTTGCAGGCCACGCCGCTTGACGACAACAAAACCTTCATGCATTTGCGCTATTCGTATGAATACGGCATGGCAGGCCAACTGGCCATGCAGGGTTACCTGGCCACTGGCGGGCGTGGCAAGGTAGGCTTTAGCGTCAAAACACCGTCCACGGCCAACACTAATGCCAGCTAAGTCGGTGGCGCTCGCGGCGCGTTTTAGCGCAACACCATGCGCTATTACTTGGCCATTGATGCTTACCTGCAAGCATTGCCCCTGCCCCCAGCCAACCAAGTCAACAGGCGACTTGAAAAATGGTTTGACTCGACCGAGCAGTACCCAACGCAACTCCGGGAAACCGACAAAGCCAGCTACATGGCGATGAAAAAAAGCGAAATTCAGCGCCAGCAGACCAACACGTCGACGCCCTGAACACACAAGGGGTAGCCCTCGTCTTACATGACGCGCCGTCATGTGGCTACCTGATTTGTGATGTGAGTGCACTACCGTGTGCAGGTGGCGTGTGCCACGGCCACTTCGGTAACAAGCCATGACCCCCATCAAGCGTAAAAGCGCCAGCAACGGTGCCGCAAAAAACACTGAAAACGCCAAAATCAAACAGCAACAGCTCGACGCTTTCACCGAACCAAACGCCCCACTGCTAACGACCAACCAGGGCCTGCAGATCCCTGACAACCATAATTCCCTCAAAGCAGGCGCACGCGGCCCTACCCTGCTTGAAGATTTCATTCTGCGTGAAAAAATCACCCACTTTGACCACGAACGCATCCCCGAACGCGTGGTGCATGCCCGTGGTTCTGCTGCGCATGGCGTCTTCAAACCCTACAAGTCGATGGTGCAGTACACCAGCGCCGGGTTTTTGCAAGGCCCAGACATTGAAACGCCCGTGTTTGTGCGGTTTTCAACCGTCGCCGGTGGGGCAGGCTCAGCCGACACGGTGCGCGACGCGCGCGGTTTTGCCGTCAAGTTTTACACCCAAGAGGGCAACTACGACTTGGTGGGCAACAACATTCCGGTGTTTTTTATTCAAGACGCGATCAAGTTCCCAGACTTGATTCACGCCGTCAAAACCGAGCCGCACAACGGCATGCCGCAAGCTGCCAGCGCGCACGACACCTTTTGGGACTTTGCAACCCTGATGCCTGAGACCACCCACATGCTGATGTGGATCATGTCAGACCGCGCCATCCCTCGCAGCCTGCGCATGATGGAAGGTTTTGGCGTTCATGCGTTTCGTTTTATCAACGCCCAGGGCGTGTCGCACTTCGTTAAATTCCACTGGAAGCCCAAGCTGGGTGTACACAGCCTGGCCTGGGACGAGGCGCAAAAGCTGGCGGGCAAAGACGCAGACTTTCACCGCCGCGACTTGTGGGAAGCCATTGACAGTGGCAACTTCCCCGAGTGGGAACTGGGCGTGCAAATCGTCGACGAAGGCAAAGAGGCCGAGCTGGGCTTTGACATTCTGGACGCCACCAAGCTGATACCTGAATCACAAGTGCCGGTGCAACTCATCGGCAAAATGACGCTCAACCGTAACCCCGACAACTTTTTTGCCGAAACCGAGCAGGTCGCATTTCACCCCGGCCACCTGGTGCCGGGCATTGACTTTTCAAACGACCCGCTGCTGCAAGGGCGCTTGTTTTCATACACCGACACCCAACTCTCCCGCCTGGGTGGCGCCAATTTTCATGAAATCCCGATCAACCGCGGCGTGTGCCCGATGCACAATTTTCAACGCGACGGCATTCATCGCATGACGATCCCCAAGGGCCGCGTGGCCTATGAGCCCAACACCCTGGCCAACGGCACAGAGTTCAGAATCGACGGTGCAGCCCAAGGTTTTCAGTCTTACCCAGAGCAAATCGAGCCGCCCAAAATCCGCGCCCGCAGCCCGTCGTTTGACGACCATTTTTCCCAAGCCACTTTGTTTTGGAACAGCCAGACCACGGTTGAAAAAGACCACATCGTCGCGGCGTTCAGGTTTGAGCTGTCTAAAGTCGAAGTACCAGAAATCCGCCAGCGTATGGTCGACAACCTCGCCCATGTCGACATCAAACTCGCCACCCGTGTATCAACCAACCTGGGTATCAGCCCCCCTGATGCGAAAGCCGCGGCCGGGCGCTTGGGCTTCAGGGCCTTGCGCATCACCAACAAGGTAGACAGCGACGAAGCCTTGAGCATGCAGGGCAAGGCAAGCAACGGCATCAAAACCCGAAAAGTAGCCATTTTGGTCGGCGACGGCATCGAGCCCGCAACCTTCAAACAAATCGTTCACGACCTGACCCAGGCTGGCGCTGTGTGCAAGCTGGTCGGCACCCACCTGGGCACGGTCAGCACCGCCACCGGCAAGCAACTACCGGTCGACCACACCTTCGGCAACATGCCCTCCGTCATGTTTGACGCGGTACTGATACCCGGCGGCGCACAAAGCGCAACAGCGCTGGCAGCCATAGGCGACGCGGTGCATTTTGTGCTGGAAGCCTACAAACACTGCAAAACGATTTGTGCGCTGAACGAAGGCGTACAACTGCTGGCCACCTTAGGCTTAAGCGCAGGTAAAAACGCCGAGCTGATCGCCCTGCCCGCTGCGGGCGTGCTGGTGGCCGATGCCCGCAAAGTACCAGACGGGCAGATTTCGCAAGACTTCATCGCGGCCATTGCCCAGCATCGGCATTGGGACCGGGCTAATGTGGATGCCGTGCCAGCTTGATGACGGCTGGCCAGCAGAAATTTGAGCCCAGTAACCAGTAACCAGTTATCGGCCAAAAAGGCCTCTAAGCACATTACCCGCGCCGCCCAGGTTTGGCAACAAGCCGCCAGCCGGTTTGTCGTTTTGGCCCGAGGTATCTGCTGCAGTCGGCGCGCCCTGGTTTGAACTGCCGTCAGGTGCGCTGCGGCTGGTGCGGGAGCCGCCCGTAGCGGCCATGGCGTTCATGCTGCTGGTGTAAGAGCGGGTGCGCAGCTTGACGGCGTAGTCCTGCTTCCATTCAACGCGTGGGTCTTGCGGGCGCGGCGGCTGCACAACGTTCAGCTCGGGCCCAAAGGCATTGAGATTACTCATCAACATTTGCCCGCCTGCTGCGTCCAGTACCGCCTTGGGAATGGTGCATTGCGTGGTGCCGGGTGTCATGACAACACGCTCACTGACCAGACGCGAAACCTCAGCTGGCGGCAAAAATCCCATGAGGTTTTCTCCGCCCAGCATTTTTTGGCTGCTGGAATTCCACAGCACCATGTCGCTATTTTTAGGGGCGGTTTCGCGCATGCCCATCGCGGTGGCAAAGTAGCCCAGCGCGCGGTCCAAATTGTTCCAGTTCAGCGTGTTGCCACCTGCTGTGGAGGCTGAATTGTTCAGGTTTAACCCACCCAGATAGTCGTTGTCTGGCGCGACAGTAAAGCGGATGTCATTGCTGATGTTGCTGCTCACCACATGGTCGCCCACCAGCGACGCACTGCTGGGCACACGGGTGCTGTCTTTGGTGTTGGGCCAGTCAGCGTAGCCCCGGTCGCGCCCAAAGGCTGGCCCGCGCGCGTTGTCACGCACCGACGCGGATTGCATGCCAGCCGGCAGCTTGCCTGAGCGCATTTCTTTCATGTCCAAAATAACAGGCTGACCCGCGCCAACTGTCTCGCCACAGCCCCAAAAAAACAGCATACGCATATTGCCCTCAGGCTCACGCATCTCAGGAACGTCGCGCTCTTCACGAGGCTGCTTTACGCCAGGGTTGGGGCCGACTAGCGGCAAAGATGCCCCCATACCGAGCGGCGCGGGAATGGCATGTTGCCCACTGGCAGGCGCGGCATCGCGCACAGCACCCAGTTCTAGCAGCAAGGACTTGTTAGGTCCACCGCTCGACCCACCCAGCAAGGCGCCCATCGCCGCACCAAAACCGCCACCCCCGGCTTGCATGCCAGCCATCATGCCAGTGGTAGTTTCTGCATTGATCCAGTACCTGGCCTGCGGGCCCGAAATCTTTTGGGCTGGCTGCTGGGCCAGTGCCTGTCCTCCAAGGGTGCTACAAGCCAAAGCGGCAAGTGCGACATGAGTGAAATGACGGCGACGGCTAAGGTTGAGCTTGTCCATGGTGTGAATCCCTTTAGTTGATGATCGTGATTCTGCACACAAACAGTGACGCCCACAAGTAATCAGATCGGCAGCAAAGCTGCCCACTTTAAAACTGCTGGGGTGTTATGCAATGCTGGCGACCAACAAATGAATTGATTGGTGAACAATTGCCGGCAATTTCCCCCTGATGACTTATACTATTTAAGTAGTAGCCGGCAGCACTCACGATAATAGGAAATAGCTGTTTTTAACGCTGTCAACAAGTCGACATCGTGCGCTTGACCTAGTACTTTTCACCCCGAACAAACCGTACTATTCCTGCGGCAACCTCTGCTTCCTGTTCAACATAACCATGCGGAGAACGACCTTCACAGGCATCCAGACCTGCCTGGCCGTCATGCACCGGCCCGCCGCTGACAGTCACAAGCTGCTGCCGTACGGTCTTTGTCCGGGCAAGGATTTTGACCATGGCGTCAGCGGGCGAGCGTATGCACTTGTCAGCCGCATGACCAATCACCAGCAGCGGCACTCGAATATTTTCAAGGGACAGGTCAAAAACCGTCTGCGCCACCCATGCTTTGCGCGCCCCGCTCTGGCCAGCCATCAGGGCCGATGTCAGCACCACGCCGTCAGGCGCCGCGGCACCCGACAGACGGGACGCAGCATTGGCTGCAGAGATCGAACCGCGACTCGTCCCCACGATCCAGACCACACCTTTGGTGCGGGCGCGCAGGTCTGCAATCACGTTTCCCAGGTCACGCGCGTGCTTCTCGTTTGTCCTGAATCCTCCCAGGCCGTCTTCGCCATGAAAGTCCGATGGCGCGTCGATTAATGCGGTACCGAACCCCGCCGCATTAAACAGCGGGATGGAGCGAATCAGTGAATTGCCCTTGAGCCCACGTGGGCAGCCGCCATCGTCAAGATTGACATGCCCCGAGCCTCCCGCCAGCAAGGCCAGCGTGACGGGCACCATGTCCTTGCCCGGCTGCGCTGGAGCGACAAAGGCAAAGCGCGTCGTGCTGCCATCGTGCGTCTGTATCACCGCCACGTCCCCACACCTCTGGGGGCTTGGCCCAGGCTGCGGCGCAGTCTGGGCAAAACCAGCGGTGGCCAGCAGCAACAAAGCTAAAGTCAAGGGCCATGACAGCATGGACATTCAGGATCTCCATCAAAGCAGGTTTGGGGTACTGTTTGGTTAAAAAACCTTGGTTTTAGCGACACAGCACCACGGATTTTTTAAAGTTTTGTCAGTGTTCGCAGCATCCCACATCTGAGTGATTTTGCCAAGGTGAGTTGCGCTAGACAATTTGCTTCTTCGGCCACCAGATTTATGCGAGGCTGGCAGAAATCTGTTGCCGGCCGATTAATCGGAGTCTGCCCCAATTGTTCTGCTGCAGGACTTACCTGTGGTGTTCGTTGACAGTCACGTCAAGCCGCTTGGGGCCAATTGATCTGCACCTTTCGGCTATTGGCAAGGCAGTCGCGCAGGTAGAGGTTAATCAGGCTTTGGTAAGGCACGCCAGCCTCTTCAGCCATACCCTTGAAATATTGCACAACGTCTTCTGACAGCCGCATCGTGACGGGCTTCTTCAGCTTGGAGGCGTAAGGGTTCTTGCGAGACTTTAGCTTGGAGAGATCGTATTCTGCTTTCATGGGTGTCCACCTTTGTAAAACGCGCTTTCGCGCCTGGTTGCCTTGCTGATACTCACGGTCGCGCAGTTTCCTGATATGGCGCAGCGCTTGGAGACGGTGTAGATTGCTATATTTTTCATAGCTGCTTGCGCCCGTATTTATTGGTCTGGAGGCCGATTTGACACCCTAAAACGGCTGTTTTTCGGGTTTTGGGCTGCTTTTTGAGGCGGTTTTGACTGGCTGGCGGTGTTGAAATGCTGTTTTTAGCCCGTTTTCAGGTATGTTTTAGGGCTTCAGACCAATGGATATGTGCGCGAGCAGCTCCTGAATTGATAGCGATTGCAGATTAATTGGAAGCTGCCCCGACTATTTCAGAATTATTGTTTTACCGGGAGGCTTACCTGAGTTGCCCCCTTACTCGCCTGATCTCGGAGGTTCATGAAGTCCAAGCGATTTAAGAACTTAAGGCCTTCATCCGAGAGTCGGTAGTCGTAACCGTGGTCCGATTCTAAAAGTCCAATAAATGTAAGTTCCTCACATTTCTTCATCGGATCTGAATCAATGCCATCTCTGGAATAGAGCTTGTTTCGATTCTTCCAGAGAAAACTTAAAAGATTCTTGTGTGTCAGAAAGTCGACAAGTTCAGTAAAAGTAAACCCGAGAATAGTGGGCTCTGCTTGAGCGCTTTTATGCTCTCGAAGCCGAGCATTCTCTTTACTTAGTCTGGCGATCTCGTCCGCCAAGCTATTCACGTCTACGCCAGAGTCCTCGGGTCTTACCCACCCCATTAGATCATCGCGCCGAGCAAATTGAGCCAGCGTTTCACCAACAGTAATCTTTATGTCTTTAGGGTCATCCCAAAATCGTACAAGCCTAGACAGGACTACGCTTCGAAAGTCCCGCAGTCCGGCGGGATCACCAGTTTCGAGTGCGCTTGACCCCATTTTTTTCACTCGATCTTCAAGTGCCTTCTCAGTTACAACGCAGGAAAACATCGGTTTGCCAATTTGCATCGCGTATTCATATTCCAGACGCGTGTAACTCTTGCGGGAGCTTGGTTCGACGCTCCCATATCTGCCACCAAGAATTAGGAGGTAGACATCCGATTCATCAATCCACTGTTTTATTGCTTCCATCTGGGATTCATCACCAGAGGTGAATAGTTCCATTCCAGCCGGTATGTGGCCGGCTACAAGTATTGCCTCCACTGCAGCTTGACGCTCGTCGCGCAGATCTGAGTATGTTGACGATACAAATACTTGCAAGCGCTTGCGAACGAAATGAACCATAAGCTACTTTCTCGAATTGATGAATAGTCTACATTGGTAGTTGAAAAAACGGCAAACCGAACAAACCTGCCAGGGTCAAGAGTCGCCAAAAGCTTTTTTAGTCCATTTTCAAGCATGTTTCAGGGCTTCCGACCGATAGATATGTGCGCGAGCAGCTCCTGCATTGATAGCGCCAGTAGATTAATCGGACTCTGAACCAGATTGACCCCTAATGACTTTGAATTCGTTTGTGGCGATACCAAACGCCTCCTTAAATCGGCTGGATGCCCACTCCTCCATCTCGCTCTGCGAATATTTACTCGAAAGCCAAGAAAAGTCGCAGTCGAACTCACCTTTACCTACTAGCCATTGACGGGTAAGTTCATAAATCGCAACCCAAGAATAGAAGGTGTCAAATGTCTCTTGCACTGCGGTTTCGTCACGATTGATAAATGTTCTTGGATAAACATCGCCGTCTTCCTTGTCCAAGAAAAGGGCTCGATGCTCTTCAAATAAAGAAAGTGCTTTCTCAGGTGTAATCCCACCGTCCTTACCTGTGGTCATCCAAACACCGGGCCAACAGAAAAATTCCGGATTTGCTAATTTGTCTATTTGAAAACGGATGAACCGAGCCAGGAAGACTCGTACAGGTAGATTGCCCAGCGTAAAACAAAATGTCTCGTCTTCCTCAAGAAGCTTTTCAACGCTTGGAAGTTTACTTGGCCAAGAAGCCACGGTTTGAAATAAGGTGCGAGGGCTGGTAAAACCAGTTGTAGAACACAGTAGATCAGAAACCTTCCAGTATTCCGTCGCTGAATAATCTGTGATACACCCACGAAACGAACCTATGTCGTCCTTGATGGCCGAACACAATTGAATGAACCGCAATCCGGGATCATGGATCTCGATTAGCCTTTCAAAATCGATGAGGTCTTCGATAAAACATTCGGCAGGATTGATTGAAATATCGCAAACAACTAAAAATAAACCAACTACAGAATCATCAAGTTCTGCTGGGAGCCCCAATCCCGTGAGATCTAAAAAGCACTGAAACGCCTCTACATAAACTTCGGTAAACATCCCCGCTTTATCGAAGTCATCCCAACTTATCGTTCGTCCCGAAGAGAGATACAAATACTGTAATTGGTTAAACCGCGCTTGTCCTTCAAATATCTCTTTTGCGCCAATCGGAGGAAGGCATATAGGGGAGCAATAGTAGAAGCCAGAAACTTTGGTGTCGCGCAATTTCTGTGCTTTAGCTTCCCAAGTTCTAGGGTCGGGAAAAATTTCGAGGTCAGGATCAACAGTCGACGAAAGGAGCCAAAGTACGGCACCAATAGCAACATTGTAGGAATGCCCTACACATTCAAAGTAAGGGTCATTGATTTTTTCTTTGATGTTCTTGGGATCAATTACGAACCAACGATAGAACTCAATGTCGTGCCAATTATTTAGAGCAATATTTATGTTTTTGTCGAGTTCTGTTTCTTCGCCACTAGGCTTCGCATTCAAGAGGTTGTAATCGCGAATGGACTTTACCGGCCCAAGGTTAGCGAGGATTGCCTTCAGATACTTATGATTCAAATGTGACTGGGCTGGATAGATAAGGCTGAGAAGAAGTCCAGTTGTTGACCCTACGTGTTGCCACCAGTGAATGTTCTCGTGCAGAAAAGTCGAAAATGCTAGGAGCTGTTCTTCGGACAACTGATTCCGCATCACGAGCCCTGCGGGCGCACTGTCGAGAGCTCGGTGAATATCCGGTCGAAGGCGAAGTACAAATTGAAGAGGGTTGTAAAGGCCTCGTGCATTCCAGCATGAATAAAAATCTGACGGAAGCTCCCACGCTTCTTCAGATAGAAGTAGTGAGTTAAAGAGTATTGGCATGGGCAATGGATAGAACTAAGAAGCTCAAACTGATGCGTAGCGAGAGCCCTGCGATACGTGAAAGGCGCTGCAATATAAAAAATTTTCCAGAGTTGATTTATCTTTTGAATTTCAACCCTATATTAGTCTAGGCGCTAAAAAAACCTCTATTTGATTCGTTTTCTTTTGCCTAAATCGCTATTTTTTTGGGAGCTTATTAAGCTCGTATTCATTCACACACAGCACGATTCCGCATTTTAGAACGACTGGAAATACTCTCGAAAGCGGAGAAGCTTTTAAAGTCTCAGCACTCAAGGCACCAGCCTAAGCTGATGCATCATCCCCACCGGCTTCATCTGCAAAGCCCGGTACTCAACCCTAGCCCAGCCCTCACTCATATCCCGGTACCGGCTTGAAAACACCAGCCCACTCTGCCCGGTTTGGTAAATGAACTGTGACTTCTCCAAATCAGCCAAATCGAACAAGGTGCGCATCGACGCAGCATGTCGATTGGCGAAGGGTAGTTTGTCGTCGTTGGCCCAGTATTGGCCGACGTTGACGGTGAAGGTGTCGCCGCCTGTGGGGACGCGCACGTCGAAGAATTTGGCCAGCAGGGGCACATTGCCGAAGGGTTTGTGGGCTGACAGGGCGTTGTGTGCCCTGCCCCATGTCCATTTGCTTGCGTCTGCACCGTAGTCTTTTTGCAGGCGGGTTAATGCACGGTTTAGCGCCGCGCTCGACTGACCTGCACAAGTTGCCACGCCGCACCAATCGGCATCGTTTCTCGCCATGATGCCTTCGATGGCTGGGCGAAAGTTGCGTTTGCCGTACAGGGGTTTGAACGGTGCTTCGCCCAACTTGCCGCCAACCACGCCGCGTGTCAGCTCGTCGGCCCAGGCGGCAAAAATCAGCGGGGCGGCTGACTCGGCCCGCATCACGCCGTCAAAGCCCTGCATCGCGGTTTTGCTGGCGGCTGCCTGGGTGTGGCTGCTGCTGGCCAAGGCTGTTGTCAGGTACGGCAACAGTTTGAGGGTGGCCATCGACAGCTGATCGGCTTGTACCTTTTGCATGCTGGCAATGTCGTGCTTGGGGGTGGCTGCCAGCATTTGCTCAATGCGGTCCTGGCGGTACGGCACTGTCCAGTCTTGGCCCATGAAGATCGGAAAGTCAGGCGGTGTGATGCGCTGGTTGGCAGTAGCCAGAAAGCCTTTGGCGGCAATGGCCGCGTCGTCACTTTGCGGGGTTTGCACATAGGGCACCCAGCCGGCCCAGTCGTAGCGTGCGTCCCAGCCGGGTGAAGGGGCGATGCCCAAAATGTCGTTGTCTGGCTTACGCAAAGGCAGCTTGCCGACGGCTTTGAAGCCTGTGCGGCCAGCGGTGTCTGCCATCACCACGCTTTGCATGGGGGAGTGGTAGGTGCTGAAGGCGGCTTGCAAATCCTCAATCGACTGGGCGGCGTTGCTTCGCAAGCCTGACAACACGGTTTGGTTGTCATCGTCTAGCGCGCCCCAGCGCAGGGCCAGTACAAACTTGGCTGTATCCAGCACCTCAGCGTGAGACTTTTGTGCATCGCTGAGTACCGGGCCGTGGCGGCTCTCACGCACCATTAGTTGCACGTCTGGCTGGCCTTTGACTTTGATGGTCTCGGCGCGGGTTTTAAAGTCTGCCCAGGCGGGCTGGCCTTCGCCAGGTACACGGTACTGCTTGGGGTTGGCTGGGTTGATTTGCTCTAAATACAGATCCTGTACGTCAGGCCCGGTGTTGGTAAAGCCCCAGGCGACTTTGTCGGTGCGGCCGAGTACGACGAAGGGTAGGCCCGGCAGTGTTGCGCCAATCGCATTCAGGCCTGGTGCTTCAAGGTGCGCAAAGTACCAGATGGCGGGGGCTGACAGACCCAGGTGCGGGTCATTGGCCAGCAGCGGTTTGCCGCTGGTGCTGCGGTTGCCAGCGACCACCCAGTTATTCGAGCCCTTGCCGTCGATGGTGCCCAGGCTGGTACCCCAGTCTGTGATGTCTCGCGTCAGGCTGTTTGTCAGGTTTGAGGCTAAAAAAGCATCGTTTTGAGCGGTTTTGGCCGTTTTTAGGGGTTCAAATTGGCATCCAGACCAATGAATACCGGCGCAAGCAGCTCCTGTTTTAATAGCGCCTGGTTTGACTGCTTTGTACACACCCAAGTCGCCATACAGCTTGGCAAAGTCCGTTTTTGAGGCGGGCTGCTCGCCTGGGTACGGTGTGAAGAGCTGCCACAGCTGGGCGGTGCTCAAACCCCTGGCGGCTGACAGGCGGGCAAACTCATTGCCCCAGTTGCCGCTCAAGTCCAGCGCCATCATGAGTGACCAGCCAATGCTGTCTTGTGGCGTCCACGGTTTACCTGACGAACCGCCAGGTTTAACGCCCAGGATGTGAAATTCAGGCGACAGCGCTTGACTTGACTGCGCATAAAACGCATTGATGCCGTCGCTGTAGGCTTGCATCGCGCTTTTCCCCTCGGCAGGCAGGCCTTGCCACTGGCGCTCGGCCGCCTGCATGATGCCCAGGGTGCGCAGCAGTTTGTCGGTATCCAGCGTGGCTGGGCCAAAGGCCTCAGACAACTCACCGTGCATGACACGGCGGTTAAATTCAAGCTGCCAGCCGCGCTCTTGCGCATGCACGTAGCCAATGGCAAACCAGGCGTCTTGTGGCGTTTGCGCTTTGATGTGGGTGACGTCAGCGGCGTCGCGCGAGACGCTGACCGGGGCTTTTAAGCCAGCGGCCTTCAGCTCACCATCAAGCGCCGGAAACGTGCGGTTGACGTAAATGCCAGCAGCGGCGGCGGCCAATACCAGCAGCGCCAAAAATAGCCATAAGAATCGTTTGAACCAGACCATGATTGCCTCTTTTCATTTTTATTTTCCCGGAAAGCTGAAGCTGACCGTTGGCACGGTGAAGTCTTCAAATGGTGCGCCCAGGGCGATCTCGCCGGCCACCAGCAGCACGCATTCTTGCCTGCGCAGCGCGACGATGGCGTCACTGCCCGCAAAACGCACCCAGGTGCCGTAGCTGCTGACGTCCTCAAGATAAAACTTGCCCGCCCGCCAGATGATTTTCGCGTGCAGACGCGACACCCGTGGGTCGTTGATGACAAACTGTGACTCATCCACCCGGCCAATATGGATGGGCAATTGTTCTGATGTAAAGGTTGCGGCCACGTCCAGCCACGACAGGGCGATGGCGCCAATCTGCGGCACGGCTTTGCTGAATGGCAAGGGTGTCAACCCGGCGGGCACAGTGAAAAAATCTGTCAGCACCTCGTTTTGCCATTCCACCCGGTAGACCATACAGGTCTCGTTGCGGCCCCGGATGTCCATCGCTCCCAGGCTGCGAAAGCGCACCAGTGTGTCTGACGGCAGGCTGTTAATGACGGTATCGGTACTCAAAATCTGGTCTGGCCCAGACAGGTCTGACAAACGCGAAGCCACGTTCACGGCATCACCAAAATAGTCGCCGCCCTGCTCAATCACTTCACCCCGAGCCAGACCGACTTGCAGGTGCATTTTGATTTTTTCAGGCCAGCTTTTAATGCGCTCAGTGTGCGCGCGCTGCATCTCGGTCACGGCTTCGACGGCGTCGGTGTTGTGCGTAAAAACCATCAGCACGCCGTCGCCCAGGTTTTTGACCACGTGGCCGCGCCGCGACGTGCAAACCTTGCCCATCCATTCCGTCAAACGGGTGATAGCCTGCGTGGCTTTGGCATTGCCCAGGGCTTCAAACACCCCGGTGCTTCCGGTTAAATCGGCAAAAACGACGGTGACTTCTGCCATGTGATGAGGTGGGCTACCGTAAAGTTACAAAACCCTCAAACTGTAGCGGGTTTTAATTGCATGGATTTGAATTCCAAAAACTCTTCAAAACCGTAAATACCGTTCTCGCGGCCATTGCCCGACTGTTTGTAGCCCCCAAACGGTGCATTGGCATTGAACGGCCCGCCATTGATGTCTACCTGGCCTGTACGCATACGGCGTGCCACCGCCATGGCGGCTTCGTCTGTGCCTGCCCACACCGCGCCTCCCAAGCCGTAGATGGTGCTGTTGGCAATGGCGACGGCGTCGTCTTCATCTTTGTACTCCATCACAACCAGCACCGGACCAAAAATCTCTTCCTGCGCCAATGTGTCGGTGGGCTTGATGCCCAAGATCGTCGGCTGCACAAAATAGCCTTTATCAAACGCCGGAGCCTCGGCACCACCGGCAATCACGTCCGCGCCTTCGGCTATGCCGGTTTTGATAAAGCCCAGCACGCGGTCGCGCTGTGTGGCGCTGACCAGCGGGCCCAGCTTGCTGGCTTCATCCAGGCTAGGGCCAATGCTGAATTTGGCAATGGCTGCTTGTGCCAGCGCTTTGACTTCTTCGTAGCGCGCTGCAGGCACCAACATGCGGGTGTGGGCCGAGCAGGTTTGGCCGCTGTTGAGCATGCAGGCACCAACCGTGCCTTTAACCGCAGCGTCAAAATTAGCGCTGTCCAGAATCACACTGGCTGATTTGCCCCCCAACTCAAGCGCAATCCGCTTGACGGTTTGGCTGGCCAGCTCGCTGACCCGCTTGCCGGCACGGGTTGAGCCTGTAAAGCTCACCATATCAACTTCAGGGTGGGTGGCCAGCACCTCGCCTACCACCGGGCCCATGCCGTTGACCAGGTTAAACACGCCAGCGGGAATGCCTGCCTCGTGAATGATTTCGGCCAGGATCATGGCATTGACGGGTGCAATTTCGCTCGGTTTGAGCACCACAGTGCAGCCCGCCACCATAGCTGGTGCGATTTTTAACGTGATTTGGCTTAAGGGGAAGTTCCACGGCGTGATGCAGCCGACCACGCCAATGGCCTCGCGCACCACCAGCGAGTTACCGACTTTTTTCTCCCACTCAAAGCCGCGCGCCACCTTGGCAAAGTTGCCCCAGTGCCAGGCCGGGCCGCCGACCTGTACGGCTTTGGCCATTTTCAGCGGCATGCCGACCTCGCGCGCAATGGCGGTGGCCAGCTCGTCTGACCGGGCTTTGATACCCGCGGCCACCTTGTCGAGGTAAGCGGCGCGGGTTTCAACAGGCAAGGCTGACCAACCCTCAAACGCGGCCCTGGCGGCCAGCACGGCAGCAACAGCTTCTTTGGCGGTGCCTGCGGGCACAGTGGCCATGACTTCTTCGGTACTGGAGTCGTGTACGGGCAAGGTGTTGGTTGACTCGGCTTTGACCCACTGGCCATTGATGTAGTGGGAAGGGTATGGTTTTGTGGTTGTCATATTAAAGGTGTAAATTAACAAAAATACAGGGTAGTCGCCGGCAAAATTTCAGGACTCAAAACTAGAATCAGCTTGACATTTGGTTACTAAGAGATTGATTTATATGTTGTTTCACGTTAACTTAGTCACGCTAACCCGCTTGCATTTCTGACAAGACAGTCTTAATCTAGCAGAAATATTAGTTTTGTTTCATATTCATTTTTCAGCTTCGCGCTCCTAAACCTCATGCGTTCCTTGCTGCCCACATTCAACATGCCGTCTTTTGCGCCCCATCTGCGCAGCAGCTTGATGGCGCTGCTGGGTCGCACTGAGCCGACACCGCAGGCTCTTAACGCCCGGACAGAAGTCATTCGGGAACTCATGTTGCATGAGTTAGGCGATTATGGAGAAAGAAAATTTCCCGCCGTCGCCCGCCGTGTACGCTATGCGCCTGACGTACAAGGCCTGTGGTACGCGCGCAGCGACGTGATGGCGATTTTGGCCACCACTTACGGCGAAACCGTGGCGCGCGAAAAAATTGCCAGCATCAGCGGCCGCTTTAACGGTTTACTGCCTAAAAGCCTGACCGGAAAAATCGGCTTCAGGTCGCGCTAAATTAAATCACTCGGCCAATGCGATCAAACCTGATCGCCCCAGACAATCAGCGCCTCCCCGCCTTCCACTGCCAACGTGACCTTTGCCCCCACGGGTAGCAACACCTTGGTCGGTACATGGCCAAACGGCAGCCCCATCAGCACACGCGCTTTGACTTGAGCTTGCAAACGCGCCGCAACACCGGCCAAATTAAAACCACTGTCGTAGCCCGGTACCAGCTTGTAATTGCTGAACTGGCCAAAAACAATCGCTTTCTGGTTTGCCAGCACGCCCGCGTGCAACAGGTGCGTGAGGATGCGTTCGACGCGGTAGGGGTGCTCACCCACGTCTTCAATGAACAAAACACCGCCTTTGACAGCTGGCAGATAGGGCGTGCCGATCAAACTGGCCAAAACCGCCAGATTTCCACCCCAAAGGGTCGCATTTTGGATGCTAAATTGGCCTGTAGACCCCTGTTGACGGGCGCAAGCAGCTCCTGAATTAATAGCATTCTGTGGTTTGATTTTAGGCAGTTGCCAGCCTGCGCCTTCGCCCTGCCCGGTGATCAGATCGTCAAAGCAAGCTTCCATGATGTCGTCAGGCGTTTGCTCAGTACCAAAGTCTTCACCCAGCGCCGGGCCCGCCCAAGTTACCGCCCCGGTCTTGGCCAGCAACGCCATTTGCAGCGCCGTGAAGTCGCTTTGGCCCACAAACTGGGTGCCCTTTTCAACCGCTTTGGCTATCGCTTTGTAATTAATAGCGGGCAGGATGCGGGTCAAACCATAGCCACCCCGGGTGATCAGCGCCACATCAGCGCCGCTGGCCGCAGCCCGACCAATAGCTCTAAGGCGGGTTTCGTCGTCGCCCGCAAAGCGCTGGTACTTGGCCAACGCCGCCTCGTCGATTTCAACCTCATGCCCCAGGGCTTTAAGCCGTTTCACGCCGCGCTTAAAGCTGGCCTTGTCGCGCACGGCGCTGGAGGGGGAGTAGATGTAGATGTGTTTTTTCACGAGTTTGAGTATCGCAGGCCTAGCGCGCCACAGCAGCTTCGCCCGCCAGCTTGGCCTTCAGAGCAGGCAAAGCAGCCAGCATGGCCGCCCGCCCCGCGTCGATGGCGCGTTGGCGTGATGTGAAGTCTGCGCTTTTCAGACCTGCCAATGATGGCCGCACCACCACATCAGCCCCCGCCAGCTCGTACTGGTTGATGCTTTTACCCATGATGGCAAAGGTTTGCAACAAAATTTGCAGTGTGCCGTCTGCGGTGTTGGCCTCGGGCGGGTTCGATATATCAACCGCAATCACCACATCAGCCCCCATTTGCCGGGCAAAGCGTACCGGTACCGGAGACACCAGCCCGCCATCCACATAGTCGCGGCCATTGATTTTGACGGGCACAAACACGGCTGGCACGGCGCTGGACGCTCGCACTGCTGTACCCGTATCACCCTTTTGAAACAGCACCGCATTGCCGCTGCCCAAGTCAGTGGCAACGATGCCCAGGGGAATCGCCATGTTTTCCAAAAGCCGCCCGGCCACCAGTTCGTTCACGTACCTGGCCAACGCATCGCCCCTGAACATACCGCGCCCAATGATGGGCAGCATCCAGTCGGTGATGGCGACTTCTTCCATATTGAGTGCGGTTTGCTGCAGCTGGGCGCTGGTTTTGCCGCTGGCATACAAAGCAGCGACCAAGCTGCCAGCCGATGTGCCCACAATGAGTTGCGGTTTAAGACCAGCTTCTTCCAGCACGGCGATGACGCCGACATGGGCAAAGCCACGCGCTGCGCCGCCGCCCAGCGCCAGGCCAATTTTCAGGTTTTTTTGTACTGCTGGCGGCGTGCTGATGGCTGGCGGCAATGCCCGTGTTGCGCACCCGCTAAAAATAAATAACCCCATCAGTCCAAAACAAATGAGAATTATTCGTATTTGTATTAAGATAGACGCATCGCAATCTTTTAAGGTGTTCAGTCGTATGTTCAAAAAAGTTCCTTTTATGGCCGCCCTGGCGCTGGCAACGCTTGCAAGTCTAAGCACTGTCGGCACGGCATCGGCGCAAGACCAGGTGGTTAACCTGTATTCTGCCCGTCACTACCAAACCGACGAGGCGCTGTACAGCAACTTCACCAAAACCACGGGTATCAAAATTAATCGTGTCGATGCAGATGATGCAGGTATTCTCGCCCGCCTGAAGGCCGAAGGAACAGCCTCCCCGGCGGACGTGATTTTGCTGGTTGATGCGGCGCGGCTGGTCAAGGGGGACAACGATGGTTTGTTTTTGCCGATCAAATCTGCGGCGCTTGAAGCCGCTATTCCTGCCCCGCTGCGCGCCAAAGCCGGCGCTGACGGCACGACCTGGTTCGGCTTTTCAACTCGAGCTCGGGTGGTGGTGTACGACAAAGTCAAGGTCAAGAAAGCCGACGTCGACACCTATGAAGAATTGGCTGACCCAAAGAACAAAGGCCTGCTGTGCACACGTTCTGGCTCGCACCCGTACAACCTGTCGTTGTTTGGCGCGGTGACGGAGCACCTGGGCGAAGCCAAAGCTGAAGCCTGGCTCAAAGGACTGGTGGCCAACATGGCGCGTGCACCACAAGGCGGTGATACCGACCAGATCAAAGCTGTGGCTAGTGGAGAGTGCGGCATTGCACTGACTAACACCTATTACATCGCTCGCCTGATGCGCTCCACCGCCCCCGCCGACAAAGCAGTGATGGACAAAATAGACATCGTATTTCCGAATCAGGCCAGCTGGGGCACGCACGTCAACATAGCCGGTGCTGCCGTGGCCAAAAACGCCAAAAACAGCGCCAACGCCGTCAAATTTATGGAATACCTGGCCAGCCCGGCGGCGCAAGACTACTTTGCCAATGGCAACAACGAGTACCCGGTGGTGGCCAGCGTCAAGCTGAGCAACCCGGCACTGACGACGATGAGCGGCGGCGCATTTAAAAGCGAGACGATTCCGCTGGCAGCAGTGGGCGGTAACCAGACCAAGGTGCAGCAAATGCTTGACAGGGTTGGCTACAAATAATCGGTTTTGATTGCGTCATAATTTGAACTTACGTTTACGTTAACGTCAATCACAACTTACAGGACAACATCATGGACATCGCAGGCAAAGTTTTTATCGTCACCGGCGGCGCATCGGGCTTGGGTGAAGGCACGGCGCGCATGCTGGCCGCGCTTGGTGGGCATGTCGTCATTGCTGACATGCAGGCTGAAAAAGGCGAAGCGATTGCCAAAGACATTGGCGGCGCGTTCGTCAAATGCGACGTGACACAAGAAGCCGATGGCCAGGCAGTTGTGGCCAAAGCAGTGTCCATGGGCAAGCTGATGGGCCTGGTCAACTGCGCAGGCATTGCCCCGGCTGAAAAAACGGTGGGCAAAAACGGTGCACACAGTTTGGCCGTCTTCAGCAAAACCATCACCGTCAATTTGATTGGCAGCTTTAATATGATTCGCCTGGCGGCTGAGGCTATGAGCAAAAACGAGCCAGAAGCCACCGGCGAGCGCGGCGTGCTGATTTCAACCGCATCGGTTGCCGCGTACGACGGCCAGATGGGCCAAGCCGCCTACAGCGCATCTAAAGGCGGCATTGTCGGCATGACGTTGCCAATCGCCCGTGATTTGGCGCGCAAC
>JANNVB010000043.1:0-88862 GCA_031414215.1 Polaromonas sp. | reverse complement strand
AACTGTTTTAGAAAGTGTTTTACCTGCTGGTAGATGCTTGGCGCTATCGCTTCGCAAAGCGGCGATCTGCTTGGCTGTTAACGCACCATCGTCAGGCGCATAGGCGGGTAACACGTCGGTTGCGAATCTGGACAACGCCATATGAATGACTTGCGTCTCGTTCACGTCCAGCTCTTTGGCCAAGGCTTTGACGGTTTTTCGTGTCACGCCGAAATGGGTGTCAACAGACCGGAACTTCACCAATAAATTTGTACTCAAGGCGGTCATTGCGCAATCTCTTGGGGTTAAAAATATATATAAACTATATATGAAAATTCCATCAGCGGCAAGCCGCACCAACGCTATCGCCCACCCGTCCCCGTATGCTGAAACTGCCAGTCAATATTCCACTTGCCATCAATCTTGACGGCCGACATGCGGTAGCAACGCCCGCTGGCTGTACACAGCAAAAACTGCGACAAACCTTTTGACGAGCCCGCGCTGTACTGCCAGGGGCCATACCACTTCATGTGAAAAGGCCCGGCGGCTTCTTTGGAGTTGATGGATTTCAGATAGGTGGCCAAGGCATTCTCAGTGATCGGGTACAGCGCTGATGACTTGAGCCGGTACACGCCCACGGCGATGCTGGCGGCGTATGCGGTGACCAGCAGCAACAGGACGGCGATTACTTTTTTACTGAGACTCATGTGGCGCTGACTTGTTTTGACGTTGTAAAGCGCACTGCAATGCGGGTGCCGGGTGATTGCGGGTGGCCTGGCAGCAAGGCGTCTTCAATGCTTACCGTGGCGTCGTGTTGATTGGCAATCTCAACCACGATGGCCAGGCCCAGGCCTGAGCCATCAACATTGGTACCCAGTGCCCGGTAAAACGGCTGAAACACCAGCTCACGCTCAGCGGCAGGAATGCCGGGCCCGGAGTCTTCAACCAGCAGCACCAGCACGCCGCTAAATGCATCCGTCAGCAGCCGCAGCGTGACCTGGCCGTTTTCAGGGGTGTAGGCAATAGCGTTGTCGATCAGGTTGCGCACCAGTTCTTTGAGCAGCGTGGGGTTGCCCTCCATCAGTGTGGCTTGCCCGCCCGCTGCGGGGCCTTCGTAGCCCAAGTCGATTTGTTTTTCAATCGCGCGCGGCACGGAGTCGGCCATCACTTCACTGGCGATCGAAACCATGTCCAGCGCTTGCTTGGGCAGGCTGCGGCCCGTGGTTTCAGCCCTCGCCAATGCCAGCAACTGGTTGACGGTGTGCGTGGCCCGCACGCTGGACTTGCCAATGTGTTTGAGCGACTTTTTAAGCTCGTCGGCATTGGTTTCGCGTTGCGCCAAATCGGCTTGCATCCGCAGGCCAGCCAGCGGCGTTTTAAGTTGATGGGCGGCGTCGGCCAAAAAGCGTTTTTGTGTGGTCAGCGATGTCTTCAGGCGACTCAGCAAATCATTGATGGACGACACCAGCGGCGCGACTTCTTCGGGCACGGCGTTGTCGTCCAGCGGGCTCATGTCGTCGGGTTTGCGGGCACGAATACGCTTTTCAAGCTGCGCCAGCGGCTTGATGCCGCGCACCAGCGCCAGCCACACCAGCAGCACCGCCAGCGGCAGCGTGACAAACTGCGGCACCATCGTGCCTTTGACGATTTCAGTGGCCAGGGTCTTGCGCTTTTCGAGCGTTTCAGCCACCTGTACCAGCACCCGCCCGGCCTTTTTGTCGCCAACCTTGATCCATGTGTACGCCACCCGAACCTCTTCGCCATTGATCATGTCTTCACGCAGGCGCACGTCACCGTCTTGCAGCTTGTCGTCATCGGCTGGCAGTGGCAAATCGCGCTCGCCGCTGAGGGTTTCGCCATTTGTGCCTATCACCTGGTAGTACACCAAGTCGGTGTCGTCAGCCCGCAAAATCTCGCGCGCCGGGCCGGTCAGATTGAACTGCACCACATTGTTTTTAACCACCACCAGCTTGGCCAGTGCCTGCACGTTGTATTCAAGCGCCCGGTCAAACGGTTTGCCCGCAATGTTTTGTGCCACCAGCCAGGTCAGCGCCAGGCTGATGGGCCACAGCAGCAGCAGCGGGGTGAGCATCCAGTCAAGAATTTCGCCGAACAGGCTTCGGCGCTCACGCTGGAAGATGCGAATTGCCACAGGCTAGCCTGGGATCTTCTCGAGGCAATACCCAAGGCCGCGAACTGTCGCAATTCTGATCGGCCCCTTCTCAATCTTCTTGCGCAACCGGTGAATGTAGACCTCAATCGCGTTATTGCTGACTTCTTCGCCCCACTCACATAGGCGCTCGACCAATTGGTCTTTGCTGACCAGCCGGCCGGCACGTTGCAGCAGCACCTCCAGCAGGCCCAACTCGCGCGCTGACAAATCAACCATCACACCGTCAATCGTCGCCACGCGTCCGCCCTGGTCGTAAATCAGCGGGCCGTGCTTGATGGTGCTGCTGGCTGCGCCCGCGCCGCGCCGCACCAGGGCGCGCACGCGCGCTTCGAGTTCTTGCAATGAAAACGGTTTGGCCATGTAGTCGTCGGCACCGTAGTCCAGGCCTTTGACGCGCTCTTCTACGCTGTCAGCCGCCGTCAGAATCAGTACCGGCAGCGTTGAGCCACGCGCCCGCAAGCGCTTGAGCACCTCCAGCCCGTGCATTTTGGGCAAGCCCAAGTCCAGAATCAGCAGGTCAAACTCGGTGTTGGTCATCAGCGCTGCATCGGCCTCAGTGCCGCTGGCCACATGGTCCGCCGCCGCGCCTGACGCCCGCAGTGTGCGCAGCAGGCCATCGGCCAAGACCTGGTCATCTTCAGCAATCAAAATTCGCATGGGTGTCTCCGGTTTTTTTGGGGCTGTTTTCTAAATTTTAGGCTTTTGAGCCGTGTATTCAACTTACACCAGCATACGCCTCCAGCCCCAGCGCCACCACCGTGGCAACGTCTTGCCCCACGGCAGCTTTAAATTCAGTTTCAGCCTGCGCCACGGCCCGCTCAAATGCGCCCAGCCAAAGCAAGCCAGCATCGGTAAACAGCACTTTTTTGGCGCGCTTGTCATACGCATCAACCTCGCGCGTGACCAGCCCCCAGGCCTCGCACTGCGTGACCAAGTCGCTCATGGCCTGCTTGCTCATGCCCGCACTTTGTGCCAAGTCCGTCAGGCGTGAGCCCTTGATTGCCAAGTGCCGCGTGATGTGGATGTGCGCCGCACCCACCTGGTCGCGCGCCGCCAAGTTAGACAGCGCCAGCGGCACCAGCACGTCGCGCGACATCAACCACAACACGCGCTCGTCAAAACGCCGCAGTGAATGGCCCAGCAAGCGGCCTAGATGGGTGACACGCCAGCTCGTTTCGGGGCGGTTTTGCATGTGTTGAGCTTATCTCATTTAATCAGGCAAACTGACTAAAAATAGCATTTACTTATTTCAACAGTGCTCATACAGTACTGGTCATGCAAACAGTTTTTGCAAAGAGTTTATTCAGCCAATCAACCTCAAGGAGCTTTCACATGGACTTCCCAGCCCGCCCAACCGCATCATCTACCCCCGCCCAAATCGCTGCCCTCAACACGGAAAAAGCCAAGGCACTGCAAGCCGCACTGGCCCAGATTGAAAAGCAGTTTGGCAAAGGCACCATCATGAAGCTGGGCGACGGCGAGGTGATTGAAGACATCCAGGTGGTGTCGACCGGCTCGCTGGGCCTGGACATCGCCCTGGGCGTGGGCGGCCTGCCGCGTGGCCGGGTGGTCGAGATCTATGGCCCGGAGTCATCGGGCAAAACCACGCTGACCCTGCAAGTCATTGCCGAGATGCAAAAGCTGGGCGGCACCTGCGCGTTTGTGGATGCCGAGCATGCACTGGACATTCAATACGCCCAAAAACTCGGCGTTAATTTGCAAGAACTCCTGATCAGCCAGCCCGACACCGGTGAGCAGGCGCTGGAGATTGTTGATTCGCTCACCCGCTCCGGCGCGGTTGACCTGATCGTCATCGACTCCGTCGCCGCGCTAACGCCCAAGGCCGAACTGGAAGGCGAAATGGGCTATTCACTACCCGGCCTGCAAGCCCGGCTGATGAGCCAGGCCCTGCGCAAATTGACGGCAACGATCAAAAAAGCCAACTGCATGGTGATTTTCATTAACCAGATCCGCATGAAGATTGGCGTGATGTTTGGCAGCCCAGAAACCACCACTGGCGGCAACGCGCTGAAGTTTTACGCGTCGGTGCGGCTGGACATTCGCCGCATTGGCTCGATCAAAAAGGGCGAAGAAATCATCGGCAACGAAACCCGGGTGAAGGTGGTGAAAAACAAGGTTGCCTCACCCTTCAAAACGGCGGAGTTCGACATCCTGTACGGGGAGGGTATCAGCCGGCTGGGTGAGGTGCTGGACTTGGGCGTGGCAGGGCATATTGTTGAAAAAGCCGGTGCCTGGTATGCGTTTAACGGCGAGAAAATCGGCCAGGGTCGTGACAACTCGCGTGAATTCCTGAAAGAAAACCCAGAACTGGCGATTGAAATCGAGAACAAAGTGCGCGAATCGCTGGGTATACCGCTGGTGCAGGTGTCGCAAGAAGTGCTGGACGTGATCGATAAGGCGGCAGACAAGCCAGCCAAGGCGGACAAGGCTGAAAAAGCACCCAAGAGCGCGGTTTGAACGTTGAAAACCCTCTTTTCAGGCGCTTTTTAGGTGTCAAATAGAGCTTTAGCCCAATGGATACGGGCGCGACTAGCTCCTAAAATAGTAGCGTTGTGGCGATGGCTATGAGGTTCGCGTCGTGATCAACAAGCCGCCATCGACGACTAAATCGCCAAGCTCTGGCAAGTCTGGCTTCGCGCTGTCGCTCAAAGGCCGCGCCCTGCGGCTGCTCTCAGGCCGTGAGCAGTCGCGGGCCGAGCTGGAGCGCAAACTCAGCGGCCATGAAGAAGAGCCCGGCCAACTGGCAGCGGTGTTGGACGAGCTGGAAGCCAAAGACTTCATCAGCCCGACGCGCGTCATCGAGTCCGTCATCAACCGACGCCAGGCCAAAATGGGCGCGTCCCGCATCAAAGGCGAATTGCAGCGCAAAGGCCTGGACGCCGACAAGGTAGCCGAGGCGATGGACGGCCTGAAGGCCACCGAAGTCGAGCGCGCACGCGAGGTGTGGCGCAAAAAGTTTGACAGTAAAACCGACGCAGGCAGCAGCCCGGCAGACAAAGCCAAACAAATGCGCTTTCTAGCCGCGCGGGGTTTTGGGGCGGATGCAATTCGGCGGGTGGTGTCTGGGCGTGGGGATGAGGAGTAGTGGATTTGGCGCATTTGCAATAAAATACTAACTAGTTCACTAAACTAGTCAAACTTATGCAAAATGCAACGCCATTTAACAACGCTGCCCCTTGGCGACTTCAAGATGCCAAGGCGCAATTCAGCGCACTGGTCGACAACGCCATGCGCGGCGTACCCCAGCATGTGACGCGCAGCGGCAAACGGGCGGTGGTCGTGCTGTCTGAACTTGACTTTGAAGCCTTGCAGCGCAGCGCAGCTGGCAGGGCGCAAGCGACTTTGAGCTTTGTCGATCACTTGCTCGCCATCCCCAAAACTGCGCCAAGTGACTTGCCCGATGCGCCGCGCTTGAGCGTTGAGCCCCGAGAGGTCGACTTTTCATGATCTTGCTGGACACCATGGTGCTGTCAGAGCTACGCAAAGCCAGACCCAACGCGAGCGTGGTTACTTACCTTAAAGCGCAAGCACCCGAGACGGTGTTTTTAAGCGCCATGACGATTGGTGAGATTGAAGCAGGGATTGAAAAGCAGCGCAAAGCAGCACCTGAAGCCCCCGAATTTGCTGAGGAGTTGTCGCAATGGCTAACGCTAATGGAGTTGCAATTTGCTCCATCCATATTGCCCGTCACCCCCGCCATTGCCAAGCTGTGGGGGCGGCTGTGCGTGCAAACCGGTAACAAGGGCATCGACAACCTGATTGCCGCGACGGCGTTGGTGCATAACCTGTTGATGGTGACGCGCAATGTTAAGGACTTTGAGGTTGTAGGGGTGCGGGTTGTGAATCCGTTTGAGGGCGCTTAGCTTGTCGAGCACTTCTAATGCATAAAAAGACATGTAAACCAAAAGATTCGGTCTCAAGATGCTGCTGAAATAGTAGCTGCCAGATTGCGCTACAACCCAAGCATCAGCCTCAAATTCTGCACCGCCGCACCCGACGCGCCCTTGCCCAAGTTGTCCAGCCGGGCCACCAGCACCGCGTGGCGGTAGGTTTCATTGCCAAAAACGCGCAGTTCCATCTTGTTGGTGCCATTTAGTGCCAGCGCGTCCAGCTTGCCTGATTCAGGCGCGGCTTCTACCGTCACCCATTCGCTGCCCGCGTAGTGCTTGGCCAGTGCGTCGTGCAACTGGGCGGCTGTGGGCTTGCCAGGCAGCAAGTCCAAGTGAAGCGGCAGTTGTACCAGCATGCCCTGCTCAAAGTTACCGACGGACGGGATGAACACCGGGCGGCGTGTCATGCCGGTGTATTTCATGATTTCTGGCAGGTGCTTGTGGGCCAGGCCCAGGCCGTAAAGCTCAAACAGTGGGGCTTGGCCTGCATGATAGGCTTCGATCATTTGCCGTCCGCCGCCAGAGTAACCACTAACTGCGGGCAAGGTCAAAGCAAACTCGGGGAAGATATAGCCAGCGTCCACCAGCGGCCGAATCAGCGCGATCGCACCGGTGGCGTAGCAGCCGGGGTTGCCTACCCGGTCGGCCGCTGCTACCAGTGCGCGCTGGCCTTGGGTTAATTCAGGAAAGCCGTACACCCAGCCCGGCACGGTGCGGTGCGCGGTTGATGCGTCGATGATTTTGGGTTTTTTGCCTGGCAGGCTGTCAATCATGGCGACGGATTCGCGTGCTGCGTCGTCGTGCAGGCACAAGATCACCATGTCAACCGTGGCCATCAAGGCGCGCTTGGCGGCAGCGTCTTTGCGCAGCTCGGGGGCGATGCTGATCAGCTCAATGGCGGGCATGGCCTGCAGGCGTTCGCGGATTTGCAAGCCGGTGGTGCCAGCTTCTCCGTCGATAAAAATTTTGGGCATTGCGTTTCTCCGTCAGCACAGCACAAGGTTGGTACAACGCAACATGATACAGTTTAGGGCTGTCTGCAAATAGCAGATACCCGCATAGCGTTACCGTCTTACAACAGTCGTTTGAAAGCTTTTTCATGAAAATTCACGAGTACCAAGGCAAAGAAGTTTTGCGCCAATTTGGTGTGCCAGTGCCGCGCGGCATTCCGGCATTTACGGTGCAAGAGGCAGTTGAAGCCGCCCAAAAACTCGGTGGCCCGGTGTGGGTGGTGAAGGCGCAGATTCATGCGGGTGGGCGCGGCAAGGGCGGCGGCGTGAAGGTTGCCAAAACGATTGAAGACGTCAAGCGCATCGCTGGCGAGATTTTGGGCATGCAGCTCATCACGCACCAAACCGGCCCTGCAGGCCAGAAAGTCCGCCGCCTGTACATTGAAGACGGTGCCGACATTCAAAAAGAATACTACGTGTCTTGCGTCACAGACCGCGCCACCCAAAAAGTCGCCTTTATCGCCTCGTCTGAAGGCGGTATGGACATTGAAGAGGTGGCGCACAGCCACCCCGAGAAAATCATCAAGCTGTTTGTGGACCCATTGGTCGGCCTGACAGACGTGCAGGGCAAAGAACTGGCTGCTGGCATTGGCATGCCTGCTGACTCCGTCGCGCAAACCGTCGACATTCTGCAAAAGCTCTACAAGTGCTACATGGACACCGATGCGTCGCTGGTTGAGATCAACCCGCTGAACCGCAACAGCAAGGGCGAAGTGATGGCACTCGATGCCAAGTTCAATTTCGACCCGAACGCGCTGTTCCGCCATGCAGACATCGTGGCTTACCGCGACCTGGACGAAGAAGACGCGGCTGAAGTCGAAGCCAGCAAGTTTGACCTGGCCTATATCAGCCTGGACGGCAACATTGGCTGCCTGGTCAATGGCGCAGGCCTGGCCATGGCGACGATGGACACCATCAAGCTGTTTGGTGGCGAGCCAGCCAACTTTTTGGACGTTGGCGGCGGCGCAACGGCTGAAAAGGTCACAGAAGCCTTCAAGATCATGCTGAAAAACTCAGCCGTCAAAGGCATTTTGGTCAATATCTTCGGCGGCATCATGAAGTGCGACACCATTGCTGAAGGTGTGATCACGGCCTGCAAAGCCACCAACTTGTCAGTACCGCTGGTGGTGCGCATGAAGGGCACCAACGAAGATCTGGGCAAAAAGATGCTGGCCGAATCAGGCTTGCCGATCATTGCTGCCGATACGATGGCTGATGCCGCTACGAAAATCGTAGCCGCTGTAGCGTAAACAGGAAAGTAAACATGTCTATCTACATCAACAAAAACACCAAAGTCATCACCCAAGGCATCACCGGCAAAACCGGCCAGTTCCACACACGCATGTGCCGTGACTATGCCAACGGCAAAGAAGCCTTTGTTGCCGGCGTGAACCCCAAGAAGGCGGGCGAAGACTTTGAAGGCATACCAATTTTTGCCAACGTAACCGAGGCTGCAAAAGCCACAGGCGCAACGGTGTCGGTCATTTACGTGCCGCCAGCAGGCGCTGCAGCCGCCATTTGGGAAGCGGTTGAAGCCAACCTGGATTTGGCGATTTGCATCACCGAAGGCATCCCTGTGCGCGACATGTTGATGGTGCGCAACCGCATGAAAGCCAAAGAGGCGGCTGGCGGTAAAAAAACGCTGCTGCTTGGGCCGAATTGCCCCGGTTTGATCACGCCTGAAGAAATCAAAATCGGCATCATGCCCGGTCACATTCACCGCAAGGGCCGGATTGGCGTGGTCAGCCGCTCTGGCACGCTGACTTATGAAGCCGTAGCGCAGCTGACTGAAATCGGGCTTGGCCAGTCAAGTGCTGTCGGCATTGGCGGCGACCCGATCAATGGCCTGAAGCACATCGACGTGATGCGCGCCTTCAATGACGACCCGGACACCGACGCCGTCATCATGATTGGTGAAATCGGCGGCCCGGACGAAGCCGAAGCTGCTGAGTGGTGCAAAGCGAATATGAAAAAGCCCATCGTCGGCTTTATCGCTGGCGTGACAGCCCCACCGGGCAAGCGCATGGGCCATGCGGGCGCGCTGATTTCTGGCGGTGCCGACACAGCAGATGCCAAGCTGGAGATCATGGAAGCCTGCGGCTTTACTGTGACGCGCAATCCGTCAGAAATGGCGAAGTTGCTCAAGGCGCTGTTGTAAGCGGCGATGTAAGCAATATTACGGACTTTCCGATAGCCCGTTCTAGCTAAAATCAAGAAAACAAAAAAAGCGCCCAACAGCGCTTTTTTTAATTCATAACATCGGAGCGCATATGCTGTTTGGACTCGACTTCACCTCCCCTCTGTTTTGGAGCGCTTTCGGCTCTATCGTTTTGGCCAACATCGTTCTGTCTGGCGACAACGCGGTGGTCATTGCCATGGCAGCGCGCACCCTCAAGCCCGAGCAGCGCGGCAAAGCTATTTTTTGGGGCAGCGCTGCAGCCATCGTGATGCGGATAGTGCTGACCATCGTCGCCATTCAGCTCCTGACTTTGCCGTACCTGAAAATCGTGGGTGCTGTGCTGTTGGTCTATATCGGCGTGGATTTGCTCAAGGGTGAAGACGAGGGCGATGGCGAAGGCAAGGAAATCAACGGCATGATGGCCGCGATTCGCACGATTTTGATTGCAGACTTGGTCATGAGCCTGGACAACGTGCTGGCGGTTGCTGCTGCGGCCAAGGGCAATTTGCCTCTGTTGGTGCTGGGTTTGTTGATCAGCATCCCGTTGATTATTTTTGGTGCCACGCTTTTAACCAAGGTTATGGAGCGCTTTCCCCTCATCATCACGGTGGGCGCTGCGTTGCTGGGCTTTTTGGCGGGCGAAATGCTGGTCACAGACCCAGCGGCCACCGCCCAATTTGGCACTGCCAGCCACACGACAGAATTAATTGCAGGCGCGATAGGCGCTGCGCTGGTGGTGGCTTTGGGCACATATTTGTCCAAGCGCCAACATAGCCCAGCGTCGACTTGAGGCTATTCGAGGCCCGGTTTGCGGCCTTGGAGGGCTAGTTTGCAACAAAAAGTCAACCCGCCGTGAATAAGTCACTTGTCCCGACTGTGAGTGTCTGTTAACGTCCACACTTGGGTGACTTGTAACCGTCTGGCATCAGGCGTTAAGTCCTCACAGATCTATAAAACCAAGGGGTAACGCAGGTTATGAGGCGGGCTATAAACACGGCATTAACACAAGGGGCGGCAATTGGCTACCTCTGCTAGCGGGCGCGGCAAGGGCAGTCAGTTCTGGCGTGCCGACTGGTTCGTTGGCGTTCTGGTGGTGTTGGCCGTCTTTTTGCTGCACAGCTTTACCGACTTTTTCGGCACGCTGGAGCGCCGCTATTACGACTTTGCCAGCACCAGCACATCGCGCCAGCCGTCTGAGCGCATTGCCATCATTGCGATCGACGACCAAAGCATTGCCAATATCGGCCGCTGGCCGTGGCCACGCGATGTCCAGGCCAAGCTGATTGACCAGCTGTCAGCAGCCAAAGCCAAAACCATCGTCAACACCACGCTGTTTTTTGAGCCGCAGACCGATCGCGGCATGGTCTACATCCGCAAGATGAAAGACTTGCTGGCTGACCCAGCACTGGTGCCAAACGCCGCATCTGAGCCCTTGGGTAAAGTGATAGCGGACGCAGAAGTGGCGTTGGATACCGATGCGTTGCTGGCAGCCAGCATGGCCAAAGCCGCCAACGTGCTGGTGCCATCGGTGTTCACCACTGGTGTACCGCAAGGCCGGCCCGACAATCCGCTACCGGCTTATGCGCTCAAAAGCGCTGTTGATGAGCCGAGCGGCTTTTCAGTACCTGCCCTTCGTGGCCAACAACCGATTGAAGTTATCGGTACAGCCGCAGCTGGCATCGGGCATTTAAACCAGTTACCCGATGTGGATGGGTCCATTCGCCAAGAGCCGTTGCTGATCAACTACTTCGGCAAAGCTGTGCCATCAATGAGCTTGTTGGCGGTCGCCAAGAGCCTGAACTTAGGACCCGCAGACATCAAACTCAATGTCGGCGAGTCAGTGCAGATTGGCAAACTGGTGATTAAAACCGACGAGGCGGCCATGATGTCGCCGCAGTTTTACAAAGGCAAAGACGGTAAACCTGCATTTGCAGCAGACTCTTTTTATGACGTGGTTTCTGGCAAGATTCCCGCGAGCAAGTACACCGACAAGATCGTCATCATTGGCGGTACGGCTGTCGGCGTGGGGGCGTTTTTTAACACGCCAGCTGGCCCTGGCTTGCCGGCGGCCGAAATGATGGCGCACATCACTTCAAGTATTTTGAACGAGCATTTCATCGTGCAGCCAGCCTGGGGCATTTGGGCAACTCTGGCAATTTTATTGGTCGTCGTCGGGTACCTGATAGCCGGCTTGCCGCGTTTGTCTGCAGGCAAGGCGGCGATCGTCACGTTGGTACTTTTTGTGATTCTGCTGGTGGTTGAGTTTGGATTGCTATCTAGCGCTGCCAAGTGGCTGCAACTGGTTTTCCCTGCGGCCTTGCTGGTGATTGGACATTTAGCGCTGACCACCAAGCGCTTCCTGATGACTGAAGCGGGCAAGCTGAAATCTGACGAAGAGTCTGCTGAAACCAACCGAATGATGGGCTTGGCGCATCAGGGTCAAGGCCAACTAGACATGGCGTTTGACCGCTTTCGCCGGGTGACTTACAGCGACGCCCTGATGGATAACCTGGGCAACCTGGCGCTTGATTTCGAGCGCAAGCGCCAGTTCAACAAAGCCGAGGCCGTGTACGAATACATGGCCACGCAGAATAAAGATTACAAAGGTCTAACGGCCAAGTTAAGCCGCGCCAAAAACCTGTCTGAAACAGTCATCTTGGGCGGCAGTGGCTCGCACCCAGGCGGCACCATGTTGCTCGACGGCGGCGGCGTTGAAAAGCCGATGCTCGGCCGCTACCAAGTCGAGAAAGAGCTGGGCAAAGGCGCGATGGGCGTTGTGTATTTGGGCAAGGACCCGAAAATTGGCCGAGTGGTCGCTATCAAAACCATGGCGCTCAGCCAAGAGTTTGAAGGCGAAGAGCTTGACGATGCACGCGAGAGGTTCTTTCGTGAGGCAGAAACAGCGGGCCGTTTGCAGCATCAAAACATCGTGACGATTTTTGATGCGGGCGAAGAGCATGACCTGGCCTTTATTGCGATGGAGTTCCTCAAGGGCAAAGACCTGGCTGACGTGTCAAAAACCGGGCAATTGCTGCCGATTCCCAAAGTGCTGTCCATCGTTGCCCGCGTAGCTGAGGCCTTGGCTTACGCACACAAACTCAATGTGGTGCACCGGGACATCAAGCCCGCCAACATCATGTACGACCTGGAGACCGACAGCGTCAAGGTGACAGACTTTGGCATCGCCCGCATCACGGATTCAAGTAAAACCAAAACCGGCCTGGTGCTGGGCACGCCCAGCTTCATGTCGCCCGAGCAGATTGCGGGTAAAAAAGTGGATGGGCGGTCTGACCTTTACTCGCTCGGCGTGATGTTGTTCCAGATGCTGGCTGGGGTGTTGCCTTTCCGAGGTGACTCGATGGCCGAGCTGATGTACAAAATTGCCAACGAGCCCGCACCCGACATTCGCATCATTCGCGCTGAGCTGTCTGAAAAACTGGCCAACATCGTTGCTCTTTCTATCAGCAAGCGGCCTGAAACGCGTTACCAGGATGGCGATCAGTTCGCAGCCGATTTGCGTACCATGATGGCTGATTTTGCAGGTTTGACGAATGGTGTGAACACTGCACCCTTGGCTGCTGCTCAGGGGGGCGTAGCGGCTGACGCTGTCGATTTCAATGCCACGGTTGTGCAATCAGCCGCCGTGTATGAAGCGACGCAAACGATGCCAGCTGAAGGCTCTGCTTTTGATAAAACCATCGTCAGCGATATTCGCAGCGCCGAACCCAAAATTTAAACGCCAGCTAAACATCAGCGTCACCCCAAAAGCATTAAGTTAAAAAATGATTTACGAGATATGTACTGACACCGACCCTGGCTTGGCGCGGGACAACAACGAAGATGCCGTCGCCTTTGATGCGCAGACCGGGCTTTGCATATTGGCCGATGGCATGGGCGGTTACAACGCGGGCGAGATTGCCAGCGGCATGGCATGCGCCTTCATCAAGTCCGAAATGAGCCGCTGGCTCTCGCAGGCAGGCCTGTATGCCAACAGCAAAGAAGTCAAGCGCGCCATGGAGATTTGCGTTCAAAACGCCAACCATTCCATTTTTAACGCCGCCAACTCCAACCCACAATACACCGGCATGGGCACCACGCTCGTCGTGGGCGTGTTTCAGGCCGGGCGACTGATGCTTGGCCACATTGGCGACTCCCGCTGCTATCGTCTCAGGGGTGGAGATTTTCAACAAATCACCAAAGACCATTCGTTGCTGCAAGAGCAGATTGACGCGGGCTTGATCACACCCGAACAGGCGCTGACCTCTGTCAATAAAAACCTCGTCACCCGCGCCCTGGGTGTTGAAGACAGCGTGCTGCTCGATGTGACAGAACATCGCGTCGAAGTAGGTGATATTTACCTCATGTGTTCAGATGGCTTGTCAGATATGGTCAGGGATGAGCCAATCGCAGATATCATGCTGGGTGATGCGACTCTTGAGCAAAAAGCAACACAATTGATTGCTGCGGCCAATGCAGGCGGCGGTCGGGATAATATTTCGGTTGTATTAACGCATGCAAAAGAAGCAACGGTCAAACGCGGGTTTTTGTCCAGAATGCTGGGAAAATAACAAAATGATGGATATGTCAAAAACAAACAGGAGTCGGCCATGCCGAAAATGATCGTCTCTATTGACGGCGTAGTGATCAAGGAAGTCCAGTTGACCAAGGATCGTACGTCCTTGGGTCGGCGTCCTTATAACGATATCGTGATTGACAATTTGGCCGTCAGTGGAGAGCATGCCGTGCTTCAGATGTCTGGCACTGAAGTTCATGTTGAAGACCTGAACAGCACCAACGGTACGTATGTCAATGGCAAGGCCGTTAAAAAGCAACTGCTGCAAAACAGCGACACTGTTGAGATTGGCAAGTACAAAATCAAGTACGTCAATGAAGTAGCTAACGCCGGGTTTGAAAAAACTATGATGATCAAGGCGGGCTCTGCGGGTCTGGTGCCTCCAGCTGCAGCCGCTGCAGAGCCCGCTGCGGCGTCGGCTTCTGGCGCGGCGCTCAATGCCGCTATCAAAGTGATGTCTGGCGCGGCTGCTGGCCGTGAAGTGCCACTGGTCAAGGTCGTTACCACCATTGGCAAGCCCGGTGTGGCCGTAGCCGCCATTACCAAAAGGCCAGGCGGTTTTGTGATTGCACACGTTGAGGGTGTCAACAAGCCTTCGTTAAATGGTGCGCCGATTGGGGCTGAACCTGTGACCCTCAAGAACGGGGACGTACTCGAACTGGCGGGTACACAAATGCAGTTTGTACAGCAGTAAAACTCGGGCTCGACTGGTTGTCAGCCGAAGCGTAATTGCAAATAGACTGCCCACCTAGGGCGTTCAAGGGGCTCGATGCAACTCTTGTCTAAGCACTGGCCTCGCATAGCGGTAACGCTGATCCCGTTGCTGTTTGCGTTGATGCATGCGAGCAGCATTTTGCCAATTGGCGTTCTTCAAAGGCTCGATGACATCATCTACGATGCGCGCCTTCGGGCCACCATGCCCCAAACCGTCGATGAGCGGATTGTTATCGTCGATATCGACGAGAAAAGTCTGGCAGAAATTGGCCGGTGGCCCTGGAGCCGTAACAAACTGGCTGACTTGGTGGATGAGTTGTTTGACAGGCAAAAAACAGCCATGCTCGGGTTTGACCTCGTTTTTGCTGAACAGGACGACAGCTCTGGGCTGAAACGACTCAGGCTTTTGGCGCAAAACGAGCTGCGTGATCAGACGGGATTTACCGAAAAGCTGAATCAGATTCAAACCAGTCTGGATTACGACGCCCTGTTTGCCAAATCCATAGAAAAGCGCGCGGTCGTGCTCGGTTATTACTTGACGAGTGACCGTGATGGACGCGTCAGCGGCGTCTTGCCTGCGCCTGTCATGGACGTGGACGCGCTGCTGGGAAGGCCGATTCGATTTACCAGCTGGAACGGCTTTGGCTCCAACATTGAGCCTTTGGCCAAGGCGGCGCCCGTTGGTGGATTTTTTAACTCCATCACCGAGGGTGATGGCGTGGTGCGTTCCATACCGCTGCTCGCTGAATACAAGGGGCAGTACTACGAGTCGCTGTCGTTGGCCATGTTTCGCATGTTGGCGGGCTCACCCAAAGTCGAACCGGGCTTTCCGCAAGAAAAGTTCTTAACTCGCAACTACCAGGGGCTAGAAAGCATTTTGCTCTCACAAGAAGGCAAAACGCTGGCAATACCCGTTGACCATCGGGTCGCAACGCTGGTGCCGTTTCGCGGTAACGGCGGTGTCAGTGGCGGTTCGTTTCGCTACATCTCTGCTGCAGATCTGCTCGCCAAGCGCATAGCGCCTGAGCAATTGAAAGGAAAAATTGTTTTACTGGGAACCACTGCGCCGGGCTTACTCGACTTGCGCGTCACGCCTGTCGGCGAAACCTACCCCGGTGTAGAAACCCATGCCAATGTGATCTCGGGTCTTTTAGACGGCAAGGTGTTTGTCAAGCCTGATTATGCTGTGGGCTTTGAAGTCGTCATTTTGATCTTGTCTGGCCTGATGCTGGCTTTTGCCTTGCCGCTGCTGTCTGCGCCAAAAGCTGTTGCAACCAGCGCAGCCGTGGTCGGCGCATTGGTGGGGCTTAACTTCTGGCTATACCTGAGCTTTGGCTTGGTTTTGCCACTCGCCAGCGCGCTGGTGATGGCTTTTACCGCGTTCGCCCTGAACATGAGCTACGGCTATTTTGTAGAGAGCAAATCCAAGCGCGACTTGGCCAATTTGTTTGGTACCTATGTGCCGCCTGAGCTGGTCGATGAAATGGTCAAGGACGCCGCCAGCTACAACATGAAGGCCACGACCAAAGAGATGACGGTGATGTTTTGTGACATGCGGGGCTTTACCCAAATGAGTGAAACCATGGAACCGACACAACTCCAAGCCTTGCTCAACACCGTTTTTAGTCGTTTGACGGATCAGATTCGTAGCAACCGGGGCACCATCGACAAATACATGGGTGACTGCGTCATGGCGTTTTGGGGCGCACCGGTAGACACGCCCGACCACGCCAGCCTGGCGGTCAAAACAGCTTTTGAGATGGCCAATGCCATACGCAAGCTCAATGAAGAGCATCGCAGCAAGGGGCTGCCTGAAATCGGTGTTGGCATTGGTCTGAACACAGGCACGATGTGCGTGGGCGACATGGGTTCTGACATCCGTCGCAGCTACACCGTCATCGGCGATTCAGTCAACCTGGGCTCACGGCTGGAGGGTTTGTCAAAAACCTATGGCGTTGACATTGTGGTGAGTGAGTCAACCCGGCAACTGGCCAACGACTTTGCCTGGCAGGAGCTGGACAAAGTGAGGGTCAAGGGAAAAGACAACGCAGTGGCTATTTTTTGGCCAGTCGCGCCCTTAGACCGGATGAATTCAGACAGCACTGCCGAGCTCAAAACCTGGGCGATGGCGCTAAAAGCCTATCGCATGCAAGACTGGGACCAGTGTGACGTGCAATTGCTCAATTTACAGCGCATGAATGCCAAAAAATACCTTTACCAACTGTATGCAGAGCGTGTAGCCTCTATGCGGTTGCTGCCGTTTGACCCTGAATGGGACGGCGCGACGAATTTTCAGACCAAATAGGGCTAGACTCATTGCGTTGACCTCTGAGGCATAAAAAAGGCAATTGAAACTTTATGAAAGTCAGGGTACTCGGATGTTCAGGGGCAATCGCCAAAGATTGCCGAACCACGTCATTTCTAATCGACCACGACGTGCTCATTGATGCCGGCACCGGAGTGGGCGATCTGACGCTGGACGAAATGCGGCGCATTGACCATGTCATGCTGACGCATTCGCATCTGGATCATGTTGCCGCGTTGCCCCTGATGGTGGATGCTATCGCCTCGCAAAGAACAACGCCCATTCAAGTTCATGCCTTGCAGGGCACGATAGATGCATTGAGGGCGCATATTTTCAACAATACGATTTGGCCTGATTTTTCTAAAATCCCAACGCCTGAAGCGCCTTTCATTACTTTTCACCCACTGGTATTGGGGCAAACACTCAGCCTTGCAGGCAAACACATCGAGGTACTGCCGGCTGTACACACTGTGCCCGCAGTTGGCTATGCAGTGACAGCGGGTAATGGGTACTGGGTTTTTACGGGCGACACTGAAATCAACCCAGCTTTGTGGCAACGTATCAACCAGCTTGATATGGCCATGCTGGTGATTGAGACAGCTTTTAGCAATAGAGAAAGTGGCCTTGCAAAACGCAGCCTGCACCTCTCGCCGCATACGCTTGCCAACGAGCTTGACAACATCGATAAAAGCAAGAGGTACCCGATTTACATTACCCACACCAAACCGTTTGAAACTGAATTGATCATGGCAGAAATTCAAAAGTTTGATCAAACTGCGCCATCCAGCAAAGACGTTCCGCATGACATTCGCTGGCTGCGTGCTGGCCAGGAGTTTGAACTTTGAGTGCCGTCATCAATACCTCCGCAGAACGCAACCAGGAAGATGCGTTTTATGATTCGCAAATGCTTCCGCCCCAAGAGCGGGGTGTGACTTTTGAGGCGCTTTACTTCAGGCAATTGCAACTGGTAACCAACCGTATTCATGAGACTGAAAACATTGACCAGATCATGCTGGAAGTCAGCAGCGACATTTGCAAGCTCTTCAATGCCGACAGGCTGACTTTGTATGCCGTGAACGACGACCGTACCGCCATCGTGTCAAAAGTCAAAACCGGGCTGAACAGTACACAGGATTTGAAGCTGCCGATTGGTACGCAAAGCATTGCAGGCTATGTGGCCATGTCCAAGCAAATGGTCAACATTGAGGACGTGTACGAAATCAACACACTTAAAAAAATTCACCCTAGTTTGAGTTTTTTGCAGGCAGTTGACAAGCGGTCAGGCTATCGCACCAAGCAAATGCTGGTTGCCCCCGTCATGAATGGCGATGCCTTGTATGGCGTGTTGCAGGTGATTAACAACCGCAGTAACCAGCCCTTTACCAAGCTTGAAGAAGACGGCGCGCAGCAACTCTGCAATACGCTGGGCATTGCGATTCGCCAGCGTATGCAAAAGTTGGGTGACAGCCAACGCAAAAAAGCCACTAAATATGATGGTTTGGTTGCAGACGGTGTATTGAGTCAGCAAGAGCTGACAAATTGCATTCAAAAAGCGCGTGAAGAAGCCGTGACAGTCGAGCATCTTTTGATGGGAGACCATCAAATCCGGCCCGCCCAGATTGGCCCTTCGCTGGCTAAATTTTTTGGCGTTTCTTACGAGCCTTTTAATGCTGGGCGCATCCGCTCAGAAATGCTGCATGGACTGCTTAAGCGAGAGTTCATTGAACAGCAGGGCTGGATGCCGCTTGAAGAAACGCCGGAAGGCCTGGTCATCATGTGCGTTGACCCGGAGGCGGTGCGCGGTTCACGCGTGGTGCCGCAGGTTTTTCCGCGCAAAACCAAATTTGCCTACAGCGTCACCACACAAACCGAGTTTGAAGAAACTCTGAGTCAGCTGTTTGGTGCAGGAAACGACGGTGGTTCGATCGACCAGTTGCTGGCGGACATGGATTCGCCACTTGAGAACGACGCGCATGACGATTCATCGCTTGAATCCGCAGCCGCAGACAATGAACTGGTCAAGTTCGTCAACAAAGTCATCATTGATGCCTATAACCAAAAGGTGTCAGACATCCACATTGAGCCCATGCCCGGCAAAGCCAAAACGGGTATCCGCTTCAGGATTGACGGCACCCTGCAGCCGTACATTGAAGTACCCGCGCAATTTCGCCAAGCCATGGTCACGCGCTTGAAAATCATGTGCGACCTGGACATTTCAGAAAAACGCAAACCGCAAGACGGAAAAATCAAGTTCAAAAAATATGGCCCGTTAGACATTGAACTGCGCGTGGCCACCATCCCATCCGCAGGTGGTGTTGAAGACGTGGTCATGCGTATCTTGGCTGCAGGCGAGCCAATACCCATTGAAAAACTCGGCCTGACGACACACAATAGAGAGCGACTTGAGAAAACAGTCAGCAAGCCCTACGGCCTGTTTTATGTTTGCGGCCCCACGGGCTCAGGCAAAACCACCACACTGCATTCAATTCTCAAGTTTTTGAACACGCCAGACACCAAAATCTGGACCGCCGAAGACCCGGTCGAGATCACGCAAAAAGGCCTGCGCCAAGTTCAAATCAACAAAAAAGCCGGCATTGACTTTGCCCTCGTCATGCGCGCCTTTTTGCGTGCCGACCCAGACATCATCATGGTCGGCGAGTCACGCGACAAAGAAACCGTGTCGATGGGTGTTGAGGCGTCACTCACCGGCCACATGGTGTTTTCTACTCTGCACACCAACTCAGCGCCCGAGTCCATCACGCGCTTGCTTGATATGGGCATGGATCCGTTTAACTTTGCAGATGCGCTTCTGGGCATCCTCGCGCAAAGGCTGGCTAAAAAACTCTGTGACTGCAAAGAGTCCTATGTGCCCACATCCCAAGAGCTCAAAGACTTCATCAATGAGTACGCGCAAGACCTGAAGAACAGCCCCGCATGGACAAAAGACGCGGGCGGGGAATCGCAAAATCTGCTCGACGCCTGGACCGAGCGTTATGCGGTGGATGGGCAACTGAAGTTTTACCGCGCGGTCGGCTGCGACAAATGCAATAAAACCGGATACAAGGGCCGCATCGGCCTGCATGAGCTAATGATTGCCGACGATGCCGCCAAAAAACTCATCCAAGAGCGCGCCAGGGTGGCCGAGCTGTTCGCATCTGCCGTCAGCAGCGGTATGCGCACCTTGAAGATGGACGGCATGGAGAAGGTTTTGATGGGGCTGACCGATTTGAAAATGGTTCGTTCGGTTTGCATTAAGTGACATTTCGCTATCAATCACCCGGTAATTTTTATTGGTCATCCGTGGTCGTTGCGGTATCCGTTGTGTCTGGTTTATTGGGATAGTTATAAATGTTAAAGAAGCTTGTCGCCGCATTATTCTTTCGTGAACAGAGGTTTTGGACAGTAGAAGAAGTTCGCGCCTTGATTGTTAAGGGTGATTTAAGCGCTGCTCATGAAGCGACTAGCAGGCTGTACGCGATGACACCAAATTTGGAGCCTACTAAAACTTGCATTTTCGCGGAAATTGCCTTTCGACAAAATCGTGATGATGAAGCAGAAAGCGGGTACCGAAACGTGCTTAGAGAGTTACCTGGCTTTGCAGATGCGCATTACGGTTTGTCATTGATTTTGTTGGAACAAGGCTATACAGACATTGCGATTGAGCATGCCATATTTGCAAAAACCGTGAATCCGAATGATGCTCGGTATCTTGCGCAGTTAGGGCTTTGCAACGTGACGGCAGGAAATTTCCCAAGCGCTGAAATCCCTTTGCGGCAAGCAATCCGCCTCAATGATCTGGACAAAGCGTCATGGAACAATTTAGGCGTTGTTTTGCGCTCCAAAGGGCTGCCTGGTGAAGCTTTTACTTGCTTTGAAATAGCCCTTAAGCTGGATCCGACTTTTCGCTTGGCTCTACAAAACCTAGAACGACTAGAGGATGAGATAAAAGACTCGGGCTCAGTTCGCGTGGCTCGTGCCAGCACTCATGCTAGCGGGGTTGACGATTCTGGTCAGCAGCTGCTTGATTGGGAACTGGAATGGGAGTTAGTCGAAGAGCATCGGAAAAAAGACCATGCAGACTTGGCTATAAAAAAAGCAGAGTCGATTGCCATTGACTGGCCTGATCTTTCCGGCCCGGTTTGCAAGCTTGCGGTGCTTTATATACGGCTTGGTGACCTCCCTGCTGGGATTGATGTGTTGAGTGCATTTCTCCATAGGTATCCAGAAAATGCAGAAGCTCATGCCTGCCTAGGATCTGTGTATATGGAGGCTAACGAAAATGCGCTTGCAGTCGAGCATTTGAAGCTGGCACATGAAAAAGGTCTTGAAGGCGTCCAGTTGCTCAACGATTTAGCGCAAATTTTAAATCGACTGGAGAAAAGTAGTGAGGCTGTCGAATTCAGGCGACTTGCGCATGCGCTTGAGCCATCTTCTTCAACACGCGCGCAACTTGCTGGCGCGCTAGTGACTGCGTGTCAATATGAAGAAGCTATCGAACTGTTTGAGGCTTTGTTGGAAGAAGATCCAAGCAGTGAAAGTCATTTTTTAGGCTCTTACGCGACAGCTCAGGCCTATCAAGGGCAATTCGAAAAAGCCTTGATTCTCATGGATAAAGCACTAAGCATTCAATCTCGAGATGCTTCTTTGCGTTTGCTGAGAGCGCAAATCAATTTATTGCTTGGTGACTTTCATCAAGGATGGGAGGATTATTCTTACAGGGGACTGGCATACACGAAGCAATTCCGCGTCCTGCCGTTTGCCAAATGGCAGGGTGAAGACTTAACAGGTAAGTCCATCGTTGTTTTGGCGGAGCAGGGTTTGGGCGATCAAGTCATGTTTGCTTCTTGCCTGCCGGATTTGCTAAAGCTGAATCCCGGAAAAATTACTGTGGAAGCAATTGCCAGGGTCGCACCTACTTTGGCACGCTCATTTCCAGAGTGTGAGATTATTCATAGCAACCAAGATAAGAGAATGAAGTGGGCCAAGGAATTAGAAAATATCGACTACTTTGTGCCATTAGGAAATTTGCCCTTCTATTTCCGAACCAGCCTAGTTGCTTTTCCTGGCACGCCCTATCTAAAGCCAGATCCAGATCGAGTTTCGTTTTGGCGTGATAAGTTAATGGCCATTGGCCCAAAACCCTGGATAGGAGTTTCTTGGCGTGGTGGTGTGCAGTCCACTCGGAAGGTCGTCAGGTCAATGTCACCAGCTGACCTTGCACCTATTTCGCAAAATATCAAAGCTACATGGATTAACTTGCAATACGGCAATGTGGTTGATGACCTTGTGCTGGCTGAAAATTCTAACTTTCAGCTGGTTCACTGGCCCGAGGCAATCGCTGATCTTGATGAATTTGCAGCCTTGGTTGAGGCTCTGGATTGCGTGGTGACTGTCTGCAACACTACGGTTCACTACGCGGGGGCAATTGGAAAAAAAGTCTTTGTCATGGCGCCTCGGGTACCAGAGTGGCGTTATGGCTTAAACAACACGCACATGCCTTGGTATGCCGATGTCGCTGTGATTCGCCAAGACGAAGCGGGCGATTGGACGAGCGTTATTCGGGAAGTCAGCGAACAATTAGGTAAGACCTTCTCACAAAATCAGACTTAAATGTCATTTTCACGAGGACACATACCGTTTTTGTTTGGGTTTTGACCTTCTAAGAACGTGGCCTGATATTTGCTTTATTTGATTGCATTCTCAGCATTTGCTGTGATGCAATCAACCTTCATGGAGTATTTATGAAATCAATTCAAAAGGGTTTTACCCTGATCGAGCTGATGATCGTCGTGGCGATTATCGGTATTCTTGCTGCTGTAGCTTTGCCCGCGTATCAGGATTACACAATCCGTGCACGCGCATCTGAAATGCTTTTGGCTGCTTCAAGTGCTCGTACTGCAGTGACCGAGGCGATGCAAATCGCTAATACCCAAGTTATTGGTGCAACCGTCGCGACCGCAATTGGAATTGCGTCCTCGAAATTTGTGAGTTCCGGCACGGTTGGAAACGGCGGCACGGTTATTGTCAATTCCAAAGTGGAGTTAGGTACGTCTGCCTTTGACGTTACTTTGACGCCATCATGGACCGGTCAAACGGTGAACTGGTCTTGCAATTCGTCAATCGCCAAGTATGCGCCATCTTCTTGCCGTGGTGGTTGATTAGCTGGTATTCGTTATGATGCGAAGGCTTTGACCTTCGCATCACTTATCATTTATATTCATGTTTTTTAGTACTACGAAAAACGCAGACATTAAAAATTTCGCGATAGAGCTGGCCGCTACGCTGGCCAAGCGTTACCCGCCAGCACTCGATAGCCAGCCAGGCAAACGACCTTCGGTAAATCGTCTCACCCGCATCACAGAAGATGCGTGCATCAAAGCTGTTGAGTTTCACGATGCCAAGAAGCTGGGCTGGATTTCTCGAGCCAGATTGGGAAACCACTTCAGATGGGCTCTGTCCGAATTGGGTTACACCAAAGATTATGTGGACTTCGCTACAGAGGCTGTAGTGGTTCATATCAGCCGTAAGCGCTAAAAAGAAGCAATATCGAGTTGCTTTTTTGTTAATGGCCGATTGGCGTGGCCATCTGAATCGGGGAATAGCGCATTAAGACCGTTGGTCTGCGCGAAGCGTCGCTAATTTCTCTTCAAACCAATGGGTCGAATAGTCACAGTTGGCGTATTCGTTGAAATACGGCCCTCCGCTTGTGTAGTGCGCGTTCGCAACATTGGCGCGAGGTTGATCGTAGCCAACCAAGTGATTCCACTCCGCAGGCAAGTCGCCAATCAGCCCATCGTCGCCCAGCCATTTGAACTGATGCAGCTCAAGGCCACTGGCCGTATTCACATAATCCGGGGTAAGAGCGCGACATTGAGCGTTGTTGAACAGCATGACGCTTGACCAGTTCTTTTTGCCGTAAGCGGTTTGCTTTTCATTGTGAAACTTGGCTGTTTCAGCAGGTACGTGATTGTGTTTGACGCACTGTACGGCATAACGCTCATCACGCAGTGCCCATAACCTGGCAACGTCATCAAGCATCAGCATGTCGCAGTCCATAAAAATAGACCATCCCTCGTAGTTGCTCAAGTGAGGTACTAAAAATCGAGAAAAGGAAAAATCTGTCGACTGTAATGGATCGCGCTCGCGCTGCATCAAGCCATGCAGGTTGTTGAGTGCAAGGGGTATGAAGCTGACCGGCATGGTGGAGCGTGCCAGGATACTGTGGGTCAAAACATGCCAGGCAACAGTTTCTCGAGGGTCAAAGCCGATGAAGATGCGGATCATAAATAAGCTTATTTGACGGGTAATGGAGCTGGGAATTCAGCAAATATTTGCCTGATGTATTCAGAGCGGAATATTCCAAGAATAATGGCGACATCTAAAAGTGCGCAGCTTGCAAGGAATAGCTCGGGCCATCGCCTCCACACATCGGTTTGCCATAAATGCCAGCTCACCATACCTATGTTGACGATCGCAGTGAAGCACAGAATGTAGAGCCCGTAACGCCAAACCTGCCGCAAAAAATAGCCTGCTGTTGGGTGCCTTGAAAGTCCTGCGAACATAAGCAACAAAACAGGAAGTTCAAGTGCCAGTGGAATCCAGGACAAAGCGCCAGCAGCCAGCTGAATCGTCTCTGCGGAGCGGCGTGATGCCAGGGTCGCAATGAGCAATATCCAGTGGCGCGCCAGAAACGCCATTCCTAGCCACAAGGCAAGCGGAACATTCAAAACCCCGAACCGGCTTACATTCAAATAACGCTCATCAATTTCTGCCATTATTTAATGTAGCTCAAAAAAAATAGGCGAACAGCCTTTGAAGCCCCTAAAAAAGCCCTTTGTCTGTTCTACTGTTTGGCGGGGTTTAGACGGTATCGCTGTCCATGTACATTATTGAAGTGGAACGCAGAAGTTGTACGTTTTGCTCGACACGTTGCTGTAGTCACGGGCTACTTAAACGTCATGAATCCTGATTCAAGAATCAACAGCGAACAGTGCAAACCAGTATGGGGGCGAGTTTTTCTGCGTTGTTTAGATTGATGATTCTCTTTTGGAGGGGCTCTTGCAACAAGCTGGAATTTGTCCGTGAATTTATTTTTTCCAGATAAGAATCTTCTGTTAGCTCAATCGAGGTTGAGGATTTTGGCTATCGCGATGCTCATGGTGTTTCCTTGGCTCAATGCCTTTGCGCCGGGTCCATCGCCAGCAGTCGGCCCTTTCTTATTCTCTTGCCTTTGCGCGTTGATTGTTTTGGCGGTCGTCAGCTCGGGAGCGGTATCACCAAGGCAGGCGGTAAAGGTAGCTGCTTGGTCTTGGTCAATTGCGGGCGTGATCAGCAGTTGCATGGGTCTACTACAGTACTTTGGAATCGCTGCAGACTTCGAGCCCTGGATCAATCAAACTCGCTACGGCGAAGCTTTTGCCAACCTGCGCCAACGCAATTTATTTGCAACATTGACAAGTATTGCCATTGCGGCGCTCGTCTGGCTAGTCTTAGAAAGCCAGGGTAGCCGGACAAAACCCCGTTCATGGACAGTCGCATTGGTCCTCGCTCTGATCGCTGGGCTGTTGGCCGTTGGTAATGCTATTTCCTCATCGCGGACTGGACTGTTCGAGCTGGTATTGCTGTGTGCTTTGTATGGTCTATGGGGTCAATGGCATCAGCCTGAAGTACGCAAGGTTTTACTTTACTCGCTGCTGGCGTACGTTTTGGCGCTGTTTGCTGCGCCTTACCTCGCCGGGCTGGACTTGTCGATTCACGGCGCCATATCGCGCTTAGACGATGACGAGCTGTGCAGCAGCCGCCTGACGCTTTGGTCTAACGTATTGCATCTGATCGCCCAAAAACCTTGGCTGGGTTGGGGTTGGGGTGAACTGGACTACGCACACTTGGCGACGCTTTATGACGCGCCGCGCTTTTGCAGCATATTGGACAACGCCCATAACCTGCCGTTGCATTTGGCGGTTGAGCTGGGCGTGCCGTTTGCGGTACTGGTTTGCGGCTGTTTTGCATGGTGGGTGCTGCGGCAAAAACCGTGGGCTGAGCGTGATGCGACGCGGCAAATGGCTTGGGCTGTGATGGCGGTGATTTTGCTCCACAGCATGCTGGAATACCCGCTGTGGTACGGGCCGTTTCAAATGGCGTTTGGTATCTGCGTGATCGTGTTGATGTGGCGTCAAAAACAGCCTTTAGAGGCCGAAAACAGCTCAAAAAAGGTAGTAAATTTGCCTTTAGCCCTTATTTTACGGGCGCAAGCAGCTATCATTTCAGTAGTAAGCATTTTACTGCTATTGATAGCGTATGCCGCTTGGGACTATCACCGCATCAGTCAGATTTACCTGGTACCCGAGTCGCGCTCAGCGGCTTACCGAACCGATACGTTAAACAAAATCCGCAGCTCGTGGCTGTTTTCCAGTCAGGTTCAGTTTGCGGAGTTATTGGTCACACCGCTCACGCCAGCCAACGCGGTATGGACGTTCAAGACCGCAGGCCAGGTGCTGCATTACTCGCCAGAACCGCGTGTGATTGAAAAGCTGATTGAAAGCGCGGTCATGCTAGGCAAAGACGATGATGCGCTGCTGAATTTAGCTCGCTACCGGGCGGCTTTTCCCAAAGAGCATGGGTTGTGGGCGCAAGAAAATGCAAAGGCAAATTAAGGCTTCACAAAACTGCCAGACTTGCCGCCGTGCTTCTCAAGCACCCGTACATCGGTGACAGTCATGCCCCGGTCAACCGCTTTGCACATGTCATAAATCGTTAACAAGGCGATTTGCACTGCCGTCAGTGCTTCCATCTCCACACCGGTTGGGCCAATCGTTTCAACAGTCGCATGGCAAGTGATGCTGCTGCTTGCGTCATCAGGCGTGAAGTCAACCGCCACCCGAGTCAACGCCAGTGGGTGGCACAGGGGAATCAAGTCGCTGGTTTTTTTAGCGGCCATGATGCCTGCTATGCGCGCGATACCAAGCACATCGCCCTTTTTGGCGCTACCTGACAAAATGATGGCCAGCGTTGCGGGATTCATCACAATACGGCCTTGGGCAATAGCTATTCGGTGAGTTGCGGCCTTCGCGGATACATCGACCATATGCGCCTGACCTTGGCTGTCAAAATGCGTGAGTATTGAATCTGTTGCCATACTGTTACGAAACCTTTACATCTACCCATCATCATATGAGCATGTTAAACAATCGCACTTTTTGGCATGGTCGCTTGAAGGCTTCGGGTATTCATCTGGCCATTAGCTTGGCAATTGCTGCGCTGGCGGCGTTGCTGGTGTTTTACGTTTGGTACCCCTACCCTTACCGTGAAATATCGGGCGGGCGTGAGCTGTTTTTACTGGTGGTTGTTGTGGACGTCATCATGGGCCCCCTCATGACGCTGGCCGTGTTTAACTTGAAGAAACCGCGCAAGGAGCTGAGCCGCGACCTGGCCGTGATTGCCTTGCTGCAACTGGCTGCACTGGTTTATGGTTTATGGACTGTCGCGGTCGCTCGCCCTGTTCACTTGGTATTTGAAATTGACCGCTTTAGGGCGGTGCACGCAATTGATGTTGAGCCTGCTTCGCTGCAAAGCGCTTTGCCGGCATTTCAGAAATTACCGCTCATGGGCCCTACGCTGCTGTCTGTGCGCGAGTTCAAAGACAACAAGGAAAAAATGGATGCCACCTTGCAGGAATTGGCAGGCATTCCTCCTGGCAGCCGCCCAGAATTTTGGCAAAGCTACGAGAAAGCCAGGCCTAAAGTTATTGCTGCTGCCAAGCCGCTGGCCGAGCTAAGAACCCGTTTCCCCGCCAGCGCCAGTGAAATAGACGCGGCCCTAAAATCTGCGCCCATCAACGCGCCCGCAGGCTACATACCTCTCGTCAGCCGCAGCGCCTACTGGACAGTCCTTATCAATACCAACACAGCAGAGGTGCTCGGTTTTGTACCACTTGATTCTTTCTAAAACCATCGCCTTTGCAATCCTGCTGGCCATTGCCAGTCCGGCTCTGCTGCATGCGCAATCAACGCCGCGACCATCCAGCGCACTGCCTTCCCTGGGAGACAGCTCCGAGCTCGGCGCGGCTGAGGAGCGGCGCATTGGTGACCGCATTGCGGCCAGTATTTACCGCGACCCGGACTACATCGAAGACCCTGTTTTGTTCGACTACGTGCAAAGCATCTGGCAGCCCCTGATGGCAGCGGCGCGGGCGCGGGGAGATATCTCCGCTGAGCTGAATGAGCGTTTTGCCTGGGACGTGTTTTTGATTCGCGACCGCAGCATCAATGCGTTTGCATTGCCCGGTGGTTACTTGGGTGTGCATTTGGGGTTGATTGGCGTTGTCAGCAACCGCGATGAGCTGGCCGCTGTGCTGGGCCATGAGCTGAGTCATGTGTCTCAGCGGCATATCTCGCGGCTGATTTCACAGCAGTCGAACCAGACACCTTGGATGATTGGCTCAATGATTCTTGGCCTGCTGGCCGCCAGCAAAAACCCCCAGCTTGCCAATGCGGTGATCGCCGGTGGCCAGGCTGTAGCCGCACAGACACAGCTTAACTTTTCACGCGACATGGAGCGCGAAGCTGACCGGGTAGGTACTGGGGTGATGCTTGACGCCGGCTTTGACGCACGCGGTGTGGTGGGCATGTTTGAAAAACTCCAGCAGGCCGCGCGGCTCAATGACAGCGGCGGCTTTGCCTATTTGCGCACTCACCCTTTGAGCACTGAGCGCATCGGCGATGCTCAAGCGCGCCAGCAGTTGGCCACACCGATTGCTGCCACCCCAAGCAAACCGGGGGCAGAGACGCCGCAGCAGATCGCGCTGCAACACGCCATGATGTCAGCCCGAGCGCGCGTTTTGGGTGACCCTGGCGTGGATATTTTGCGCGCCATGACGACAGATGCGCAGCGCATCACGGCCAGCGCCGCTGCGGCGACTGATGTGCGGTCGGTCGGTGCGCTTTACGCTGGTGGGCTGGCGGCATTGAAGTCGCGCGACTTTAAAGCTGCGCAAACCTATGCCGACAAGCTTAGCGCTGCGCTGGCCAACAATCCTCCCGATTCGCAACTTGGCAGAACACTGGCATTGTTGCAATTGGAAATCGCGCTGGACGCTGGCCAAGTGCCAGCGAGCGCCGCACAAATCGACATCAGTAAAACCAAATCACGCGCTGCGCTTTTGCTGCAATCTCGGGCGCTGCTGGCAGCGGGCAAACCGAAAGACGTAGCCAGCCGCCTGAGTAGCTGGGTGGCCGACCACCCCAAAGACGCAGCGGCTTGGCGACTGCTGGCGGTGGCTTACGGCAATCAAAACCTGACCGCCCGGGCGATTCGTGCTGACGCTGAGGCGCAAGTGGCCCAGCTTGACTACCCCGCAGCGCTAGACCGCCTGCGTGCCGCTCAGGCCATGCTGCGCAGCAACCCGGCCAGTGGCGACTTTATCGACGCGTCCATCATCGACACCCGGGCACGTCAGGTGGATTCACTTGTGAGAGAACAGGCGCTCCAGGACAAAGTCGATCGCAAGCTGCAGGAGTGAGTAAATCACCGAGCCAATCAGCGCCGCAACAAAACCATTGACGTTCAAGCCGCTGACCAAACTGGCAGCCGCCCAAAACATCAAGGCATTGATGACAAACAGGAACAGTCCCAGGGTCACCAGCGTGACGGGCAACGTCAGCAATACCAGCAAAGGCCTGACAACTGTATTGAGCGCTCCTAAAACGGCAGCGGCTATCAGGGCACCCGTAAAGCTGGTGATCTGAACGCCCGAATACAGATAAGCTACCGCCAGCAATGCAGCAGCGCTGAACAGCCATTTAAAAATTAGTTTCATGGTATCTAGAATCACTGCACTGCACAATGACGGCGACTTAGCGGCCTAACATCAAGCCCACTCAAAACCCGCCAGCAAGCTTGCGCCAGTAAAAGCCGCGAGATAACGGGTCCAGACTTTTGCATCTGGCTTAGGGGTTTGTGTGATGGGCGATAAGTCCTGCTCCAATTTGGGTCGACGAGCATCCAGCACTTGATGGGCGCTGTACTGACTGGTCAAAGCAATGGCTAGTTCGCCAATGGCTTGTTTGGCTGGGGCGATTTGCGTCAAGACAACATCAAGTGGGCGGTTGTGGCTGCGCAGCTTGGCAATCACCTGTGCAAATACTTTGTCCCCCCAACTGTTGCGCCAAGCCGAACGTGCACTGTGAGTCACAAATCTGCTGAGATGGCGGGTTACACGTGGCGAGCACCCAACCAACACCCAGCGCGTTGGCTGCTGCTGCTCCAGCAGCGTTGTTGCCAATAGCTGAACAGCGTGATCGGCGTTGTCGATAAGAACAATGATGGTGTGCATAAAGTCTCTTATTTGTAATACGGTTCAGCAGCAAGCCGCTTTACACCGGATACCCGCAATGCAGATGTCTGGTGGCATAAAACCTGAGACGGATTTTGTGAGGCTTGTGTCTGGGCTGGCAGCGGCTTTGCAGCTGCTCCGCATCACTTTCAGCAACGCTTCGACAAAATCCTGCTCAGGTTTTTCATCGAAGGTCTGGCTCAACATACAGAGCCTGTATGCCCAGCAAGCCGGAAGTGCATGTTGACATCCACTTCGTATTGACGACGCTGCTGTTGGGAGTTACTCCCCTTCTCGCTTGCATTCTAGAGTCAAAAGCCAAAAAATGGAGAAGCGATTTTTATGTAGGGCTATGCTGCAATTTAAGCGAGTACAACTTAAAGGGCGGCTACGTCGCCGATAATTTGAGGTTCACAAAAGTACCCTCATGCCCGCCATCCACATCACCGACATCGAAGCGGCCATCAACTACTGGCGCGAACGCTCCCCCTCACCCGACGGCATCACCCTGGCGCCTGAGCTGCGGGCGCTGGCCGAGGTGTATGCGCTGATGGTTTTTTACCGGGAAGACCAAGTCGGCGTCGCAGGCTTTCCGCTCAAGGCCATGGCCGCCTGGCAAACCTGGTATGCCACCACGGTCGATGCGCCTTGCATTGCGATTTGCTCCACCAGCCAGGGCGACGAAATGTGCAAGGGCTGCGGCCGCACCTTTGAAGAAGTACAAAACTGGCCCGCCATGAGCCCGTTTGACAAGCGCAGCACCTGGCGGCGCATCACCGCAGAGGGCACAGCCTGGCGTTTTGGCCGCTATGCCGACCGGGCGCTTGAAAAGACTGGAAAAGTCTGAAAAAAGACGACCCCCATTCATTTTTAGGTATCATATTGTCCCTTAGACCAATGAATACGGGTGCAATAAGCTCCTAAAATTGTAGCATTTGCTTCGACGGACTTAATATCGCCGTCAAGACTTGCACGGCCAGTCCCTGTATGCCAATTAGACTGCGTAGCGGATAAACATCTGTTCAGGGAACTTCCCACAACTCCTGAAAAAGGCGTTTGTTGATTGGGTCTATGCTGTCGTGAAGGTTTTTCCAGTCTAAAGGTACAGGGTAGTCGTCTTTTTCAATGACGATATCGTCTTCGCGGTTGTTTTGCAGTAACCATTGCTTGGTATAAAAGAAGCCGCTAGTCACGCGTTCGATCTGGCGAAAGAAGTAATTGATGGTGTCAACACGCATCTCCATCAATGAGCATACGTTGATGAATAGATTGAAGTAGTTCTCTGGAAACTTTTCAAGTTGGTTGGACGAAAAGAAGGCAAATTTGCATTCGCTCAGTTCTTCAGCTATCTCTTCGAATTGGTTAAATGGCCTGAATGTAAAGATTTTTTCGTCAGGGAACAGACTTTGTATGTACCACTGAGAAACAAGAAGCGCTGGTGCGATATCGAAAATAACATATTTGCAGTTGGTGCTCATGCCAAACATGTGTGCCAGACGTCCGTGCCCTGCGCCAAGCTCCCCAATTACGATCGGCTTGACGGAATCGGCCGCTAATCCCGAAGCGTCCAGGATAAGGTTTCTTTCGCGTACAGAATGCGCAAGATCTTGCGACAAAAGTCGCCCTCGACGCGTGATTCTCAGTGGGTTACCTGCTAGTGGCTCAGCAATTTTTCGCAGTAATCCGTGGTGATCCGTATGCAGGGTGTAATCCCAAAGCAAGCTAACGCCCAGTTTATAAATTAATTGACCATGGATATCTTTGAATGCATGGGATTGGGACGCATTGCTGGGTACACGCCAATGCTCCATCTCATCCGTTAGTGCTTCGGGGCTACCGTGCAAGGACCAAAGGTCTCGAAGGCTGCTTATTTGGTAGTCGTTGATGGAGACAGTTAACCAGTTGTAGTAATTGTGAGCCACCGTGCGCTTGAAGTTTGACAGACCATGCTTGACCAGCAACTGCACATGCCTTTCCGCGTGTGAGATCCAAAATTTGGACGGCGTGGATTCAGGGACAGTTGCCAGCTCCTTGTTAACTGCGTCAAGCATCGAATAGAACTCTGGGAGCGCGGGGGTCGATGTGAAATCTTTTCCTGGGGGTTCCATGAGCATTCCCGGCTCGTCATATTTGCGCGCAATTCGCGCGACGACGCGCTGTAGCTTAAGGTTTACCAGAGCTTCAGGGGCATTTGAATTGAGAGCTCTACGATAAGTTGCCTCAGCCTCCTCGTCTCTGTTGCTGTCAAATAGTTCGTCGCCAAGTCGCAAAACTAACTCGCCCCCTGCGGTGGCGAGGTTCTGGGCGTCGTCTTTATTTGGCTCAGTCTCAGTGGCCTTGGCAGTGAAAATTTTCGCTTGCACGCTAGCAAGTACTTTTTTGATCAACATTTGGTTTGTCCGATACGTAAGGCAGACCGTTAAAAAGTAATGGGGGTTAGTTTTTTCTTCGACTGTGTAGGCTTGAACTCAATCTTCAGAGCGAACTGGCTAACCGTGCGCCAGTCTAGCCTACATCACTTGCCCATCTGCACCTTGAAAGCCGCACAGTAATCCTTCTCCGGCAACGCTGGAGTGGCCCACACAGCGTCAAACGCATCGGCCTTGTCTGACTCCGCCGCATCACCAGCACGTAGGCGAACTGCTTTGGTGTTTAAGCCAGCGGGCAGGTGCTGCGGCACGCCCAGCAGGCGGTCGGTGTGGGCGCTGCCAGCCAACAACACCACCACTTTGCCGGGCAGCGCAGTGTGGCTCAGCGTTTCAGCCATTTTGATGTCCCTGGCAATCTGGATGCGCGTCATCGGCGTGATCTGGTTTTCAGGCAGCAGGTTGCAGTGGCCGGTGCGAATCAGTTGCTGTTGGGCTTTGAGTGCCGGGCCGGGCAGTTGGCCATCTAGCGTACTGTCACTCATCGTGGGGCGCATCAAGTCGCGCGGTAAGTTGGCGCCCAGCACCGGCACGCCGGCGCGCACCGCTGTCATCACGGCAGGGCCGTAGGCTTGCCATGGCCAGCTTTTGTCATTCCATTTCAAGGCGTTTTGGGTTTGCTGCTCGGTCGAGCTGGGGTGCAGTTTGGCGGTACTCATGCCGGCATCCACCATCTCCAGCGCCACCGCTGCCAGTAAGCCGCGCTGGGCGAGCAAGGCAATGACTTGTTGGTGAATCAGCTGATGTTCGCTGGCATCATGCTGCTCGCCCAGCAGCAGCACATCTGTTGGCAGCAGTGCATCAATTCGGGCAGCGGTGACGGCTTGCGCTTGAGCCGTCATAGGCCGAAGCACAGGCGCTTCAGGCGGGCTGGCGCAACTAACGAGCAAACCGAGTAAGGTCAGGTTCAAAAATAGTTTCAACATCAAGAGATACTAAACCTTCTGACCGATGTTGTATTTTCTTTTCTCCTTATGCCTTTGAACTTCGTACACACCGCGCTCACACTTTTAGTGGGCGTGCTGGCTGCGCTGGCCTGCGTTCAGCTAAACACCCCCTTGCCCTGGATGATTGGGCCGCTGGTGGCAACCGCCATACTGTCGATGCTGGGTGCGCCCACGCAAAGCTATACGCCGCTGCGAAACGCGGGCCAGTGGGTGATTGGAGCGGCGCTCGGCCTGTACTTCACGCCGCAAGTGGTGGCGCTGGTGGCTGCGCTATGGTGGGCGATTGTGCTGAACATTGTTTGGGCATTGGCGCTCGGCCTGGCGTTTGGCGCTTGGCTGCACTGGGTACACAGCAAGCCAGGCTGGCTGCATGTGGCAGGACTGAGTACAGTGACCACTTACTTTGCTGCGCCGATAGGTGCCGCGTCTGAAATGACCATGATGGCCGAGCGCCACGGCGCACAGACCGAGCTGGTCGCCTCAGCCCACAGCTTGCGGGTGCTCCTGGTCACCTTGGTGATTCCGTTTGGGTTTCAATTTGCAGGGCTGCACGGGCTGGACACCACGCTGCCCGGCCCGCGTTTTGTCAGCTGGCCCGGCCTTGCCGCGCTGGGTTTGCTGACGGGTATGGGTTGCTGGGCGATGCTGAAACTCGAACGTACCAACCCGTGGTTTATTGGCGCACTGGCTGTTGCCGTATTACTGACGGCCGCTGGCTTTACGCTGTCAGCCATTCCGCAAGCCCTGACCAACGCCGCGCAACTGGTGATTGGCATCAGCCTGGGCGTGCGCTTTACCCGTGAGTTCGTTCACCTGGCACCACGTTGGCTGGCATCGGTAGCGCTGAGTACGTTGGTCATGATTGCTGTGTGCGCAGGTTTTGCCTGGGTGGTGGCCCAGTTCACGCAGCTGCACTGGGCCACGGTGTTGCTGGGCACGTCCCCCGGCGGTATCGCTGAAATGACCATCACCGCCAAAGTGCTGCAATTGGGTGTGCCGCTGGTGACGGCGTTTCATGTCACGCGGCTGGCGGCGGTGCTGTTGCTGGCTGAGCCTATGTATCGGTGGTTTTATGCTGAGAAGGCTAAAAAGGCCTGAAAGTGCTGGTTTTGAGCGCTTTTTAAGGTATGTTTTAGGGCTCTAAGCCAATGAATACGGGCGCAAACAGCTCATTTATTCATAGCAACTTGATCGATCAATCTTTATTGGCTACACTAAGTATATACATTGAAGAAGGAATCACCATGACCGCAACCCATGCACATCGACAAGCCAGCATCCTCAAATGGGGCAACAGCCAAGGCGTGCGACTGACGTCTGACATGTTGCGCCAAGCGCAGTTACAAGTGGCCGACCCGGTGCGGATATTTCATGAGAAAGGCCGGATCGTGATCGAGGCTGTCAAGCCCAAGGTGAGCTTGAGCGAGCTGTTGGCCCAGATGCCAGACGACGATGGTATCGACCTGGTGGACTACGGCTCAAGCGTTGGCCGCGAGCTGCCATGACTGTGGCTCAAAGCCTGTGGGTGCCCGAGCTGGGAGAAATCATTTGGCTGAACTTCACGCCTCAAGCAGGTAAAGAAATGGCTGGGCAGCATCCATTTTTGGTGTTGTCCCCAAAGCAGTTCAATGCTAAAACCAAAACCGTGATGGGCTTGGCCATGACCAGCCAGCACCACGGCGACCCAAAGGCCAGGGGATTTAATCCGTTTCAGCTGGAGAACTCGACGGGCAAAGCGCAGAAGAGTTTTATCAACGCCAATCAGGTGTCTACGTTTGACTGGGAAGCGCGTGGTGCGCGGCCGCATCCTTGGGGCAAGGTGAGTTCAGCTATTTTGAAAAACGCGAAAGAGTATTTGAATGCGATTTTGGATTTGGGGTGAGTTTTAGGAGCAGTTTTGGCGCCCAGGTCAATAAAAACGGGTGCAATTTGCTCTTGAATTTATAGCGATTGTCGTTCACGTCGCTACCAGGCAACCCCCGGCAGCCACGTGAAAGCTAAACGAGATACAAAACAAACCCCTAAACCCGACCCTCTTCCACAGCATGACAAGCCACCTTAACCCCATGCAACGCCTTCAGCACAGGCCGCTCAGTCCGGCAGCGGTCGTTGGCATGTGGGCAACGCGGGTTGAAAGCGCAGCCTGCGGGCGGGTTCAAAGGGTTTGGCACTTCACCTTGCACTGCGGTACGGGCACGACCTGTGTCGTGCATTTTAGGAATGGCGTCTAGCAGCATCCGCGTGTACGGGTGGCGCGGGGCGCTAAACAGCGACTGTTTGTCGGCCAGCTCGACCAGGCGGCCCAGGTACATCACGCCCACCGTGTCGCTGACGTGGCGCACCACGGCCAGGTTGTGGCTGATGAACAGGTAAGTTAGGCCGCGCTGCTTTTGCAGGTCTTTCATGATGTTCAGCACCTGCGCCTGCACGCTCACATCCAGTGCGCTGGTGGGTTCGTCACAGACCAAAAATTCCGGGTTGGTGGCCAGCGCCCGGGCAATCGAAATACGCTGGCGCTGTCCGCCTGAAAACTGGTGCGGGTACTTGGGGCCGTCCAGCGGGCTGAGGCCAACTGACTTGAGCAGCTCGCCGACTTTTGCCTTTAACTCGGCGGGTTCGGTGATGATGCCGTGCTCTTTGAGTGGCTCGCCAATGATGTCTTCCACAATCCAGCGCGGGTTGAGCGACGCATACGGGTCTTGAAAAATCATCTGAATGCGTTCGCGCAGCTTCAAACCCGTGGGGCCTTTGTAGGTGGCGTGGGCGTCCATGCCGTCAAAGGTCATGTTGCCGCGCGTGGGCTGGTACAGGCCGACCATCAGCTTGGCCACGGTGCTTTTGCCGCAACCGGATTCACCCACCAGGGCCAGCGTTTTGCCTTTTTCAATCTCAAAACTTACGCCATCCACCGCGTGTAAAAAGAGCTTGGGCTGGCGCTCAATCACGCGGGTCAGCAAACTGGGCGAGACGTCAAACGTCATCGCGATGTCGTTGACTGCTACTAATGTTGTCATACGCTCTGCTCCACCAACCAGCAGGCGGCGCGCGTTGCTCCCGCATTCGCCAGCACAGGCCTCTCGGTTTTGCAGCGATCAAATACTTTGGGGCAGCGTGGGTTAAAGGCGCAGCCGACGGGAATGGCGTTCAAGCGGGGCATGGCACCGTCAATCTGGTTCAAATATTCGCGGTCTTGCGTGATGTCGGGTATCGACGCCATCAAGCCTGCGGTGTACGGGTGCGCAGGTCGGTTGATGACTTCATGCACCGGGCCAATTTCAACAATACGGCCTGCGTACATGACGGCCACGCGATCGCAGGTTTCAGCAATCACGCCCATGTCGTGGGTGATCAGCATCACCGCCGCGCCACGATTTTTGCAAATGTTTTTCAAGAGGCTGATGATTTGCGCCTGTATGGATACATCCAGCGCCGTCGTTGGCTCATCGGCCACGATCAACTTGGGTTCTGCCGCCAAGGCCAGCGCAATCACCACCCGCTGGCGCATGCCGCCTGAAAACTGGTGTGGGTAATGGTCAATGCGCTGTTCGGCTGCGGGGATGCCCGTGTCCTTAAGCAAATCAATCGCACGTTTGCGGGCCTCCGCATTGCTGACGGGCAGGTGCGCCTGAATCGTTTCGGTCAGTTGTTTGCCCACGCTGTACAGCGGGTTGAGTGACGTGAGCGGGTCTTGAAAAATCGCGCCAATTTTGCGCCCACGAATGTGGCGCAGCTGGTCGTTGTTCAGGTTGTCAATGCGCTGTCCTTCGAGCAACACCTCGCCGCTCGCAATGCGGCCTGGTGGCTCCAGCAGGCCGATGATGGATGCCCCGGTGAGCGACTTGCCTGCGCCTGACTCGCCCACCACACCCAAGATTTCACCCGGTGCAATGTCGAAAGAAATGTTGTCGATGGCACGCAGCGTGCCGCGTCGATTGGGGAATTCGACGACAAGGTTTTTAACTTGTAAAAGGGTCATAGTGTGTCAGGGCTTAGGCGGCGGCAAAAGACCGTCGCGCGTCAACGCTTGAATGATGCGCGGCCCCACGGATTGCGTGCGCTGCTGCATTGACTGCATCAGCGGCTCCATGAGTTGGGGTGTACTTTCAAGCGCAATATTAGTCGCGCGCCGTACCACCGGATTTTCATAAACTTTTACCAGCTCGGCGAGTTCTAGCAGCGTAAACTTTTGCGCGTAGGTGTCAGCCAGGCTGGCCAGCATCGGTGGAAACAACTCCGCCATGGCTTGCGCAAGCGTCGGTGTTGCTTCCCTTGCCACCACACTGGCGACTTTGTCCAAGTACTCAGCCGACAGGTTTGGGTGGGTTCGCTTCAAGCCATTGACCACGCCAAATTGAATAGATTCGGTAGCGGATGCGGCCAGCTTTTTGGGATCAACCGCCTGCATGTTGGCCTGAACCACCTTGGCAGCCAGCTCGCGCCTTTGCGCCAGGTCGGTATCTTGCGCAAACGCATTCAATGCGATAGCTGTTGCTGCAACAACCAAGCCACGGAACCTATCACGCCAAAAGTTCCTCATGCTGCTATCTCAGACGTGGGTTCAGCGCATCACGCAGCCAGTCGCCCAGCAAATTCACGCTCAGCGCAATGATGATCAGCATCAGCGCGGGGAAGACGGTGATCCACCATTCGCCTGAAAACAAATAGTCGTTGCCGACACGAATCAGGGTGCCGAGTGACGGCGACGTAGGCGGTACGCCAACGCCGAGGAACGACAGCGTCGCTTCGGTGATGATGGCAGTAGCCACCTGAATCGTGGCCAACACCAGCACGGGGCCGAGCACATTGGGCAGCACGTGGCGCGTCATGATGCGCAGTGGCGCAACGCCTGTAACTCGGGCGGCTTGAACATACTCTTTGTTGCGCTCGACCAGCGTCGAGCCGCGCACCGTGCGGGCGTATTGCACCCAGCCGGTAAGCGAGATGGACACAATTAGCACGCCAAACGCCAGCGACTCATGCGCGTTGGGGAACATCGCGCGACCCACACCTGCAATCAGCAGCGCTACCAAGATGGACGGAAAGCTGAGCATCACGTCGCACAGGCGCATTAAAAAACTGTCCAGCCAGCCGCCCATAAAGCCTGCCAGCAAACCCATCACCACACCAAAGACGACAGAAATAATCACCGACGCAAAACCCACCGCCAGAGAAATGCGGGCACCGTACATCAGGGTCGACAAAATGTCCCTGCCCTGGTCGTCAGTGCCCAGCAAAAATGCGCGTTTGCCTTCTGCCTCCCAGGCGGGTGGCAGGCGGGCGTTTGACAACTCCAATGTCGTCAGGTCGAACGGGTTGTGCGGGGCAATGAAGCCCGCAAAAACGGCGCAGACCAGGCAAATGAAAGCCACCACCCCAGCGGCAATCGCCATCGGTGATGTTTTAAAGCTGTAGCCGACATCGGTGTCTAGCCAGCGGGTGATTGGATTAGCCACGGTTTATTTGACGCTCATCCATTTGAAAAACATGAAGTTGTCAGCCAGTTGCACCAGGTCAACATTCTTGCCCACACCCCAGGCCAGCGCTTGCTGGTGCAGTGGCAGGTGGCCGATGTCGTCGGTGTGCAGCTTGAAGGCTTCGGCAATGAACGCCTGGCGCTTGGGCTTGTCGGTTTCTGACTGGATTTTGGCAATCAGCTCATCGACCTTGGGGTTGCAATATGCGCCCAGGTTGAACTGGCCTGAGCCTTTGTCGTCCACGCAACGCATCAGACCATTCAAGGCGTTGTGCGAATCGTAGGTGCCCGGTGTCCAGCCCAGCATGTAAAAACTGGTGTCACGGCGCAAGATTTTCGGGAAGTACGTGCCCTTGGTTTCGGCCTGCAAATTGATTTTGACGTTGATACGCGACAGGTTGGCGGCAACCGCCTGGCAAATCTCGCCGTCGTTCACATAACGATCATTCGGGCAGTTCATGGTCACTTCAAAGCCTGCGCCATAACCCGCATCCGCCATCAGTTTTTTGGCGGCTTCCACATCAAACGCGAAGCGTTTGTTGGCGTTTGCGTCAAAACCATTGATGCCCGGCCCAACCATCAGCGCCGTCGGGTTGGACGCGCCGCGCATCACCGTGCGCTTGATGCCTTCAGTGTCAATGGCCTGATAAAAAGCCTGGCGTACGCGCTTGTCTTTGAACGGGTTTTTACCCTTCACGCTCGAATAAAGCAGCTCGTCACGCTTTTGGTCCATGCCCAAAAAGATGGTGCGCAGCTCAGGACCCGTCATGGCTTTGGCTTTTGCGCTTGAATTGACGCGGGCAATGTCTTGCACGGGCACAGGCTCCATCACGTCAATCTCGCCAGAGATCAAGGCTGCAACACGGGTCGCATCATTGGTGATGGGCGTGTAGACGACTTCCGTCACATTGCCTTCAATCTTGCCCCAGTAGTTGCCATTACGGGCAAACGTGGTTTTGATGCCGGGCTGACGCTCGCGCACACGGTAGGGGCCCGTGCCGTTGGCGCGAAAGGACGCAGCGTTTTCAACACCTTTGCGGCGGTCAACCGGCTTGGTCGCCTGGTTGGTTTCAGACCACTGCTTGCTCATGATGTAGAACAGCGAAATCACGTCTGGCAAGATCGGGAACGGGCCTTTGGTTTCAATCTCGACTACAAAGTCATTGACTTTGCGCACCTCTTTGATGTCGTTGGTGTAGCTCTTCATGTCAGAGCCATCACCCGCGCCACGCGCAAAGCTGAAAATCACATCGTCAGCCGTAAAGGGTGTGCCATCATGAAATTTAACGCCCTTGCGCAGCTCAAAACGCCAAACCGACGGTGTTGGCTGGCTCCAGCTGGTGGCCAGAATCGGTGCCAGGCTCAGGTCCTTGTTGCGGCCTACCAGCGGCTCGTACACGTTGCCCGTCACGCTGAGCTGCAATGACTCATTGAGCGAATGCGGGTCCAGCGACAGCGCATCGCCTTGGTTACCGATGCGGATGGTTTTGGCATTGGCGACGCCCACAGCACCCATCACTCCCGCTACTAAAATAATAGCTGCTTGCGCCCGAATTGATTGGGCTAGAGTCGTTTTTTTAGGGTAATTTGACATGTTTTTCCTTTGAATCTGACTAAAAATGAAAATTTACGCCGCTAGCGGCATTGACTGCTCCACCAAACCAGCAAACAACGCTGCTCCCAGCGGCAGCACCTCGTCATTGAAGTCATAGCGGCTGTTGTGCAAAAAGCAGCCGGGCTGACCCAAACCATCGCCTTGACCCAGCCTGAGATAAGCGCCAGGCTTGGCCTGCAACATGAATGAAAAGTCCTCTGCGCCCATGCTGGGCACAATGTCGCGCACCACGTTGTCTTCGCCCACCAGCATGGCCGCAATGTCGGCGGCAAACATCGCCTCGACAGGCGTGTTGATGGTGGCGGGGTAAATGCGCTCGTAATTCATGCTGGCGGTGGCGCCAAAAGCCTCGGCGACTGAGGCAATCAGCGTGTGCAACCGCTTTTCAATCATGTCCTGCACGTCAGCGCTGAAGGTGCGCACTGTGCCGACCAGGGTTGCTGTGCCGGGGATGACGCTCATCGCGCCCAGGTCACCCGCGTTCATCGCGCAAATGCTGACCACGGCGCTGTCTTGCGGCTTGACGTTGCGCGACACGATGCTTTGCGCGGCGGTGATGATGTGCGCCGCCACCAGCACCGGGTCAACCGTCATGTACGGGTGGGCGCCATGGCCGCCTTTGCCCGTGATGGTGATGGTGATGCGATCCGCGGCGGCCATCATCGGCCCACGGTTCACGCCCACGGTGCCTGCCGGCATCGACGGCCAGTTGTGCATGGCATACGCGGCTTGTACCGGAAAGCGGTCAAACAAGCCGTCTTCAATCATCGCTTTAGCGCCAGCGTAACCCTCCTCGCCGGGCTGGAAAATCAACACCGCTGTGCCATCAAAATTGCGCGTTTCAGCCAGGTACCGCGCCGCGCCCACCAGCATGGTGGTGTGGCCGTCATGGCCGCAGGCGTGCATTTTGCCGGGCTGGCCAGACTTCCAGCCGAAAGCGTTGTGCTCAGTCAAAGGCAAGGCGTCCATATCAGCGCGCAGGCCAATCATGTTGCCGGGGTTGGCGCTACTGCGGCCTTTGCCGTGAATGATGCCCACCACGCCCGTCTTGCCAATACCCGTATGAATTTCATCCACGCCGCACAGCTCAAGCGCCTGCTTGACCCGGCCTGCGGTGTAAACCTCTTCAAAACCCAGCTCTGGGTGAACGTGCAAATCACGCCTGAAGGCCGTCAGCTCAGGGTGGAATTCAGTAATTGCTGCAAAAGCACGGCCAGCGGCCATCAGCTTTTGGGGTTTAACTGCTGTCAACATCAATGACCTCCCGATTTACCCACGCGCAGGCGCGGATCGACTGCAAAATAAAGCAGATCAACCACCAGGTTGATCACCACAAAAATCAGCGCCGTCAAGCACAGGTAGGCGGCCATGACGGGAATGTCGGCAAACGTCACCGCTTGAATAAACAGCAGCCCCATGCCCGGCCACTGAAACACCGTCTCGGTGATGATGGCAAAGGCAATCAATGCGCCGAGTTGCAAGCCGGTGATGGTGATGACCGGCACCAGCGTGTTTTTAAGCGCATGACCAAAATGAATGCTGCGGTTGCTCAAGCCTCGTGCGCGGGCAAACTTGACGTAATCGGTGCGCAGCACCTCCAGCATTTCAGCCCGTACCAGGCGCATGATGAGGGTGAGCTGAAACACCGCCAGCGTGATGGCCGGCAGCACAATGTGATGCCAGCCCTTGGCCGTCAAAAGGCCGGAGCTCCACCAGCCGACCTGCACCACATCACCCCGGCCAAAACTCGGGAACCAGCCCAGGCCGACGGCGAACAGCAAAATCAGCAAAATGCCAACCAAAAATGTGGGTAAGGAGACGCCGAGCAACGACACTGTCATGAACACTTGGCTCAAGAAAGTGCCCCGCTTCAGCGCGGCATACACGCCCATCGGGATGCCCAGCACCAGCGCCAGCAGCGCGGCAATGCCCGCCAGCTCCAGCGTGGCGGGTAAGCGCTCGGCTATCAAGCGCGAGACTTTGGAGCCCTGGCGCAAGCTCAGACCAAACTCGCCCCGCACCGCATTGGCCAGAAAGTTCCAGAACTGCACCAGAAAAGATTTGTCCAGCCCCAGGTCAGCCCGCAGCTCGCGGATTTGATCCGGCGTTGCGTCTTGACCCAGCAAAAACACCACCGGGTCGCCCACAAACTGGAACAGCAAGAAGGAAATAAAAGCCACCGAGACCATGACGATCACGGCTTGGAACAGGCGCTGGACAATAAATGAGAGCATAAGAAATGTGAGCTTTACCTATAGTAGCGCAGCAATTTACGCGCCACTACGGGACATACCTTAGGTTTGATGTGAGTTTGTCCGCTACATGACAATAAAAAAGGCCTCGAAAGGCCTTTTTTACGGACACAGGTATTTCAGGTCAATTGACCTTGACCAAGCGCCAGTCAATCCGGTTATCCGCACGATGCACCACGTCGATGTTTTTCTTCATCGCCCAGGGGATGATCTGGTTGTGCAGCGGGATATGGGAGACGGAGTCATTGGACAGTTGCAGCGCTTCCGTCAAGAAGCGGTTGCGCACAGGCAAGTCGGTCTCGCTTTTGATGCGGTCAACCACCACGTCCATGCGGGCATTGCTGTAGCGGCCTACGTTGTAATTGCCGTCGCCGCCCGTGCCGACGGTACGGAAGAGGGACTGTGCTGAATACAGGGTGTCAAAAGTTGGCACGCCCCAGCCCAGCATGTAAATACTGGCTTCGTAGCGCTGAATCATCGGGAAGTAAGTGACCAGCGGCAGGGTACGCAACTTGGCTTTCACGCCAATCTTGGCCCACATGCCGGTCACGGCTTGGCAGATTTCTTCGTCGTTGATGTAACGGTTGTTCGGGCAAGCGAAATCTACTTCAAAACCTTGTGGGTAGCCGGCTTCAGCCAGCATTTTCTTGGCGCCTTCAATATCGAAGGGCATGCGCTTGTGAACGCCTTCGGTCCAGCCTGCCACCATAGGCGCAACCATCGCGCCTGTGGCTTGCGCCAAGCCGCGCATGGTCACCCGGGTCAGCGTGTCGCTGTCAATCGCCTGATACAGTGCTTTGCGCACGCGCAAGTCTTTCAGGGGGTTTTTGCCTTTGATGTTGGAACCCGTCAACTCTTCGCGGAATTGGTCCATGCCAAAGAAGATGGTGCGGTTTTCGACGCCATCGATGACCTTGAGATTGGCGTTGCTGCGCAGGCGCGGCAAATCCTGTGGGCTGGGGTCCAGCATCAAATCAACTTCGCCCGACAGCATGGCGGCCACGCGGGTGGCTTCGGACTTGATGGGGGTATAGATGATTTCAGTCACGTTGGTGGAGGCTGCATTGGCGGCCCAACCCCACCAGTTGGCGTTACGCGTCATGACCATGCGCTGGTCTGGCAACCATTCTTTGAGCACATAAGCGCCGGTGCCCATGGCGTTACGGTTGGCAAAGGTCTCTTGCGTGACGTTGCGAATGTCTTTCGGCTCAACCGAGTTGTTTTTCTCGGCCCAAGCCTTGCTCATGATGCGGAGTTCGGTCAGTTGATTGAGCAACACTGGATTGGCGCCCTTGAGGATGATGTCTACGGTGTTGTCGTTGATTTTGACAGCGCGGTCAATGCCTTGTGCGTAAATGGCGAAGTTTGAAGTCTTGGCCAACGCGCGCTGAAGTGAATACACCACATCGTCAGCAGTCATTGCCGACCCATCAGAGAACTTGACGCCTTGGCGCAGATTGAAACGCCACTGGGTCGGCGTGATCATTTGCCAGCTGGTTGCCAACACAGGCTCGACCTTGAAGGTTCTGCTGTTGTAGTAAACCAGGCTTTCATAAACGGCCGCATGGATGCCGTTTTGCAAAGCATTGTTTTGGGAATGGATGTCCCAAGTCGAAATCTCACCTGCGCTGGCCCATTTGAAGGGTTTGGCGCTGGCGGGCATGGCCACAACCATGGCGGCAGCAAGAATGGCGAGTTTGCAGTGAGCAAGTTTGAGTTTCATGATTTATCCTTTACGCCATCAGATTTGGCGAATAGCTAAAAGCATGAACTATGCCGCAAACCCCAGCTTTGGGTTATCGGGCTTTCACTAAGAAGGCCTCAGGGAACGTAGGGGCTCAATGCAAAGAAATAGGCGTGGTGGCCAGACCGCTGTAGCCTTCTAGCGTGTCTTCAATCTCTTGCTGGGTCGGTGTGTTGATCTGCCAGGCGCTCAGGCGCTGTTGGAACATCTCGGCCCAAGAGCCGTCCAGGTACACCTCTTTGCCCGAGCGCTTGTCGACGATCTCAAAGCCGTTTCTGGCCATGTGCGGGATGGTGGGCGGCGGTGCGGATGCTTCAGGCGCGTTGGCGTGAATTTGCACTACCACAAAAGATTCTGAGTCGTAAAGCATTTGCATTTAAATATATCCTTGCTGCATTCTAAGCATGCGTTAGCAGTTCACATAGCAACGGGAGTGCCAACTTCAAGGCCGAAAGGGTTAATCCGCCAAGTCGGCCGGTGTTTTGTTGTATTAATTCACAAACTCTTGCTAACTTCCGTCAATTGCTGGTCAATAAAGTCGCCGTTTTGCTGGGTGATGCGGCTGCGTACAGGAAGGTAGCCCAGTGAGGGTGCAAACCAGATTTCAACCTTTTGATCAAACTCCTTGCGCGGTTTACGGGTCAGCTTCAAGGCGGCCATCGGCGCGCCCATCAAGTCCAGGTTTTCCTGAGCTTCAATGATGAATGTCCAGGTGTCAGCCTCGCGTGGGCCAATCGTCAAGAAAGTGACGCTGGTGCCGGGCGGGAAGTCCTGCGGTTTGGCGGCCAGCATGCCGCCCAGCTGCAAAAACACGCTGACCCGGTCCTGCACGCCCTCGATCCAAGGCGCGTCAGGCGTGTTGGCGCTGAAAATGATTTTGCCTTTGTCAGCCTCAAAATGCGCGGCCAGCTCGGCTCTGAACTTGTCAGCAAAACGGGTGGGTGCTAAACCGCTGCTGGTGACTTTGCCAACGCTGGTCATGCTGCGCGAGCCGACCAAAAAGGCGCTGACTTTCATCATGGCTTCGTAGTTGTCGCCGTTGGTTTTCCAGTCCAGCACGGCGGTGGCGTGGTAGTTCAGGTTTTTCGACAAGCCGATGACTTTGTATTCCAAGCGAACGGAGCCCGGCAGGCGGATGTCGGTGACAGGTGTGGTGTTGGGAGCCACGGGGAGCGTGGCGACGGTTTGGGTTGGTGTGGCGGCCACAACGCTCTCAACCGGCACGTCAACAGTGGCTGGCGGGGAGGATGGCGGTTCTGTAGATGCTATTATTTCAGGAGCTTCTTGCACCCGCATTTGTTGGTCTGGGGGCTGATTTGATGGGTTTTTTGGGGTGTTTTGAGCGGTTCTAACGGCTTTTGGCACAGCCACAGGTGCTGCAGCGGCTTCAACGACTGGCGTGGGCGCTGCTTCAATGTTGCGGGTGGTGAAAGTTTTGCTACCCGCCTCCGGGCTGTTGCCCAAGTGCGCAGGTGAGGCCTGCAGCACCAGTGCATGCGCGGTCACCACCAGCACGGCCAGAGCTGCTAAAGGCCGCCAGCCTGGCGCGCCATTCGTAGAGGTCATGCCGCAATGTAGCCCAAATCGCTTGACAGTTGCCGAGCTGCGGTTTTGAGCGGCGTGGCTACTGCGCCGCGCCAATCCGCATCAAAGGTGCTGAGCGAGCCCAGCGCCACCATGCCCAGCACCATGTGGCCGTCGGCATCAAACACCGGGGCGCAAAACCCGCCCACGCCGGGTATCAGGGTGTTGACAACTCTGGCCACGCCGTGGCGGCGTGCCTCATCCAGCAGCGCCGTAACCTGCGCCATATTGGCAGGAAGGTCTTGCCGTCCCAGCTTTTGCGCGCGCGCCAACTCGTCTTTCAGCAAGCCTTTGAGGCGGGTATTGACGGCGGCTTGCCGCGCACCCATAAATGCCGCAAAGCACAGCCCGGTGGCCGACGACAGCAGCGGCATCACGTCGCCTAGGCGCAAATTAACGGTGACTGCCTGCGGCGACTCCTCCCAATGCACCATGCAAGGGCCCTGGTTGCCCCACACGCTCAAGGCCAGTGTTTGGCCGATTTGCGGCATCAATTGGCTTAGGCGTGCCCTGGCCAACTTCACCGCATCGATCCTTGAAAGCGAAGCCAGCCCTAACTTGAGCGCAGCAGGTCCCAAGTCGTAGCGGGTCGTGCCAGCGTCTTGCACCACCAAGCCCAGGCGTTGAAAGCTGACCAAATAACGGTGTGCCTTGGCAGCGCTCATGCCGGCTTTGGCGGCCAAGTCGCGCAGCATCAGCGCGCTGCCCGAGTTGCTCAAAACTTCCAATAAACTGAAACCCACCTCGACCGACTGAATTCCGGCACGCTGCGGTTCAGCATAGGCGGGCGTTGATATAACGGAAGTGGAGTTGGCTTTCATGAGTTCTCTATAATTACATTTAGGTAAATCAATTTCACTTATCGTAACTTTAAATCGAGCTGAAAGAACCCCATGAAACTCGCCACCTACAAAGACGGCTCGCGCGACGGCCAATTGGTTGTTGTCTCACGTGACCTGTCAACGGCGCATTATGCAACTGGCATTGCCAGCAAAATGCAGCAGGTGCTGGACGACTGGAACTTCATATCACCCCAATTACAAGACCTCTATGAGACGCTGAACAACGGCAAGGCGCGCCACGCATTTCCGTTCGAGCCCACCCAATGCATGGCCCCGCTACCCCGCGCCTACCAGTGGGTTGACGGATCGGCCTTCATCAACCACGTTGAACTGGTGCGCAAGGCGCGCAACGCAGAAGTGCCCGAGACGTTTTACACCGATCCACTGATGTACCAGGGCGGCAGCGACGACTTCATCGGCCCCCATGACGATGTGGTGGCGGCCAGTGAGGCTTTCGGTATTGACTTTGAAGCCGAGATTGCGGTGATCACCGCCGACGTGGGTATGGGCACCAACGCGACCCAAGCCATTGACAGCATTCGCTTGGTGATGCTGGCCAATGATGTGTCACTGCGCAATTTGATTCCCACCGAGTTGGCCAAAGGCTTCGGCTTTGTTCAAAGCAAGCCCGCCACCGCGTTCAGCCCCGTCGCCGTCACCATCGATGAACTAGGCGACGCCTGGCAAGGCGGCAGATTACACATGACGCTGCAAAGCACCTGGAACGGCCGCAAAGTCGGCATGTGCGAGGCGGGGCCCGAGATGACCTTTCACTTCGGGCAGCTGATTGCCCACATCTGCAAAACCCGCAACGTCCGCGCTGGCAGCGTGATTGGATCAGGCACCGTGAGTAACAAAGACTGGACGCACGGCTACAGCTGCATTGCCGAGAAGCGTGCCATCGAAACCATTGAAGGCGGCGCACCGGTGACCGAGTTCATGAAGTTTGGCGACACGATTCGCATTGAGGCGAAAGCCAAGGATGGACAAAGCGTGTTTGGCGCGATTGAGCAGAAGATTGCGCCGCTGATCTAAGGCAGCCAGGGTAACTGGCTGGGCAAAAGCCACCACACGGTTGTTGCGGCACATGCGATACCAGTCAGCAAAAACAAAACCATCCGGATCGTCGTTTGCTTCAGGTTGCGTTCTCTAAGGGGTGGTTTGAAAGGCCGGAACACACGCAGAATGCTGGAATCTGCGAGCTGTGGGCTTGGGTGAGTCGGTGTGGGGTTGTCGTGCGTCGGGTCTGGCGGCAGTTGCATGCTTGTCTGAACTTTGATAGCGAGCCGCAAGCAATGGATGTCGCTTGCCAGTCGCGATCTCAGTGTAGATTCAGACTCGGGTAAGGCCCACATCACGCGGCCAATGCCCGTCGCTTGTGAGGGTCTACTGAACCTGCAACACAAACTCTTTGACCCCCCGCAGCAGCATTTCAACCGCCACAGCCACCAGTATCAAACCCATCAGCCGCTCGACGGCGACCACAAAGCGTTCGCCCAAGACGCGCTGAATGCGTTCAGCCAGCATCAACACCACCGCGCAAACCACCATGGTGACGGTCAGCGCGGCTATCCATTCCCAGCGGCGCTCGGGCGCCTGGGACACCAGCAGCAACACCGTGGCCAGAGCTGAAGGCCCGGCCAGCGCGGGAATGGCTAGCGGCACAATCAGCGGTTCTACCTGCAGCTCCTGTGCCTCATGCACAACTGGCGGCGGGAAGATCATGCGCAGGGCGATCAAAAACAGGATGACGCCGCCTGCAATCTGCAAGGCCAGCGGGCTCAGGTTCATGACACGCAAAAAGCTCTCGCCGATGAACATGAAGACCAGCAGCAGCCCGAAAGCAATCAACACTTCACGCAAGATCACCAACGGTCTGCGCTTGGGTGCCACGTTTTTCAGCGCGTTGGCAAAAATCGGGATGTTGCCGAACGGGTCAGTGATGAGCAGCAGCAAAATCGTGGCGGAGGCAAAGGTGTAGGTCATAAATCAGGTGTTGTACAGAGTGTCTAGCGACTTGAAACCCTTGATCTCCAGCGGGTTGCCAAACGGGTCGCAAAAAAACATAGTGTGCTGCTCGCCGGGTTGCCCTGCAAAGCGCAGTTGGGGCGACATCACAAATGCGGTGTTGGCAGCCTTCAGACGCTCGGCCATCGCCTGCCAATCAGGTAACGCCAGCACCAGGCCAAAATGCGGCATGGGTACCAGCGTATCACCCACGCGGCCTGTGGTTTCGGTTTTAAACGGCTGGCCCAGATGCAGCGAGATCTGGTGGCTGAAAAAGTCAAAATCAACCCAGGTGGCAGTAGAGCGCCCCTCAGTGCAACCCAATACACCGCCGTAGAACTGGCGGGCCAGGTTGAGGTCAGTCACATTGAAGGCAAAGTGGAAAATGCTTTTCATGGCCTAAGCTTATCAGGCTACAGTAGTCAAAGGCAATTGATCAGTTACTATTAAATCAGGAGCTGCTTGTGCCCGTATTTATTGGCCTAAAGACATATTTGATGGGTAAAAACAGCTAAAAACTGGTGTTTTTTTGCTTTGGAGTGCCAAAACACTTTGAACTCAAGCCACCGCGTTGCACAATCAAGGCGATACAACAGCAAGCAGGAGACAACCATGAGCGATTCAGACAATTCCGCACTTTCTGGTTTCGGCAAGTTTGTGCCGGGCTTTGACTTTTTACAAAACCTGGCCACGCAGGCTGCTGGCAGTGCGGCTGAGAAAATTCCGCAGTTGCCGAACCTCGGTAACTGGGTGGCTCCCACCTTGAATGTGGAAGAGCTGGACAAACGTATTCAGGAGTTGAAGTCAGTGCAGTTCTGGCTGGACCAAAACGCCACCGCACTCAAAGCCACCATTCAGGCGCTTGAGGTGCAAAAAATGACGCTGGCCACACTCAAAGGCATGAACTTCAACATGGGCGATGTAGCCAATGCCTTCAAACTCAAGGTGGCCGACACAGTGGCCGGCGGCGTGCAGGGCATGGCCGACAAAGCCAAAACCTTTGCCGGGCTGGAGGTGCCGCCCACCAGCTTCGGCAAAAAAGCCGCACCTGCAAAAACAAAACCCAAGCCCGATGCACCCGCTGCAGGCGTGGTCGACCCGATGCAGTGGTGGGGCGCACTGACACAGCAGTTTCAAGCCATCGCCGCTGATGCAATGAAAGACGCCGCTAAAAAAACCGCCATCGACACCACCAAAAGCATGGCCACGGGAATAGCCAAAGACGCGATGAAAACAGCGACCGGTATGGCCAGAGGCATGGCCAGCAGTGCAGGTAAAACAGTTGCGGGGGCTGGCAGGGCTGCCATGAATACGGCGCTGCGAAGTGCGCAGGCTTGGCCTACGCCTGTCGCAGCCAAAAAACCAGCGACAAAAAAGGTGGCTGCTAAAACGGCACGCAAAACCAGCCGATAAATCCACCGAGCTTAACGTTCATGTTGATGTTCCCTTACGGCCACGCCACCCACCCGCAATGGCCCATGGCCGCTGGCTTGGTGCTGGCGCAGCTGCGCGCCCACATGGCGCTGCCCGGTTATGCCGCGTCGCCCACGCTCGGCCTGCTGTACATCACTGACCACTACGCAACTCACGCGCAAGACATTCTTGACCATTTAACCGCCGAGCTGCCCGAGGTGACTGACTGGAGCGGCACAGTCGGCGTCGGGATTGCGTCCAACAACGTCGAGTATTTTGACGAGCCCGCCTTGGCCGTGATGCTGTGCGATTTGCCGCACGACCAGTACCGCGTGTTTTCAGGCGTGTCGCCACTGCCGTCTGCCGCCAGTGGTCGCTTCAAAGCGCACACCGCGCTGGTGCATGCTGATTCAAGCACGCCGGATGTAGCCGAACTCATCAACGAGATGGCGCAGCGCACCGGCAGCGGCTATGTGTTTGGCGGGCTGGCCGCCAGCCGCAGCAAAACCGTGCAGTTTGCGCTCAGTGGTTACGGCAATGTCAAAGGCCATGGCGCGGCAGGCGGTGTGTTCAGTGGCGGCCTGAGCGGGGTGGCTTTTACCCAAGGCGCGGCGCTGATGTCTCGCGTCACGCAAGGTTGTCAGCCCATTTCTAAAAATCACGAGATTACGGCTTGCGAAGGCAATGTCGTGACCGAACTCGATGGCGAACCCGCACTGGACGTGATGCTGGCGGCTTTGAAGGTCACGCTGGATCAGCCGCGTGAAGCGCTGGCCAAGGTGCGCAGCACGCTGGTGGGTTTGAGTGACCCGGCAGAGCTGTTGAGCGACAGGCCAGTTCTTCATGCAGGCCAGTTTGGTGCCGAAGTGGTGGTGCGCCACATCATTGGCCTGGATCCTGGCCGCAAAGGCATCGCCATCAGTGGAGCGCCGGCCGTAGGTATGACACTGGCTTTTTGTGAACGCAATGCACTGGCCGCACGCGCAGACTTGATTCGCGTCTGCGCAGAAATCCGTGAAGAGCTGGAGCCCGAGGAACTAACCGTTGAAGTCGCCAGCGCCTTGAACGCCTCGGAGGCCGAGTCAGCCCCACACCCGGCGCGAAGAATTGCAGGTGCGATTTACGTGAGTTGCGCCGGCCGTGGCGGCCCGCACTTTGGTGCGCCGAGTGCCGAGCTGCAAATAGTGCGGCGCGCACTGGGTGATGTGCCGTTGGTGGGTTTTTTTGCAGGTGGTGAAATTGCCCGCCACCACTTGTATGGGTATACCGGGGTGTTGACGGTGTTTACGGCAAGTTCTACTTCGTAAAACTGCTACGGCTGTCGCTCCACCAAATACTCTTTGGCATACCAAAATGTATCTGGCGTCTTAAGCGCAGCCCAGGTGCCTTCGCTCGGGTCTTGGCGTGATCGCAAGTCCCAGCGCGAATCAATGATGCGGCAGTTGGTGCAGGGGGCTTGCCCGATGCGGCGTGCCACCAGCGCATAACGGCTGGTTTTTAGCAAGGCATCAACGTCAGAAAAATCAACGGGTTGTGGTGCGTCGTAAGCCACCACTTTTGCGCCTGGCAGGATGAACCGGTAGCGCTCAAACTGGCCGTTGAAGTTGTTAGGCACCTTGACGCTTTGGCCTTGCAGCAGTAGAGCGGTTGATGGCTTGAAGCGGCCCTTATCGCCGTTGAGGGGCGCAGTTGTCCAAGCCAATAGAAAGAGAACGGCAAAACCTGCTGCCGCACTTGTTGCGCGAGTGAACTGTTTGGCGACCGCGCCGACAAAGCTTGCCAACACGATCAGCGCCAACAACGCCCAAAAAAGTGGTGAATAAACGCCTGTGTCTTGCATCGCACGTACCGCACCCATGGCAATCAAGCCCATGCCTAAGGCGCCCAAAATACAAAACACCAGCGTAATGACAAACCAGGCTCGCGCCATGCGTTGCCAGAAGAGCGCAACAAGGACAGCCACAGCAGGCATGGCGGGAATCAGGTAGCGCGCCGAGCGCTGGTTGGGCAGCATGAAGACCAGCGCCAGCGCCAGTAGCCACAACCACATGACTTTTTCTGCGTCGCTGACCGCGTTGCGTGCTCGATAGCTGCGCCATGCTGTCCAGGCTGCGCCTGCAGCTAAAGGCAACAGCAAACCCGCGTTGACAAAGTAGCCCGTCAAAATGACCAACACGCCGCCATTGCCGCTGAATGCCACCTTGAAGTAGCCGGGAGAAGACTTGAATTTTCCGGCGTTTTCACCGACCACAAACTCGCGCCACACCTCTCCGGGTAAGGGGTCTAGCGCAAACCACAGGCCGAAAACACCCAGTGCCAGCGTGCAAATGCTGGCAACCTTGATGCCGTCACCCATCACACCGGGTCTAAAAATTTGCCACGGTGCTTTGCGTGCGCCAATCGTTTGGTAGCACAGCGCCAAGCCCAGGCCGACGGGCGCGACCATCGCAAATGATTTGTACAGGCAGGCGATGCCGATAGCGATGCCCGCAATCAGCGGAAACTTCCAGCGTGACGCGAGCAACTTGGCGGGTGACCAGGCGATGGCAAAGAACACGCCAAACAACCAAAAAGTTTCAGGCGCGCTGGTCAGGTAGGGGCGTCCATATCGGTAGGTGCTGAAAAATGATAAGAAGACGATGGCGGCAATCGCACCCGCAACATTTGCTTGCTCTTTGTTTTGTGCAGAGGGGTTAACAACAATTTTTCGCGTCAGCAAACCCACCATCAATGCCGTGGCCCACAAATACACCACGCTGGGTAATCGCAAATTAAAAAGTGACCAATGGTCACCCCAACCACCCGCCACCATCGCTTGCCAAAACAGCAGGGGCGGCTTGGTGTTGCGCATGAAGTCATAGGAGCTGACCAGCGGCAGCCAATGGCCGCTTTCGGCTGTCAGCCGCGCAATGTGTGCGTAGACCAGTTCATCGCCATTGCGCGGGATGTGGTCACCGCCGAGCTGAAACAAATAACCCAGCGCAATGACGAGCGCCAGTAACACCCATGCCAGAGAACGATGGCGCGACGTCACGGTGCACCCTTGCCGCCGCTGCGGCGAAATGTCAGCCTGTCATTCGCCACAAAGTTAAAGATGCTGGACACACCAATGGCCACAAGATTGGCCAAGATGTAGTGCAGATACAAAGACAGCGACTTGGTCATCAGCGATTGAATGGCAATCGACACGCCAGCCGCAGCAACGTATTTAAAAAACAGCACCAACACCGGTGGGCTGGCCTCGACTTGGCGATCCCGCCAGGTCAGGCGGCGGTTAAAGTAAAAGTTACTGATGGTGGCCAGTGTGATGGCAATTGCAATCGAATAATTCAGTCGCGAATGGAAATCTGCAATCTGCAGCAGCAAAAACTCTTGGCAGGCGTAAAGCACGGCAATGTTGATGACTGTGCCACTGGCACCCACTGCGCCAAATTTAACAAAGCGCCACCGTGCCATAGGCCGCAACTTGGCAGGCAAGAGGCTGACCAAGCCCTCAAAGATGCTGCGCAGATTGGCCATCAAGCAGCTACCAAAAATTCACGCGCTTTGCCTAATACAGCTTCTGGTGCAATGACTTTCAGGCACTGGTTATCACCATCACAAAAACTGTTTCGGTGGTTATAAGCCGTGAGGCAGGGTGAGCAAGGCCACTGGCTGTAGAACGAATAGCATTTAGGCGTTAATGGTGCATACAAAGCGGGAGTTTCTGGGCCAAACAACATGACCGTCCAGATCGGCGTGAGTGCGGCAAACTGGCCTGGTCCACCGTCATTGGTGACCAATAATCTGGCCACGTGAAACAGCGCGAGCAACTCGGCAATCGAGCGGGTGTAACCCGTCAGGTCGATCACCGAACTGCTTGCGTTGGCGCTTTTGACGTTGGCAACCAACTGCTGCGCCAGTGCTTGGTCGTCTTTCAAGCCAATCACTGCGACCGCGCAACCGTCTTGCACCAAGCCATTGCAAAGGGTGGTGTATGACTCCAGTGGCCAGGCTCGGATTGGCAAAATACCGCCACCCGGGTACACAAGTACCAGCGGTTTACCTGCAATGTCGGGGAAGTCATTGGCCAAGCGGTTTTGTATATCAATCAACCGCTCTGAGTCAAGCTGCACATGGGGTGGCGCTTGCGTAGGCAACATGACGGGTAATTTTGACTTGGGCACGGTCGTTGAATCAATCGCGCGCGCCAGCGTTAAAAATTGCGAACTGATGTGCTGATACGGGTTGTACGGCACAGGCCGGTTGATGTGCGAGCCGCGGTACAAGCCTTCTTGCGTGTGGCGGTGAAAGCCGACCCGCACCCTTGCACCACTGGCATACGACAGCAAACTGCTGATGCGCGAAAACAGCTCGCAGTCAATCGCCACATCGATATTCGCACGGCGCAGTTGCATCACCGAACGCCATAAACTGCCCAGCAAACCTGCGAGCGATTTGTCATCCACTGTGTGTACGTTCTCTGGTTTGATGACTTGCATCAAGTCGAGAATTTCACGGTTTTTACCAAACAACAGGGCGTGTAGTTCTGCGTTGGGGTAGCGCGTTTTAAGCCGCGCAAACATGTCGTGTGCCAGTACCAAGCTGCCCATTTCAGACAGCAAAATAATCACGATGGCACGCGGTGGCGCATCTGTTTTTGCTCTGAACAGTGACGTGACCGCATCGAGGCTAGACACCGCGGCGCACAGCGGTATGCCTACCCAGCGGTCTATCCAGCGTTGTAGTTGGATGTTCATTCGCTAGACACCGCGCGCTCGTTCGGCATGGAACTGCGTGACAAATTCAGCAAATCGCCCAGCGTCCAAAGCGTCACGCACTTCCTGCATCAGGTTCAGGTAGTAGTGCAGGTTGTGAATGCTGGCCAGCATCGGGCCCAGCATTTCCCCGCAGCGGTCGAGGTGGTGCATGTAGGCTCTTGAAAAGTTCTTGCAGGTGTAGCAAGTGCAAGTCGCGTCGACAGGTGCATCCTCGGTTTTGTAGCGCGCGTTGCGAATTTTCAAATCGCCAAAGTGGGTGAACATATGGCCGTTACGGGCATTGCGGGTGGGCATCACGCAGTCAAACATGTCGACGCCAGCGGCAACACCTTCAACCAAATCTTCTGGTGTTCCCACGCCCATCAGGTAGCGCGGTTTGTTTGCTGGCAGGCGGTGCGGCGTGTGCGCCATGATGCGCTGCATCTCTTCCTTCGGCTCGCCCACACTCACGCCGCCAATCGCGTAGCCTGGCAAGTCAAGTTCTACCAATGCGTCGAGTGACTCGTGCCGCAAGTTTTCAAACATGCCGCCTTGCACGATGCCGAACAACGCGTTCGGGTTTTCCAGCTTTTCAAACTCCGCCATACAGCGGCTGGCCCAGCGCTGGCTCAACTCCATCGAGGTACGCGCCTCGGCCTCAGTGGTGATGTGGCCCGCCGTGTCATACGGCGTGCATTCGTCAAACTGCATGACGATGTCGCTGTTCAGCACCGACTGGATTTGCATCGAGATTTCAGGCGTTAAAAAAAGCTTGTCGCCGTTGACCGGCGATGAAAACGCCACGCCCTCTTCGGTAATCTTGCGGCCTTTGCCGTCAGCGCCGCCCAGTGACCAGACCTGAAAACCGCCGCTGTCTGTCAATATCGGCTTGTTCCAACTCTCAAACCGGTGCAGCCCACCAAATTGCTTGAGCACATCCAGCCCTGGCCGCATCCACAAGTGAAAGGTATTGCCTAAAATAATTTGCGCACCCATCTCATGCAGCGACTGCGGCATCACGCCCTTGACCGTACCGTAAGTGCCGACAGGCATAAAAATCGGGGTTTGCACCACACCGTGGTTCAGTGTCAGAGTGCCGCGCCGGGCGTGGCTGGTGGGATCTAGGGTGAGGACTTGAAAGGTAAGCATCGGGAGAAAAGAGTTAAGCGATTTTAAGCCGCTTGCCAGAGAGCCAGACTTTGCTTGCGGCTGATCAAGCCGTAGCTCTTTTTTGCAACAACATCGAATCTCCGTAGCTGAAAAATCGGTACCGCTTGTCAATCGCGTGCTGATACAAGGCCATGATGTGTTCATACCCCGCAAAAGCACTGACCAGCATCATCAGCGTGCTTTTGGGCAGGTGGAAATTGGTTAACAGCAAGTCAACCACCTCAAAATTGAAGCCTGGCGTGATAAAGATGTTGGTGTCGTTGCAGTCCGCGCCAAATTTGGCTTGTGACTCCAGCGCGCGTACCGTCGTGGTGCCTACAGCTATCACGCGCCCGCCGCGTGCCTTGCAATCGGCAATCGCTTTCAATGTGGCTTGTGGCACTTCGAAGCGTTCAAAGTGCATCACGTGGTCGGCAATGTTTTCGGCCTTCACGGGCTGGAACGTGCCTGCGCCTACGTGCAGCGTGACACTGGCTCGCTGAATTCCACTTGCTTCAAGCTGGGCGAGTACTGCTTCGTCAAAATGCAGCGCGGCTGTGGGTGCGGCCACTGCACCGGGGTGTTTGGCAAACACGGTTTGGTAGCGCTGCTCGTCCTCAAGCGAATCATCATGTGTGATGTAAGGTGGTAATGGCACATGGCCGTATTGAGCCATCAGCGCATACGGGTCGCTGCTCAATTTGAATTTGTACAAAGGCCCATCAGCATTCGGCCAACGACCCAGCAGCGTGGCGGTAAAGCCGCCGTCCATCTGCATGACCGCGCCGGGCAAGGGCTTTTTGCTGACCTTCATGTGGGCGGCAACTTCGTGGCCAGACGCTGCATCGGGCGACAAGACGCGCTCAATCAACAGCTCCAGTCTGCCTCCGCTGGCCTTTTGACCGAATAACCGCGCCTTCACGACCTTGGTGTCGTTAAACACCAGCAAATCGCCGGGCAAGAGCAGGCTGGGCAAATCGGTGAACTGGCGATCAACCAAAGCCTCGGCGCGAGCATCCAGCAAGCGCGAGCCGCTGCGCACCGCAGGCGGGTGCTGGGCAATCAGTTCTGGTGGGAGCGTGAAATCAAAATCACTGAGGGTAAAAGCTGTCTTCATACGGGCACAATTGTCCCATGCCACCCGCTGCAAAAGTTGCTGCCGTTCCAGCCAAAACACAAGCTCAGAAAGCGCTGGACAAACTCGGCCTGCGCCGAGACATTGACTTGGCGCTCCACCTTCCGCTACGCTATGAGGACGAAACCCGCATCACGCTGCTGTCCGATGCCCGTGACGGCGAAATGGTGCAAATTGAAGGGCAAGTGACGAACAGCGAGATCACTTTTCGCCCGCGCCGCCAACTGCGCGTGACGCTTAGTGACGGCACTGACACCTGCACGCTGCGGTTTTTAAATTTTTACCCCTCGCATCAAAAAACACTGAGTGTGGGCGCACGCGTCAGGGCGCGGGGAGAGTTGCGCGGCGGCTTCATCAACCGTGAAATGGTTCACCCCAGCTTCAAGTTGGCGGGCGGTGAGTTGCCCGGCGCATTGACGCCAATTTACTCAACCGTCGCCGGGTTGCCGCAGGCCTACTTGCGCAAGGCGGTGCTGGGCGCTGTGGCACGGGCTGATTTGAGCGAGACGATTCCAGCTCCAGTCTTAAGCAAAAACCTGCCACATGCCATGTGGAGTCTGCGTGAGTCGTTACATTTTTTGCACAACCCAGCGCCCGATGTGGCGCTGGCCACCTTTGAAGACCATAGCCATCCGGCCTGGCAGCGCTTGAAGGCTGAAGAGCTGCTGGCGCAGCAACTGTCGCAGCTAGAAGCCCGGCGCGTGCGTGCCGCGATGCGTGCGCCGCCTTTGAGCAGTCCCACCCGGCTACATGACGCGCTGCTGGCAAGTTTGCCGTTTCAATTGACCCAAGCGCAGCAGCGGGTAGGCATTGAAATTAATGCTGATCTGCAAAAAACCGTGCCCATGCACCGACTGCTGCAGGGCGATGTGGGCTCAGGCAAAACTGTGGTGGCAGCCTTAGCTGCCGCGCGTTGCATGGACGCTGGTTGGCAATGCGCGTTGATGGCACCGACTGAGATTTTGGCTGAACAGCATTTCCGTAAACTCATCACCTGGCTAGAGCCTCTGGGTATCAAAACCGCGTGGCTGACAGGTAGCCAAAAAGCCAAAGAGCGCCGCGAGGCGCTAGCCATGATTGCCAGCGGTGAAGCGGGTTTGGTGGTCGGCACGCATGCGGTGATTCAAGACAAAGTAGTATTTAAAAACTTGGCGCTTGCCATCATTGACGAGCAGCACCGCTTTGGCGTGGCACAGCGTTTGGCGCTTCGGTCCAAAATGACTTCCGATGGGGACGAGCCGCACCTGCTCATGATGACCGCCACCCCCATCCCCCGGACGCTGGCCATGAGCTACTACGCTGACCTGGATGTATCAACGATTGACGAATTGCCACCCGGCCGCACCGCCATCGTGACCAAAGTTGTTAACGACAGCAGGCGCGACGAAGTGATTGAACGTATCCGCAGCCAGATTGCCGAAGGCCGCCAGGTGTACTGGGTCTGTCCGCTGATTGAAGAAAGCGAAGTGCTGGATTTAACCAATGCCACTGAAACGCATGAAGCGCTGAGTGCAGCCCTGCCTGGCGTGCTGGTCGGCCTGTTGCATTCGCGCATGCTGGTCGCCGAGAAAAAAGCCGTGATGAGTCTGTTCAACGACGGCGTGATGGCGGTGCTGGTCAGCACCACCGTGATTGAAGTCGGTGTGGATGTACCGAACGCATCACTGATGGTGATAGAACATGCTGAACGATTTGGCTTGAGCCAATTGCACCAGCTGCGTGGCCGGGTCGGGCGTGGCGCAGCCGCATCGGCCTGCGTGCTGCTTTACTCGACAGGCGATGCAGCGCGACTGGGCGATACAGCTAAAGCGCGGCTAAAAGCCATGGTGGAGACGAACGACGGTTTTGAGATTGCCCGCCGCGATTTGGAGATTCGTGGGCCGGGTGAGTTTTTGGGAGCTCGGCAGTCCGGAGCACCTTTGCTGCGGTTTGCAGACTTGGCTCTGGATTCCGAATGGCTGGCGTGGGCCAGAAATTTGGCGCCGCACATGCTCGACAAACACGCAGCCTTGGCAGCGCAGCACGTGATGCGCTGGCTAGGCAGCAAGGGTGAATTTTTAAAAGCCTGATTGAATTTACGCTGATGCTTCGGCTCTTCATGCACCGTCATCGGTGCATGGCCGGACAAGTATTGACCTCTGGCGTCGAGTCAATGGACAAATATTTAATTGACCCGAATCAGCTTTTTATTCACAAACTCCTGAATGCCCGCACCCGATAACTCTCTGCCATAGCCAGAATTTTTAACGCCACCAAAAGGCAGCTCTGGTGACGATACCGCGCCAGAGTTGATGAACATCATGCCCGTGTCAATTTGGCGTGCGACCCGCTTGCCACGCTCAATGTTTTGGGTAAAGACCGATCCACCCAAACCAAACGGTGAGTCGTTGGCCAGCGCCACGGCGGCAGCTTCGTCTTTGACGCGAAAAAACAGCGCGACCGGGCCAAAAAACTCCTCTTTGTAAGCCGGGTTGTTGGCGCTGATGTTGGTCAAGATAGTCGGCTGCATGAAATTGCCCGTTAGGCCACCCATGCGCTTGCCGCCTATGACCAAACGTGCGCCATGGCTGACTGCGCTGTCGACTTGCTTGAGAAGATTTTCAAGCGCCTGTGCAGACGACAGCGGCGCCAACGTCGTGACTTTGTCCATCGGGTCGCCGGGTACAAACTGGCCAAGCGCTGACTGGAACTTCTCTAAAAAACTGTCTGCCAAAGCCTCCACGATGATGAAGCGTTTGGAGGCTGTGCAAGCCTGGCCCGCGTTGCCCATGCGGCCGCTCACAGCGTGCTTTACGGCCTTGTCCAGGTCGGCATCTTCAAGCACGATGAAGGCATCGCTGCCCCCCAGCTCTAAGGTGGTTTTTTTCAGGTGTTGGCCTGCTTGCGCGGCCACGATGGCACCTGCGCCCTCGCTGCCAGTCAATGCCACGCCGCGTATGCGCGGGTCTTCAATGACCTGGGCAACTTGCTCCTTGGATGCAAACAGGTTGGTATACGCGCCATCGGGCGCTCCGGCATCATGCAACAATTTTTCGAAGGCCAGCGCGCATTGCGGCACACTCGACGCGTGTTTGATCATCACCACATTGCCCGCCATCAAATTGGGTGCAGCAAAGCGGGCGATTTGGTAGTACGGGTAGTTCCAGGGTTCAACACCAAACAGCACGCCAACCGGGCTGCTTTCAATCATCGCCTCGCCCTTGAGCGTAGCCAGCTTTTCAGGCGCTAAAAATTGCTCTGCATGGTCGGCGTAATAGTCAAGAATCGCGGCACTCAGCGCGACTTCGCCAAGGCTTTGCGCAATCAGCTTGCCCATCTCCAGCGTGATGAGTTCAGCAAAAGACTGTGCGCGCTCACGCATCAAGGCGGCCGCACGCTTCAAAACGACAGCGCGATCAGCAAAGCTGCGATATCGCCAATCGGTTTTAAAACAACTGTCTGCGCGCTTGAGTTTTTCTTCAAGCTGCGCCGGGCTGATGTCGTCAAATGTTTTTTCGACTTTTCCGGTGTAGGGGTTGGTGCTTTGGTAGGGCATAAGGACTTTGTCAGGGGATGTAAGAACGGGGCAAATTGGCCAAAGGACCGAGCGCTATGCTCCGCTTTTTAGTTGCTGCACTACCGCCTGCGCTGCGGCCGCAGAAGAAGCTGGGTTTTGACCCGTGATGAGCTTGCCGTCTGTCACCACATAGGACTGCCAGTCGGCCCCTTTGCTATATATGCCGCCGTTTTTGACCAGCATGTCCTCCACCAAAAAAGGAACGATGTCTGTGAGCTCTACCGCAGCTTCTTCGGTGTTGGTGAAGCCAGTCACTTTTTTACCTTTGACCAACGGCGAGCCATCTGCTGACTTGGCGTGGCGCAGGACACCAGGGGCGTGGCACACAGCTGATACGGTCTTGCCCGCCGCCAACATAGCCTCAATCAATTGGATGGAATCCTTGTCTTCTGCCAAGTCCCACAAAGGCCCATGACCGCCGGGGTAGAACACGGCATCAAAATCATGGCCTGAAATGCTGGAGAGTTGGCCCGTGTGGGCAAGAACTGCCTGCGCAGCAGCGTCTGATTTGAAGCGGCGTGTCGCGTCAGTTTGCGAGTCGGGTTCATCGCTCTTCGGGTCAAGCGGCGGCTGACCGCCTTTTGGAGACACCACGGTGATGTCAGCGCCAGCGTCTTTGAAAACGTAATATGGTGCAGCAAACTCTTCAAGCCAAAAGCCTGTTTTTTTTCCGGTGTCGCCAAGTTGGTCGTGCGAGGTCAAAACCATCAATATTTTCATGTCATGTCCTTGGGTTACCCACCTGCCTGGTGGAAGGCCGGGTGGTTTGGTGGAGTAGGGGTGTGAACGTGAATGGAAAGAGTCACTGCTGCGAAGTTAACCCCGTCAAGACAAGATTCAGACAAGCATCAGTCGCGCTCTTTTGTCAGAGAAAGAGCCGTCTGTTTATACGCTCGGTACTGAGAAGGTCACCGACACAGTTTTCCGCTTTTACAGCGTCAGCGCGTAGTCCACCGTCATGGGCGCATGGTCTGAAAAGCGCTGGTCTTTGTAGATGTGTTCGGTGCGCGCCAGCGCGGCCATGGCTGGCGTGGCCAGGTGGTAGTCCAGCCGCCAGCCCACGTTGTTGGCATATGCCTGGCCCCGGTTGCTCCACCAGGTGTAGGCTGCATCAGTGGTGGTGGGTTGCAGTTGGCGATACACATCGACCTTGCCTGCTTCGCTGAGCAGCTTGGTCATCCAGGCACGCTCTTCCGGTAAAAAGCCGCTGTTCTTTTTGTTGCCCTTGTAGTTTTTCAAATCAATTTCCTGATGCGCAATGTTGATGTCACCGCACAGCACGTAGTCACGCTGCTGCTTCAGGGTCAGCAGGTGCGGGTAAAACTCGGCCAAGAAACGAAACTTGGCTTCTTGCCGCTCGGGACCAGACGAACCACTGGGAAAGTACGAGCTGATGATCGACAACTTGGGTAAGTTTTTGCGACCCGGTCTGTCAAAGCGCAGCTCAACATAGCGGCCTTCAGCGTCGAATTCTGTTGAGCCGTAGCCAATGATCACATCGCTTGGCTCGTGGCGTGTGTACACGCCCACGCCTGAGTAACCCTTTTTCTCGGCAAACTGAAAATAGCCTTTCAGCCCGGCGAGCTCTTCAAATTTGCCCAGCATGTCCGGCGCCTGGGCTTTGATTTCCTGCACGCAAATACAATCCGGTTTGTAGTCTGTCAGCCAGGCCTCCAGGCCTTTGCTGCTGGCAGACCGGATACCGTTCAGGTTCAGGCTGGTTAATTTAAACAAGGGCAACTCCTATGTCGGGGCAAGAGATAAAAACGGACAGTCCGGGCAGCACGCTGGCGCAAGAATTTGTGCAGTTTGCCATTGAATCTGGCGTGCTCAAGTTTGGGCAGTTCAAAACCAAAGCTGGGCGCATGAGCCCTTATTTTTTCAATGCTGGCCTGTTTGACGATGGCGCCAAGCTGGGCCGGCTGGCGCAATTTTATGCGCGGCAATTGCTGGCTGAAGAAGAAAAAACGGGCCTACAGTTCGACATGATTTTTGGCCCCGCCTACAAAGGTATTCCGCTGGCGGCAGCGGTGGCTATTGAGCTGGCACGACTGGGCCGCAACCTGCCCTTTGCCTACAACCGCAAAGAGGCCAAAGACCACGGCGAAGGCGGAACTCTGGTTGGCGCGCCAGTCAAAGGAAAGGTGCTGATTGTGGACGACGTGATGTCAGCCGGCACGGCAGTGCGAGAGTCGATTGCCATCATCCAGGCCGCAGGTGCTACGCCGCACGCCGTGGCGATTGCGCTGGACCGGCAAGAAAAAGCCATTGAAAACGGCGTGGATGTGAACTACAGCGCGGTGCAATACGTTAAGACACAGCTGGGCCTGCAAGTGACCTCGATCGCGCGTTTGACGGATCTGTTGGATTATTTGTCGCTGCACAAAAACAGTGCGGGTGAGCAGGCAGAATTTAAAACCACTTACGATGCCGTGTTGGCGTACCGGCAGCGTTACGGTGTTGATGGAGAGTAGCAATGATTTCAAATAGACGACTTGCGTTAGGCTGCGGTTTTGCCGCGCTACTGTGCGGCCAAGCCATGGCACAAGGCATCTACACTTGCGTGGATGCCAAAGGCCGCAAAATCACCTCAGACCGTCCCATCGCAGAATGCATGGACCGCGCCCAAAAAGAGATCAGCCCTGCTGGCACGGTTAAGCGTGTACTGGCGCCTCCTCCTAATGCGCAAGAGCGAGCGGCCCTGGAAGAAAAAGAAAAAGCAGAGGCTGAGGCGCGCTCAAAAGCGGCAGAGGAAAAACTCCGCGACCGCGCCCTGCTAAAACGTTACCCCGACCGGGCCAGTCACGACAAAGAACGTGCAGCCGCGCTTGAGGTGGTCGACGAGGTCATCAAAACAGCCACCAAGCGGTCTGAAGACTTGGCCGGGCAGCGCAAAGGCATCATCACCGAGCTGGATTTTTATAAGAGTTCACCCGGCAAAGCGCCACCCGCATTGAAGCGCCGACTGGACGAGACAGACGGCAACATGGCGACGCAAAAGCGTTTGCTTGCCGATCAAGAAGCCGAGAAAAAACGCATTATTCAGCGGTTTGACACCGAAGTAGCCAAACTCAAACCGCAATGGGACGTGGCCGGGCCGTCTGCTGCCGCTGCAGCACCAAACAGCCCGAAAAAGCCATAAAACACCTGTTTTTGGTGATTTTTAGGCATAAAATCGGCCTCTAGACCAATGAATACGGGCGTAAGCAGCTCCTGATTTAGGAGCGCTTGCGGCCTGCCAAACTAGCCGATTTTCTTTTTCAGCAGCTCATTGACCTGCGCCGGGTTGGCTTTGCCTTTGGTCGCCTTCATGGCTTGGCCGACCAAAGCGTTCATGGCTTTGGCGTTGCCTGCGCGGATTTCTTCGACGTTTTTGGCATTGGCGGCTAGCACGTCGTCGATGATTTTTTCGAGTTCTCCACTGTCACTCATTTGTTTGAGGCCTTTGGCTTCGATGATGGCGTCTATGACTGTGCCTTCACCTGTCCAGAGTGCGTCGAAGACTTGTTTGGCTGCGCTATTGGAGATCGTGTTGTCAGCGATGCGGTTAATCAGACTGGCCAGCTGGTGGCTCGAAACAGTTGATGAGTCAATCGTTTTCTCGTCAGCATTCAGTCGCTTTGACACCTCACCCATCACCCAGTTACTCGCCAGTTTTGGCTGTTTGCTGCCAGTCGCCACCGCCTCAAAATATGCCGCTATCGCTTTGCTCTGAGTCAACTGCCCAGCATCGTATTCTGGCAACCCATACTCAGCCACAAACCGCGCGGCCATCACACGCGGCAACTCACTCATCTCAGCCCGCGTCTTCTCCACCCAGTCCCGCCCAATCACCAGCGGCGGCAAATCCGGGTCTGGAAAGTAACGGTAATCCGCTGCATCTTCCTTGCTGCGCATGGCCCGCGTCTCGCCTGTGTCTGGGTCAAACAGCACGGTAGCCTGTTGAATCGCGTGGCCGTCCTCAAGCTGCTCAATCTGCCAGCGGATCTCGTAGTCCATCGCCTGCTGCATGAACTTGAAGCTGTTCAGGTTCTTGATCTCGCGCCGCGTGCCTAAAGCAGCGCCCGGTTTGCGTACCGACACGTTGGCATCGCACCTGAAGCTGCCCTCTTGCATGTTGCCGTCGCAAATACCGATCCAGGTCACGATTTTGTGCAGCTCTTTGGCGTAGGCCACGGCTTCCGCGCTGCTGCGCATGTCGGGCTCGGTCACGATCTCCAGCAGTGGCGTGCCTGCGCGGTTCAAGTCGATGCCGCTCATGCCAACAAAATCCTCATGCAGCGACTTGCCCGCGTCTTCTTCGAGGTGCGCCCGCACCAGCCGCACGGTTTTCTTTTCGCCGTCCAAAAAGAACTCCACCGCACCGCCCTGCACCACAGGAATCTCAAACTGGCTGATCTGGTAGCCCTTGGGCAAGTCGGGGTAAAAGTAGTTTTTACGCGCAAACACGCTGCTCTCGGCAATGTGCGCATTCACCGCCAAACCAAACTCAATCGCCCGCTGCACCGCCGCTTTGTTCATCACTGGCAGCGCACCGGGCAGCGCAAAGTCAACCGCCGAGGCGTTGGTGTTCGGCTCTGCACCGAAGGATGTGGAAGCACGGCTGAACAGTTTGGACTGCGTGGTCAGCTGGGTATGCGTTTCAAAGCCGATCACGACTTCGTAGCCATTTACCAATTTGTCCATAAATGATTTTGCGGTGCTCATACCGATCCTCCCGGCTGACGCATATGCCAATCCGTCACCATTTGAAATTCATGCGCCGCACCCAGCAGCTGCGCCTCTTTGAAGTAATTGCCAATCAGCTGCAAACCCACTGGCATGCCGCCCGCGCCAAAGCCTGCGGGCACGCTCATGCCGGGCAGGCCGGCCAGGCTGCTGGACAGCGTGTAAATATCGGCCAGATAATTCGCAACCGGGTCAGCTTTGTTCTCGCCAATCTTCCAGGCGACAGTGGGTGACACCGGCCCGGCGATGATGTCGCACTGGGTGAAGGCTTTTTGAAAGTCTTGGGCAATCAGGCGGCGGATTTTTTGCGCCTTGAGGTAGTACGCGTCGTAGTAGCCGTGTGACAGCACATAGGTGCCGATCATGATGCGGCGGGTGGCTTCATCACCAAATCCCTCTGAGCGCGACTTTTTGTACATGTCGTTCAGGTCGGTGTACTGTGCCGCCCTGTGACCATAGCGCACCCCGTCGAAGCGGCTCAGGTTGCTGCTGGCTTCTGCTGGGGCGATGACGTAGTAGACCGGAATCGACAGCTCGGTGAGCGGCAAATCAACCTCGACCAAGGTTGCGCCCAGCTTTTCGTATTCGGCCAGCGCGGCGTGAACGGCTGCCAGTACGTCTGGCGCGCATCCAGCACCGAAAAACTGCTTTGGAAGGCCGATTTTGACACCTTTTAGAGGATGTTTTGGGGCTGAATCGCCCTGTTTACGGGCGCAAGCAGCTATTAAATCAGTAGCGTAATCTGTGGCTGGCAAATCCAGCGATGTGGAGTCTCTGTCCAGGTCTGGCCCTGCCATGGCGCTCAAAAGCAGAGCGCAGTCAAGTGCGCTGCGTGCCATTGGCCCAGCCTGATCCAAACTTGACGCAAAGGCCACCATGCCGTATCGCGAGCAGCGGCCATAGGTTGGCTTGATGCCGGTGATGCCCGTCAGTGAGGCGGGTTGGCGAATCGAGCCGCCGGTGTCGGTGCCCGTGGCTGCCGGAATCAATCTTGCAGCCACAGCCGCAGCCGAACCGCCAGACGAACCACCCGGTATTCGGCTGGTGTCCCACGGGTTTTTGGCGGGGAAGTAAGCACTGTTTTCGTTGCCTGAGCCCATGGCAAATTCGTCGCAATTGAGCTTGCCCAGCGTGACCATGCCCGCCTGGGCCAATTTGCTGACAACCGTCGCATCAAACGGGCTGCGGTAGTTGGCCAGCATCTTTGAGCCCGCCGTAGAGGGGAAACTGCGGGTCACAAACACATCTTTGTGCGCCAGCGGCACGCCCAGCAGCGGTGTGCGCTCGCCAGCCGCCAGCCGCAAGTCGGCCGAACGAGCCTGTGCGACTGACACGTCGGCATCAACGGCTAAAAACGCGCCCAGTTGCTCAGCCTTGACGCGGGCTAAAAAATGCTGGGTCACCTCGACGCTGGAAACCTCTCGCGCTGCGAGTTTTGCAGCCAGGTCAAATACGCTTAAATCATGCAAATCATGGTTCGCGCTCATTCGATCACCTTAGGCACTAAATACAGGCCGCGCTCAACAGCAGGCGCGCTGCGCTGGCTGATGTCGCGCTGGTTCGGCTCGTTCGGGATGTCGTCCCGCAAACGCAGCGCCACATCTTTCATAATCGCGGCTGGGTGCGCCAGCGGCTCAACGCCGTCGGTGTTGACGGCCTCCATTTGCGCCACCAGCTTAAAAAAGCCATTCAGTTGGCTCAGGACGCGGTCGGTTTCGTCTGGCCTTAGCTCCAGACGCGCCAAGTTGGCGACTCTTGCAATGTCGTGGGATGTCAGTGCCATGGGTCAAAAATTAAAAAGCAGATAAAAAAACAGGTGAAATCAGGTGTAACCAGAGGCGAATCTGCCTGCAAATGCGGGATTGCCCTAGGGGGGATGCGTTATTATCCTGCCTTTGGTGTGAAATCGAAGCTGGTTGCACCCTTTAGGCGCTTTTTAAGCGCTTGAAACGGGTTTAAGCAGGTCTGGCTTTGATTGCGCGCTCGCAGATTTATTACAAAGGCGCTTGCACAACATCATTCTGTGCATGCCCTAACCGGACTTTTGACCATGTTTGAAGCTTTCCGTCGGTATGTCTCCACCGACCTGGCCATTGACCTTGGCACCGCCAATACCTTGATTTATGTCCGCGACCGCGGCATTGTGCTCGACGAGCCCTCGGTCGTTGCCATTCGCCACGAAGGCGGCCCGCAAGGCCGTAAAACTATTCAGGCTGTCGGCCACGAAGCCAAGGCCATGCTGGGCAAGGTCCCCGGCAACATTGAGGCGATTCGTCCGATGAAAGACGGCGTGATTGCCGACTTCACCGTGACTGAGCAAATGCTCAAGCAGTTCATCAAAATGGTGCACCCGCGCAGCTTTTTCAAGCCCAGCCCACGCATCATCATTTGCGTGCCTTGCGGCTCAACCCAGGTTGAGCGCCGCGCCATTCGTGAAAGCGCCTTGGGCGCTGGCGCGCGCGATGTGTACCTGATTGAAGAACCGATGGCCGCAGCGATTGGCGCCGGTTTGCCTGTGTCTGAGGCCAGCGGTTCGATGGTGGTCGACATTGGCGGCGGCACAACCGAAGTCGGCGTGATCTCGCTGGGCGGCATGGTCTACAAAGGCAGCGTGCGCGTGGGTGGTGACCGCTTTGACGAGGCCATCATCAACTACATTCGCCGCAACTATGGCATGTTGATTGGTGAGCCGACCGCTGAGGCCATCAAGAAAAACATTGGCTCTGCCTTTCCGGGTTCTGAAGTTAAAGAGATGGAAGTCAAAGGCCGCAACCTGAGCGAAGGCGTGCCGCGCAGCTTCACCATCTCCAGCAACGAGATTCTGGAAGCGTTGACCGACCCGCTGAACAACATCGTCAGCGCCGTCAAAAACGCGCTCGAGCAAACCCCGCCAGAACTCGGCGCAGACATTGCCGACCGCGGCATGATGCTGACCGGCGGCGGCGCGTTGCTGCGTGACCTGGACAGATTGCTGGCCGAAGAAACCGGCTTGCCCGTGCTGGTGGCTGAAGAGCCGCTAACTTGCGTGGTACGCGGATGCGGCATGGCGCTAGAGCGCATGGATCGCCTGGGTTCGATCTTCACATCGGAATAAGTTAAACGCGCGTTACTTTTCAGTTAGCGCAGCGGTAGCAAGACATGCCTTTAGGAACCCTTGACCGCTCCCCGCCGCCCATTTTCAAGCAAGGGCCGTCGGCGCTTTCAAAGCTGATGTTTTTCAGCGCACTGTCGCTTTTTTTGATGGTTGCGGATGTGCGCTTCAGCATCACGCAGCCGTTGCGCTCCTTGCTTGCGACAGCGCTGTACCCGGTGCAGTGGCTGGCCTTGCAGCCGGTTCGCGTTGTGCGCAGCAGCAGCGCGTATTTCACTGGGCTTGACCAAGCCAACTCCAGCAGCGTACAGGCTGCCAAAAAGCTCGCCCTGCAGTCTTTGCGGGCCGGGCAGGTTGAGCAGCTGATACTTGAAAACAATCGTTTGCGCAAAGTCCTGAACCTGAGTCAGCAACTGAGCGCATCCGTCATGGCCGCTGAGGTGCTGTACGACGCAGCCGACCCTTACACGCGCAAAATCATCATCGACAAAGGTCTGCTGCAAAGCGTTGAACTGGGTTCGCCCGTTCTCGATGAGTCAGGCGTGCTGGGACAGATCACGCGGGTACACCCGCTGGTCAGTGAGGTCACTCTGGTCATCGACCGCGAGCTGGCCATACCCGTGTTGAATGTGCGCACTGGTGCGCGCAGTGTGGCGTATGGCGACCCAAGTGCTTCTGGCAGCGGGCTGGAGCTGCGTTTTATGGGCAGCAACTCGGATGTGCAGGTGGGCGACTTGCTGACCACCAGCGGCGTGGACGGCGTCTACCCCCCGGGCTTACCGGTGGCCAAAATCAGCAAGATTGAACGCCGCGCTGAGTCGGCGTTTGCAAAAATTTATTGCACACCGCAGGCACTGGTCACGGGCGCGCGGCATGTCATTGTGGTCAAACCCGTGTCAGCGCAAATACCACCCCGGCCAGATGTGGCAGAGGTAGCAGTAGCTCCCAAAAAAGGAGCGCGCAAATGATCATGCGATCGGGCCAGCAACTGTTGCTGCCAGCAAATCCGCTGTTTATTTGGGTCAGTTTGATCGCTGCCCTGCTGCTCAATATGCTGCCCCTCGGGCGTGCGCCGTGGATGCCGGATTTTATGGCGGTGGTGCTGGTGTTCTGGAACGTTCACCAACCACTGCGCGTGGGTATTGGCATGGCGTTCATGTTTGGGCTGGGGATGGACGTGCATCAATCGTCCTTGCTGGGTCAGCATGCGCTGAGCTACACCGCACTGAGCTTTTTCGCCACCATGATTCACCGCCGCTTGCTGTGGTTTTCAGTACCGTCACAGGCGTTGCAAGTGTTGCCCTTGTTTGCCGCGGCGCATGGCGTGGAGCTGATGATCAGACTGATAGGCGGAGGGACTTTCCCCGGCTGGTTTATTTTGCTGGCGCCACTGATAGAGTCGCTGATGTGGCCAGTGGTGAGTATTTTGCTGTTGGCTCCTCAGCGCAGAGCACCCAACCCAGATGAAAATCGTCCGCTATGAATATGACCCCCACGCTTTTCACTTCGCGTAATGCGCTGCCCCCCGAGGGGGCTACTTTTTCTAGGGGCGGCCCGTCGAAAAATGACTGAACTAAGAGACGTTGAAGCTGACCTGTCGCGCTTTCGTGCGCGGGTTTTCGTTGCGATTTTGGTGGTGCTGCTTTGTTTTGCGCTGTTGGCTGCACGCTTGGTGTATCTGCAGGTCTACCGCCATGCCGATCTGGATGAGCAGGCCGAAAGCAACCGCACGGCTGTTGTTCCTATCGTGCCGAATCGGGGTTTGATTCTGGACCGCAACGGCATTGTGCTGGCCACCAACTACTCGGCTTACACGCTTGAAATCACCCCTTCAAAAGTGGCGAATCTGGAGGAAACCATTGCCGCTCTTGGTACGGTTGTTGACATTCAACTGCGTGACAAGCGCCGCTTCAAGCGCCTGCGTGAAGAGTCCAAAAACTTTGAATCATTACCGATTCGTACCCGCCTGACGGATGAAGAGGTGGCCCGGTTTGCTGCGCAGCGATTCCGTTTTCCGGGCGTTGACATCAAGGCGCGGCTGTTTCGCAGTTATCCGTATGGTGAGCTCGGCAGCCACGTGGTCGGCTACATTGGCCGCATCAACCAGGCTGAAAAAGAAGCCATTGATGGCAGCGAAGACGAAGGCAATTACCGCGGTACAGACTACATCGGCAAGCTGGGGGTTGAGCAGAGTTTCGAGCAGCAACTGCATGGCACCACGGGCGTTGACCAGGTTGAAACATCGGCCGGTGGCCGCGCGGTTCGCAAGCTGGCCACCAGCCCGGCCACGCCAGGCGACACCGTCATGCTGTCGATCGACATCAAGCTGCAGCACCTGATTGAAGAAATGTTTGGCGACAGGCGCGGGGCGTTGGTGGCCATTGACCCCAAAACCGGTGATGTGCTGGCCTTTGTCAGCAAGCCCACGTTTGACCCGAATCTGTTTGTCGACGGCATTGACACCGAGAGCTGGCAGGCCCTGAACGAATCGCCTGACAAGCCGCTATTGAACCGGGCGCTGCGCGGCACCTACCCGCCCGGCTCAGCCTACAAGCCGTTTATGGCCATGGCGGCGCTGCACACTGGCAAGCGTGCGGCAGGCACGCTGATCAATGACCCTTTGTATTTCATGTTCGGTGGCAGGCGCTTTGGAAGCCCTGAAAATGAAAAGGGCGGTGTCATGGACATGAATCGCTCGATTGTTGAATCGAGCAATGTGTACTATTACTCACTGGCCAATGAGATGGGCGTGGACGCAATTCATGACTTCATGAAGCCGCTGGGTTTTGGCCAGATCACCGGCATCGACATCAACGGCGAAGTGCGCGGCATTTTGCCCAGCCAGGACTGGAAGAAGCAGTACTTTAAAAAGCCAGAAGCCAAAAAATGGTTCGCTGGCGAGACCATTTCGTTGGGCATCGGTCAGGGCTACAACAGCTTTACCATGCTCCAGATGGCGCAGGCAACTGCTGCATTGGTCAACAACGGCATCAAGCACAAGCCGCGCCTGGTGATTGGCACGCTGGATTCAGTGACCCGCAGCATGAAGCCTTTGCCTCTGACCGAGCCTGAAAACCTGGGCTACAACCCAGAGCACGTGGCAGTGATCCGCAAGGCGCTGGTCGGCGTCACGCAGAGCGGTACATCAGCCAAGGTGTTTGCCGGGGCAGGGTATTTGAGTGGCGGTAAAACCGGCACGGCCCAGGCGGTGGCGCTAAGTGCCAGCACCAAATACAACAGCGCAAAACTGGAAGAGTCGCAGCGCGACCATTCGCTGTACGTGGCCATGGCACCCGCTGATGATCCCAAAATTGCCATTGCCGTGATCGTTGAAAACGCGGGCTGGGGTTCGGCTGCTGCTGCACCACTGGCCAGGCGCGCGTTTGACTACATGCTTCTGGGCCAGTACCCGAGTGAAGAAGACATGGCCGCTGTCAAACTGGGCCAGGCCGGTGCGCCCATCGGCAAGCCGCGCCGTGCGGCAGACGTCACCAACTTATTGCCTGGTGGTGCTAGCGTTGCGGGGCTGGTGCCCGCGGGCAAGCCTGTTGCGGCCGCCTCATCAGCCGTCACAGCTGTAGCAATGCCGGAGACTAAAGTCGTCAAAGTGACGGTAAAAACCAGCCCCTGAGCTTGTGGCCAACTATTTTAAAAACGCATCAAACCCGGTTTTTAAAATCAGTACGCTGACCACGCCGATAAAAACAATTCGCACAAAACCCGAGCCATGTTTGAGCGCCAGTCGCGTGCCCAGCAGACTGCCCAGCACATTGGCTACCGCCATCGCCAGCGCAAAGTGCCACCACACATGCCCCTTGTAGGCAAACAAACCCAGCGCGGCCAGGTTGGTGGCGGTGTTCAGCAGCTTGGCCGACGCGGAGGCGTTTAAAAAATCGTAGCCTAACCAGCGCACGAACAGAAAAACAAAAAAGCTGCCCGTTCCAGGGCCAAAAAACCCGTCGTAAAAACCTAGCACCAAGCCGATGCAGCAGGCGACGGCCGTCTCTGTATGGCCACTAAAGCGCGGCGCGTGGTGGTGACCCATGTCTTTTTTGATCAGCGTGTAGACCAGCACGGCCAGCAGCACAAACGGCAAGGCCTTGCGCAAGTAGCCGGATGACACGATGGTCACCAGCCAGGCGCCACCCAGCGAGCCTGCAAAACCCGCACCCGCCGCTGGCAAAAGCGTTTTCCAGCGCATATCGACCCGCTTTGCATATTGCGCCGCTGCCGCCGCCGTACCCCAAACGGAAGCCACTTTATTGGTGCCAAACAGGGTTGCGGGTGGTGCAGCCGGGAAGGTGGCAAACAGCGCAGGCAACAAAATCAAGCCGCCGCCGCCCACAATTGCATCCACAAAACCAGCCAGCAGCGAGGCCAACGTGACAATCAATAATTCCATCAGCCTGATTGTCGCATCCCGGTACGAGACCTAGTTGCTATATTTTCAGGAGCTGCTTGCGCCCGTATTGGTTGATTTTTGGCCATATTGATTGCCTAAATCGGGTATTTTCAGGCAAAAAAAAGCACTGGGGTTGCCAGCGCTTGTGTCGGTCTTACACCTTTATAAGGTGCGACTGAGTTGAATCAAATTATGGTGTCTCCTCGGCTTCTTGCTCAAACAGCCCACAGGCTATAGCAATGAAGTGACTTTAACCAATGCACTGAAGCAGTGCATCGGGAGTTTCCCTCACGCAGAGCCTGAGAATTCGATCGGAGTTGTTATGATAATTTCGAACAACCAGCGTGGTTTATTCCTGTAAATCAGGAATGACCTCACGAGGCCTTCACGGCGCGCTTCATAAAAATGTGCAGCATTTCTTTCAGGGGTTTTTGATGAACAAATCTGACGTGTCGGTGACCTATGAAGTTGAGGTCATGTTTGGCGATTGCGACCCGGCAGGGATTGTGTTCTTTCCCAACTTTTCAAAGTGGATGGACGCTTCATCACTGAATTTTTTCGTCAAGTGCGGCGTACCCACCTGGCGCGACTTGTACAAAACCACCGGCATCATCGGCACGCCGCTGCTGGAGATCAACACCCGCTTCATCAGCCCCGCCACCTATGGCCAAAGACTGTGCGTGACCACCAGCATTCAGGAGTGGCGCAACAAGGTGTTCATCCAAAAGCACACCGTCAAGCGCGGCGACACCCTGATCTGCGAGGGCACCGAGACCCGTGCCTTTTGCATTCGCCACCCGGACGACCCCGACCGCATCCAGGCTGTGCCCGTGCCTGAAGACATCAAGGCGCTTTGTAGTTAAGTGGTCGCTAAGCCTTTGCCGAAAGATGCGTTGGCTGTTGCCGCTATCGACAACAGCTACCTGCAGACCCTGTTGGGCTACAACGCCCGACGGGTGTCTTTGCTGGTCATTGAGCTGTTCAACGAGCGCATGGCGGTGTATGACTTGAGCCCTGTCGACTTTTCAGTGCTGTCATTGATCCGGCACAACCCCGGCGTCACCTCACGCCAGTTGTGCAGCGCACTCAGCCTGCTACCGCCTAATTTGGTCGGCAAAATCACCTTGATGGAAAAGCGCGACCTGCTGCAGCGCTTGCCGCACCCAGACGACGGCCGCGCCATCGGTCTGTACCTGACGGATTCAGGCAACCAGATGATGATAGAGGCCGAAAACACCGCCACCCAGTTAGAGGCGGATGTCAGCAGCAAGCTGACGGCTGCTGAAGCAAAAACCTTGCTGCGATTGCTGCAAAAGGTCTATCTTTGAGCTATTTTGTGGTTTTTTGATGGTTTTTTAGGGCTGCAGACCAATAAATACGGGCGCAAAAAGCTCCTAAAATAATAGCGTTGCTGACGACTCAAACCCCCGCCTGAATCCACTCAGCCGCTTTTTCCGCAATCATCAGCGTCGGTGAATTGGTGTTGCCGCTGGTAATCAGCGGCATCACGCCTGCATCGACCACCCGCAAGCCGCGTATGCCGCGCACGCGCAGGTGCGAGTCGACCACCGCCATCACATCATCGTCGTGCCCCATTTTGGTTGTACCCACGGGGTGGAAGATGGTGGTGGCAATGTCGCCTGCCAGCCGGGCCAGGTCTTCGTCGGTTTGAAACTGCACGCCGGGCTTGAATTCTTCAGGTTGGTACTTGGCCAAGGCGCCTTGGCTGACGATGCGCCGCGTCACGCGCAGTGAGTCAGCGGCTACTTTTTTGTCTTGCTCGGTGCTTAGGTAGTTGGGCGCAATCGCGGGTGCGTCTTCAAATTTCGGGCTTTTGATGTTGACGGTGCCCCGGCTGGTGGGCGCCAGGTTGCAAACGCTGGCGGTAAACGCATTGAAGCTGTGCAGTGGCTCGCCAAATGCGTCGAGCGACAGCGGCTGCACGTGGTACTGAATGTTGGGGTAGGCCTGAGCCGCGTCAGACCGGGTGAACGCACCCAACTGCGAGGGCGCCATGCTCATGGGGCCGGTACGTTTGAACAGATATTCCAGCCCAATGCGTGCCTTGCCCAGCGTCGTATTGGCCAAGGTGTTGAGCGTTGTACTGGCAGGCCCGTTAATTTTGTATACCGAGCGGATTTGCAAGTGGTCTTGCAGGTTGGCGCCCACGCCCGGCAAATCTTGCACCACCGCAATGCCATGCTGCTGCAACAATGCGCCAGGCCCTATGCCCGAGAGCTGCAGAATTTGTGGCGAGCCAATCGCGCCAGCGCACAAAATGACCTCGCCAATCAGCCCGCGTTCTTTGCCGGAATCACGCGTAGCCATCACGTTGACGTGCTCCAGGCCCGTCCACACCTCTACACCGGTGCAGCGCTGACTGCCATCAGGCTGCTTTTCAATGATCAGTTTGCTGACCTGGGCTTTGTTCCACAGTTCAAAGTTGGGCCGGGCGTAGCAGGTGGGGCGCAAAAAAGCCTTGGCGGTGTTCCAGCGCCAGCCGTCTTTTTGGTTCACCTCAAAATAGCCCACGCCTTCGTTGTTGCCACGGTTGAAGTCATCTGTGGCGGGTATGCCTGCCTGCACGGCGGCTTGTGAAAACGCATCCAGAATGTCCCAGTGCAGGCGCTGCTTGCTGACTTGCCATTCGCCCCCCGCCTTGCGGTGGCGCAAGATTTTTTGGTACGGTATCGTTTTGTCCTGCATCAGTTCAGGCGCGGTGCCGAAAGCGCCATGAAATTCGTCTGCGCCCTTGTAATGGTTTTCATGCAGCTTGAAGTACGGTAATGCGTTGGCCCACGACCATGCGCTGTCACCTGTCAAGCTGGCCCAGTCGTCGTAGTTGCGTGCCTGACCGCGCATGTAAATCATGCCGTTGATGCTGGACGAGCCGCCCAGCGTTTTACCGCGCGGGTAACGCAGGCTGCGGCCGTTCAAACCAGGCTCGGGCTCGGTGTTGTACAGCCAGTCGGTTCGCGGGTTGCCAATGCAGTGCAGGTAACCGACGGGGATATGAATCCAGTGGTAGTCGTCCTTGCGGCCGGCCTCAATCATCAGTACTTTTTTGGAGGCGTCAGCACTGAGCCGGTTGGCCAGCAGGCAACCCGCCGTGCCACCGCCAACGATGATGTAGTCAAAAATATGGTCACTGGAGGGCGTGTTGTCTTGCATGTGGGTTTTTGTCTCTTTGTGTCTTGTACCTAGGCATATTTTGCCTTTGTCGTCCAACGCGAAACTGACCTCAGTTTGCGTAGGACAAAACCACGCATGGCGTGGGAAGCAGGCGAGTTGCGAGTTTCGCCATTACCATCTTAAAAGTCATATTTTCCACCCGTTCATGTCGCCATCTGCCCCCCAAATTGACAGCCAGCAAACACCGCAAGGCTTGGTGCATCTGGTGCTGGGCGCATGGACGGCCGCCGACCTGACGGGCAAGGCCGAATGGGAGGCGCTGACCGCACAATTCAACGCGCAAGACAAGTCCGCCGACGCTGGCTGGGACTTGCGGCAGATTGACCAGCTCGACCACTTGGGCGCGCAACTGTTGTGGAACCACTGGGGCCGCAAGTGGCCCGCCCACATCGAGGTACAGGCCAGCCAGCGTGCTGTGCTCGAAACCGTGGCCAAGTTTGCAGCGGTGCCCGCCAAGGCCGTCAAGTCTGACTGGAAGCAGCCGATTCGAGTGTTGGGTGGTCGAATGCTCAGTTTGATGGACCACATCAAGTCGCTGACCCGTCTGATTGGCCAGTTGCTGCTTGACATCATCCGGCTGATTCGGCACCCGCAAGAAGGGCCGTGGCGCGATTTGTCTGGCCATCTTTACCACATCGGGGCCACGGCCTTACCGATCACTGCACTGGTCGGCTTTTTGATTGGTGTTGTGCTGGCGTATTTGATTTCACAGCAGCTCAAGCAGTTTGGCGCTGATGCCTTCATCGTGAATATTCTGGGTATCTCGCTGATCCGCGAACTCGGCCCGGTGCTGGCCGCCATTTTGATTGCGGGTCGTTCAGGCTCGGCCATCACGGCGCAAATTGGCGTGATGCGCGTGACTGAAGAGCTGGACGCAATGCGCGTGATGGGTATTGCCAAGGGCTTTCGCCTGGTGATGCCGCGTGCGCTGGCGCTGGCCATCGTCATGCCGCTGATCAGCGTCTGGACTACCGTCGCTGCGCTGTTGGGCGGCATGATTGCTGCCAGCGCGGCGATGGGCATCACGCCTGCGTTTTTCATCAACGCACTGCCTGCGGCGGTGGAAGTGGCCAACCTGACGCTGGCAACTGCCAAGTCGGTGGTGTTTGGTTTGTTGATTGCGCTGGTGGCGTGCCATTTTGGTTTGCGCGTCAAGCCCAATACCGAAAGTCTGGGGCAAGGCACGACGGCATCGGTGGTGACTTCGATTACCGTCGTCATTCTTGTCGACGCGCTGTTCGCGGTGTTGTTCAAGAATGTCGGAATCTAGTATGGCCGATCCCGTCGTCGATATTAAAAAACTCTGGACTGTTTTTAAAAACGGTGACAAAGAATCGGTCGTTCACAAAGATCTGGATTTGACGATTGAGCGCGGAGAAATCATGTCGCTGGTGGGGGGGTCCGGTACCGGCAAAACCGTGCTGCTGCGGCAAATACTCGGGCTGGAGCAACCGACCAAAGGCGACATCACGGTGCTGGGTCGCCCTGCTGCCGAGTTGAGCCGGCGTGGAGCGGCCACCCGGGTCGGCATGCTGTTTCAGCAAGGCGCTTTGTTCTCGGCTTTTACCGTGATTGAAAACATTGCTTTTGTGTTGCGCGAGCTGAAGACCTTGCCGCCTGCGCTGATTCGTGAGGCTGCGATGGTCAAGCTGCAAATGGTCGGCCTCACGCCGGATGCGGCGGACAAAATGCCAAGTGATTTGTCGGGCGGCATGATCAAGCGTGTGGCACTGGCGCGCGCACTCATCATGGACCCGCCGCTGTTATTACTCGACGAGCCGACAGCCGGGCTGGACCCGGAAAGCGCCGACAGTTTTTGTACCCTGCTGCTGTCGCTGCACAAGGCGATGGAGCTGACGGTGGTGATGGTGACGCATGACCTGGACACGCTGTTTGAACTCAGCACCCGCATTGCCGTGCTGGCAGACCAGCGCGTCATCATTGCCGACACACCTAAAAAAGTGGTGGCGTTCAAGCACCCGTTCATTGAAGAATTTTTCAGGGGTGGTAGAGGCCAGCGCGCCATGAGTCTTTTAAACGACGCGCCATCGGGCAATCAAACACTTGAGATGAAAGGATCCTGATATGGAAAACAAAGCCCACGCCATGGCTGCTGGCGCGTTTGTCTTGGTGGTCAGTGCGCTGTTGGCACTGCTGGCCGTCTGGCTGCTACGCGACACCAGCGAGCGCGACATGTATGAAATGTCAACGTCCGAGACCGTCAGCGGTTTGCAGCCGCAAGCGGTGGTGCGCTTTCGGGGCGTGCCTGTTGGCAAGGTTGAGCTGATTGGTTTTGACAACAAGATCAAAGGCAATGTGCTGATCCGCATCTCGATTGACCGCGGCGCACCCGTGACCAAGTCCGTGTTTGCCACGGTTGCCTCGCAGGGTGTGACCGGTCTGGGCTTTATCCAGCTCGACGACAACGGCGAATCTAACGAGCGTCTGGTACCGAACGACGACGACCCACCGCGCATACCCCTCAAGCCCGGCGGCCTGGACAAGCTGCTCAAGCAAAGCGAGGTGATTTTTGACCAGGTCGAGCAGGCCAGCACCCGGCTGAACAAATTGTTGGGCGATGACAACCAGCAGGCACTGAACAGCACAGTCAAAGAATTCGGCGACGCGGCGGCCAGCATCAATCGGTTGGCCAAAAACCTGGAACCGACTGTCGCGGGCCTGCCTGCGCTGTCGCGCGATGCCAGCGTCACCCTCAAGTCCGTCAGAACCGTCACCGATGAAGTTGGCGTTACCGCCAAACGCCTGAACGAAAAAGGCGGCCCGCTTGACAAGCTGTCTGAAGGCGGCACGGCCCTGGCCGCAGGCGTTGAAACCTTCAGTGCTGCCACCTTGCCCAAGCTCGGTGAAGTGGCTGACGAAACCGCCCGCACCATGCGCCAGTTGCGCCGCACCGTCAATGCGGTGGACGATAACCCGCAGTCGCTTATTTTTGGCAACGGCCCACCGCAACCGGGACCGGGTGAGCCTGGGTTTTCAGCTACTGGAGTCAAAAAATGACCTTCAATCCGTCTGGTAATCAAACTTTAAACGCTACAAATTCAGGAGCAGCTTGCGCCTGTATTGATTGGTCAAAAGGCCTTTTTATTGCCTTTTTTGGGGTGCTTTTGCTGTCTGGTTGCTCTGCATTGCCAGACAAGCCGGTGCGCGCCAGCCTGTACGACTTTGGCCCCGGCAACCTGACCGCCCAGCCCGCCGCACGGCAATCGCCGCTGCCCGCATTGGCGATTGACGACATCAGCACTTCTGGCGGCGCGCTAGACAACCAGGCTGTGCTGTACCGGCTGGTATATCAGGACGCCCAGCAACTGCGGCCCTACACGCTGGCGCGTTGGGCCATGCCGCCTGCGCAGCTGGTGCGCCAGCGCCTGCGCGAACAACTGAGCCAGCGCCGCGCCATTTTTGATGCCCGAGGCGGCCTGGCCATGAACCGCAGCCAAAACGCCGTGCTGCCCCTGCTACTGCGCCTTGACCTGGAGGAGTTCAGTCACCTTTTCACCAGCCCCGAAGCCAGCGTGGGCCTGATCCGCCTGCGCGCCACATTGATAGAGCAAGCCACCAGTGGTGAAAAGTTGGTGGCGCAGCGCAGCGTGGTGGTGCAGCGGCCCGCGCCATCCGCTGACGCACAAGGCGGCGTGCGTGCATTGACAGCGGCGACCGATGCGGCGATTGAAGAGATTGATATTTGGCTGCAGCAAGCTCCGCCGCGCTGACGGCTGCAAAACGCTGTCACTGGCCGTTTAAGGCTGAAGAACGGGGCCTGGGGGCTTGATGGCGGTCACTTCAATTTCAATCAGCATGCGCGCATCCAAAAGCCCAGCTGAAATCATCATCGCGGCCGGGCGCACATCGCCAAAGTATTTTTGCAACACGGGCCAGCATTGCTCAAATTGCGACGCATCTGGCAAAACGTAAGTCACCCGAACCACATCCGCCATCGACGCATGCGCCTGCTGTAATGCAGACTCAATATTTTTCAAGCACTGGTCAGTTTGCTCGGCAATGTCGCTTGATATCGCCATGGTGCTGTAGTCAAACCCGGTCGTACCGGACACAAATACCCAGTCCCCCACCACCACGGCGCGTGAGTAGCCGATTTGCGCTTCGAAGGGGGAGCCTGAGCTGATGAGGGTTCTTTTCACTGTGCTTCAACCCTTCATCAACAACGGAAACAACTTCCCCAAGCCATCAGCCATTACTTCCACCGCCAGCGCGGCGAGTATCAGGCCCATCAACCGAGTCATGACGTTGATGCCGGTTTTACCGAGCACGCGCGCAATCGGCTCGGCAAGTGAAAAGCACAGCGCGGTGGCCAGGCCGATGACCACGCCGTAGCCGACCAGCGTGCCTAGCTGCAAAAAAGTTTTGGCTTTTTCGGCGTAAATCACAACCGTCGACATGGTGGCCGGTCCGGTCAGCAGCGGGATGGTGAGCGGCACGACGGCGATGCTGGCGCCCATCGCGGCTTTGGCGGCGCCGTCTTCCATCTCATGCGTAGAGGGCTTGGCTTCTGCGGGCTGGGCATTCAGCATGTTCATCGAGCTGATCAGCAGCAGCATGCCGCCGCCGACCTGAAAGCTGGCGAGCGAGATACCGAAAAATTCCAGAATCTGCAGCCCCGCCAAAGCGCTTGTGGCAATGACCACAAACGCGCTGAAGGATGAAATCAAAATCGTGCGCTGCTTTTGCGCTTTTGAAAAGCCCTGCGTGTAATGGATGAAAAAAGGCACGATAGCCAGCGGGTTGACGATGGCCAGCAGGGTGATCAAGGGTTTGAAATCCATCAACGGCCTCCGGTGACATCCAGCAAAGTGCCAGTTGTGTAACTTGAATTGTCACCCAGTAGCCAGACGATGGTCTCTGCCACTTCAACTGCTGTGCCCGAGCGTTGCATCGGCACTTGGGGTGCCAGGTCTTTTGCGCGGTTTGGCAGGCCGCCAGAGGCGTGGATGTCGGTTTCAATGATGCCGGGCCGCACCGCGTTGACGCGAATGCCCTCAGCCGCGACTTCTTTGGCCAGGCCGACGGTGAAGGTGTCTATCGCGCCCTTGGCGGCGGCGTAGTCCACATACTGGCCGGGCGCACCCAGCCGGGCTGCGGCGCTGGACACGTTCACGATACTGCCGCCCGCACCGTTGTAGAGTGTGCTCATGCGCTTGACGGCTTCGCGCGCGCACATGAAGCTGCCAAACACATTGATGGCAAACATGCGCTGCAGGCGCTCCAGGCTCATGGCATCGACCCGGCTGGTCATGTCGACCACGCCCGCGTTGTTGACGAGAGCTGTCAATCGGCCCAGTTTGGCATCGACTTTTTGGAACATCGCCAGCACCTCAGCTTCAACCGAAACATCAGCCTGCACTGTGATGGCCGTGCCGCCGCCAGCGCGAATCTGCCGCACCACCTCGTCAGCCGCCAGCGAGTTGGCGGCGTAGTTGACAGCCACCGCGTAGCCCTGTGCAGCGGCTAAAAGCGCAGTAGCAGCGCCTATGCCGCGCGAGCCGCCAGTGATTAAAAGGACTTTATTCAAGGGTGTCTCCTGTAGCCATGTGATTTTGCTATAACAACGTACTTTACCAACCGGAGATAAAACATGGGCCAATTCATTCACCTCAAAGCTGCAGACGGCTTTGCAGTCCCCGCCTATCTGGCTCAACCTGAGGGCAAAGCTAAAGCGGCTGTCGTTGTGATTCAGGAAATCTTTGGTGTTAATTCGCACATCCAGGCGGTGACGGATCGCTTTGCCGCCCAGGGCTATCTGGCGATTGCCCCTGCCATGTTTGAACGTGTCAAACCGGGCGTTGACCTGGGCTACAACGCGGAGACGATGACAGAAGGATTTGCCCTCAAAACGGCGGCCACTGAGTTGCCCGGCGCTGGTGTGATGCAAGACATACAAGCTGCGATTGACTACGTCGCCGGGCAAACCGGCGGCAAAGTTGGCATCATTGGTTTTTGCTGGGGTGGTCTTTTGACCTGGCAATCAGCCTGCACGCTGGAAGGCATCAGCGCTGCCGCGCCCTACTATGGCGGCGGTATGACAGCGCCGACAGAAGCAGCACGCGTGCCAAAGTGCCCGGTGATGTGCCACTTTGGCGAGAAAGACCACTACATCCCGATGGAAGGCGTACACGCTTTTGCCGCTGTGCACCCAGAGGTCACGGTACACACCTACGCGGCTGACCACGGTTTTAACTGCGACCAGCGCGGCTCGTACGACGAAGCCGCCGCCACACTGGCGCGCAGCCGCACCCTGGCGTTTTTTGCTGAAAAACTGGCTTAAATTCATCAGAAAGGGTTGGAAATGCCTCAAAAAGCCGTTTTTAGGGTATGTTTTAGGCCTCTAGCCCAATGGATACGGGCGCAAGCAGCTATTATTTCAATAGCGTTTTTCTGCCTGCCAGTTCACGCCGCCGACTACACCGGCCCGCTGTTTGACGCCCACCTGCACTACAACGACGAGGCCTGGAACGGCCAGGCCGGGCCGCACCCGGTGGGCGACGTGCTGGCGCGCATCAAGAAAAGCGGCGTCAAGGCCATCATCGCCAACAGCCGCCCCAACGACGGCAGCAAGGCGCTGGTCAATGCCACACGCGGCAGCTCAGACCTGACGGTGGTGCCGTTCATTCGCCTGTACCGCAACCGGGCTGACTACGACAGCTGGTTCAAAGACGAGACGATTTACGACATGGTGGTGGCAGAGCACGCGCGCGGTGCGACGGTCGCGTCCAGCCGGGTCGAGTTCAGGGGCATTGGCGAATTTCATTTGTACGACAGCGCCAATGCGAACGGCCCCGTCGCCAAAAAGCTGATGCAATATGCAGCCAAAAACAAGCTCGCGGTGCTGGCGCACGTTGACGACACGGCGATTGACTTGCTGATGGCGCACGCGCCCGATGCGCGGCTGATCTGGGCGCATACCGGTATTGGCGGGGCACCAGTGGAGCGCCTTGATGCACTGTTCAAAAAGTACCCGCAACTGATGGGTGAGCTGTCTTATCGGCCAGGCTTGACCTGTGACGGCGGCAAGCTGTGTGCTGAATGGCGCACGCTACTGCTGAAGTACCCAAGCCGCTTCATGATCGGCTCAGACACTTGGGTCAACCAGCGCTGGCAATACTACGAAGAGCTGATGAAAGGCTATCGGTTATGGCTGGGCGACTTGCCGCCAGACGTGGCGCGCAAGATTGGCTGGAGCAATGGCGCTGATTTGTTTGGTCTGAAAACCAGCAACTGATCACCGGTTGTATTTCAGTCCGTACCGCCCCAGCCATGCAAATATTTGCGGCCACAACACCTGCCCCGTTTGCGGGCGAAAGTAACCCATGTGCCCCACCTGCTGCACGCCGAGTTTGGCGGGCAGCAAGTCAATCGCCTCAACCGCCGCGTTGCGATAACCTTTGAAAAACGCATCACGCGACGCAGGCGGTGCCCATAAATCATCGACGCTGACAGCCGCACCAATTGGTATGCGTACCTCGGAAAACCTGTCGGTGATGGCTTTGGCATCGGGATCGTCAAAAAAGTAATGCGGCAGTGCGCACCAGCGCTTCCAGTCGCGGTACACGCCCATCGGCAGGTCTTCACCGGCAGCCAGCTTGCTCATCGGGTGATAGCCGTAAATGCGGGTGCCGATGGGGCCGAGCACATTCCACATCGCCCACACGCGGTAGCGCTCAGGTCGCGGCATCCAGCCGTGCCAGCCTGCACCCGCGCCGCACACATAAGCCGCTTGCAGCACATTGGCATCAGGCAACTGGCCAATCGCATGGCCGCCCAGGCTGTGGCCGACCAGCCAGACCTTGCCGCGCGCAGCTGCATAGTCAACTGCAGCTGCCAGGTCCAGCGTGGACCAGTCGGCGTACTGCATCTCAAAGCCTTTGAGCGTGGCTGGTTTTGAATCGCCAATGCCCCGGTAGTCGGTGGCAATGACATTGATGCCGCGTGCCTGCGCAAACTCGGCAAAGCGCCGGTAGAAGCCGCGCGGAACGCCAGTGGCGCTGGCCATGACGATGAACTGCTTGCTGTCTGCCGGGTAGTGGGTTGCGGCCAGCGAGTAGCCGTCTTTTGCCTGGAGTGTGATGTGTAGCGGTGTTGTCATTTATGTTGAGCTGGCTATGATGAAAGGCATGATTCAACTCCATTACTACCCCAGCACCGCATCCATGGCGCCGCATATTTTGCTGCGCGAGTTGAAAGTGCCGTTTGAACTGCTGCTGGTTGACCGCACGCAAAACGCGCAAAAGATGACGGCCTACCTCAAGCGCAATCCAAATGGGTTGATCCCCGTGCTAACTGACGGCGATTTGATTCTGTATGAAGCTGCAGCGATTTGCTTGCACCTGTGCGACACGCACCCTGCTTCTGGCCTGGCGCCGGCTGTTGGCACCGCAGAGCGTGCGCACTTTTACAAGTGGTTGATGTGGCTGACCAACACCCTGCAAGCCACACTCATCGTGTACTTTTACCCCGAGCGTCTGGTTAACGCGGGCAATGACGCAGGCGCTTTGCAAGTCAAGGCGCAAGCTGAACTAAAAGTGGGTGTGCTGCTCGACCAGCTAGATGCGGAACTGGCCAAGCAGGCACAAAGACATTCACAGCCGTGGCTGCTGGGCTCGAATTATTCAGCGGTTGATATCTACACGCTAATGCTTTGCCGCTGGACACGCAACTTCGAGTCAACACCCGCCAGAGCCAGAACTCACTTGGGGCCGTATTTGCAGCGCCTGCTGGCACGGCCTGCGGTTGTCCAGGCGTTTGAGGCTGAGGGGCTGGCGCAGCCTTGGGTTTGAAATCGGTCTCAAAATAGCTTTCAAATAGCTATAGTCCCAAATTGGGATTAAAATGCTGTATGCGTGTTATCTCAAAAGCAACCTTGGTCGAGTTTTGGCTCGCACATCCGGCTTCAAAACACGCATTGCAGACATGGTTTGAAGATGCGAGCCGAGCTGCGTGGCGGTCTCCACAAGATATCAAATTGCGTTACTCCAGCGCCAGTTTTATCGCCAGCAACCGGGTGATATTCAACATCAAGGGAAATGATTACCGACTGATAGTTGCTGTGGCGTACCGATTTGGCGCTGTTTACGTCAAGTTTTTAGGCACCCACAAGCAATACGATGCCGTAGATGCCGCCACTGTAGAAAGTCAATCATGAAAAAGCAAGCAGTTAAAACCACCTCACCGTCGATTGCACTCATCAAGCCCATCCGCACACATGAGGATTACAAACAAGCGCTGGCATTGGTCGCTCCTTATTTCGATAACGAACCTGAAGTCGATAGCGATGCTGGCGCGCACTTTGAAGCGATGTTGACCTTGATTGAAGCGTATGAGGCCAAGCACTACCCCATCATCCCGCCCGACCCGATTGAAGCCATCTTGTTTCGCATGGAGCAGCAGGGCTTGAAGCCCAAAGACCTGGAACCTATGATTGGTCAGCGCAACCGCGTGTACGAAGTGCTGAACGGCAAACGCAAACTGACCATGGCAATGGTGTGGCGCTTGCATACCGGGCTGGGTATACCGGCGGAGAGTTTGATTCGTCAGCCTGGGTGAGCTGGCCCAGCATCCACCTTGCGCAAAAAATCCGCCAGCGTTTTGCCTGCTTCTTGCTGGTAGCCCGCTGCCAGCACCTCGCAACTCTCAATGCGGTCAATCCTGAAGTTGCGAAAATCTGACCTTGACTCACACCAGGCGCTGAGCGTCCATACCTTGCCCCAGTAAAAGCAGCCCAGTGGCCGCAGGGTTCGATGGCTGGTTTAGTTTTGGGGGTCCAAGTAAGTGATTTTCACTTTGCGCTGGGTGTGTACCGCACCGCGCAGCTCTTGCAGGCGTGGGCCGGTGATGCCGCCAAGGCCCGTGAGGCGGTTGTGCGGCGCGTACACGGCTTGGCTTTCGGCAGCGGCTCTGACAGCCGGCGGTAGCACTGACAAGATTTTGCCGAGTGCAGCTTCAGCATCTGCTGCAAAGGCTGCGTCCAGTCCAATTTGCGCCACCCGCACTGCGGCAACCAGCGCCTTGGCTTCGTCCTGCGTGAACATCAGTGGCGGCAAATCAAACCCCGAGCCGAGGCGATAACCCACACCCGCCTCACCTTCAATCGGCACGCCTTGGTGCTGCAAGTCGGCCACGTCGCGGTAAATGGTGCGGGGCGTCACCGCCAGCCGTTCGGCCAGATAGGCGGCTGTACTCAGTCTGCGGCCGCGTATGAGCTGCACGAGTTGAAAAAGACGGTCGGCGCGGCGCATGCAGCTTGTGTTAGAGCATTTTCAAGTATGTTTTAGGGCTGTAGCCCAATAGATACGGGCGCAAGCAGCTACTAAAATAATAGTCAATAATCATGGCCAATTAATACTGACCAGTTGCTTTTCAAAGTCCTGCACCACAAAGCGTTTGCCTTTTTGCACGACGGTGTGGCCTTCTGCTTCAAGCTTGTTCATCAACCCCTCTATGCCGCCCGGGTACTTGGCGTTGAGTTCGCCATTGTTTTTAAGGCAGCGCCAATACGGCGTAGCTTTTTTCCCTTCGGCCTCATCTTCACCTGCAGCCCGTGCCGCCATGTTGGCAAAAATACCTGTGGTGACGGTGCAGGCCATCGTGGTGCCGTGCTGATGCGCCAACTGGTCGCTGATTTGAAAAATGGTGACCAGCCGACTTTCAGGGATTCTCCGCATGATGGCATCAACCTCTCGCGGCGACGGGATCACGATGCTGCCCTGCCCGTGCCTGGCGTGCATGGCCGCTGGAATCGGTTTGACCAGTGGCAGGTTTTTATAACCCGCCAGCCGCTCACGCCAGGTTTTGCCAGTCGCCATACCTCAAGCCTGAACGCCAATGTGAATCTCAACCTTGTCAGTGCCTAAATACGCCTCAAAGTCAGTTGCGTAACTGCGCTGCACATTCGGGTTGTTCTGAAAATACTGCCAAACCACACCCCAAGTTTGCAGCACCGTTTGCGGCATCTGCCCGGTGGCGCTGAAGACCAGGTAGTCACCCGCTTGCAGCGCCAGTTGGCCTAGGGGCTGGTTGGTGGCGACGCCCGCCGTCACGTCAAACGCGCCCATGTAATCGGACTCGTAGCCTGAATACACGCCGTAGATCGGTGAGTCAGCCAGCTTGCCGGGCAGAGAGTCAGCCAAGCCTTGGCTGAAAAACCGGCCCCACAGGCCAGCGATTTTTCCAGTGACCGGGTTGAATTCAGCGGCGTTGGTGGTGCGCACGCTGATACCTGCAATCGGTATCGCTTGGCCAAGTTTTTTGCGTGTGGGTTGCATGATGTACTTCCATGGGATGCTAAAGACTATTATTCTCCAGCCGAGGCTATTTGGCACCTGGTAGTTAGGCGCTAACGCCAGGCACTGCGGCACCAGACAGGGATCTGCGTTTAGCCTGGGTGATGCCGGCGTAGCCCCAATCGCTTGCTGGCACCTCGCGCACTATGACGTAGCTGGCCTCGCTCAAATTGCGCTTGTCCACACTCAGTTGGCGGTGCAGCTCAGCGTGGGCCTGGTTGATGAACTCGGCTTTCTCGGCCTCAGTGTTGGTGCCTGCAGTGATTGAAATTTCCAGGCAAGCGGTGCTGCTTTGTGCATCACGGCCGCCCACCAGGTAGCGGGCCGCTGGATAGTCATCAATCATCACCACGGTGACTTCAGGTTTTTTGTGCAGGACGGCGGCAGTGATGCTGGTGAGCGCAGCGCCCAAGCTGACGTAGCGTTCGGGGTTTTGCAGTGGCGCGATGCGCAGGTGAAGGGTGGGCATAGCGGCCTACTTTCCGCTGAAGTGGTGTGTGCAAAAGCGATGGTCAGGTGCCACGCGCACGCTGGCGTGCTGGCCAAGTGCGCGGCGCAAATAGCCTGCCACCCGCGCCCAAAAAGCCAGCGACACCGCCCGCCGGGCGTGCTGGATGTCTGTACGAGCCATTTGCGATAAACGCAAATAGTCCTCATGCGTCAAACGCTGGTTTGGCGATTCGCGGTTAGCAGCCTCCTTGGGGGGTGGCGAATGTGCAGTTAAAGTGGTACGCATAATTTACTCCTTAATAAACCTGCCGAGATACAGCAGATGCACCGACTGTAGGCGCTTGCAGCAACTGGCGAAACCGCATAAACTGCATATTGGTTTTGCATTTTCCGCAAAACAAAACGCGAATAACCCTCATGAACCTAACTGACGTTGCCATTTTTTGCCGCGTTGCGGCTGTCGGCTCCTTGTCTGAGGTGGCGCGCGAGAGGGATGTGCCGGTAAGCTTGGTCTCGCGCGCTATTGCACGGCTGGAGGCGCTGCACAAGGTGCGTTTGCTGCACCGCTCAACCCACAGCCTGTCGCTTACCGAGCCCGGTCAGGCGCTGCTCTCGCACGGACAGGCCATGC
>JANNVB010000042.1:0-62491 GCA_031414215.1 Polaromonas sp. | reverse complement strand
TGACCACACCTCGGCAAATGAGCCAAGTGTGGTGCCTGTAAGAAAATGAAGTTCAAGTAGATTTGCACTATGGTTGCCAAATTAGGCAATCAAATCAACAGCTTGCAGGCCAAATGCGAACGCATCTCCGGACAGTAGTGGAGTCGACCCCGATTAAATCTCGTTGTCAAAGGCGTTTTAGGGCTCCAGGCCCGAAGGCTTAGGCTCCCCCCAACCTGAAGCAACGCTACTGCTTTGTCATGACCTCTGTCATCACGCTGTAGACGGATACCCAAGCGTCTTTGACATCCGGAGTGAAGGCCGGACCCAGCCCCTGCTCAAGTGTCTTGATGAGCGCCGTGCCAACCGCGTCGTAGTGGGTGGGTACTACGCCGTAACCGACGTGCCGCCGGCCCAATTGCGTCAGGGCAAGAATCAGAACATCTGGCTCGTCGAGCTTGCTGACCGCAACGCTGATCATCTGCACCAACTTGCCAGCCTGCTCGTCAAGGTCGCCCTCAAACAGTGCTCTCAGGCCTGGCTCCGCCTCAAAAAGGTTTGTATAAAACAACTTGCCGGCTGTGTCCGCGATGGGTACGACCTTTGCCCAGGACTCCTGCACAAGAGCAACTACCTTTGGTTCCATTGCAACTCTCCTTCAAAAGTGACGGAGAGATAGCAAAACTCGTGCCGCGCAACCCATGCCGAACTGAAAGAATTGGAGTCTGACCCCGATTGTTTCGCGATTGTTTCGCCCTCAGTCTGACCCCGATTGTTCTTCCGATGGTTCTACCGTTTGTTCTTCTGGAGCTTAGTCATATGGGTCACTCATTCGGCCACAGCTGATGCACATCGCGCCGTTCCACGGACCGTAGGTTCCACATGTTGGACAGATCCAACTCGGATCAGGACTATTGCCAGTTGGCGTCATGCCCCCCAGTCGACCGTCAGTTACTGTCGCGATGGAGCCCGAGGCCTGCACCAACTTCCAACGGAGTGGATCTATATGGATTTGGAACTCTCTTTCCAGCACTTGAGCGTCTGTATTGCCCCTCAACTCAGGATCTGCAAACGCAGCCAAGATTTTGTTGCGATCTATGGCTTTGATGTCGACCGCCACAAGCAGTTTGCCGAGCAGGTCATCAACTTTTCGCTGTGCGAGTAGGCGCGCTTCCGCAGCTCTCAGCTCGGGCGCTTTGCGCGCCATGGTTCTCAATACATCAAGCAAAATTGGTGCTGGATCAAACACTTTGTTGCTCTTGCTTCGATTGCAGCGGTCGTGCGCCGGAAGCCAGTTCTCAAAGCTGTTGATGTCGAAGGTGGCTGGAAGCGCGTACGCCCTCTTGACTTTGGCTAGTTCTACAGGATTGTCCAGAAGCGACTCTGGAATTACGTGATCGATTGTTGTTTCACGAAGCATGAGTGGCTCATGACACCAGTAGCACTTCTGAGAAAAGTACTTCCAAAGAACAAAGCGTTCGGCGTTTGAAAATGTGCGCTTAATCATATGAGTGCTTTGCGACGCCTAAAGTGAAGGTTATGGGAATTAAGTGAAGCCCTCCAAGCTAGGTTTGGCTAGTGAGCCGCGAACTCCACCAAGAATAATTGGAGCTTGGTCCCGATTGTTTCCGCCGCTTGATCGCGGGTTGGATTTCACTTTGCAGGCAGCTTGTCCTTAATTAAAGAATAAAACTGCACCAACTTCTGACCTTGTTGCTCTTGTCGGGTTTTTGATAAGAATTCCACACCGGCACTGTCGATCTCAGCCTGCAACTGCAATTCGTATTGTTCAAGATTCTGTGGCACTTGCCGCTTTTGTCTACCCAAAAGTCCGAGCAAAGTGAAGTCTGCTGGTTCGTCGTAAGCCCGGGACATTTGAACGACAAGTTTCATAAATTCTTCATATGTCTCAATGACCGTCTCTAATCGCCTAGCGCGCCGCTCAAGAATAAAGACAGAATTCAGCAGATGGTCGACGATGTCAAGGGCGATCAGCAGATCTCGATCTTCTGGTTCCCTAATTTCGTGGGCGGCATCATTCCCCAGAAAGCGAATCGCGTGCAGGCGGCGCTTATCGGTATTCGAGACATGACCGGCTTTGAATAGACTGTCAATTCGCTTGTCTAGGCTTGAACCTGAGATATTCAGGTGGTTGCAGACGGCCTCGACGCAGGCACGCAAGCCAATACTGGCAAGGATATTCGCCTGCTCTTCTAACGCAGTTATGCTTTGGTTGTATACGTTTCGGATTACTTCCGGGACAAAGTGCAGATTCTGAAGTGGCTTATGACTTCGCAGCGACCTCGGATAGAGTGATTCGGTAGTGAGGTAGATTGGATTCCCCTCGTCGTCTTCGCTTGTACTAAGTTCGTAGTCCTCGTTCCAAGTTCGAAATCGAATGGACTCGCAGCCAAGGCAGCGAAGAACCTGCCACGAAGTCTTTTCGTGGTACTCCCACGGCGCAGTCTCGAAATCGTGCTTGAAGAGCATCTCATGCCGCGTGCTACCGTGACAGCTGCGGCAACGGAGTAAATCTGGTGACTCTTGAGACATAGCAATAGGTGCGTCAAAGGTGGATAGTTAAACCAAATTAATGAAGGGGACTTCCCGGTCCCCAGCTCGCCGCGAGTCAAAACACCTCGGATGAACGGTATCAATCTGCCAAGTTGGAGAGGCCGAACTTTTCATTTACTCACCCGGAACGACCAACCATAATCATTATCACCATGAAAATTGATCTCGCCAAGAGCGCCTTTGCAGTCGCTGGAATTGATGAGAAAAAATAGAGAACCAGAAACATGCCAACGTTAAACGCTATTTATTTCATAGCTGCTTGCGCCCATATTCATTGCTCAAAAGCCATAAATGATGCCTGGGAATGGCTTAAAAACGACGTGAAAGCGCTTCAAACCCGTCAAAACCTGAGCTAGTCGGGGTTCCAAGTCTCAATAAAGCCGAAAAACATCGATTTTTACCCATCAAATTGGCCTTCAGTCCAATAATTACGAGCGTAAACAGCTACCAAAAGAATAGCGCCTGGAACACCCCAAAACCAAACCGGCTACATCTGACGCAGCGCAGCGCGTCGCCCTCTACAAAAGCAATGCCCGTCTTTGGTGCATCAGCTTGGCAGTGCTTTGCGGGCCTTGACGGGGCAGACCGATTCAGCTTCACCCTGCCCCGCGCAGGACGGCCAAACACCCCATAGAAGTCACGGGCCGCACGATAAAGCCCGTTTTTAAGGCCTCACTTGATACCCAGCTTGGCACAAGTCTTGCATGTACACGGCGGGCGTAACGGAGCGCCCAACCGCAGTCTTGCATTGCGGCATCAAGCATGCAACGACGTGTGCAATACAAGTACCAGCAAACAGGTTTGCGGTGCTTGCGCCTTGGTCAACACCACGGTGTCTGTTTAAACCCCATATTTCGGCGCATTGCTTTGCTGACTGGCTGCCTGCTGGCACAGAGTTAATGCCCAAACATAGAACTTGTTTCATAAAACTTGTTTTGAAGTCCGCAACACATTTGGAACACTGGAGAAAAGCGATGAAAAAATCAAAACTGGTGATGGTCGGCAACGGCATGGCGGGTGTGCGCACGATTGAAGAGCTGCTCAAAGTTGCGCCAGACTTGTACGACATCACCGTTTTTGGCGCGGAGCCGCACCCCAACTACAACCGCATTTTGCTCAGCCCGGTGCTGGCAGGCGAGCAGACGCTGGACGAAATCGTTTTGAACAGCTGGGACTGGTACAAAGACAACCACATCACCCTGCATGCGGGTAAAAAGGTGGTGGAGGTGGACCGCATCAAGCGCATCGTGAAAGCTGACGATGGCACCGAGGTTGAATACGACCGCCTGCTGCTGTGCACCGGCTCTAACCCCTTCATCTTGCCTATCCCCGGCAAAGACCTGGACGGCGTGATTGCTTACCGCGACATAGCCGACACCAACGCGATGATTGACGCATCCGTCAAATACAAAAACGCCGTGGTCATTGGCGGCGGCCTGCTGGGCCTGGAGGCGGCCAACGGCCTGATGCTCCGCGGCATGAATGTGTCGGTTGTTCACGTCATGCCCACGCTGATGGAGCGCCAGCTCGACAGCGTGGCGGGCAAGCTGCTGCAAAAGTCGCTGGAAGACCGTGGGCTGAAGTTCCTCATGGGTGCGCAAACGCAAGAGCTGGTGGGTGGGCCGGACGGCCGCGTGACCGCCATCAAGTTCAAGGACGGCACCGAGCTGGCCACCGACTTGGTGGTGATGGCTGTCGGCATTCGCCCCAACACGGCGCTGGCTGAGGCTATGCGCATCCACTGCAACAAAGGCATTGTGGTCAACGACACGATGCAAACCACCACCGACGCACGTATTTACAGCGTGGGTGAATGTGCTGCGCATCGCGGCATTGCTTACGGCCTGGTGGCGCCGCTGTTTGAACAAGCCAAGGTTGCCGCCAACCACCTGGCGCAATTCGGCATTGGCCGCTACACGGGTTCACTCACCTCCACCAAACTCAAAGTCACAGGTATTGATCTGTTCAGCGCGGGCGACTTTATGGGCAGTGAGGGCAGCGAAGAAATCATCATGTCTGACCCATTTGGAGGCGTGTACAAAAAGCTGGTGATCAAAGACGACAAGCTGGTCGGCGCCTGCCTGTATGGCGACACTGTTGATGGCAGCTATTACTTCAAGCTGCTGCGTGACGGCCGCAGCGTGGCCGACATTCGCGACAAACTGATGTTTGGCGAGTCCAGCATTGGCGACACCGGCCATGAAGGCCACACCAAAGCTGCCAGCATGCCCGACAGCGCTGAAGTGTGCGGCTGCAACGGCGTGAACAAGGGCACGATTTGCAAAGCCATTCGTGAAAAGGGTTTGTTCACTTTGGACGAAGTGCGCAAACACACCAAAGCCAGCGGCGGCTGCGGCTCATGCACTGGGTTGGTCGAGCAGATCTTGATGTTTACTGCGGGTGGCGACTATTCAGCCACGCCCAAGCTCAAAGCCATGTGCAGTTGCACCGACCACGGCCATCAGGCGGTGCGTGACGCGATTCGAGTTAACAAGTTGCTCACCATTAAAGACGTTTACCAGGCGATGGATTGGAAAACACCCAACGGCTGCGCAAGCTGCCGCCCGGCCATCAACTACTACCTCATCAGCACCTGGCCGAAGCTGGCCAAAGACGACCCGCAAAGCCGCTACATCAACGAGCGCAGCCATGCCAACATCCAAAAAGACGGCACCTACAGCGTGATTCCCCGCATGTGGGGCGGTGAAACAACGGCGAGTGAGTTGCGCCGCATTGCGGATGCGGTGGACAAATACAAAATTCCGACCGTCAAGGTCACAGGCGGCCAGCGCATTGACTTGCTGGGCGTTAAAAAAGAAGACTTGGTGAACGTGTGGAAGGACATCGGCATGCCATCTGGCCACGCTTATGCCAAGGCACTGCGCACGGTCAAAACCTGCGTCGGCAGCGAATGGTGCCGCATGGGCACGCAAGACAGCACGCAAATGGGCAAAGACCTGGAGCGCGCCATGTGGCGCATGTACGCACCGCACAAGGTCAAGTTTGCCGTCAGCGGCTGCCCGCGAAATTGTGCGGAGTCAGGCATCAAAGACGTGGGCGTGATTGGGGTTGATTCAGGCTGGGAGATGTACATCGCCGGTAACGGCGGCATCAAAACCGAAGTGGCGCACTTTTTGGTGAAGGTTAAGACCGCTGAAGAAGTGCTGGAATACACCGGTGCGTTTTGCGAGCTGTACCGCCAGGAAGGCTGGTACCTGGAGCGCACGGTGCATTACGTGAGCCGCGTGGGCCTCGAATATGTCAAGAAGAAAATCCTGGAAGACCACGAAGGCCGCAAAGCGCTGTGGGCGCAGTTGCAGTTTGCGCTAGACGGTGAGCCTGACCCGTGGTTTGAAATGCAGAAGGCGGCGGTTGATACGCGGCAGTTTGATGCGATTTCAGCTTGAAAATGGCTGTTTCAGGTGTCAAATTGAGCTCTAGACCAATAAATACGGGCGCAAGCAGCTCCTGATTAAATAGCAAATAATTTAGGTGATAACGATGACTGAATGGAAAAAAATCTGCCTGGTGACCGACATACCGGTGCTCGGCTCGCGCCGCGTGTCACGTGCCCAGGGCATTGATGTCGCGGTTTTCCGCAACGATGTTGATGGCGTGTTTGCCCTGCTGGACCGCTGCCCGCACAAAGGCGGCCCGCTGAGCCAGGGTATCGTGTTTGGGACCAGCGTCGCCTGCCCGCTGCACAACTGGACGATTGATTTGAACGGCGGTTGCGCCAAGGCACCGGACGAAGGCTGCACGCCGAAGTTTGCGGTGAAGGTTGAAGGCGGTGCGGTGCATCTGGATGTGGCTGAGCTGGCGACGCTGGGACTTGACTTGGTTCGCCCCACTGCTGGCCCGGTAGCTAAAGAAACTGCGAATGCGTGAAACAAAATCAACCTGCCCCTACTGTGGGGTGGGTTGTGGAGTCATCATCGAATCAGCAGGTGACCAGATCACCGGAGTAAGAGGCGACCCCGATCACCCGGCAAACTTTGGCCGCTTGTGCACCAAAGGCTCGACGCTGGCGCTGACAGCCAGCGCTGCTGTGACGCGCCAAACCCGGCTGCTGCAGCCCATGCGCCGCGAACACCGGCATGGAGAAGCCAAACCCGTTACTTGGGACCACGCGCTAGGCTTTGCGGCTGAATCATTCGCGCAAATCATCAAAGAGCACGGGCCAGATGCGGTGGGTTTTTACATCTCGGGGCAGTTGCTGACGGAAGACTATTACGTCTTCAACAAACTGGCCAAGGGCCTGATTGGTACCAACAACGTCGACACCAACTCGCGCCTGTGCATGAGCAGCGCGGTGGCGGGCTACAAACAAACGCTGGGGGCTGATGCGCCGCCCAACTGCTACGACGACGTGAACCATGCACAGTGTATTTTTATTGTCGGCAGCAACACGGCTTATGCGCACCCGATTTTGTTCAGGCGCATTGAGGATGCCAAAGCGGCAAACCCGGCGATGAAGATCATCTTCTGCGACCCGCGCCGTACCGATACCGCAGAGATTGCCGACTTGTACCTGCCCATCCAGCCCGGCACGGACGTGAGCCTGTTCAACGGCATGCTGCACATCATGCTGTGGGAAGGCTGGACGGACAACGCCTACATTGCCGCACACACCACGGGTTTTGATGCACTGAAAACGACGGTACGTGACTACACGCCAGACATCGTGGCCGAGACTTGCGGTATTAAAAAAGAAGACCTGTTTACCGCTGCCAAGATGTTTGCAACATCCGCCGCAACCCTGAGCTTGTATTGCCAGGGCTTGAACCAGTCGAGCAGCGGCACGGCGAAAAATGCGGCGCTTATTAACCTGCACCTTGCGACACACCAGATTGGCAAACCGGGCGCGGGGCCTTTCTCACTCACGGGCCAGCCCAACGCCATGGGTGGCCGTGAGGTTGGTGGCCTGGCTAACTTGATCAGCGCGCACCGCGACATGGCCAACCCTGAGCACCGGGCTGAAGTAGCCAAGCTGTGGGGCATAAGTGATGTGCCGAGCAAACCCGGCAAAACGGCAGTTGAAATGTTTCAGGCAGCCGCGGATGGCGAAATCAAAGCGCTGTGGATAGCCTGCACCAATCCAGCGCAGTCCATGCCCGACCAGACCACTGTGCGCCGTGCGCTGGAGCGGGCTGAGCTGGTCATTGTGCAAGAGGCGTTTGCGACAGCATCAACCTGCGACTACGCCGACTTGCTGCTGCCCGCCACTACCTGGGGTGAAAAAATCGGCACGGTGACTAATAGCGAACGGCGTATTTCACGCGTTCGTGCAGCGGTAACTGCGCCCGGCGAGACGCGGCATGACTGGTCGATTGCAGTTGATTTTGCGCAGCGGCTGGAAAAAATCTTGCCGAAAGAAAGCGCCACGCTTTTCCCGTACTCTTTAAGCGACGAAGCCAATGGCGTTGAAACCATCTGGAACGAGCACCGCGAGTCAACCCGTGGCCGTGACCTGGACATCACCGGTATGAGCTACGCCATGCTGGACGCAGCCCCGCAGCAGTGGCCACTGAAAACGGGCGAGGCGGTTGGCAAGGCACGGCTGTATGAAGACGGCGTATTCCCAACCGCAGACGGCAAAGCGAAATTTGCCAACACTGTCTACAAACCAGTCGCAGAACCGCGAGAATCGCGCTACCCGTTTTCATTGACGACGGGCCGCCTGCGTGACCAGTGGCACGGCATGAGCCGCACTGGCACGCTGGGCAGACTGTTTGGCCATGTGGCGGAGCCATCGGTGCAAATGAACGCCAACGACATGGCGCGCAGGTTGCTGAAAGACGGCGACTTGGTACACGTCACGTCAAAGCGCGGCTCGATTGTGGTGCCGCTGCAAGCCTCGCCTGAAGTCGCCCCAAGCCAGGCGTTTATCGCCATGCATTGGGGCAGCGAATACTTGAGCGGCCTGTCGAGCATTGGCGAGCCGCTGGCCGGCGTGAACGCCATCACCACTTCCGCCTACTGCCCCACGTCCAAGCAGCCTGAACTGAAGCACGCGGCTGTCAAAATTTTGAAGGCCGAACTGCCCTGGAGCCTGCTGGCCATGGCCTGGCTGCCAGCGGGTGAGTCACTCGCGGCGCGCAATGCGCTCAAGCCGCTGATGAAGGCCTTCCCCTTCACCAGTTGCGTGCCCTTTGCCAACAACACGTCCCTAGCTGAGCAAGGCGCGGCGCGTGAAGGCGTGCTGTTCAGAGCCGCAGCGCACATCGTGCCGCCTGATGAACTGCTTTTGCAAATTGAAAAAATACTCGGATTAACCAGTAACGATGTACTGCACTACGCCGATAAAAAACGCGGCCAGCGCCGTACCGCCAAGCTCACCCGCATTGCTGAACATGCAGGACTGACAGGCTTTTTGCTGGCAGGCGACACAAGCGCCGAAGCCTGGATCAAAACCGTGCTCGAAGGTGAGCTGCCCGCACAAACCTATGGCCGCCTGCTGCTGTCACCCGGTGCCAAAGCGCCTGTGGCCGTTGAGGCGCGCGGCAAGCTGGTGTGTACCTGCCTGAATGTGACGGATGCGGCGATTGCTGCGCATTTGGCCAGCGCCCAAGGTAACGACGTTGAGCGCCTGGCAGGCTTGCAGGCCGCTTTGAAATGCGGTACCAATTGTGGCAGTTGCGTGCCTGAGTTAAAGCGTAGGGTGCGCACGCTGCGGCCGATGCGCATTATCCCGATCGCCGCCGTATAACCCCCTGACTTACTCGAATCAATTTTCGGCCAAGCGTCACATTCGGTGACTTTTGGTAAGCTAAGGTTTAGCCGCTTGAGTGCATCAGCGCAACCAAGCAATCCAGCCTCGCCCCTAACCTGAAGTCACTTTGTGAAAAACTTTTTCTCGTATCGGCATGCCGTCCGCTTGGGTGTTGGCGCTGTTTTGCCATTCATGCTGGCTTTCGTTTGGGTATCGACAGCACAGGCTCAGAACGCGCCGCCCAATGCAAACACCCGTCAAATCGAAAGCGCTGTTGTACGCATCTTCAGTACCTCGCGGCAACCCGACTTGTACCGGCCTTGGAACAAGGCGGCACCTACCGAGTCGACAGGCTCGGGCGTGGTGATTGAGGGCAACCGCATTTTGACCAATGCACATGTCGTTAACTACGCCAGCAAAGTAGAAGTTCGCGCCAAAGAAGGCGGTGACCGGATGGCTGCGCGGGTGGTGGCGATTGCCCGAGGCATTGATTTGGCGGTGCTGGAGCTGGAAGACCCGAGCTTTTTTGCCACGCGCACGCCCCCTGAGCGTGCCAGCGTGCTGCCAGAGGTCAAAGACGCAGTACTGGCTTTTGGCTACCCGCTGGGTGGCAATTCGTTGTCAATTACCAAAGGCATCGTTTCACGCATTGAATTTGTGTCCTACAACTTCCCCACCAGCGGCTTGCGCATACAAATTGACGCAGCCATCAACCCCGGCAACAGTGGCGGACCGGTGTTTGCAGAAAACAAAATGATTGGCATTGCGTACGCAATCGCGACCAGCGCGCAAAATATCGGCTACATCATTCCCAACGAAGAAGTTGAGCTTTTTTTAAGCGACATTGCCGATGGCAAATACGATGGTAAACCCACTTTGTTTGACAGCCTGCAGACGCTGGAAAACCAGTCACTGCGCAGCTTTTTAAAGCTTGGCAGCGGTGTTCGCGGCATGGTGGTGCAACGCCCTGCATCGCCAGACCCAAGCTACCCGCTGAAAGAGTGGGATGTTGTGACCCATATTGGCAACATTGCTGTAGACAACCAAGGGCTGGTACGTTTAACCAACGATGTGAATGTTCAATTTCAGTACCATGTTCAGAAGGTGGTGAAGAACGGCAAAGTGCCGCTGACGGTGATACGCGGCGGTAAGACTTTGCAAATCGATGTTCCGGTCACTGTCGGCAGGCCACGACTGGTAAACACCCTGAACGGCGCTTACCCGTCGTATTTTGTTTATGGACCGATTGTTTTTTCTCGCGCGACTTTGGAGTTTCGCGCCTTCATGAACACCAGCGCCGGTACCTTGAACAGCTATGCCTTCAATGCCCAACCGCTGGTCACACGCATGGCTGAGGAAAAAAGTAGCGCCCGGCAAGATTTGGTGGTCGTCAGTGCACCGTTTTTTCCGCACCGCTTGACGTCGGGTTACGACAACCGCTTTGGCGCCGTGGTGTACGCCATCAACGACATCCCGGTGCGCAGCCTTGAGCACATGGTGGAAATCCTCAGAGACATGAAAGAGGAGTTGGTGGTGATCAAGTTTGACCAACGTGCAGGGGAATCCATCGTGTTGCCGCACAAACAGGTTTTGGCGGCGACCAATGACATATTGAATGACAACGGCATCCGGTTTCAAGCTTCAAACGATTTGCTGGAGTTGTGGACGCAAAAGGCAAAGTAAAGCGGATGGGGCTTAAGCTTATAACGGCTGGTTATCTGCTTTCACCGACAATTGCCGCATGGGAATCAGTCAATACATCAAGGAAATAGGTCGGGGCAAAGACGGCGCGCGACCTTTAGGCCGTGTACAAGCCACTGACCTGATGGGCCAGGTGCTCGACGGCACGGTCACAGACCTGGAAGTCGGCGCATTTTGCCTGGCCATGCGCATCAAAGGCGAAACGCCTGACGAGATGGCCGGTTTTTTAGATGCCGTGCGCAACCGCATGAACCTGGTGCCAGACAACGGCGCACCTGTGGTTGTGCTGCCCAGCTACAACGGCGCACGCAAGTTGCCACTGCTCACGCCGCTGCTGGCCCTGCTGCTGGCGCGCGAAGGTGTAGCGGTGTTGATCCACGGCACACCGACTGAAAACAGCCGTATTTTTGTATCAGAAGTGCTTGAAGCCCTAGATATACGAGCGCAAGCAGCTATTCAATCTATAGCGCCCAGTGAAGTGGCTTATATCCCCACTGAAGTCCTGTGCCCTGCCTTGAAGCGCCTGCTGGACGTGCGCCGCGTCGTCGGCCTGCGCAACCCGGCGCACAGTCTGGTCAAGCTGATGAACCCGTGCGTGGGCAAAGCACTGGTCGTCAGCAGCTACACCCACCCTGAGTACGCCGTGTCGATGGCGCAAACCTTTGAGCTGACTTCGACCTGCGCCCTGCTGCTGCGCGGCACCGAGGGCGAGGTGGTGGCCGACGCACGCCGCATGCCGCAGATGGACGCCTTCATCAACGGCCAGCGGTATCAGCTGCAAGAAGCGCAAGCCGGCACGCTGGGCACCCTGCCCGACTTGCCCAAAACAACTGACGCCGTGAGCACCGCAGCGTATATTCAATCGGTACTTGGAGGCCAACAACCCGTGCCCGCATCCATTGCCATGCAGGTGGAACACATCTTGCGTCTTGTCAAACAGCTATGAAAAACAACATCCATTCAGGCAAATGCACCCTGGTAGGTGCGGGCCCTGGCGACCCAGAATTGCTCACGCTCAAGGCGCTCAAAGCGATTCAAGCCGCGACGGTGCTGTTTGTTGACGACCTGGTCAACCCAGACATCGTTGCCTTTGCCAGCCCGACCGCCCGCATCGTCTACGTCGGCAAGCGCGGCGGCTGCAAATCCACCCCCCAGGCCTTCATTGAAAAGTTGATGGTCATGGCCGTGAAAGAAGGCGATAACGTGGTGCGCCTCAAAGGCGGTGACCCGTTTATTTTTGGCCGGGGCGGTGAAGAAATTGACGCGCTGCAAGCGGCGGGCATTGAAGTCACAGTCATCAACGGCATCACGTCTGGCCTGGCTGCGCTGACATCACTGAATGTGCCGCTCACCCACCGTGACCACGCGCACGGCGTGGTGTTTGTCACCGGCCATGCCAAGCCCGGTGACATGGGCACTGATTGGGCGCTGCTGGCGTCAACCGCAGCGCAGGCCAAGCTGACGCTGGTGATTTACATGGGTATTACAGGTTCGGAGCAGATTCAAAACGAATTGCTGTTGGGTCTAGCCGCCAGCACGCCCGTTGCCATCATTCAAAACGCCAGTCTGCCCACCCAGCGCCACGCAGTAGCCACGCTTGGCAGCCTGCGAAGCGCCATTGAACGTGAAGGCTTGCAAAGCCCGAGCGTGATTGTGGTGGGGGATGTGCTGCAGGGCTTGGCGGCCGTGGCCAGCAGCGCGGCCAGAGCGCAAAAACAAGCTTAAAAACTTACCTTTGGGGAATTCGGTGACGCGCAATATGCGGCCCGCCATCGTTCATCTCCGCAGGCCGTAGCGCCGCATGCTTGGTCACCCGCCCGGCCATGCGTTTCCTCCACATTCTGAACGATGACGCCTTCATCTCGCTGCGCATCAGCGCAATTACCGCCGATTCATTCAGCCCAAACTGCAGCTCAATCGCCTCAAACGTGGTGCGGTCTTCCCAGGCCATTTCAATGATGCGGGAGATGTCGGCGGGGTCTAGTGCGGTTGTCATGATTTGAGATTACACCAAGGCTCTACACAGCACCTAAAATAGGCTTTCACTTGCGTCAGTCATCGCTATTTATTTAATAGCTGCTTGCGCCCGTATTCATTGGTCTAGAGGCATATTTGACACATCATTTCGACGCTGTAGTGATAGGCGCAGGCGCTGCGGGCCTGTTTTGCGCCGCCATCGCTGGCCAGCGCGGGCTGAGCGTACTGGTGATTGACCACAGTGAGAAAGTCGCCGAGAAAATCCGCATCTCAGGCGGGGGCCGCTGCAATTTCACCAACCGGGACGTGACACCCGCCAACTTTTTAAGCGACAACCCGCACTTTTGCCGCTCCGCACTGGCGGGTTACACCCCGCAAGACTTCATCGCCCTGCTGCACAAGCACGGCGTGCCTTTTCATGAAAAGCACAAAGGCCAGCTGTTTTGTGACCATTCGGCTGAAGACATCATCAACCTGCTGCTGGCTGAATGCGCGGCAGGCAAAGTAGAGCGCTGGCAGCCTTGCAGCGTTAAAAAAGTGGTATTTTCAGGTATAAAAAGTGCCTCCAGACCAATAGATTCGGGTGCAAGCAGCTATCAAATTGATACTGACCGGGGACTGGTTGAAACACCGCAACTCGTCATTGCCACGGGTGGTTTGTCGATCCCCAAGATTGGCGCCACCGACTTTGGCTACCGCATCGCCCAGCAGTTTGGGCTGCGCATGGTCGAGCCACGCGCCGCGCTGGTGCCATTGATTTTTGACGGCGATGCCTGGCAGCCTTTTACACAACTGGCAGGCCTGGCGCTGCCTGTACAGATCGAAACTGGCGCGCCTGATGCCACACCCAAGCAGCGCAAAAAAGCTACGGTCTTCGCAGAAGACCTGCTCTTCACCCATAAAGGCCTGAGCGGCCCGGCCGTGCTGCAAATATCCAGCTTCTGGCGTGAAGGTCAAAGCCTGCGGGTTAACTTGGCACCCGGTCAGGATTTAAATCAAGCGCTCCTAAAAGCCAAAGCCAGTTCCAAAAAACTCATCGCCAACGAGCTGGCCAGCGTCGTCCCCAGCCGCCTGGCAGACGCATGGGCCAGCACAGATGCAGCCCTGCAGCGCCCCATCTGCGACGCAACAGACAAAGCATTGACGGGGCTGGCAGAACGCCTGGCCGACTGGCAAATCACCCCCAACGGCAGCGAAGGCTACAAAAAAGCCGAAGTCACAGCGGGCGGCGTAGACACACGAGACCTGTCGTCCCAAACCATGGAATCAAAACAACCCGGCCTGTACTTCATCGGTGAAGTGGTTGACGTGACAGGCTGGCTGGGCGGCTACAACTTTCAGTGGGCCTGGGCTAGCGGGTTTGCTTGCGGGAATGCGCTTTCGTAACCCGCAACGGGCACGGCGCATCTACCTCCGCTCGTGTCCTCCGCGCTTCGCGCTCCTCCTTAACCTCGCTGCGGCAGACGCGTCATGCCCGTTGCTAGACATGGGTGCTGTGTCAGTAAAAACCTTGAAATAGCCCAAAGAGCGGTGTGCCTGAGTGTTCTGCGGAGGTCAAGGAGGAGTCCCAAAGGGGCGGAGGACACGCAGCAGAACACTCAGGCACACCGCTCACTCCCAACAAAGATCACCGTTCGTCGATCAAAATGTCGCCGCGACAGGCAGAAGTCTAGGAGAATCCAAGGGCATGTTGTATACTCTTAGGCTTTGCTAGCAAACCCGCATCTGGCTAGATTCTGATCAAATCATCAGCTTAAAGATGCACAATTTTTGGACCTTCTGAACAATGACGACCATTCGCGTAAAAGATAACGAGCCCTTCGACGTAGCGCTGCGCCGCTTCAAGCGGACGATTGAAAAACTCGCCCTGCTGACTGACTTGCGTGCGCGTGAGTTTTATGAAAAGCCAACCGCTGAGCGCAAGCGCAAAAAAGCGGCTGCCGTGAAGCGCAACTACAAACGCATTCGTGCGATGCAGTTGCCCAAAAAGCTGTACTGAACCGTACGGCAACAGCACAACAAGGCCCGCAAGATTCAAATCTGCGGGCTTTTTGCATTTAGACCTACAGGACACACACCATGCCACTCAAAGACCAAATCACTGAAGACATGAAAACCGCCATGCGCGCCAAAGACAGCGAGCGCCTGGGCACCATTCGGCTGCTGCTGGCAGCGTGCAAGCAAAAAGAGGTCGACGAGCGCGTGGTGCTCGACGACGCCCAAGTGATCGCCATCATCGACAAAATGATCAAGCAGCGCAAAGACTCGATTGAAGCCTTCACCAAAGCAGATCGCAAAGACATGGCCGACAAGGAAGCGCAAGAAATCACCGTGCTGACGGCCTACCTGCCTGCCCGCATGGGCGCTGACGAGGTGTTGGCCGCCGTCAAGGCCATCGTGGCCGAGCTGGCAGCCAGCGGGCCCGGCGACATGGGCAAAGTCATGGGTGCGGCCAAGGCCAAGCTGGCTGGCAAGGCAGACATGGGCCAAGTCTCAAGCGCAGTGAAGACCGCACTGGCCGGATAACGGCATTAAGTCATGGTGATGCTGCCTTCTGACAACAAACATGTCGGGGCTGCACGCTAACTGGTCAAGCCTTTACTGACCCGTCGCTTTATTGTGACGCACAGACGTTGATGGATTAAGCTTAAGGCCATGGCCTTGCTGGGATAACCCTGAAAATTCGCCACAGTCTTCAACTGCCTCTAAAAAGACCGATTCATGCACTGTTTGGTACCTCTTAAAATGAATAAAAAAAGTGCTTTTACCCAATCAATACGGGCGCAAGCAGCTATTTTTTTTATAGCGTCTCTGGTCAGTCTGGCAACCTTTGCCCAAGACCCCGCCAAAGAGCCCAGCCTGCCCTATGTCGTCAGGCCATCAGACAACCTCAGCAAATTTGGCCGCGAAATGCTGACCAGCCCACGCGCCTGGGGCGAAGTTGCCAAATACAACCAGCTCAAAGACCCGGACGTGATTTTCCCCGGCCAAAAGCTCGACATTCCGCTGCGCTTTCTCAAATCAAAGCCTGCCAGCGGCAAAGTCATCAGTGCTGAAGGCGACGTGACGTTGGGCGGCAGCGCCATGCAGCCAGGTGCAGCTTTGGCAGACGGCGCAAAAATCAAAACGGGCGTTAACAGCTCGGCAGTCATTGAACTGGGTGACGGCAGCCGGGTGAAGATTTTGCCCAGCAGCCTGGCTGAAATCGTGACCAACCGCGACTACGGCATGCGCGATGCGTCCAAAAGCGGTTCGACCAACTGGTTTTCAGGCTTGATGCGTTTGAGCGAGGGCGCACTGGAGGCGCTGGCCAGCAAAACCGCCAACCGCGCCAAAGAGTTGCAGATAGAAACGCCCACGTCGCTGGTTGGCGTGCGCGGCACGGAGTTTCGGGTTGCGTTTGACGACCCGCTGGGCAAGTCTGCGCGCACCGAGGTGATTGAAGGCCTGGTACGCGCCGACAACCCGGCACAAGCCACTGGCGCCAACTTGCCGATGGGCACGGGCGCGGTTGTCAACCCCGCTGAAAAAGAAGTCAAAGTGGTGATGCTGCTGCCTGCGCCTGATTTGTCGGGCATCCCGTCTGAAGTTCTCAAGCCCCAAGGCAGCTGGCCCATGCCGACATTGGCAGGTGCCAAGGCCTACCTGGTGCAAGTGGCCAGTGACGAGCAATTTGACAAGATCGTGCGCAACCTGAAAGTAGACACAGGCAGCGCCGACCTGGGCAGTTTGCCCAACGGCAACTGGTTTGCCCGCGTGCGCGGCATTGACGGGGTGGGACTGGAAGGTTTTAACAGCGTCAAACTGATCGCCGTGAAAGATGGCGAATGGCGGGTCAGCTATTCCAGCATGAGCGTTGTCGATGGCAAAACCGTGCTGAACTGGATAGGCCAGCAAGCAGGCGGGCAAGCCATGGCGGACAGCAATTATTCAGCCATTTTGGCAAGCGACGCGGCACTAACGCAGTCGCCGGTGACGCTACAAGGCAATGACGGCAAACCCAGCCTGGTGCTGGGCGACTTAAAGCCTGGCGTTTACTACATCCGCCTGCAAAACGCAGCTGGCTTGCGCAGCCAAACCTACCGTTTTGAGCTGTCAGCTAACTGGGCGCAAACCGTGTTTGACCAAACCTCCGTTCTGCAGGCCATCAAATGATGTCGGCCATCAACCAGGCGGCCTTGTTGGCAGATGGCTCGCTGGTCGCCGCTGACTTGCTGGCTGCAACGCTGGCACGCATTGAGGCTGAAGACGCCGCGTTGGGCGCGTTTACTGCGCTGCTGGATTTACCCACCGCGCTCCAGCAACTCAAGCAATTACAGACCAACGGCATCGGCCCACTGCAAGGCCTATCAGTAGCCGTTAAAGATATTTTTGACACGGCGGACCTGCCGACCCGTTATGGCTCGGCGCTGTATTCGGGCGGTTCGGCCACAGAGCAAACACCCCGAGTCGATGCCGCCATCGTCGGCGCCATCCGCCGAGCTGGTGGGCTGGTGATTGGTAAAACCAGCACCACTGAATTTGCTTTTTTGAACCCCACAAAAACGCTGAACCCGAACGCCCCTGGTCGCACGCCAGGCGGCTCGTCGGCAGGTTCGGCTGCGGCTGTGGCGGCTGGTCTGGTGCCGTTTGCAGTGGGTACACAAACCGGCGGCTCGGTCATTCGGCCTGCATCGTACTGCGGTGTGACGGGTTTTAAACCGAGTTTTGGTCTGTTGCCCACATCCGGCATCAAATGCTTTTCATGGTCGCTCGACACGGTCGGCTTGTTCGCCAACAGCGTGCGTGATGTCGCCTGGTTTGCCGGTACGGTCAGTGGTTTTGACTTGGCGTTGAGTGACACACCCACAAAATTACTGCGGATAGGCGTACCCGCTGCGTACCCGTGGGGGCCGGTGTCGCCCAGCGCGCAACTGGCCATTGACCGTGCTGTGGCCGCCCTGCGCAGCCAAGGCGCGGAAGTCATCACCGTCACCCTGCCCGACTGGATGAAAGACGTGTTTGAGGCACAAGACGTGGTTCAAGGCTTTGAAGTTTGGCGCAGCATGGCACGCGATATTGACGCGAACCCACAAGGCTTCTCAGCTGTGCTGCGCGATTATTTGATGTCAGCCCGCAACGTGAGCGGGGCTGCCTACGAGGCCGCGCAGCAGACGGCTCACAAAGCCAGAGCCGCTTGCGCCGATTGGTTCAGCCAATTTGATGTGCTGATGACCCCCAGCGCCCCCGACGAAGCACCGCTGGGCTATGCCAGCACAGGTGCATCGACCGTTAACCGGGCCTGGACGCTGCTGGGTTTGCCGTGCGTGAATGTGGCCGGCGCGGTGGGTGTCACGGGTAACCCGATGGGACTGCAAATCATTGGTGGGCCGCGTGCTGACAGGCAGTGCCTGGCAGCGGCTGATTTTGTTGAGCGGGCGTTGCAAGCCAGCGCCTGAAGCCGCAATAGTTCGAAACTTACTTGCCCATCAATTGGGTGAGTTTTTCAGCTTCAAACGTGCATTCAAGCGCAGCATCACTCGGCACACAATCTTTGTCATTGCCGTTTTTAGACAATTTCTCAATCGCATGCCAGAGTAGCGCAATCTGTTGTTCCTGGGTTGATGCGCTGTCGATCAAGCCCTTCATGGCCATTGACACCGGGTCATCATCGAGCGTGATGCCATAAGCGCTGAAAGTTGTTGGCGTCACGTCAGCCGATGCATCACTTTTGGATGGGATGATGCGCGCCGGAATACCCACCGCCGTCGCCCCTGCAGGCACCGGCTTGATGACCACCGCGTTGCTGCCAATCTTGGCACCGTCGCCCACCAAAAAGCCGCCCAGCACCTTGGCCCCGGCACTCACCACCACGTTTTTGCCGAGTGTGGGGTGGCGTTTTTCACCCTTGTACAGCGACGTTCCGCCCAGCGTGACACCCTGGTAAATCGTACAGCCATCGCCGATTTCAGCCGTCTCGCCCACCACCACGCCCATCGCATGGTCAAAAAAAACACAAGTACCAATTTTTGCGCCGGGGTGAATCTCAATGCCCGTCAGCCAACGCGCGATGTGCGAAATAAAGCGCCCCAGCCACTTGAATCCGTTGTTCCAGCACCAGTGCGCGCGGCGGTGCAACACCAGCGCATGCAGGCCGGGGTAGCAGGTCAGCACCTCCCAGGTGGTGCGGGCGGCCGGGTCGCGGTCAAGGATGCAGGCGATGTCTGAGCGTAAACGTGAAAACATGGGGCTAGTCTAATGGCGTGCGGCATCGATGACTGATCAACGGGCTCAAACGCTCGTCCCCGCTGGCGGCGGAAGATGTAAATGTGTGTAGCGAAAACAACAAATTTTTGGTAAAAAGTCGTTACTGGCCTCGTTATTTGAGAATCACTCGCCGGGGTTCTCCAGTCAGCGTTACGCTCAGGCTGATAGCCAAAAAAGGTCTAAAAACTGGGACGCTCATGCAATATTTAGATTCGGATCAGCACAAGTGGAGCCACAAGCAAGTGGCTGAACTCCTGATTTCCCACACCGCCCTGACCGATCTGAGCCTGGACGACGCCAGCAAGATTGCCCAGCGAATGCATACCCGGTCGATCAAGAAGGGCGGGGTGTTGGTGCAGGAAGGCATGTCCGCCAACAATTACATGCTGCTGATATTGCGCGGTGAAGGGGTGGTCGAAAACGAGGCTCTGAAAAAAGCCGACTCCCTGATTCTGGGTGTTGTCAGCGTTGGTCACATCATCGGCGAAATGGGACTTCTGGATGGCGAGCCGCGCTCTGCAACGTGTACCGCGTTTACCGATATGGATGTTGCTGTACTGGACCGTTCAGCCCTGATGCAGTTGATCCATCAGGAGCCCGTGACCGGCTGCAAATTATTGGCAGCCCTTCTTCAGCGTACCGCCAGCCGCCTGCGCGCCACCAATAAAAAGTTGCGGGTGCTGACGCAAATCAACCGCACGCTCGAACAGGAGGTCAACGCCCTGAACCCATCCCCAGCAACGCGTGTGGCCAGACCAAAAGCTCCAGCAGAAATCGACAATCCGTTGATGTTCTGACAGGAATACTCAAAGGCGTGCAGAAGCCAGCGCCGGCTAGGAGCCTGGGCGGTAGAAGGCGTCGAAGCGAAAATTGGCCCCAGCGAGGCTAGTTTTTGACGATTTCACCGCCCAATATCTGGATATTGGGCAAGAAAGCGGCGAAAAATAGACCGCTGCGGTCAATTTGCAGCCGACGTTCCTTCTGCCGCCCAGGCTCCTAGGGCTTACTCTGTGTGACCGACACACCTGCGGTTTCTTTGCTCAATTGTCGTGCCAGCATCGCCTTCGCAATACCGCGCAGGATGTGAATTTCTTCGGGTCTGAGTTCAGCGCGGTTAAACAATTGAGTCAGCCGGGGCATCAGTTTTTTCGGCGAAGCTGGGTCAAGAAAGCCAATGTCGGTCAGCGCTTCTTCCCAGTGCCTGAGCATGCCAGCCACTGCAGCAGCGTCAGCCAGTTGAGGTTCACCCGTCGCGCTCTGCACTTCAAAGCCGCCTAGCGCTTCACGCCAGTCATAGGCAATCAGTTGCACCGCGGCCGCCAAATTCAGGGAGCCAAAGTTTGGATTTGTCGGAATACTCAAAGCCACGTTGCAACGGTAAACGTCGTCGTTTTGCATGCCAAAGCGTTCAGAGCCGAACAAAAACGCCACGCCCTCGGGTTTTTCAGTGTTTTGAGGCGTTTTCAGGCAATTTTCACCTATCAAATCGGCCTCAAGACCAATAGATTCGGGCGCAAGCAGCTCCTGATTTAAGAGCATTTTGAAGTGTTCACGCGGCGCGCGGGTCGGTGGGCCAAAGTCGCGCGGCGTCATGGCGGTGGCGCATAAGTGGGTCATGCCATCAAGTGCTTCGTCCAGCGTATCAACAATCCGCGCGTTCTTCAACACATCCAGCGCACCGCTGGCCCTTTGAGTAGTTTCTTCTCGCCGCAGCACGTTGGCCCAGCGCGGCGCGACCAGCACCAGATCGTCAAAGCCCATGACTTTCATTGCGCGCGCCGCAGCGCCCACATTGCCTGCATGGCTGGTGTTGATGAGGATGAAACGGGTTTTCAAGGCGGTGACTGATAAGTGACAAGGTAAAATGCTATTGTCGCTGCCCCCGATTGTCGGATTACAGCCTTTGCCCGTTCTTTCCCACCTCTATGTCAGCAAATCTGCACCCCATGCTCAATGTGGCCATCAAGGCTGCGCGCGCCGCCGGCGCCATCATCAACCGCGCCGCGCTGGACGTTGAATCGGTTCGTGTCTCGACCAAGCAAATCAACGACTTTGTCACCGACATCGACCAAAAAGCCGAAGCCGCGATCATTGAGACTTTGCTGACCGCCTACCCCACCCACGGCATTTTGGCCGAAGAATCTGGCAGCGAGCACGGCGCTGCGGGCTCTGATTTTGTGTGGATTATTGACCCGCTCGACGGCACCACCAACTTTATTCACGGCTTTCCGGTGTACTGCGTTTCCATTGCGCTGGCCGTTAAAGGCAAGGTTGAACAAGCCGTGGTGTATGACCCGACCCGCAACGATATGTTCTGCGCCACCAAAGGCCGCGGCGCGTACATGAACGACCGCCGCATCCGCGTGTCCAAGCGCACGCAGCTCAAAGAGTGCCTGATTTCCACCGGCTTCCCCTACCGCCCTGGCGACAAGCTCAAACAACACCTGAGCATGCTGGGCGAGATCATCAGCCAAACCGCAGGCGTGCGCCGCCCCGGCGCTGCCGCGCTGGATTTGGCCTATGTGGCCGCTGGTTTTAGCGACGGGTTTTTTGAAAGCGGCCTGCAGCCCTGGGACGTAGCAGCTGGCTCGCTGCTGGTGACTGAAGCAGGCGGCCTGGTCGGCAACTACACCGGCGAGTCCGAGTTTTTGTACGAGAACGAATGCGTCGCCGCCAACCCGCGCATCTACGGCCAGATGGTGAGCACGTTGGCCAAGTACAGCAAGTTTGTAGCAGTGCCCAAGCCGAAGAAAACGTCGGTGGGCAGAACGATTGCAGATGCACCGGAAGACACCACCGTCGAAGCCGCCTTCGCTGAATCGGTAGTGGCCAAACCCACCCTGACAGCCAAACCGCGCCGCATCAAACCTGTGCAGGTTGCTGCGCCCGACGCACTGTTTTAAACCCGTAGCGCTACACTTTTAGCGTGACTTCAAAACCAGCCGTTTCAGCCCTGCCGGAAGGCAACCACACGCCCATGATGCGGCAGTACCTGGCCATCAAGGCCGAGTACCCCGACACGCTGGTGCTGTACCGGATGGGGGACTTTTACGAGGTCTTTTTTGATGATGCGCTGAAGGCGTCGCGGCTGCTGGGCATCACGCTGACCAAGCGCGGGGCTACGAATGGTGAGCCGATTCAGATGGCTGGCGTGCCGTTTCATTCACTTGAGGGCTATTTAGCCAAGCTGATCAAGCTGGGTGAGTCAGTCGCGATTTGTGAGCAGATTGGCGATGTAGCAACAAGTAAAGGGCCAGTTGAGCGCAAAGTGGTGCGGGTTGTGACGCCTGGTACGCTGACGGACATCGAACTGCTGGGCGACAAGACGGAATCGGTGCTGTTGGCCGTGCACCAGGGTGCGCGCAACACCTGCGGCCTGGCTTGGCTTTCGGTCACGCAGGGGCAGATCAGCCTGGCTGAATGTGCCAGCGATGAACTCGAAGCCTGGATTGCCCGGATTGCCCCCAGCGAGCTGATTTACAACGTGGATGTGACGCCTGCATTTGAGGCACGGTTAAAAACTAGTCGCTGTGCAGTCGCCGCCCGAGCGGCCTGGCAGTTTGATGCTGCGCTGGGCTCGCGACGCTTGCTTGAGCAGCTCAAAGTTGCCTCACTATCGTCATGGCACGCTGAAGAACTGCACCATGCCCACGCCGCTGCCGCTGCGCTGCTGGGCTACGCCGAGCACACCCAGGGCCGCACGCTGCCGCATGTGCAAGCGTTGCAAGTGGTGCGCTCTGGCGAATTGATTGAGCTGCCGCTGACCACGCGGCGCAATCTGGAACTGACGCAAACCCTGCGCGGAGAAGATTCGCCCACGCTGTTTTCATTGCTGGATACCTGCGTGACGGGTATGGGCAGCCGCACTTTGAAAAGCTGGTTGCTAGCGCCGCGACGTGACCGAGCCGAGGCGACTGAGCGGCTGGAAGCCATCACCCATTTGCGTGGTGGCTTGCAGCAAACGCTGCGCACCCAGCTCAAAGACTCAAGCGATGTTGAGCGCATCACCGCCCGCATTGCATTGCGCCAGGTCCGCCCACGTGAGCTGGTAGCACTGCAGCAGACGCTATTAAAAACAGAGCTCCTTGCGCCCGTATCTATTGGTCAATCGGCACTTTTGACCACTATTTTTAGCGATTTACGGCCTCCAGAAGGCTGTGCAGGGCTGCTGAAACGTTTTTTGCTCGACGAACCTGCTGCACTGGTGCGCGATGGCGGCGTCATCAACCACGGCTGCGATGCGGACCTGGACGAGCTGCGTGCCATTCAAACCAACTGCGATGCGTTTTTGCTTGACCTGGAAGGCCGTGAAAAGGCCCGCACCGGCATCAGCAATCTGCGGGTGCAGTTCAACAAGGTGCATGGTTTTTACATTGAAGTCACGCAGGGCCAGGCCAGCAAAGTACCCGACGACTACCGCCGCCGCCAGACTCTGAAAAACGCCGAGCGCTTCATCACGCCCGAACTGAAAGCGTTTGAGGACAAAGCCTTGTCTGCGCAAGAACGTGCTTTGGCACGTGAAAAGTTTTTGTACGAGCAACTGCTGGATGAGCTGCAAGGCTTTATTCCGCGCTTAAGCAAGCTGGCACGTGCCCTCGCCTGCCTGGATGCGCTTTGCGCGCTGGCTGAACGATCTTTAACGCTGAATTGGGCAGCGCCCGTATTCGTCAACCAGCCCTGCATTGACATCACCCAGGGCCGCCACCCGGTGGTCGAAGCACGGCTGGCAGAAACCACGGGCGGCAGTTTCATCGCCAACGATTGCTCGCTGACAGCCAAGCAGCGCATGCAAGTCATCACCGGCCCCAACATGGGCGGCAAATCAACCTACATGCGACAAGTCGCGCTGATTGTGCTGCTGGCCAGCGTGGGCAGCTATGTGCCCGCAACTGCCTGCCGGCTGGGGCCGATTGACGCGATTCACACCCGCATTGGCGCGGCTGACGATGTGGCCAACGCGCAATCAACCTTCATGCTGGAGATGACAGAGGCGGCGCAAATTTTGCACACCGCCACGCCACACAGCCTGGTACTGATGGACGAAATCGGGCGCGGTACATCGACCTTTGACGGGCTGGCCTTGGCCGGCGGCATAGCAGCCTACCTGCACAACAAAACGCAGGCCTTCACGCTGTTTGCCACGCATTATTTTGAGCTGACCGAGTTCCCGGCGCAGCACCACGGGGCGATCAACGTGCATGTGAGCGCGGTTGAATCGGGCAGCAACATCGTATTTTTGCACCACATCGAGCCCGGTCCGGCCAGCAAAAGCTACGGCATTGCGGTGGCCAAGCTGGCAGGTGTGCCCAGTGCTGTCGTTGCCCATGCGCGCCATGCCCTGAATGCGCTGGAAGCGCAGCAAAGCGATGCGCGGGCTCAGGTGGATCTGTTTGCTGCGCCGCCAGAGGTCATCATGGCGCAAAGTGCGGTGGACAAAGCATTGGGTACGATAGACCCTGATGTACTCAGCCCGCGCGAGGCGCTGGATGCCCTGTACCAATTAAAAAAATTACTTAACCAAACATCAACATGACATATTGCGTCGCCATCAAACTAAATGCCGGACTGGTTTTTTTATCAGACTCGCGCACCAACGCGGGCCTGGACCAGATCAGCACCTTTCGCAAAATGATCATTTATGAAAAGCCGGGCGACCGTTTCATGGTGCTGCTGTCGGCGGGCAATTTGTCGATTTCGCAGTCGGTGCGGGAGATCTTGCAGGTCGAGCAGCTCAAGGACCACGAGGGCGGTCCGCCACTCACGATCTGGAACGCCAAAAGCATGTTTGATGCAGCTCGCGTGCTGGGCTCAGCCATTCGGCGTGTGCACGAACGCGATGCCGATGACCTTCAGCATTCAGGCGTTGACTTCAACGTGTCGATGATTTTTGGCGGCCAGATCAACGGCGAAGCCATGCGCCTGTTTCAGGTCTACTCGGCTGGCAACTTTATTGAAGCCACACCTGAAACGCCGTACTTTCAAATCGGCGAATCCAAATACGGCAAGCCGGTGCTAGACCGTGTCATCACGCCTGAAACGCCGCTGGAAGAAGCCGCTAAATGCGCGCTGGTGTCCATGGACTCCACCCTCAAATCCAACCTGTCAGTGGGCTTGCCGCTGGACATGGTGGTGTATGAGGTAAACAGCTTTGAAACCAACAAGGTTGTGTGCATTGACAACGACAACCCCTACTTTCGGATGTTGCACGACAACTGGGGCAAAAAACTGCGCGAGGTGTTTGACAGCATTGAAGACCCAGCCTGGAACGGCGGCGCAACCCAGGTGCCGCTGCTGACGCCGCTGACGCGCAACCAGCCACTGCGCAAAATATCGTCGCCTGAAGAAAAATTGATTTAAATTCTGTTCTGCATCACTTTGGCAGCGGATCAGGTATCAAACAGGCCTCAGCCATCTGCAAGCCGTTGTCTTTGGCGAAGTTGATGGCAAAGTCCCAAGCCATCGGTTCAGACTCACGCAGTTCGGCGTTCACCACCACGCAGCGCACACCGTTGATCATGGTTGGGATGCACCAGGGCGAATAGGTCAGGTGGCTGCCAGGCTGCGGCCCGCCGGGGCGAAACGGGCTCATCACGCCGCACAGCCTGTCTGCCCAATCACTGGGCCGAAAGGTTTTGCCATCATGGGTAATGCCCTGTATGAACACTTCTTTGGCGGAGCTAGAGACCATGAAAGACCATCGGGTGGAGGTATTTTTGCGTGCTTTGTAGAGCGGTGAAGCGCCTGACATCGCCTTGGGTTAAGACGATGTTGCACTGCACAAATATTGTATCTTATATAAGACTTGAGCTTTCATTGCAGTGATGCGAAACCGTCATCATGGCTAGCAAGCTCTAAGCCTAGAATTCATATTCATTTTTAAAGCCCGGAGCCACCCATGACCGCCGCCCTGCCGCACCACATCGAAGCCGCCTCACCCCACGTGATGAACACCTATGGCCGCTTGCCGATTGCGATGTCGCACGGCCAGGGCTGCCATGTCTGGGACGTCAATGGCAAGCGCTATCTTGACGCGTTGGGCGGCATCGCCGTCAACACACTGGGCCACAACCACTCAAAATTGGTTCCTGCGCTGCAAGACCAGCTCACCAAGCTGATCCATTGCTCTAACTACTACCATGTGCCGCTGCAAGAAACCCTGGCCGCCAAGCTGGTTGAATTGTCTGGACTGGAGAACGTCTTTTTTTGCTCGACGGGCCTGGAAGCCAACGAAGCGGCACTGAAACTGGCGCGCAAGTTTGGCCATGACAAAGGCATTGAGCGGCCCGAAGTGGTGGTCTATGAAAAAGCGTTTCATGGCCGCAGCATTGCGACCTTGAGCGCTACTGGCAATCCTAAAGTGCAAGCCGGTTTTGGCCCACTGGTGGAGGGTTTTATTCGCGTTCCGCTGAACGACATTGAAGCGATCAAAAAAGCCACTGCTGGCAACCCCAATGTGACAGCCGTATTTTTCGAAGCCATTCAGGGCGAAGGCGGCGTGCACCCGATGAACGACCAGTACCTGCGTGATGTACGCGCCTTGTGTGACGAGCGCGACTGGCTGCTGATGATTGACGAAGTGCAATGCGGCATGGGGCGCACTGGCAAATGGTTTGCGCACCAGTGGTCGGGCATCAAGCCCGACGTGATGCCGCTGGCCAAGGGCTTGGGCTCTGGTGTGCCGGTGGGTGCCGTGGTGTGCGGGCCCAAAGCGGCCAACATCTTCAAACCAGGCAACCACGGCACCACCTTTGGCGGTAACCCGCTGGCGATGCGGGCTGGCGTCGAGACGATTCGTATTCTGGAAGAAGACAACATCATTGCCAACGCGGTTAACACCGGCGGGCATTTGCGCGCTGCACTGGAGCGCGAACTGTCAGGCACGGCTGGTGTGGTCAACATTCGCGGGCGCGGGCTGATGCTGGGCATTGAGCTGGCCATGCCGTGCGGCGACTTGCTCAAGCAGGCGGCCGATGAGGGCTTGCTGATCAGCGTCACGGCTGATTCTGTGATCCGCCTGGTGCCCCCGCTCATCATGACGACGGCTGAGGCTGACCAGGTAGTCGCTATTTTGGTGCCGCTGATCAAGCAATTTTTGTACGACAAGACTGCACAGGCCAGCGCCTAGACCCATGAACAAGCCGATCAAACATTACCTGCAATTCAGTGACTTGAACTTGGAGGAATACACCTACCTGTTCGAGCGCACCGCGCTGATCAAAAAGAAATTCAAGGCCTATGAAAAGCACCAACCGCTGGTAGACCGCACGCTGGTGATGATTTTTGAAAAGGCCTCAACCCGCACCCGTGTGAGCTTTGAGGCTGGCATGTACCAGCTGGGCGGCACGGTGGTTAATCTGACGACCGAAGGCAGCCAGCTGGGCCGCGCCGAGCCGATTGAAGACAGCGCCAAAGTCATCAGCCGAATGGTCGACCTGGTGATGATTCGTACCTATGAGCAAGACAAGATCGAGCGCTTTGCCGAGCATTCGCGCGTGCCGGTCATCAACGGCCTGACCAATGAGTTTCACCCCTGCCAAATCCTGGCCGACATCTTTACCTACATCGAGCACAGGGGCTCAATCAAAGGTAAAACGGTTGCATGGATTGGCGACGGCAACAACATGGCCAACACCTGGCTGCAGGCGGCTGAAATTTTGGGGTTTACCGTGCATCTGAGCACCCCAAGCGGCTATGAGGTTGATCAAGATGTCGCAGGTTTGCGCGGAACCGCCAGCTACAAAGTCTTTAACCACCCGATGGAGGCCTGTGCGGGCGCGCACCTGGTCACCACCGACGTTTGGACCAGCATGGGCTTTGAAGCCGAAAACGAGGAACGCCGCAAAGCCTTTATCGACTGGTGCGTCGACGAAGACATGATGGCCGCAGCAGCTAAAGACGCCCTGTTCATGCACTGCCTGCCAGCCCACCGTGGCGAAGAGGTCGACGCTGCGGTGATCGACGGCCCGCAGTCCGTGGTGTGGGACGAAGCGGAGAACCGGATGCACGTGCAAAAGGCGCTGATGGAGTACCTTTTGCTGGGGCGCTTGTAGCACTAGGGTAAAAGTATTTTCTGATCGTGTTGGAAATAACCGACACCACGACTTTTTCAGCGGTGATACCTTCACAGCCATGACCTTCTCGACCCAGTTACCGCCCCGCAAAATTTGGGATATCTCACCGCCCATTGATGAACAGGCGGCCGTGTTTCCGGGTGACACAGCCTATTCACAGCGCCTGCATTTTGCACTGGGCCCAAACTGCCCGGTCAACGTCAACAGCATCACTTTGTCACCACACACCGGCGCACATGCCGATGCGCCCATGCACTACGCCAACGGCGGTGCAACATCTGGCGAACTTGACTTGAGCCCCTACCTCGGCCCGTGCCGCGTGATTCATTGCATCAATTGCGGGCCACTGGTGTTGCCTGAACACATCGCCCATGCGCTGACTGACCTGCCGCCGCGCGTGTTGCTCAGAACATCAAACACAGCCAGCCAATCCTGGGCATCATTTACGGCTGTAGCGCCCGAAACAATGGCGCAGCTAGCTACTAAAAACGTAGCGCTTGTTGGCATTGACACACCCAGCGTTGACCCTGCCGACAGCCAAACCCTTGCAAGCCATCACCAGCTGTTAGCCAACAATATGCGCAACCTTGAATGCCTGGTGCTCGACGACGTGCCCGAGGGCGACTACGAACTGATCGCGCTGCCCCTAAAACTGATGCGCGCTGACGCATCACCCGTTCGCGCAATTTTGCGAGAACTCTAATTTAACAACCATGACAACCCAACAAGACTGCCGCGCGCTCGACGCACAAGACCCTTTGCGCGAACTGCGCCACCAGTTCACCCTACCCGAAGGCGTGATTTACCTCGACGGCAACTCACTCGGCGTGATGCCCAACACAGCAGCTAGCCGCGTGGCGAAAGCGGTGACTGAAGAATGGGGTCAAGGCCTGATCCGCTCCTGGAACAGCGCCGGATGGTTTGACATGCCGCAACGCCTGGGCAACAAAATTGCGCGGCTCATCGGCGCCGGGCCGGGTGAAGTGGTGGCCACTGACAGCACCTCGATCAACTTGTTCAAAGTGCTTTCAACCGCGCTGAGCATCGCAGCCATCGACGCACCCGAGCGCAAAGTGCTGGTCAGCGAGCGCAGCAACTTCCCGACTGATTTGTACATTGCCGAGGCGCTGTGCAAAGAACGCGGCCTGACGCTGCTACTGGTTGACGCTGACGACGTTGCAACCGCAATGACACCTGACGTGGCGGTGCTGATGCTCACCCACGTGAACTACCGCACCGGGGCCATGTTTGACATGCAGGCCGTGACCGCCAAAGCGCACGCCGCAGGGGTGCTTTGCGTTTGGGACCTGGCCCACAGCGCGGGCGCAGTGCCGGTTGACCTGACCCAAGCCAAAGCAGACTTTGCCGTGGGCTGCGGCTACAAATACCTGAACGGCGGCCCTGGCGCACCCGCTTTTGTATGGGTCAACCCCAAGCACGCGGCGCGCGATGTGTGGCAACCGCTGACCGGCTGGTTTGGCCATGCTTCACCGTTTGCGTTCACGCCTGACTACCAACCCGCGCAAGGCATCACCCGCTACCTGTGCGGCACGCCGCCGGTGCTGAGCATGACCGCGCTCGATTGCGGGCTGGACACAGTTCTGGCCGCACAGCCCTTGGGCGGCACGGCCGCATTGCGCACAAAATCACTGGCACTAACCGACCTGTTCATCAAGCTGGTTGAAGAACGCTGCGCTGGTCATGGCTTGGGCTTGGCCACGCCGCGCGAACACACTCAGCGCGGCTCACAGGTTTGCTTGACTCTGCAACGCGACCCCCACGCTCCGCCGCTGCGCGGGTCGCTGCCCCCCGAGGGGGCTGTCGCCGCCTTGGGGCGGCCCGGCGGCGGCGACTCAGGGGCCTATGCCATCATTCAGGCCTTGATCGCACGCGGCGTGATTGGCGACTTCAGAGCGGGCGACGGCGCGGCGCAACTGGACATCCTGCGCTTCGGCTTTACCCCGCTGTACACCAGCTTTGAGGACGTCTGGAACGCAGTTGAACATCTGCGCCAGGTGCTCGTTTCCGGTGAGTGGACAAACCCCGAGTTCAATCAGAAAAGCGCGGTGACATGAAACCCGCCGACATCGTTCACAGTGAAAAGGCCCAACTCGATTTCAGCAAGTCGATGACCTACGGCGACTACTTGCACCTGGATGCGCTGCTGGGCGCACAAAAGCCGCTGTCACCCGACCACAACGAGATGCTGTTCATCATCCAGCACCAAACCAGCGAGCTGTGGATGAAGCTGATGCTGCACGAGCTGCGCGCGGCGATTGCCGATATTGCCCAAGACGAGCTCAGCGATGCCTTTAAAAAGCTCGCTCGCGTCAGCAAAATCATGGAGCAACTCGTCCACGCCTGGGACGTGCTGGCCACCATGACACCCCCCGAATACAGCGCCATCCGGCCCTACCTGGCCAATTCCAGCGGCTTTCAAAGCGCGCAGTACCGCTGCATTGAGTTTGCACTCGGCAACAAAAACGCTGCCATGCTCAAACCCCATGCGCACCGGCCTGACTTGCTGGCCCAGGTACAAGCAGCTTTCGCTGCGCCATCGCTGTACGACGAAGCGCTGCGGCTGCTCGCGCGCAGGGGTTTGGCGATACCTGCCAGCCACCTGGAGCGCGACTGGACGCAAGGCTATGTTGAAAGCGACGAGGTGGAACAAGCCTGGCTGGTCGCCTACCGCAACCCCAAGCAGCACTTTGACTTGTACCAGCTGGGTGAAGAACTGACAGACCTGGAAGACGCCTTCCGGCTCTGGCGCTTTCGCCACGTCACCACCGTCGAGCGCGTGATTGGTTTCAAGCGCGGCACAGGCGGCACCGGCGGCGTCAGTTACCTGCGCAAAATGCTGGATGTGGTGCTGTTTCCGGAAATCTGGAAGCTGCGAACGGCTTTGTAGGTGATTTGAGGCTGTTTCGGGTCATTTTCGTGCCATTTTTAGGTATTAAATCGACCTCTAGATCAATGAATACGGGCGTAAGCAGCTATTTTTTATATAGCACGCCTGATGACGACTAAGACTGTCCATACAGCCACGGCAAGTCCAGCAACCTCTCCCCCATCAGCTTCATGGCCACATCACGGCCCCAGCGCAGTGGCCCGGAAGCATGAAAAATATGGCCGTTACGTAGCGCTCTGGCTTGGACTCTAGCGTTGCGTTGCCAACGATTGGCGGCGTAGAGCTGCAGGGCTTCGGCAACGGTTTGCGGTGTTGTGCCATTCAGAGCTGACCCAAGTTCAGCCGCGTCTTCAATCGCCATGCCCGCACCCTGCGCGAGGTACGGCCGCATGGGGTGGGCGGCATCGCCCAGCAGTGCTACCCGGCCTTGCGCCATCTGCTGCGCGCTTTGCAAGGGTGGGCGGTCGTGCATGACCCACAGTCGCCAGTCTGGCGCGGCTTTCACCACGTCCTGCAATGCCGAGGCGCAACCCACGAGATGAATGCCTAGGTCCGCTGCGTTCGCGCTGTGGTTCCAGTTTTGAAAATCGTCGGGTACATCGCCGTTGACAAAAACCACCACATTCAACCACTCGCCGCCGCGCACCGGGTAGTGCACGGCGTGCATATTGGGGCCTAGCCAGGCGGTGACGTTTTGACTGCGCAGCCGCTCAGGCAGATCAGCTTGCTTGATGAGGGCGCGGTAGGCCAGGTGCCCTGTGCGTCTGGGCGAGCCGTCGTTCAGCAAGCGCTGACGCGTGTTGCTCCACAAGCCGTCAGCGCCGACCAATACGTCAAAGTCTTGCGTTCCAACAGGGGTCTGCACCGAAACCACCTGCGGCGTTTGTTGAAAGCGCTCTGCCGCACAATCCGTTCGCAGCACAACCGCCGCTTGCTGCACAGCCTGCAGCAGCACGCCATGCAAATCCGCGCGATGCAGCGTGAGGTACGGCGCACCGTAGCGCGCTGCCATGGCATTACCCAAGCGCAGTTCGCCCAACACGCCGCCGCTGGTGGCGCTGCGTACCTGCAAGCGATCAGGTGCAGTCGCGACGCGGCTTAAAGCGTCAAGCACGTCCCAGCCTTGCAGGATACGGGTGACGTTAGGGCCAAGCTGGATACCCGCGCCAATTTCAGTGAATGCCGTGGCTTTTTCAAACAGCTCAACTTGCTGGCCAGTGCGGGCCAAGGCCAGCGCAGCCGCCAGCCCGCCAATTCCGCCACCGGCAATCGCTACATTCAAACTCATGCAGCCAACAACTGCCGCAGCACGTAAGGCAAGATGCCGCCGCTTTGGTAGTAGTCCACCTCAATCGGCGTGTCTACCCGCAGGGTGACGATGACGTCTTGTACGCTGCCGTCGGCGCGGGTGATGCGCAGCGTTGCATCGCTTTGTGGTTTGAGTGCCGGGTGCGGCATCACGTCAATCACTTCAGTACCAGTTAAACCCAGCGTCTGCCATGACTGCCCGGCTTTGAACTGCAGCGGCAGCACACCCATACCGACCAGGTTGCTGCGGTGAATGCGCTCAAAACTGCGCGCCACCACGGCCTTGATGCCGAGCAGCTGCGTGCCCTTGGCGGCCCAGTCGCGCGAAGAGCCAGTACCGTACTCTTCGCCTGCAAAAATCACGGTGGGTGTGCCTTCGGCGATGTACTTCATGGCGGCGTCATAGATGAACATCTTGGCTTGGTCAGGCTGGAACAGCGTCACGCCGCCCTCCTCGCGCGAGCCTTCAGCATCTGCTGGAATCATCAGGTTCTTGATGCGCACATTGGCAAAAGTGCCGCGCATCATCACATCATGGTTGCCGCGCCGCGCGCCGTAGCTGTTGAAGTCAGCCTTGAGCACGCCATGCGCCTGCAGCCACTGGCCTGCGGGTGATGAGGCCTTGATCGACCCGGCGGGTGAAATGTGGTCAGTGGTGATGGAGTCGCCAAACAAAGCCATGATGCGGGCACTTTTAACGCTGAAATCAGCTGAAACAGGGCTATTTTCACTGTCATTTAAGGTTTTTGACGAATGAATACGGGCGCGAGCAGCTACGTTTTCCATAGCAAAGTCTTTAAAGAAAGGCGGCTCGGCGATGTAGGTGCTTTGCGGCCAGGTGTAGGTATTGCCTGTGACGCCCTTGATCTTTTCCCACAGCTTGCCGGGCTCGCTTTTGACTTTGGCGTAGTTGGCACGAAAGGCTTTGCCGTTCATGGCGTACTTCATCAGCGCGTTGATTTCGTCCGTTCTGGGCCAGATGTCGCCCAGGTAAACGTCTTTGCCGCCTTTGCCTTTGCCCACTGGCTCAGTCATCAGGTCACGCATGACAGTACCCGCAATCGCGTACGCCACCACCAGCGGTGGACTGGCCAAAAAGTTGGCCTTCAGGTTGGGGTGAATGCGCGCCTCAAAATTGCGGTTGCCTGACAGCACTGCCGCGCACACCAGGTCGCTTTTGCTGATGGCTTCGTTGATTTCGGGCGTTAAATCACCCGCGTTGCCAATGCAGGTGGTGCAGCCGTAACCAGCCACTGCAAATCCAAGCTTCTCTAAATACGGCAGCAAACCTGTCTCGGTTAAGTATTCGGTCACGATACGCGAGCCAGGGGCTAGCGATGTCTTGATGTGTGGCTGCACTTTCAAGCCCGCCTGTACCGCCTTTTTAGCCAGCAAACCAGCCGCCAGCAAGACGCTGGGGTTGGAGGTGTTGGTGCAACTGGTAATGGCTGCAATGAGCACATCGCCGTTGCCAATGCTGATACCCGTCGAGTCTGTTGGTACATCAACGTGCGCGTTGACAGCCGATGCCATCGTGGGGCGGCTGCCTTCCATTTCAACCACCATGCGCGGCGCACCCAGCGCAGTAGGCGGCACGCCCGGCAGCGTGTCTGCCCTGTCGTTGTCGGTATGGCGCAGCAAATGGCGAGTGGCCAGCATAGCGGCGGGCTGGTTAAAACCGTTGTCAGCAATCGGCTGGCTGTAGAGCGACGCGAACTGCGTGGCCACATTACCCAGCTCAATCCGGTCTTGCGGGCGCTTGGGGCCGGCCAGGCTTGGCGTGACGTCGCCCAGATTCAGCTGCACGACTTGCGAATAATCAATGTCCCCTGCCTTGGCAACACCAAACAAACCTTGCGCCTTGAAGTAAGCTGCAAACGCTTCAATCTCGGCCTTGGTGCGGCCTGTGCCTTCAAAGTAATCAAGGGTCTTTTCATCAACCGGAAAGAACCCCATCGTTGCGCCATATTCAGGCGCCATGTTGCCGATGGTGGCGCGGTCGGGCAGGCTGAGCGTGCGAGTGCCTTCGCCAAAAAATTCAACGAACTTGCCGACTACTTTCTCTTTGCGCAACTGCTCGGTCACGCGCAGCACCAGGTCAGTGGCGGTCACGCCTTCACGCAGCTTGCCGGTCAGCTCAAAGCCCACCACATCGGGCGTTAAAAAATACACCGGCTGGCCCAACATGGCGGCTTCCGCCTCAATGCCGCCCACGCCCCAAGCCACCACGCCAATGCCGTTGATCATGGTGGTGTGGCTGTCAGTGCCCACCAGCGAGTCTGGGTAATAAACATCGTTTTTGGTTTTATGCACGCCACGCGCCAGATATTCAAGATTGACCTGGTGCACGATGCCAAAACCTGGCGGCACCACACCAAAGGTGTCAAACGCCTGCATGCCCCATTTCATGAACTGGTAGCGCTCGTTGTTGCGCTGAAATTCCAGCTTCATGTTCAGGTCAAGGGAGTTCTTTTTGCCGTAGTAATCGACCATGATGGAATGGTCCACCACCAGGTCAACCGGCACCAATGGCTCAATGCGTTTCGGGTCTTTGCCCAACTTGACAGCCACGCTGCGCATGGCGGCCAGGTCAGCCAAAAGCGGCACGCCGGTGAAGTCTTGCAGCACCACGCGTGAAACAACAAATGGAATCTCTTGTGTCCGCGCGGCGTTCGGCTTCCAGTTAGCCAACTCGGCAATGTGCTGCTTTGTGACGCGTTTGCCATCGCAGTTGCGCAGCACCGATTCAAGCACGATGCGCAGGGATATTGGCAAGCGGCTGATGTTGGAATACTGCTCGGCGAGCGCAGGCAACGAGTAAAACTTGCCCGACTTGCCTGAAGCAGTCTTGAAGTTCTTGAGGGTGCTGGCGAAGGGGTGCTCTGCAACGCTCAGAGGTTTGATCATGGCAATAACTCCTTGATTGATGAATCTAAGCCCTATTCTGGCAGGGCTGTATGAAGCATGCAGCAGCTGTAGTCCCTAGCTGACAAAGCTCTGGGCTTATCACTGATAGTTGCCCATCTCGATCGTATTTAAAGTGAAAGGTATTGAATCACTCTACGAGAACCCAATGACTACCAACACCCCCGAAAAGACCCTCTGGATCTTGATCAAAGACATCAAGTTTGGCATGTTGACACACCGCCACACCGACGGGCAACTGCACAGCGCGCCTTTGACCACGCAAAACAAGGCCGATGACGAAGGCACGGCGCTGTACTTTTTCATCTCGCGCAAAAGTGAAACAGCCGCCTGCATTGCCAAAGACAGCAACGTCAATGTCGCCTACGCTCATCCTGATGACGACCGCTATGTGTCGGTGTCAGGCCACGCCGCAATTATTGAAGACCAGACCAAAAAAGACTATCTGTTCACATCCTTCGCCAAAGCCTGGTTCCCCGGCGGCGCAACCGACCCTGACCTGGCACTGCTGCAAGTCAGCATTGGCCACGCGGAGTACTGGAATGTCAAGGAAAGCAAGATGGTGCAACTCGCCAAAATGGCCAAAGCCGCGATCACTGGTGAGCCAGCAGAAAAACTGGGTGAGCACAAAGAATTGAGTTTGTCTTAGCCAATTGCAGCACGCCATGCCCTTCATTGCCTTCAACAAAGCTTTCGACCCCGCCGCACCGGACGATCTGCGCATCAACACCGCAGCGGTGCTGTACGTTGAAGCGTCACGGTTAGACCCGGTCGGCCAGACCACGATTCACACACTGGGCCAGGGTGTCGTGGTGAACGCCGTGACAGAATCCATCGGTTTGGTAGTCGGCGAAATTGGTGGTCTGATAGCTGCTACCCGCCACTACCTGGCAACGCCACCCGCCGAGGGTGCCAGCACCGTTTACATCTGCCCCGCCAATGTCAGCTACGTGCGCCCCAACCTGCCGGCGCTACCTGACTTTTGGGTGGTGCGGTTTGTCGATGGTTCTGAGTTGCGGGTGGTTGCGCCTTTGCCGCTGGGGCTTTGACGACTGGAAGTTGCAGACCGTTGGGCGAGAGCAAACCAATACATCCTGACAAATTCATGGTTTACAAAGCCATAGATCTATGGCATATTAGGCCATATGGCAGTAGCCCAGCTCATTCTTAAAACCAAAACGGCGCATCAGGGCGGCGTGGTTGAGATGGTGGTCTGGCAAGTGCCTCAGCCAGTACCCCCGTCAGAGCATCCTTTTAAATACCGTTTGGTATTCATTCGTGAGAATAAGCGCGTGGTGGGGTATGACAATGAGCGCGGCAAAGGCGACCACAAACACCTGGGTACGCTTGAGGTGCGATATAAATTTGTAGATATTGAAACCCTGATGGCGGACTTTCTCCGCGATGTGGAGGCCAAGCAATGACAACCAGCAACCAGATTTTGAACGTCACCGTAGGCGAGTCCTTACGCGAAGCGGGTGCGCGCACCGCAGCCACCATGAAGGCGCTTGCGCACGGTAAAAACGTACAGCCTCACTTTGGCGTCAACTTCGAACAAATCGGCCAGATGCTCGCCGCCTTCACACCCAAGCGCTGGGAACTGATAGCCGCCCTGCGCCAGGCCGGGCCACTCACCGTGGCCGAACTGGCGCGCCGCTTAAACCGTGACTATAAAAACGTCCACACCGACGTGAACCAGTTGATCGAGTGGATGGCAGTTGAACGCAGCGACGACGGCCGGGTGAATGTGCCTTGGTCAGAGATTGTGGTGGATATGAAGTTGCCGGAGCGGGTGGCAGCGTAGAAATCCAAACCAATTGCGCAACAAAGCGATGACCGACTGGCTTCCAACTTGCGTTGAAGTTTTCGATTGCGATGCACGAGCAATCGTTTCTGCTGTAGAAATCTTAGAGGGCCTGAATGCGCCAACAGCGCATCAAGCTCGAATGAAGATCGAGGAGTCAAAACAAAAAGGGATTGCCAAATACTCCTGCCCTCTATGTGCACAAACTCTTTCACTGCGTGGAGGTTTGCAATCCAAATTTGTCATGCACTTTGCTCATCCAAGGATGCCCGAGCATAAGTGCCCATACAAAACTAGCGACAACCATACTCCAGAAGATCTGGAAGCAATGAAGTACAACGGGCTGAAAGAAACAGCTGACCATCGACTGGTAAAAGCAAGATTACTCAGAGCGCTACGCAGAGACGCAGGCGTAGAACAGGGTTCATTACACTCAGAAAAAATTTATCGCGCAAAGCTGCCAGATAAGAGCTGGCGCAAGCCAGATGTGGATGCGCGTTGGAATGGCAAAAGCCTAATATTTGAAGCTCAGCTCTCAACGACTTTCGTGACCGTCATAGCAAATCGTCGAAATTTCTATACGGAGAACGGTGCAGAGTTGATCTGGATTTTTGCGAAGCGCCCGGACTCGGATGGCAGTTTCATGCCGTTCACCAATAAAGATATTTTCTACAACAACAATTTTAATCTCTTTGTTGTTAGTGGTGATACCGAAGCAGAGTCGGCGAAACAGAACAAGCTAGTAATTGAGGCATGGTGGCCAGACCCAGCAACATTTTCGTTTGAAGGACCGTACATAGACTGGTGCTCCAAAATGGTGAATCTAAGTCAACTGACCTTTAATCATGAGAAGCGTGTCGTTTTTTTCTTTGATTTTGAAGCGGCAATTACTGAGAGGGAACAACGTGAGGAACGAAGATCAATTTCGCTAGAGAAAGAAAAAAAAGAGAGTCCAATTATTGATAATCGTGTTCCGCCGGGAACTAGCGGAGCCTTCAATTTTCAATACCAACCCGAGACAGCCGTACAACACGAATCACAAGTACCAGACCCAGATTTACACAAATTGACTTTGGCAATACGAAGACGAAATAACGAAATGGTTTGGCAACAACTCCGTAAAGTAATCGTTGGTGAACCAAGACTCGACTCAACCATTGTATTTAGAGCGTTTGCTGATTGCAGATTAATTGTGCCTATTGAAACTTATGCAGAACACAAACGAATAATGCACTTTGAAGCAATTCTTAGCGGACTTTTCTCGCTAGTTGCTGGAGCTCCGATTGGGAACGGATTTAGAAATCTTAAAGAAGTAGAGAATTGGATTTTCAATTCACATATATGCCACTATTCATTGTTTCTGCGCGCTGTCAAAACCTTTGGTAGGGAGGATGCTGTTGGAGCAAATAGTAAGCACTCAACCGTAGGCAAGCATATTGAAGAATTTCGAGCCGCAAGGTCAACAAAAGCACCCTCGGTCATTCAAATTAAGCAAGATCGATCTTTGGATGCCATATTCAGACTAGGTTTTCCGGAACTTGAATCAGACCTTGAAGTACTTGCCCGATTTAGTCTCTAGGTTTATCGTTTGCGCAATATTTCCCACAATGCCACGCATAAAAAAAGCGGCCCGAGAGCCGCTTTATTGATTAACGCTGAACCAATACCAAAATCAGGCTGGCACAGCATCCTTCACCGTATCTGCCATATCCGTATAGTCCTTGACCTTGTCAAAGTTCAAATACTGATAAATCTGGTCGCTGGATGCTGTCAGCACACCCATATCAAGCATGTATTCAGCCTTGGTGGGGATGCGGCCGAGCTTGGAGCAGATGGCTGCCAGCTCGGCTGAACCCAGATACACGTTGGAGTTTTTACCCAGGCGGTTGGGAAAGTTGCGCGTAGAAGTTGAGAACACCGTGGCGCCTTCTTTGACCTGCGCCTGGTTACCCATGCACAAGCTGCAGCCTGGCATTTCCATGCGCGCACCGGCGCTGCCCAGCACGCCGTAATGACCTTCTTCTGTGAGTTGTTTCGCGTCCATCTTGGTGGGTGGGGCCATCCAGAGTTTGACCGGAATATCGCGTTTGTTTTCCAGCAGTTTTGAGGCTGCGCGGAAGTGGCCAATGTTGGTCATGCAGCTGCCGATGAAGACTTCGTCGATCTTGCTGCCTGCGACATCGCTGAGTGTTTTCACATCGTCCGGGTCGTTCGGGCAGGCGACGATGGGCTCATGAATGTCGGCCAGGTCAATCTCGATGACGGCGGCGTATTCAGCATCCGCATCGCCTTTGAGCAATTGCGGGTCGGCCAGCCAGGCTTCCATCGCAGCGATGCGGCGCTTGATGGTGCGCACATCTGAGTAACCCGTAGCAATCATCCACTTGAGCATGGTGATGTTGCTGGTGATGTATTCGATGATCGGCTCTTTGTTCAGGTGCACGGTGCAACCACCGGCTGAACGTTCGGCAGATGCGTCGCTCAGTTCAAACGCCTGCTCAACTTTCAAATCTGGCAAGCCTTCAATCTCGAGGATTCGGCCTGAAAACACATTGACTTTGCCCTGCTTGGCAACTGTCAATAAGCCAGCCTTGATGGCGTACAGCGGAATGGCGTTGACCAAGTCACGCAGCGTGATGCCGGGCTGCATGTCGCCTTTGAAGCGCACCAGCACCGACTCAGGCATGTCCAGCGGCATGACGCCTGTGGCCGCGCCAAAAGCCACCAGGCCAGAGCCTGCGGGGAAGCTGATGCCAATCGGAAAACGGGTGTGGCTGTCGCCGCCCGTGCCGACCGTATCAGGCAGCAACATGCGGTTCAACCAACTGTGAATAATGCCGTCACCGGGGCGCAGGGGGATGCCGCCGCGTGTGCTCATGAACTCAGGCAACTCGTGGTGCATCTTCACGTCGACTGGCTTGGGGTAAGCCGCGGTGTGGCAGAAGGACTGCATCACCAGGTCCGCGCTAAAGCCCAGGCAGGCCAGGTCTTTCAGCTCGTCGCGTGTCATGGGGCCGGTGGTGTCTTGCGAGCCGACGGATGTCATTTTTGGCTCGCAATAGGTGCCGGGGCGCACGCCCTGCTGATTTCCGTCGATGACAGGCAAACCAACAGCGCGACCCACCATTTTTTGCGCCAGGGTGAAACCACGGCCGTTGTCCAGCGGGTCTTGCGGCAGACGGAACTGGGTCGATGCAGGCAAGCCCAAGGCAAAGCGCGCCTTGGCGGTCAGGCCACGGCCCACGATCAAAGGAATGCGGCCACCAGCGCGCACTTCGTCAAACAGCACCTCGCTTTTGAGCTTGAATTCGGCAATCACTTTGCCATCCTTCAGCGCTTTGCCGTCATACGGGCGCAGCTCAATCACGTCGCCCATTTGCATGTCGCTCACGTCAAGCTCAATCGGCAATGCGCCTGAATCTTCCATCGTGTTGTAGAAAATCGGCGCGATTTTTGAACCCAGGCAAACACCACCAAAACGCTTGTTAGGCACAAACGGAATGTCCTGGCCGGTAAACCACAACACCGAGTTGGTGGCGGACTTGCGTGACGAGCCTGTGCCGACAACGTCACCGACGTAAGCCACCAAATGGCCTTTGGCTTTGAGGGAGTCGATGAACTTGATTGGACCGCGTTTGCCCTCTTCTTCAGGCGTGATGCCTGGGCGTGGATTCTTGTGCATGGCCAGCGCGTGCAGCGGAATGTCTGGGCGGCTCCAGGCATCGGGTGCTGGAGACAAATCGTCGGTGTTGATCTCGCCTGCAACTTTGAAGACGGTCAGCATGATGGACTCTGGCACTTCAGGGCGGCTGGTAAACCATTCGGCGTTGGCCCAGCTTTGCATCACCGCCTTGGCGCAAGTGTTGCCTTTGTCGGCTTTTTCTTTCACGTCATGGAATTGGTCAAACATCAAGAGCGTGTTTTTTAGACCTGCAGCAGCTTGTGTGGCGACGCTGGCCTCAGCGTCGTCAAGCAGCGCAATCATTGGGCTGATGTTGTAGCCGCCCAGCATGGTGCCCAGCAGTTGCGCGGCGTGTTCGCGCGAAATCAGCGCACACTTTTCAGTGCCATGCGCCACGGCAGCCAGGTAACTTGCTTTTACTTTTGCGGCGTTGTCAACGCCTGCGGGTACGCGGTGGGTGATGAGCTCGACTAAAAAAGCTTCCTCGCCTTTTGGTGGGCTTTTCAGGAGTTCGATCACTTCTGCAGTTTGTACGACCGACAGCGGCAACGGCGGAATGCCCGAAACCGAACGTTCAGCGACGTGGTTGCGGTAGGTTTGAAGGAAATCGGATGTCATGTTTTTCTCCTAAAAAGTCAGTGAGTTGAAGTCAAAAATTATTTGGAAATTACTTCGGTATTGCAGGCGCAGAAGCCGCTGCAACGGGCGCATCAAGCAAGCCCGGGCGTGGGTTCTTTTTCAGCTCATCAGCCAATGTGACTTGCTCCGGGCTCATGCATTCGTCAGCCAGGCGCTGACCGATTTTTTGACTCATCAACATGGATTTATTGCCCAATTGAAGCCACATCGCACCTCGCTTTGGATCTTCAATCCGAATCGCGCCAGTGCGGCTTTCAACCGGGTGCATGCTAAAGCGCATGTTGCCAGTTTGCACAAGAAAAAAACCAGGGCGACGTTTGCTAGGCGTGACGGTGACAGACGCACCCAGTTCGCATGGGATTTTGCCGACAAACACACGCTCGGCCATGGCCAGGTCAGCAGCCGTTAGCGTCACGTTGGGGTCTTCATCGATCGGTGTGACTTCTTCAACCGCTTTGAGGGCTGAGCGCCTGATCTCAGCCTGTGATTTGGGCGCTGGCGCTTTTACCGCAGCCTTGGCAGTTGCAGGGGCTGGCGCAGTTTGAGCCAGCAGCGAGGCAGGCATGGCAAAGATACAAGCGGCTAGAAAAATGGGTTTCATGACATTCCTAAAAATAGATCTGTGATTCGGATGGCAAAGTACGGCCCGTCTGATGTGCACGCTCCAGTACCTGCCAGTAATAACGGTAACTGGCGCGGTCGTGCAATTGACCTTTAATACTGATGGGCGCCCAATCATCATGGGCGGCAGCAGCTATTATTTTTGTAGCGTTGTCAATCTCGCCTTCGGTCGGTGCAAAGGCCGCCAAAATTGGGCGAATTTGATTCGGGTGAATGCTCCACATGCGGGTGTAGCCAAACTCATGAAAAGCCCGGCGTGCGGCGGTGGTCATGGCAGTTGCGTCATTGAATTCTGTGACCACGCAGTGCGAAGGTGTTTTGCTGTTGGCGTGGCAGGCGGAGGCAATCTCCAGCTTGGCGCGTACCACCAGCGGATGCGTGAACTGACCCTGGCTAGACATGCCATGCGCAGGAATCGCGCCGCCGTGGCTGGACACGAAATCCATCAAGCCAAAGCTCAGCGACTGCACACGTGAGTGCGCGGCGATGTCAAAAGCCCGATGCACGGCAGCTGGCGATTCGATCAATACGTGAATGGGCAAGTGGTCAGCGCCAGCGTTTTTCAACGCGGCAACGACCTTGTTCACGTCTTCAACGGATTCAACTTTCGGCACCATGACGTGACTGAGTTGATCACCGATTTTACCCGCGATGGTGGCCACATCTGATTCAAAGGCCACATGATCAACCGGGTGCACGCGCACTGCAACACGGGCTTTGTTAGCAGCCAGCGAAACCAGTGCCACCACCATCGCCGCGTGATCCACCTCGCCGCCCACGGGTGCGCCGTCTTCACAGTCCAGCGTCACGTCGAACACGCAGGCGCCGAACTCTTCGCACATCTCGGCCTGTAGTTGCAGGCTTTTGCGCATCCGGGCCTCCACGCCGCTGTAGTGGTCGCAGACGGGTAAAAAACCAGTCGCGGCCTGAGCGCCGAGGAGGATGGCTCTAGGGTGGGTCATTTAGGCCAGCAGGTGCTTCACGCCGTCTTGCTCGCCTTGCAGTTCCGCCAAGGTTTTGTTGATGCAGGTCTGGCTGAACTCATCAATCGCCAAACCTTCAACCAGTTTGTACTCACCAGCTTCGCAGGTCACGGGGAAACCAAACATGGTGTCTGTCGGGATGCCGTATTGGCCATCTGACGGGATGCCCATCGTGACCCACTTGCCGTTGGTGCCCAGCGCCCAGTCGCGCATGTGGTCAATGGCGGCGTTGGCAGCCGATGCCGCTGATGACACACCGCGTGCCTCAATGATTGCTGCGCCACGCTTGCCAACGGTTGGCAAAAAGGTGTTGGCGTTCCACTCCTGGTCGTTGATCATGGCGGCTACGCTTTCGCCTTTGATGGTGGCAAAACGGTAGTCGGCGTACATGGTCGGTGAATGGTTGCCCCACACCGCGAGTTTTTCAATCTCAGCCACGGCTTTGCCGGTTTTGGCAGCGAGTTGGCTGGCGGCGCGGTTGTGGTCCAGACGCAGCATGGCGGTGAAGTTCTTGCGCGGCAGATCTGGTGCGCTTTTCATGGCGATCCAGGCGTTGGTGTTGGCCGGGTTACCCACGACCAGCACCTTGACGTTGCGGCTGGCAACAGCATTCAAAGCTTTGCCTTGAGCGATAAAAATCGCGCCATTCACAGCCAGCAGCTCAGCACGCTCCATGCCAGGGCCACGTGGGCGTGAGCCCACCAGCAACGCGTAGTCGGTGTCTTTGAAAGCCGTCATCGGGTCGCTGTGTGCTTCCATGCCTACCAGCAGCGGGAAGGCGCAGTCGTCCAGCTCCATCATCACGCCCTTCAGGGCTTTTTGCGGGCCTTCAACCGGGACTTCAAGCAATTGCAAAATGACCGGCTGGTCTTTGCCCAGCATTTCGCCGGATGCAATACGAAACAACAAGGCGTAGCCAATTTGGCCTGCTGCACCGGTAACGGCTACGCGGACGGGTTTTTTCATCATGATGGAAAGCTTTCAGGAAGTGATTAAAACGGGAGCCAAGAAGCGGTAAAACCTCAAGATTTTAGCGCCGAATGATGCAGTGCGTCAATTTGTCTTATGTCTTATATAAGATATGATAAAGCACCCCAAAGACCTCACCATGGCTGCCATTCCTACCTCCACATCGCCCCCTGACGAGCCGTCTGCTGCCACGCCAGCCTTCAGCCCGCTGTACAGCCAAATCAAGGCCTTGATCTTGCAAAGCCTGCAGTCCGGCGAGTGGAAACCGGGCGAGGCGATTCCCTCTGAGATGGACCTGGCCACCCGCTACCGCGTGAGCCAAGGCACGGTGCGCAAAGCCATTGACGAGCTGGCCGCCAGCAATTTGGTGGTGCGTCGCCAGGGCAAAGGCACCTTTGTGGCCACCCATGCCGAGCAGCATGTGCAATTCAGGTTTTTAAAGCTGGTACCCGACAGCGGCACACCCGGCAGTGAAGGCCCGGCTCAGCGCGACATCATCGACTGCCGCCGCGCCCGCGCCACCGCCGACGTGGCGCGAGCTCTGGCTTTGCGAAGCGGTGACGCGGTACTGCAAGCGCGCCGGGTACTCAGCTTTGCAGGCGTGCCGACGATTCTTGAAGACATCTGGCTACCCGCCGCGCCATTTAAAGGCCTAACCGCAGAGCGTCTGGCCAACTACAGTGGTCCCATGTACGCACTGTTTGAAACCGAATTCAACATGCGCATGGTCAGGGCTGAAGAGAAAATACGCGCTGAGGCAGCTATTGACGGGCGTGAAAAGCTATTAAAAGTAGAGCATGGCACACCCCTGCTGAGCGTTGAACGGATCGCTTTTACGTACCAGAACGTGCCCATGGAGCTGCGCCGGGGCTACTACCGCACCGATACGCACCACTATCACAACGCGCTGAACTGATGAGCTTTAAAGGCAACAAGGCCGCGCTTCCCAGCAAACCTTGCACGGCCTGCGGCCGCGAGATGACCTGGCGCAAAAGCTGGGCCAAAAACTGGGCTGAGGTGAAGTATTGCTCTGACGCTTGCAGGGCCAAAAAATCGTCGCCCCCGCCTAAAAACCCCTAAAAACATACTTGATAGTCATTTATTAGAATGGCAAGTATGCAAAACATACCGACTCGTCACCTCGCACTGATCTTGGGTGACCAACTGGACGAGCATTCCAGCGCATTTGACAGTTTTGACCCCGCACAGGACCTGGTGCTGATGGTTGAAGCGTTTGAAGAATCCACCCACGTCTGGTCGCACAAAATTCGCACCACGCTGTTTTTGTCCGCCATGCGGCATTTTGCGGAAACGCTCAGGCAGCGCGGCTGGCGGGTTGACTACCGGGCGCTGGATGTGCAGGGTGACAAAACTTTGGCTGACGGGCTGTTGGCGGCAATTGAAAAGCACCAGCCGCAGGCCGTGATTGGCGTTGAACCAGGCGATTTACGGGTCCGGCAACAAATTGAGAACGCTATCAAATCAGGAGCTACTTGCGCCCGTATTCATTCGTCAAAACCCCTAAAAGATACCCAAAAAGAGGCCAAAAACGATGCTTCAGGCGCTTTTTTAAGCTGGCGGGAAGACAAACACTTCTTGTGCAGCCTGCCTCAGTTCCGCAAATGGGCGGGCACATCCACTACCCTGCGGATGGAGTTTTTCTATCGCACCATGCGTAAACAGTACAAGGTGCTGGTTGAAGGCAAAGCCAACGACGAACCAGTGGGTGGGAAATGGAATTTTGATGCCGACAACCGCAAAAGCTTTGGCAAAGCGGGGCCACAAAACGTGCCTAAAACTATTGACTACAAGCCGGACGCGATCACCCAAGACGTCATCAAACTGGTCAATTCACACTTCACAGCTCACCCTGGCAGCTTGGACGACTTCAATTGGCCAGTCACACGCGAACAGGCGGTGGTAGCCTTAAAAGACTTCATCGATAACCGCCTGCCCCAGTTTGGCCCGCATGAAGACGCCATGTGGACGAATCTTGACTTTGGCTGGCACTCCCTGCTGTCGAGCTCGTTAAACCTCAAGCTCATCAACCCGCTGGAAGTGGTTCTGGCCGCCGAAGCCGCGTACAACAAGCACGATCTGGATTTGGCCAGCGTCGAAGGTTTCATCCGCCAAATCCTGGGCTGGCGCGAGTTCATGCGCGGCGTGTACTTTTTAGACATGCCAGAGCTAAAAACTGCCAACCACTACGGCCACAGTAACCCACTGCCCAAGTGGTACTGGACAGGCGACACCCACATGAACTGCATGAAGCAGTGCGTCGGGCAAACACTGAAAAACGGCTACTCGCACCACATTCAGCGGCTGATGGTGACCGGCATGTTTGGTGTGACGGCTGAAATCAGCCCCCAACAAGTCTGCGACTGGTACCTGGCGGTGTACGTTGATGCGGTGGAATGGGTGGAGTTACCCAACACCGCCGGCATGGCGCTGTTTGCCAATGGCGGGCGCTTTACCAGCAAGCCCTATGTGGCCAGCGGCGCGTATGTCAAACGCATGAGCAACTATTGCAACGGTTGCAAATACGAACCTGAGACGCGCGTCGGCCCTAACGCCTGCCCGATGACGACGCTGTATTGGAACTTTTTAGACAAACACGAGGCCAGCTTTGCAGGCAACCCGCGTACCGCACTGATGGTTAAAAATTTGCAGCGCATGACGCCCGAGCTGCGCGCTGGTGTGCGGGAGCGGGCAACCGAAATGCTGGCTGATTTGGACGCGTTATGAGGTCGCGTCAGCCCCTATTCAGACAAAACCCCTAAGCTAATCCCACCCCAAATGAAACCAGATGCTGCGTTGCAATAGAATTCGAGGGTTTACCAGAATTCGCAAGTTACCAAGCAGTTACCAAAACGCTAAAACAACATTGAAAGCCACGCATGTCTGAATTGCTAGCCCCCGCCAAAAAGCGGCCCGAGTTCCGCAACATCAACGCCTTCACCGACCTGCCCAGCTACCGCCTTCCCGTGGCGGGCATTGTGTCCATTTTGCACCGCATCAGCGGGTTCATCATGTTTGCCCTGATGCCCTTGATTGTCTGGATGTTCGACACGTCTATTTCGTCTGAAATTTCATTCGCCAAATTCAAAAGCGCCTTCAATGTTGGCATGCTGGGTTTGCCCGGCATCATCTGGAAGCTGGCGGCACTGGCCTTGATCTGGGCCTACCTTCATCACTCAATAGCCGGCCTGCGCCATTTGTGGTCCGACACGCACCATTCGGCGGTGACCAAAGAGTTTGGCAAAACGTCTGCCATCGCCACCTTGGTGATCAGCGTTGGCTTGACGTTGGTCCTCGGCGCAAAGCTGTTTGGCTTGTACTAAATAAAGACGGAAAACAAACCATGGCAATCAATCACGGCACAAAACGTATCGTCGTCGGCGCCCATTACGGCCTGCGCGACTGGCTGGCTCAGCGCGTTACCGCAGCGCTGATGGCGCTTTTCACCCTTTTGGTTTTAGGTCAAATCATGCTGACCAAAGGCCCGATCGGTTACGACAAATGGGCCGGCATTTTTTCATCACAGTGGATGAAAGTACTAACCTTCACCATCATCATCGCCATGCTGTACCACGTGTGGGTGGGTATGCGTGACATCTGGATGGACTACATCAAGCCTGTCGGCCTGCGTTTGAGCCTGCAGGTGTTCACCATCGTCTGGCTCACGGCCTGCGCGGGCTGGGGCATTCAAGTCCTTTGGCGGCTATAAAAAATTCAAGCTATCTTGCTTAATCTCTACGTTGAGTTTAAAAAATAAATGACCTCCCCCTCCAAACTCCCATCCCGTAAATTTGATGTTGTCATCGTTGGCGCAGGCGGCTCTGGCATGCGTGCCTCGTTGCAACTGGCACGTGCTGGTTTGAATGTTGCCGTGCTGACCAAAGTCTTCCCGACGCGCTCACATACCGTGGCGGCCCAAGGCGGCATTGGCGCGTCGCTGGGTAACATGAACGAAGACAACTGGCACTACCATTTCTTCGACACCGTCAAGGGTTCGGACTATTTGGGTGACCAGGACGCGATTGAATACATGTGCCGCGAAGCACCGAAAGTCGTCTACGACCTGGAACACATGGGCATGCCGTTTGACCGCAACCCGGACGGCACTATTTACCAGCGCCCGTTTGGTGGTCACACCGCCAACTACGGTGAAAAAGCCGTTGAGCGCGCCTGCGCAGCCGCTGACCGTACCGGCCACGCCATGCTGCACACGCTGTACCAGCAAAACGTGAAAGAAAAAACCAACTTCTTCGTCGAGTGGCTGGCGATGGACTTGATCCGCGACGCCGCCGGCGACGTGGTCGGCGTGACCGCTATCGAGATGGAAACGGGCGACGTGCATATTTTTGAAGCCAAAACCACGCTGCTGGCCACGGGCGGTGCTGGCCGCATTTTTGCGGCGTCGACCAACGCTTTTATCAACACCGGTGACGGCTTGGGCATGGCCGCTCGCGCGGGCATTCCGCTGGAAGACATGGAGTTCTGGCAGTTTCACCCCACTGGCGTGGCTGGCGCAGGCGTACTGCTGACCGAAGGTTGCCGTGGCGAAGGCGCGATCTTGCGCAACAGCCATGGCGAGCGCTTCATGGAGCGTTATGCCCCAGCCTACAAGGACCTGGCGCCACGCGACTATGTGTCGCGCTGCATGGACCAGGAGATCAAAGAAGGCCGTGGCTGCGGCCCGAACAAGGACTACATCAACCTGGACATGACGCACCTGGGCGCAGACACCATCATGAAGCGCTTGCCGTCGGTGTTTGAGATTGGCCACAACTTTGCCAACGTCGACATCACCAAAGAGCCGATTCCTGTGGTGCCGACCATCCATTACCAAATGGGCGGCATCCCCACCAATATTCACGGCCAGGTCGTGACGCAAAACGCAGCCAACAAGAGCGAAGTCGTGAACGGTTTGTATGCCGTTGGCGAATGCTCTTGCGTCAGCGTGCACGGCGCGAACCGCTTGGGCACCAATTCACTGCTGGACTTGCTGGTGTTTGGCCGCGCGGCCGGCAACCACATTGTTGAGCACAACAAAACAACTGTGCACAAAGCTTTGCCTGCCGGCGCGGCCGATGCCACGCTGGCCCGTATCGCGCGACTGGACAACGCCACCGATGGCGAATATGCGCAGGACGTGGCCAACGACATTCGCAGCACCATGCAAAAGCACGCGGGCGTGTTTCGCACCCAGGCGAGCATGGACGAAGGCGTAGCCGCTGTTGCCAAACTGCGCGAGCGGGTCAAAAAGATTGGCCTGAAAGACAAATCAAAAATCTTCAACACTGCCCGCATTGAAGCGCTAGAAGTTGAGAACCTGATTGAGTCCGCAGAAGCCACCATGGTCTCAGCCGCTGCCCGCCATGAAAGCCGCGGCGCGCATTCAGTCAATGACTATGGCGACACGCCTGCCCACCCAAACGGCCGCAACGATACCGATTGGCACAAGCACACCCTGTGGCACAGCGCCACCAACAGCCTGACCTACAAGCCGGTACAAATGATTCCGCTGACGGTTGACTCACTGCCGCTCAAGGTTCGCAGTTTTTAGTCCGCAGCTTCTAAAAGATTAATTTAGGCAAACACCATGACCAAACGCACTTTCAACATTTACCGCTACGACCCGGACACTGATGCCAAGCCGTACATGCAAAAGATTGAGGTTGAGCTGGACGGCAGCGAGCGCATGCTGCTTGACGCACTGATGAAACTCAAGGCGCAAGACCCGACGATCAGCTTCAGGCGCTCATGCCGCGAAGGCGTTTGCGGCTCTGATGCGATGAACATCAACGGCAAAAACGGCCTAGCCTGCCTGACCAATATGCGCACGCTGCCAGACGTCATCACCCTCAAGCCGCTGCCCGGCCTGCCTGTGGTGCGCGACTTGATTGTCGACATGACGCAGTTCTTCAAGCAGTACAACTCGATCAAGCCGTATTTGATCAACGACAACGTGCCGCCTGAAAAAGAACGCCTGCAAAGCCCAGAGGAGCGCGATGAGCTCAACGGCCTGTACGAGTGCATTTTGTGCGCCAGTTGCTCCACAGCCTGCCCCAGTTTTTGGTGGAACCCCGACAAGTTCGTTGGGCCCGCTGGCCTGCTGCAAGCCTACCGCTTTATTGCCGACAGCCGTGACGAAGGCACCGCCGAGCGCCTCGATAACCTGGAAGATCCGTACCGCCTGTTCCGCTGCCACACCATCATGAACTGCGTTGACGTTTGCCCCAAGGGTTTGAACCCGACCAAAGCCATCGGCAAAATCAAAGAGATGATGGTTCTGCGTTCAGTTTGATCAAAAAGATGACCCCCACGATCGTCGCTTCGCGTACTTCACTGCCCCCCGAGGGGGCTAATTTTCCTAGGGGCGGCCCGTCGGAAAATTGCATGACCGAAGAACTTTTAGGCGAACGTGAACTGAGCAAACTGCGCTGGCGCTGCCGCCGGGGTTTGCTTGAAAACGACTTGCTGATTGAAAAGTTCTTTAGCAAGTACGACACCACCCTAACCGTCACCCAAGCCAAGGGCTTGAATGATTTAATGGACTTATCTGACAATGATCTGCTGGACTTGCTGCTAAAGCGTAAAGAACCTGCAAATCTGACAGAGCCTGACGCCAAGAGCAGCGCCTCTACTTTTGAGGCATTGCTGGTCTTAAACTTGCTTCGCCCCGCAGGCACGCCATGAACCGTTCTCCCATCTACTTCGACAACCCAAGAAAGCACGAAATGAAGCTCGCTGACAACAAAGCCACCCTGTCGTTTAGCAACGGCAGCCCCAGTATTGAGATGCCGGTCTACCACGGCAGCGTTGGGCCCGATGTGGTCGACATCCGCAAGCTGTACGCGCAAACCGGCATGTTCACTTATGACCCAGGCTTCTTGTCAACGGCTGCTTGTCAGTCGGCCATCACCTATATCGACGGCGACAAGGGTGAGCTGCTGTACCGTGGCTACCCCATCGAGCAATTGGCCACCAACTGCGACTACATGGAAACCTGCCATCTGCTGCTCTACGGTGAGCTGCCTGATGTGGCGCAAAAAACAGACTTTGTGCACCGCGTGACCAACCACACCATGGTCAACGAACAAATGCAGTTTTTCTTGCGCGGTTTTCGCCGTGACGCGCACCCGATGGCCATCATGACCGGCCTGGTCGGCGCCCTGTCGGCTTTCTACCATGACAGCACCGATATCACCAACCCGCAGCACCGAGACATTTCGGCCATCCGCCTGATTGCCAAAATGCCCACGTTGGTGGCGATGGCTTACAAGTACACGCAAGGCCAGCCCTACATGTACCCCAAAAACAGTTTGAGCTATGCAGGCAACTTCTTGCACATGATGTTCGCTACGCCTTGTGAGGAGTACAAGGTCAACCCGGTGCTGGAGCGCGCTTTAGACCGCATCTTTATCTTGCACGCCGACCACGAGCAAAACGCATCCACGTCAACCGTGCGCCTGTGCGGCTCATCAGGCACCAACCCGTTTGCAGCCATTGCCGCTGGCGTGGCCTGCCTGTGGGGCCCGGCTCACGGCGGCGCCAATGAAGCAGCCCTGAACATGCTGGGCGACATTCAAAAGAATGGCGGCATTGAGAAAATCGGCGAATTCATCAAACAGGTTAAAGACAAAAACTCTGGCGTCAAGCTGATGGGTTTTGGTCACCGCGTTTACAAAAACTACGACCCTCGCGCCAAGCTGATGCAGGAAACCTGCAAAGAAGTGCTGCTGGAAATGGGCCTGCAAAACGACCCGCTCTTCAAGCTGGCCATGGCACTAGAAAAGATTGCGCTGGAAGACGACTACTTCGTCAGCCGCAAGCTCTACCCGAACGTCGACTTTTACTCCGGCATCGTCCAGCGCGCCATCGGCATCCCGGTGCCGCTGTTCACCGCTATTTTTGCCTTGGCCCGCACCGTTGGCTGGATTGCCCAACTGAACGAAATGATCGGCGACCCAGAATACAAAATTGGCCGCCCGCGCCAGTTGTTTACCGGCTCGGTATCACGTGATGTGAAGCCATTGGCAAAACGCTGACCTGGTTTAGCTCAACAAAAAGCCCGCTGATAGCGACATCAGCGGGCTTTTTTTGCTAAATTTTGCTATTAATTCAGGAGCTGCTTGCGCCCATATTCATTGGTCTAGACGTTTAAAACATTCCCTAAATTGACCATTTTTTGCTCAAAAACCTCAAATTTCAACCCTTTTCTTCAAAATCAGCCGCTTTGGGCAAGTCAGGCATCTCTAAAAGCGATGACAGAATTGATTTGTTTATTGCAAAATAGACATGCATCTCATTTCAAGATGCATTTTACCAAGCCATGACCCCGAAAAGCTCAGAACGCAACTTTGCCCGCCGCATCGACCTGACCTCGCTTCAGCTCTTTGTGGCGGTGTGCGAGCTGGGCAGCATTGGCAAGGCTGCCGAGCGGGAATTCATTGCGGCATCGGCCGTCAGCAAACGGCTGAGCGACCTGGAGGCGACTTTGGGCACTGCCCTGCTGTACCGCCACACACGCGGCGTGGGCCTGACGCCAGCGGGCGAAAGCCTGCTGCACCATGCGCGGTCGGTGCTGTTCAGTTTGGAAAAGATGCAGGGCGAGCTGAGTGAATACGCTGACGGCGTGCGCGGCCATGTCAGGGTGCACGCCAGCATTTCAGCCATCGTGCAGTTTTTGCCAGAAGACTTGGGCGCTTTCATCCGCACCCACCCAGAAGTCAAAATTGACCTGGAAGAACATCTGAGCACCGAAGTGGTCAGGGCTGTGGCTGAGGGCGCGGCTGACCTGGGTATCTGCAACACCGCTGACGGCGTGGGAGAGCTGCAAACCCTGCCCTACCGTACTGACAAATTGGTATTGATTGTGCCTAAAGGCCATGTTCTACGGGCGCAAGCAGCTATACATTTTGAAGCGTCGCTAGACTACGATCAAGTGGGCCTGCACACCAACAGCTCGATTTACATCGCCATGCAGCAAGCCGCTGCCAAAGTGGGACGCGCCATGAAGCTGCGCATTCACGTCACCGGGCTGGACGCCATGTGCCGCATGATTCACAACGGCCTGGGTGTAGGCGTGATGCCGCAGCGCGCCTTTGAGCTGATGCATGACGTGGGCGAGCTCGAATCGATTGAGCTGCTGGACGACTGGTCGACGCGGCACATCAATCTGGTGGCTAGGGATTTTTCAACCCTGCCAGTGACGGCACGACTGCTGGTTGAACATTTGACCAAAGACCAAGACACTTAAAATTAGCGATTCCCGAAAGAAAACATGGCCAAAACACTCTACGACAAAATCTGGGACGAGCACGTCATCCACACCGAAGACGACGGCACATCCATCCTTTATATTGACCGCCATCTGGTGCATGAAGTCACCAGCCCGCAAGCCTTTGAAGGCCTGCGCGCAGCCAAACGCAAAGTCTGGCGAATCAGCTCCATCGTGGCCACGGCTGACCACAACACGCCCACCACTGGTTGGGAACTGGGCTACGACGGCATCACCGATTTGGTGAGTAAAGAACAAATCACCACCCTTGACGCGAACATCAAAGAACACGGTGCAGCGGCATTCTTCCCGTTTTTGTCAAAGCGCCAGGGTATCGTGCATGTGATGGGACCTGAAAACGGGGCAACATTGCCCGGCATGACTGTTGTTTGCGGTGACTCGCACACGTCTACCCACGGCGCGTTTGGGGCTCTAGCGCACGGCATTGGCACCAGTGAGGTCGAGCACGTTCTGGCGACCAACACGCTGCTGGCCAAAAAGGCCAAAAACCTGCTGATCAAAGTCGAGGGCAAGCTGCCACTCGGTTGCACCGGCAAAGACATCGTGCTAGCCATCATTGGCAAAATTGGCACAGCAGGTGGCAACGGCTACACGATTGAATTTGCGGGTGCGGCCATCCGTGCGCTGAGCATGGAAGGCCGCATGACGGTCTGCAACATGGCGATTGAAGCGGGCGCGCGCGCTGGGCTGGTGGCGGTGGACCAGAAAACCATCGATTACTGCAAAGGCCGCTTGTTGTCCCCCACCGGGTTGGAATGGGACATGGCCGCCAAGTACTGGTCAACCTTGCAATCAGACGCAGGCGCAGTGTTTGACAAAGTGGTTGAGCTGGACGCCAGCGCGTTGCTGCCGCAAGTCACTTGGGGCACCTCCCCAGAAATGGTGCTGTCGATTGAGGGCATCGTGCCCGACCCTGACAAAGAAAAAGACGCCAACAAACGCGATGCGATGGAGCGCGCTTTGAAGTACATGAATTTGGAGCCGGGCAAAGCCCTGAACGACTTGTATGTCGACAAAGTCTTCATCGGCAGTTGCACCAATAGCCGGATTGAAGACATGCGCGAAGCCGCAGCGGTGGTAAAAAAGATTGGCCAAAAAGTGGCTAAAAACATCAAGCTGGCCATGGTGGTACCGGGCTCAGGCCTGGTCAAAGAACAAGCCGAGCGCGAAGGCCTGGACGTGATTTTCAAGGCTGCAGGTTTTGAATGGCGCGAACCCGGCTGCAGCATGTGCCTAGCCATGAACGCCGACAAGCTGGAGCCCGGCGAGCGCTGCGCCAGTACCAGCAACCGCAATTTTGAAGGCCGCCAGGGCGCGGGTGGGCGGACGCATTTGGTCAGCCCGGCAATGGCGGCTGCAGCAGCCGTGCACGGGCATTTTGTTGATGTAAGAAGATTCGTTTAAAGATCACCATGCAAAAATTCACCCTTCACACTGGCTTGGTCGCTCCCATGGACCGCGAGAACGTTGACACCGACGCGATCATCCCCAAGCAGTTTTTAAAGTCGATTCGCAAAACCGGCTTTGGCCCCAATCTGTTCGATGCCTGGCGCTACCTGGACCCGGGTGAGCCCGGCCAAGACCCCGCCAGCCGCAAACCCAACCCCGACTTTGTGCTGAACCAGCCACGCTACAAAGGCGCATCGGTGCTGCTGGCGCGCAAAAACTTTGGCTGCGGCTCGTCGCGTGAACATGCGCCCTGGGCGCTGGATCAGTATGGCTTTCGCGCCATCATTGCGCCCAGTTACGCTGACATTTTTTTCAACAACAGTTTTAAAAATGGCCTGCTGCCCATCGTGTTGGCCGAAGCCGAGGTTTCGCGCCTTTTTGACGAGGCGCTGGCTTTCCCCGGCTACACCTTGAGCATTGACCTGGAGCGCCAGGTGATTGTGAAACCGCAAGGCGAAGAAATTCATTTTGACGTCGAAGTGTTCCGCAAATACTGCCTGATCAATGGGCTGGACGACATTGGCTTGACGCTGCGGCACAGTGACAAAATCAAGGCGTTTGAAGCGGAACGCTTGACAACCAAGCCCTGGCTGGCGCACACGGTATGAGTGCGTACTACCAGAGCAGATTGTTCAAATGGATGGTGCATCACTGGGTGGTGACATTCCTGTTGATGGGCGTGGCATTTGTCATGTTCGGTGTGCTGTCATTGAATCTAGTACAAGTATTCGTCGCCAACATCAGGTTTTTGACTGAGCACGGCTTTGAAGCAGTCAAAGATGGGGGCTTGGGGCAATTGATCGAACTGGTCGGCAGTTCCTACGGTGCGATTGCTTTTTATGTGACGTTTAAAACGTGTGAGCATGCGCTGGTCGAGCGTCTTGCACATTACCGAATTGAGAAAGATTAGAAATGAAAATTGCAGTGTTGCCGGGCGACGGCATTGGTACCGAAATCGTTGCGGAAGCCGTCAAGGTTTTAAACGTTTTGGATTTGAAGTTTGAAACTGAGAGCGCGCTCGTGGGCGGCGCGGCGTATGAGGCTTTTGGCCACCCGCTGCCGGATGCGACTTTGAAGTTAGCTAAAGAAGCCGACGCTGTTTTATTCGGCGCCGTCGGCGATTGGAAATACGACAAGCTCGACCGCCCGCTCCGGCCAGAGCAGGCCATTTTGGGTCTGCGTAAAAACCTCGGCCTGTTTGCCAACTTTCGCCCGGCCATTTGTTACCCGCAACTGGTCGACGCGTCGAGCCTGAAGCGCGAACTGGTCAGCGGGCTGGATATTCTCATCATTCGTGAGCTGACAGGTGACATTTACTTTGGCCAGCCGCGCGGCAGACGTGTTGCGGTTGACGGGCACTTCCCCGGCAGCGAGGAAGCCTTTGACACCATGCGCTACTCGCGGCCTGAAATTGAGCGGATTGCGCATGTGGCGTTTCAGGCGGCCCGAAAGCGTGGCAAGCGTGTGACCAGCGTAGACAAAGCCAACGTACTGGAAACTTTTCAGCTCTGGAAAGACGTGGTCACGGAAATTGGCCTGCAATACCCCGACGTGGCGCTGGACCACATGTACGTCGACAACGCGGCGATGCAACTGGTCAAGGCGCCCAAAAAATTTGACGTGGTCGTCACGGGTAATATGTTTGGCGACATCCTGTCTGACGCCGCCGCCATGCTGACTGGCAGCATCGGCATGCTGCCATCCGCTAGCCTGAACGCCAACAATCAAGGCCTGTACGAGCCCAGCCACGGCAGCGCGCCGGATATTGCAGGCAAGGGCGTGGCGAATCCGTTGGCCACCATTTTGAGCGCCGCGATGATGCTGCGCTTCAGCCTGAACCAGCCAGAAGCTGCCGCGCGGATTGAAAAAGCGGTGGACGCGGTGCTGACCCAAGGCCTGCGCACGCCTGACATTTACAGCGACGGCATGACCAGGGTGGGCACGGCAGAAATGGGCAACGCAGTCGTTAAGGCTTTGGCTTGATTACAATAGCGCCATGAACGTCATTCAGACCTCCATTAAAACGACAGGCACCAAAGGCTAGCAAGCCCGCCTCGTCGTGCCCGCCGGTTCGATGAGCCGGGTCAAAAATCTTAATTTTTTGAAAAGGGTAATCCAAATGAAAATCTCTGGAAACACCGTCGGCCTCGTCGGCTGGCGCGGCATGGTCGGCTCTGTGCTGATCGACCGCATGGTTGCGGAAAACGACTTCGCGCTGATCGAGCCAATTTTCTTTTCTACCTCCAATGCAGGTGGCAAAGCCCCAGCGCAGGCCAAAAACGAAACCACGCTCAAAGACGCGATGGACATTGCCGCGTTGAAAAAATGCGACATCATCATCACTGCGCAAGGCGGCGACTACACATCTGAGGTCTACCCCAAGCTGCGCGCTGCGGGCTGGCAAGGCCATTGGATTGACGCGGCTTCGACCCTGCGCATGGCAGAAGACGCAGTCATTATTCTGGACCCGGTGAACTTGCCTGTGATTCAAAACGCATTGGCCAAAGGCGGCAAGAACTGGATTGGCGGCAACTGCACCGTCAGCTGCATGCTGATGGGCGTGGGCGCGCTGTACAAGGCCGGTTTGGTCGAATGGATGACATCGATGACCTATCAGGCCGCATCAGGCGGCGGTGCGCAGCACATGCGCGAGTTGTTGACCCAATTCGGCACGCTCAACGGCGAAGTCAAAGCGCTGCTGGACGACCCAAAATCAGCAATTCTGGAAATCGACCGCCGTGTGCTGGCCAAGCAGCACATCTTGTCGGCTAGCGAGACCGCCAACTTTGGCGTACCACTGGGCGGCTCGCTGATCCCCTGGATCGACAAGGATTTAGGCGATGGTTCGAGCAAGGAAGAATGGAAAGCTGGCGCTGAAACCAACAAGATCCTGGGGCAAGGTGCAGGTTTTAGCGTGCCCGCCGTGCCGGTCGACGGCTTTTGCGTGCGCGTGGGCGCGATGCGCTGCCACAGCCAGGCACTGACCTTCAAATTGAAAAAAGACGTGCCGCTGGCAGATATCGAAGCGCTGATTGCAGCAGACAACGCTTGGGTCAAAGTCGTGCCCAACACCCGGGAAGCTACTATTAAAGACCTCACCCCGGTTGCAGTGACAGGCACGATGCAAATCCCGGTCGGGCGCTTGCGCAAACTGGCCATGGGCCCGGACTATCTCGGCGCATTCACTGTGGGTGACCAGTTGCTTTGGGGCGCTGCCGAGCCGCTGCGCCGCATGCTGCGGATACTCTTGCAAGCTTGAAAACACAATACGGACTAGCAAGTTTTAACAAGTTAGCGAATACCCACATTCAAACTTGTCAAAACTTGGCTAAAGTAAGCGGTTGTCACATAGCGTTGCCAACAGACAACAATTGAAACTTGTAAGCCACAGCCAATGGGCAGTCTCAGAACTTAAGTGGTGTCTTAGCTTGTCAGCGTAACGCCTTGATGTTAAGGTTGTTTTTCGAAAATTTGCATTGAGGTTTTTGTGCGCTTAAACAAAATAAAGTTACATGCAGAACGAGCGCCGGACGCTCAAAACCCCACGTCGCATCGCTATTCTTGGCGTTTGGGTGTCCTGGCGAGCGCAATTGCGCTACTTGGCACACTTGCGGCCAGCCCGGCGCATGCCTTGGGTTTGGGCCGGATCACGGTTCAATCAGCACTCGGTGAGGTACTGAGAGCTGAAATTGATGTTCCTGAAATCACAGCCGAGGAAGCTGCCAGCCTGCGGGTAGGTGTTGCCTCAGCCGATGCATTTAAGGCTGCTGGCCTGGAATACACCGCCGCCGTAGTAGGCGTTCAGGTCACTCTGCAAAAGCGCCCCGATGGGCGGTCTTTTCTGCGCCTGAGCAGCTCGCGCCCAGTCACCGAGCCTTTTGTTGACCTGATTCTGGAAGCCAACTGGGCATCAGGCCGCGTGGTACGCGACTACACCATGCTGTTTGACCCGCCAAACTTGCGGCAAGCGACTCCTTCCATGTCAGCGCCAACCGCACCGGCTTTATCGCGTCCTGCAACGCCGCCTGCCGGCGCCACGTCCAGCCAGCCGTTCTACCCGTCATCGCCTCCCCCAGCCCAAGCAACGGTTCGGCCTGCTCCAGTCGCTCGAGCGCAAGCCCAGCCGGCAGTTCCAAAGGCCACCCCAGCCGCGCCTGCACCAGCATCGAGTGGCCAAAAAGTCGCCGTCAAACCTGGCGACACCGCAGGCAAGATTGCTGCCCAAAATAAACCCGCCAGCATTTCGCTGGATCAGATGCTGGTGGCTTTGCTTAGAAGCAACCCAGATGCTTTTATTGGCGGCAATGTCAACCGACTCAAATCTGGCGCTCTGCTGGACATTCCATCGGCGGAAGAGGCGGGCACATTGCCAGCCGGTGAAGCCTCCAGCACCATCATTGCGCAAGCCAAAGATTTCAATGATTTCCGTCAAAAATTAGCCTCTGGTGTGCCGGCAACCCAAGTCGATAGTGCAACCCGTAAAGCGGGCGGCAAGGTACAGGCCAAGGTTGAAGACCGTGCTCCGGTTGCCGCAGCGCCAGACAAGCTCACATTGTCCAAAGGTGCGATTCAGGGCAAAGCCGCTGCTGAAGACAAAATTGCCAAAGACAAGCAAGCTAAAGATGCCTCTAGCCGCGTTGCCGAGCTGACCAAAAATATTGGTGACTTGAACAAAATTGCAGGCACGCCAGTAACCGCACCTGCCGTAGCCGCGCCTGCAGCCGCAACGCCAGCAAGTGCCAGCAAACCGCTGGTTGTGCCAGGCGTGCAAGTTGCGGCCGCGCCCACCATCGCGGCAGTACCGGCTCCCGCCAGCCCGGTAATAGCAGTCACCCCAACAGCAATCGTCAGCACAGCCAGCGTTGCCGCATTGGCAACCACGTCAAGTGCCGCACTGACATCGACAACGGTTGTGCCGCCTGTTCTAGTAGCGAGCGCACCGGTTGCAACTGCGCCGGTCGCCAGTGCACCCGTTGCCGTTAAAAAACCAGTGGTAGTGCCCCCACCGCCACCTGAACCCAGCCTGATTGATGAACTGACAAACAACCCCATGGTTCTGCCAGGTCTTGGGTTGTTGCTGGCATTGCTGGCAGGTTTTGGCTTTTACCGTTACAAAAAACGCAATGAGCAACCCTCAGTTGACAGCTCCTTCCTTGAAAGCCGTTTGCAACCTGACTCGTTCTTTGGTGCCAGCGGCGGGCAACGCATTGACACCAGTGATGGCGGTAACGCCACAGGGTCGTCGCTTGTGTACTCACCCAGCCAGTTGGATGCCGCAGGCGATGTTGATCCGGTCGCCGAAGCCGATGTTTACCTCGCTTATGGCCGCGATCTGCAGGCTGAAGAAATCCTCAAAGAGGCTTTGCGCACCAATCCATCACGTGTGGCTATTCATGCCAAGCTGATGGAAATCTACGCCAAGCGTCGTGACCTGAAAGGCTTTGAAGTCGTTGCCGCCGATGCGTTCAAGTTGACACGCGGCAACGGGCCAGAGTGGGCCTACATCTGCGAGCTGGGACGTGAGTTAGACCCCAACAACGCAATGTACCAGCCCGGCGGGCAGCCGCAGGCAAATATCTCGGCGCCTGTCATGGCGGCATCGTTTGCGGGCGCGGCCACCATTCCGCAAATGCTGGCGTCCCAGCCTGAGCCAGCGGCATCGTCGGTAGACTTTGACCTGGATCTTGACTTTTCAATCAGTGACGAACCCTCGCAATCCACGGCGGTAGAGCCGATGGCCATGCCGAACTTCACCCCGCCCCCTCCATCGCCTGCGGCAGCCACTTATGAACCAGAACCAGAACCCACGGTAGCAATTCAAGTCAAGCAAGAACCCGCGTTTGATGGCCTCGAGATGGACTTTGGCAGCGACAAAACGATGGCCATCAACTTGCCTGTTACGCCAAAACCGCAAGATGACAACCTGAGTTTTAACCTCGACACGTTGCCTGTTGTGAGCAAGGCCGCGCCAACGCCTGCACCGGCACTCACTCCAGCGCCTGACAGTGGCATGCTGGAGTTCGATATGGGCTCGCTGTCGCTAGAACTCGATGAACAACCCAACACTGAAAGCCAGACTCTAGCCAAAACGAATGTTGCGGTTGCACCGTTCGTGGTTCAAAGCCCGCTGGAGACCAAGTTTGCGCTGGCTGAAGAGTTCCGCGCGCTGGGTGACTCCGACGGCGCTCGATCCCTCGCCAACGAAGTGGTTGCGCAGGCAGACGGTGCGTTGAAATCAAAAGCGCAGGCGTTTCTTAACGCCCTGTCGTGATCCGGTTTTGCGGATCGCTTTAGGCGTCACCTACAACGGCAGCGCCTACGAGGGCTGGCAAAGCCAGCTCTCGGGCAACACCATTCAAGACAAACTGGAGCTGGCACTCGCCAAGTTCAGCACCCAGGCCATTCGGGTCAATTGCGCTGGCCGTACTGATGCAGGCGTGCACGGGCTGATGCAGGTGGTGCACTTTGATACGCTGCTTGAACGAGAAACCGCCTCCTGGGTGCGCGGCACGAATGCCTTTTTACCAATCGACATTGCCGTGCAATGGGCGCGTGTGGTGCCGGATGAATTTCACTCACGCGGCAGTGCGATTGCCCGGCGCTATGCGTATGTGGTGCTTGAATCTGCGGTAAGGCCGAGTGTTGAAGCTGGCCGCGTCGGTTGGGTTTACCGACCGCTGGATGGTGAAAAAATGCGGCAAGCTGCAAGCTATTTGCTGGGCGAGCACGACTTCAGCTCGTTTCGCGCAGCGCAATGCCAGGCCAAATCACCTGTCAAAAATATTCAGCGCATAGAAATCGTGCAAAGACCCGGCTCAAGCTACTGGCGTTTTGAATTTCAAGCCAACGCCTTTTTGCACCACATGATTCGCAACATCATGGGCTGCCTGGTAGCGGTGGGCCAGGGGTTTGAAAAGCCGGAGTGGATGGTCGAGGTGCTGGCAGCAAAAAGGCGTGATGCGGCAGCACCGACTTTTTCGCCAGATGGTTTGTACTTTTTAGGGCCGGTGTATGAAGAAAAATACGGTTTACCGAGTAAGACCGCGTCTTATGATTGGCTCCCATGACCAGAACAAGAATCAAAATCTGCGGCTTGACCCGCGAACAAGACGTTGATGCCGCCGTAGCCGCTGGCGCTGATGCCGTGGGTTTTGTGCTGTACGAGCCTAGCCCACGCTACGTCAGCGCCCAGCGCGCCGCCGAGCTGGCCGCCCGCCTGCCGCCGTTTGTTACGCCAGTGTTGCTGTTCGTCAATGCAAACGCTATTGAAATAATAGCGGCTTGCGCCCGAATTCAGGGCTCTTTGGTCCAATTTCATGGTGATGAAACGCCTGAGGAGTGCCTAAAAATTGGCCGGCCGTTCATGAAAGCGGCGCGCATCCCTATTCAAGCAGAAACCCCACATTTACCCCTGGATTTCGATCTCGTAAAATACGCTGAAGATTTCAACTCAGCCCAAGCCATACTTTTAGACGCGCATGTCGAAGGTTTTGGCGGCGGCGGAAAAACATTCAATTGGTCACTGCTTCCTCCAAGCGTCAATGCTCACCTCGTTTTGTCTGGTGGACTCACACCTGCAAACGTGGGCGACGGCATTTTGCAAGTCCGGCCACGCGGTAAAACGCTGGCTGTCGAT
>JANNVB010000041.1:0-66302 GCA_031414215.1 Polaromonas sp. | reverse complement strand
CTCTATGAATTCGTTGTGTTGATTTGAGCGTAAGCCCAAGTCAGCCCGACAAACAGTTATGCCTGATGACCATAGCAAGTTGGTACCACTCCTTCCCATCCCGAACAGGACAGTGAAACGACTTAGCGCCGATGATAGTGCAGATTCCTGTGTGAAAGTAGGACATCGTCAGGCTATTAAACCTGAACTAGCCCAGTTGATCTTTGATCGACTGGGCTTTTTCTTTTGTATTTTTAGTTTTGCCTAAGCCCAATGCGCCTAAGCTGCTGAACCTGTCGTAAGACGACCTGTTGATGGCCCTCAAGTATTGAGAATGCGATTGCCGTCGCGCTTGGCAACGCCAGCTTTAACGAGTTCAGAGCAGAGTTGATCAATCCAGGGTAGAAAATCTGACCCTTTGAAGAACTTTTGTTGATAGTGGTTCAAGCACGGTGTGTTTGAAGCCCATAGTTTAAAGTCCGTCAACATAACGCTTTGCGATTCAAGCAGTTTGAATTTCAGCAACACTTTAGCGCCATGCCTTGCAAGCTTGACGGGGTCATTTACAAAACCATCCAGCTTTCGACGTGCAGTGTCCAAAATAGCAGGTGTATATCTGAAAATTGACCCGTGACCTGGAATGACGATGCTTGGATTCAGGCGTTCTATCAGATCTAATGTTGTTGCCACGTCGTTAAATGCTTCAACGCCTTCGAGTTCTGGAAATATCACACCAAAACCGTTTTCCCAGAGGGCGTCAGCAGAAATCAATATTTTCTCTATTGGCTCAAAGAACATAACGGCGTGCGGGTCATGGCCTCCAGCAGTGTGAATTTCCCATTCTTGCAAACCCAATTGAATAGTTGAATCCACTAACAGGGTTTTCTCAAAACTAAAGCGTGGGCACTGTTGCCCTGTTGGGATATAAAAAAGGCCAACCGGATCCCAAACTTCAACCAGTTCAGACTGACCGGGCGGAATAGCAGTCACAAGATCAGCATAGGTAGATTGCAAGACAGCGTTACCCCCACAATGGTCGCTGTGCAAATGGGTGTTGATCAAGAAATCAAGCGGTCTTGAGCCCAGCTTGGACTCAATCAGGTCAAGTGTCTGTGTGGAATGGGTGCAATATCCACTGTCGATTAACCAACTCTGGTGGCCGTCATCAAACAAAACACAGTTGGATGACAACCAGCCGCGCTCAAAAACATGGATGCCTGGAGGTAGCTTCAGCAAGTTTGAAATTTAAATGACCTCAAACCAACATCAAGCTGCACTGCGCAGTTCACGTCGCAAGATTTTTCCGACGTTTGTTTTGGGCAAATCATCGCGAAACTCAATGTATTTCGGCCGCTTGTAGCCAGTTAAATGCTGCTTGCAATAGGCGGCAACGTCTTCTTCAGTCAAGGCAGGATCATTTTTGACCACAAAAACTTTGATAGCTTCACCCTGCGATTTGTCAGCGATACCAACAGCAGCGCATTCAACAACACCTGGGCACATTGAAATCACATTTTCAAGCTCGTTCGGGAACACGTTAAAGCCAGAAACAATGATCATGTCTTTCTTACGGTCGATGATTTTTGTGTAGCCCTTGTCGTCCATGATGCCAACGTCACCCGTACGCATAAAGCCATCAGCTGTAAAAGCCTTTTCGTTCTCGGCCGGCTGGTTGTAATAGCCCACCATGACCTGCGGGCCTTTGATGCAAATCTCGCCTGACTCGCCAAGGGCGAGCGACTTGCCATCGTCATCCTTGATGGCGATTTCAATACTCGGTAAAGGCAAGCCAATCGTGCCGCTGAATTCTTTACTCGTGATCGGGTTGTTGGTACCAATGGCGCAGGTCTCGCTCATGCCCCAGCCTTCGACCATCGCGCAGCCGGTGACCTCTTGCCAATGACGCGCCGTTCCTTCAGAGGCCGCCATACCGCCAGCTTGCGAGACGCACAGGTTTGAAAAATCAAGCGTCTTGAACTGAGGGTGTTGCAGCAGCGCATTGAACAGCGTGTTCACTGCTGGCAGCATATGAAAAGGGCGCTTTTTAAGAACGTCAATAAACTTGCCGAAGTCACGCGGGTTAGGGATCAGCGTCAGATGCGCACCCCAGCGTATGGTCAGCAAGCTCAGCGTGAGTGCAAAGATGTGATAAAGCGGCAGCGCAGCTACGTTGTTGATGTTGCTCACGTCGCCAATGCGTTTAAGCGCCGGTGTGAACCATTGTTCGCCTTGAAGGACGGCCGCAATGATGTTGCGATGCGTCAAAACTGCGCCTTTTGACAAGCCAGTTGTTCCTCCGGTGTACTGCAAAAATGCGATGGAATCCAACGTGCAATGCGCGGGTTTAAGCGTCATGCTTGAGCCGTCAGCAAGCGCTTTGGGGAACGACGTGACCACGCGATTCCCGTTCAAAGGCAGCTTGTAAGCAGGTACCATTTTGGCCAAGTGACGCACGGCAAAAGTCAGCCACTTGCCATACCAAAAACCCAGCAAGTCACCCATCGATGCGATCACGATGTGCTTGACGGGTGTGCGGTCTACCACGTCAGCCAGCGTTACCGCAAAATTCTCAAGAATCACAATGGCTGTTGCACCGGAGTCTTTGAGTTGATGCTCTAGCTCGCGTGCTGTGTACAGCGGATTTACATTCACGCAGGTGTAGCCTGCACGCAAAATAGCCGCCATCGTCACCGCAAATTGCGGCACGTTCGGCAGCATGATGGCCACGCGCGCGTTCGGCTCCAGACCCAGACTTTGCAGCCATGCACCTAAATGAGACGACAGCGCGTCAAGCTCGCCGTAAGACATCCAGCGATCCATGCACACCGAAAAGGGCTTGGAGGCGTTCTTTTTAAAAGAGTCTTCCAGCAGTTGATTGAGTGATGAAAACTGCTCGGTGTCAATGTCGTGGGCTACACCCTCAGGGTAGCTCTTTAGCCAATGTCTGTTCATAGATATCTCCTGCCCAGATTGTGAAAGCAACAGCCGAAAAACCGTATGGGGCTTGTCCTAGTAAGCCTTCAAATTGCGCCGCCACAAGCCAATAATTCAGTCAATTTGGTCTCGCAAGCGACAGTTTCCTCTTCAAACAGCCGTGTGATCCAATCCGTCTCACGCGAGGTGATCAGTTTTAAAAATTCGTCGGCGCCACGCATGGTTTGAAAAGCATCAAACCCCGACTCCAAAAACTTTTGCAGCGACGCCAATCCGGCCGCTGTTGCAGGGCCGCGCATCATTTTCAAAAGCATTCGAAGACCAGGTTTACGCGTCAAACTGTCCAGTGACACGCCAAGCGCCAGTACCACCGCGAGTTGTTGGTGACGCGCTGCCGGGTCAGCCACTTGCCGCCAGCAAGCAATGTAGCAGGCTGAATCACACAAATCAGGATTTGCAGTTTGCAGTGCCAGATAAGCATGTGCCATCGCGTCGTCCAGCCGTTCCGTCAGTGCATGTACTTCGGCCAATGCCGCAGCTGTGTTCACCACCGATTGCGGAAACAGCTTGGCAATCGTGTTGGCGATCCGCGCAAACTGCTGGTCGCGCTCTTCGTAGTCTTTGTCGCTGTACAGCTCGTGCAGAAAAAACCGCGCGGCTGTCTGGTAGCGCGGACTTTGCAACAAATCTGAGTAAGTGGCCTGAAAGCGCCGCGCTTGAAAACGTTTGATCGCGACGTTCGCTGCGGCCAAAGCAGGCTGTCCGATGCGCTGCTGCCTGAGACTTGCGACAGTTTCAAGCGCTCGGTGTATTTGATCTGCTGATGCGTTCATCTGGTGTGGGATGGATAGTTACCCCAAGTTTATCTAGTAACCCTGCTCTATTTGAAACGCAGGCGAGCGTGCGAAACTGCAAGATATGCAAAGAAGAACCTGGCTCAAACTCGGCATTGCCTCTGCCGCTGCACTGGCCGTTGTTGGTGGCGCCGCTGTTTTGATTCAGCCCGGGCTAGAGCGTGGCGCTTTAACCGTCTCAGGCAAGAGCGTGTTTCGCGCTATCGGCATGGGGATATTAGACAAAACTCTGCCTGAGCAGCCTGCTGCCAAAGATGCGGCATTGACCGCTCTGCTGGGGCGTGTTGACGTTTTGATTAGCGCCCTGCCGCCTCATGCGCAGGCTGAGCTGTCGCAATTGGTGTCGATTTTGGGCTCTGGCGCGGGTCGCATCGCGCTGGCGGGGTTGAGCGCGCCTTGGGACAACGCCAGTGTAGAAGAGGTGCAAGCTGCGCTGCAAGACATGCGGTTTTCAAAGCTGGCGTTGCGTCAGCAGGCTTATGCTGCGCTGCATGACATCACAGCGGGCGCTTACTTTTCTGAACCTGCGACCTGGACTTTGCTGGGTTATCCCGGCCCTTTGAAAATTTAATTCCATGAGCAAAATTCAAGACCCGATCAAAGACGGCCTGGCCAGGGGCTGGAAAGTCATGGGCGGCGCGTTTGCGTCGCCACCTGAAAGCATCACCTGTGATGTCGCCATCATCGGCAGCGGCGCAGGCGCTGGCATTACTGCTGAGTTGCTGACCAAAGCCGGTTTGAAGGTTGTCATCATTGAAGAAGGCCCGCTCAAAAGCAGCACTGATTTCAATCAAAAAGAGTCTGAAGCCTATCCACAGCTCTACCAGGAAAGCGCCGCTCGCAAGACCGAAGACAAGGCCATCAACATTTTGCAAGGCCGCTGCGTCGGCGGCTCAACCACTGTCAACTGGACTTCATCGTTTCGTACCCCCGCTGATACGCTTCAATTTTGGCAAACCAAGTTTGGTCTGAAGGACTACAACGTCGATGCGCTGTCTCCGTACTTTGACCAAGCCGAGCGCCGACTGAGCATTGCCCCCTGGCTCACGCCACCCAATGAGAACAATGACCTGCTAAGACGTGGCGCAGCCAAGTTGGGCATACCTGCGTTTGCACTTGCCCGCAACGTCAAAGGCTGCTGGAACTTGGGCTCTTGCGGCATGGGCTGCCCCACCAATGCCAAGCAATCGATGCTGGTCACCACCATTCCCGCTGCGCTCGACAAAGGCGCGCAGATGCTGGTCGAGACCCGCGCTGAGCGGTTCGAGCTCGCAAATAGTCGAATTACCGCACTTTTGTGCTCTTCTCAGGCATCAAATTCGGCTACAAGCCAACAAATACGGGCGCAAGCAGCTACTAAAATAATAGCTAAACACTACGTGCTGGCAGGCGGCGCCATCAACTCCCCGGCGTTGTTGCTGCGCTCGGGCGCGCCTGACCCGCATGGCAACTTGGGCAAGCGTACCTTTTTGCACCCAGTGGTCATGTCGTCTAGCGTATTTAAGCAAAAAGTCGAAGCTTGGCAAGGCGCACCGCAAACCATTTTTACCGACCATTTTTTAGACACCCAAGCCATTGACGGCCCGATTGGCTACAAGCTTGAAGCACCGCCGCTGCACCCGATTATTTTTGCGTCTACAGTGCCTGGCATGGGGCAAACCCAGCATGATTTGCTGAAAGCTTTTCCACACAACCACACGCTGCTCGCGTTGATGCGCGATGGTTTTCATGACCAGTCCCAAGGCGGCAAAGTCAAACTGCGCGGTGATGGCTCCCCAGTGCTCGATTACCCTTTGACCGATTTTGTGATGGACGGCGCACGCCGTGCCTTGCTGTCGATGATGGAAATCCAGTTTGCTGCAGGTGCCACCAAGGTATTTCCGCTGCACGAAATGGCGCGAACCTACACCACTTGGGCCGAGGCGCGTGATGCTGTCAATACGTTGCCGATGAAGCCGATGCTGACCAAAATCGTCAGCGCCCACGTCATGGGCGGCTGCGGCTTGGGTGGCACTGAAAAGCAGGGCGTCACTCGGCCAGACGGCGTGCATTGGCAGATTGAAAACCTGTCGATTCACGACGGCTCGTTGTTCCCCACCAGCATCGGCGCTAATCCGCAGTTGTCGATCTATGGTGTGGTCAATCGCTTGGCGCAAGACCTGGCGACAAAGCTGACTCGGACGGTCGTTAAGCTAGCATGATTTCCATCAGGTATTTGCATGCTGGCACGACTTCAAAAAATCATTACTCTGGCCTTGCTGGCAGCCGCCTTGGGCTGGCTTTTTTACTTTAGGCACAACTCCCCCGCGCTGGCTGTTACTGGTTTCTTCATTATTGCCTTGGGCTACACCGCCTTTTTAGCAGTTGAGTTCATCTTTTTGCGCTTCGTGAACCGGGCTGACCCCGCCCCGCAAGCGAGCCTGTTTGAGCTGTTCAGTGCGTGGATTGGTGAGTCGCTGGTCGCGCCGCAGGTGTTTTGCTGGCGTCAGCCGTTTCGCTCGCAAGCCATACCCAACGACCTTGCAGCAGAACAAATCACGCAGGGTAAGCGCGGTGTGATTTTTATTCATGGATTTTTTTGCAATCGCGGCTTTTGGAACCCCTGGCTTAAGCGCTTGCAAGGATCAGGTCACGCCTTTGTCGCCGTGAACTTGGAGCCTATTTTTGGCTCGATTGACGACTACACGCCTGAGATTGACGCAGCCGTCAGGCAAGTGACCCAAGCCACAGGCCTGACGCCGCTGGTGGTGTGCCATTCGATGGGTGGGTTGGCCGCGCGCGCATGGCTGCAAACCATGAAAGCTGAAGCGCGCGTACACCATGTGGTCACGATAGGAACGCCGCATAGCGGTACTTGGCTTGCGCGTTTCGGCCACGGTAAAAATGGTTTGCAAATGCGCCTGGCCTCAGAATGGCATACCGGGCTGAATCACGGTATGCCAGAGGGCCGACATGCGCTGTTTACTTGTTGGTACAGCACAGCAGACAACATTGTCTTTCCGGCATCAACGGCCACCCTTGCCGGTGCGGATAACCGCTTGATACGCGGCAAAGCGCACGTTCAGATGGCGTTCGTGCCACACTTGGTCGATGCAACACTGGCCATTCTTCAAATTGCTAGGAAATAGTTACTTCCCACCATAAGATATCTGTACTTATTTGTTACGGATACGAGTTGAGATTGCTATGCCTTTGATTGTTGTGATGGACGATGACTCTGGAACACGCATGCTGGTGGCCCAAGTCTTGAAGAAAGATGGCTACGACGTTATGGCCGCAGAAGATGGCGTCAAGGGCCTAGCCCTAATTCGTGAGCACAAACCCGCTTTGGTCGTCAGTGATGTGCAGATGCCTCTGATGAATGGTTTTGAAATGCTCGAGCATGTGCGTGCTGAGGCCGACATCGCGGGCACCCCCATCATTTTGCTGACCTCGCTTGCCGAGCGCGGCCACATGCGGCACGGCATGACGACTGGCGCTGACGACTACTTAACAAAACCGTTTACCCCGCAAGAATTGCGTGAAGCCGTCAACGCGCAGATCAACAAACTGGTGCGTGCGGATGCAGTACGTGCCTTGGCGGTAGATTCTGCTGTCACTGCTGCGCTGGGCGAGCAACATGAAAAAATCGTGCAGCTTTATGAAGATCGCCTGGCCAGCACACTGACGAAGCAGTGGCCAGACGGAGGCCTGGTGCAAGACTCCCAGAAGTTTGCCAATGCGACCGTCCTCTTTGCCGAAATCAATCAGTATGCAAAGTGGTCCCAGCATTTGTCCAGTGCAGAACTGGGCGATTTGATTCGGCAGTTTTACGGCTCGACGGGCGATACCGTGCATTTGTTTGGTGCCCACTACATGCAGTTTGTGGGTGACGGCATGCTCTGCGTTTTTGTTGATGCCGGCGACACCCTGTCGGTCAATCACGGCCTGCGTGCTGTCCGTGCTGCGCTGGGGCTCAAGGACGCCTCCAGGCGGGTCAGCGGCTTTGCAACGCAAAAGTTTGCCGACCGCATTTTGCCGATATTTGCCTTGAATGTGGCTCTGCATAGTGGGCCTGTGGCCTTTGCGCAGCTGCAAGGCATGTCTGGCGGCAATGCTCAGATGGCGCCTGTTGGAGACACGGTTGCAGCCGCTTTGAAAATGTTCCAGGGTGAGCCCGCCATTGACTGGCCGCTGGCCGTCAGCGTACAAACCATGCGGCAGGTCATGGGTGCTGTGCGTACCGATCGCCGGGCAATGGTGAAGGTGGCAGGCCGAACCCACCCACTCGATGTCGTTGAGATAACCGGCCTGGTGTAAACCGCAGTGGCAAGCACTTCTGAATCCGTGTCAACCAAAAACGAGCCACGCGTTTGGTCGTTGCGCAGCGTTTTGACAGCCAGCCTGCTTATGTTTGCGGTACTGCCCACAGCCATTGTGGGTTGGACGATGCACCAAAGTAATTTGCAAACAGTCGACGCGCTGGCACGCAAAGTCATCAGCGATGTGGCCCAACGGGTACAAACCGAAACGCTTGATTACATGGTGCAGGCGCACACCATTTTTAACGGCCTGCTGCCCGAAGTGCCCAACCAGCAGCAAGCCCGCAGGGCACAAGAGCTGCTTGAAAACCCGTTGCAGTTTGAGGCCTTGGCGTTTACCTTAACGCGCATGGCCCCCAACGTGACGTATCTGTATCTAGGCAGCGCCAATGGTGATTTTTTAGGTGTCAGGCCGGCAGAAGAAAAACCTCAGACCCAGTCACGAGTCAGTCTGCGAACTTCTTTAACCGAGGGTCGGCGGAATTTTTCGGCCGGCAAACCCGGTGACCGCAGTCAACCCCTGCCGAGTGACGACGCGGCTTATGATGCGCGCACCCAGCCCTGGTACCAAACGGCGCTAAAGGCGCGTGACCGGGTTTTCACACCGATCTACCCGGCGCGCTCTAACAAGCAGCTGGTCATCACACTGGCGCAGCCCGTTTTTGGGCGTGACGCCGAACCGGCGGGCGTCTTTGCGATTGACTTGTACCTTCAACGCTTGTCGGCCTTGCTTCAAGTTCAAAAAATCAGCGCCAACGGCGTTGCTTTTATTGTGGACGACCAAGGCTTTTTAGTGGCCAGTTCCGCCGGGGATGAACTGTTTAGCGAGCGCGGTGATGTGCTGAAACGTCACAAACCAGACCAAAGCCTGAACCCTGTGGTTCGCCTAGCCTATCAGCAAATCTTGCCTGTTCTGGGTAAAACCAAAGAGTCATCGGTACAGCGGGAAGGTTTTGACAGCCGAACTGGCGGTGGCGCCGATGCACTGGTGGTCATCATGCGGCCTTTTGGGGAAGTCGTGGGCTTGCGCTGGAGCCTTGTGGTTGCAGCCCCTCAAAACGACTTCACCAGCGACGTCCGAGTCGCTGTCCGGCAGGCTTTGATGGTCATGCTCGCGGTGCTTTTGGTGGGCGCGGTTCTGGCAACACTATTTGCGCGGCGCTTCAGTCAGCGCTTTATGAAATTGAGCCAGGCAGCTGTTCAACTTGGCCGGGGTGAAGTCCCCGACGTGCAAACCAATGCCAAAATCGCCGAGGTTCGGGCGTTGTCCAGTGTGCTGCGCACCAGCGGGGAAGAAATCGTGCGTAATCGGGCTGAAATTGTGCAGCAAACCAAGGCCTTACGTGACGCCAACGAGCATCTGGAAGAGCGGGTCGCTGAACGCACCGCCCAGCTCGAAGCCTCGCGCGAAGAAGCACTGGACGCAGCGCGTGCCAAGGCCTCTTTTTTAGCCACCATGAGCCATGAAATCCGCACCCCGCTGAACGGCGTGGTGGGCATGACGACTTTGCTGGCGGACACCCCGCTCGATACCGAGCAGCGCGACTATTTGCACACCATGCGCGTGTCCAGCGACCAGCTGCTGGGCGTGATCAACGACATTTTGGATTTTTCAAAAATCGAGTCTGGCAAGCTTGACCTGGAAAATGAGCCGCTGAGCTTGCGTGCAACGATTGAAGAAGCCTGCGACATTGCCGCTGCACGCGCCCGAGAAAAAGGCCTGGAGCTGTTGGCAGACATAGGCGATGACGTGCCCGAATGGTTACGCGGAGATGTGACGCGGTTGCGCCAGGTGTTGCTCAATTTCATCAACAACGCCGTTAAATTTACCGAGCAGGGCCAGGTGGTTGTCAGTGCCCAGTTGCTGGCTCAACCAGAAAATGCAGCAACCCAGCAGCCTGCGCTGGTTGAGTTTCGGGTCACCGACTCCGGTATTGGCATACCGCTGGCCCGTCAATCGGCCCTGTTCCAGTCATTTACCCAGGTTGATGCATCCACCACGCGCAAGTACGGTGGCACCGGGCTGGGTCTGGCCATTTGCAAGCGGCTGGCCACACTCATGGGCGGCGAGGTAGGCGTGACGTCAGAGGCGGGACGGGGCTCGACGTTTTGGTTCACAGCGCGTCTGGGCATTGCCGAAACGCCCGATGTTGCCCTGACACGCCAACTCGAAACTGCCAGCCTGGCAGGCAAACTGGCCGTCGTGGTGGACGACACTGCGCTTAACCTGCGCATTCTTGACAAGCAGCTCAAACGCTGGGGTATGCAAACGGTTGTGTTTGAACGCGCTCAGCTCGCCCTGGACTGGCTGGCTGATCACAAGGCCGACATGGTCATCACCGACATGCACATGCCCGCGATGGATGGCCAGGAGTTTGCGCAAATCGTCAGGCAGCGTCTGCCAGCAACTCATGTGGTGTTGTTGACGTCGGGTGTCATGCCCACGGGCGAGGCAGCACGGGTTTTTGATGCTCGGCTACTCAAGCCATACCGGCAGTCACAGCTTTTCAACGCGCTCAGTCGTGTGGCTCTGCTGCACCCGCTCCAGCAAGGCCCCCAAAGCACGGTGGCGTCAAAGGAAAAGTGCATTTTGGTGGCAGATGACAACGCGATCAACCTCAAAGTCGCGTTGGCCATGCTCACCAAGCTGGGTTACACCGCAGTCACTGCTGTCAATGGACGTGATGCCGCAGACCGGGTCAGTCAGTCACTGTCCCGACAGTCGCAAGGCCTGCCGTTTGCTGCCGTCCTGATGGACGCCAACATGCCCGTGATGGACGGCCTGGAGGCCACCCGTCTGATCTTGGCGATGCACGGCGAGGCATCACCACCCATCATTGCCCTGACAGCCTCCGTGCTGGAAGAAGACCGCCAGCGCTGCCTGGACGCAGGCATGATCGGCTTTTTGGCCAAACCGCTGCGCCTGGACGAGCTGGCGGAGGTGCTGGAGCAGTACACAAGTAGTTCTGATGATGCTACTAAAATAATAGCTGTTTGCGCCCATATTCAGGGCGTTACAGCCCTAAATGATGTCCAAAACGAGCCTATTTCGATGGACTGGAGCCGTCTGGAGCAGTTCAAAGAATTTGACAACGATGCCTTGACCATGACGCGCGAGATCATCGCGCTGTTTGTGCAGGATGCGCCCGCGCACATTGCTGCCCTTAGCGCTGCGTTGAGCGCCCAAAACCCTACAGCCTTGGCGCAGGCGGCACATGCTCTCAAAGGGGCGGCATTGAACATCGGCGCCAGTGCGCTAAGTGATGTTTGTGCTGCGCTGGAAGCGTCTTGTTTGCAAGGCGTGTGGCCCCAAGACGCCACCTATCAGATGAGCAAAGTCAGTAGTTTGAATGACAAAACCCTCGTTGAATTGAAACAGTGGGAAGCGGTCAAGCAGCAAAAAATGTGAATTTCTCACAAAAACGAGCGGTAGTTGTTACTGGCTAGTTTTTCGCTTATTTCGTAAGCTGGTGTCTCTGTTTTAAACAAGAAGTTACACCATGAGCAATATGCTGGATGCCGCTTTTCTGGACCTTATTCCCCAACTTCCTCAACCTGCCCACCCAGGCCATGAAGTGCCTTTGGATGTTGAGCCGGATTGCCTGCATCTTCTGTTTGATGAAATATCTCACGGGATGCTGGTCATCAGCCCGCAAGGGCGGGTGATGCACAGCAACCGCGCGGCTAGAGACGAAATGGCGCGTAACGGCGTGCTGTACGTTCGTCATGACGAGCTGCAAGCCTTGTCGCCGATGGATGGCAAATTACTGCATGCTGCATTGGCCAAAGCCAGTGGCGGCATTCGCAGTTTGGTCAAACTGTCTGGCAGCGGCATCACCTTGATGCTGTCTGCCGTACCCCTCAAACATCGGCCAGGGACAAGCTGCGAGCAAATTGCCCTGTTTTTTGAGCGCACCACCATTTGCGACTCCGGCATGTTCGTGTTTTTTGCCCGCAGTCACCGCTTGACGCGCACCGAAGAGCAGGTACTCAACCTGTTGTGCCGCAGCATGAGCACGCCAGACATCGCGCTACAGCTTGATGTGGCCGTGTCCACCGTCCGCAGCCATGTGCGCAGCTTGTGCATCAAAACCGGCTCCAGAGGCGCGCGCGAACTGATCAACCGCATTGCCACACTGCCGCCAGTAGGCGCTGCGCCGCGCCTGCAAATGCATTGATGCTGCGCTGCAGCGCTAGGCTGCGCTCACGACGTGCTAGATTACGGCTCACTATGAAGCCGCAAGACCCAACCATTGACGACCTGTACGCCCATTTGACCCCAATGTTGCGCAGCTTGGCTCTGCGCGGTATGGTGCGCAGCTACCAGAAAAAATCGATCCTCATCAACGAAGGCGATCAGGGAGACAGCATTTTTGTGTTGCTCAAAGGCAGCGTCAAGGTGTTCTCGATGGACACCAGTGGCCGCGAGATCACCTACGGCAAAATTCAGGCGGGCGATTATTTTGGTGAAATGTCGCTTGACGGCGGGCCTCGCTCAGCCAGTGTCATGACCCTGGAGCCCTGTACCTGTGCCGTGCTGACCCGGCGCGACCTGAGCGAGCATTTGGCGGTTGAACCACAATTTGCCCTTGACTTGGTGGTGCAGGTCATCCACCGGGCACGCGCGGCGACTGAAGTGGCCCGTACCATGGCTCTGTTAGACGTCTATGGCAGGCTAACTGCCGTGCTGCAAGAGGACCTGACCGATGCGCATTACCAAAGCCAGGCAGGCCATAAAACCAAGGCCGGGCAGCCCGCCGAGCCAGCGCTGCTGGAGCCGTACATATTGGAACCCATCACCCACCAAGACTTGGCAGGCCGCATAGGCGCATCGCGCGAGGCAATCAGCCGTATCCTCAAAACACTGGAGCGCAGTGGTCACCTGATCATGAGCACCAAGCGCATCACGCTGCTTAAAAAGCTGCCCGAGCGGTATTGAAAAAAGCTTTCATAAAGCATTGAACAGCTTGCGCGTGACTTGAGGCGCTGCGTCGCTGGTGCCCACCAAACGCGCCACACCCCCACTGCGTGTGCCAGCACCCTTCAAGCCCAGCAACACCGGGTTTTCATCGCTGAAGGCTTGTGTGTCAGGTATTTTCACCACGCCTGGGCGCTTGGGTCGTGACGCATCAGGGTCCGGTTTGCGCGGTGAGTATTTGGCCCACATCGGCCCCGCCACCCGAACGCCACCGACCGACACCGTTTTTTTACCCGTAGCAATGCTGTTGAAGTTGCCACTGCGGCGTATGGGCGTTGGGTTGTCGGGGTGGTCGACAAACGAGCCGGGGTTACCGCTGGTGTCATACAGCGCGTCTTCAAAATGCGACTGCCGCGCGCCGGTTTGCACGCCAATGATCTGGTCGTCTCGCTCCACATAAGCGTCCACCGTCACTTTGCCCGCTTGCGTGTTGGCAATGCTGACTTTCCAGATACCACTCGGTGCCAGCGTGCTTGATTTTTCAAAAGCAAAGTTAGGCGCAACCGCAATCAATGCACAGGTTCCGTTCGCACCCGTCGCCACGCTTTCGGGGTAAATCAGTGCGCACAGTGGCTTGCCGTCAGCACTGTTCCAGGTGCCAGATTGGCCCCAGGCAATCGGACTCAAACTGGCTTGGCCGGGTGGCGTGAGGGTGATTTCAATGCCTTGGGCGCCTGCGGGGATCCAAATCTCCAGAAAATTCTGAGTCAAATCGCCCGGTTGGCCACGCCAATCCAGCGTAACCAGCTCATTTTTTAATAGCGTAGCATTGGCATGTGTGCGGCTTTGGTAACTGTTACTGACCGGAATGATGACTTGCAACTGCCCAGTTTTCAAGTCGATCAGCTGGTCCATTGCAGCTTCTAGTACCGAGCTGCCGTCATGCGGGCCGGCCAGCGTGCCCCAACTGAGGTTGACGGCAACTTTGGCGTTGTTGGCACAACGCGACAGGATGTACATCAGGCCATCCATGATGTGAACATTCATCGAGCCGCCCGATGTATCGACCACCGTGTCCCAGTCAAGCTGGACCGCCACAATGTCGCATTGGCTTGCATCGTCATCGGCCAGCGCCCAGCTCGGGGGCGCGTCCAGCGCTGGCGGCACATTGGCGATTTGCGCCAGCACCGTGCGTGGGCCGCAAGCAATGTCCAGCACATGGGTGCCGTGGTTCACGCGCTTGTTGAGCTCCATACCCATGTCGAAGTGTGCATACACCGCTGTCTCGTCCACCAGGCCGCCATAGGTGTTGCGCTGCATGGCCTGGTTGATTTGGGTGGCTGTCAGCTCATGGCCGTAGCCCAGCGCGTCAGGCGTTTGGCCTTTGCCCTTTTGGTCTTGCCGCCAAAAGTAGCGGGTGCGGGCTTTGCCGTTGCGCAAAAAGTTGGCATTGGCAAAAGCCAGCCCGCCATCTATCAAACCCATCACCTTGCCCGCTAGCAGCGCACCCGCAGGTGCGGGGGCCTGGCCTGTGGGCTGGGTCGGGTCGTCGGCATGGTGGCCTGCTGGCAGGCCCAGTTCAAACCGCTTCACCAGCTCATGCAAGCTGCCGCCTGGGCGAATGTGTTTAAAAAACGCAGGCTTGACCCGCGCTGTGCAGTAGCTCAAACCTGTAGGCGCTGCAGGGGAGGTGTAAACCGGCGGCACATACAGCCACTTGGCAGATGCCGCGGCCTTGAACTGCGCCACGCTGACACCGGGTGCCAGCTCAATCAACAACGGCAACCACTTGGGCGGCTTGCTCAGGCCATAGCCTGCAAAGTTGTCGGCCTCAGCCCAAATAAGGTAAGGGTCAAACCCGGTGGTGGCACCCGGTTTGGCCCAGTTGATACCGGTAAAACTGCCCGTGGGCAGAGGAGTCCAATGCATGGCGTGCCTTAATTGATGTGGAAACTAAACTACTTCAGTGCTTTTACTTCAGCGGCTTCCACTCATCCGCCGCTTTGCCCCACATGAATTGCAGCAACGGCGATGCAGCAATGCTGTGCGTGCCTGCCATCAGCTCGTAGTAACCGCTTTGGTTGTCGGCCATCGACACGCGTGGGTCAAAGTCAATCACATGGCCCTTGGCATCGTGAAACTTGGTGCCATTAAACCCGCGCTCATGGATCTTTTCACCTTTGCAGCGCGCCACCATAAAGCCGCTCAATGCTGTACCGAGCAAGCGCCCCACGGCGCTGTCGACCGGGTAGTGCAGGCCCGCAACCGTGCGGTTAACCGCAATGCGCGCGGCCAGGCGTTCAAGTTGCTCCCGGTAGGTGCTGCCGTGCGGCAGCAAGGCTTGCAGGAGTGCGCAGGTCAGGTAAGCCTCAGTGGCGTGGCCGCTGGGCCAGGCGGCGTGGCCGGGGGTGGGGATCATCGGCTGGATTTGTGGCGACAGCTCCACCGGGCGCGGGCAGGCAAAGCCGTGTTTGAAGCGCATCTCAACATGCGTGGCCAAAGACATCGCCAGGTCCAGCAGCTCCAGTGTGTATTTGTGCCTGTGCGCCGTCAGGCCGATGATGGACGAGAAAAAAGCGCCACCGCCATTGACCTGTGCCAATATTTCAGCCCCCCGGTCTTCACGCAGCTCCGAGTAGTTGGCCACCAGGTCCAACTGCTGCTTGAAAATCTTTTCAGTCGGCCTAGCCAGCCGAGCCAGCGCCACATCCTTCAACGGTTTTTTACTCAAATCAACAAAACCCAGCGTCATTGACGCTTTGCTTTGATTCACATTGAAATGCAGGCCCGACAGCAGCTCAAGCTCACAAACCGCCATGCGTGGGGCAGCCGCCCAATAGGCCAGTCTCTCCGGTTTGTCTAGTGGCGTGGGGAGATCGATGGGCAGGGTTGCGCCCTGGAAAGGGCCAGAGAGAGCGGCGCGATTGGTGGTTAGAGCATGTGCTGAAACCGCTGGGTCTACGGCGTATCCCCCAGCGTATCCACCAGCGTAGCCACCCGCATATCCGCCAGCGTAGCCTCCGGCATAACCACCTGCATACCCCCCCGCATATCCGCCCGCATAACCCCCTGCGTATCCACCAGCCATGAGATTCTCCTTGTGTAAATTAAATACTAGTTTTCAGGCAAGCCCACTGCGCGTAAAGCCTCTGCACATCGCTTGCGTGTCACGCTGTTGTTGCTACCTATCGACAAATAAGACGAAACCGTCATCCCTGGTTGTTCTTTTAAGAGGTCGCGCAAAGTCATGGATGCGTCGGCGATTGCGCCGCTTTCGACCTGCGCAGTTAATAGAACGCGGTAGGTTGGCGCATGGTGACGGTTGGCCCTGACAGACTTTTTGGCATGCTCAATGGCCAGTGCATATTCATTGTTTGTGAGTAATGCGGATGCCGTGATGAGCTCAAAAAAGTATCGAAGCGGATCAATAGGCGAAAGTGCAGTTGCAAAAAGTGACTCATTGACCGAGTCTGGCGCAGAGCCCCACATGGTTGACAACACACTTTTGAAGAGCCAGGCCATAGACTCGTTGGGATTCGATGCAATAGCGCGCGTTAGGCTTTTGTCAGCCAGATCGAATTCACCTAAAACTTGGCAGTACGCAAGTCCCTCGATCGACAGCGTCAGCGCGTGATTCGATTCGCAGTCCAACGCACGTTTGGTCAATTCGAGTGCAACTCGAGCCTCGCGCCGCGGGTCATCACTCAAACCGCGAACAATCTTCAAGACATGCCACTTGGCCAACCATGCCCGTCCACTAGCAACTCTGCCATGTCGCTCAACCAAGGCTGACAATACTTCTCGGCTTCTCTCGAACTCTTGAATCGAAGACCGATGCATCATCGAAATTCCGCCGAGCAGTAGCGATCCACTGTCCAACCGCGGCATAGGCTGCGTCAATGACTGCTGCACCTCCGCATCAATCAAAGCCCGGCAAGTAGCGGCTGCCAGGCCGTTGAGCAGCTCGCTTTGGGTTTGCAGCAGGTCGCCGGTGTCGCCAGAGATGCGCTCGGCCCACACGATTTCATTTTTTCGGGTGTCGGCCAGCTCGGCCATCAGCAAAATCTTGCCGCCGCTGGCAATGTAGCTGCCCGACAGTACAAACGTTGCGGCCAGCCGCGACTGGACTTCGGGCATGATGGCCGTGCGCCCCCTGAAGGCGGTGGTTGACAGCCGCGAAATCACGCGGATGTCCGGGCTGCGCGACAGCTGGGCAATGATGCCATCTGCGATCAGCTCACCAATCACAAAATGCTCGGGTTCGTTGCTGCGCGCTTCAAACGGGATCACCGCAATCGTCGGCCTGAAGTCGGTGTTCTCTGGTGTGCTGGCGGCAATCACCGGGGCATGCCCGGCTGGGCCGATGCGGTAGGCGCGCACCGTGTTCTCAACATGCTTGAGGTGGCATTCGCCCAGGTCTTCAATGTCGGCGTCCAGCTCGGCCGTCAGGCAGTCGCGCAAATCGTCTGTCACCACCATCTCGCCTGGCCCGGCCAACGTGCAAAAGCGCGCCGTCAGGTTCACGTCTGTGCCGTAAATATCGTGCTGGTCAGTGACAAAACTCGCCAGGTGGCCGCCCATGCGCAAGTGCAGTTGCTGCTGCGGGGCATAACTGCTGTTGGCCTGCTTGCTGAAGTGCTGCATGGCAAACGCCGCGCGCGTGCAACCCTGTGCGTTGGCAAATTCAAGCATCAGCCCGTCACCCAGGCTTTTAACAATGCGCCCGCCATGCAGCGGCAAAATTTGCTCTGCATGCTGCACCAGCTGCTGCCACCGCCGTACAAAATCATCTTCGTCCTGCTCCATGAGCCTGACCGATTCCACAACGTCCATGACCAGCAGCACCTTGGTGCTCCGGTTCATGTGTGCAGGTAATTCAATCAGTTGGGACATCGTAAGTGAGGTAACAAAAATTTACCTCCTCATTTTGTAGGAGAAAACTGAAGAATTAAGTTGTTTTTGTGAGTTATCCGTTACTTACGTGAGGGTAAGCGCGCGGCAGGGCCATGTGCTGACCCTTAAGGCTGAACAACGCGGTCTTGTGGCAGCCGTGTATCTGCTGAAAGCTCGCTCAAGCTTTTCAATTGCGCATACAGCGGCGTGAAGTCAGGCGCGGTCATGTCGAACAGTTGCTGAAAACTGTCAATCACAAAATAGGTTTGCTGGTAGCTGTCGATGTTGTACCTGGTACGCATGCAGCGCAGCAAGTCGAGCGCAATGCGCTTTGGCTCGGCGCTTTTCACGGCGTGTACCAGTTCGCCGGATGAGCTCAAAATGCCTGCGCCGTAAGCCCTTAGTCCATCTGGTTGTTGCATCAGCCCAAACTCAATCGTGTACCAGTAAAGGCGTGACAACTGCTCGCATGCCCCCAGGCCATGCGCCTTCAGCCCGCCTGCGCCGTAGGCTTGCATGTGGTCGGCAAACACCGGGTTAAACAGCAGCGGCACGTGGCCGAACAGGTCGTGAAACACATCCGGCTCGACGATGTAGTCAAACTCTTCGGGCTTGCGTATCCAGTCCGTCACCGGGAACTGGCGATTCGCCAACAAGGTGAAAAACGGCACTTCAGGTATCAAACCCGGCACGGCTACCAGCTGCCAGCCGGTGGCTTTGACGAGGCGCTCGTTCACATCGTCAAAGCGCGGGATGTGGGTGGATTCGCCCAGCGAGGGCAGGGCGGCGATGAATTCATCGCACGCCAAGCCGGGCAACAGTTTGCTTTGCCGCGCGTGCAAGAGGCGGTAGGTTTCGTGGTCTGCGGGCGTATAGGCGGTGTAGTTTTGTGGGCAGGTGTAGTCGGCAGCGACTTGGCCACCGCGTGAGTAGTCGCCGCGCGGGGGGCGGTTGCTCCCCCCATAAATAACGGGTTCAATGGCCATGCGTCATCATGCCTTCAATGCACCGCGCCGAATCTGATCGAGCTCAATCGACTCAAACAGCGCCTTGAAGTTGCCCTCGCCAAAGCCATCGTCGCCTTTCCTTTGAATGAACTCGAAAAAGATCGGGCCGAGTTGATTCTCACTGAAGATCTGCAGCAGCAGCGCGCCTTTTTTACCGTCGACCAGCACCTTGCGCTTGTGCAGCTCGGCCACGTTTTCACCGTGGCCGGGAATGCGTTTGTCGATCAGCTCATAGTAGGTGTCAATGGTGTCGAGCAGCTTCACGCCCTTGCCGCGCATCATGTCGACTGTGGCCATCAAATCACCGCTGCCCATGGCGATGTGCTGGATGCCTTCGCCGTGGTACTTGTCCAGGTATTCCTGAATTTGCCCGGCTTTCTCGTTGCCCTCTTCATTGATGGGGATGCGGATCTTGCCGCAGGGGCTGGTCATGGCTTTGCTTTTCACGCCAGTGACCTGGCCTTCAATGTCAAAGTAACGAACTTCGCGAAAGTTAAACAGCCGCTCATAGAACCCAGCCCACTCGTCCATGCGGCCACGGTGCACGTTGTGGGTTAAATGGTCAATATACGTCAGGCCGTGGCCAGCGGGGTTCAGCGCGTCGGCAGTGATGCCGTCAAGCGGCTCAAAGTCCACGTCATAAAACCCGATGTTGCCAATGTCGCCCGGCTGTGCGCCGTTCTTACCGCGCCATTTGTCAATAAAGTAAATGATCGAATCGCCAATGCCCTTGATGGCCGGAATGTTCAGCTGCCCCGGCCCCGCCGTGTCGGCATAGCCCCAGGCGCCTAGCGAAATCGCGCGTTCATACGCCGCTTTGGCATCTTGCACCCGGAAGGCAATCGCACACACGCTGGGCCCGTGCTGGCGTGCAAAGCGCTGGGCAAACGAGTCCGGCTCGGCGTTGATGATGAAGTTGATGCCGCCCTGGCGGTAGAGCGTCACGTTTTTGTGGCGATGCCGGGCAATCGCGGTAAAACCCATGCGCTCGAACACCGCAGCCATGGCCTCTGGGTCGGGCGCGGCGTATTCAATGAATTCAAAACCGTCGGTGCCCATGGGGTTCTCCCAGGCTGCGCCTTTTTCAAATGACAGGGGTGCGTTCATGCAAGTCTCCAAATAGTATTGTGCGACTGTACGTGCGCAGAGCGTCAATTTTCATGCAAACTTAGCGTTTGAATTGAGTTAAACGCAGTAATCCTGCAAAATATGGCTGATGGAAACATTAGACAAGCTAGATCGCCAAATTCTGCGCAGCCTGCAACTAGACGGCCGAGCCACCTACGACCAGCTGGCCGAGCAGGTCAGCCTGTCGCCCAGCGCGGTGCTGCGGCGCGTCAAGCGGCTTGAAGAATCCGGCGTGATTGACCGCTACGTGGCGCTCGTCAAGCCCGAAAGCGTGGGCCTAAGCCTGACGGCGCACCTCAATGTGCGGCTGGAAAAGCACCTTGAAGCCCACAAACGCAACCCGATGGACATCTTTCGCGCGAGTGTACAAGCCTGGCCCGAGGTGGTTGAATGTGTGGCGCTGACCGGGGAGATGGACTACTTTTTGCGCGTGGTGGTGCAAGACATGGCGCATTACAGCCGTTTTGTGATGGACACGCTGCTCAAACACCCCAGCGTGCAGGACTGCAAGACCAGTTTTGTGCTGGACAGGGTGAAGGCGACAACGGCTGTACCGGTTTAATGTGCTTCAGTTGCTATAATTTTAAGAGCTCCTTGCGCCCGTATTCATTGGGCTAAAGGCCTAAAACATAGGTAAAAAACGCTTAAATATGGCTTGTTTTGGGCAAAACCAAGCCTTTTCAACTCATTTAGCGCTTTTCTGACCCATGAATGGGTAAAAGACCCTATTCAGCAGGTTTTAAAGCCCTGTAGACTGGCAATTCTAGGGAAAACCCGTATATTGCTTTCCATGGTCACACCCGGAACACTTCTAAAAGCCTCTTTAGGCGCGAGCAAAGACTTCTTTCGCTCGCCCGGCGAGGCGCGACCGCTTCTGGCCGACGGGCTGCAGTATGCTCTGCCCATCATGGTTCCCATCCGCTCCATCGGCCCCAGCCACGGTGAGCGCATAGCTGCGCACTTGCTGTCGCTCAGCCCATCCGACCGCTACTTGCGCTTTGGCTACGCCGCCAACGACGAGCAGGTGCAGCGCTACGTGACGGGGCTGAACTTCGAGCGCGACGATATTTTTGGTATTTACAACCGCAAGCTGGAGCTGATTGCCATGGCGCACCTGGCGTTTTCAACCGATGCCAAGTTGAGCAGCTGTGCCGAGTTTGGTGTGTCGGTGCTCGCATCGGCACGTGGCCGTGGCTATGGTTCACGCCTGTTTGACCGGGCGGTCATTCACGCACGCAATGAAGGCGTGGACATGATGTTCATCCACGCCCTGAGTGAAAACACCGCCATGCTGAACATTGCCCGCAAAGGCGGCGCAACGATAGAGCGCGACGGAAGCGAGAGCGAAGCCTATTTAAAGCTGCCGCCCGCCGATCTGGATTCGCGCATGACGGAGATGGTCGAGGAGCAAATCGCCCAGACCGACTACCGCCTGAAAGTGCAGGCCAAGCAGTTTTGGAGCTTTTTATCAACGCTGCAAGACGTACGCTGCGGCGTGCGGGAAGCTAGGGACAAGTCAGCGATGTAGCGCGCAGCCGTGCTGTACCGCCACCGCGACGATTGGCTGGCGGCAAAGCCGTCTGGACGGCCAGCATGTCTGCGCTGCGCTGCAAGCGCTCCAGCATGTCACCCAGCAGGCTGACTTCAGCAGGTTGCAAGGGTGCCAGCACCGACTGGTTGAGCTGGCTGATCAATGGAAACAACTCGGCATGTAGCGCTACGCCTGCCGGGCTCAAGCTGATCTGCACTTGCCGCGCATCGCCTGTTTTCGGGGTGCGCAGCAGTAATTTTTTACCCAGCAAACTGGTTACAGCCTTAGAAGTGCGCGGCCTGTCCAGGCTGGCACGTTCGGCCAAATCGGACGAGCCCAGCGGCCCCACAGCAGCCAGCAAAGCCAAAATCCGCCATTCGCGCCGCGTGATGCCAAACTGGCCCTCGCAGTAGCGCAGCGCCATAGCGCCAGCCGTGGCTTGCAATCGGCTCAGGCGGTACAGCAGCAGGTCACTAAGTACCAGCGGCACTTGCAGGCTACTGGCGGGTGCAGCTTTTAATCGTGGTGTGGCCATCAGGGTTAGCACGGGTGATGATTGATTTGTGCAATCAACCATTGTGCAACCACAATGAAGTTTTACAAACCCTGAGCGGCCAAAAATGACACACCCTACCCACGACTTGACGCGACTAGAGCCAAGGCTGAACCGCCGCAAGGCTATCGTCCGAACGGCAGCCGCGTCCCTCGCCGCCAGTGCGTTGTTGCCCCACTATGCGTTTGGCCAAGACGGCTTGATTAAATTGGTGGTCGGCTACCCGCCCGGCGGCGCGTCTGACAGGGCTGCGCGCATGGTGGCTGAGCGCATGCAGCAAATTTTGAAAAGAACCGTTGTGGTTGAAAACCGCGTAGGTGCAGGTGGGCGTTTGGCGGCGCAGCAACTGGTCAACACGCCTGCTGACCAGACCGTGATGATGATTGGCAACCCGGCAGTGATGAGCGTGGCCCCACTGGTCTACAAAGACCTGAAATACGATGCACAAAAAGACTTTGTACCGGTGGCCAGCGTGACTGAATACGACTTTGGCGTGGCCGTTAGCGCGGGGCTGCCAGTCAAAGAGGTGTCGCACATGCTGGCGTGGATACGCGCCAACCCCGACAAAGCCAACGCGGGCGTGCCAGCCACCGGAAGCTTGCCGCACTTTTTTGCCTTGATGTTGAGTGATATGGCGAAGGTCAATGTGCAGGTGGTGGGCTACCGGGGCTCAGCCCCATTGCTCAACGATTTGCTGGGTGGGCAAATTCCCATTGCGTTTGACACGCTGGATTCATTGCTGCCGCAGCACGAGGCTGGCAAGCTGCGTATTTTGGCTACTTCAGCGGCCAAACGCTCGCCCTTTACGCCCAACGTGGCAACATTTAGAGAGCAAGGTCTGCCGATTGCGGCGGTGGGATGGAACACGTTTTTTGCACCCGCCACCACACCCAAGGCGGTGGTCGACTTGCTCAGCAAAACCGTGTTTCAAATCATGTCCGAACCTGAAACGCAAGCCAAATTTTCCAGCGCCAAAATGGTGCCGGTGGCGATGAACCAGGCGCAAACGGCAGCAGCTTTCAATGCCTTCAACGCGCAATGGAAGCCAGTGATTGAGCGCTCAGGTTTCAAGCCTGAAGCGTGATTTGCGGGACGGCACTGGTTTGACGAAAGCTAAAACGCGCCCCAACATCATCTTCATCGTCGCTGACGATTTAGGTTTTGCTGACCTGGGCTGCTACGGCGGGCGTGCGCCAGTCTCGCCAGTGCTTGATGGCCTGGCCGCAGGCGGTATCAAGTTCACCCAGGGGTATTCAAACTCCCCGGTGTGTTCGCCCACCCGGTTTGCGCTGATGACGGCGCGCTACCAGTACCGCTTGCGCGGCGCTGCTGAAGAACCCATCAACAGCAAAAGCCGCGGCAGCAGCACGCTGGGCTTGCCGCCTGAGCACCCTACGCTGCCGTCGCTGTTGCAGGCCAGCGGCTACCGCACGGCTTTGGTGGGTAAATGGCATTTGGGCTATCCGCCGCATTTTGGGCCCTTGCAGTCGGGCTACCAGGAGTTTTTTGGCCCGCTGTCGGGCGGCGTTGATTATTTGACGCATTGCGATTCAACCGGTAAGCATGATTTATGGCTGGGTGAAGATGAAAAGAATGAAAGCGGTTATTTGACGGATTTGTTGTCAAACCGCGCGGTGGACTATGTGAACCGCATGTCCCAAAACGGCAATGATCAGCCGTTTTTTTTAAGCCTGCACTACACCGCCCCGCATTGGCCGTGGCAAACCCGCGAAGACGTGGATGGCGGCAACCCAGTCAAAGGCAGTTTGTTTGACTTGGCTGGTGGCAACATTCACACCTACCGCCGCATGATCACGCAGATGGATGAAGGCATTGGCTGGGTGATGGACGCGTTGCGTAAAAACGGTGCGCTTGGCAACACGCTGGTGGTGTTTACCAGTGACAACGGCGGTGAGCGCTTTTCAGACACCTGGCCGCTGGTGGGCGGCAAGATGGACCTGACCGAAGGCGGCATTCGCGTGCCTTGGTTGGCGCATTGGCCCTTAGGTGTAGCTCCCGGTGGGGTAAGTGCGCAAGGCTGCATGACGATGGACTGGTCAGCCACCATGCTGGATGCAGCAGGCGCGGCGCTTGATGCCAACTACCCGCTTGACGGCATATCGCTGCTGCCCGTGTTGATGGATGCGACTCACCGTTTTGGCCGCCCGCTGTTTTGGCGCATGAACCACCGCGGCCAGCGCGCCATGCGTGACGGCCGCTGGAAGTACCTGCGGGTCGATGGCCATGATTATTTGTTTGACCTTCAGGCTGACGAGCGCGAGCGTGCCAACTTGGGCAGGGTAGAGCCACAGCGCCTGGAGGCGATGCGAAACGCCTGGCAAGCCTGGGATGCATCCATGCCGCCGATACCCGAAGACGCGACGGTCAGTTTGGGTTACTCAACGGCCGATATGCCTCAACGCTGATGTTGCTGTCGGTGTCTTCGGAATGCGCTATCCTTATACGCTTAGCAACTACCGAACACCCTGTGTCCGACAACCCTCCCAGTCGATCTTCAAAGCATGAGATCAAACATGAAGACAAGCGCGGCTTTTTGCAAAAGCTGGCTGAAATGCTCCACCCCGGTCCGGACTCTAAAGACGAGCTGATCGAAACGCTGGTTGAAGCACAAGACAACGAAGTCATAGGCGCACAAAGCAGGGAGATGCTTGAAGGCGTCATCCGCATGGCCGACATGACAGCGGGCGACGTGATGGTGGCCGCTACGCGCATGGACTTGGTCAACATCGATGCGCCGTTTGACGAACTGCTGCACCTGGTGATTGACACCGCGCACTCGCGCTTCCCAGTGTATGAAGGCGAAAAAGAAAACATCATTGGCATCTTGATGGCCAAGGACTTGCTCAAATTGCAGCGCGCGCCTGAGCTCAATATCAAAGCGCTGCTGCGCCCGGCCGTATTTGTGCCCGAGAGCAAGGGCCTGAACGATTTGCTGCGTGAGTTCAGGGGCAACCGCAACCATCTGGCCATCGTGATTGACGAGTTTGGCCGCACCGCAGGCCTGATCACGATTGAAGACGTGCTGGAGCAAATCGTTGGCGAGATTGAAGACGAGTTTGATATTGCCGAAGACGACGGCGACATTTTTGGCCTGCCAGACCGCAGTTTTAGGGTCAGTGGTGACACCTCGATCGAGCGCGTCAGTGAGGCTTTTGGCGTGACCTTGGTTGATGCTGACTTTGACACCATTGGCGGCCTGGTCGCGCACCGCATGGGCCACGTGCCCAAGCGCGGTGAAGGTTTTGCACTGAGCGGCCTGCAATTTACCGTGCTGCACACCAAAGGCGGCGCGGTGAAATGGTTCAAGGTTGCGCCTGTGGGTGTGCAGACCAGTCTTGATTTGACTTGATCTAGCTGGATGCTGGGCTTATTCAATCGTCAGCTAGCTATTATTTTAGTAGCTGGTTGCGCCCATGCTTCAAGCATCGCGTGGCCTTTTGACTTTGGTTTGACCAAAGGCCAACCGGTTTGGTGGCTGCAATTGTTGGCCATGTGTTTGCTGGCCTGGCAGCTTGACCAGGCCAAAACAAAACGCCAGGGCGCATGGGTGGGCTGGCTGTTTGCTTGCGTGATGCAGGTGGCGACCTGGTGGTGGCTTTTTATTTCGCTGAACACCTATGGCGGATTGGCTGCACCGTTGACAGTGATTGCCATTGTCGGGTTGGCGGCCTTTTTGGCGCTGTATTACGCTGCGACTTGCGCGCTTTTTGTATATCTGGCACCCGTTAACCGATTCGGGCGCGCTGCACTTTTTGCGGCGTTGTGGCTGCTGGCTGAGCTGGCACGCGTGGCGCTGTTCACGGGTTTCCCTTGGGGTCAGGGTGGGTACGCGCAGCTGGATGGGCCGTTTGCGAATCTGGCTGCGTTGGTCGGCGTGCATGGCTTGACGTTTGCGGCGGCGCTGCTGGCTTCGGGTGTTGCCAGTCTGGTCGCAAAGCCGCGCGGCTTGCCTGCCGGAGTGATTGCAGCGGCTGTGGTTTTGGCCGCATCGGTCGGCTTTGTCTTGAAGTATGGCAGTGCAGAAACATCGGGGTTTTCAAAAGCAGTTGAATCGCCTTTCACCGTCACCCTTCTGCAAGGCAACATCGCGCAAGACGAAAAGTTTCAACCCACGGGCGGTATTCCGGATGCGCTGGCCTGGTACAAATCGCAACTTCTAGCCGCCACCACGTCACTCGTCGTCACACCTGAAACCGCCATCCCGCTCTTGCCTGGCCAGTTGCCTGAAGGCTACCTGGATGCGTTGGTCAATCGTTTCATCAAACCCGCGCCGGGCGCAGCCCAAACCGCAGCTTTAATTGGCATTCCGCTGGGCAACCGCCAGCAGGGCTATACCAATTCCGCCATCGCTTTAAAACCATCCGCATCCAACGCCATCTATCAGTACGACAAACACCACCTGGTTCCGTTTGGCGAGTTTGTCCATCCGCTGTTCAAATGGTTTTTAAGTATCGTCAACATCCCGCTGGCAGACTTCAACAGCGGCGGCCTCAAGCAGCCATCTCTGGACTGGCAAGGCCAGCGCATCGCGCCCAATATTTGTTATGAAGACTTGTTCGGTGAAGAGCTCGCGGCACGCTTCATTGACCCAGCCACTGCGCCCACGATGATGGTCAACATCAGCAACATTGCCTGGTTTGGCAACACCATCGCCATTGACCAGCACCTGAACATCTCGCGCATGCGCGCCATCGAGTTTGAGCGCCCCATGGTGCGCGCCACCAACACTGGCGCCACAGCCATCATCGACCACACGGGCCGCGTCACCCATTTGCTGCCGCGCCACACACGCGGTGCGCTGGTGGGCAGCGTTGAAGGCCGGAGCAGCATCACGCCCTATGCCTGGTGGGCAGCGCGTTACGGCTTGTGGCCTTGGTGGGGGTTGATTTCTACTATCATATCAATAGCTGCTTGCGCCCGTATTTATTGGGTTAGAGACCGATTTGACAGGTAAAAACGACGTTTTTGGCGTAAAAATGCATATAAAATGGCGCAGGGTGCTTCTGGAAATTCAGATTTTCGGGATGAAGTGCAAGGCGCCCGGAGCGCAGGATACCGGAATGTACTTGTGTGCATGAGGATTCCGAGCACCGCGCAACGACGCAATTCGCCCGAAAAATGAATTTACAGAAGTACCCTGAATGCTAAGTTTTCAAGACATCATCCTCACCCTGCAAAGCTATTGGGCCAAACAGGGCTGTGCACTGCTCCAGCCCTACGACATGGAAGTTGGCGCAGGCACATCGCACACCGCCACCTTTCTAAGAGCCCTCGGCCCCGAGCCATGGAAGGCAGCCTACGTGCAGCCCAGCCGCCGCCCCAAAGACGGGCGGTATGGCGAGAACCCGAATCGTTACCAGCAGTACTACCAGTACCAGGTCGTGCTCAAACCAGCACCGGCCAATATTTTGGAGCTCTACATTGGATCTCTAGAGGCGCTGGGTTTTGATCTCAAACAAAACGACATCCGCTTTGTAGAAGACGATTGGGAAAACCCAACGTTAGGTGCGTGGGGCTTGGGCTGGGAGGTCTGGCTCAACGGCATGGAAGTCACCCAGTTCACCTACTTCCAGCAGGTCGGCGGCATTGACTGCAAACCCATCACAGGTGAGATCACTTACGGACTGGAACGCTTGACGATGTACATCCAGGGCGTAGAAAACTTCAAGGACATTATTTGGACGGAAGGGTTGACTTATGGCGACGTTTATTTGCAAAACGAAAAAGAGCAATCAGCCTATAACTTCGAGCACAGTGACGCAGACTTTTTATTCACCGCCTTCACCGCGCATGAAAAGCAGGCCAAACATTTGATTGAAGTGCAACTCGCACTGCCCGCCTACGAGCAAGTATTAAAAGCCGCACACAGCTTTAATCTGCTCGATGCACGCGGCGCGATCAGCGTGACAGAGCGCGCCGCCTACATTGGCCGCATCCGCAATTTGGCGCGGGCAGTGGCGCAAAGCTATTACGAATCCAGAGAGCGCCTGGGCTTCCCCATGGCACCGCCTGAGTGGGTGGCGCAGATGACGAAGAAGGCTGCATAAGAATGACCACGAAAAACCTTTTAGTTGAACTGTTTGTAGAAGAGCTGCCGCCCAAGGCTTTGAAAAAACTCGGTGATGCGTTTGCGGGCGTATTGTTTGAACAGCTTAAAAGCATGGGGTTGACAACGGCTGAATCCGCTTTGACCTCGTTTGCGTCACCACGTCGTTTGGCTGCGCATGTGAGCTACGTTGCGGCGCAAGCCGCAGACAAAGCCGTATCGCAAAAGCTGATGCCTGTGGCTGTGGGGCTGGACGCTGCTGGCAACGCCACACCTGCACTGCTTAAGAAACTGGCGGCACTTGGGGCTGATGCATCCAGCGTGGCGGGTTTGAAGCGCGCGCCTGATGGCAAGGCTGAGGCGCTGTTTTATGACAGTCTGGTCAAAGGCGCAACGGTGGCGGAAGGCCTGCAAAAAGCATTGCTTCAAACAATCGCCAAGCTGCCCATCGACAAACTCATGACCTACCAGTTGGCCGATGGCTGGAGCGACGTGAAGTTTGTACGGCCTGCGCATGGCTTGGTGGCTTTGCATGGTGCAGATGTGGTGGCCGTAGAAGCGCTGGGTTTGAAGGCGGGCAACATCACGCACGGCCATCGGTTTGAAGCGCTGGTTGACCCTGTGGTTTTGCAGCATGCTGACAGCTATGCCGAATGCCTGGCAAAAGACGGTGCAGTGATTGCCAGCTTTGCAGAACGCCGGGCCGAGATTGTTCGGCAGTTGGCTACTGCGGCCAGCAATATCGGTGGTGGCGTGACCGCGATTGATGACGATGCGCTGCTGGATGAAGTCACCGCACTGGTCGAGCGGCCCAATGTGCTGGTCTGTGAGTTTGAGAAAGAATTTTTGGACGTACCGCAAGAATGTTTGATTCTGACTATGAAGGCGAATCAAAAATACTTTCCCTTGCTGGACGCAAGCGGCAAGCTGACGAACAAGTTTTTGGTCGTCAGCAACATCAGCCCGAAAGACGCAAGCTTTGTCATTGGCGGCAACGAGCGTGTGGTGCGCCCACGCTTGGCCGATGCCAAGTTCTTTTTTGACCAGGATCGCAAGAAGACGCTCGCCTCGCGGGTTGAGGGCTTGGGCAAGGTGGTTTATCACAACAAGCTGGGTTCACAAGGTGAGCGGGCTCTGCGCGTGCGGGCGATTGCAGAAGCAATTGCGAATCGGATCGATGTCGGCAGAGTAGCTGATGTTCAGCGAGCCGCTGAGTTGGCAAAGACCGACCTGGTTACCGATATGGTCGGTGAATTCCCCGAGCTGCAAGGCACGATGGGCCGCTACTACGCACTGAACGATGGACTCAGTACTGACGTAGCAGACGCGATTGAAGATCATTACAAGCCGCGATTTGCAGGTGATAGCTTGCCCCGCAATAACGTTGGGTTGATTGTTGCGCTTGCAGACAAGCTGGAAACACTTGTTGGCATGTTTGGGATTGGTAACTTGCCAACTGGGGATAAGGACCCGTTTGCATTGCGCAGGCATGCCCTTGGCATCATTCGCATGCTGACCGAAAAAGACTTGCACGTTGGTGTCATTGAGCTGGTCAAGGGCGCTGTGCCTGTATTTGGCGACAAGATTGACGGCGCAACGGACGCGCTTGTGGATTTCATCTATGACCGTTTTGCAGGCTCATTGCGCGAGCAGGGTTACAGCGCCCAGGAAGTCGATGCCGTGCTTGCGCTAAAGCCTCAGCGTCTTGGTGATGTCACCAAACGCCTCGCAGCAGTCCGCACCTTCGCAGCCCTGCCAGAGGCTCCGGCCCTGGCCGCAGCCAACAAGCGCATCAGCAACATTCTGAAAAAGGTGGAAGACGTACAAGCTACCGTTAACGAATCACTGCTAACTGAACCCGCCGAAATCGCCTTGCACAAAGCCATGAGCGAAGTCGTCCCCAAAGCCAATGCCCAGTTTGAATCAGGCGACTACACCGCATCGCTGCAAACCCTGGCAGCGCTGCGCGCGCCGGTCGATGGCTTCTTTAACGGCGTGATGGTCAATGCAGCGCAAATGAACTTGCGCCTGAACCGCCTGGGCCTGCTTGCCACGCTACACAACGCCATGAACCGCGTGGCTGACCTTTCCAAACTTGCTGCGTGAGCAAAATCCCATGAAACTCGTCATCCTCGACCGCGACGGCACCATCAACTCTGACAGTGATGACTACGTCAAATCACCCGAAGAATGGCAGCCACTTCCCGGCGCGCTGGAAGCAATTGCGCGGCTCAACCACGCAGGCTGGCATGTGGTGGTGGCTACCAATCAGTCTGGCCTGGGGCGTGGGCTGTTTGATGTCGCGTCGCTCAACGCTATGCACGCCAAAATGCACAAAATGCTGGCCGCTGTGGGTGGGCGGGTGGATGCGGTTTTTTATTGCCCGCACAGCCCTGAAGAGCAGTGCAATTGCCGCAAGCCGCTGCCAGGTTTGTTTGAGCAAATCGGCAGCCGTTTTGGTGTGCCTCTCAAAGGTGTGCCCACTGCGGGCGACTCTGTGCGTGACTTGCAGGCGGGCAGCAGCGCGGGCTGCGAGCCGCATTTGGTGCTGACCGGTAAATCTGAGCGCTACCGCAGCGGTGGCCAACCCGATGGCTTGCCGTTAGGCACACTGTTTCATACCGACTTGTCGGCCTTTGTTGACCACATTCTTCAGCGCAACACTGCTGTTGTTTAAAGCTCCTATGAACCTGATCCGCTCTATCGTTCACATGCTGTGGATGATTCTCACCGTCATCCCTTGGGCGCTTGGCGTACTTGTGTATTCACTGTTTGCATCCAGTACCAAAATCTACTGGCTGTGCGCGGGTTGGCTGCGGTTGGCGGTGACGGGTGGGACGGTGATTCTGGGGATTCAAAATCGTGTGACGGGGATGGAGAATTTGCCCAGCACCGAGCTGGGCAGTTGCGTGCTGCTGGTCAAACACCAGAGCACGTGGGAAACATTTTCCATGGTCACGCTGATGCCGCACCCGCTGGCTTTTGTGTTTAAAAAAGAGTTGCTGTACGTGCCGTTTTTTGGCTGGGCCATGTCGCGCATGGACATGATTCACATTGACCGCAGCCAGCGCGCCCAGGCTTTCAGCAAGGTGGTTGAGCAAGGCAAGCGGCTGATGGCGCAAGGTGTATGGGTGATCATGTTCCCAGAAGGCACGCGCATCCCGCGTGGCCAAAAAGGCGTTTACAAATCAGGCGGTACACGGCTGGCGATTGAAACCGGTGCACCCGTGATTCCAGTGGCCGTGACATCGGCCAAATGCTGGCCGCGCAGGGCTTTCATTAAAAAGGCGGGCATTGTCGATATTTCTATTGGCAAGCCGATTCCTAGCGCAGGTCGCCAGCCCGATGAACTGATGCGCGAAGTCGAAGCCTGGATCGAAGCCGAGATGCACAGGCTGGACCCCGAAGCCTACGCTGGCTAAATAATCATGATGCAAAGGCTCTTACAGTTCACGCTTGATTTGTTTGAGCCTGTACCAGCGCCTTTGCCTGAAAAACCGCCTAAAAGCACTGAAAAAGCCGATTTTGAGGGTTCAAATCAGCCCTTAGACCAACAAATACGGGCGCAAGCAGCTCCTGAAAACGTAGCGATTGAAAACACCCTGCCGCTGCAAACGTTGCAGCAGGCACTGGCCCCTGCCACCTTCGCGCACCCTCGCGCCAGCCGTGAAACGCTGATGGACGGCATTGCAGTGGCTTATCAATTCAAGCGTGGCAAGCGCCGCACGATCGGCTTTTCAGTCGGCGCAGATGGCTTGACAGTGAGCGCGCCCAAGTGGGTGCCGCTGTATGAGATCGACAAGGCCGTACTTGAAAAGCAAAGCTGGATCCTCAAAAAACTCCAAGAGACCCGCGAACGCCATGACAAGCTGGAGTCCGCCCGTATTGAGTGGAAGGACGGCTGCACGCTGCCGTTTTTAGGCGAACAGGTGATTGTGGTGCTGGATCCGCGCCATGCCTTTGGCGGCGTGGGCGCAGAGCTGATAAGCAGCAGCGACACCTTGCCTGGTGTCACGCACCTCACGCTGCACGTCGGCCTTGCGCACACCGCCACACCTGACCAAATCAAAGACGCGGTACAAGCCTGGCTGATGCGCCAGGCCAAGCGGATTTTTACCGAGCGCCTGAATCACTTCGCACCCACGCTCAATGTGCAGTGGCGCAAACTCAGCCTGAGCAGTGCCGGCACTCGCTGGGGCAGCGCCAGCGCCGACGGCTCGATTCGCCTGAACTGGCGTTTGATTCACTTCAGACAGTCGGTCATCGACTACGTGGTGGTGCACGAGCTGAGCCACCTCCGCGTGATGGACCACAGCCCCCGCTTTTGGGATACCGTGCGAGCGGTGGTGCCGGACTATGCGCAGCTGCGCAGCCAGTTGAAAGACGAAGGCGCACCCAGGTGGTGAGATTTAGGTTCGGCTGAACCTATAAATCCCATCCCCACCCAATAGCCGCTGCAACTTTCCCTCAAACCACAGCAAATGCAAATGTGCCAGCGCTTCGCCCATGGCGAAGGTCGTTTGGTGCAAGTCCAGCTCACGCTTGAACATGATCGGCAAAATATCAGCCGCGCTGCATGGGCTTGATGCACACGCGTCCATCACTTCGGCCAATCTATCGCGGTGGTGGTCGTGCAGTTGCGTGATGCGGGTGTGCAAGCCGCGAAACGGTTTGCCGTGCGATGGCAACGTTAGCGTGTCAGTTGGCAGGGGTAAAAACTTGTCGATAGATTCCAGAAACAAGCGCAAGGCATTGGCTTCTGGCTCCATGTCGTACACGCTGACGTTGGTCGAGATGCGCGGCAAAATCATGTCGCCGCTGATCAGCACACTCAGTGCCTCGCAGTACAGTGCGATATGTTCAGGCGCGTGACCGTAGCCACTGATGCAGCGCCATTCGTGTCGATTGATGCCGGAGCCAATGGCAACTGTCTTGCCATCCAACAGCCGAACATAACTCTTGGGCACATCGGGCACCATGCCGGGGTAGTAGCCAGTACGAGCCCTGATTTTGGCAACGGAGTCAGGGTCTGTTAGCCCATGCGATGCAAAAAACAACGCTGCACTGTCGCCACCAAACCCGGTGGTCGACTGCGAGCCAATGCGCGCGGAGTTGTAGTCCGTCGCGCTGACCCACAGGCGGCAAGTGTGGGTAGGTGTCGTCCAGCGCTCGCAAAGCCAGTGCGCCAGGCCAATGTGGTCGGGGTGCATGTGCGTGACGATGACGCGCAAGATGGGCAGGCCTTCAAGCTGGGTGGCAAAAATGGTGTCCCATTGCGCTTTTGATTCGGCCCGGCTGATGCAGCAGTCCACCACCGTCCAGCCCTGCAGCGTGTTGCCGGGTTTGAGCGGGTCTTCCATCTCATCGCGCAGCAGCCACAGATTGATGTGGTTGAGTGCAAACGGCAGCACCATGCGTATCCATTTGATGCCGGGTGCGACTTCTATCGTGTCGCCTTCTTCTGGCAAAACATCGCCTAGCGGGTAATGGAGCTGTTGTTCTAAAAGGTTCATGTACTATTTGGTTTGTTTGACGTTTACGTAAACGTCACTGTTACCATCATAATAATCTCGGCGGCATCTGTCGTGCTGTCGCCAATGCACAACTCGAAGACCACCATGGCCACAACAACAGCCACCTACAGCATCAGCGATCTTGCCAAAGAGTTTGACCTGACCACCCGGGCCATGCGTTTTTATGAGGACATGGGCTTGCTGCAGCCGCAGCGCGAAGGCGCAGGCGGCCGTAACCGGGTGTACACCGCGCGGGACAGAACACGCCTAAAACTCACGCTGCGCGCCAAGCGCCTGGGTCTGTCGCTGGTCGAAGCCAAAGAGATCATTGACTCCTACGACAGCCCGCGTGACACCGCGCCCCAAATGCGCAAGTTTTTGAAAGTGCTGACGGACCACCGCGTCAAGCTGGAGGCGCAACTGCTGGACTTGCAGGCCAACCTGGCCGAGATTCGCACGCATGAGAAAGAAGCCAAAGCGCTGCTGGAGAAGTCAGAAAAGAAGACTGATAAAGCGAAATGAGACATCCATGACACCCACCAAAACCCAACAGACACCACAAAAACCATGACGATGACCCACCACCATGAACTATTCAAACGCATTGAAACCAGCTTTCTGCGCCAAGGCATGATGCGTACTTTGGGTGCGAGCCTGCTACGGGTGGAGCCCGGTTTATGCGAAGTCTCTCTGTTGCATTCAGAGCGCGTGTCGCAGCAGCAAGGCGGCTTTCACGGTGGCGCGATGGGGGCGCTGGCCGACATTGCGGGTGGCTATGCGGCATTGACGGTTGCACCGCCGGACATGGAAGTCACAACAGTCGAATACAAAATCAATTTTCTGGCTAGCTTTGCAGGTGGCGAGTTGCGCGCCATTGGCCGCGTTCTCAAAGCGGGCAAGCGCATCACTGTGACAACCGCCGAGGTGGTGCATGTCGACCCTAGCGGCAATCAAACCGCTTGCGCCGTGATGCAGCAAACAATTGTTCCTGTTCCCAAGACTTACTAATTTTTTTTGGATACTCATAATGACTGACCTGCCCGGCCTGAACTTTCAACTCGGCGAAGACATTGATGCGCTGCGTGACGCCGTGCGCGACTTTGCCCAAAGCGAAATCGCTCCGCGTGCCGCAGAGATTGACAAAAACGACTTGTTTCCTGCCGACCTGTGGCAAAAAATGGGCGCCCTTGGCGTGCTGGGCATCACTGTGAGCGAAGAATACGGCGGTGCAGGCATGGGCTACCTGGCCCACATGATTGCGATGGAAGAAATCAGCCGCGCCAGCGCGTCAGTGGGTTTGAGCTACGGCGCACACAGCAACCTGTGCGTCAATCAAATCAAACGTAATGGCACGCCAGAGCAACGCCAAAAATATCTGCCTAAACTCATCACCGGCGAGCATGTGGGCGCACTGGCCATGAGTGAGCCCGGCGCGGGCAGCGACGTCATCAGCATGAAGCTGAAAGCCGAATGGAAGGAGCCAAGTGCCTCGGGAGGCGGCTACTACCTGCTCAATGGCACAAAAATGTGGATCACCAACGGCCCGGATGCCGACACGCTGGTGGTTTACGCGAAAACTGAACCCGAACTGGGCGCACGCGGTGTGACGGCGTTTTTGATTGAGAAAAGCATGAAAGGCTTTTCATGCGCGCAAAAACTCGACAAGCTCGGCATGCGCGGCAGCCACACCGGTGAGCTGGTGTTTAACAACGTCGAAGTAGCCGCCAGCCAGATACTGGGCGGTTTGAACGGTGGCGCCAAAGTATTGATGAGCGGGCTGGACTACGAGCGCGCCGTACTGGCCGCCGGGCCCATCGGCATCATGCAGTCGGTGATGGACAACGTCGTGCCCTACATCCATGACCGTAAACAGTTCGGCCAAAGCATTGGCGAATTTCAGTTGATCCAAGGCAAAGTCGCCGACATGTACACCGTGCTGCAAGCAGGCCGGGCGTTTTGCTACACCGTCGGTAAAAACCTCGACATGCTGGGCACAGAGCACGTACGCCAGGTGCGTAAAGACTGCGCCTCCGTGATCTTGTGGTGCGCAGAAAAAGCCACCTGGATGGCAGGCGAAGGCGTGCAGATTTTTGGCGGTAACGGCTACATCAACGACTACCCGCTGGGCCGCCTGTGGCGCGATGCCAAGCTGTATGAGATTGGCGCGGGTACTTCAGAAATTCGCCGCATGTTGATTGGGCGGGAGCTGTTTGCGGAAACGATGTAGTCCCGAAAGACTTTCATGCCATTACGCCATCTGCTACAACACAACCGCGCATGGGCCGCTGAGACGGTGCGCGAGCGCCCCGGCTTTTTTACCGATCTGTCCGAGCAGCAAAAGCCCCGCTACATGTGGATAGGCTGCAGCGATTCGCGGGTACCCGCGAATCAAATCACCGGTTTGGAGCCAGGTGAAGTATTTGTCCACCGCAACATTGCCAATGTGGTGGTGCACAGTGACTTGAACGCGCTGTCAACCATTCAGTATGCCGTTGATATGTTGGAGGTTGAGCACGTCATCGTCTGTGGGCATTACGGTTGCGGCGGTGTGCAGGCGGCATTGCAAAACGCGCGCATCGGCTTGGCAGACAACTGGATTCGCCATATTCAAGATGTCCGTGACCGCTACCAGGCCCGATTGAACGCGGCAGACCCTGCGCAGCAACTTGATATATTGTGCGAGCTGAATGTGGTGGAACAAGTCGTCAATGTGTGCCACAGCACAGTGATGCAGGACGCATGGGCACGAGGCCGGGTGGTGACAATCCATGGCTGGATTTACGGCGTTCACGATGGCTTGCTGCAAGACTTGCTGATGTCGGTGTCCGGCCCAGAGCATTTGCAGAGCTTGCATCTGGCCGCGATAGAAAAGCTCTTTGATCGTCAATTAGCAGCCCAAAGTTAACCAACATGTTTCCTCAACGCCTGGACTCCGCTCTCGCCTACGACATCGCCAAAGCGATGATGGACGGCTTTAACCGCCACTACCAATTGTTCCGTACCGAATCAGCTAGAGCCAAGCACCGGTTCGAAACCGCCGACTGGCACGGCCAGCAGCGCGCCCAGCGCGAGCGGATTGAGTTCTACGACCTGCGAGTACGTGAAGCGTCGATGCGCCTGGAGCGTGAGTTCAAAGCCGGCGAACAAACCATGCACGTGTGGCAGCAGGTCAAGCTGCATTACATCGGCTTGTTGGTGAATCACCAGCAGCCTGAGCTGGCCGAAACGTTTTTTAACTCGGTCACCACCAAAATCTTGCACCGCAGTTATTTTCAGAACGACTTCATTTTTGTGCGGCCCGCTGTGAGCACCGAGTACATCGAAAACGAAGAACCCACCGCCGACCCGACTTACCGCGCTTACTACCCCAGCCTTGACAATTTGCAGGCGAACGTCGTCAAGCTGGTGCAAGACTTTGCGCTGCGGCTTGAGTTTGAAGACCTGGAGCGCGACGCCGGGTATGTCGTTGAAGCCTTGCAAAAGCGCCTGGGTGATGCCAAACTGCGCGCCAACTTTCAAATCCAGGTGCTGTCGAGTTTGTTTTACCGCAACAAGGGCGCGTATGTTGTCGGCAAAATCATCAATGGTTTTAACGAAGTCCCGGTAGCCTTGCCGCTGCTGCACAACAAAAACGGCAAGCTGGTGATCGATGCGGCGCTGTTTGGCGAAGACGACCTGCTGATATTGTTCAGCTTTGCACGCGCCTACTTCATGGTGGATATGGGCATACCGTCGGCCTATGTGCAGTTTTTGCGCAGCATGATGCCGCGCATGCCGCGTGCTGAAATTTACAACGCACTCGGCCTGGCCAAGCAGGGCAAGACGCTTTTTTACCGCGACTTTTTGTACCACCTGCGGCATTCGACTGACAAGTTTCGCATTGCGCCGGGCATCAAGGGCATGGTCATGCTGGTTTTTGACTTGCCCAGTTTCCCGTATGTGTTCAAAGTCATCAAAGACTACTACCCGCCGCAAAAAGACACAACGCGCGAGCTGATCAAAAGCAAATACCTGCTCGTCAAGCAGCACGACCGCGTGGGCCGGATGGCCGACACGCAAGAGTACAGCGAAGTGGCTTTCCCACGCGCCCGGTTTGACGACGAACTGATTGCCGAGATTGAAAAGTTTGCGCCCAGTCAGCTAGAAATATCTGACCGCGATGGCGATGGCAATGTTGAGGTCATCATCAAACACGTCTACATCGAGCGCCGCATGATTCCGCTCAACATCTATTTGCAAGAGGCGTTTGATACAGGTGTTGACGAGCCAGTCGCCAAGGACCAGATTGAGCGCGCGGTGGTGGAATACGGCAACGCCATTAAAGACCTGGTGGCCGCCAACATCTTCCCCGGCGACATGTTGTGGAAAAACTTTGGCATCACACGCCACGGCAAAGTCGTGTTTTACGACTACGACGAGATTGAATACATCACCGACTGCAAATTCCGCAAGGTACCCGCGCCGCGCAATGAAGAAGACGAAATGAGCGGCGAGATTTGGTATTCAGTCGGGCCGAAAGACGTGTTCCCAGAAACCTTTGGGCCTTTCTTGCTGGGCAACGACGCGGTACGCGGTGTCTTCATGCGGCACCACGCCGATTTGCTCGATGCCGCGTTCTGGCAAAACCACCAGTCACGTATTCAGGCGGGGCATGTGTTTGATGTGTTCCCGTATGAGCAGGACAAGCGCTTTGCGCACGCCAAAGATATTTCAGTGGCCTGATTCAGAATTAATTTAAGGAAAAAAACCATGCAAAACTCCATCGTCATCCTGGGCGCAGCCCGCACCCCCATGGGCGCATTTCAAGGCGACTTCGCATCGCTGTCGGCACACGACCTGGGCGGCGCGGCCATCAAAGCAGCGGTTGAGCGTTCAGGCATCGCGCCTGACAAGGTCGATGAAGTGCTGTTTGGCAACTGCCTGATGGCCGGGCAGGGCCAGGCGCCTGCACGCCAGGCCGGCTTCAAGGGCGGCTTGCCTGCCAGCGCGGGCGCGGTCACGCTTTCAAAAATGTGCGGCTCGGGCATGGAGGCCACCTTGCTGGCGCATGACCAGCTCATTGCCGGCAGCCGAGACGTGATGGTGGTTGGCGGCATGGAAAGCATGACCAACGCACCGCACCTGCTGCTCAAAGGGCGCAGCGGTATTCGCATTGGGCATGACCGCATTTATGACCACATGATGCTCGACGGCCTGGAAGACGCCTACGAGCCAGGCCGCGCCATGGGCACCTTTGGCGAGCAGTGCGCTGACAAATACAAATTCACGCGCGAAGCACAAGACGCGTTTGCCACCACCAGCGTTAACCGTGCCAAGGCCGCGACGGCATCAGGCGCGTTTGCGGCGGAGATCACACCGGTCACCGTCAAAACCCGTGCGGGCGATGTCGTCGTTTCCATCGACGAAGGCCCAGGTAAAGTCAAGCTAGACAAAATCGCTGGCCTCAAGCCTGCGTTCAAAAAAGACGGCACGATTACCGCTGCGTCCAGCTCGTCGATCAATGACGGCGCTGCTGCTTTGGTGCTCACCCGTGAATCTACCGCCAAAGAACTAGGCGCAAAACCCATCGCCCGCATCGTCGGCCACGCCACCTTTGCGCAAGCGCCTGAATGGTTTACCACTGCACCCGTTGGTGCCGTCAACAAGCTGCTCAAGAAAATCGGCTGGACAGTCAAAGACGTTGACTTGTGGGAGGTGAACGAAGCCTTTGCCGTGGTGCCTATGGCCGCGATGACCGAGCTGGGCATCAGCCACGAAATCGTGAACGTCAACGGCGGCGCATGCGCTTTGGGCCACCCGATTGGTGCCAGTGGCGCACGGATTATCGTCACGCTGATCTATGCACTCAAGGCGAGGGGCTTGAAAAAGGGCATCGCCACGCTGTGCATTGGCGGCGGCGAAGGCACGGCTTTGGCTGTTGAGATGATCTGAATGAAATAGCCACAATGCCCATCTATCGGTTGCAAGACCAGAAGGCGCTGATCAATCTGGCGGAAAAACGGGGCTGGCTTGAATCTCCTTCTGACTTATCAGTGGTGAAGGTCGTGGTACCACAGGTGTTGTTCTCCGACACTAGTCAAGTGAAAAAGTATCTTCCTGAAACTGAGTTGGAGTGCCAGAAAAGCGTCAGGATCTGTTTGCCTGAGGCCATTGTTCATGGTCGCAATTTCAGCTTGATCGTTGGGAATGATATCTTTCCTGGTGGATTGACGCACTCTTTTGCACCATCGCCTGGGTGGGTGTCGGTCGATTCCCAGCACGTGGAGTACGTGCCTAAATTCGACGCGGAGCGAGCTATCGACGATGCCGAACTGCTCGGGTTGGTGTGCCACTGGGGCCATTTTTTTGTTGATGCGCTGGACCGTCTGCTAATGCTTGAAAACTACGGAGCCATACCGCCCCGCCTTCTCGTTGGGGACCCTAATCTCTTCAACCTCAATCCGCAGGTCGATGAGTGCTTTTCCGTGCACCAAGTAAGCGAGCTGATTCGTGTTCTGGGCATCGATTGGGAGCCGTCCAAGCTCTTGCCAGTCCCGAAGTGTGAAGACCTACTGGTTACCAATCTGCATATGTGGACGTTGCATTCCACTAAGCCTTCTATTTCTTCGTCTTCCTTTCTTGAGGTACGTAGCCGAGCTGGTGTTGCGGGTCGACGGGAGCCTGGCGCTAAAGCAGATCTGCTTTTTGTCGGTAGGAGCGATGTGCGCAAGCGCCTTGTACGCAATCAAGACGCGTTGGTGGCCGAGCTGGAAAATGTGCATGGTGCCAAGGCAATATTTCCGGAGTTCATCACAGTAAAAGAAGCCATCGCCTGTTTTAGCGAGGCGTCCCGCGTCATTCTTCCAGTTGGCTCTGCCAAGTTCAATTTGACGTTTTGCCGCCCGGGAACGCTCGTGATTTGCGTTAATCCTAAAGGCTACAGTGAGTTGAACGGCGGTGTAACGTTGATGGTTCGGCATATGTGCCATGCGCTTGGTTTGCAACTGTGCTTTTACGAAGTGGACATTGAGCCTGCAAAAATACTGTTGAACTCGAATCTGGTGTTCAGCCAGCGCGATGCGCAAGCCATGATTGATATGTTCGACATCATGGCTGCAGCATGAAGCGCAAGTGACAACTAATGTTCGAGTTGCACTTGATCGGTCAATGGCGATAAACAGCGCAGCCAATTTTTCCGTCATCCAGACTGTCATATAAGGTTGAACAAATGCTACTTAGTCAAGACCAAGAGATGATTCGGGACGCTGTGCGAGCATTCGCGCATGCAGAACTCTGGCCCAACGCCGCCAAGTGGGACAAAGCGCACACCTTTCCGGTTGAGGCGCACAAAGGCCTGGCCGCGCTGGGTGCTTACGGCATCTGCGTGCCTGATGACCTGGGCGGTGCGGGGCTGGACTATTTAACGCTGGCGGTGGTGATTGAAGAAATCGCCGCAGGCGACGGCGGTACCAGCACGGCCATCAGCGTGACCAACTGCCCGGTCAACGCGATTTTGATGCGCTACGGCAATGCGCAGCAGCAAAAGCAGTGGCTCACCCCGTTGGCGCAGGGCCACATGCTCGGTGCGTTTTGTTTAACCGAGCCGCATGCGGGCAGCGACGCATCGTCGCTTAAAACCACAGCGGTCAAAGACGCTGACGGTTACGTCATCAACGGCGTCAAGCAGTTCATCACTAGCGGTAAAAACGGGCAGGTTGCCATCGTCATCGCCGTGACTGACAAAGCCGCAGGCAAAAAAGGCATGAGCGCCTTCATCGTGCCCACCAGCACCCCTGGCTACAGCGCCGACAGGCTCGAAGACAAGCTGGGCCAACACTCCAGCGACACCGCACAAGTCAACTTTGACAACTGCCGCATCCCGCACGAGAACCTGATCGGCAATGAAGGCGAAGGCTACAAGATCGCGCTGAGCGCACTCGAAGGTGGGCGCATTGGCATTGCCGCGCAAAGCATTGGCATGGCGCGCAGCGCGTTTGATGTGGCGTTGGCTTATGCCAAAGACCGCACAGCTTTCGGCAGCGCCATCATCAACCACCAGGCGGTGGGCTTTCGCCTGGCCGACTGTGCCACACAAATTGAAGCGGCTCGGCAACTGACCTGGCACGCCGCCGCCCTTCGCGACGCAGGCCTGCCTTGCTTAAAAGAAGCGGCCATGGCCAAACTGTTTGCCAGCGAGATGGCAGAGCAAGTGTGCAGCGCAGCCCTGCAAACACTGGGCGGCTACGGTTACGTGAGCGACTTTCCTGTCGAACGCATTTACCGCGACGTTCGGGTCTGCCAGATTTATGAAGGCACGTCGGATGTGCAGAAGATCATCATCGGCAGGGCACTGGCTTGAAGTCGCTTGACCTTGCCTGAGCAAGCCTGCCCCTGCGGCAAATTAGGCGCGTCAAAAAAGCCGCCGTCATTCGCCGTCTGCTGCGCCCGCTACCTGAACGATTTCGACAACACCCCCGCCCCCGATGCGCAAAGCCTGATGCGCTCGCGCTACAGCGCTTTTGTACTCAAACATGCGGACTACCTGCTAGCCACCTGGCACGCCAGCACCCGCCCCGCCGATGTAGCTCCAGACGACAGCACCAAGTGGCTGGGCCTGGACGTGCGCCGCCACACTGTGATTGACGCAGACCATGCCCAGGTGGAGTTTGTCGCCCGCTACCGCATAGCCGGCCGTGGTGCGCGCATCCATGAGCTGAGCCGATTCGTTCTTGAGGAAGGCCGTTGGTACTATCTGGACGGTGATTTGCGTTAAAACCCGCTCTTTTTAGCCTTTTTAGGGTATGTTTTAGGCCTCTAGCCCAATAAATACGGGCGCAAGCAGCTCCTGATTAAATAGCATTCAACATGACCCCATTGAAATTCGACGCGGTTCTCTTCGACTGCGATGGCGTGCTGGTTGACAGTGAACCGATCACCAACGACGCGCTGCGTGACATGCTGGCCGAGTCTGGCTGGGTGCTGACACCCGCTGAATGCATGCGGCTGTTCATTGGCAAAGCCGTCAAAGACGAACGCGCCCTGATTGAAGCCAACACCGGCCAGCCGCTGACAGAAGACTGGATGCACCGCTTTCGGGAGCGGCGCAACGCCGGCTTGCTGGCCCATGTGTCACCGATTCGCGGTGCGGTAGAGGCGGCGGCCAGCATCCATGCGCTGTTTGACGGCCGAATTGCCTGCGCTTCGGGCGCTGACCGGTTTAAGGTCGAGCTGCAGATGGAAAAATGCGGCCTGATGCCTTATTTCAAAGATTGCATCTTCAGCGGCCATGAGACACCGCGCTCCAAGCCTTTTCCGGATGTCTATCTGGCGGCCGCCGCAGCGCTGGGTGTGGACCCGAAGCGCTGCGCGGTGGTTGAAGACACCGTGACCGGCGTGATGGCTGGGGTGGCTGCCGGCGCTGTGCAAGTGTTTATTGACATGGGTGAGCTGCCAGGTTTGCTGAGCAGCTTTGTTTTTCACTCTCGGCCTTGAGTTCTTGAGCCAAATCAGCCTTCAAGGCCTGTCTTCGGGTCGTTTTAGGGCCATTTTAGGGTATCAAATAAGCCTCTAGCCCAATAAATACGGGCGCAAGCAGCTCCTAAAATCATAGTGTTCTAGGGTGCGACCAGTCCGGCTGTCCCCTGCCAACCCCATCTACCCGCAAAACCCGCTACCGTGCTAACCTGCTAGGCCGAGTTTTACAACTAAAGAGAGACACACCATGCCCGGACTCCTCCCCAACGTTGACCCTGACGGCCTGCTCGAATTCTCGGTCGTCTACACCGACCGCTCGCTGAATCACATGTCTAAAAGCTTCGGCCATGTGATGACAGACATATCCAGCATGCTCAAAGAGGTGTACAACGCCCATTCAGCCGTGCTGGTGCCCGGCAGCGGCACCTACGGCATGGAATCGGTCGCCCGCCAGTTTGCCACTGGCAAGCACGTCATGGTCATCCGCAACGGCTGGTTCAGCTACCGCTGGACGCAGATTTTTGACATGGGCAGCATCCCCGCGTCGCACACGGCGCTCAAAGCCCGCCAAAGCGTTAAAACCGCCCAAGCCCCCTGGTCACCCGCCCCGATTGCTGAAGTGCAAGCAGCGATTGCCAAGGAAAAGCCAGCCCTGGTCTTTGCCCCCCACGTAGAAACGTCCGCCGGCATGATGTTGCCCGACGGGTATTTGCGTGCCGTGGCTGACGCGGTACACGCCGTAGGCGGCCTGTTCGTGCTCGACTGCATCGCATCAGGCGCGATGTGGGTGGACATGCAAGCCACCGGGGTTGACGTGCTGATATCGGCCCCGCAAAAAGGCTGGAGCAGCTCCCCCTGCTGCGCCATGGTGATGCTGAGCGAGCGCGCACGCACAGCGATTGACGGCACCACCAGCTCCAGCTTTGCAACTGACCTGAAAAAGTGGCTGCAAATCATGGAGACCTACGAAAAAGGCGGCCACGCCTACCACGCCACCCTGCCCACAGACGCCCTGACGCGCCTGGCCGCAGTCATGAAAGAAACCAAAGCCTACGGCTTTGCCAAAGTCAAAGCCGAGCAGGAGTTGCTGGGCAAAAAGGTACGCGAGCTGTTTGAAGGCCGCGGTCTGAAAAGCGTCGCCGCCGAAGGTTTCAAAGCCCCAGGCGTGGTCGTCAGCTACACCACTGACCCCGAGATTCAGTCAAGCAAAAAGTTCATGGCCGAAGGCCTGCAAACCGCCGCCGGCGTGCCGCTGCAATGCGACGAAGGCCCAGACTTCATGACCTTCCGCATTGGGCTGTTTGGCTTGGATAAATGGCATAACGTGGATAAGACGGTGGCTAATTTGGCTGGGGCGCTGGATCGGATTGGGGTGAAAGCGCCTGTTGAGGCTGTTGCTGCTTAACTATGCGTAGCCCTTGCCACCCCGGCCTGATCATTCGTGATGACGTTTTGCCTGAACTGCAACTGAGTGTGAATGAAGCTGCAGAGCAGTTGGGCGTGTCGCGCTTCACTCTGTCGCGTGTGATCAATGGGCGCTCTGCCATCACGGCCGAAATGGCGCTTCGTGTTGGCAAGTGGGTCGGAAATGGCCCTGAGATATGGCTTCGTATGCAGGGGCAGTATGACCTTTGGCAGGCTAAGAAAAAGGGTGATCCGAAGGTCAAGAAGGCGAAACGGCCTGCGGTGGTTTCTGCCTCACCTGTATAAAGGTTTAAAGATTGCAAATGCTTGATCCTGAAGTCAACAAAATTAAGGATTGCCTGCGTCCCATCCACACCGAAGCTGACTACGACAGCACTGTCAAAATGATGAATGCGCTGCTGGACGTGGCTGGTGACGATGAAGATCATCCACTTTCAAGCCTGCTAAATCTAACGTCTGACTCGGTGTCGAGCTACGAACAGGAGCATCACCGGATAACTGACGTTGGTCACCAATCATGTGGGAAACGGGATACCTGAGCCTATGACTGTGCCTAGCAGGATGCACGAGTGCGGCTGTTGAGGCATTATTCGAAGTGATCTAAAAAAAGCGGCCACTGATTTCTGAAGACTGCGATCCGGTCTAGCGTTTGAGAGTTTTGCTCTCACAAAGCGGCATCGTGTAGATGGAGCTACCTCTTACCTCGTCCAACACCAGCGTTGTGCCCATGGTGTAAGCACTAAAACAGCATCGGTTTGATTCCTTGACCATCCAGAGGTTACCTTGCGCTTGCCCTGCCGAACACGCACCAGCAATGAGCCTGTAGGCCCCGTCAGACTTTTGGGTCGTTGGCGGTATATCTTTGCCGTCCTTCTTCTTTTGGACATAGCTGTAGACAAAGTCATTTTTCCCGGAGAACGTCAGCGCTTCGTTGCTTTTGCTGCCGCTTACCTGCCATGTTCCTGTCAGTGTTGCTTCTGTCAGTGGCTGGAGCTGTGCGTGGCTTGCAAAAGCCGTTGACAAAATGCAGGAGACCAGTATTGCCTTTAACATGACCTAGTCCTTCTTAAGGGTGAAAAGGCCACCTGCAAAGCCGATCACCGTGAAAAGCAGATTGGCCATGATGGTGTCGCTCAGACGCCCGACCGAGTACAGCAGTGAGGCGATGACAACAGCTAGTAACAGCAGAAGGATCCCAGTTGTGAATGGACCAAAGCCCGCTGATTTCGACCTGAAGAAGCCGATGATTGCCACTACCCCGACCACCAGCAATGCGCAAAGTACCCAAATGTCTTTGTCCATAATGCTTCTCCTATTGCCTAAAGCATAACGTGGTGACAGATCTTGTATTGAATGTCTTGAAGTTTCGGCTATCAAGACCCAGAGGAATCAGAGGTAGTGAGCGAAGTGAACCTTGTCCGTTCCGCTAGAACCAACATCACCCCAACCCATACCAAACCCCACGCCCACTCCCCTGCTGTTGCAAGTGCCCCCGCGCCACCAAGTTCCGAAAATGCTGCTTCAAGGTATTCCGGTTGGCCTCGGTCAGTTTCACCGCATCAGCCATCGTCACGCGCCCATGTTCTCGCGCAAACTCCACAATCTGTAGCGACAGCTCGGGCAGCGTAGCCAGCACAATCTTTTCGCGCGCGACTTTTTTCTCAAGCCTGCGCACCTGTTCGGCCAGTGACCGTAAAAAGAAGACCAGCCACGGCTGCCAGTTGGGTGCTTGCGTGCGTATCGTCCCCTGCGTTTGGCGCAGGGCCAGGTAATAGCTTTCTTTGTTCAGCTCGATCACGCTTTCAAGTGAGCTGTAGGGCACGTAGGCGTAGCCGGTCTGCAGCAGCAGCAAGGTGGTCAGTGCACGGCTGAGGCGGCCGTTGCCGTCCTGGAAGGGGTGAACTTCAAGAAACACCACGACAAAAACCGCGATGATGAGAAGCGGGTGTAGCAGCGCCTTTTCACGCTCCTGATTGACCCAGTCCACCAGTTCTGTCATCAACCTTGGCGTGTCAAAAGGCGATGCTGTCTCAAACACGATTCCGATTTCAACGCCGTTTTCATCAAACGCGGCCACGCTGTTGGAATTGGTTTTGTACTGGCCACGATGTCGCTCGTCTTTTTTGCTGTGGCGCAGCAGCGTCTGGTGCAGTTGCTTGATGTGGTTTTCATTAAACGGTATGTGCTGCCATGCGCGGAACACCAGGTCCATCAGCTCGGCATAGCCTGCTACTTCTTGTTCGTCTCGGGTGTCAAAGGTTTTGATCTCCAGGTTGGAGAGGAGCTTTTCAACTTCGCGGTCCGTGAGCTTGCTGCCCTCAATGCGGGTGGATGAGCCAATGCTTTCAATCGTGGCGACACGGCGGAGCGAGTTGAGGCGTTCAGGCGCAAGCCTGCCCAAGGCGCGCCATGTGCCTTTGAACTCGTCTATCCGGGCGATCAGGCTCAAGACTTCAGGGGTGATTTGCAGGGTGTCGGTTTGTAGCATCAAACCATTTTACACCCATTAAATAACCCAATTACACCCAATTAAGCCTTTTAAACCCATTGAGATACCCATTAACACCCATTTTGAATTTTGTTTTTATGCGCTGGCTCTTGGGCGGTGATGCGCGCCACCGTGTTCTGTAGGGCTGTGCCTTGAGGGCAAAATGAAGTCGCCTTTACAAAACCGCCTAGAATTGACGTTTACGTAAACGTCAACCAAGCGTTTCAAGCAAATCTTCTTAAAAAGAAAGACCTGCATGCCAGTTCTGGAGACAAAACTAAACGCCCGTACTGCCGACTTCCAGGCCAATGCGCTCGCCATGCAAACGCTGGTGGACCACTTGCGGGGCGAGGTGGCCAAATCCGCTGCGGGCGGCGGCGAGGCTGCCCGGGCCAAGCATGTGGCGCGGGGTAAGTTGCCGCCGCGTGAGCGGGTGCAAATGCTGCTGGACCCTGGCACGCCTTTTTTAGAACTCTCCCCGCTGGCCGCGCACGCCATGTACGACGGTGCTGCGCCCTGCGCAGGGCTGATCACCGGCATTGGCCGGGTGAGCGGTGTCGATTGCATGGTGGTGTGCAATGACGCGACTGTGAAGGGCGGCACTTACTACCCGATGACGGTTAAAAAGCATGTGCGTGCGCAAGAAATTGCCCAGCAAAACAACTTGCCTTGCATATATCTGGTCGATTCTGGCGGGGCCAACTTGCCGAACCAGGACGATGTCTTTCCTGACCGTGACCACTTTGGCCGCATCTTTTACAACCAGGCCAACATGAGCGCCGAGGGCATTGCGCAAATTGCCGTGGTCATGGGCAGTTGCACGGCAGGCGGCGCGTACATGCCCGCCATGAGCGATGAAAGCATCATCGTGGCCAACCAGGGCACGATCTTTTTGGGCGGGCCGCCGCTGGTCAAAGCCGCCACGGGCGAGGTGGTCACGGCTGAAGACCTGGGCGGTGGCGACGTGCACACGCGGCTGTCTGGCGTGGCAGACCACTTGGCGCAAAACGACATGCACGCCCTGCAGCTGGCGCGTACAGCGGTCAAGAATTTGAATAGAAATAAGCCTGCAGCTCAATCAAATCGGGCGCATGCAGCTCCTAAATACGAAGCAAACGAGCTATATGGCGTAATCCCCACTGACACCCGCAAACCGTTCGACGTGCGCGAGATCATCGCCCGCATTGTGGACGGCAGCGAGTTTGACGAGTTCAAGGCGCGCTATGGCACGACGCTGGTCTGCGGTTTTGCAGCCATTGAAGGCATGCCGGTCGGCATCATTGCCAACAACGGTATTTTGTTCAGCGAGTCAGCCCTGAAAGCCACGCACTTTATCGAGCTGTGCTGCCAGCGCAAGATACCGCTGGTGTTTTTGCAAAACATCACCGGCTTCATGGTGGGCCGCAAATACGAGAACGAAGGCATCGCCCGCAACGGCGCCAAGATGGTCACGGCTGTGGCCACCGCAGCCGTACCCAAGTTCACCATCATTATTGGCGGCAGCTACGGCGCAGGCAACTACGGCATGTGCGGCCGGGCGTTTTCACCGCGCTTTTTATGGATGTGGCCCAACGCCCGCATTTGCGTGATGGGCGGCGAGCAAGCCGCTGGTGTGCTGGCTACCGTCAAGCGCGACGGCATTGAGGCGCGCGGCGGGCAGTGGACTGGGGCTGAAGAAGCAGCTTTCAAGCAGCCCATCCTCGACCAGTTTGCACACCAGTCACACCCCTACTATTCAAGTGCCCGGCTGTGGGACGACGGCGTGATTGACCCGGCGGACACCCGCCGCGTACTGGCACTCGGCCTGTCGGCCACCCAAAACCGGCCGATACCTGAGACGAAGTTTGGTGTTTTCAGGATGTGATGAGCCATGAACAATATCTACACCACGCCCGAACACGAACTGCTGCGCGAGCAGGTCAACCGCTTCATCACCCGTGAGGTAGAGCCTTACGCGGCAGCGTGGGAAGAAACAGGCTGCGTGCCGCGCGAGGTACTGCGCAAAATGGGCGATGCGGGCTTGTTCGGCCTGATGTATGAGTCTGAATACGGCGGCGCTGAAGCCGACGCGCTGACCAACCTGGTGTTTGCTGAGGCCTTGAGCCAGTCGACCTTTGGCGGCTTCATCATCACGGTGCTGGTCCACACCGACATGGCCAGCCCGCACCTGCACCATGCGGGCAGCGCGGCCCAAAAGGCCAAATATTTGCCGGGTGTGGTCAAGGGTGACTTGATCACTGCGGTGGGCATCAGCGAGCCGGGCGCCGGCTCAGACGTGGCCGGCATGCGCACCACCGCACGGCGGGATGGCGATGAATGGGTCATCAACGGCACCAAGATGTTCATCACCAACGGCGTGCATGCCAATGTGTATTTTGTAGCCGCCAAAACGGGTACGGCGCGGCACGACATGAGCATGTTCATTGTCGAAAAAGGCACACCCGGTTTTACCGTGGGCCGCGCGCTTAAAAAGACCGGCTGGTTGTCGTCAGACACTGCAGAGCTGATTTTTGACAATGTCCGCATCCCGGCTGGCAATTTGCTGGGTGAAGAAGGCAAGGGCTTTTATTCAGTCATGAAGAATTTTCAGACCGAGCGCATCGCCCTGGGCGCGATGGCGGTTGGCCACTGTACGCGCGCGCTGGAGCTGACGCTCGACTACGTGCGCCAGCGCCAGGCCTTCGGCGCCACGCTGTGGGACAAGCAAACCATACGCCACCGCATCGCCATGCTGGACGCCAAAACCCGCGCCGCAAGGCAGTTCATGTACCACTGCGCCTGGTCGGTCACGCAGGGGCATGACATTGTTCAGGAGGTGTCGATGCTCAAAGCGCTGACGGGCGAGCTGGTCAATGAAGTGCTGCAAACCTGCCAGCAATTCCATGGTGGCATGGGCTTTATTCGAGAGACACCGATTGAACGGCTGTGGCGTGATGCGCGTGTGCTGGGCATAGGTGGCGGCGCGACAGAAGTGATGCTGGAAGAAGTTGCCAAACGGTATTGATAATGACGATTCATCAAAATTTGCAAGGAATGGGATCATGAGAATCAGTAACTTTTCGGGCTCTGTATTTGCAATTGCTCTGATTGTTGTTTGGAATCATGCGTTTGCACAGCCGGTCGAGCTTGACGCTTCGCTGAATGAAGTTGTACAAAATATTCCTAAAAAGTCACTGTTCACGATTGACCTTGAAACGACGATTTACAAACCCGATGGTGAAGGCCCTTTCCCTGTTGCTGTGATCAACCACGGCAAGTCGCCGGGTGACTCGAAGTTCCAGGGGCGCTACCGGCCTGCAGTTGCCGCGCGCTACTTTTTGCAACGTGGCTATGCTGTGATCGTTCCGATGCGCCAGGGATTCTCAAAATCTGCTGGCACTTACATTGGTGGCGGATGTAATGTTGAAAGCAATGGCAGGGCGCAGGCGGAAGATGTCAAGGCAGTCCTCGACTATGTGACTCAGCAAAGCTGGGCAGACAAGAACAATATAGTCGTGCTGGGGCAGTCCCATGGAGGGTGGACCACGCTGGCCTTTGGGACGATGGGCTATCCGGGGGTGAAGGCACTGATTAACTTTGCAGGCGGCTTGCGTCAAGAAGGTTGTATTGCATGGGAAAACAATCTTGCAAAAGGCGCGGCTGAATATGCCAGCCAAACGCGCGTCCCGTCACTCTGGTTTTACGGTGACAACGACAGTTTTTTTACCACTTCGACTTACCGCGCCATGTTTGACAGATATACGTCGTCGGGCGGCGCGGCGCGGCTCGTCGCCTTTGGATTGTTTGGTACCGATGCGCACAGCATGTTTGGATCTCGTACCGGTTCGAGCATTTGGCAACCGGAAGTGACGCAATTTTTAGCGGCGCAGGGATTGCCAAGTGCCCCGCTTGCTGCATATGCAAAATACGGCGCGGTATCTGTCACGGTGGCTCCACCGAAGTCTGACTTTGCGGCGCTTGACGACGCGTCCAAACTCCCGTTTGTAAAAGACACGGGTCGAGCAGGTTATGCAACTTACCTTTCAAAAACAATACCCAGAGCTTTTGCCTTGGCGCCCACCGGCGCTTGGGCTTGGGCAGAAGGTGGTGATGACCCACTTAAACGAGCCATGGATAACTGCAATAGATATGCCAAGGGCTCATGCAAGTTGTATTCAGTAGACGATGCTGTGGTTTGGAAAGCAGAATGAACGTTGATTTGTTGTTGCTAGAAGTCAGTGCTGGCGTTGCTCGCGTCGAGCTCAATCGCCCTGAAGTCCGCAATGCGTTTAACGAAAAACTGATTGGCGAAATTACCCAGATGTTTTTTGAGCTCGGTCAGCGTGACGATGTGCGCTGCATCGTCCTTGCCGCACAGGGTACTGCGTTCTGCGCAGGAGCAGACCTGAACTGGATGCGCAGCATGGCTGACTACACGCGGGAGGAAAACCTGGCGGATGCAGGGCGGCTGGCCGCCATGATGCGGACGATCTACGAATGCCCAAAGCCGACGATTGCGCGCATTCAGGGTGATGTGTATGCGGGTGGTACGGGCTTGGTTGCGGCTTGCGATATGGCGGTGTCAGTTGATACAGCGAATTTTTGCCTGAGCGAAGTCAAGCTGGGCCTGGTGCCATCGACCATCAGCCCGTATGTGATTCGCGCCATGGGTGCGCGGGCTGCGCACCGCTACTTTTTAACCGCTGAGCGTTTCAGTGCGGCTGAGGCGTTGCGTATCGGCTTTGTGCATGAGGTGGTTGCAGCGGATGCGCTGGATGCTAAGGTGGCTGACCTTGCACAGGCACTTTGCACCGCCGGGCCTGAAGCCGTGAAGGCCTGCAAAAAACTGGTCCAAGATGTGTCGGGTAAAGACATCACCCCCGAGCTGGTGCAAATGACGGTCGCCAGCATTGCCGACGTACGCGTCAGCGCTGAAGGGCGCGAGGGGTTGCAATCGTTTTTGCAAAAACGCAAACCCAACTGGTTACCAAATCCGGATGCATGATGAACACCCTTGACACCGCACAACTTGTTGCCTTGGCCGGTGCCCTAGGCTGGGCTAGCGGCATACGCCTGTACTTGGCTGTGTTGATCACAGGTTTGGCGGGTTTTATGGGCTGGGTCAACTTGCCGCAGGGCTTGCAGCTATTGGCTAATCCGGTCGTGCTTGGGGCGAGTGGCTTTATGGTCTTCATTGAGTTTTTTGCCGACAAAATCCCGGGGCTTGATTCATTGTGGGACGTGGTGCACAGCGTGATTCGCATACCGGCGGGTGCTGCACTGGCGGCCAGCGTCTTCAGCGCAGACAGTGGTGCCATGGCTTTGGTGGCGGCGCTTTTGGGCGGCTCACTTGCTGCAACAAGTTTTACAGCGAAGGCAACCAGTAGGGCAGCAATCAACACATCGCCCGAACCGTTTACCAACGTCGGCGCATCGCTGGTTGAGGACACACTGGTACCTGTTGGGCTGTGGGCAGCGGTGGCCTATCCGTTTGTTTTCATACCCGTCCTGGCACTGGTACTGGTACTCAGCGTTTGGCTGATCTATGTTTGCTGGCGTTTCTTGCGGCAACTGTTTGGCCGGGTTACACGAATTTTTAGCGGCAAGCCGGACCCTGGCGTGTCGCCTGCCTTTACCTTGAAGTCACCTTTTTCAAAGAACGAACATGTTTAAAAAGATACTTATTGCCAATCGCGGGGAGATAGCTTGCCGTGTGGCGGCAACTGCCCAACGCATGGCCATCAAAACAGTGGCGGTTTATTCAGATGCGGATGCAGATGCCAAGCACGTCAGCGCCTGCGATGAAGCAATTTATATTGGCGGCAGTGCGCCTAAAGACAGCTATCTGCGTTGGGAAAAAATCATTGAAGCAGCCAAGGCCACGGGTGCTGAAGCCATTCACCCAGGCTACGGGTTTTTAAGCGAGAACGAAGCCTTTGCGCAGGCTTGCCATGACAACGGCTTGGTCTTCATTGGCCCGCCGCCATCTGCCATCAAGGCCATGGGTTTGAAGGCTGAGTCCAAGCAACTGATGGAAAAAGCCGGTGTACCGCTGGTGCCCGGCTACCACGGTGCTGACCAGTCGCCAGAGTTGCTTAAACGTGAAGCAGACCGCATGGGCTACCCAGTGCTGATCAAAGCCAGCGCAGGTGGTGGCGGCAAAGGGATGCGCATGGTTGAGAAGTCTGAGGACTTTGATGCGGCGCTCGCGTCATGCAAACGCGAAGCAACCACCAGCTTTGGCAACGACAACGTACTGGTTGAAAAGTATGCCCAGCGCCCACGGCACATTGAGATTCAGGTATTTGGCGACACGCACGGCAACTACGTGTATTTGTTTGAACGCGATTGCTCGGTGCAGCGCCGCCACCAGAAGGTGCTGGAAGAAGCACCGGCACCTGGCCTGAGCGATGCGATGCGCCAGCAAATGGGCGAGGCTGCGGTGGCTGCGGCGCGAGCTGTGAACTATGTGGGTGCGGGTACGGTTGAATTTATTGTCGAGCAGCTTGCCGATGGTGGCATGAAGTTTTACTTTATGGAGATGAACACGCGGCTGCAAGTCGAGCACCCAGTGACTGAGGCGATTACCGGGCTTGACCTGGTTGAATGGCAACTGCTGGTGGCAAGTGGGCAAAAACTGCCACTGGCGCAAGACCAGTTGCGTATCAACGGTCACGCGATTGAAGCGCGCATTTGCGCCGAAAGCCCAGACAACAACTTTTTGCCAGCCACGGGTACGCTGCATGTTTACGGCAAACCTGATGCCACATCGTTTGAGCGCGGTGCGGTGCGCATTGACGATGGCGTGCGGCAGGGCGACGCGATTTCACCGTTTTATGACTCGATGGTGGCCAAGCTCATCGTGCATGGCAAAACCCGGCAAGAAGCGCTGGCCCGGTTGGATGCAGCGCTGGCACAAACACACATCGTTGGGTTACAAACCAATGTGCAGTTTTTGCGTTACGTGCTGCAAAGCGAATCGTTTGCCAACGCCAATCTGGACACGGCGTTGATCCCGCGTGAAGAGGCGGTGCTGTTCAAGCAGGAGCGTATTGGTTTGGCTATGGCTATGGCTGTGGCCTGTGCTGTAGCCCAAACGCTGCTGGACGAAAAAGCATTGGAGACAAACGACCCTTTCAGTCGCCGTGATGGCTGGCAGTCCCACGGTGTGACGCTGCGGCGTTTTGAATTTGAGTTTCATGGTGCGTTGCAAAAAGCAGAGCTGACCTACCTGCACGATGGTGCGTTGCATCTGGCAGTGGGGGACGTGGCTGGTGTTTTGACGTTTGCGCAGGTGTCAGACAGCATCAACGTGCAGTTTGCTGGGCAGCGCATCACCGCCAATGTGTATCTAAATAACGATACCACCCATATTTTCTGTGCACAAGGCGCTACTCAAATCATAGCGATTGATTTGCTGGCACATGCCGGTGTGGCGCAGGCGGAAGGTGGGCGTTTGACAGCGCCGATGCCAGGCAAGGTCGTCTCTTTTGCCGTCAAGGCGGGCGACAAAGTCAGCAAGGGCCAGGCGCTGGCGGTGATGGAGGCCATGAAGATGGAGCACACCATCGCCGCGCCGCTGGACGGTGTGGTGGAGGAACTGCTGTATGCACCTGGTGACCAGGTGGTTGAAGGCGCGGAACTGCTCAAGCTGGGTGCGTGAGATTGTTAGTTAAAGCAATGCGCGTCACATTTTGCTGCACCGACACCAATGCCAAGCCTTGGCTGGAGGGTTTGCGTACTGCCTTGCCCGGCGCAGAAGTTGAACTGTGGTCGCCAGGCGCAAACCTCGCTGACTACGCAGTGGTGTGGGCACCACCCCAGCAATTTTTTGACGAACAAACGGCGCTGAAAGGCATCTTCAACATTGGTGCAGGTGTTGATGCGTTAATGAAGCTGCGCTTACCCGCTGGTGTGCCAGTGGTTCGGCTAGACGATGCTGGCATGTCGGTACAAATGGCTGAATATGTCTGCCATGCGGTCATCAGGCACTTCAGGGAGTTTGATGCCTATGAAGCCGATGTAGCAGATGGCAAATGGTCTTACCGTAAGCCGCGTTTGCGTGCAGATTTTCCGGTCGGCGTGATGGGGCTGGGTGTGCTGGGTGAGCGCGTTGCGCTTGCCTTGAAGCAGTTTGACTTCCCTGTGCTGGGCTGGAGTCGATCTGTAAAAGGCATTGATGGTGTTCGGTGTTTTTCAGGTGTTGATGGGTTAAATGACTTTTTGGCCGCCACCCGAATATTGGTCTGTCTGCTACCGCTGACGCCAGAAACTGAGAATATCCTGTGCAAAAGTAACCTGATGAAGTTGTTGCCTGGTACTTACGTTATCAATGTCGCGCGCGGCGCGCATGTGGTTGACGATGATTTGATCGCCCTGATTGACAGCGGGCATTTGGCAGGTGCCACGCTTGACGTTTTCAGGCAAGAACCACTACCGGCAGCGCACCCGTTTTGGCAACACCCCAAAATTAACGTCACCCCGCATACATCGGCGCGTACGCTGCGCTTTGAGAGCATCGCGCAGATCGCTGGGAAAATTCAGGCGTTGCACGGCGGTGCGGTTATTTCCAACATAGCCGGCGTGGTTGACATGAACAAAGGATACTGAGAGCATGACTTACCCAACCAAAGTAAAGCTCGTCGATGTCGGTCCACGCGATGGCCTGCAAAACGAGAAATCGCCCGTACCCGCTGCCACCAAAATCGAACTCGTGCATCGTTTGCAAGAAGCAGGCTTGAAGGAAATTGAAGTCACCAGTTTTGTGTCGCCCAAGTGGGTGCCGCAAATGGCTGATGCGCTGGATGTGATGGCAGGCATTGAGCGGCGGGCGGACGTTCGTTACTCAGTGCTCACACCCAACATGAAAGGCTTTGAGTCAGCGCTCACGTCTAAACCTGATGAAATCGTGGTATTTGCTGCCGCCAGTGAAGCCTTCAGCCAGCGCAACATCAACTGCTCGATTGCCGAAAGCATTGAACGTTTTGCACCGGTGGTGGCTTCTGCGAAAGCCGCAGGCATCTACACGCGCGGTGCCATTTCATGCGCAGTCGGTTGCCCTTATGAGGGTGATGTTGCGCCTAGCCAAGTTGAACTGGTGGCACGGTTGATGAAAAGCATTGGTGTGCAGCACATGGGTGTAGCCGACACGATTGGTGTGGGAACACCGCTCAAGGTGCAGCGCGCCATGGAAGCCGCGCTCAAGTATTACGCGCTGGCTGATGTTTCTGGCCACTTTCACGACACCTACGGCCAAGCGCTCGGCAATACGCTGGCCAGCCTGCAAATGGGTGTATGGCAATTTGACACCTCAATTGCTGGCTTGGGCGGTTGCCCGTATGCCAAAGGCGCGACCGGAAACGTAGCAACCGAAGACGTGGTGTACATGCTGCATGGCATGGGCATTGAAACTGGCATTGACATGGACAAACTGGTTGATGCGGGGCAGTTCATCAGCGACTTCTTGGGGCGCAAGCCCAATTCGCGTGCAGCAACGGCTTTGATTAACAAGAGGCTCAATTGATGTGTGGTTCTGAACTCATGGCTCTGCCTGAGGGCGTTCAAAAAGTAGCCAAGCTGCTGCTGGCCAAGGAGCATCCGCACGCCCCCATCATGCTGAACGATGCCGCCCGCACCGCTCAGCAAGCAGCCGATGCGCTGGGCGTGGGTGTCGGTCAAATCGCCAAAAGCATTGTGTTTCGCAGGCGGTCAGACGACGCAGCCGTTTTGGTGGTGACATCGGGTGACCAGCGGGTTGATGAAAAAAAGCTCGAGGCGCTGGTGTGCCTTGATGGCAAACGGTTGGGCCGAGCCGATGCCGAATTTGTGAAGACCAAAACCGGGTTTTCTATTGGCGGCGTCTCGCCTCTAGCGCATGCCACGCCTGTTGTGCTGCTGATTGACCAGTCGTTGTTTCGCTTCGATGATATTTGGGCTGCTGCTGGGCATCCGAATGCAGTGTTTCAATTGGCTCCTTCTGAGCTGGAGTGGATGACCGGAGCGCCAGTGGTCGATGTGGCTGTTAATCCGATAGAAGAACAACTGTCTAGGCAAAATGCTATTATTTTAGTAGCTGCTCGCGCCCGATTAATGGCGGTTACAGCCGAAATAACATCTCCATGCATCTCTGTTTGTCGAATGAATGCAGCTACCGCCATGTGTGAAGGCTGTTTTAGAACACGTGATGAAATTGCTGCTTGGGGCAACGCCAGCGATGATGCCAAACTGGCCACTTGGGCGCGAATTGAAGAGCGCATGGCCACAGTACAAGCTTGATCGGTCACGCGCCATGAAGCACATCACCTTTTACCTCGACTTCATCTCGCCTTACGCTTACCTGGCTTTCGAGCAGTTGCCTGAAGCCCTCAAAGGCATCAGTTACAGCGTTGATTTCAGGCCCGTGCTGTTTGCAGGCATGCTCAAACACCATGGGCAGCTAGGCCCTGCGGAGATTGCGCCCAAGCGCGACTGGACGTATCGGCAAGTGATGTGGCTGGCGCACAAGCTGAACATCCCTCTACAGATGCCCGCCAGCCACCCGTTCAACCCGCTGCCCTTGCTCAGGCTGGCCGTCGCCTGCAACGCGCAGACAACAGGGCTATCCAACCGCTATGTGTGCGAAGCCATTTTTCGCCATGTCTGGCGGGGCGGTCAGGACGCGGGCAGCATCGAGCGCATCGACGCAATGACCGCGCAGCTTGCTCCTGCGCACGATGTGCAAAGCGAAGACGTCAAGCGCATGCTGAAAAAAAATACCGATGACGCGATAGCGCAAGGTGTTTTTGGTGTGCCTGCATTCGTGGTTGACGACAAAGTCTTGTGGGGTCTCGATGCCTTGCCCATGTTGCGTGACTACTTGTTGGGCGCATCATGGTTTCAATGTGGCGAATGGGAAGGTGTGACTCAGGTAGGCTCAGGTATCAGCCGCAGCAACAAGTGAAGAGAATGCAGTTTTAGTCGCCAGCACCGCATGCTGAAACTTCTTCATCGGGTTTGCCCTTGAGTTGTCAGTCTTTCATAAGTTTGGCGCAAGCCCCTGTTATTTTCACGTCAGAGCAGGGTCAGACACTTCAAAAATAATAGCTACAACTTCCAAATCGGAAGTCTTTTTATTTTTGGAGACACCAACATGGCAACTGCAGCAGTCGACAACCGACCGATGACCGCCGAACAGAAGAAAGTGATTTTCGCTTCTTCTCTCGGAACGGTATTTGAGTGGTATGACTTTTATCTGTATGGCTCACTCGCGGCAATTATTGCCAAACAGTTTTTCTCGGGCCTCGACCCATCAGCCGCTTACATTTTTGCATTGCTGGCATTTGCCGCAGGCTTTTTGGTTCGCCCTTTTGGCGCGCTGGTGTTTGGCCGCTTGGGCGACATGATTGGCCGCAAGTACACCTTCCTGGTCACCATCGTGATCATGGGTGCGGCAACATTCATCGTGGGCCTGCTACCTAACTACGCCACTATCGGAATTGCTGCGCCCATCATTTTGGTGGCGCTGCGCATGCTGCAAGGCTTGGCACTGGGCGGTGAGTACGGCGGTGCCGCTACTTATGTGGCCGAGCATTCGCCACAAGGCCAGCGCGGCTTTTACACTTCATGGATTCAAACCACGGCCACACTGGGCTTGTTCCTGTCGTTGATGGTGATTTTGGGTGTTCGCCAAGCAGTTGGCGAGGCTGCCTTTGCCGACTGGGGCTGGCGTGTTCCTTTCCTCGTGTCAATTTTGCTATTGGCCGTGTCGGTTTACATTCGCTTGTCGATGAATGAATCTCCAGCCTTCCAGAAAATGAAGGCTGAAGGCAAGACCTCCAAAGCACCTTTGTCCGAGTCTTTCGGCCAGTGGAAAAACCTGAAAATCGTGATCATTGCCTTGCTCGGTTTGACCGCTGGTCAAGCTGTCGTTTGGTACACGGGCCAGTTCTACGCGCTGTTTTTCTTGACGACGATTGCCAAGGTTGATGGCGTGACCGCCAACTTGCTGATTGCTGCTGCTCTGGTGATCGGTACGCCATTCTTCATCTTCTTCGGCATGTTGTCAGACAAGATTGGCCGCAAATCCATCATCATGGCGGGTTGCCTGCTGGGTGCCGTGACTTACTTCACTGTGTTCCCTATGCTGCTGCAATACGCCAATCCAGCGCTGAAAAAAGCACACGACACGGTGACCGTCAGCGTTACTGCTGATCCAAAGTCATGCTCATTCCAGGGTAGCCCAATTGCGCGTGAAATCGACTTCACCAGCTCTTGCGACCAGGCCAAGCGTGTACTGGCTCAGAACTTCATCCCTTACAAGAACGTTGTGGGTCCTGCTGGATCTGTAGCTACTGTGCAAATTGGTACAACCACTGTCACGTCGCTCAACGCTACTTTGAACGACAGGCGTAACGCGTTTTCTGCCGAAAGCGCTAAGGGCATCGCTGAATTCAAGAAAGCAGTGCTTGACAATGCCAAAGCAAATGGTTTGACAGCGAAGGCAGACGACAAGAGCATGAACAAGGTCATGATTGGTGTCATTCTGGTTTACCTGGTGATCTTGGTCACGATGGTGTACGGCCCAATTGCCGCCATGCTGGTTGAAATGTTCCCAACGCGTATTCGGTACACGTCCATGAGCTTGCCGTACCACATCGGTAACGGCTGGTTCGGCGGCTTGTTGCCCACTACAGCGTTTGCGATGGTGGCTGCTACTGGCGACATTTACTACGGCCTGTGGTACCCCGTGATTGTTGCGGCAGGTACTTTCGTTATCGGCATGTTGCTCGTCAAGGAAACCAAAGACGTCGATATTTACGCCAACGACTAAGGCTTGCGTATAGGGTTCGCTGGGTTTGTTAACGCAAGCCCAGTATTGGAAAAAGGGCTCTTGTCGCTACGACCGGAGCCTTTTTAATTTGTTTTTATATGGAGTCAGTTATGTGGAAGCTTGTTGTGGGATTCATTCTTTTTGCGGCCTTGGCGTTGTACATGCTTAGCCGTGGCGGTGATATTGATTTGGGTGGTGAGAAGCACGGCGGCGTGCATCCATCGAGTGGCGTGGTAAACGCTGATGGAGTCGCTTGAGAAAGTCGGTTAAATTGGCCTCTTCAAAAATAAGGGTTTGCTAACAGACCTTTGTTTAAATATTGTGAAAGAACGTCATTTGGCGTTCAAAAAGGAAGCTAGCTAATGATTTATGCCAAAACGGCGCTAGGCCTTGCAGCGATGCAGGACCGCTCTGCCGGTTTAACGCCGCGTCAGCGTTCGGCTTTCATCATGTTTGATGGCAAGCGCGGTTCCAGCGAAATCTTGACGATGACAGCCGGCGTAGGGTTTGTCCAGAGTGATTTGGAGCATTTGGTGTCTCTTGGTTTGCTGGCTGTATCCGGCCCACCCCCGGCTGCTACTCTCTCCCAAGCACTTGCAGCAGAAGCGACTGCTGCTCCGGCCTCATCGGTGTCTTCGCTGAAAGCCAATGGGATGCCGACCTTGAGTGCCCAAGCGCATTACTCTATGGCCTACCCGATTGCCACGCGGTTGACTGCGGCGCTGGGTTTGCGCGGTTTCCGGCTCAACTTGGCGGTTGAGGCAGCGGGTGATGTGGACAAACTCAAAGAGCTGGCGCCAAAAATCAAGGATGCCGTCGGTGCCGAAAAGTATCAGGAGCTTCACGAGGCGTTGAATTTTTAACCTGATGTGTACGATCAAACCAGGTTGGATTCCAAAAACTCGTTGGCTACTTTTTCAGATCTGATAGACGTCAACACGCGCTGAATGTCGTGTATTTTTATCGCGTATTCATCGTAAGTTTTGGACTTTTCCAATTTCAGGCTCATGGGTTCACAGCTGGGACCCAATAAGCCTTCTAACTGCCTGGTGGCCCGGCGGATAAGAATTTTTAACTCTTCCGGCGACACAGACCGGCTGGTTTCGGGGGCCAACTTAGCGGCAGTGCCAGCACCGCCGCTACCCACAGGTGCGGCTGCAGGTGGCACGACAGCAGGGCTGATGCCGACGAGCATCTGCATGGAAACAAGAGTTTGAAGGTCATTCGCGGTCACGCCCAGCCCGGCGGTGTTTTTCAAGATTTCCTCAGAGTCACGTTTACCGTCGCACATGATCAAGACGGAGCGTTGCCTGGGCGTGAGTCCAGACGCGCGATCCTTGATGGCGTTCAGGCCGGACTCTGTTTTTGAGTAAATCATGGCTGGTATTCCCCTTCTATTGATGCCAATATTTCCTGCTAGATCATGTGACGACAGAGAGTATTTCTGTTCAACATGTGTAAAGTTAACCTGTTTTTGACGTCTCGCGGATAGGTGTTTACGGCTGTAGAGGTACACGCTGGTTGGTAAAAGCGCCTGAAAAACCTCCTCGCTGTACAAAGGATAACCACTTCACCGACTTGTTCGCGGTCAGTGCCTAAAATGTTTGACCTCTTCAGGAAAGCAGTCACTCATGTCTCAGGGAACCATCCGCATTCGCGGCGCGCGTCAGCACAACCTCAAAAACATTGACCTGGACATCCGCACCAACGAAATGACCGTGGTGACCGGCCCCAGTGGGTCGGGCAAGTCGTCGCTGGTGTTTGACACGCTGTTTGCCGAAGGCCAGCGCCGCTATGTAGAAACCTTTTCTGCCTATGCGCGGCAGTTTCTCGACCGCATGGACAAACCCGCCGTTGACAAGGTTGAAGGCGTACCTCCAGCCATAGCGATTGACCAGACCAATCCGGTTCGCAGCTCGCGGTCTACCGTCGGCACCATGACCGAGCTGAACGATCATTTGAAGCTGCTTTATGCAAGGTCGGCGCAGTTGTTTGACAAGCAAACTGCCCAGGCCGTGCGGCATGACACGCCAGAGTCGATTTACGCGGAGCTGATGGCGCGCACCGCTGAATCTGACGCAAGAGTCGTGATGACTTTCCCGGTGGAGTTACCCGGCAATACGAGCGCAGAGCAATTAGAGCAGTGGCTATCTGCCAGCGGATTCACGCGTGTACATGCTGAGCGCGAGGTCGCGACACCCGCCGGGCCGCACAAGCTGCTCGACGTGGTGGCCGATAGATTTCGAATTCAAACGATTGAGAAAGCGCGTGCCATTGAGGCGATTGAAGTTGCCATCAAACGCGGTGGCGGGCGGTTGAATGTGTATGTTCAGAGCTCGGCCCCTGAATTGGGGTCAGATCCCCATTTCGCGAAAGTACCTGTTTTGCTGGACGAGGCCAATACGAATTTGGGCTCTGACCCCAATTCAAAGCGCGCAGTGCCTATTGAAGAGATGTGGCGCTTCTCCACCGGCCTGCATTGCCCTGACAGCGACACCCGCTACACAGACCCCACACCGTCGTTGTTCTCATTCAATTCGGCCATGGGCGCATGCGAAAAGTGCAAAGGCTTTGGCCGCGTGATTGGTGTGGACTACGGCCTCGTGATCCCCAACGACAAGCTCACGCTGCGCGCAGGCGCTATCAAGGTCATGCAAACCCCGGCCTGGAAAGAGGCGCAAGACGATTTGATGCGCCATGCCGAGACCGCTGGCATTCCGCGCGATACGCCCTGGTACAAGCTCACCCCTGAGCACCAGGCCTGGGTCATCAACGGGTCACCGAACTGGAACGGCAAATGGAGCCAGCACTGGTTCGGCATCAAACGCTTTTTTGAGTATCTGGAGAGCAAGTCCTACAAAATGCACATCCGCGTGCTGCTGTCCAAGTACCGCAGCTACACGCCGTGCGAGACCTGCGGCAGTGCCAGGCTGAAACTGGAGTCACTGCTGTGGCGCCTGGGTACCAAGGACGCTGCTGATACCGTGCTGCTGCCAGCAGAGCGCTTCATGCCCATCGGAGTGACCTGGACGCGCGAGCAACTCGAAGCCATGCCCGGCCTGTGCCTGCATGATTTGATGCGCTTGCCGATTGACAAGCTGCAGAAGTTTTCCGCCAGCCTGTCGTTGGCAGCGGTTGGTGATGACGCCGAGCAAAAAGCCCTCAAGTCATTGTTTGAAGAGATTCAGACACGCCTGAAATACTTGTGTGACGTCGGCATTGGCTACCTCACGCTAGACCGGCAAAGCCGCACACTGTCAGGCGGTGAAGTGCAGCGCATCAACCTGACGACGGCGCTCGGTACGTCGCTCGTCAACACCCTGTTTGTGCTGGACGAACCGTCGATCGGCCTGCATCCGCGCGACATGAACCGCATCACCCAGGCCATGCACCGCTTGCGTGATGCAGGCAACACGCTGGTGGTGGTCGAGCATGACCCGGCTGTCATGCTCGCGGCTGACCGCATGATTGACATGGGCCCCGGGCCGGGCGAAAAGGGCGGGCAAATTGTGTTTGACGGCACGCCTGAAGACCTCAAGCATGCCGACACGCTGACGGGCGCTTACCTGGGCGCGCGCAAGCAGGTGGGCATGGGTTTCAAACGCCCGGTAACAGACAGCACGCCGCGTTTGATACTGGAAGGGGCACGTGACCATAATCTGAAAAACCTGACCGTTGATTTCCCGCTGCAACGGCTGGTCGTCGTGACGGGCGTGAGTGGTTCAGGCAAGTCGACGTTGATGCAAGACATTCTGGCCCCTGCGCTGCTGCGCCAGTTTGGCAAAGCCACTGAAACGCCGGGCCTGCATGACCGCCTGATGGGCGCAGACCATTTGACGGATGTGGTGTTTGTCGACCAGTCCCCCATCGGCAAAACCGCACGCTCCAACCCGGCCAGCTACGTAGGCGCCTGGGACGCGGTGCGCGAACTGTTTGCGCAAGCGCCGCTGGCCCGGCAGCGCAGCTACACCTCGTCCAAGTTCAGCTTTAACAATGGTGATGGGCGTTGCCCCACCTGCGGCGGCTCGGGGTTTGAGCATGTCGAAATGCAGTTTTTAAGCGACGTTTATTTGCGTTGTCCGGACTGCGATGGCAAGCGCTATCGGCCAGAAATTTTGGAAGTGACGATCCAACGCGGAAATCTGCGAGCCGGAAATTCGGGGTCAGATCCCAATTCGGCGCGCGGTACATTTACGGGTATCCAACCTCAATCCGATTTGGGCTCTGACCCCAAATTTCTCCCCGCATCTCTTCCCCGCACCCTGAACGTCGCCGATGTGCTGGACCTCACCGTCAGTGAAGCAGTAAAACTCTTCGCCCAAGACCGCGAAGTCGTGCGCGCCCTGCAGCCCATCGTTGATGTGGGTCTTGAATACGTCAAGCTCGGCCAGCCCGTGCCCACACTGTCAGGCGGCGAAGCGCAACGCCTCAAGCTCGCGGGCTTCTTGGCTGACGCCAGCAAAACCCGCAGCGCCAGCAAGCAGGCATTGGCCCTGCGCAACCCGAGCAAGGGTACGCTGTTTTTGTTCGATGAGCCCACCACCGGTTTGCACTTTGACGACATTGCCAAACTGATGCGCGCGTTGCGCAAGCTGCTGGAGGCAGGCCATTCGCTCATCATCATTGAGCACAACCTGGATGTGATTCGCTCTGCCGACTGGATCATCGACCTCGGCCCCGAAGGCGGTGAAGCCGGTGGCCTGCTGGTGGCTGAGGGCACACCCGAGCAGGTGCGCGAGCACCGCACATCGCACACGGCGCTGGCCTTGCGCGAGTATGAAGCAGTCATGAATAAAGTCCATGGTGTGGAGGAGCCACGCCCCAAGCTGTGGAAGACGCGGCCCACTTTTTCCAACGATATTCAAATCGTCAACGCCAAAGAAAACAACCTCAAAAGTCTGTCGGTCAACATTCCACGCGGCAAGTTCAATGTGGTCACGGGCGTGTCGGGCTCGGGCAAGTCCACGCTGGCGTTTGATATTTTGTTCAATGAAGGCCAGCGCCGTTATCTTGAATCGCTCAACGCTTACGCCCGCAGCATTGTGCAGCCAGCTGGACGGCCCGAGGTGGATGCGGTGTATGGCATACCGCCCACGGTAGCTATTGAGCAGCGCCTCTCGCGCGGCGGGCGCAAGTCCACGGTGGGCACCACGACGGAGGTGTGGCACTTTTTGCGCTTGCTGTACGTCAAGCTGGGCATCCAGCATTGCACCAAAGACGATGCTGCCGTCATGCCGCAAAGCCCCGAGAGCATTGCTGCGCAGCTGCTGAAAAACTTCCGCGGCAAACACATTGGCCTGCTAGCGCCGCTGGTGATTGCCCGCAAGGGCGTGTACACCGAGCTGGCCGACTGGGCACGCCCACGCGGCTACACGCACTTGCGGGTCGATGGCGAGTTTTTGCCGACCACAGGTTTCCCGCGCATTGACCGCTTTAAAGAGCACACGGTAGAGCTGCCCATTGCCAGCCTGCACATTGACCCCAAAAACGAAGCGGCCTTGCGACTGGCACTGACGGTGGCGCTGCAACACGGCAAGGGTCAGGTGCATGTGCTGGCTCCGCTGGATGGTTTGCAGGGCGCAATGCTGACGGGCGCATCGACCAAAGCGATAGGCAAGCTGGAAGCGTTTTCGACCAAGCGCGCCTGCCCGGTGTGCAGCACCTCGTACCCCGAGCTGGACCCGCGCCTTTTCAGCTACAACAGCAAGCACGGCTGGTGCCCCGATTGCGTGGGCACGGGCGTCAAGCTGACCAAAGAGCAGCGCAAGGTGTTTGACGACTCTGTGCGTGATGACGACAACAAAGGCCGTGAGCAAAGTTTTGCCGAGCCAGAAGTTGAGGACGTGATGGATACCGCCTGCCCCGGCTGCGCAGGCACTCGGTTGAACAGACAGGCGCGTGCTGTGAAGTTTGCAGGTGTGGGTATTGCCGACATTGCCCGTTTATCCGTCACAGACGTTCGCGCCTGGGTTGAGAAGCTTGCGCTCGTAGGCCGTGAAAGCGGCATTGCACGCGACCTGATTCCAGAGATCAAATCGCGTCTGGAGTTTTTAGAAGACGTGGGTTTGGGCTACCTCACACTGGACCGCGGCGCGCCCACGTTGTCGGGCGGCGAAGCACAGCGCATCCGCTTGGCCGCGCAACTGGGCAGCAATTTGCAAGGTGTCTGTTACGTGCTTGACGAACCAACGATCGGCCTGCACCCGCGAGACAACAAAATTTTGCTCAGCGCACTGGGTAAGTTAAGTGAGCGCGGCAACACGCTGGTGGTGGTTGAGCACGACGAAGACACCATTCGTCGCGCCGACAACATCATCGACATCGGGCCCGGCGCAGGCAAGCGCGGCGGGCGTTTGGTAGCTCAGGGCAGTGCGGCGCAACTCTCTGCTGTGCCTGATTCGCTCACCGGTCGTTATTTGGCAAACCCTCTGATTCACCCACTCCACGCACGAAGAGAAACCGTAGCTGAAC
>JANNVB010000040.1:0-105454 GCA_031414215.1 Polaromonas sp. | reverse complement strand
GGCGATGAAGTCGAAGTCATGGTCTTGGAAATCGACGAAGACAAGCGCCGTATCAGCCTGGGCATGAAGCAGTGCAAGGCTAACCCATGGCAAGAGTTTGCAGTGGACACCAAGCGCGGCGACCGCGTCAAGGGCCCGATCAAATCCATCACAGACTTCGGCGTGTTCGTCGGTTTGGCTGCTGGTATTGACGGTCTGGTGCATTTGTCTGACCTGTCATGGAACGAGCCCGGCGAAACCGCCGTGCGCAACTACAAAAAGGGCCAGGAAGTCGAAGCGATTGTGCTGGCCGTTGATGTGGACCGCGAACGTATTTCCCTGGGCATCAAGCAGTTGGATTCTGACCCATTCACCACGTTTGTGTCGATCAACGACAAGGGCGCGATTGTGACCGGCAAGGTCAAGACTGTTGACGCCAAAGGCGCTGAGATCGACCTCGGTGAAGACATCATTGGCTATCTGCGCGCCAGCGAAATCAGCCGTGACCGCGTTGAAGACGCACGCAACGTGCTCAAAGAAGGCGATGAAGTCTCTGCTGTTGTGGTGAATGTGGATCGCAAGACCCGCAACATCCAGCTGTCAGTCAAAGCCAAAGACAACGCTGACCAGCAAGAAGCCATGGCCAGTTTGAGCCAGCAGTCTGCCAAAGAAAGCTCTGGCTTGACCAACTTGGGCGCATTGCTGCGCGCCAAGATGGACAGTTCGGAAACCAAGGCAGACTAAAAAAGAAACTAAATAGCTTTGCGGGACAGGTCGGACAACGTAGCGCTGCTACCGGTCCGCTCTGTCCTCAAACTAATTAATCTTATTTCATGACCCGAAGTGATCTCGTAGAAGAGCTGGCCAACCGGTTTGGTCAGCTCACACACCGTGATGCTGAATTCGCCGTCAAGACGATTCTTGACGCCGTCAGCGACGCACTGGTGCGTGGACACAGGATCGAGATTCGGGGCTTCGGCAGCTTTTCCGTCAACCGTCGGCCACCGCGCATGGGTCGTAACCCGCGCTCGGGTGAGAGCGTCGCCATTCCTGAAAAGCGCGTCCCGCATTTCAAGCCAGGCAAAGCACTGCGTGAAGCAGTCGATGCGCGTACCGAAGCGTTGCTGACCGCTCAGGCTGCCAAGCCGATTAAGTGACTTTGGCATCTGCTTGCGCTGACTACAATTAAACAGCTAACTCAAGAAGGCTGACTTTAAGTGACCTACCTGATCTGGCTGCTCAAAGCAGCCATTTTTTTTACACTTTTCGCTTTTGCGCTGAATAACCAGCAAGCCATTGCTGTGAATTTCTTTTTCGGCACATTTTGGAAAGCCCCTTTGGTGCTGGTCGTTCTGACGGCCTTTGGCATCGGTTTGGCATTGGGCGTTTTGCTGATGATGCCGCGCTGGTGGAAAAAGCGTGCATTGCTAGCTCAGCCTTCAAAAGTCCAGCCCAGCGCAGCGCCCAGTCAGAGCAACAACCCGCCTTCCGTGACGCTTGAAAGCACAGGTATTCCGCGACATGGACTTTGACTTCACCTGGATATTACTCGGCCTGCCGATCGCTTTTACGCTGGGCTGGCTGGCATCACGCGCGGACTTGCGCCAACTGCGGATTGAAAATCGCCAAGCGCCCAAAGCCTACTTTCGTGGCCTGAATTTTTTGCTCAATGAGCAGCAAGACCAAGCGATTGATGCCTTCATTGAAGCGGTACAAAACGACCCGGACACGTCTGAACTGCACTTCGCGTTGGGCAATCTGTTTAGGCGACGTGGTGAATATGAACGCGCTGTGCGCGTCCACGAACACCTGCTGCAACGCGGAGATTTGCCGCAGCTTGAGCGTGACCGCGCACAGCATGCGCTGGCACTTGACTACCTCAAAGCTGGCCTGCTAGACCGCGCTGAAACCGCGTTGCGTAAACTTGAAGGTACCAGCTATGAAGAAGAAGCCCGCCTTGCACTGCTGTCGATTTACGAACGCTCACGCGACTGGCAACACGCAACTGACATTGCCAGCAAACTGAACAGCGCAGGGCATGCCAGCTTCACGGGTCGGCAAGCCCATTACCTGTGCGAGCAAGCCAATGCTTTGGTCGCCACCGGCGACACCACGCAAGCCTTGAGCCTGCTCGAACTTGCTTGCAGCACGGCCTCTGCATCGGCCAGGCCGTTGATTGACTTAGCCAAACTTCAAGTACAACGCAGCCAGCCACAAGCAGCTTTTGACGCGCTGCTTAAATTAGAAAAAGCTGCCCCCCAGGCCATGCCTTTAGCCGCGGGCCTGCTCGTCAGCATTGCGCAAAATGATGCTTTGCGTCCGCAAGTGATGGCGCTACTCAAAGCCCATTACCAGCACGCGCCTTCAGTAGATGTGATGGACGCTATTGCCAAATTAGAAAAAGACCCTACAGCAAGCCGCCAGGGCTACATTCAGCACCTTGAAACCGAAACATCGCTGGTCGCAGCAGCCCGTTGGGTGGCAGGTGAAAAGCCGACGAACGCCGCTGACGAACACAACCACAAGTTGGTGCAACGCGCACTCGACCAAGCCACCAAGCCCTTGATGCGCTACCGCTGCGCAGCCTGCGGTTTTGAAGCCACCCAACACTTTTGGCACTGCCCCGGCTGCCAGGCTTGGGACAGCTACCCGGCTCGCCGTATTGAAGAACTATGACGAACACCTCTGTGCAGATCACCAAGGAAAAAATCACCCATGCCCGCGTACTGGTCGTGGGCGATGCCATGCTGGACCGCTATTGGTACGGCGCAGTTGACCGCATCTCCCCTGAAGCCCCCGTACCTGTGGTGCGCGTTACCCGCACTGAAGAGCGAGTGGGCGGTGCGGCCAACGTGGCCAGCAACATCGTGGCACTAGGCTCGCAAGCATCGCTGCTGACGGTTGTCGGCGACGATGAAGCCAGCCATCAGCTAGAAGCGCTGGTCGCCAACTCTGGCATCACGCCCCACTTTGGCCGCGACGCCAGGCTTAAAACCACCGTCAAGCTGCGGGTCATCGGCCGCCAACAGCAACTCCTTCGGCTTGATTTTGAAAACACGCCTGACAACGAAGTGCTGGCATCCCAGTCCAGCACCTTTGAAAAGCTCTGCCCTGCGCATGATGCGGTTTTGTTTTCAGACTACGGAAAAGGCGGTTTGGCCCACATCACTTTCATGATTGATCACGCAAAAGCCGCTGGCAAGGTCGTGCTGATTGACCCCAAGGGTTCAGACTATGCCCGCTATAAAAACGCCACGGTCATCACCCCGAACCGCGCCGAGTTGGAGCAAGTCATCGGCACTTGGACGACCGAGGCAGAGTTGCAAACCAAAGCCCACAACCTGCGTACATCGTTAAATTTGCAGGCCCTGCTGCTGACCCGCAGCGAAGCCGGCATGACGCTGTTTGACGAGCAAGGCCAGTTTCATGTTCCCGCCGTCGCACGCGAGGTGTTTGATGTCACGGGCGCGGGCGACACCGTGATTGCCACACTGGCCGCGTTAGCAGCAGCGGGCATCAGCCTGCGCGATGCCGTGCCGATTGCCAACCAGGCAGGCGGCATTGTGGTCGGCAAATTTGGTACCGCAACCGTCAGTTATGACGAGTTGTTCAATATCGTCAGTTAAAGGAAACAAGCCATGAAAATCGTCGTCACAGGCGCCGCCGGGTTCATCGGCAGCAACCTCATCAATGGCTTGAATGCGCGCGGCATTGACGACATCATTGCGGTTGATGACCTGACGATGGGCGACAAGTTTAAAAACCTGGCAGATCTGCAAATTGCCGACTACGTCGATGCCGACGATTTTTACGACCTGTTTGCTGAAGGCGCATTTGGCGATGTTGAAGCCGTATTTCATGAAGGCGCGTGCAGCGACACCATGGAGCCAGACGGCAAATACATGATGGACAACAACTACACGCTGTCGTGTGAGTTGTTCCACGCTTGTCAAGACCAAGGCACACGGTTGCTGTACGCGTCATCAGCCGCAACTTATGGCGGCTCCAACACTTTCAGCGAATCGCCTGAATTTGAAAAGCCGCTGAACGTTTACGGCTACTCCAAGCTGCTTTTCGACCAGCGCCTGCGCCGCGAGATTGGCAAGCAATTTGAAAACGCCACCACCCAGGTCGCAGGCTTCAGGTACTTCAATGTTTACGGCCCACGTGAGCAGCACAAGGGCCGCATGGCCAGCGTGGCTTTTCACCAGTTCAACCAGTTCAAGTCAGAGGGAAAGGTCAAGTTGTTTGGTGAGTACGGCGGCTACGGCGCAGGCGGGCAGATGCGCGACTTTGTATTCATCGACGACGTGGTAGCGGTTAATTTATGGTTTTTGGACCATCCTGAGCAGTCCGGTATTTTTAACCTGGGCACGGGCAAGGCCCAGCCGTTTAACGACGTAGCCATCAGCGTCATCAACACCCTGCGCAACACCCAAGGCGAAGCACCTCTGAGCATTCAAGAAGCCGCGCACGGCGGCTTGATCGACTACATCGGGTTTCCGCCCGCCTTGGTCGGCAAGTACCAAAGCTACACCCAGGCTGACCTCAGCGCCTTGCGTGCGACGGGTTGTGACCACGCCTTTGCCGATGTCCAAACAGGTGTGGCCGCTTACATGCAGTGGCTGAATCGCTGAAAAGCACTCAAAACTAGGGTTTTCCCAAGCCAAAAGCCTGGGTCAAGGTCAACCTGCACGCTGGTTGCCCGTTAGTTAAAAGGCCTTCCTCAGCCAGGGGATGGTTACTATTTTCATTCCAACTAATATTTGAGGAGTTTTCCATGTTCAAGAAATTGCTGGCATTTTTTGCCGCCATGACCGTTGCTGTTGCTTTTGCAGCGGTTGACGTTAACAAAGCTACCCCCGCCGAACTCGACGCTATCAAGGGCATTGGCCCAGCGATTTCCGGCAAGATCATCGACGAGCGCAAAAAAGGTAACTTCAAAAGCTGGGACGACTTCATTGAGCGCGTCAAAGGCATCGGTGAAGGCAATGCCGCCAAGTTTTCTGCTGAAGGCCTGACGGTCGGCGGCGCAGGCTACAAAGGTGCAGCCGCTGCTCCTGCCAAGAAAGACGACAAACCTGCTGCACCTGCTGCTGCTGCCAAAGCTGACGCAAAACCAGCTGCCACTGCCCCAGCCGCCGCTGCCGCACCTGCCAAGGCTGATGCCAAGCCAGTAGCCGCCGCTGCACCAGCCGCCAAAGAAGAGAAAAAAGACCCAAAAGCTGAAGCCAAGGCAAAAAAAGACGCTGAAGCCAAAGCAAAAGCCGACGAAAAGAAAGCCAAGGCTGATGCCGCGAAAGCTAAAAAAGAAGCTGACGCAAAAGCCAAAGCCGATGCCGCCAAAGCCAAAGATGCCAAGCCAGCCGCTAAAGCTGACGCCAAGCCAGATGCCAAAGCTGACGCTGCCAAGCCAGCTGCAAGCGCTGCCAAGAAGTAATCTCCTGCAGCTTGCTGCTAGCCAGCCTTTCTGGCTGATTCCATCAAAAAACCCGCTTCGGCGGGTTTTTTGATGCCATCTAGGTCATTTTTACCTATCATTTAGGCCTCTAGACCAATAAATACGGGCGCAATCAGCTCCTGAATTGATAGCATTTGTTATCCTGTTTTTATACTTCGTGTCCAATACAGGTATGACACCAGCGCCAAACAAAACCGTACTCCAAGCCCAAGACCTGCATTTCAGCTACCCAAGTAATCAGTTATTCGGCGGTTTATCCATCAACATCACCCCAGGCATCACCTTGGTTCAAGGCGGCGACGGGCGCGGCAAAAGCACCTTGCTTCGGCTGCTGGCGGGTGTGCTGCCAGCGCAGGCGGGGCAGTTGCAGATCAACGGCATCACGCTGCAAGACCAGCCAGCCCTTTATCGCAGCCATGTGTATTGGGCGGAGCCACGTTCTGAGGCGCATGACCAGCTCGCGGTACACGGCTACTTTGCATCACAGCGCCGTGCCTATGCTGAGTTTGACGATGCCGTGTTGACTGACGCCGTGACCGGGCTGGATCTAGCACCTCACCTGCACAAGCAGCTTTTCATGCTGTCCACTGGTTCAAAACGCAAGGTCTGGCTGGCGGCGGCAATGGCGTCTAATGCCGCCGTCACCCTGCTAGACGAGCCCTTTGCAGCTCTGGATGCCGCGTCTATCAACTACATTTTGGTGTGGCTCCAAGCCAATGCCAACAAAACCACCCGAGCCTGGGTGATTGCAGACTATGCAGCACCTGAACGCCTGGCTTTGTCGCAAGTTATTGATTTGGGCGACTGAGTTTTCATGTCCAATACCGATATGACAAATCCAGAAACCACAGACCAGCGCCTGATAGATCTAGAAATCAAGGCCACCTACACCGAAGATCTGGTCGAGCAGCTAGACAAAATCATTGCACGCCAGCAACAGCAAATTGACCTGTTGCTGCGCGAGGTGGCCGAACTGCGGCAACCCGCCCCAGATGGCACCCCGACCACCGGGCGCAGCCTGCGCGATGACCTGCCACCACATTTTTAGCAGTTGCAGTTTGCTATTAATTGATGAGCTGCTTGCACCCGTATTCATTGGTCTGCAGGCCATTTTTATACCTAAAAGGCAATCCCGGCCGCAGCTGATCGATTCAAGCACCAAGGCTCCCGGGTCTCACTTCATGGCAGCAGACTGCGTCGGCTTTGTTGCGTCGGGTTTTGGCGCTTCAGATGGGCTATTTTTGTCTGGGAAACACATCTTTTCACCGTCCCAGCGCTGCCCACACCAACAAAGACCCTCAGCATTGATCAGGCACGTCCCCGTGCCGCAGCAGCGTAAATCTTCATCCATCGACACACTCCTCTAGTCCAATCGATCTCTGTCAAGCAGTCAAAACCGGCTTGACCCATTCACCAAACCATCTAAAAGGTTTGGTCCAGCAAGTATCGACAGTCTGCTGAATAATACGCAGCTTCGCAACAATGACCATTCGTTCAGTACCGGTTTGTTCGTGCCCATCACATCCTTGAGCTGCTATGAGCATGACGCCTGAGCTCCTTTACTATTTTCAAGCTTCAACGCATGGTCTCCAAGCGCCACTTGCGCGGCACTGAGCCGCTGGGCTACGTCAAGCCTCTGACGCTCCCCAACTGCCCCTTGTGCGGCAGGCCGATGGTGCCAGGCGCCAGCGTTGACGAGCACCACCTGCTGCCCAAAAGCTGCGGCGGCAAAACCAAAGAGCTGGTACACAAAGTTTGTCACAGAAAAATTCACGCCACATTCAGCGAGCGCGAGTTGGGCAAAGACTTTCATACTTGGGCAGCACTCAAGCAGCACCTTGAAATAGCCACTTTTGTGAGCTGGGTGGCGAGCAAGCCCGCCACTTTTTATGACAACTCGCGCAAGCCAGCGCGGCGGCGGTAGAGGGCTGCATCAACGGGGTCAGCTAGCGTCTCGCTGAGCGACATTCACAGTGTGCTGCTGTAGCGCTTGGCTTTACTATTATTTTAATAGCTGCTTGCGCCCGTATTTATTGGGCTACAGCCCAAAAAAATGCTGAAAAGCAACAAAAAATGCCGCTTCTCAGCATGCCGTTTCACATCTTCTTGCCAATGGCGGCGTACAGCTCGCTCAACGGTACGACACGGCCATGCAACGGCAAAATCTGGTCGATACCAAGTTTTAAGCGCTCGATGTTTTGTACCAAATTCACGTGCAGGGCGTTGGGTACGGCTGGTGCGGGCGCATTGGGTGCACCTGGGGTGTAGGCGTCGGCTTCAATCAGCAGTTTTTCTTTGGGCATGTGAGCCATCAAAAAGCCATTGGCGTGCACGCTACCTTCAATGTAGTAAACATCCACCACCCTGGCGCCATCAGTAAAGCTGCGTTTGCCGCTCACGCCGGTTACGCTGGCCTTTTTGCCAGACAGTTGCATGGCATCGGGTTTGATGCTGTTTGGGTTGGCCATCGTGGCTTCAAAAAACGGGCGTGACACCTCGCTGGTGACCAGTGTTGCCCCTTCAGCCACGGCGCTGCGCAAGCCGCCTGAATGGTCAAAGTGGTGATGCGAGTTGACGACAAAGCGAATCGGCTTGCCGGGGCTGAGGTTTTTAACCGCAGCCAGCATGGGCACGGCGCGGCCGTCGTACAGTGGGCTTTCAACCACCATGATGTGGTCTTTCATTTCAATCGCCACGCTGTTGTGTGAGCCGCCGGCCATGTGCCACACGCCATCCGTTACTTTGGTGGCAACAACGTTTTCTGCAAAAGCTGTGACCAGTGCGGGAACCTCAATACCGGCTGGGGCGTTGGGTTTGACATCGTTGACCGTCAAGTCCAGCACCGGGTGGCCGCCCATGCTTTGCTGTATACGCATCGGAAACTTCACGCCGCCGGTGTCTTTGTAGTCTGAAAAGCGGATGACGGAGGCGGTATCGCCAGTCACTGGGTGCGGCTGAGTGGATTCAATCTGCTCGACCATGCCCGCAGCGTTGATCAGCGCCGTGGCGCGGTAGCGACCTGGCACCGCAAAAGACACGGCAGTGAAAGTTTTGCCATCGACAGTGCGCATGCTTGAGGTGGCGTTGTTGGCCATTGCCGCTTTGATGACACCATGCGGCGTGGTCCACAAGTCATGCACGCGCATGTCATAGGCTACAGGCGCGGCCACGGGTGCAGGGCCGACCATGTTCCAGGCACTGGCGCCGCGCATCAAGCCAGTGGTGCGCTGCTCGCCCATGCCCATCAACGGTATGGCGCCGCCGCCGTTGGGCTCGGCGCGGGTACGGGCGGCGTCTTCTCTGAACGCTGCGTTTTCGTAATCCGCGACACGTGAGAAGCTTGAATAGGTGATTTTGGGCCAAGCCTGGCCAGCCAAATAGGCCTGGCCGAAGGTGGCACCAGTGCCTGTGCCCGCAAATGAAATGCTTTTAAGTGCTGTACCGCCCATGGCGGTGTTGGCGCGCTGCAAGGTTGCGCTGGCGCTTTCGCCCGGCATGTTGGCGCAAGATGCGAGTGTGACAGCGGCTGCGGTGTAAAGAGCAGACCGACCCAGTGATACCCAGAAATGATGTCGCATGGTTTCCCTCGTTTTAAATAATTTGGCGCTGGATGGCGCGCAAATATATTAGGCTGAGATCTGCAAACGTAAGCCTAGGGAAAACACAGGCAAAACAGGCTCAGAGCACGGAACTATTGCTCAAAACCGTGTTTTGGCCGTCGGTTCATGCAGGCTCATCTGGCAAGGTTGAAGCTCGCTGGTGGGTTTGCCTTGGGTCATGCTTTGCCAGCACTGTGCCGACTGCACGTTTGAGCTTACCTGCTGCGCCATGAATCGCCTGGTGGACACTGCCTGCACGGTCTTTAACGACGACTGGCTCAAGTCCCACAAGTCGCGCTTCAAGCGTGCATTGAATCTCGTCCGATGTGGTTTTGGCGCTGCTGTTTTCATCAGCAATGTGAGCCACAACCCGCGTGACATGCTCGCCAAATTGGGCAACTGCATCCTTGACGACAAGCGTCAGATGGTCGGCCATCTCATGGCTGCCATCCGTGTGGTGATCAGTGTTCAACAGAACTTGCATAGGTATCCTTTGGAGTTAGATACCCATGTTGCAGGAGAGCCTGTGCGATCAGCGCGGGGCAGCAGGGCTTTTACCTGTCAGCCGATACCTACAGCTACGCCGATATGCGGCTGAGCGATTTATGGGCGGCCAAAAGCTATTAAATTAATAGCTGCTTGCGCCCGTATTTATTGGCCTACAGACCTAAAACATACCTGGAAAAGGCATGCCAAGCCGCCTGCAGGTCATTTTTTATCGGTTTCAGCAGGCCGGTAGGCATCATGCAGATGCACCGGTTTGGCTGAGCGTTTGCGCATCCAGATATTGAGCATCTCCACGCCCAATGAAAACGCCATGGCAAAGTAGACATAGCCTTTAGGCACTTTGGTCCCAAAACCTTCAGCCACCAGCACCACGCCTACCACCACCAAAAAGGCCAAAGCCAGCATTTTGATGGTCGGGTGGTCTGACACAAAGCGGCCAATCGCGGACGCAAACAGCATCATCAAGCCTACCGAGACAACGACTGCAGCGATCATGACGGCCAGCTCGTCAACCATGCCGACGGCGGTGATGATGGAGTCGAGCGAGAACACCATGTCAACGATCATGATTTGCACAATCACCGCGCCAAAGGTAGCTTTGACAGCGTTGGATGTGTGCGCCTCGACGCCTTCGAGCGACTCGTGAATCTCGCCCGTGCTTTTCCAGATCAAGAACAAGCCGCCCAAAATCAAAATTAAATCGCGGCCAGAGACGGCTTTGCCAAAGGCGGTGAAAAGCGGTTCGGTCAAACCGACAATCCAGGACAAGATAAACAACAAACCAATGCGCATGAACATGGCCATGAACAGGCCAATTTTGCGGGCCAGCTCTTGCTGCGCCTTGGGCAATTTGTCGACCAGAATCGATATGAAGATGATGTTGTCGATGCCCAGCACCAGTTCCAGCAGGGTTAGGGTGGCAAAGGCAATCCAGATTTGCGGGTCAGACAGAAGCTCAAGCATGTTTTTTTCTTTGTGATGAAGACAACTCGCGATTTTAACCAATGCCGGTGGCGGCTGAATGCAAAATATTCATGAAACCCGATGGTTCCACAAAGTCCGTGCGCTTTCAAGGCGGCATCAAGCCCCCAAAAACTCACCAATCGGCTTCAAGTCATCAACCCGGTCGCACACCGCTTTGACAATCATCAAAATCGGCAAGCCCAGCAGCAGGCCCCATACGCCCCATAACCAGCCCCAGGCCAGCAACCCCACAAACACCGCCACTGGGTTCATGCGGCTGGCACGGCTGGTCAGCCAGGGCGTGATAAGGTTGCCGACGATGGTGTGAATCACGATGGATGCGCCAGCCACCAGCAGCGCCATGTTGCTAGAACCAAATTGCACAAACGCCACCCCACCAGACGCCGCAGCGGTGATCAGCGAGCCCACATACGGCACCAAGTTGAGCACGGCGGCAACAATGCCCCAGACGGCGGCGTTCTCAAGTCCTATCGCCCACAGCGCCAGCCCAGTCAGCAAGCCCACCAGCGCGCTGGTGGCCAGCTGTACTTGCAAGTAGCGCTGAATTTGCCCAGTAATCTCATCCAGCGCCTGCAGAGTTACTTTCTTGCTGCTGAGCGACGGCCCGGCCAGCTTGATGAGCTTGCGCCTGAAGGTGTTGCCCGACACCATTAAAAAATAGGTCAAAAAAACCACCACGGTGATTTGGCCAACCAAGGTGGCCAGGCCAATCGTGCCCGACCATAGATAGTCTTTAATATTGAAGCGGGCAGGCTCAACAACAACGCGCATCACGCCTCTGCTGGTTGATGGTATTGCCGTTTCCTGAGCTGCCTGCTCAATTTGCGTGGCGGCTTTTTGCACTGTGTCCAGCGTACTGCCCGTGCCACCCTGCCGGGTTTTGATGGTTTGCCTGAATTTCTGCGCGGCGGCGGGCAAAGACTCGACCAATCGAACCGCTTCATCAGACAGCGCATAGGTCGTCGTGCCCATAGCAGCCAAGAGACTCAGCATCAACACGCCAGCACCCACGGCGCGTGGTATGCGGCGCGTCTCCATCCAATTGACGATAGGCGACAGCGCGTAGCTGAAGACCAGTCCCAGCATGAATGGGATGAACACCGCTCTCGCCCAATGGAGCACAAACAAGGCAGCCAGCAAAGCAATGATGGCCAGTGACAGGCTGCGAATGCTAACGGGCATCTGCAACTGAGAAAGCTCGGACGATGAAACGGACAACGGGGGATCACTGGGCATAAAACATCCTTGAGCTCATACAAGCACCTGCCCTTGGTTAGAGAAGCAATACCGCCCCCACAGACATTATTCGAGTGAGTAACGTAATTTGCGCAGCGGTAAACCGAAATAATACTTTCTCAAGTATTCAAACCTGGCCTGCAAAGAATAGCTGTAGGGAAAATTCGCTGGTACATACCAGCTATTGAGCCCTGTTCTCATCAGTAGCTGGTAGTTACTGCGCTGCATCAACCTGTGCTTGTCGAGGTGGGTGACGTGGTCTTCCATCAAGACCAGTCGTGGCCGCCATTTGTTAAAAGTAAAGCCAGATAGAGCGGCTAATTCGTGGCCTTCAATATCAATCGACAGAAAATCAAAACCAACCGGAACGCTGTGGCTTTGCAAAATAGTGTCAAGCGTATCGCAACGCACTGCAACGGTCGAGCGCACCACCGCACCCAAAGCAATCGGTTTGTCTTCAAGGGTAGAGTGCGGGCCAGCGCGGTTGAGCTGTAGCAACTTGCCAGCGTTCTCTGGACTGGAGCAAGCCATTTCAACCACCGTACCGGTGCGGGTTTTCCTCAGCAATTCGCAACAGTCTGGATCCGGCTCGACCAGCAAACCCGTCCAGCCTAACGCCTCCAGGTGCTGGGATTGCGAGTCAAGCACGGGATCATTGGCACCTACATCCACATAAAACCCGGGGCGACCGGCAAAAAATGCTTGTACCAATTGCTGCTCAGATGCGGGCTCATTGCTAAATTGCCGAATATGGCGGGTACTGAAGTTGGCGCGGCTTTGCATCAAAGAGTTAAATCAAAAGAATAAAAACCGATTATCAATGTGCAATCGCGTCGCGCACCGCGCTGAGCTGTCGCCTGGACACCGCCAGCAACTCAGGAATACCGTTTAGCCGCACCGCCCAACCTTCGCCCTCTTCAGCATCGTAGTGTTTTTCAAGCGCACGTACGGCACGTCGGGCAATCAGTGCGTTGCGGTGAATGCGCATGAACTGAGTGGGGTATTTTTCTTCCAGCTCATTCAACGCGCCATCCAAAATATAGCTGCGGGCTACCGTACGCACAGTGATGTATTTCAGCTCGGCCTTCAGGTACAGCACCTCGCTCAATGGCACTCTTTCTGTCCGGCCCCGGTCTTGAATGATCAGCGTACCATCTGAAAAATTGGCTGTTTTGTCTTGTTTTGATTGGACAAGACGATCTACTTTTTGTAGCGCCTGCTGCAGGCGCTCTAGCCGCACCGGCTTGGTCAGATAGTCCACAGCTGCAACGTCAAAGGCTTGCACAGCATGCTCGGCGTGCGCCGTGACAAACACCACTGCTGGCGGTAGGGCCATGTCGTTGATGGTTTGCGCAAGTTGCACGCCGCTAATTCCGGGCATGCGCACATCGAGCAGCACCAGGTCAAACGCACCCTGCTTGAGTGCCGCAATCGCCTGTGGGCCATTACCCGCCTCGGCCAGCACATCAGCACCGGGTGCGGTGCAATCGGCCAGCAGCGTGCGCAGGCGCTGCCTGGCCAGTACTTCATCGTCAACCAGCAACACTTTTAAGTTCATGCAGGTAGCTCCAGCCGTACTTGAAAAACACCGTCTTTATAAACCGTTTGGAATCGCGCCTGCACATCATGCAGCAGCAGCAAACGCTCGCGCACGTTGCTAAGGGCCAGCCCATTGCCGCGCTCACCTACGCCAGCGGGAGTGGTGTTGCTGACCTTGACCACCACCACACTGCCCCGCCGTTCGGTTGAAATTTTCACCTGTGCACCGGTGGCGCTGGGCTCCACACCGTGCTTGATGGCGTTTTCAACCAGCGGCTGCAAAAGCAGCGGGGGCAGCCGGGCTTGCATGGCATCGGGGTCTAAATTCCAGCTAATTTGCAAGCGCTCGCCAAAGCGGATGGCTTCAATCGCCAGGTAGCGTTGAGCCAGCGTGATTTCCTGGCTCAAGGTCACCGACTCCGCTGGGTCGGCCAATGCGCTGCGAAACAGCTCGCTCAAGTCTTCCAGTACGGCCTCGGCCTTTAACGGCTCGGCGCGTACCAGGGCAATGGCGCTGTTGAGGGTGTTAAACAAAAAGTGCGGCCGGATGCGCGATTGCAGCTCAGCCAGTCGCGCCGCCGTGGCGGCTGGCGTGCGCGCCCTGGTACGCCAGTAAAGCCCCGCCATCAACATGCCAGAGAGCAGCGCACCCGCAGCGGCGCTGGCAAACCACGGCGTGGGTTGCAGCAAACCCATGAAACTCAGCAAGCCGCAGCCATACAAGCCAGCCACGCCCCCCAAACTGATGCCCGCCAGCCATTGCCCTGCGGGCTTGAGCTTGGCCAGTCGGGTTTTTAACGCACAAGCGGCAATCAACCACGCCAGCGTAGCGGGCAGCACACCACCTGTCAGCAATGAAAAGCGCAGCAGCCAATCAAGCGGCTGGCTGACCACAAACAAGGCACCAACACCGACCACGCTTTCAACAAACAGCACCGCCCGCAGCACCACGCCCACGTGACAGGCGTCAAACATATTCGGACGTGCGGGTGCGGCAAAGGGCGCAACCAAGCCGTCGTCGGTGGCCGTCAAACCGCCTAGCAGAGTGGATTCAGCAAAAGCTGAGTGGGGTGTCTTCATGAGTGGCAGATAAAATCAACGGGACAAGTATTGCATTGCCCGAGCGTACAGACAAGCAAAATGCACCCTGAAAGATAAAAGTGAACCAATTCGACAAAAAATCCCAAGCCTGGTCGGCCTTGTTTTCTGAGCCTATGAGTGACTTGGTCAAGCGCTACACGTCCAGCGTATTTTTTGACAAGCGCTTGTGGCAAGCCGATATTCATGGTTCATTGGCGCATGCTGACATGCTGGCTGCGCAGGGCATCATCAATGCCGCGGACCACGCGTCCATCAAAGGCGGCATGGCAACAATCACGGCGGAGATTGAGTCGGGTGCGTTTGAATGGAAGCTCGATTTAGAAGACGTCCACCTGAACATTGAAGCCCGCCTTACCGCGCTTGTAGGCGATGCGGGCAAGCGCCTGCATACGGGCCGCTCCAGGAACGACCAAGTCGCTACCGATGTGCGGCTGTGGCTTCGAGGTGAGATTGATTTGATCGCCGAGCTGCTGACTGAATTGCAAAAAGCATTGGTCGATATTGCCGACAAAAACATCGATGTGATACTGCCCGGCTTTACCCATCTGCAAGTTGCCCAACCGGTCAGCTTTGGTCACCACATGTTGGCTTATGTGGAAATGTTTGCGCGTGATGCAGAGCGCATGGCTGATGTGCGCAAACGCGTTAATTTTCTGCCGCTGGGCGCTGCCGCCTTGGCCGGGACAAGCTACCCATTGGATAGAGAACGTGTCGCCAAGTCGCTGGGCATGGTCGATGACAATGGCCAGCCCTGCGTGTGCCAAAACTCGCTGGACGCAGTGAGCGACCGCGACTTTGCGATTGAATTCACTGCCGCCGCGTCGATAGCGATGGTGCACATCAGCCGCATGAGTGAAGAGCTGATTTTGTGGATGAGCCAGAACTTTGGTTTTATCCATATCCCCGACCGCTTCACCACCGGCTCGTCCATCATGCCGCAGAAGAAAAACCCCGACGTGCCCGAGCTGGCACGCGGCAAAACCGGCCGTGTTGTTGGTCATTTGATGGGTTTGATCACCCTGATGAAAGGCCAACCCCTGGCCTACAACAAAGACAACCAGGAAGACAAAGAACCGCTGTTCGACACCGTGGATACGCTGAAAGACACCTTGCGTATTTTTGCCGAAATGGTGGCCGGTATCACCGTTAAACCCGAAGCGATGGAGCAAGCCGCCCTGCGCGGCTACGCCACCGCCACAGACCTGGCCGACTACATGGTCAAAAAAGGCTTGCCTTTCCGCGATGCACATGAAGCAGTAGCCCACGCTGTGAAAGCCGCCATGTCGCACGGCGTCGACCTGTCAGAACTGCCGCTGGCCGTACTGCAGGAGTTCAATCCAAAAATCGAAAAAGACGTGTACGACGTGCTGAGCCTGCGCGGTTCGCTGAATGCGCGGAGCACCCTGGGCGGCACAGCGCCTGTGCAGGTGCGGGCGCAGATTGCGCGGCATCGGGCGCGCTTGTCAAAATAATTTCAATGCACTTTCAGTCATTTTCACGCTGCGAGGTGGGCTACCTTGTTACGATTAAATTGCAAATAATTCCACACGGAGACAAGCCATGACCATCATCACCAACATTGAAGACCTGCGCGTATTGCACAAAAAGCGTGTGCCACGCATGTTTTACGACTACGCCGATTCAGGCTCCTGGACAGAAGGCACCTACCGCGCCAACGAGGCAGATTTTCAATCGATCAAATTCCGCCAGCGCGTCGCCGTCAACATGGAAGGCCGCAGCACCGCCACCCAGATGATTGGCCAAAACGTCGCGATGCCCGTTGCAATAGCACCCACCGGCATGAGCGGTATGCAGCATGCTGATGGCGAGATTTGCGGCGCACGCGCCGCCAAAAAATTCGGTATTCCGTTCACCTTGTCGACCATGAGCATTTGCTCGATTGAAGACGTGGCCAGCGCGACGGACCGCCACCCGTTCTGGTTTCAGCTTTATGTATTAAAAGACCGTGACTTTATCGAGCGCCTGATTGACCGTGCCAAAGCCGCCAACTGCTCGGCTCTGGTCATCACGCTGGATCTGCAAATCCTCGGGCAACGCCATAAAGACTTGAAAAACGGCTTGTCGGCACCGCCCAAATTGACGATCCCCAACATCATCAACATGGCCACCAAGCCGCGCTGGGGCCTGGGCATGCTGGGTACCAAGCGCCACGGCTTTGGCAATATCGTGGGTCACGTCAAGGGTGTTGAAGACATGAGCTCATTGAGCGACTGGACAGCCAAGCAGTTTGACCCAGCGCTCAATTGGGGCGATGTTGAATGGATCAAAAAGCGCTGGGGCGGCAAAATCATTTTGAAGGGCATTCAAGACGAAGAAGACGCACGTCTGGCGGTTGACAGCGGTGCAGACGCACTTATCGTGTCCAACCACGGCGGCCGGCAGCTCGACGGCGCTGAATCGTCAATACGCGCCCTGCCCCGCATCGTGGCTGCAGTCGGCAAGGAGATTGAAGTGCATATGGACGGCGGCATACGCAGCGGCCAGGACGTCATCAAAGCCATCGCCCTGGGCGCCAAAGGCGTGTACATCGGCAGAGCCTGGCTCTACGCATTGGGCGCCATGGGTGAAGAAGGCGTGACCAAAGCGTTACAGATCATTCACAAAGAGCTGGACTTGACGATGGCGTTTTGCGGAAAGACGGATATCAATGCGGTGGATGCAGGTATTTTGCTGCCGGGTTCCTACCCCAAAGTCTGAAACCCCAATCAAGCCAAAGCGTCCCAGACGGCGACACATCATGGATGGGCAGCACGCGTGGTTTAGTTGTTAATTGGAGTTGTTAATTGGAGTTGTTATTTGGGGTCTGACCCCAATTGTTCACCTGAAAAACGAGCTGGTTCACCACTGTGACTTTGCAACTCGTGAGGAGGCAAAGACGGCTCTCTTTGACTACATTGAGCTGTTCTACAACCGCCGCCGTATTCATCAGTCACTCAATTACCATTGCCCTGTGCAATTTGAGCGGATGTACTACGGTGCTTAATTTGGCTGTCCGGGAAATCCGGGTTACCTCAGACCCCAATTGTTCATATTCTCTAGTTAAAAATGTTTGAAATTGATTGCTATTTTTTGTCGTTTGAAGTGGCTGAATCGTTGAGCTTCGGCGCTTTGGCCCCCCCCGGGGACACCCACCCACCCTCAATTCGAACCATTACCGGACATCCTTCCGGTTCCTCATACTTGATTGGTTCGCGAACGATTTTTTTGTATTCTTGTTGTGTCAGGCTGCTGTTGAGTTCTTTGATGCTGGCGGCTGAGACAAAACCAGATTTCTGCTCTTCTGCCTTAATCCATTTTTCGGTATAGGTATCTATCACCACGTTGGGTTGTCTAATTTCTACCGGGAATTCTTGCAAGGAAATTTGCTTCCATTCTTGATCGATGTATTTAAAGAATATGTAGGGAGGATTCGGTCTGCCCCACTTGTTATGGGCAAGACAGCCAGTAGGATTTGTTGCGATATACGGCGTTCCATTTAGTATGTCCAATGCCAGCAAATCAAGATTGGCATGACCGACATCTTTCGTAAATTCGCTTTGCCACGTAATAGGTTTACTTGTTCCTGGTATGTAAAAAGTAATTGAGTGTTCCTTGATAGGTGGCTGCCCTATTTCCCCCCGACCACCCCGACTTTGCGAACGCGTTGCAAGAATTTTGCTGCCATCGTGCAGCAGCACTTCTTCTTTCCAAGTGGCTTCTGAACACGCGCTCATCATCATTCCTAATGTCAATACCAATCCGATTGTTTTAAACAGGCTCATGCCTGGCGATTTGAAGATGGGTTTCATGCTGTTTGGCCTTTCAGTGAATTGGCGGTAGTTGCAGATTGGTTAAAAGGCAAGTTTTGATGGCTTTTAGTCCGTTCTTTACTGCCATATCGGCCTCTAACGCCCTGTTTACGAGCGCAAGCAGCTATTGAATTAGGAGTGATTTTTTTACCGCCGCGCGTGCGCCTGCATGACGTGGGTACATCAGGCAAGGTTTTTTGAGCCGTTTTAGGGTATCGAATCGGTGTTTTAACCAATAGATACGGGCGCAAGCAGCTACGGAATTGATAGTAATTTATTGAGTTTGATTGGATTTTCATTTTTTTTAAAACATTGAATCTGAAATAAAACTCTGCAAATAGCATACCGATAGCTGAGGTTTTGTACATCCTCAACTTAGAGGAGGAGCGATCAAAAAGTACCTGCTTATGAAGTTGATCAACCCCCATCACCGCTCCCGCCCCGCCTCATTCGCCACCTTTTGCACCGATCTGAGCAAATACTCCATGATGGTTTTGGGGCCCTGGTGTATTTCAGCCACCACCTGCATGCCTGACAACAGCGCCACAATAAAGTGTCATGACACCACCCCTACGACGTATCGCCCACCTGGATATGGACGCATTTTTTGCGTCCATTGAGCTGCTGCGTTACCCGCAACTCAAGGGTTTGGCGGTGGTGATAGGCGGGGGGCGGCGCAAGGTCGACGATGCTTTGCTGGCTGCCCAACCTGAGCGTGACCCGCGTTTTATTCCGGTGGCTGATTTCCCGTTGCTCAAAGACTACGTGGGGCGCGGCGTGATCACCACGGCCACTTACGCTGCGCGGCAGTTTGGGGTGGGCTCTGCCATGGGTATGATGAAGGCGGCCAAGCTTTGCCCGCAGGCGATTGTGTTGCCGGTTGATTTTGAGGAAGTGCGTAAATACTCGCGCCTCTTTAAAAACACGATTCTTGAGATTGCGCCCCTGATGGAAGACCGGGGCGTGGACGAGGTGTACATCGACTTCACAGACGTACCCGGTGGCCAGCGTGAAGGCGGGCGAGTACTGGCGCGCTTGATTCAAAAAGCGATTTTTGAAGCCACGGGGTTGACTTGCTCAGTCGGTGTGGCACCCAATAAACTGCTGGCCAAAATGGCGAGTGAGTTCAATAAGCCGAATGGCATTTCAATCGTGCATGAGGCTGATTTAGAAAGCAAAATCTGGCCGCTCAGGTGCCGCAGAATCAACGGCATTGGGCCGAAGGCTGATGAAAAGCTGGCCGCCCTGGGCATACAAACGATTGGAGAACTGGCGGCGCAAACACCTGAATTTTTGGTCGCCAAGTTTGGCAGAGCCACAGGTGCCTGGATGCATGAAGTGGCCTGGGGCCGCGACGACCGACCAGTCGTGACCAGTAGCGAGCCAGTGAGCATGAGCCGCGAAACCACCTTTGACAAAGACCTGCATGCGGTACGCGACAAAGCCGCGCTGAGTGCGATATTTACCGAGCTGTGCAGCAAGCTGGCTGCGGATTTGCAGCGCAAAGGCTACGCGGCTAAAACGATTGGCATCAAGCTGCGCTATGACGACTTCAAAATCGCCACCCGTGACCAAACACTCGACAGCTACACGCTGGATGCCAAAACCATTCGGCAGGTGGCTGGGCAGTGCTTGAAGCGCGTACCGCTGGACAAAAAGCTGCGTTTGCTGGGCGTGCGGGCGGCGTCGCTTGAAAAGGCTGAAAATGTACTGGAAATGTCTAAAAACGGTACTTTTATGGTATCAAATAGGCCTTCAGACCAACCAATACGGGCGCAAGCAGCTCCTGAAATAATAGCGGCTGAATCGCCTACTAACCAACTGTTTTGATACCGCTTGCTACTTCAATGTGGTCAGGTAGGTGATCAAGTCAGCCCGCTCCTGCTCGCTTTCAATCAAAAACCCCATGCGCTGACCATTGACCAGCTCTTCCGGGTCGCCCAGCCATTTGTTCAGGGTTTGCGGTGTCCAGCGCAGGCGGGACGCGGCCAGTTCGACTGAATACTTGTAGCCGGGCAAACTGCCTACCCTGCGCCCCACCACGCCGCGATGCGCCGGGCCAATTTTGTTGCTGTCAATCGCGTGGCAGGCGGTGCAGTGCTGCTGGTACAAGGCGGCTCCCTTTTGCACATCACCGGGCGGCGGGCTGACCCATTCACGCGGGGGCGCTGGCACGGCTTGGGCCAGCGCTAAAACGCTAAATACGCAGCCCAACAGCAAGGCAACTGATCGAATCGATGGGTTCATGATGAGTAATACGTAACTAATTTCTGATTTGGATTCATTTGATTCGAAAAAATAATTTTCCAAGGCTTAACAAAGTGTGAATCCAATCGCAAGCCCGGGGCGTATTCAACTCATATACATCTCATGACACTTTTACAAATTCGATTCCTTTCACCTACTGGAGCCCTTATGAAAACTAAACTAGCCACCACCTTGATAGCCGCCAGTGCAGCCGCCTTTTGCGCCGGCGCGCAGGCTGAAACAGGCAAACTGCTGCTGACCGGCGGCGTGAGCAGCATTGACGGCGCTGCTGGCGGCGGCTTGACGCCCTGGGCTGTGATTGGCACCAACGCCACAGATGGCGAAATCGGCGGCTCGGCCTTTATTACCAACGCAGGCACCCGTGACTATGGCCTGAATATTTACGGTGCGGCCGTCGGCATCAACGACCGATTTGAGCTGTCAGTGGCTCAGCAGGACTTCGACACCCGCGTCACCGGCACTGGCCTGGGTTTGCCGGGCTTGCGGTTGAAGCAGACCATTTTTGGCGCTAAGGTGCGGGTGGCGGGCGACGCGATTTTGGACAGCGACAGCCTGATGCCGCAAATCGCTGTGGGCCTGCAATACAAAACACTGGGCTCCACCGGGCTGGACGCTACGCTGAATGCGCTTGGCGCCAAGCGCAGCGGGACTGATTTTTATGTCAGCGCTACCAAACTTTTCTTGGGCCAAAGCCTGCTGGTCAATGGCACCTTGCGCGCCACCAAAGCCAACCAAAACGGTTTGCTGGGCTACGGCGCGACGCTGGGTGGCAGTGAAAACGGCTACAGCCTGCAGCCTGAATTTTCAGTTGGTTACCTGCTGACCAAGAACATAGTGGTGGGTGCGGAGTACCGGTTCATGCGCAACAAGCTGACCAAAGCGGGCGCAGCAGCAGGCCTGGGCAATGGCCTCAGGTCTGAAGACTGGAAAGACATTTTTATTGCCTGGGCACCCAGCAAAAACCTGTCGCTGACGTTGGCTTACGTAGACCTGGGCGTGATCGTGCCCGCCACCACCGCCAGCCGCAAACAGACCGGTTACTACCTGTCAGCCCAAGTCGCGTTTTAAACAACTCCTTTTTTTAACCCTCCACATCATCATGAAAAAATCCCTTCTTTCTTTTGCCTTAGCCGCATCTACTTTGTTGTTTGCAAGCGCACCCATCGCTCAAACCATGGCCGCCAAAGATGACCAGCTCTACAAAGCCTTCGGTGAAAAAGCTGGCCTGGTCGCGCTGATGGACGACTTCATGGTCCGCCTACTGGCCGACGCGCGTACCGGCCCGCACTTCAAGCCGTCTAACCAGCAGCGGGTCAAAGAGCAACTGGTTGACCAGCTCTGTTCGCTGGCTGGTGGGCCTTGCGTGTACAAGGGCGCAGACATGAAAAGCTCGCACGCCAATCTGGACATCAAAAAATCCGACTTTCATGCACTGGTAGAAGTGCTGCAGGCCAGTATGGACGCCAAAAGCATCCCGACACGCAAACAAAATGAAATGCTGGCCTTGCTTGCGCCGATGCATCGTGACATCATCACGCCAAAGTAAACTGAATCTTCCCATCATCAAAACTTGCCCACCATGAAGAAATCACTGATCTGCTTCGCTTTTTCAACGCTTGCAATGGCTGCATCGGCAGGCAGTTTGTCGGTCTCGGTGGTCGACAAAGACGGCAAGCCCGTGCCAGATGCGGTGGTCGTCATCGTGCCCACCAACAGGTCGGTACAGCCTAAAACGCCGCTGCCCATGCAATCGGCCATCAACCAGGAAAAGATGCAGTTCATCCCGGCGGTCACGCTGGTGCCCGTCGGTGCCAAAGTGCGTTTTTCTAACAGTGACCCGTGGGACCACCATGTGCGCTCATCTCCGGCAGGCATGGGCCAGTTCAACACCACCAATGCCGGTTTTGAACTTCGTCTGGAGGGCAAACCAGACGGCAAGCCCGCCAAAACCAGCGATGTCACGATGGATAAGCCGGGTGTAATGGGCGCGACCCTGCTGGGCTGCTTCATTCATGGCTCCATGCGCGGCTATGTTTACGTCAGTGATTCGCCCTGGGCGGCTAAAACCGGCGCCAATGGCATGGTCACGTTTGACGACTTGCCAGACGGCGCGGCGCAGGTCAAGCTGTGGCAGGCCGACCAGCTGATTGACGTGCCAGCGCAGACCACCACGATTGGTGCAGCCGCGGCTAAAAACACGTTTCAACTCACTGTTGTGCCACGCCGCGTGCGGGCTCCAGCCGTTCCGCAAACTTACTCTGCACCCGGATAACCATCAGTATTGGGCTGTCACAGAAATTTGCAGAATCTTTGGTCGGCTACATTAATCCGGATGGCATCCGACGCACACAGCCTTGAGCAACTGCTGACCCTGGCAGGGCAGGGCAACCACGCCTGCTTTGCCGCCATATATCAACGCACCCACACGCATCTGTTTGGCGTCGCTGTTCGTATATTGGGTCAAGGCCAAGTGGCTGAAGACGCATTGCAAGAGGCTTATGTGAGCATCTGGAAAAACGCCGCCAGCTTCCGCAGTGAGGTAGACGGGCAAACCGTACAGCCCATGACGTGGCTGATTGCCATCGTGCGAAACAAGGCGCTGGACGCCTACCGCGCCAGAGCGCGCCGCAAAGAAAATGAACTGCCTGATGTGGACGATGAAACCATTGACATACAAGGCAACTCTGCACCCAGTGCGGTGGAGTTGCTGGAAGTTGCCAGCCAAAGCCTGCAGATTGAAGGCTGCATGAACGCGCTTAGCGGCAGCCATCGCCAAAGCCTGGCACTGGCCTACTACCAGGGCTTGTCGCACAGCGAAGTGGCCGCGCAAATGGGCGCGCCGCTGGGCTCGGTCAAGGCGTGGATACGGCGCGGGCTTGACAAGCTCAAGTCTTGCCTGGCCGCGCAGGGGGTGGCGGCATGAAATACAGTCACCCTGCCCTGCTGGAACATCTGGCATCAAGCTACGTGCTGGGCACATTGAGTGGCGGCGCAAAAAGGCGCTTTGAGCGTTTGCAATGCGACCGTGCCGATGTGCGGGTACTGGTGGCACAGTGGGAAGGCCGACTCGGTCAACTCGCCTCATCAATCCCTGCACAACAGCCCTCAAAGCAGCTGTGGCCTGCGATTGCCGCACGCACGCAGACCAAGGCACATAGCTCGTCAATATGGCCTGCATGGTTACGCCCTGCGGGCTTTGGTTTTAGCGGTTTGGTTGCCGGCGTACTGGCGGCCAGCGCGGTGTTTTTTACCGCGCCCGCGCTGTTCATGACGGCAGACCAAGTCGCCATGCGTACCGGTGAAAACCTGCCGCAAAGCTACGTCGGCCTGCTAACAGACGCTGCAGGTAACGGCAAGGTATTGGTCAGCTCGCTGCGTCACGGCAAAACCATGAGCATCAAAGTCATAGGCCCTTTTACCCCGCCAGCCACCGGGCGACTGGTGCTTTGGGCTGTGCCTGCCAATTCACCGGCCTTTGCAATGGGAACTGTGCCGGCTACGGGTACGGCGGTATCGGTACTGCCCGATACGTCGGAAAAGCTGCTGTCCAAAGTCAGCAAGCTGATCGTCACGGTTGAAACCGATGCCACACCAGAAAGCCCCAGTGACAACGTGTTCTTCAGGGGCAATTGCGCTAAATTGTGGTGATTCGCAAATAATCAGCATCTGATCTGCATCCAATCAGTTAGTCCCAGCGTTTATCTTTTGTGCGCACAGTATGAGTAGCGGCACATTCTTTCAAACCAACCATCACGGAGTTCCCCATGAAAAAATCTACTTTTAAACAACTGGTCGCACTTCCCCTGCTCTGTTTTGCACTGGCAGGCACGGCAATGGCAGCAGACACGCCTAGTCAAACGCCCGTAGCGCAGGCTACTGACGAGATGGCTGCAGGCAGACAAGCTGTGAAAGACCAAAAATGGACGCAGGCGATTGCAAGCTTCAAAAAAGCAATTGCTGAAAACCCAAAAAACGCGGACGCTCACAACATGCTGGGCTACTCGAACAGGGCTTTGGGCAAGTTTGACGAGGCTTTTGCCGCCTATGACAAAGCGTTGGCACTGGACCCGAATCACAAAGGCGCACTTGAGTATTCAGGCATGGGTTATCTCAAAACCAACCAAAAGGCGAAAGCTGAAGCGCAACTTGCCAAACTCAAAGCAGTTTGTGCAAGCTGCCCTGAAACCGCCAGCCTGACCAAAGCAGTCGCTGACTACAAACCAGGTGTTGTCAGCTCGACTTACTGACGCGCGGTACGTACGTTTGGCGGCAACTGCGCCGGGTAGCTGCACCTGAAGGGGTTGATGTCTACCCCGCCGCGCCTCGTGTAGCGCGCGTACACCGACAGCTTGATGGGTTTACAGCGCGCCCACACGTCCATAAAAATGCGCTCCACGCACTGCTCATGAAACTCGTTGTGGTTGCGGTAGCTCACCAGGTATTGCAACAGCCCTTCCTGGTTGATAGCCGGGCCTGAATAGGCAATTTGCACGCTGCCCCAGTCGGGCTGGCCTGTGACCAGGCAATTGCTTTTGAGCAAATTGCTGGTCAGCGTTTCAGTCACGGGGGGCTCGTCAAACTCGGCAAACAACAGCTCGGGAGCGGGTGTGAAGTGAAGGCACTCCACGTCGAGCCTGTCGAGGTTCAATCCGTCCATTTCATGCACAGGTTCGCGGTCAAACAGCTCGGGGCCGATGGTTTTGATGCCGATGCCCACACCCGTTGCAGCGCTGACGTCAGCACGAATGCGTTCACGCACCTCACGCGCATCTAAAAAGCGTGTGTTGTTAAAACTGTTCAAGTAAAGTTTGAAAGACTTGCTTTCAACGATGTTGGGCGACTCACACGGCACGGTGATGTGCGCCAACGCCACTTGGGGCTTGCCGCGCAGGTTCAACCAGCTCAGCTCATAGACCGTCCACATGTCTGCCCCAAAAAATGGCGGTACATCCGTCACACCAATTTCAACGCGTTTGTCAGCGCGCGGAATCGGAAACAACAGCGATGCGTCGTATTGATCGACATAGCTCGAAGGCTTGCCGAGTTGGGATTGTTCAGGTGTGTTCATAGCGGTTGACTCTGGTTTTGTGCGACTTCGAGGTGTGGCACCAAATGCTTGAGGATATGCTCGACCACACCCGGCGGCAAATCATGGCCCATGCCGTCAACGCCCACCAGCTTAGCGCCGGGTATGCGTTTGGCGGTGTCTTCACCGCAAGCAAACGGCACGAGTGGGTCGGCCTTGCCGTTCAGCACCAGCGTGGGTACGGCGATCTTTGACAACTCGGCAGCGCGCGTGCTGTCAGCGGCAATGGCGACCATCTGGCGTGCGATGCCGGGCGGGTTAAAGCTGCGCTCTGTCGACAAGGTGACGCGCTCACGCAGAAACGCCTCATCCAGCGGAAATCCTGGGCTGCCAATGGCCTTGAAGAGTTTGACCGAATGATCAATCGCGGCCTGTTTGCCTTTGCCTTTTGGTCGGCTCAGCAATTGGCGCGTGATGGCAGGCGTGGCTGTTGGCAAGCCACGCGCGCCGCTGGAGCTCATGATGCTGGCCAGGCTGATAGCGCGTTGAGGTGCCATCAGCGCGACACGCTGGGCCACCATGCCGCCCATGCTGACGCCCACGATGTGCGCCCTGTCAATCTGCAACGCGTCGAGCACGCCCAGCGTGTCGAGCGCCATGTCGTGCACGCTGTACGGCGGCTTGATGCTCAAGCCCAGCTTGTACTTCAGGCCTAGCCAGAGCAAATTGGGCATGCCGAGCGCGTCAAATTTATCGCTCAGTCCGCAGTCACGGTTGTCAAAACGAATCACCCGATAACCCGTATTCATCAACTCGCGCACCAGGCCGGGTGGCCAGGCAATCAGTTGCATGCCCAACCCCATGATGAGCAGCACGACCGGCAGATGCGGTGCATCAGGGGCAGAATCTATCACTTCAATGTCGATGTTATTTGCTCTTATTTTCATAGCTGCTTGCGCCCGTATTTATTGGTCTAAGTGGTTATTTGATAGCTAAATTTAAGCTAGGATCGAGCGCATATCCAGTGTAAACGGCTCTGTATGAGTATTTGTAGACTGCAACTGGTCACTGCGCATGGTGCCTGCCAGCCAGGCATCTACCAGCACTGGATTGTTAATGGTTTTCAGTGACTGGTAGGCCACTTCAGCCTCTGGGAAACGTCGTCTTAAAAAATTCAACCACTGTTTGAGCCGACCCGCTTGCGCCTTGTTGTCCAGCCGAGTGGTCACGATGTGCCAAAAGTCGAGTACCAGCGGCAGCAGCTGTGCCCAGGTCACAGCGTTTGAATCGGTTTTGTTCATATCAGCTTTGATGGCCAGCCCCAGCCCGGGGTCTACCACCGCGCCGCGCCCAATCATCAACATGTCGCAGCCTGAGACTTCGCGGCAGCGGCGTGCATCAGTCACCGTCCAGATTTCGCCATTGGCCACGACCGGTATGTTGACCGCTGCACGAATGTCGGCAATGCGCTCCCAGTAAGCGGGTGGGCGGTAGGCTTGGGCTTTGGTGCGGGCGTGCACCACCATCTCGTCAGCGCCGCCCTCAGCAATCGCCAGGGCGCATTCAACCGCGCGTGAATCGTCCAGGTAACCGAGCCGCATCTTGGCTGACACCGGCATGTGCGCAGGCACAGCGCGGCGCACGGCAGCAACAATGGCGTGAATGGTATCGGGCTCTTTCAGCAGTGCCGCACCGCCGCCGTGGCGATTCACCACATTGGCGGGGCAGCCAAAGTTCAGGTCAATGCCCGCCGGGCCGAGGGACGCCAGGCGCGCGGCATTGTCGGCCATGCAGGCGGGGTCTGAACCCAGCAGTTGCGCCCGCACCGGCACGCCTGCAAAAGTGCGGCCCCCGTTGTGCAATTCAGGCACGATGCGGGTGAACACGCGCTCCGGCAGCAGCTGGTCAGTGATTCGGATGAACTCGGACACGCAGCGGTCAATGCCGCCGACGCGGGTCAAAATGTCGCGCAGCACAAAGTCGAGCAGGCCTTCCATAGGCGCTAACAAGATCATTTTTAAACGGCCGACAAACGCCAGAGCGAGGTGACTTCTTTCGCACGCGCCTCAGCCAGCGGATTATTGACGTCCAGCGCTTTGGGATGTTCAGGCTTGACATCCATTCGGCCCAATACCTTCAAGCCGCCCGCCTCTATCGCGGCCAAAAGCTCCGAGCGTGTACGCAAGCCCAGGTGTTCGGCAAAGTCAGACAAAATCAGCCAGCCTTCACCCCCCGGGGCCAGGTGCGCGGCCAGGCCTTTGATAAAGCCCAGCAGCATGCGGCTGCCTTCGTCGTACACCGCACCTTCAAGCGGCGAGCCGGGCCGGGCTGGCAACCACGGCGGATTGCAAACGATGACAGATGCCAAGCCTTCAGGAAACAAATCGGCCTGCATCACCTTGACCGGGTTGGGCAGGCGCAGCTTGTAAATATTTTCTTTGGCGCAGACTAAAGCGCGCTCGTCCTGGTCGGTGGCCACCACTTGGTCAACCTCGCGCAGCGCCAGCACCGCGGCCAGCACGCCAGTGCCTGTGCCAATGTCAAAAGCGACGAATTTGGCAGGGCGATTTTTAGGTAGCGGTGCTTTTGCGACAAGGTCAACATACTCGCCCCGCACAGGGGAAAACACGCCATAGTGTGGGTAGATGCGGTTGTTGGGTGCGGCTTTGGCAACCGCCGCGCCCGCAGACGTGAGCGCCGGAATTTCAACTCCCTTCTTGCGCCACTCGTGCGCGCTGATGACGCCCAGCAGCTCGCGCAATGACGCAACGCTGGAACCGCTTGACTCTTGAACAATCCCCCAGGCTTCAGTACAGGCTTGTTTCGCATCTGGTGCGCGGCGCAAAGCAATGGCGTAATCAGGTGCAAACTCAATCAACACCATACCCAGCACCCTGGCGCGCTGTGCCTGCGCTTGGCGATACAAGTGAAAGGCCTCGGCTTGCGGCACGCCAGTCTCAGCTTGGGCCAAGGCTTTTTTGCGCCCCATCTTGGCGGTTTTTGAGGCCTTGGGCGGCTTATCTATCCGCCTCGTCAAGGCTTGCAGCAGCAACCGCGCATTTTGAAAATCACCGCGCCACAGCAGCCCCGTACCTTCACAGGCCTGGCGGTAGGCGCTGTCGGCGCTCAGGGTATCGTCAGCCAGCACCACGCGCTTGGGCGGCGGTGCGCCACGCTCCGAGCGCCAAAGGGCTGTGCGGGGCTGTTTTTCTTCAGTCCAATGAAGGACAGGCAGTGCCAGAACAGGCGGAAAAAGCGTAGCGTTTGGGGTGGTCATCAGGGAGCGAACAAAAAAATAGAATCAACTGTTTTACCAGATGACAGCGCCCGCCGCTGAAAACACGCTAGATGCGGTGACGAAAACGCTTGATCAGCGTGACCACCAGCAGCACCAAAGCGCCAGTCACCAAGCCCACCACAGCATCCATCAGCAGCGGCACTATGGTAGCCATCACGCCGCCGATTTTTGCGGTGAATTGCTCAATGGCGTGGTGCAGCGGCGTGATGCCGTGCGTCAAAATGCCGCCGCCGACCAAAAACATCGCAATGGTGCCCGCCACTGACAAGCCCTTCATCAGCCACGGCGCGAGCCACAAAATGCCCCGGCCCAAGCTGCGTTCAAAACGGCGCATGGCGCTGTCCCCTATTCGCTGGCTTAAAAATAAGCCCCCATCGTCAAGTTTGACAATACCCGCTACCAAACCGTAAACGCCTACCGTCATGATGACGGCAATACTGCTGAGCACACTGACCTGGGTGATGAACGTACTGGCCTGCACTGTGCCTAAAGTGATGACGATGATTTCTGCTGACAAAATAAAATCGGTACGTATGGCGCCTTTGATTTTTTCTTTTTCAACTGCCACCAAGTCAACCGCCGGGCTGGAGACCGCTGCTAGCAGCGCCTGACGCTGGTCGGCTTGCTCAGATTTGCTGTGCAGGTATTTATGGGCGAGTTTTTCAAACCCCTCAAAGCACAAATACGCACCACCCGCCATCAGCAGCGGCGTAACCGCCCATGGCGCAAAGCTGCTGATGGCCAGCGCAGACGGCACCAAAATCGCCTTATTGATGAACGAGCCCTTGGCCACCGCCCACACCACAGGCAGCTCGCGCTCGGCCTTGACACCCGCGACCTGCTGCGCATTGAGAGCAAGGTCATCGCCCAGCACACCCGCTGTTTTTTTTGCCGCCACCTTTGACAGCAAGGCCACGTCGTCCAGGATGCTGGCGATGTCATCAACGAGTAAAAAGAGACTGGAGGCCATAGGTTTTTAGTTTCGGTTTGGGCTGGCGTCGGGCAATAAAAAACCGCTCGTAGGCGGTTTGCAGTTTAGACCAGCAGGCTGATCAACGCGCTGTGAGACGGCCAAAAATAAAGCCCACAGCCAGCGCAATGCCCACGGCTTCAAGTGGCCTGTCTTGTATGCAGGTTTTAGAGTAATCCAGCGCCTTGCCAGGGGCCTCGCTGATTCTGCGTGTCTCGTCAGCAAAGCGATCGGCCACATGGCCTGCACTGCCAGCCAGTGAATCAACGGTTTGGTGCGCGCTGGCTGACAAACTATCAACCGTGCTGCGTGCAGGCTCTGCCAATCTGTCAATACCCTGATGCAAGGCTGCACCAGCTGATTCGACACCGCGTTGAACCGCGTTGGCAGATGGGTTGGTGGGTTTGTCCATGATGATTCCTTGACAAAAATTGAGACCCGATTGAAGATCGTCGGGATTTACTCAAATTTAAAAAGAAAGCGCCACGCCCCTTGTGCGCTGGTAGATGCGCTAGATGTAGGACAAAAACGCCAGCAAAATTGCCGGGTTAATCCACCGGGCGTTTCAAGCGTATTTCTTCAAGCTTGACGCTGCCATAAGCCGTGGTGCGAATGGACGGCATTTCACGTTTAAAGCCTGCGGCTTGTTCGTAGAACTGCAAGGCACGCTCATTGGCCACCAGCGCCCACAACGTGACTTGCGTGCAGCCTTCTTCTTTCAAGCCGTCACGCGCGCCGTCCCACAAGGCCAGGCCCACGCCCTTGCGCCAATGCGCGGGGGTGACGTACATCGCCCAAATCTCTCCCACGCTGGACTTGGTACCAGGGTCACGTGATCGATCAAAACCGACAAAACCAATCACCTTGTCAGCATCAGTGGCCACCAAAATTTGCGGGTCACTGAACTCAATCGCCTCTTTCCAATAAGCCAGGCGCTTTTCATAGGTCATGGCTTTGAGGACTTCATCAGGGATCAAGCCCTGGTAGGCGGCTTGCCAGGTGGCCACATGAATTTCAGCAATGGCTTTGGCATCGCGGGGGGCGGCAGGACGAACAGAGTAGCTGGACATTAAGAATCGCTTGTCAGTAAAAAATAAGACGTAATTGTCGCGCAATGCTGCATAGGCATAGGCTTGGGCTATATTCACCGCACTTGCTGTCACCCCAGCCATCCAAAAATCATGCACACCACCCTAGCCTTTCCGCTTCGCCTGAGCTTCAAGCTGCTGGCCTTTGCCCCGCAGTTCTATGTGCACGACGCAAATGGTGTCAGCCTGGCCTATGTCAAGCAAAAGCTCTTCAAGTTCAAAGAAGCGGTGACGGTGTTTGCCGACGAACGTCAAACAGAAGTTCGCTATCAAATTCAAGCCGATCGGGTGATCGACTTTTCAGCCCAATACAACTTTACCGATGCCCAAGGCGCAGCACTGGGCTGCGTCAAGCAACGCGGCCTGCGCTCGCTGTGGAAGGCCGGTTTTGACGTCATGGACAGCGGGCAGCTTATCTTTCACGTCAATGAAAAAAGCATGTTGACGCGTTTTTTAGACGCCTTGTTTGGACAAATTCCCGTGATTGGTTTGCTGTCAGGCTACTTGTTTCAGCCTGCTTATGAAGTGAGCCGAACCGACGGTACGCAAGTGATGGTGTTGACCAAGCAACCTGCGCTGTTTGAAGGCCGGTTTGATATTGAATTGGAAGCCGCCAGTGCGCCGCTGTCAGCCCGCGAGGCAGACCAATTGCTGCTGAGTTTGATGATGATCGTGATACTGGAGCGCAATCGCGGCTGATGGATGCATACAGTGAGCCAAGTTGCGCCAGCAGTGTTCACAGCCACCGTCATGCCCGCCGGCGATACATTTGCAGCACCCGCCGGTCAAACCCTGCTTCAATCCGCAGAGCTGGCAAACACACCCGGATTGAAGCTGGACAGCTCATGCCGCAACGGGACGTGCCGTACTTGCATTTGCCAGCTGCTCAAAGGCCAAGTGACTTACAAAATCAAATGGCCAGGGCTGAGCCTGGATGAAAAGCGCGAGGGGTGGATCTTGCCTTGTGTGGCTTGTCCGGTATCGGATGTGGTACTTAATTTGCCAATTTGACTTGCAGGTTTAAAGCGCCAGTTTGAAACGCTTAAAAGGGCTGCGCCTGATGCTGGCGGTCAAGTCAGCATCAGGCCCAGCTACTCAGGCAGGTCTATTGACCTGGACGGCTCATTCCATTTGCTGAATGCCGCAAAGTACCCAGCCGTTTTGGCCTTGACGCAATTTGCTCATGTGCCAAATTTCGTCGAACGACTCGTCCGGCTCGCCCATTTCAGTTTTGATCACGCCCGTGAAGCGAACGCTCACGACGTATTGGTCAGCTTCTTCTTCGACTGCCATCACTTGGGCATGAACACTGGCAACATCGGTTTTTTGCGTTGCTGCGCCGCGGTCAGTCAGTTCCATCTTCAGCTCGGCAAACATTTCTGGCGTGGTGAACTGACGAATGTCATTCAGGTCGCCCGCATCATTGGCCGCTTGCAAGCGAATAAAGTTAACCTTGGCGTTGCGCTCAAAGCCCGCCACATCGAAGTCAGGGGGAATGCGGTTTGCAGCCGCAGCATTTGAACCTGTGCCTGCGCCGATGGCTGAACCAATCACTGAACCGCCCGCAGCTGGCATAGCCATTTTGTAAGCAGGTCGCGACTGATGGTTATCGCTTGGCTTACCTGAACCAACGCGGGAATACTGCATTCCGCCCGTGGCGGGGTTCGTGCCTTGCTGGGCAGCGGCACGTTTTCGCATAACCAAACCAATGACCACCATCACTGCGGCAGCCAAAAGTCCGAACATGAGCATCGAGGCGAGTTCCTCACCAAAACCCAGATGCGACGCTAAAGCAGCCAAACCAAGACCAGCGGCCAGACCGGCAACAGGCCCCATCCACGAGCGCGAAGGTGCGGCGGCCGCACCCGCGCCTGCTGCTGGCGCTGCTGCGGATGTTTGTGTGGGGGCTTTATCAGGTGCCGCCTGGCGCTGTGTACCCATGGATTTACCGGAACCCATGCGCTTGGCTGCCTCGGCATCCATGGCTACTGTCGTCAGGCCAAATGCAAAGACGACTGAAAGCAAAAGCAGGAATTTTTTCATATGAATCTCCGTAACAAAATGAACTTGCATCATGTCGCGGTTCGGTATGTTTTGGAAGCAGGAATTAGCGTACATACAGTTCCGTTTTTACGAAGTAATCTCATCCTTTTGGTAAGAATTACAAGAACTTTTGAAATAGACTTGTCGATTCTGAAATTCGCAGTACTTTCACTGCTTTGTGCCAATCGCTCGTCGAATTCACTAAAAAAATCCAAGGAATCTATGGAAACAATTGCCCCCATGTGGCTGTGGGTCACTTTCGTGGCCATCGTTTTGGTCTCTCTGTTCATTGACTTTGTGGTGTTGAAAAAGCAGGGCTCGCACGAAATTGGCGTTAAAGAAGCATTTTGGTGGTCCATGATCTGGATCGCACTCAGCTTTCTGTTCAATGGCCTGTTTTGGTGGGCCGTCAAAGACACGACCGGCTCCACAGAAATTGCCAACACCAAATCGCTCGAATTTTTGACCGGCTACCTGATTGAAAAATCACTGGCGGTGGACAACATTTTTGTTTTCCTGCTGATCTTTACCTATTTCGCAGTACCCACAGAATTTCAAAAACGGGTGCTGATGATCGGCATCATCGGAGCCATTGTTTTGCGCACCGTCATGATTCTGGTGGGCGGCTGGTTATTGGCCGAGTTCCATTGGATTCTGTATGTGTTTGGCGCGTTTTTGATCCTTACCGGTATCAAGATGTGGTGGGCCGCTGGCAAAGAGCCTGACCTGGCAGACAACCCAGCATTGAAGTTGCTGCGCAAAATACTGCCAGTGAGTCAAAACTTTGACGGCGAGAAATTCTGGACCGTTGAAAACGGTAAAAAAATAGCCACACCATTGTTCATGGTGATATGCCTGATCGCGCTCACCGACGTGATTTTCGCAGTGGACTCCATCCCCGCGATTTTCGCCATTACCAGTGACCCGTTCATCGTGCTGACAAGTAACGTTTTTGCGATTCTGGGATTGAGAGCCATGTACTTTTTGCTGGCAGCAGTGGCGAATAAGTTTCACCTGCTCAACTACGGTTTGGCCATTATTCTGGTATTCATCGGCACGAAGATGTGCTTGATTGATGTTTACAAGATTCCGGTATGGGCATCGCTGGGCGTCGTGGTTGGCATACTGACCATCACCATGGTGCTGAGCCTGCGCACTGCAAAGCCTGAGGCGAAAGGCTGAACGTGATCGATCGCCGCTGCTGAACCAGCGGCGATCAGTTTGACCGACATCAAACCGTCACCCAGCCATGCCAGGATGGAGGCATGCCGTTTCCCTCTAAAAGTCAGCCCTCACCCACCATCGACCTTTACACCCTCACAGGCACACAAGACACCACCGCCACTTTTGACGAGCATGAAGCGCTTAAGACAATTTTGCGGCAGGGCAGCGGGCATTTTGAAATTGACACGGTATGTGAGGTGCAGACCCGGCGTGCGCCGTTCCCGATGTTCCCGATCTTTACCGCCAGCATTGGCTCCAAAGACCCACTAGCACCAGTCGTTGGTTTTTTTGGTGGTATTCACGGGCTGGAGCGGATTGGCTCGCAGGTGGTTCTTGACTACATGCAGTCACTGTTGCAGCGGCTGGCTTGGGACGATTTGCTGCTCCGGCAGCTTGAAAAAATCCGCCTTGTGTTTATGCCCATCGTGAACCCTGGCGGCATGTGGGCGCACAAGCGGGCCAACCCATTTGGCGTGGACTTGATGCGTAACGCGCCGCAGCGCTCTGAGGGCCGCGTGCCCTTTTTGGCGGGCGGGCAAACCATCAGCCCGCTGCTGCCCTGGTATTGCGGCAAGCCGGGCGCCATGATGGAGATAGAGAGTGCAGCAATGCTCAAAGTTGTCAGCGAACAATTGGCCTGCCGGCCATTTAGTCTGGCGCTGGACTGCCATTCGGGTTATGGTTTTGGTGACAGCATCTGGTTCCCGTACGCCAAAACCCGGCGCTGGATGACGCACCTACCTGAAATGTTTGCCTTGAAAACCATGCTTGAACAATCGATGCCGCACCACGACTACAGTTTTGAGCCGCAAAGCAAGCAATACCTGCTGCATGGTGACTTGTGGGACTGCGCCTATGACCGCACGCCTGCAGGCAACGTGTTTTTGCCGATGACGCTAGAGTTGGGTTCGTGGCTGTGGATTCGTAAAAATCCGCGCCAATTGTTCTCTCGCCACGGTATTTTTAACCCGATCAAGGCGCACCGCATCAAACGGGTGCTGCGCCGCCATGCAGACTTGCTGGACTTTTTAACCCGCGCAGCCTATGCCGCTCCGCGCTGGTTGCCCGATGCGGCGCAGCGCATTGTTTTGCAGCAGCAGGCAGCAGCATTGTGGCGGCCTAGGCGGGTGGCATGAGCTGGGTTCTTCTGCGCGGTTTGACGCGAGAGGCACGTCACTGGGGCGGTTTTGCAGCACAGTTGGCGACGCAGCTAAGCCCCAGCAACGTGACGGCGCTTGACCTGCCGGGCAACGGCGAGTTTTACCAGCAGCCCTCGCCCACGTCCGTCAGCGCTATTGCTGAGTTTGCGCGCCAGCAGTTGCTGGCCCAAAACATCAAATCACCCTACCAACTGCTGGCGATGTCGCTGGGCGGCATGGTGGCCACCAACTGGGCGCAGCGCTACCCGCAAGAGGTTAGTCGCCTGGTGCTCATCAACACCAGCATGCGACCCTTCAGCAGCATCACCGAGCGTTTGCGCCCCGGCAACTTGCATGAGCTTGCCTTGCTGGCGGCGCGTTGGTCTGACGGGGATTACGCAGAAAGCACCATCCACCGGCTGACATGCCATTTGAAGTCGCAGCAAAGTGAAGACCTGGCACAGTGGCGGCAGATTCGCAAAAGCGCACCTGTCAGCAGCGCAAACGCGCTGCGCCAGTTGCTGGCTGCGGCGCGGTTTAGCTGCGCAAATGCAGCGCCTGATTGCCCGGTACTGGTGCTGTCGTCAAGCGCAGACCAGTTGGTCAACCCGGTATGTTCGACCCAACTGGCGCAGGCCTGGCAGGCAGCGCACAGCAGCCACCCGTGGGCCGGCCACGACTTGCCGCATGACGATGGGCCGTGGGTTTGTGAGCAGGTGGCTGGCTGGTTAGCAAGTCAATAGTTACTATTAAATTAGGAGCTGCTTGCGCCCGTATTCATTGGTCTAGAGGCCTAAAATACACCCTGAAATAGCTAAAAACAAGCGAAAAATGCCTAAAATAGGCATGTTTAGCCGCCCGCATGCCTGGCGAGCGGGCAGTTAACATGGCCGCAAAGCAACAAAGGGCACATATGCAACGTATCGTCATCGTTGGCGGAGGGGCTGGAGGATTGGCATTGGCCACCCAGTTGGGCAAGCGATTGGGTAAAAGAAAGCTGGCAGACATCACGCTGGTCGATGCGGCTCGCACCCATGTCTGGAAGCCCTTGCTGCACCAGTTGGCCGCTGGCAGCTTTGACACCCATGCCGAAGAAATTGAATACCTGGCGCAGGCGCGCTGGAATCACTTCAAGTTTCGCTTAGGCAGCCTCACAGGCATTGACCGCACCCGCAAAACCGTGCAACTGGCCGCCAGCCATGACGACAGTGGCCGCGAGATCACGCCCGCCCAGTCACTGAGCTACGACACACTGGTGATTGCCGTGGGCAGCCAAACCAATGACTTTGGCACGCCGGGTGCAGCACAGCACACCATCAAGCTCGACAGCCCGCAGGCGGCCAACCACTTCAATGACCGGCTCGTGAATGCCTGCATACGGGCGCAAACTGTGCCGCGCGCTGAGGGCAGCGGCCTGCTGACAGTAACGATTGTGGGTGGCGGTGCCACCGGGGTAGAGCTGGCCGCCGAGCTGCACGCCGCCGCACGCATATTGGGCAACTACGGCTTTGAAAACATCAACCCTGAGAAGGACCTGAAAATTGTGCTGGTCGAAGCCGGGCCGCGCCTGCTGGCCCAGTTGCCCGAGCGCTTGGGCCACGCCGCTGAAAGGGAGCTGCGCAAGCTGGCCATTGACGTGTACACCGACGAAAAAGTCGTTGAGGTGACGGAGAACAGTCTGAAAATGGCCAGCGGCAAGGTGATTCAGTCCACGCTTGCCGTGTGGGCGGCGGGCGTCAAGGCCGCTGATTTTTTAAAAACGCTGGGCGGCACTGAGCCTCTGGAAGTCAACAAACTTAACCAGTTGATGGTCAACGGCAATTTGCAAACCAGCCGGGACAGCAGTATTTATGCCTTTGGTGACTGCGCCGCCTGCCAGCAGCCTGACGGCACCTGGGTGCCACCGCGTGCTCAGTCGGCCTACCAGCAGGCCATGTACCTGGCACGCGCGTTGCCGCTCTTGACAACAGGCAAGCTGGTTAAACCGTTTGTGTACACCGATCAGGGCTCGCTGGTGTCACTGGCCGAATACTCGTCAGTTGGCTCGCTGATGGGCAGCTTGAGCCGGGGCAGCTTTTTTATCGAAGGCCAGGTCGCCAAACTGATGTACTGGGCGCTGCACAAACAGCACCAGTTGGCGCTGGGCGGGGTTAAAAAAACCGCGCTGATCACGCTGTCTGAAATGATTGACCGCACACACCGCCCGCGCATCAAGTTGCATTGATAATTACAGTTTTCAACCCTCAGGTAACCCACAGGAGAACGCCATGGCAAAAGGTCAACAAAACAGCGGCAAGATGGTCAAGAAACCAAAAAAAGACACCTCCCCACCAAAAACCGTGTCGCCTGACGCAGTACGCCCCACCGTCGTCACCCAGGTGCCGCTGCGGGGCAAGCTGAAGAACAAGTGATTTGGTGGCTGACGTACCGAACTCTGATCCGCTACACGGCATCACGCTAGAGGCGATAGTCACTGCGTTATCAACGCATTACGGTTGGGATGAGCTGGGTCAGCGCATCCCGATTCGCTGCTTTCAAAGCGAGCCCAGCGTGGCATCCAGCCTGAAATTTTTACGCAAAACGCCTTGGGCGCGTGACAAGGTCGAAGGCCTTTACCTTTTCATGCTGCGCGAGGTTAAAAGAAGCAGTCCCACGGTGCACAACTTTCCGCCACCCAAAGGCACAACCGCCAGTGACTGAAGGGGCTGCGGGTTTTGAAACAATCTTTGCAGACGCGCATCTGCTGGTCTTGAACAAGCCATCAGGCTTGCTGTCGGTCCCGGGCAAAGGCGACGCCAAACAAGATTGCCTGAGTACGCGGGTGCAAAAAAGTTACCCTGATGCACTGATCGTCCACCGACTCGACATGGCCACGTCCGGTTTGATGTTGATGGCACGCGGGCCAGCCATGCAAACAGCGCTTTCCAAATTGTTTGAATCCCGCTTGATTCATAAACGCTATATCGCCATCGTTGCAGGGCAGATGGCAGCCAGTACAGACTGGCAATTGATTGATTTACCGATTGCCCTGGACTGGCCCAACAGGCCGCTGCGTATCATCAACGCTGACGGCAAACCCAGCCAGACCCACTGTCGTATGCTGCGCTACGACACGTTTAGCAACACTAGCCGAGTTGAGCTTGAACCCATCACAGGCCGCTCGCACCAGTTGCGCGTGCATTTAAAGGCGCTCGGCCATCCTATTCTGGGTGACGCGCTTTACGCACCTGCTGATGTACAGGCTAAAGCCACGCGCTTGTTGCTGCATTCCTGTGAGTTGCGATTTGTGCATCCAGCCACGAGTGAGGCCGTGGTTTTTGAAAATGCCCCGGCGTTTTAGGAACTTCAATCGTAACGTGACCTCTAACAAAGCTGACCGGAGAAACCCATGCCAATATCCCATCCAAAACACCACAGCTTGCATCGCCGCACCCTGACAGCAGCACTGGTTTTTGCGCCCACCCTATGGCTCAGCGCACGGGCACAACAAACACCCACGATTCGCGCCACACCCTCGCAAACCGAAGGCCCGTTTTACCCGGTTGCCATCCCCAAAGATTCTGACTTTGACCTGCTGCGAAATGGCGATCAAAGCTACGCCAAAGGCCAAAGCGCCTGGGTTGAGGGCAACATCAACGACATGGCTGGCAAGCCGGTGGCAGGTGCGCAGGTTGAAATCTGGCAATGTGACCACGACGGCCACTACCATCACCCCGGCGATGGCGGCAAGGCAGATCCGCGTTTTCAAGGCTTTGGCCGCGTCAGGGTGGGCGCTGATGGCAGCTACCGCTTTCGCACGATGCGCCCCGTGGCGTACGGCGGACGCACACCGCACATTCACGTCAAGGTCAAGTTGGGCCAACGTGAGCTGCTCACCACGCAACTTTATGTAGCGGGCGACGCAAGCAATGCGCGTGACTTTTTATGGCGGTCATTGAGTGAAGCTGACCGCAGTGCTCTGACGGCTTCTTTCGTACCCGGCAGCGACGGGCTGAAGGCGCGTTTTCCTGTGACCGTGGCGATTTGACCGTACCATCGGCTTTCATGACCCAACATCTTTTTATTCTCACAGGTGCCTCACGCGGCATGGGCTTAGCCATGGCGCGGCAGTTGCTTCTGCCTGGCAACTCGCTGCTGTGTATATCCCGCAGCGTCAATGAAACGCTGGCAGTTCAAGCCAAGCAAGCAGGCGCGAACTTGTTGCAATGGACGCAAGACTTGGCTCAGGGCGCAAGTACCAGCGCGCGGCTAGAGCAATGGCTGCGCGAGCAATCAGGCGGTAGTTTTACCAGCGTCACATTGATCAATAACGCCGGGGTGATCCCGCGTATTGGCCCCTTGAGCGAAGCAGACGCAGATGACCTGAGCCACGCGCTGCGTGTTGGTCTGGAGGCTCCCATGCAACTCACCAGCGCTTTTTTGCGTGCCACACAAAACTGGTCCGGGGCGCGCAAGGTGCTCAACATTTCGTCTGGCCTAGGCCGCAGAGCCATGGCCTCGCAAGCGGGCTACTGCGCTGCCAAAGCGGGCATGGACCACTTCACCCGCTGCGTGGCGCTGGAAGAAGCGCTTAAACCCAGTGGTGCCAAAGTCTGCTCTTTGGCACCTGGTGTGATTGATACCAACATGCAAGTGCAGTTGCGCGCCGCTGACAGCAAAGCATTTCCTGATCAATCAAGCTTTGTCAATCTCAAGACCAGCGGGTCGCTGGCTTCGCCCGACGATGCGGCGCAGCGCGTGCTGGCGGTTTTGATGCGAGCAGACTTTGGTGCGAATCCGGTAGCAGACGTACGCGACTAAACGCCAGGTCAACTCAATAAATCTCGGGCACCAAAATTTCTTGCGGTACGGCCTGACGCACATAGTCGTCATGGCGGACCCGCTCTGGTAAGACGATCGCTGGATGCTCGGTTTCAGCGTAGGGCATTTGCTCCAGCAAGTGGTGGATGCAATTCAGGCGGGCCTTCTTTTTGTCAACGGCTTGCACCACCCACCAAGGCGCCTCGGGGATATGGGTGCGCTCCAGCATGATTTCTTTGGCCTTGGTGTAGTCTTCCCAGCGGCTGCGCGACTCCAAGTCCATCGGGCTCAATTTCCACTGTTTGAGCGGGTCATGAATACGGCCCAAAAAGCGTGAGTGCTGCTCTTCATCAGAGATAGAAAACCAGTATTTGATGAGTTGAATGCCCGAGCTGACCAGCATTTTTTCAAACTCCGGCACGGTCCTGAAAAACTCTTCGTACTGCTCGTCGCTACAAAAACCCATCACACGCTCAACCCCCGCGCGGTTGTACCAGCTGCGGTCAAACAGCACCATTTCACCAGCCGCTGGCAGGTGCGACACATAGCGCTGAAAGTACCACTGCGTGCGTTCACGGTCATTGGGTGCGGGTAGCGCGGCCACGCGGCAAACACGTGGATTCAGGCGTTGGGTGATGCGTTTGATCACGCCGCCCTTGCCAGCAGCATCGCGGCCTTCAAACAGAATAACGACTTTATGGCCGGTGTTTTTAACCCAGTCCTGCAACTTGACCAGTTCACCCTGCAAGCGAAAAAGTTCACGAAAGTATTGACGGCGGTTTTCTTTGTCTTGCGCGGTGTGTGCAGGCGCTTCAGCACCCGTCAGCTCAGCTACTGTGCGGTCCTCCAACTCCATCTCCAGCTCTTCGTCGTAACTGTCAATCAGGTCGTTGCGGATACGCCGCATCAGTTCTTCGTCAATAGCCTGCACGGTAGTCTCCAGTCAAAATCAGCAAAAAATGATTTTGAGCTTAGCGGTGTCATGTTGCAGTTTTGTGAAAATCCTCAGCGCGGCATATTTCAAACCTCTTGCAGACGCTGGTAAATCTGGTCTTTCAGGTTGAGCCGTTTCTTCTTCAACACTTCCAGCGCATCGTCACTGATCACAGCGCCACCCAATTCGTAAAGTTTGATCGCGTGGTTGCCTTCGTCGTATTCATCGAATAGTTTTGCGAAATGCGTGTCTGTACTTTTTAAGTTGCGCATTTTTTCAAGATGCTCAGGAAATTCATGCGCAATGTCGTGGTTGAGTAAATCCATATCAGCCTTTGGGTTGTGTTGATGAAATCACCAATCAAGCCTGTCAGTCTGAACCGAACCATGCCTTCGCACTATCAGACAACGCGCCGATCAGCCGTATCCACTTCAAACCAAACCTCAGGGCTCAATCTTTACGCCCTTCCAGAAAGCCACGTGGTCTTTGATCTCTTCGGCCTCGGGTTTGGGGTTCGGGTAGTACCAGACCGCATCTGTGTTCATCTCACCGTTGACAAGCAACGAGTAGTAGCTGGCCTGACCCTTCCAGGCGCACATGGTGTGGTGGTTGCTGAAGGTGATGAAGTCGCGGTTGAGCGTGCTTTCGGGGAAATAATGGTTGCCTTCCAGCACCACCGTGCTGTCACTTTGCGCAATGACTGCGCCGTTCCAGGTTGCTTTCATGGGGTCTTCCTCAGTTGCAAATAATGATGCTGCTGATGCTACCCGCAATGAAAGACATTCGCACTGACGCTTAACCCTTGGCGGTGGCAAGTCGCAGGTTTTTACCTTCAACAATCACTTTGGAGCCGACCGGAACGTCGGAAGAAATATCCATGTTGCGGGTCGAACCATCGTCCATACGCACACGCACCTCGTACACGGTGACTTTTTTCATGTTCTTTTCAACCACGTTGCCTGCGTAAGCACCGCCTGCCGCGCCTATCACGGTAGCGGCTGTCTTGCCGTTGCTATCACCGACCTGGTTGCCCAGCAAGCCGCCAAGCACACCGCCCGCCACGGTACCCAAACCAATCGTGGTGTTGCCCACCGGTACACCGTTTACTTGGCCTTGACGCTGCACGGCTGTGACAGACTGCACCGTCCCGCACTCAGCGCAGACAGCGGCAGGACTGGCCTTGGCCACTACGGTAGGTGCTGGCGCGCGTTTGGTGGTGGTAGCAGGTGCAGACTTGACCCCGTCTGCTGCAAGTTTTGAAGCAGGTGTTGGCGATGTTGTTGCTGCTACCTTCGGCACGTCAGACTGCGCATCAGAGCGGTTAACCACCAGCGCAGCAGCCAAGGCCATGACTGTGACACCCAGCACGGCCACAATAGCGACCAGCGCTTTACTGTGCTGAAGGCGGTAACTCAAACTGGGCTTGTAGTTTGAAGGGGGAGAAACTGGAATGTTTAGCATGAAGGGCTCCTGTTATGAAGCCTCTTTTTACCAAGCGCGCGCAATTCGCCGTGTAGGAGATAAGCCACACTGGCACGCGGACGCTACCGCAAATTCACGTGCCGAACATCAAATGCCGCCTTTCGGGTGCGTTGGGTCGATCCACAGCACCGTGCTGGGTACTTCAACGGGCGCGATGTCCAGATTCACTGCCACAGCCTCGCCATCGCTGCGGCACAGCACACATTCGAGCAGCTCGGTGGCGCTGGCGTTGATTTCCTGGTGCGGCACATAGGGCGGCACGTAAATGAAGTCGCCTGGCCCAGCCTCGGCGGTGAACTCCAAATGCTCACCCCAGCGCATTCTGGCGTGGCCCTTGACGACGTAAATCACGCTCTCTAAATGGCCGTGGTGGTGTGCGCCGGTTTTGGCATCGGCATGAATGGTGACGGTGCCGGCCCACAGCTTTTGCGCGCCCATTCTTGCAAAATTCACCGCCGCTTTGCGGTCCATGCCCGGTGTTTGTGCGGTGTTGCTGTCGAGCTGGTTGCCCTTGACCACGCGAACGCCGTCGTGCTTCCAGGCGGGTTCGTGTGAATGAGAATGCGGGTGGCTGTGGTCGTTGCCCATGCTGTGCCTTTATGCGTAGCGTTCGCGTGCCAGAGCTGCGCCTAAACCTAATGCATGCAATTTTTTGATCGCAATCTCGCGGCTCATCGGTGCCAGTCCGCAGTTGGTGCAAGGTATCAATCGCGCTTTAGGCACATATTCAAGCGCCTTGCCAATGGTGTCGGCAATCTGCTCAGGCGTTTCAATCTCGTCGCTGGCCACATCAATCACGCCCACCATCACGTCTTTGCCCTCCAGCAGCGCCATCAGGTGCGGCGGCACATGCGAGTGATAGCACTCCAGGCTGACTTGCTGAATACTGCTTTTGGCCAGCGCGGGCAGCACCTCTTCATATTGCCGCCACTGGTCGCCCAACGTTTTCTTCCAGTCGTCATTGGCCTTGATGCCGTAGCCGTAGCAAATGTGAACTGCAGTGGTGCAGGTCAGGCCGCGTGCGGCAACTTCCAGCGCCCTGACACCCCAGTCAGCGGCTTCTTTCATGTAGACGTTAAAAGCGGGCTCGTCAAACTGAATGATGTCAACGCCGTCAGCTTGCAGCGCCAGCGCTTCCTGGTTCAACAGCTCAGCAAAGGCCATTGCCATCTTGACTTTGTCGCCGTAAAACTGGTCAGACACAGTGTCGACAATCGTCATCGGGCCGGGCAACGTGAACTTGATCTTTTTAGCAGTGTGGGCACGCAGCAGTTGCGCCTCAGCCGCATGCACGCGGCCTTTTAATTTGAGGGTTGACACCACCTGCGGCACCATCGCGTCGTAGCGGTTGTTGCGGATGCCCATTTTGACTTTGTGATCAAAGTCAATGCCTTCAACCTGCTCTAAAAAGCCATGCACAAAATGCTGGCGCGACTGCTCGCCATCGCCAATCACGTCCAGGCCAGCGTCTTCTTGTGCCTTGATCCACAGCAGCGTAGCGTCTGCCTTGGCTTGTTTGAGCTCTTCGCCCTCAGCCTTCCACTGCGGCCAGAGCTTGTTGGTTTCTGATAGCCACGCGGGCTTGGGCAGGCTGCCTGCGATGGCGGTGTTAAAGAGTTTGGTGGTCATGGTGGTTTGTCTCTTGGGTTGTTAGGTGACTGATATGCACACTTATTATAAAAACTCTTTGGCCAGCAATTCGTAAGAGCGCCGTTGTGCCGCCGGGTCGTGCGTCCAGGTGATGACGACCAACTCGTCAACCTCCAGCGACTCAGCCAACGTACGCAGCTTGGTAGCGACTTGCGCACCGCTGCCGACGAGCGCGTTGGCGCGCAGTTGGTCCACCTGCACGTGCTCGGCCGCACTGTACGGCCGCGCTGCAACTTCTTTCGGTGACGGCAGCGGGCCAATTGCGCCCCGGTTTCTGTCCAGCTTCCAGCGCTCGCGGCCTGAAAAGTGATGCAAGGCCTCGGCCTCAGTATCAGCGGCCAGTGCCCACACGCACAACACGGCTTGCGGCTTCGGGTGCAAAGCGCTGGGGCGATACAGCTGCCGGTACAAATCAAGCGCTTGCTGAGCGCCCTGCCCGTCCGTAATAAAGTACGCAAACGCATACGGCAAGCCGTAGTGCGCGGCCAACTGCGCGCCGTAGTCAGAGCTGCCCAGCATCCACAGCGTGGGGCTGGTCGGCCCGGTCGGGTTGGCGGTCACGCCGTGGCCTGGGTGGCCTTCAGGAAAGTCGATGCCCTCACGACCAGTTACCCAAGCCTGCAATTCGCGCACCTGGATCGGAAAGTCATCACTCGACTGCTGCGGGCTTTGCCTGAGCAGCCGCGCCGTACGCATGTCAGAGCCCGGCGCGCGGCCCACACCCAGATCAATGCGGCCGGGCGCCAGCGCCTCCAGCACCCGGAACTGCTCGGCGACCTTGAGCGGCGCGTAGTGCGGCAACATCACGCCCGCGCTGCCAATGCGAATGCGGCTGGTGGTGGCAGCAATGGCGGCCATCAATACTTCAGGGGCCGAACCCACAATGCTCGGGTGGCTGTGGTGTTCACTGACCCAAAAACGGTGAAAACCCAACGACTCGGCGTGTTGGGCCAATGCCAAGGTTTGGCGGATGGAGGCGTCTTCAGTGCGGCCCGTGATGGCAACGGATTGATCGAGTACAGACAGCTTGATGGACATGAACCCACTATAGCCAGTGACGCGCCATGCTGCCGGGTCGGCGCTCTGTTCCAATACAGTGTTCAGTGTTTACAAAAAGAAGACCCGTATGGCACTCAAAGCCACCATTTACAAAGCCCAGTTAGCCATTGCCGACATGGACAGAGGCGTTTACGCCGACCACAACGTCATCATTGCCCGCCACCCGTCAGAGGCGGACGAACGCATGATGATTCGTCTGCTGGCGTTTGCCCTGAACGTGCCCGCAGACGACAAAAACGGCAAGCTCGACTTTGCCAAAGACCTGTGGGACGTGGACGAAGCCGCCCTTTGGCACAAAGACTACACCGACCAGATATTGCACTGGATAGACGTAGGCCAGCCAGACGATAAACGCCTGATGAAAGCCGCAGGCCGGGCCGAGCGCGTCACAGCCTACAGCTTTTCAAGCAGCACCGCCGTGTGGTGGAAAGGCATAGAAACCAAACTCACTCGCGCCAGTAACCTGGTGGTCTGGCAAATCGAAGCCGCACAAAGCCAGGCGCTGGCCAAGCTGGCTGAACGCAGCATGCAACTGCAAGTCACCGTGCAAGACGGCACGGTGTGGATGAGCACGACGACGGATTCGGTGGAAATCACGCCGAAGCGGTTGACGGCTGGCGATTGAAATTTCAGAAGCCTAAGTTTGAAGTGAGCAAATGCTAATAAAAATTGATGATCTCAGCAGCCCTGAAATTGCCGAACTTCTAGAAGAGCACATGCGCGGCATGCATGCCGTGTCACCGCCTGAAAGCTGCCACGTACTCAATCTTGATGCTTTGCGCCAGCCAGACATCACGTTTTGGAGCGCATGGGAAGGTGCTAATTTGCTGGGTTGTGGCGCTTTGAAGCAATTGACCGCCGAGCATGGCGAAGTCAAATCAATGCGCACAACCGCCGGACAACAGCGTTCAGGCGTAGCATCAAAAATCCTTCAAACCATTGTTGGCGAAGCGCAGCAGCGTGGCTACCGGCGATTGAGTTTAGAGACAGGCTCCATGGCGGCCTTTAAGCCCGCGCAAGCCCTCTATGCCAAGTTTGGTTTTGAATTTTGCGAGCCGTTTGAAGGCTACGCCGAAGACCCGAACAGCGTCTTCATGACCAAGGTTTTTTCTAGCTGACCACGGCCCGCTGCCGCAAAGCCACCGCCGCACCCACCCAAAGCGCCAGTGCTGAAAAAATCAGCCCCCGCTGCAAACCCGCCAAATTGCTACCCGCGCCTAGCCCGTCGGCTATCCAGCCCACCACCGTGGGGCCGACGATTTGGCCCGCTGCAAAGACGATGGTGAAGGCGCTGATGCCTGCTGCCCACTGGCTTTGCGGCAGGTTGTGGCGCACCAGCGCGGTGGTGCTGGCCACGACCGACAAAAACACGCCTCCAAACAGCACGCCTGACAGCAGCACCAGCGGCCACACAGTTGTGAGCGCTGGCAACATGGTGGCGCAGCCCAGCAGCGCGTTCAAAATCGCCAGCGCCTGACCACCCCTGAAGCGGTCGAGCAGGCCCGCCCAAATGCGCGAAGACGCCATCACAGCCGCACCCAGCAGCGCGTAAAACGCCGTGATGGCCTGGCCAGAGGCGCCCTGCTCCTTCAGCAGAGCCACCACAAAAGTCATGTAGCCGATATAGCCCATCCCAAACAGCATGTAACCCGCCAAGCCAGGCGCAAAGTCACGCCACTTGAAGAGGCGCTGCGCCGCTGCCTGTGGTGCGCTGGCGCCAGGGGCAGTCAACAGCTGCAAGCGCCGCCCCACCCAGGCCAGCACGCCCGTTGCCAGCAAGCAAGCCAATGCCAGCGCCCACCATGCCCAAGCCCAGCCATGCGGCACCTGGCTAGCCGCTTGCAACACGGCGGGCACCAGCAGCGCCGACAGCAAAATGCCCAAACCCGTACCGCCGTAATACAAACCCAATATCAACCCCATGCGCTTGGGATCCAGCGCACCCAGTCGCGCGGCCAGCAAGCCACCGGCAATGAACACCAGCGCACTGGCTACGCCCGCCAGCAGCCGCTGCGCCAATAGCTCGGGCGCATCGGTGAAAAAACCACTCCCCGCCATAAACAGACTGGCCAGCAAACTGCCGAACACCAGCAGCTCTACCGGCGTTCGGCGCTTGAGTAGCCACGGCGTTACCAGCGCCCCGACCAGATAACCCAACGCATTGGCCGTGTTCATCGCGCCCGCCAGCGTGTAGCTCCAGCCCAGGTCAGAGCGCATGGTGGGCAGCAGCAAACCATAAGCAAAACGGGTGATGCCCAACGACACGGCGGCGCCCAAAGACAATGCCGCCGCCAGAGCCAGCAGTTGCGGCAGCGTTTGAGATTTAGGGTTGTTGTGGGGCATGGCAGGGCGATATTGCAGCAATACTGTCACAATAATAACGCTACTATTTTAGGAGCTGCTTGCGCCCGTATTTATTGGGCTAAAGGCCTTTTTTATAGGTAAAAACAGCTGTTTTTGAGCCTTCAGCGCACTTTTATCGGCATTTTGTTGGATTTCAGCCTTGCCTGCGCGATGGCTCACGGACATGCAAGAACTTGGTGAACAAATCGCGCGGCGGAGAGACCGAAATGCCCTTCAGTACCTGACCGACGCTACCGCGGTGGTAAGCCCCGTGGGTCAGCACATGAAACAGCATTTCCTCCCGCGTCATGCGCCCTGAATCACCATCGGTGAACTGAAATGAAAGACTGGTTTCTAGCGCCTCGCCGCTCACCGTGGCGACATAGCCTTCAAACCAAAGGTCCGTTTCTAGAACCGCGAAGTGAAGTTCACCAAGCTCGGGCGCATCTACCGTATTTGTTGCGGTGTACGAATGACTTTCGCCCAATAAATGCGCACGAAAGATTCTGTCAACGACATAAATGTGGTTCAGGGTTCTGATGGCCGTGTGGCGCGACTCTGCATATTCGGCCTGGGTCACGCCAGCCACGGCATCAAACAGTTCGCGGTTGGCCCATGACTTTTGAGCGAAAAGGGAGAAGAGGATTTTTTGAGACATGGGCAGGCAAAAGTTTGGGGTCAAAACGCCATTATTTCTCTAACTTCTCTGTTTCATAGAAGACAACGGGGTCAGGTCTTGCAAAGTAACACTTCTCCGCCTGACCGCCCAACATAGCAAGACCTTCAATCCCCTCCCAGATTACTATCCAAAGACTAGCTGCTTGCGCACATATCCATTGCTTGGTTTTTAACCACGTTTGACACCAAAAACAGCTCTAAAAAGCAGTTTTGAGGCAACCAGACCCGCATTCAAAGCTTCCTCAAGCCATTTTTGATGCCAAGAAGGCTTATTCATCCATCAAATCAGCCCGCAGCCCAATAGATACCTGCGCGAGCAGCTATCAAAATAATATGGGCGCGCCCAAACACACTCGGGCTCAAACGCCTTCAATGATCCGGATGTCGCGATCCGCGCCATCACCCAGCGCGTCTAAAGCTGCCTGGTAGGCCGGGCTGTCGTGTGCGGCGGTGGCTTGCGCCACGCTGTCAAACTCGATCAGGACTGTGCGCTCCTTCAACCCGAGTTCATAAGCCATGGACGGCACACCGCGTGCCAAAAATCGACCGCCTGCTGCGGTGAGTGCAGGGCCCGCAAGCGTCGCGTAGGCGGCGAGCTTTTCGGCATTCTTTACGGCGCGGTAGGTGCTGACCCAATAGGCTTTAGACATTTTTTCGTCCTTGTTGATGTGAAATGGTTGCTATATCGATAGCTCGTTAGGCTGCTGCGCTAGAGACCAAAGGAAATGCCGCGGGGTTACGTATCGACTGCACTGATAAATCGACGTCTAACCCAGGCCAATACAGATGGTCGGGCGTGGGCCACTGGACGTCTGAAATCTGTTCAATCGTCCCCTGTCGAAACCATGGGAATTGATCGAAAGGCACCAGCAGTTCCTCATCAGCAAGCAGAAGCCAGAAGCCATGTTTTGAGATATGAGTAACTTCAGCCGCCAAAGTGGTGATTCCAGGCATCTTGGATCTCCTTCAAATGTGCATTGACAACTGCTTGCGCTTGCCGAATTTGGGTAGCAGAAAGACCGGTCTGGTTAGCTAAAGCCACGTCGGGCGTCAACCAAAACTTTGCTTCGCCGTCAGGGTGGGAAACATGCACGTGAATGCGTGTCTCCTCCCTGGAAAAAAAGAAGAGGCGAAATTGACCGTCACGAACGATGGTAGGAGCCATTTCGCTACTGTAACCAACTTACTCTCTAGCGGGATAACGTTGGCGCTTTTCGGCATGCGGCATTTTGATGCTGCCTGTCAGTGACGAGCAACCCGCTATCGCGCACCGCACACCATCGCCTCTAGATGGCGGCCTACGTCGGCAACGGCAAATGGAAGCACATACACCACGGGAACAGCTACGGCAATAACTAGACGAGTGATAGTGCGTGAAACGGTTGGCGCAGGAACGCTGAAGATCAGCAAAACTACCCCGACCAACGACAGTAAAAAGCACGGAATTCCGACCAGAATTTGCACCCAAGCCACGCCTTCATGAAAGTAACAGTCACTCCCGACCGTGCCGGCATAGCGCATTACGAGCAATATCACCGCGAGAGGCAATATCGCCAATCCCTCTTTCCAAATCGGAGTTAAGGTTCGTGTCGTCATGCGTGATAAAGCAATTTGCACCGCAAGCCCAGCGTTATAACGTGGCCGTTCCCCCCAAAGAAAGCATGACTTTCACGAGCCAGCCTTAAATAGTCTGCTGCAATAAAAAGAGCGTTAAACCACGCAAGCTCTGAGGTTTTAATTCGGGTCACCATGAAGGCAATTTTGACTGCTTTCTAGCTCCTTGAACATCTATGCAGCAGTAAAAGTGACTCAAAAGCCGGTTTCTAGAGCTGCAGCGAACAAAAAAACGTCATTTTCAATGATTTTTAGGTTCCAAATCAGCCTCCAGCCCAATAAATACGGGCGCAAGCAGCTACTAAATAAATAGCACTAATCCTTCACCCGCGACGCAAACGTCTTGCGAAACTTCGCCACTTTCGGCCCCGCCACCGCGACGCAGTAACCTTGGTTCGGGTTTTTGGCAAAAAAGTCCTGGTGATAGTCTTCAGCGGGCCAGTAGTTGGCCAGTGGCACGACTTCGGTCACGATGGGGCTGCCGAAGATCTTGTCCTGGCTCATTTGGCGAATCATGTCGTTGGCGACTTGCTTTTGCTCGTCAGTTGAGTAGTAAATGCCGCTGCGGTATTGGGTGCCGCTGTCGTTGCCCTGGCGGTTCAGGGTGGTGGCGTCGTGCACGACAAAAAAGATTTCCAGAATCTCGCCTACCGTGATCTGCTCTGGGTCGTATTCCAGCTTCACGACCTCGTTGCAGCCGGTGCGGCCGGTGCAGACGTCCTCGTAACCCGGGCGATTGACCTGGCCGTTGCTGTAGCCGGATTCGACATCCGTGATGCCCCGCACTCTGACAAAAACAGCCTCGGTGCACCAAAAGCAGCCGCCGCCCAGAGTAATGGTTTGTACTTGACTCATAAACTTGTTTCCTGATGTGTTGTATGGTTCAGGATTGCACTGTACGCCAGCCGCATTGCCCGATATACTTTAAGCCTAAAGCATTTACAGAGACTTTCACCCGATCATTCTCAAGGACACATTCTTCATGAAAACAAACGTAAAAGCCAAATTCAAGTGGGAAGACCCTTTCATGCTGGAGGATCAGCTGACAGACGACGAGCGCGCCATACAGGAAGCCGCCCACCAGTTTTGCCAGGACAAGCTGCAAACCCGGGTGCTGATGGCTGCGCGGCATGAAAAGTTTGACCGCGAGATCATGAATGAGGCCGGTGCGATGGGCTTTTTGGGCTCGACGATTGAAGGCTACGGCTGCGCTGGTTTGAGCTATGTGGCTTACGGGCTGATAGCGCGTGAAGTTGAGCGGGTTGACAGCGGCTACCGCAGTGCCATCAGCGTTCAGTCGTCATTGGTGATGCACCCGATCAACGCTTACGGCAGTGAAGCGCAAAAAGAAAAATACCTGCCCAAGCTGGCGACGGGCGAATGGGTCGGCTGCTTCGGCCTGACCGAGCCGAACCACGGCTCTGACCCGGCCAGCATGCTGAGCCGCGCCAAGCCAACAGATGGCGGCTTCATCATGAACGGCGCAAAAATGTGGATCACCAATTCACCGATTGCCGATGTGTTTGTGGTCTGGGCCAAACTGACTGACCCGGACGGTAACACCGGTGGGCAAGAATCGATTCGCGGCTTCATATTAGAAAACGGCATGAAAGGCCTGACCGCGCCAAAAATCGAAGGCAAGATGAGCTTGCGCGCCTCGATTACCGGCGAGATCGTGATGGACGGCGTGTTTGTGCCTGAAGCCAACATGCTGCCGAATGTGAGTGGTTTGAAAGGCCCGTTTGGCTGCCTGAACAAGGCGCGTTACGGCATTGCATGGGGCGCGCTGGGCGCTGCTGAAGACTGCTGGTTTCGTGCCCGCCAGTACACCATGGACCGGGTGCAGTTTGGCCGGCCACTGGCGCAAAACCAGCTCATCCAGAAAAAGCTGGCTGATATGCAGACGGAAATCGCCCTCGGCCTGCAGGGTTGCCTGCGGGTGGGCCGCCTGATGGACGAAGGCAAAGACGTGCCGGAAATGATCAGTTTGATCAAACGCAATTCGTGCGGCAAGGCACTCGACGTGGCCCGAATGGCGCGCGACATGCACGGCGGCAACGGGATTCATGACGAATACCACGTGATTCGCCACATGATCAATTTAGAGACGGTGAACACCTATGAAGGCACACACGATGTGCATGCGCTAATTTTGGGCCGTGCCCAGACCGGTTTGCAGGCGTTTTATTGATTTGCCAAGGCGTTTTCAGGCATGTTTTGGTGCTCCAAGCCAATGAATATTTGCGCAAGCAGATACTGTATTGATAGCATCTGATGGAACTTGGATCTCTCAAGCCACTGCTGACCACTGTCTTGCTGCCACCCCTTTCGCTGCTTTTGCTGGCCCTGCTGGGCCTGCTGCTGATTGGCAAAAAACCTCGCCGTGCTGCGCTGGGCAAGGCATTAGCCACCGTGTCTGTCGCCTTGCTGTGGGTCGTGAGCTGCCACGGCACCAGTGTTTGGCTCTCAAGTGTTTTGCTGCCCGCCTACCCGCCGCTAAAGGCCGCAACGCTCAAGACCGCCAACGTGCAGGCTATCGTCGTGCTGGGCGGCGGCTTGGTACCCAACTCACCTGAGTACGGCCAGCCCCAACCCAGTGGCTACACGACAGCGCGTCTGCGCTACGGTATCAGCCTCAGCCGCCAATCCGGACTGCCGATCGCTTTTTCCGGCGGTCATGGGTGGGCCAGTGTCGCCCAGCCGCAAGCCGTGCCGCACACCGAGGCTGATGTCGCAGCGCGGGTGGCCTTACAGGACTATGGCGTTGCTTTGCGCTGGCTCGAACGGCAGTCACGCGACACCTCAGAAAACGCGCGGCTGACTGCTGCACTGCTTGGACGTGACGGCGTCACCCGTATCGCGCTGGTGACCGATGCCTGGCACATGCCACGAGCACAGGCAGCCTTTGAAAGGTCAGGACTGCGCGTAACCCCAGCCCCGATGGGCTTTATCCAGCCTGCACAGCCGGGCTTGCTGACCTGGCTGCCATCGACGGCAGGCCTGTCAACGTCTCAGCTGGTGCTGCGGGAGTGGCTGGGCCTGCTGGCAGCGCGCTGGCTAGGCCCTTAAGCGCTTTGCCAGACACTTTTCGGGTTGACGCTGTTGACTTATGACGCTATATTACTAACCAGTCAGTCAGTAACTATGCCTTTATCCCAACTCTTTTGCCCCATCAATGCGGCGCTCACCGTCAAACGCGAGCGCCGCAAAGAGGCGCGCCCGGGCGAATTGCTGGACGCAGCGCTGGATTTGTTTGTTGAAAAAGGCTTTGCTGCCACCCGGGCTGAAGAGGTCGCCGCCCGGGCTGGGGTGTCCAAAGGCACGCTGTTTTTGTACTTTCAAAGCAAGGAAGAGCTTTTCAAGGCGGTGGTGCGTGAAAACATTTCCGGCCGCTTTAAAGAATGGGGCGAGGAATTCAAGACCTTTGAAGGCTCGACCGCCGACATGGTGGCTTACTGCATGAATGTCTGGTGGGAGCGCGTCGGCGCCACCAAGGCATCGGGCATCACCAAACTGATGATGAGTGAAGCCACCCATTTCCCGGAACTTGCAGACTTTTATCAGCAAGAAGTGATTCAACCCGGCCAGACACTGATACGCCGAATTTTGCAGCGCGGCATCGACAGCAAAGAATTCAAACCGATGGACTTGGACTACGCTGTGTACAGTCTGATTGCACCGATGATTTACCTGATCATGTCCAAACATTCAGCCGGGATTTGCGTGCCCTGCGATATGACGCTGGACCCGAAAAAATACATCGATTCGCAGGTCAATATGATTTTGCACGGCATGTGCCTACCCACACCCATCAAAGCAACTACCGGAAAAACTTAGCATGCGTTTAAACATCAAAAGCTGGGGGAAATGGCTACTTATACTCCTGGTGCTGGCCATCATTGCGGGTACGGCACTGCGCATCGTGTCTGACCGCAAAGCCAAACAACAGGCGCTAGCAGCAGCCCCGAAGCAAGTGACCTCGGTCGAGCTGGCCGCCAGCGATGTGGTCAAAGCCCAGAGGCTGGAGATCAGTCAGGGCCTGACGGTTTCAGGCTCGCTCAAAGCCGTCAACTCTGCCCTTGTCAAGGCTCGCGTTGCCGGCGAACTGCAAGGCCTGACAGTACGCGAGGGCGACTTTGTCAAAGCCGGGCAAATCATTGCGCGGATTGACGCCAGCGAGCTGCAATCACGCGTGCGCCAGGCGCGTGAACAGGCTGATTCAGCCAAAGCGCAAGTCGATGTCGCCCAGCGCCAGTACGACAACAACAAGGCGCTGGTGGACCAGGGTTTTATTTCAAAAACCGCGCTAGACACCTCTTTGGCCAATCTGAACGCGGCGCAGTCGACCTACCAGGCCGCGCTGGCCGGGACCGATATGGCCAAAAAATCGGTTGACGACACGGTACTGAAGGCGCCGATTTCAGGTCAAGTCGCGCAGCGCATGGCGCAAACGGGCGAGCGGGTCGGCATCGACGCGCGGATTGTTGAAATCGTGGACTTGAGCCGACTGGAGCTGGAGGCTACTTTGAGCGCCGCTGATTCAACCCAAATACAGGTCGGTCAAACAGCTGAATTACAAATCGAAGGCAGCTCCAAAGCCGTTATGGCGAAAGTCGTGCGCATCAACCCCACGGCGCAAGCTGGCAGCCGCAGCGTGCTGGCTTACCTGAGCATCGACAACAGCGCAGCCAGCGCCTTACAAAACACGTTGCCGTTACGTCAAGGCCTGTTTGCACAGGGTACGCTGGGCACAGCTAGGGCCTCGCTGCTGGCCGTACCGCTGGCCAGCGTACGCACCGACAAGCCCGCACCGTATGTGCAGGCGATTGAAAATGGGCAAGTCGTGTACAAAACAGTCGAGATGGGCGCGCGCGGTTCAACGGACGGCGTCGATGTCGTGGCTGTCACAGGTCTGAACGACAGTGCGGTGGTGATACGCGGCAACGTTGGCAGCCTGCGTGAGGGCACGCAAGTCAAGTTCACCTCCATGGGAACGGCTGCGGCAAGTCCAGCCGCCTCCAGCGCCAAGCCTGCACAGTAAGCCAAATATGTGGTTTACCCAAGTCAGTCTTAAGAATCCGGTGTTCGCCACCATGATGATGCTGGCCATCGTCGTGCTGGGGCTTTTTTCATACCAGCGCATGCAGGTTGACCAGTTCCCGAACATCGACTTGCCGGTGGTGGTGGTCACCGCTGATTACCCAGGCGCATCGCCAGAAATTGTGGAGAGTGAAGTCACCAAAAAAATTGAAGAAGGCGTGAACTCCATCGCCGGCGTCAGCGCGCTGACCTCACGCAGCTACGAGGGCCAGTCGGTCGTCATCATTGAGTTTCAGCTCTATATCAATGGCCGCAAAGCTGCCGAGGATGTGCGTGAAAAGATTTCGGCGATTCGGCCCAATTTGCGCACCGAAGTCAAAGAACCGCGTGTGCTGCGCTTTGATCCGGCAAGCCGCGCCATTTGGTCGGTAGCTGTTCTGCCAGAAAACGCCGCCACAAAAATGTCTGCGGTTGAATTGACAAACTGGGCCGATCAGGTTTTAAAAAAGCGACTTGAGAACGTGCGCGGTGCAGGCTCAGTCAACATCGTTGGCGGTTCCAAGCGCGAGATCAATGTGTACCTCAATCCGCAGGCGATGGAGTCGCTGGGTGTGACTGCTGATCAGGTGGTCAATGCGGTGAGGAGTGAAAACCAGGATTTACCGATTGGCAGCATTCGTTCATTGGCGCAAGAACGTGTGGTCAAAATCGACGCCCGCATGAAGCGGCCTGAAGACTTTGGCAAGATCATTGTGGCGCGCAAAAACAATGTTGCCGTCACGGTGGACCAGGTCGCCCGCATCGCCGATGGTGCGCAAGAAGTCGACAGCCTGGCGCTGTACAACGGCCAGCGCACGCTGCTGCTAACGGTGCAAAAAGCGCAAGACGAAAATACGATTCAAGTGGTCGATGGCTTGAACAAAGCCGTGCTTGAAATGAAAGCCGCACTGCCGCCCGGGCTGAAACTTGAACTCGTCACCGACAGCTCACGGCCGATTCGTGTCGCGGTTGAAAACGTGCGCCGCACCCTGATTGAAGGCGCGCTGCTGACCGTGTTGATCGTGTTTTTGTTTTTGAACTCCTGGCGCTCAACAGTCATCACCGGGCTGACCCTGCCAATCTCCATCATCGGCACGTTTTTGTTCATGAACCTGTTTGGTTTCACCATCAACAACATCACGCTGATGGCGCTGTCGTTGTGCGTGGGTCTCTTGATTGACGATGCGATTGTGGTGCGCGAAAACATTGTGCGGCATGTGCTGATGGGTAAAACGCCGTACCAGGCCTCGATGGACGGCACCAAGGAAATTGGCCTGGCGGTGCTGGCCACCACCTTCTCCATCGTCGCGGTGTTTTTGCCTGTGGGTTTTATGGGCGGCATCATCGGCAAGTTTTTTCACGAGTTCGGCATCACGATTGTCGCGGCGGTGCTGATCTCGATGTTTGTCAGTTTTACGCTGGACCCGATGCTGTCGAGTATCTGGCACGACCCGTCCATTGAGTCTCATGGCAAGCACAACAAACCCGTCACGCTGTACGACAAAACCATAGGCCGCGTGACCGGCTGGTTTGACACCATGACCGAGCGTTTGAGCGATGGCTACCAGAGCATCTTGCGCTGGGCCTTGATTCATAAAATCAAAACCCTGCTGGTGGCATTGGCGGTTTTTGTGACCAGTATTTTTATGGTGCCTTTGCTGGGCACCGAGTTTGTACCCAAGGCCGACTTTTCAGAAACCTCGCTGAATTTTTATACGCCGGTCGGCTCGTCGTTAGAGGCCACCGAGGCCAAAGCCAAACAGGTGGAAGCCATCGTGCGTGAGTTCCCCGAGGTGCGCTACACGCTGGCCACCATCAACACCGGCAATGCACAGGGCAAAATTTACGCCAACATTTACGTGAGGCTGGTCAACCGCAAGGAACGCAGCCGCAGTGTGGACCAAATGTCTGGCGCGCTGCGCGAGCGGCTCAAGCAGGTAGCGGGCATCACCGTGACCCACGTCGGTTTGCTGGACGCGGTGGGTGGCAACAAGCAGGTGGAGTTTTCGCTCAAAGGCCCGGACTTGAAAGAGCTGGAGCGCCTGAGCCGGGTGGTGCAAGACAACATTCGCGGCATCCCTGGGTTGGTTGATTTGGACTCCAGCGTCAAGCCAGACAAGCCGGTGATTCAGGTCGATGTGCGCCGCGATGCCGCCAGTGATCTGGGCTTGTCGGTGTCGAGTGTCGCCGCTGCGTTGCGCACGCTGGTGGCTGGCCAAACAGTGGGCAACTGGCGCGCTCCAGACGACCAAACCTATGACGTCAATGTGCGTTTGAGCCCTGATGCACGCAACACCGCGGCCGACCTGGAGCGCCTGCCCTTCATGACCAGCACCACTGGCGCCAACGCCGACGGCTCGACCCGTATCGTGCGCCTGAGCCAGGTGGCGAGTGTGAAAGAGACCACCGGGCCGAACCAGATCAACCGCCGCGACCTGGCGCGTGAAGTGGCAGTGAACGCCAACGTGTACGATCGCTCGGCCGGTGAGGTGTCCAATGACATCAAAGCCGCTATGGAAAAAACCGTTTTCCCACCAGGCTACTCCTACCAGTTTGGTGGCTCGACCAAAAACATGGCTGAATCATTTGGCTACGCCATATCCGCACTGATCATGGCGATTTTGTTCATCTACATGATTTTGGCCAGCCAGTTCAAAAGCTTTTTGCAGCCACTGGCACTGATGACATCACTGCCGCTGACCCTGATTGGTGTGGTGCTGGCGCTGCTGCTGTTTCGCTCCACGCTGTCGATGTTCTCGATCATTGGTGTTGTCATGCTGATGGGCTTGGTGACTAAAAATGCTATTTTGCTGGTCGACTTTGCCATCAGGATGCGTGAAGAAGGTATGGAGCGAGGTGAGGCCTTGCTGGTTGCAGCCAAAGTCCGGTTGCGCCCTATTTTGATGACCACACTGGCGATGATTTTCGGCATGATTCCGCTGGCTTTTGCCCTGACTGAAGGCTCAGAGCAGCGTGCCCCCATGGGCCAAGCCGTGATTGGCGGGGTGATCACCTCGTCACTGCTGACACTTGTTGTTGTCCCCGTTACCTATTGTTTTATGGACGATTTGGCGCAGTGGTTCAAACGCAAATTTGCGGCCAAAAGCCCTGTAGTCCAAAAGCCCGCACCGACTCAGTCTGACTAAAATTCAGCCCATCTGTTTTATTTTTCTAATCTAACCGCCAACCAAGCCATGAACTACGAACAAGCCCGATTCAACATGATTGAGCAGCAAATCCGCCCCTGGGAGGTGCTGGACAGCCAGGTGCTGGCGCTGTTGGCCGTGATCAAACGCGAAGACTTTGTGCCAACGGCCTACAAAGCGCTGGCCTTTGCCGATATGGAGATACCACTGGCCTCGCCGCAAAAGCCAGGGCAGTGCATGCTGTCGCCCAAAGTAGAGGCACGTATTTTGCAAGACTTGAGCGTGCAAAAGCATGAAAAAGTTCTTGAAATAGGCACCGGCTCAGGTTACATGGCTGCGCTGTTGGGGCATCGCGGCAACCAGGTCATCAGCTTTGAAATGGATGCTGCGCTGGCCCAAACCGCGCGGGGCAATTTGCAACGCGCCGGAATCTACAACGCTGAAGTGCTTACGGCAAATGGCGCCGACATGGGTTTGCACAAAGGCCCGTTTGACGTGATCGTGCTGAGTGGCTCAGTGGCTGAAGTACCCACCGCGCTCCTTGAGATGCTCAAAATCGGTGGCCGTTTGAGCGCGATTGTTGGCGACGAGCCCGTCATGCGCGCTACGCTGGTCACGCGGGTGGGCGAAGCCGCTTGGCGCACCACGCAGGCTTGGGACACCGTGGCACCACGTTTGTTCGGCTTTGCTGAGCCTTCCAGGTTCAGCTTTTAAACCCAGGCACGCCGCACATGATTGCCCAAGTCAGCCCTGCCAATTTCACTGCCTGGCGCGAAGCCGCCAGCCTGGAACCTGTCGTACTGGATGTGCGCGAGCCGTGGGAAGTGCAAACCGCATCTGTCGCGCCGGATGGCTTCGCGCTGGTCCATGTGCCGATGCAGAGCCTCCCGGCGCGCCTGGCTGAACTACAAAACAGCTACGGCGCGGACCAGCCGATTGCCTGCCTGTGCCACCATGGCATGCGCAGTCAGCAGGTGGCTCACTATTTGGTACAACACGGTTTTACCGACGTGGTCAACCTGCAAGGCGGCATTGCAGCCTGGGCGCAGCAGTTTGATAGCAGCGTTCCCCAGTATTGATATTTGATTCGTTTATTCAGGACATTTATGACACTACACATCAAACGCAAATCCCAAGCTCTGAAGATTGCCATCGCCGTCGCTTCAGCACTGATGGCCATGAACGCGCAAGCACAAAACCTGTTGGAGTTGTACGACTCTGCCAAGGCCTTTGATGCCAATTACCAGTCAGCCAAGCTGCAATACGAGGCGAACTTGGCCCGGGCCGACCAGGCACGTGCTGGCATCTTGCCAACGGCTGGCTTGAATGTGGGCGCGTCGCGCAGCAGTTTTGAAAATACCAATCCTGTGGTTGACCGCAGCTTCAGCACACAAAACGCAACGTTGACGGCATCACAACCGTTGTACCGCCCCGCCAACTGGGCCACCTACGAGCAGGGTTTAAAACAGGTTGATCTGGCCAAAGCCGTGCTGGAGGCCGCAAGCCAAGACCTGATCGTGCGCTCCAGCCAAACCTACTTTGACGTGCTGGCAGCACAAGACACGCTGGCTTTTGTCAAAGCGCAAAAAGCGGCTGTGGCCGAGCAACTGGCGTCTGCCAAGCGCAACTTTGAAGTCGGCACCTCGACCATCACCGACACGCGCGAAGCCCAAGCCCGGTTTGACCTGGTGACGGCCCAAGAAATATCAGCTGACAACGATTTGCGGGTTAAAAAACTCGCGCTCGACACGCTGGTGGGCAAGACCGGCGCTCAACCCAAGGGCTTGGTGGTTCCTGTCGCCCTGCCGCCCATCGTGCCGCAAGATGTGAATGTTTGGGTTGACCAATCTGCCCTGGTTCACCCCTCTGTGCGGCAGGCGCTAAACGGCTTGGAGATTGCCGAGCTGGAGGTGAACAAAGCCGAAGCTGGCCATAAGCCAACGCTGGATGTCAATGCCAGCTACAACGCCACACGCAGTCCGTCAGGTACGGCGCAAAGTACGTTGAACAGCCGCAACAACACGGCCACGATTGGCCTGGCGTTTAACTTGCCGCTGTTTGCAGGTTTTGCCACCCAAAACCGCATCAAAGAAACACTGTCGCTCAAAGAAAAAGCACAAAGCGACCTGGAAGGCGCTAAACGTACCGTTGCGCTGGCAACTCGCACCGCCTACTTTGGCGTGCAGTCGGGCCAGGGCCAGGTCAAGGCGCTAGAAGCGGCGGAGCTGTCTAGCCAAAGCGCCCTCGATGCCAACAAACTGGGCTACCAGGTCGGTGTGCGCATCAACATTGACGTGCTTAACTCACAAAGCCAGTTGTTCCAGACCAAACGCGATTTGGCGCAAGCCCGCTACAACGTGTTGCTGGGCGGCTTGCGCTTGCGCCAGGCCAATGGCACATTGACAGCAGATGATTTGCTGATCATCAACTCGTTGCTGGCGAAATAATTTCGCTGGTACAAATTGCGTCAGTGCCTTTCGCTGGAGTTGTGACTTGGCAGAAAAGCTGCCAGCGCTTGAATTGTTAGCCCATTAGCGCCTTGGTGGCTTGATGCAAAGGCAAGGGCATTTGATGCGGCTAGGCTTTGAGCCGCGTTATCAGTAACCAGCGTGAGAGCAGTTTGAAGCGCGCTGGCCATGTCACTCACCCGAAGCGCCGCCCCTGCCGCTTCAGCCAGCTCGGCCGCTTCAGAAAAGTTAAACGTATGTGGCCCCATTACTACCGGGCAGCCGCAGGCGGCAGCTTCGATCAGGTTTTGGCCACCCAGCTTTTCAAAACTGCCGCCCAGCAGAGCCGCATCACTCAGGCCGTAGTACAGCGGCATTTCGCCCAGCGTGTCGCCCAGCCAGATGTCGGCTTGCATGGCTGCAGCATTTTCAGACGGGCTGCCTTGCCAGCTTGAGCGGCGTGACAGGGTCAAGCCGTGTTGTACGACGAGCGCCACGATTTCGTCAAAGCGCTGTGGATGGCGCGGCACGATCAAGTACTTAATTGCTATTGAATCAGGAGCTTCTTGCGCCCGTACTTGTTGGGCTATGGCTATTATTTGTTCCAGAAACAAGGTTTCTTCACCCTCCCGAGAGCTGGCAAACATCACCACAGCTTGATTCAACGCTTTGCGCCATGCTTTGCCCGCCTCTTGCTGGCTGGTACTCGGTGCAGCATCAAACTTGAGGTTGCCAAAAACGCCTTTGACCTCAACCCCCAGTTGGCGGTAGCGTTTGGCGTCAAGCGCTGTTTGCGCGTACACCGCCGTTAAAGCGCCGTAGGCCGGATACGCCAACGGCGCCATCGTCAGGGCTTGCTTCAATGATTTTTCAGACAAACGTCCGTTGACCAGCACCAGCGGTATACCGTGTGCTTTGGCGCTGGCCGCCGTGCAGGGCCAGACTTCAGTTTCCATCAACAACCCCAGGCGCGGCTTGAAGTGCTCAAAAAACCTTTCGACAACCACGCGGGTATCCCACGGCTGCCAGACCTGCACATCACCTGGCTGCAGCAAAGCCCCGCCTTCAGCGCGCCCGGTGGCTGTGCCGTGTGTGAGCAAGAAGCGCAGCCCGGGGTGCTGCGCTCGCAGGCCTTCCAGCAAAATCGCAGCCGTGCGCGTTTCACCCAACGACACAGCATGCAGCCAGACCAGCTCGGATGAAGTTTCACGAGGCTGTGTGTAGTGGCCGAAACGCTCTGCAATCGCCTCTCCATAACCAGGCTCTTGTACCGCACGACTGGCCATTTTTCGGCGCAACAGCGGCTGGGCCAGGCGCATCAAGCCTGAATACAGGGTCAGAATGAATTTACTCACTGTATCCGGCCTTCACAAGCCAGCCAAGACTGCCAGACGGCGTCCACACCCGGCGCAGGTTGCGCAAACACGGCGACCTGGTGATTGCAACCCAGCGGCCCAGTGCGCCAAGCGGTATCGAAGTTATAAATCTGCACATGCGGTAAACCCAGCGCGACAGCGATGTGGCTCACGCCACTGTCAACGCCAATAGCGCCTGTGCATTTGGCGAGTTCCTGCGTCAAAGCATCGAGTGACAGCAAAGGCAAAACAACAGCGTTGCCGCCCAACTGCGCTGCTATGGCTTGGCTGGTCAATAACTCCTTGGCATTGCCGTGGAGCAGCGTTACCTGGCACCCGCTGGTGATCAAACGCCGACCCAGATCAACCCAGCTTTGCAACGACCACTCTTTGTCAAGTCGCGATGTGCCATGAATAAACGCTATATTTTTAGGAGCTTTTTGCGCCCGTATTGATTGGTCTAGAGGCCTATTTGATAGGTCATTCAGCCCATATTTGACATCGATCGGAATGCTGTAGCCCAAAACACGCGACGCCAGCTCGCGGCCACGCTGCACGGCATGCACATGCGGCGGCAGCGTCATCGCCACATCAGCCACCCAGCGGGTCGGCGCTTCATAACCCGAGCCATCGGTCTGGTTCGCCATCGCGTAGCGTTTACCGTGTGGGGCCAGTCTGGCCAGTCGTGCAACCAACGCTGATTTGGTCAAACCTTGCAGGTCAATCACTGCGTCGTAGGGGGTGCTTTGCAAGTCTGCTTTGAAGGCACGCCATTCGCAGCGGGTTTGCGCTGCCCAAAATGATTTGCGCCAACGGCGCAACTCGCACGGGATGATGCGTTGCAAACCTTGTACCTGCACAAGCAGCGGCGCAAAAGCTTTCTCGACCACCCAGTCGATGTGCGCATCTGGCATGGCGGCAAGAATGTCTTGCACGACAGGCAGCGTGTGAACGATATCGCCCAGGGAGGAGAGTTTGACCAACAAAATCCGCATCAACGGTTAATCCACTCAGTGAGATGAAGCCGCAAAGCTCGCATCCGGCTTCACGCTTCGTAGCAGCGCCAGCATGTCGGTCTCAATACGGTGCAGCGCTGCTTCGGTATGCCCTTCAAAGCGCAGCACCAGCACCGGCGTGGTGTTGGACGCGCGAATCAAACCGAAGCCATCGGGCCAATCAACGCGAACGCCGTCGATGCTGTTCACGACGGCAGGTGCAGAAAAATTCACGGCCTTCAACAACTTCTCAACCACGTTGTGGGGCTCACCCTCTTTGCAAGTCACATTCAATTCAGGCGTACTGAAACTGGTGGGTAGGGCATTGAGCACTGCACTCGCATCAGCAGATCGGCTGACGATTTCCAGCAGCCGTGCTCCGGCATAGGTGCCGTCGTCAAAACCATACCAGCGCTCTTTGAAAAAGATGTGGCCGCTCATCTCGCCACCCAGCGGCGAGTTGACTTCTTTCATCTTGGCTTTGATGAGTGAATGGCCGGTTTTGTACATCAGTGGCACGCCGCCAGCCCCAACAATCTCAGGCGCCAAGCGCTGCGAGCACTTCACGTCAAACACAATCGTGCCCCCTGGTACACGGCTTAAAACATCGCGTGCAAACAGCATCATTTGTCTGTCGGGGTAAATGTTTTGGCCGTCCTTGGTGACAATTCCCAAACGGTCACCATCACCATCAAACGCCAAGCCCAGTTCAGCGCCGCTGGTTTTCAAGGCGTTGATCAAATCACGCAGATTCTCTGGTTTGCTCGGGTCTGGGTGGTGGTTGGGGAAGTTGCCATCAACCTCGCTGAACAGTTCGATCACCTCGCAACCCAATGCCCTGAAAATAGCCGGGGCTGAAGCGCCAGCAATGCCGTTGCCTGAGTCGATCACGATTTTCATCGGGCGGGCGAGTTGGATGCCTTCAACAATGCGGTCACGGTACGCAGCTGAGACATCAACTTGCTTCACGCTGCCCGGCGTTGTTCCAGCGGCGGCGGTGTCAAGCTCCATCACCTTTCGCAGGCCCTGGATCTCTTCACCATAAATTGCCCGGCCCGCCAACACCATTTTGAAACCGTTGTAGTCCTTCGGGTTGTGGCTGCCCGTGACCTGAATGCCTGATGTGCAAAGCGTGTTGGCAGCAAAGTACAGCATGGGCGTGGTCACCATGCCCACGTCCATCACATCAACACCGCTGGCGGCCAGGCCGCGCATCAACGCGGCGGCCAAGGCCGGCCCGCTCAGGCGGCCATCACGGCCAACGGCGACGGTTTTTTCGTTCGCGGCAATCGCTGCAGCGCCGAACGCGCGGCCCAAAGCAAAGGCAACGTCTTCATTGATGGCGCTGGGCGTGATGCCGCGTATGTCGTAGGCTTTGAATATCGATGCGTTGAGTTGCATGGCGAGAGAGCGATCTGTGTCTGAGCAAAGTCATTGATTGTAGGTTGCCAGCGCGTGAGTGACATGTCCGAAAACGGCCAGTCAAAACCGCCAGCACGGGTAAGATAAATGCCATGAAAGCGCAAGAACTCACCGCCAACCTGGACGCCTGCTACGCCGCTATGAGGGCGCGCGATGCCCGGTTTGACGGCTGCTTTTTCACCGGCGTCACGTCCACCGGCATCTACTGCCGCCCGGTGTGCAGCGTCAAAGCACCCAAGCGCGAAAACTGCCGCTTTTTTGGTCATGCGGCGCAGGCTGAAAACGCAGGCTTTCGGCCTTGCCTGCGCTGCCGCCCCGAGTTAGCGCCACATTCGGTGGTGTGGTCGATTCAAGATGCGTCGTATATCCTCGCGCATCAGGCTGCAAGATTGCTCGATGAACCAGAAGGGTGGAATGACAGCTCTCCCTCTGTAGAAAAGCTGGCATTAAAACTGGGCATCAGTGACCGGCACGTTCGCCGTATTTTTGAAGCTCAGTTTGGCGTGTCGCCCTTGCAGTACCTGCAAACTCGCAGGCTGCTCACAGCCAAGCAACTGCTGGCCGACACGCAACTGCCCATCACACAAATTGCAGTGATGAGCGGCTTTGCCAGCGTGCGGCGCTTTAACGCGGCGTTTGCAGCGCACTACCAACTGAACCCAACGCAGTTGCGGCGTGCTGCGCCCAGGGCTGACGCGTCGCAAGGAATCACCGTCAAACTTGGTTACCGGCCACCCTATGACGTGGCCGCCATGCTGGCCTTCATGGAGACGCGCCGCATTCACGCTATTGAATCAATAGCTGCTTGCACCCATGAATACTGGGCTAGACGCACATTTGGTATTGAAATAGCAGGTAAAAAGCATACTGGCTGGCTGCAAATGCGCTTTGACGAATCGCGCCATCACTTGGTCTTAACCGTCAGCGACTCACTGCTCGATGTGCTGCCGCTGGTGATACGCCGCGTGCGTGCCGCGTTTGACCTGGACGCTGACCCCAAAGCCATCAACGCTGTGCTGAACGGCGACTTCCCCACGGGGGATGGCCTGCGTGTGCCCGGTGCGCTAGACGGTTTTGAGCTTGCGGTGCGCGCGGTGCTGGGCCAGCAGATCACTGTGGCGGCAGCGCGCACGCTGGCGCAGCGTTTGGTCGATAAATTTGGTGAGCCGATTGCTACGCCATGGCCAGAGCTGACGCGACTATTCCCCTCAGCATCAGTTTTAGCCAGGGCCAGTGGCGATGAATTGGGGCAACTGGGCATCGTCAAACAGCGCCAAGCAGCCATTGTTGGCCTGGCCAAGGCAGTAGCTGGTGGCCTGCAACTGCACGGCGGCGCGGACGTGCATGCCACTCTTGAAGCGCTCAAAGCGCTGCCCGGTATTGGCGACTGGACGGCCCAATACATCGCCATGCGCGCCCTGCGCTGGCCAGACGCTTTTCCGGCAGGCGATGTGGCGCTGCACAAAATACTCGGCGTGCAAGGGCTTAAAAACCCAGCGCGGCTGGCGGAGGCGGCATCGCTGCCCTGGAAGCCCTGGCGCAGCTACGCGGTGATCCGCACCTGGTCAGGCGCATGGCGTGGGGCTCTCGTATAAACGCTATTATTTCAGGAGCTGCTTGCGCCCGTTTTTATTGGGCTAGAGGCTTAAATGACACCTAAAAAAAACTGAAAAAGGCTAAAAATCATGAAATTTGACACTTCCATCGTTCAAACACGTTTTCAAAGCCCGCTGGGCGCGATGACACTGGCCGCAACGCATTCTGGGCTTGCAGGCGTGTGGTTTATTGACCAGCGACACTTGCCCGACGAGCTGGCCTCAGCTTCTAGCTGGCCGGTAGATGCAAAGCACCCCGTGCTGATCAAAACCACAATGCAGCTCGCTGAATACTTTGCAGGCCAGCGGCAGGTGTTTGAACTGCCGCTGGATCTGTCGGGCGGCACAGCTTTTCAACAAGCAGTGTGGCAAGCGCTTTTGGGCATCGCGACCGGCCAGACCAGCAGCTACGGCCGCATCAGCAAAACCATCGGTAACGCTGCGGCTGTCAGAGCCGTCGGCGCGGCCGTAGGTCGCAACCCCATCAGCATCATCGTGCCCTGCCACCGGGTGCTGGGCTCTGATGGCTCGCTAACGGGCTATGCTGGAGGGCTTGACAGAAAAACCGCGCTGCTCAGGCTTGAGGGCGCACTTGCTGAGAATTTATTTTGACGACTGCTAAAAAAACCTGGATGGCTGACTATGTGGCGCTGGGTGCGCTCTGGGGGTCCTCTTTTTTGTTCATGCGTTTTAGCGTCATTGAGTTTGGCGCATTGGCCACCGCCGCAGGGCGCGTGGCCATAGCAGCAGCGTTTTTACTGCCGATTGTGCTCATGAAGGGCCTGCTACCAGAGCTTAAAAAACACTGGAAGAAAATTTTCTTCATGGGCATTTTCAACTCCGCCATTCCGTTTGCCGGCTTTGCGTATGCGTTGTTGTCCATCACGACCGGCTTGTCATCCATCTTGAATGCGACGGTGCCGATGTTCGGCGCATTGGTAGCCTGGGTTTGGCTGAAAGACAAGCCAGCGCTGTCTCGCATAGCAGGCATCGTGATTGGCTTTACCGGCATTGCTTTGCTGGCCTGGGGCAAAGCCAGCTTCAAACCCGACGCATCGGGGGCAGTCACGGGTTGGGCGGTAGTGGCTTGCCTGGTGGCGTGCCTGTGCTACGGCATATCAGCCAGCTATGCCAAAAAATACATGGGCGGCATTCATCCCATGGTGACAGCCGCAGGCAGCCAGATCGGCGCAACGCTGGGTTTGCTCATCCCCGCAATTTGGCTATGGCCTGCAACACCGCCCAGCACAACAGCCTGGGCGTCCCTGCTGGTGCTGGGTGTGGCGTGTACCGGCATCGCCTACATCCTTTACTTCAGGCTGATTGAAAAAGCCGGTCCCCAGCGCACGCTGACAGTGACATTTTTAATCCCCGTGTTTGCGGTGTTTTATGGTGCCGTATTTTTAGGTGAAGTCGTCACACCGTGGATGCTGCTTTGCGCGGTCGTGATTGTGTGCGGTACGGCGTTGGCGACGGGGTTGGTGAAGCTTGGAGGTTTACAAAGATGACCTCGGGATTGCTTTAAATTCAGATTTTCGGGATGAAGTGCAAGGCGCACGGAGCGCAGGACACCGGAATGCACTTGTGTGCATGAGGATTCCGAGCACCGCGCAACGCAGCAATACGCCTGAAAAATGGATTTAAAGCAATCCCGCGACGACATTGATGCTGAGTGCCAGGATCAGGATATTGAAGCCAAAGGCCAACACACTGTGAATCAGCGTGATGTGGCGCATCTCGCGCGACGTGACTTGCACATCCGCCACCTGAGATGTCATGCCCACCACATGGGCATAGTACAAAAAATCAAAATAATCTGGCGCCTGCCCACCGGGAAAATTCAAACCCGGGCCATCGGGCTCGCCCTGCTTTTCTTCAAAGTAATAGCGCTTAGCATAGTGAAACGCAAAAATCGTTTGAATAAAAAACCACGACACAACCAAGGCCGCAGCAGACAACCCAATATGAAGCGCGCGGTCAAGCCCTGCTAGACCACGGCTTTGCTGCATCAGCACAGCAATCGCCACCACGCACGCCGCATTGGCCAATAGCAACACCAGCACCAGTACAACACTCGGCTCATCCTGCGCCTGTGCCCGCTCACGCGTACGTTCTGCATCAAACACGGTGCACAGCCACCAGGCCAGCACCAAATAAACCGCCAGCCCAGCACACCAGGCCAACAGCGCGCGAAATTCCCAGCCCATGGGAAGCGGAGCGGCAGCCACCGCCAAAGCAGTCGCCAAACCATACACCAGCCGTAGCGGGCCAGTGGTTTCAGAAAAGTGTTTTTTCATGCTGTGATTGTGCGGCACAAGACGAATGTTGCGCACAAAGCAAAAAGCAAAAAGCCCTGTGACTCAAAGAGTAACAGGGCTTTTAAACTGGCGGAGCGGACGGGACTCGAACCCGCGACCCCCGGCGTGACAGGCCGGTATTCTAACCAACTGAACTACCACTCCTGGTAGTGGCAGCCTGTGCTCTTTCGAGCCAAGTGCCTTCATTTCTGAAGACTGCTGCCTGCTTGTGCCGTATCACTTTGCAGTGAAAACTTGGCGACCCCACGGGGATTCGAACCCCGGTACTCACCGTGAAAGGGTGATGTCCTAGGCCTCTAGACGATGGGGTCAAAGCCTTAAAACTGATACTTAACTTGTCAAACTTTTGCTTTTACACAACCGCCTGACAAAACCTACTAAAACAAAATTCTTCTCAACGATTCACCAAATAAATTGGTGGAGGTAAACGGGATCGAACCGATGACCTCTTGCATGCCATGCAAGCGCTCTCCCAGCTGAGCTATACCCCCTCTGGAACTCACATTGCTGCAAAATCCGTCGAGCTTTTGATTATAGCGCGAAAAATACCGATGCATCAACCCTTGAGCCGGGCAACAACATCTTCGCGCACCATCAGCTCCAAAATCGCGTCGAGTGACGGCGTTTGTGGTGTGCCCATGACGAGCACCCGCACCGGCATGGCGAGTTGCGGCATTTTCAAGCCGCTTTGTGCCAACACCTGTTTGATGGCCGCTGCAATGTCGGCCTTGCTCCAGGTGCAAGTCGTCAGTGCATCAGCCAACATCGCCAGCGCAGGACGCACGGTGTCAAGCACATGCGTCGCCACATCTTCAGCGCTGGCATGACCGCCTTTGACGAGCACTTGCAGCCAGTGGGCCAGCTCGACCAACGTGCTGCAACGGTCTTTGAACAAACCGCAGCCGCGTACCAAACGTGCATCGTCTAATGCTGCTGCCACTTCGGCTGACAGAAAAGGCTTGACGACATCAGCCAGCGCCGCATCGGTCGTGGCTTTTAGGTGTTGTGCGTTGACCCAGCGCAGCTTGGCCTCGTCAAACTGCGCGGCGCTTTTGCCCAAGTGGTCTAAATTGAACCACGCTACAAACTGTTCGCGGCTAAAAATTTCATCATCGCCATGGCTCCAGCCCAGGCGTGCCAGGTAGTTGACCATGGCATCAGGCAGGTAGCCTTCAAGGGCGTATTGCGTCACAGCTTTTGCGCCGTTTCGCTTGGACATTTTTTCACCGAGTTCGTTGAGCACAGTAGGCAAGTGCGCATACACCGGCACCTCTTTACCGAGCGCTTTGAAGATGTTGATTTGGCGCGGTGTGTTGTTGACGTGGTCGTCGCCGCGAATCACATGTGTGATCGCCATGTCGATGTCGTCAACCACCACGCAAAAGTTGTACGTGGGCGTGCCGTCTGGTCTTGCAATGACCAAATCGTCTAGTTCGTCGTTGCTGATCTCGATACGGCCTTTGACTTTGTCGTCCCACACCACGCTGCCGCCTTGCGGATTTTTAAAGCGCAGCACGGGCTGCACGCCAACAGGTGCCGCAGGCAAGGTCTTGCCGGACGCTGGCCGCCAGGTACCGTCGTAACGCGGTTTTTCTTTGGCGATAGTTTGTGCTTCGCGCAACGCGTCCAGTTCGGTCATGCTCATGTAGCAGGGGTAGACGTGGCCAGCGGCTTGCAAGTCAGCCAGCACCGCTTTGTAGCGGTCCATGCGCTGCATTTGATAGAACGGGCCTTCGTCGTGGTTCAGCCCCAGCCAGCGCATGCCTTCAAGAATCACATCCACCGATTCCTGATTCGAGCGCTCTACGTCGGTGTCTTCAATCCGCAAAATAAAGTCACCGCCGGTTGAGCGCGCAAACGCCCACGGGTAGAGCGCTGAGCGGATGTTACCGAGATGAATGAAACCTGTGGGTGATGGTGCAAAACGGGTTCTGGTTTTCATTTCAAACCATCCAGACCACGGAGCAAATCAGCCTTGATGTCTTCCACATGATCGAGGCCAACCGCCAAACGAACCAGGCCTTGACTGATGCCTGCGGCTTGGCGCTGATCTTCCGTCAAGCGGCCATGCGATGTGGTGGCTGGGTGGCAGATGATGGTTTTGGTGTCACCCAAGTTGGTGGCAATGCTCATCACGCGGCTGCTGTTGATGACCTGAAACGCATTGGCGCGCGCGGCTTCCAAAGTGTCACCGCGCAGGTCGAACGACAGAACGGCACCTCCCAAGCCCGACTGCTGGCGCATGGCCAAGTCGTGCTGCGGGTGCGATGGCAAACCAGGGTAATAAACGCGTGCCACAGCAGGTTGGCTTTCAAGCCATTTGGCAACCGCCAGTGCATTGGCGCTTTGCGCCTGCATGCGGATGTTCAGCGTCTCCAGCCCTTTGAGAACCACCCAGGCATTAAAGGGCGCTAATGTCATGCCTGCGGTGCGAACAACCGGGCCAAACACATCCACAATCAGTTTGGATGGCCCGCAAATCGCGCCCGCCATCACGCGGCCCTGGCCGTCCAGATACTTGGTGCCCGAATGCATGACCAGGTCAGCACCAAACTCAATCGGGCGCTGCAAGGCCGGCGAGCAAAAACAGTTGTCCACAGCCAGCAAAGCGCCTACGCTGTGTGCCAGGTCGGCCAGCGCCGCAATGTCGCAGACCTCAGTGAGCGGGTTGGTGGGCGTTTCAGCAAAGAGCAGCTTGGTCGTGGGGCGCAGCGCGGCCTTCCATTCGGCCACATCGGTCTGCGACACAAAGCTGGTCTCAACCCCAAACTTGCCAAACTCGCGGCCAATCAAATTGATGGTCGAGCCGAACATGGAGCGTGAGCAGATCACATGGTCGCCCGACTTCAAGAGACCCATGCACATCATCAAAATTGCACCCATACCGGTTGAAGCGCCTATGGCGGCTTCAGTGCCCTCCATCGCGGCAAGCCGGCGCTCAAAGCTGGTGACAGTGGGGTTAGATGTGCGGCCGTAGGTAAAGCCTTCTTCCGTGCCAGCAAAGCGCCGCGCAGCGGTTTCTGCATCCGGTTGCAAAAACCCGCTGCTCATGTACAGAGCTTCAGAGTTTTCACCATACTGGCTAGGGTCAATCGCAACGCGCACGGCCAGCGTGTCGCGGTGCAGGTTGTCGGGCAATTTTTTGGTCATTTACTTTAAGCCTCTTGCGGGTTGGGCAAGGCCAGGCGCGACACATCGACGCCGCCTTCTTCACCTATTTTTTCTGCGGTGTCGGCACGAAGTGAATTCATGGCGGCAATCGTCTCAGCCGTAACGTCCCCCGTGATGTACACGCCGTCAAAGCACGATGCATCAAAACCGTCGAGTTTGGTATTGAGTGAGCCAATGGCGCGCTTCATGCTCGAGACATCCTGATAAATCAGCGCGTCGCAACCAATGACCTGGCGGATCTCTTCAACCGTACGGTCGTGTGCCACCAGTTCATCTGGCGTGGGCATGTCAATGCCGTAGACATTCGGGAAGCGCACCGGCGGCGCGGCACTGGCCAAGTACACCTTGCGTGCGCCGGCATCACGTGCCATTTGCACGATCTCTCGGCTGGTCGTGCCGCGCACAATCGAATCATCGACCAACAACACATTGCGGCCTTTGAATTCACTGGCAATCACGTTGAGTTTTTGACGCACAGATTTTTTACGCACGCCCTGTCCCGGCATGATGAAGGTACGGCCCACATAGCGGTTTTTAACAAAGCCTTCGCGGTATGGAATGCCGAGCAAATGCGCCAGTTGCGTGGCGCTTGGGCGACTCGATTCAGGGATGGGAATGATCACATCAATCTCACTAGGCGGCACGGTCGACACGACGCGCTTGGCCAGTGTTTCACCCAAATTCAACCGCGCCTGGTAGACCGAAATACCATCAAGCACTGAGTCTGGCCGAGCCAGGTAAACAAATTCAAAAATGCAAGGATTGAGTGTGGCGTTATCTGCACACTGCTGCGCATGAATATTACCGTCCATATCAACGAACACGGCTTCGCCGGGGGCGATGTCGCGGTCAAACGCGTGGCCTGTGCCTTCGAGCGCGACAGACTCGCTAGCCACCATCACGGTCCTTCCGCTTCCTTTTTCGCCTTCGTTACTGCTATGACCCATGCACAGCGGGCGAATACCAAACGGGTCCCGAAACGCCAGCAAACCGTGGCCGGCAATCAGCGCTACCACGGCGTAGGAGCCCTTGACACGCTTGTGTACACCGCGCACAGCCGCAAACACATCAACTGGTTTGAGTGGCAAGCCGCGCGTGGTTTTCTCCAGCTCATGCGCCAGCACATTGAGCAAGACTTCAGAGTCGCTGTCGGTGTTGATATGGCGGTGATCGGTATTGAAAAGCTCGGCCTTTAGCTCCGCCGCGTTCGTCAAATTGCCGTTATGCGACAGTACCAGGCCAAATGGCGCGTTGACATAAAACGGCTGCGCCTCGTCTTCACTGAAAGCATTGCCTGCCGTCGGGTAACGCACCTGGCCCAGGCCCACATTGCCAGGCAGTGCGCGCATGTTGCGGGTCCGAAAGACATCGCGCACCATGCCCTTGGCTTTATGCATGAAAAACTTGCGGTTCTGCTGCGTGACGATGCCCGCCGCGTCTTGCCCCCGGTGTTGCAGTAGCAGCAAGCCGTCGTAAATCAGCTGGTTAACCGGCGCTTGGCTAACGACGCCGACTATGCCGCACATGGTGTATTTTTCATGGTCATATTTCTAGTTCAAGTATTTTGCAAATTGTTCAGGTAACAGGGGCTTCATGCCTTTTAACGTCGCGCTCAAGATGGGCGCGCCTTTGGACTCTTGCCACCACACGTTGTTTTTTAGCGCTGTCATGTCCATCACTACAGCAGCTGCCAGCAACAAAATCACGCCGCGCACCAGGCCAAACGCTGCACCCATGCTGCGGTCAACAGGCCGCAGGCCAACAACTTCAATCAATTTCTTCAACAAAAATGCCAGCAAACCTGCCGCAAAAACCGCCGCTACAAACACCAGCACGAACGCGGCTGCATAGCGCACCGTTTCACTGCTCGACTGCAGCGGCAACCAAGCTGCGACCACAGGCGCAAAGTATTGCGCGGCATAAAACGACACCGCCCAACCCAGCACGGACAACACCTCATACACCAGCCCGCGCCACGCGCCCAGCAGCATGGAGAAAACTAAAACCGCCAGAAGAACCCAGTCAACCGTGCTCACTACAAAGTCAGGATGGATGCTGGCAAATCAAGCGTTTTGATTTTGCTGGCGGCTTTTTCTGCCTCAGCTTTGCTGGCAAACGGACCCACACGGACCCGAATGCGTTTACCGTCTTTCGTTTCAGCCACTTGGGTGTAGGTTTTCAGGCCGGCTTTTTCAAGTTTCAAACGCACTTCTTGCGCCTTGTCGGCATCTGCAAACGCACCCACTTGCACGACCAGGCGCTCTGCACCTGAGGCTGCAGGCGCTGCGGCCACTGCCTGCCCATCAAGCAACGCCTTGGCGCGTGCGCCGTCGTCGGCTTTCGGTGCTGGTTTGGCTTCGGGCTTGGCTTCAACTTTAGGCTCAGGCTTGGGTGCAACCTTGGCATCCGGTTTCACCGCAGGTTCAGCTTCTTTTTTAGGTGCAGAAGCAACCGGCGCGGCAGGAGCCGCTTTTTTGTCAGTGACGATTTCTTCTTTGGCACTCAGGCTAGAGGCTGTCACCACCTTTTCTTGCGCGGGAGCAGGCGCCGGCGTTGCGACTTCTTTGGCAGGTTCTGGCCTGGCGGACATCACCAACGGCTTGACGGTGTTTTTGCCCGGAATTTCAATCGGAATATCGATTGCAATCGGCCTGGGCTGGGTGTCAAACAGCAGCGGGAACCCCACCACACCGACCAGCACCAACACAGCCGCACCTATCAAGCGGTGCTTGGCGCGCAAGCGAATGACTTCCATGCTCTCAGGCTGGGCCGCTGCTGCGTTGGGGGTTGTGGATGAAGCCCGACGAAAGTTAAAAAACGGCATGGTGCTGACTTTGATCTTTTAAGAGGCTTGCGGGTCGGCTGGGCGGGGTGAAATACGGTTAGGCGTTCAAGTGTTTGGCAAACAAACGCGGTATGCCGCCCTTCAAAATGCCGCCCACCGTATAGAAAGATCCGAACACGATAATTCTATCAGCGGGGTCAGCCGCTGCGATGGCCGCTTGCAGAGCGGATTCTGGCGTTTTGTAAGCGCTGGCAACCGCATCTTTGCGGGTGTTGGCCGCTTGCCATTTGGCCTCTAAAACCTCACCAGTTGCAGCACGGGCAGTAGGCAAATCGGTAAAGTACCACTTGTCGATCAGCGGGCCCACCCGCGCCAGCATTGGGGCGACGTCTTTGTCGGCCATGGCCCCAAACACGGCGTGGGTGCAGGGGTAAAAGCCCATCGCGTCCAGGTTTTCAGCCAAGGCAGCGACTGAATGCGGGTTATGCGCCACGTCCAGCACCAGGGTGGGCTGGCCGGGGATGATTTGAAACCGACCCGGCAGCTCAACCATCGACAGGCCAACGCGAACGGCTTGGGCGGTCACGGGCAGCAAATCCCGCAGCGCCGTCAGCGCCGCCAACACGCCAGAAGCGTTCATGAGCTGATTCGCGCCGCGCAGCGCCGGGTAGGCCAAACCGGCGTATCTGCGCCCCCTGCCCGCCCAGCCCCACTGCTGTTTGTCGCCTGAAAAGTTGAAGTCTGTGCCAAATTTCCACAAGTCAGCGCCTACTTTGGCGGCGTGGTCGATCACGCTTTGCGGCGGCACCGGGTCACTCACCACCACTGGTTTGCCGGGCCGCATGATGCCAGCTTTCTCAAAGCCGATCAATTCACGGGTGTTGCCCAGCAGCTCCATGTGATCCAGGTCAACACTGGTGATGATGGCGCAGTCAGTGTCGATGATGTTGACAGCATCCAGTCTGCCGCCCAGGCCGACTTCCAGAATCACCACATCCAGCTTGGCGTCCATCATCAGCTGCATGATGGCCAGGGTGGTGAATTCAAAGTAAGTGAGCGATATTTCACCCTCATTTAGGGTATCATTTAAGCATCTAGCCCAATCAACACGGGCGCAAGCAGCTACTAAATCAGTAGCGTTGACAATATCACCCCGAACCCGGCAACGCTCTTCAAAATCAACCAAGTGCGGCGAGGTGTAAACCCCGGTGCGATAACCCGCTTCCAGCAAAATGGCCTCCAGCATCGCGCAGGTCGAGCCCTTGCCGTTGGTGCCGGCCACAGTGATGATGGGGCAGTCAAACTTCAGCCCCATGCGGTCGGCCACGGTTTTGACTCTGGCCAAGCCCATGGCTATGGTTTTGGGGTGCAACCGTTCGGCATAGGCCAGCCAGTCGGCCAGGGTGTCATCAGGTGTGGGTGAATTTTGCATACTGGGTCGTATTGTCACCGCAGGCGAGTGGGTACTGGGGGTGGATGGACTTTAGTATGCTATTATTTTAATAGCTGCTTACGCCGGTATTGATTGGTCTAAAGGCCTATTTGATACCTTTTTTAGGCCTTTTTTCGGCTTTTTATGGCAAAATTGGACGCATGATTGTTCTTTTCGGCATTCCTAACTGCGACACGGTCAAAAAGGCGCGCGCCTGGCTGACTGCACAAGGCTTGGCCCATACTTTTCATGACTTCAAAAAGCAAGGCGTCCCCACAGACAAGCTGCCAGCCTGGGCCAGCGCCGTTGGCTGGGACAAGCTGCTAAACCGCCAGGGCACGACCTGGCGCAAGCTGGATGCTGCATTGCAGGCCAGCGCAGCAACGCCGCAAGGTGCTCAAAAGCTGGCCTTGGGCAACCCCAGCATCATCAAACGGCCCGTGGTGCAGTGGCCAAATGGTGATGTAACAGTGGGTTTTGACGACGCCCACTGGACCGAAATGGCCCGAAAATAGAGGCTGCTGTGTAAATCTCTGAACCACCTTCTGCAAATGCAGTCTCACCAGAATCGCTCAGGAGTTCGCATCATGAAAAAAATCCTTGTTTTATCGGTACTTGCCACCAGCAGCCTGCTGTCTTTCAACGCCTCCGCCACTGACATTTTGGCGCGTGTCATCAGCAGCACCCCCGTGGTGAATCAAGTCGCCGTGCCGCGCCAAGTGTGTAACAACCAGCAAGTCATCACGCAAACGTCCAAATCTGGCGGCGGCGCATTGATCGGTGCAGTAGCGGGCGGTGCCGTTGGCAATGCAATTGGCAATGGCGGCGGTCGGGCTTTGGCCACGGTGATTGGGCTGGTCGGCGGTGCGATGGTGGGCGACAGGGTCGAAGGCACCAGCAACCAGGTGCAAAACGTGCAGCAATGCAGCACCCAAACCTTTTATGAAAACCGCGCCAGCCACTACAACGTGGTGTATGAGTACCAGGGCACCCAGTACAACGTGCAAATGGCGCAAGACCCTGGCCCGTATGTGAAGTTGCAAGTCACGCCCGTGGGAGCGATCAGTCCAGCGCCACAACCTGCTTTCCCGGTCCAACAAATTCAACCTGCGCAGCCGCAAACGTACTATCAACAAGTGCCAGCGCAACCGGGCTATGTGGTGCAGCAACCGGTGTTTTTAGCGCCTGTGGTGATTGAGTCCTACTCGTCTTACTACGGCAGGCCATATTACCCACGTCATTTCCATCAGCCGTACTACGGCCCGGTGGGCTCGTCGATTAACTTTGGCTACAGCCGCGGTTACGGTCACTGGCGCTAGGCCGTTTACAGTGCGGTTTGGATCAGCGCACCCTTGAACAGCACGGGCCCCGTCGGCCCGCCGCTCGACGGCACGCCGCCTTTTGGCTCCAGGCTAATCGCCAGAGTGGGCACATTCACATCGCTGCCAGCAGCGGTTAACTTGATCACCGCATCACCACCCAGCACACCCAATGATTTAGGCCCGCCCGCTTGCGGCAACGCCCAAAGCTGGAGCGACTTGTCAGCCTGCTCCTGAAAGCCGCCAACCCGCTTGAGCGTCAGTTTTTGGCTTTTCGGGTCAAACGTCACCAGCATGGATGCGGCGGCTTTGTCATCAGCCAGCACGGCGACATATTGAATTTCTGGCGTGGCACTTAAGCGGGCAGTAAGTTCTTGCACCTCGCCGCCCAGCTTGGCGTTGATACTGTTCAAGTTGATGCCGACCATCAAAGCGACTGCCGCCACACCCACGCCCATGCTGGACAAGCCGCGCCACAGGTTCAGGCTGCTCCACCAGCCTTTGTCTTGCTTTGCCGAGGTACGAGCGGTTTGCATCAGCTTGGCTTCTTTATCGGCGGCAACCAAGTTTTCAATCCGCTTCCAGACGACAGGACTGGGCGCCGCCTGGGGCTGCAGCTCTGCAACAGACGACATGCGGCCTTGCCAGATCAAGGCCTGCGCGCGCACTTCAGCGTGGTTACGCGCCAGTGCTTCAAAGCGGCGACGTGCACCACCGCGCAACGTGCCCAAGGCGTAGCTGGCAGCGAGTTGCTCAACCAGAGCGGGGTTTTGAATCAGGTTCATCTTGTTCATTCGTTCTGCGTAATGTCAAGCCAGTTTGGCCATGCAACCACGCAATTGCTCCAACCCGCGTCGTATCCAGGTTTTGACCGTACCCAGCGGCAGCTTGAGCTGCTCTGCCAGCTCGCCGTGACTCAAATCGCGCATGTAGGCCAGACTGACAACCTCGCGCTGTTTGTTGTCCAAAAGACTCAGACAGTTGTGCAGCGCCTTGGCCTGCTCGCTGGCCTGAGCCGCGTCCATCGGATTGGGCGAATCGCCGGCCACGGTGTCAGATATCACGTCGTCCAGTTCCTGCATGCGGTCAGCCCGCTCCGACGCGCGACGGCGTAAAAAATCCAGCCCCCGGCTGCGCACCACCAGCGCCATCCACGCCATCGGCGGCGACAGCGTGGCTTTGTAATCACCCGCAATCTTCCAGATGTTGATGAAGGCTTCTTGCAACACGTCTTCGGCCCACTCACGGTTGGTGACCACACGCACAGCTACCCCGTACAGCTTGGACGAGGTCAGCTCATACAGCTCACGCAGGGCTTTTTCATCAGCCAGGGCGACGCGGTCAATCAGGGCGATCAAGGTGGTGTCCGGGTTTGAAGTGGTCATGCAAAGGATTGTCCATGAATCCGGGATACGCAGGCGCACGGTCAACAGATTCAATAGGCTAGTGGCCTGTCATTTAAAATCGAGACATGACTACCCAACAAATCTCCAATATCAGCGTCGCCACCCTAGCCAATGTCTACTTTGACGGCAAATGCGTCAGCCACGGCATCACCTACCTTGACGGCACCAAAAAATCAGTCGGCGTGATTTTGCCCAGCGCCCTCACCTTCAATACCGGCGCGGCGGAAATCATGGAATGCGTGGCGGGCAGTTGCGAGTACAAATTGGCTGGCACTGATGCGTGGGTCAAGTCCAGCACTGGTGAAAAATTCAGCATACCCGGCAACTCAAAGTTTGACATTCGCGTCACTGAGCCGTACCACTACATCTGCCACTTTGAATAACACTTTGAGTACCGCTTAATTTATGGCCACCATACTTCAGCACCTGCCCACCGGGCAAAAAGTCGGCATCGCATTTTCAGGCGGGCTGGACACCAGCGCCGCCTTGCACTGGATGAAGCTCAAAGGCGCCGTGCCTTACGCTTACACCGCCAACCTGGGCCAGCCTGACGAGCCTGACTACGACGAGATTCCGCGCAAGGCGATGGAATATGGCGCTGAAAAAGCCCGGCTGATTGACTGCCGCAAACAGCTGGCCACCGAAGGCATTGCCGCACTGCAAGCCGGTGCTTTTCACATCACCACCGCAGGCGTGACCTACTTCAACACCACGCCTTTAGGCCGCGCTGTGACGGGCACCATGCTGGTGGCAGCGATGAAAGAAGACGACGTCAATATCTGGGGCGACGGCAGCACCTTCAAGGGCAACGACATTGAGCGCTTCTACCGCTACGGCCTGCTGACCAACCCCGATCTAAAAATCTACAAACCGTGGCTTGACCAGTTGTTCATTGATGAGCTGGGTGGCCGCGCCGAGATGTCGGCGTTTATGACCCAAGCGGGTTTTGGCTACAAGATGTCGGCTGAAAAAGCCTATTCCACCGACAGCAACATGCTGGGCGCCACGCACGAAGCCAAAGACCTGGAATTTTTAAGCAGCGGCATGAAAATCGTCAACCCCATCATGGGCGTTGCCTTCTGGAAGGACGAAGTTGTTGTCAAGCGTGAAGAAGTCACCGTGCGGTTTGAAGAAGGCCAGCCCGTTGCCCTGAACGGCAAGCGCTTTGACAGCCTGGTTGATTTGATTCTGGCGGCCAATGTCATCGGTGGCCGCCATGGCCTGGGCATGAGCGACCAGATCGAAAACCGCATCATCGAAGCCAAAAGCCGCGGCATCTACGAAGCCCCTGGTCTGGCGCTGCTGTTTATAGCGTACGAGCGCCTGGTCACCGGCATCCACAACGAAGACACGATTGAACAGTATCGTGACAACGGCCGCAAACTGGGCCGCTTGTTGTACCAGGGCCGCTGGTTTGACAGCCAGGCCATCATGCTGCGCGAAACCGCCCAGCGTTGGGTGGCGAGCGCCATCACAGGCGAAGTCACGCTGGAACTGCGGCGCGGCAACGACTATTCGATCTTGAACACCGAATCACAAAACCTGACCTACAAGCCCGAGCGCCTGAGCATGGAAAAGGTAGAAGACGCACCTTTCAGCCCACTGGACCGGATTGGCCAGTTGACCATGCGCAACCTGGACATTGTGGACACCCGCGACAAGCTGGCTGTGTATGCGAAGGCGGGACTGCTGTCATTGGCCAACGGCGGTGATTTGGTGAAGCTGGCCAGGGACGCCAGCAAGTAATCAAGGTAGGCCGAAAAAGCTGTTCACATCTGCGGCTTGTAGATCCAACTGGTAATGTCGTCAATCGCCTGCTGCTCCATACCCACAAAGCCGTGGTAGCCGCGCGGCTGGCAGGGGTTACCACTCGGTGGGCCGCCACCTTCAACCAGCCACAGTTTTTTGATGCGTGCTTTGCTTAAAGCGGTGACCATACCCGACACGCCGCTGGCCAATGTCTCCCTGCAACCATCGTTTTTATGGTGATAGACCAGTGTCGGCACCACGATGGAGTCAACGCCTTGTTGTGACGACTCGCCCGTGCGCAATTTCAATATTCCAGGGTGGTAGCCGGACGTTAGAACGATGCCGTCAATCAGTTGCCCTTGGTCAAGCATGGCTGCTGCCGCTGCAGAAATAGTACCTCGACTGGTGCCCACCAGCCACACTGGTCGCGGCGTGACAGCACGAATCGCCTTGACCACAGTCAGCACATCTTGTGCGTGGTCATTTGAAGTTCGCACCTCCTGAGTCAAGTCACGCATGTCGGTTGACAAGCCGAGCACGGCCACGTTAAAACCTTTGGCTGCAAACAGCTCGCGGGTACGCACCAAAAAATTGTCAGACTTGGGCTCTTTGCCATCAAAGCCCATGCCGCCCGCACCGCCTGATATCAGCAGCACAGTCGTCTGTGCGCCGTCACGCGGCATCCACCAATAACTGGTGCTGACGCCGCTGCGAGCCAGCGGCACAGCGACCAATTGGTCTGCTGCCCAAAGGCTCGGGGCACACAGGCTCAAGGCAAAACTCAGCAGCAGTTGGATAGCAGTTTTCATGGACTGTTCTCAGCTTGGCCAGGATGTATCGAGCCATCGATCAATCACTTGCACTTTAACCGCATGAAGTTGTGCGGCACTGACAAGCTGCGGCGCAATCTCAGCCAGCGGAACCAACACAAAAGCCCGCTGCCACATGCGGGGGTGCGGCACGGTCAATGCTGATGAGTCAATGCTGGCGCTGCCGTAAAGCAGCAAGTCCAGGTCCAGGGTACGTGGTGCGTTGATGTAAGGTCGAACGCGGCCTGCCATTTGTTCAATCTGCTGCAAATGTTGTAGCAAGACGGGTGCTGGCAGCAGCGTTTCAATTTCAACCACGGCGTTGATATAGTCCGCGCCGGGTGCAAAACCGGGCTGCGTTTCAAGCGGCGCTGTTTTATAAAAACTGGAGATTTTTTCAACCCTGACATGCGGTACAGCATTCATCAAAGCAATCGCCTGCCTGAGCGTGGCCGCTGCATCACCAAGGTTTGCACCGAGCGCGATGTAAGCCGTCACCATCAACTTAACCCTCGGCTACAGGCCCAGCTTCGCCGCTCGCGCCCCGGTTGGCAGGCTTGCGACGACGGCGGCGTTTTCTGGCGGGTGCAAACTCGCCTTGTGGCGGGTCTCCATCTGGCGCTGACTCCGTCGGTTCTGCAAAGCGCACATCCGCCGCAGGTGCATCGACTTTTTTAACCCGAACCCGCGCTTGCTGCGGTTTTTGCAGTTGCGCCAGGCGCATGGTTTCAATCATCACATGGCGTTCATCGTCATAGGCGGTACTGAACTTTTCCCACCACTCGGCCAACTCCATCTCAACTTCGCCGGTTTGGGCACGCAAGCGTAAAAAGTCAAACCCCGCTCTAAAACGCGGTTGCTCCAGCATCGAATACGGCGATGACCCCACACGCTTGTCAAAACGTATTTGCATCGCCCAAATTTCACGCATATCGCCGCCCAACTTGCCTCGGCCAGAAACATCGCCAATCTTCGCGTTGAAGGCATCGTCAATAGCGTCATGCAGCGCGGGCAGTGTGTGCTCACCGCGACCCATCCGCTGGTTCCAGCCATCACGTACATCTGCCCACAAAATACAAGACAGCAAAAAGCTGGGCGCCACCGGTTTACCTTCACCCACACGCCGGTCGGTGTCTTGCAGGGCAAGGTTTAAAAACGGTTCATGGGCGTTATTGACCACCACATCCAGTAGCGGGTAGATGCCTGTTAAGCCCAGTGTTTTGAGCTGCTCAATACTTGCCAGCGCATGGCCGGTTTGCAGCAGCTTGAGCATTTCATCGAACAAGCGCGACTGCGGTACATCCAACAGCAACTTGACGCTGCTTTTAAGCGGCTGCACAGTTTTGTCTTCAAATTTGAAGCCCAGCGCATTCAGCTTGGCGGCAAAGCGTACGGCGCGAATGATGCGCACCGGGTCTTCGCGGTAGCGCACCGCCGGGTTGCCAATCATGCGGATGATTTTTTTCTTCGCGTCTTTGATGCCGTTGTGGTAATCGACCACCACCTGAGTTTCAGGGTCGTAATACATGGCATTGATGCTGAAGTCGCGGCGCGCGGCATCTTCTTCGATCGGCCCCCAGACGTTGTCGCGCAGCACGCGGCCCGAGCTGTCCACAGCGTGCGTCATGCCGGCCAGTTCGCTCTTACTGGTGCGCTCGTTACCGCCCACTTGCTCAGCCTGGCTGCTGTCGAGGTAAGCGCGGAAGGTGGACACCTCAATCACCTCATGCTCACGGCCACGGCCATAGATGACGTGAACAATGCGAAAGCGCCGGCCAATGATGAAGGCGCGGCGAAACAGCCGTTTGACTTCTTCTGGTGTGGCGTCAGTTGCCACGTCAAAGTCTTTGGGTTTGAGGCCCACCAGCAAATCGCGTACCGCGCCACCAACGATGTAGGCTTGATAACCCGCATCCTTGAGTGTGAGCACCACGTCCATGGCGCGTTCGTCGACCAGCTTGGGGTTGATGCCGTGGTCACTGACGGGGATGTCGACCCGGGTGCCGAAAGGGGATTTTTTGACTGCTTTGGCAGCGGTTGCTGTGCCGTCTGATTTGCCAAACAGTTTGTCGATGAATTTTTTAATCATGAAATCATTAGTTTCAGGAGTCCACATGCCGCGTCACGATGCGTTTAAGGCTGGCAGACTCGACCGAAAAGGTTAAAACAGGTCAAGTATGCGCCATCCGCGCTCAGTAGCCAGTTGGCGCAGGCGTTCGTCGGGGTTGGTAGCAACCGGGTGGTTGGCTTTTTCTAATAAGGGCAGGTCGTTCATCGAATCGCTGTAAAAGGTGGTTTCAACGTCTTGCCAACCCAAATTACGAGCGGCCAACCAGCTTTCAACCCGCACCACTTTGCCTTCACGAAACGATGGCGTACCCAAAATATCACCCGTGAATTCGCCTCGCGCATCGCGGGTCAAATCAATCGCTATCAGCTCTTGCACACCAAAAGCATCCGCAATCGGGCGCGTCACAAATTCATTGGTGGCGGTGACAATGACCACATCATCGCCTGCCTTTTGATGGCCTTGCACCAGATCCAAGGCTGGCTTTTGTATGCCTTTTAGCACGATGGCGTCCATAAATCGGGCGTGAGCAGCTACTGATTCAGTAGCGCCTTTATCCCGAATCGCTTGGGTAGCAAAGCGCACATAGTCATGAATGTTGAGCGTGCCATCACGGTACTGGGCAAAAAAAGCCTCGTTGGTTTGCCTGAAAACATCGCCATCACGCCAACCGAGCGCGATGGTGAACTCGTTCCATTCAAAATCAGAGTCGAAAGGGATCAGGGTGTGGTCCAGGTCAAACAGGGCGAGCTTTTTTTTCATGCAGTATTCTTCATTCGCTTTCCAGCATCGCCTTGATCAAAGGCACGGTGATGGCGCGCTGCGTTTGCAGGGCGTAGCCATCGAGTTGGTCTAACAGTTGCATCAGGCTGCTGAGGTCGCGTGAAAAGCGGCTGAGCACAAAGCTGATGACCTCGTCGCTTAAAAAGACACCCCGTGCATCAGCCTCTTTGCGCAGCACGGCTCTGGACTCGGGCTCGCTTAAAGCGTGCAACTCATACACATGACCCCAGCCGAGGCGGCTGCGCAAATCGTCGCGTAACTGCAAGTCCGCAGGCGGTACATTGCCAGCCGCCAGCACACCGCGTGGCTGGCCATCCGTACTGCTGACGGCGTTGACAAACCAGTTAAACGCCGCCTGCTGCTGCACAGCCGTGTACAGGTGGCAGTCGTCCAGCACCACCGCCGACCAGCTGTCGTTGAATTCAGCCGGCTCCATGACGGACGCATCCAGCCAGCCGACGCGCGCGCCTTGCTGTTGCAAAGCGCCTACTGCTGCTTTGAGCAAGTGCGTTTTGCCACTGCCAGACTCGCCCCACAAGTAGGTCGGGACAGGGGAGCGCAACGGACTGCCCAACCACAACTCCAGGTGTGACAGAGCCGCATGGTTTGGCCCGGTAAAAAAGTTACTGAAGGCAGGCGCTGTCGCCAAGCCAATGTCTAAAGCAATTTGCTTCATGTCGGCACAGGCTTATTGACCTTTGTACAGCTTGCTGGTCATGTAGCGCTGCTTAACGCGGCGAATACCCACCAGCAACACGGCGCTGGCGGGCAGTGCAATCAGCACGCCGACAAAGCCAAACACCTGGCCAAACGCCAGCAAGGCAAAAATAACCGCCAACGGGTGCAAGCCAATGCGCTCGCCCACCATGCGAGGGGTGAGGTACAGGCTCTCAACCACCTGACCAATGCCGTAGACCACCGCCACCATCACCAGCGCCTTGATCGATGCAAATTGCAGTAACCCGGCCAGCACGGCTAGGAGCAGGCCAATGCCAAAGCCAAGGTACGGGATAAACATGGCCAAGCCGGTAAAGATGCCGATCGGCAAGGCCAGGTCAAGCCCGAACAGCGCCAGCCCAATCGCGTAAAAAGCGGCCATCACCAGCATCACCAGCAGTTGCCCGCGCAGGTACTGGCCAAGGACCGAATCGGCTTCGTCGGTAAAGCTGTCAAAGCTGCTGCGCATGGGCGGCGGTACCAGTTCCAGCAATCGCGCCACAAACCTGTCCCAGTCCATCAGCAGGTAAAACAGCGCCACGGGTATCAAAACGGCATTGCCAATAACGGCCAGCGCCACACTGCCGCCCAATTTGATGGAGGACAGCACCGAACCAAACATCTCGTCGTAATTGGCGTTCAGGTACTTCAGGGCCAACGCTTTTAGACTGCCCACGTCAAGCGACACATTGATGCCGAACTGCGCCAGCCAAGGCGTCAAGCCGGTGGTGATGCGTTCCGCCAGCAGCGGCACCTGTTCGCGCATCAGGGGGATTTCTTTGGCCACGATGGGAATGATCAGGAGCACCAAGCTCAACGCCACCAAAATAAACAGCAGCTCAACCACAACGACAGCCACCACACGCGGCAGCCGCCCTTTGCCCATGTCGTCCAGCTTGTTGACCAACGGTGTCAATGCATAGGCCAGCACAGCCGCCACCACAAAAGGCGTGAGCACCGGGCCCAACAGCCAAAGCGCCAGCACGATCAGCACGGCAATCAGGCACCAAGCGGCGGTGCGTTTTTGAGTTGGGGTGAATTGCATACAGCCTTTAGAATATCGAGCGCGTCTATAAATTCATTTTTCGGGCGAATTGCTGCGTTGCGCGGTGCTCGCAATCCTCATGTACTGAAGTACATTCCGGTTGCTCCGCTCCGTGCGCCTTGCACTTCATCCCGAAATTCTGAATTTCTAGAAGCGCTCGGCAACCCAATTCTAAAGGGGCTTGCAACATTGCAAACCCGCCCATCTCATCGACGACTCGACCATGACGACCCCAAACACCCTAACTCCCATCAGCTACAAAGACGCTGGCGTTGATATTGACGCAGGCGACGCGCTGATTGAACGCATCAAGCCGCTGGCCAAAAAAACCATGCGTGAAGGCGTGCTGGCAGGTATTGGCGGCTTTGGCGCCATGTTTGAAGTGTCCAAAAAGTTCAAAGAGCCAGTACTGGTGAGCGGCACCGACGGCGTGGGCACCAAGCTCAAACTGGCCTTTGAATGGCAAATGCACGACACGGTGGGCATTGACCTGGTCGCCATGAGCGTGAACGACGTGCTGGTGCAAGGTGCAGAGCCGCTGTTCTTTTTGGACTACTTTGCCTGCGGCAAGCTGGAGATAGATGTTGCAGCGGCTGTGATTGGCGGCATTGCCAAAGGCTGCGAGTTAAGCGGCTGCGCCCTGATTGGCGGCGAAACCGCAGAAATGCCCGGCATGTACCCGGCTGGCGAATACGATTTGGCTGGGTTTTGCGTGGGCGCAGTTGAAAAATCAAAAATCTTGAGTGGAAAAGACGTTGCACCGGGCGACGTGGTGCTGGGCCTGGCCAGCAGCGGCGTGCATTCCAATGGCTTTAGCCTGGTGCGCAAGTGCATCGAGCGTGCTGGCAGCAACGCCCCAGAAACACTGGACGGCAAACCCTTCAAACAAGCCGTGATGGAGCCGACCCGCCTCTACGTGAAAAACGTGCTGGCAGCTTTGGCGGCGCACCCCATCAAAGCCTTGGCTCACATCACCGGCGGCGGCTTGCTAGAGAACATTCCCAGAGTGCTGCCCGAAGGCACAGCAGCGCACTTGGTCAAAGGCAGCTGGCCACAAACCGAGCTGTTTGCCTGGCTGCAAACCACAGCGGGTATTGACGACATTGAGATGAACCGCACCTTTAACAACGGCATCGGCATGGTGGTGGTGGTGGACGCTGCAAACGCCGACGCAACTGCCAAAACGCTGAGTGATGCGGGTGAGGCGGTATACACCATAGGCGTGATTGCCGCCAAAGGCGATGGGGCCAGCGTGACGGTGGGGTAAAGAGCCTGTTTTGACGCTTTTTTAGGTATTTTTACCCGTCATTTAGGCCTCAAACCCAATGAATATGTGCGCAAGCAGCTACTTATTTAATAGCGTCTATCAGCTCAAAGACGTTGTAATTCCATTTCCACATCATTCGTGAACGCGAAGGCGAAGCGACGACAGTACAGACGTACGGCTAGCGAAGCCGACAAAGTGCACGGATGATTTGGAAATGGAATAAGCAGGCCACAGCGTACGACGACCGTAACAACGACATAGCACCCATTTGGGTGGGTGGGCACGCCATCAAACCTTCTGCCAAACACTAATTTGCTGCAAAAAACCTAGCTGCTTGCGCCCGAATTAATTGGGCGCTGGACAAGCGAGCCAATTTGTATCAAACTGTGCTTTTTACACTTTGGTGGAATATCCATGCCAGTCATCGCAGTCGTCAACCGCAAAGGGGGCAGTGGCAAAAGCACACTGGCCGCGCACATGGCGGCGTGGTGTGCGTTGCAGGGCAGCTCGGTCATGCTGGGCGACGTTGACCGCCAGCAGTCGGCTCGGGCTTGGTTAAAACGCCGTGATGCCGGTTTGCCCGCCATCGCGCCTTGGGCGGTTGACCAAAAAAACATGCTGCGCGTGCCCACCGGCATCACCCATGTGGTGCTGGACACCCCCGGCGGCATGCATGGTTTTGAGCTGGCACGGGTGGTGATGTTTGCTGATGCCATCATCATGCCGGTCTGCAACTCGATGTTTGACCGCGAATCGGCCGCCGCCTGCCATGCCGAGCTGATGAGCATGCCGCGTGTGGCCAGTGGCCGCTGCAAGTTGGTCATCATTGGCATGCGGATTGATGCGCGCACCAACGCCGCGCAAACGCTGCGTGAATGGTCTGAAGGCTTGGGCGTGCCGTATTTGGGCGCGTTGCGTGAGACCCAGCTGTACGTGCGCAGCCTGGAGCGCGGCATGACGATTTTTGACTTGCCCAAAACCGCCGCTGCAACTGACTTACAGCAATGGGAGCCGATACTGGATTGGCTCAAACCGCTGCTCTACCCACTGCAAGCCGCCAATGACGCGTTGCCGTCCCAGCCGATGGCGGCCATCAAGCCAGCGCCTGCAAAGCCAGTCTTGGCTCCGGTTGTCAAAACAGCGAATCCCGCTGCACACAGCCGGCTGGGCTCATCACTGCCCAACAGCCTTATGCCCGCACAAGAAACCATTGTTCACGGCGGGCGTTTGTCGGTTTTAAGTTCTAACAACCGCGTCAGCGCGGCGCTGGTGGTGTCTAACGGCAAACCCGCGATGAGCCGCAATGTCAACTCATCTGACGGGTTGCAAATCCCGCAGTTTTTAAAACGCGCCCCGCACTGAGTTTTTAATTCACTTCGCGCCGCAGCAGCGCCACACGCTGCGCCACCACATCCAGGTCCGTTGCATCGCTGGCATGCGCGAGGTACTGCTCCAGGTCAGGCACAGCACGCGCGGCCTGGCCTTGAACAGCCCAGGCCAAACCCCGGTCGCGGTACTCAGCCCAGGCATCGGGGTATAGCACGATCAGGCGGTCTACCACGGCAATCAGGCGCGGCCAGTCTTCTTGGGCTCTGTGAATTTCTTTCAGGTTATGCAGCATGCGGCTGATGATGTCGCGCGGCGGCGCAGACTGCAAATACAGCCCAATCGGCGTGTCGTATTCGCTGTCGCCATCGCTGTCTGCCAGCCGGCGTTGACGAAACGGCTCCAGCCGCTCAGAAAGCTCTTCACGGCTGAGAGACTGGCCAGTGAAAGGGTCAATCACCACTTGGCCCTTGGGCAGGTTGACCTTGACCATGAAGTGTCCCGGAAACGCCACGCCGCGTGCATTCAAACCCAGGCCGCTGGCCAGCTCCAGCCACAACACCGCCAAGCTGATGGGAATACCGCGACGGGTTTTAAGCACCGCATTCAGGTGGCTGTTGTCGGGGTCATAGTAGTCATTGAGGTTGCCACCAAAACCCAGGTCACGAAAAAAGAACTGGTTGAGCAAACGCAGTTTTTGCAGGGCTGACGCATCAGCGGGCAACCGGCGCTTCAGACGTGCCTGCAACTGGTCAACATCGTTCAAGATTTGCTGCACGTCCAAATCGGGGTATTCGTCTTGCGCCAGGCTGATGGCAGCCTCCAGCAGCGGGAAATGCGCGTCGCTTTGTACCAGGCTGGCGAAGTACCCTAGCGGTGAAGGCTTGTCCAGATTAAATTGCATGGCTCTACTTTCTCACAAATACGGCTTGAAGTCATCAGATCTCGCCCCGCCACCGATCTCGCCGCGTTCAGCGCCGCATCAATTTTCGCAATTTCAGCCCCGCAGCCCAAAGCGCTATAAAATACATAGCTGCTCCAGCCGATATAACGGCGGCTAACAGTCCAATACGTTGAAGATAAGCGGTTTTCAAGCCAACCCAGTTCACCGCCCCGGCGGCCCACAGCAAAAACACCGCCAGCAAGGCGCTAGCCGCCACCACCTGCAATATAAACATGCCCCAGCCCGGTACGGGCTTGTAGCTTCCGCGTTTAACCAGCCCAATGAGCAACCACAGCGCATTGATAAGCGCCCCAATGCCAATGGCCAACGCCAAGCCGGCGTGCTGCAAATACGGCACAAAAGCAATGTTCAGCAGTTGAGTGATGACCAGCACCACAATGGCGATGCGTACTGGGGTTTTGATGTCCTGACTGGCGTAAAAACCAGGCGCCAGCACCTTGATGGCAACCAAACCAATCAGCCCTGCGCCGTAACCCATCAGCGCGGTGGTGGTTTGCGCCACGTCACGGTCAGTAAATGCGCCATAGTGGTACAGCGTGGCCACCAGCGGCTGGGCAAACGTCAGCAGTGCCACCGCACTGGGCAAGCCCAGCACAAGCACAATGCGCAAGCCCCAGTCCAGCATGTTGGAGTATTTCTCAGCATCGTTGGCGGCTTTGGCAGCCGCCAGTTGCGGCATCAACACCACGCCAATTGCCACGCCCAGCATGGCGGTGGGGAACTCCATCAGGCGGTCGGCATACGTCAGCCAGCTCACGCTGCCGGGCGTGAGGTGCGAGGCGATTTGCGTGTTGATCAGCAGCGAAATTTGCGCCACGCTGACGCCTAACAGCGCAGGCAGCATCAGTTTGGTGATGTTCTGGGTCGCAGGGTCAGCCCAGGCAGCTTTGGCCGCAGACCACCTAAAGCTGATCTTTGGCAGCATGCCCAACTTGAGCAGCGCAGGCACTTGCACCGCCAACTGAAGCGCCCCGCCCAGCATCACGCCAGCGGCCAGGGCGTAAATCGGCTCGATACCCTGCGTTTTGAACCATGGCGCGCCAAACCATGCCGCAGCAATCATGGCCAGATTCAGCAGCACCGGCGTGGCTGCAGGCACGGCAAAACGCCGCCAGGTATTGAGTACGCCCGACGACAGCGCCACCAGCGACATGAACGCGATATACGGAAACATCCATCGCGTCATGAACACCGCGGCCTCAAAACCACGCGGGTCCTGCTTGAGCCCGCTGGCCATGGCGTAGACCAAAAACGGCGCAGCAGCTACGCCCAAAATACAAGTCAACAGCAACGCCCAGCTGAGCAGCGTGGCAACACGGTCAACCACCAGCTTGGTGTGTTCGTCGCCGTGTTGCGTCTTGGTGGCAGCCAGCACGGGCACGAACGCCTGGCTAAAAGCGCCCTCAGCAAACAGCCGCCTGAAAAGGTTAGGGATACGAAACGCCACATTGAACGCGTCAGTCATTGCGCTGGCACCAAAGGTGGCGGCAATCAGCAGCTCACGTACCAAACCCGTGATGCGCGACACCAGCGTGAGGGCAGAAACTGTGGAGGCGGATTTAAATAGTGACACGACTGGAGTTTAGGCGGTGAATGGCCCTGATCAGCCAACTTCACGCCCTCCTCTGCGCCAGCATATAATGGAAGGCTTCGCTTGCAACATCCGCAGACCATTTTCAGATTCGTCTGAACCTTAAGGAATTAAATTATGGCAACCGCCAAACCCAAGAAAAAGAACCCGCGCCTGGCATCAGGCCGCAAACGCGTCCGTCAGGACGTCAAACTCAACGCTGCGAACACCTCGCTGCGCTCCAAATACCGCACTGCCGTGAAAAACGTTGAAAAAGCCGTTGCTGCAGGCGACAAAGAAAAAGCTAAAGACGCTTTCGCCAAAGCCCAGAGCATTGTCGACACCGTTGCTGACAAAGGCATTTTTCATAAAAACAAGGCAGCGCGCGACAAGTCCCGCCTGTCATCCAAGGTGAAAGCCTTGGCTCTCGCAGCCTAAAAACTGCACAAAAAGCCCGGAAGGCCGTTAAAAGTCTTCTGCCGTTTTGCAGGGTGTGCCCGCTAAGTGAAGTAAAAAAGCCGTCGAAAGACGGCTTTTTTTATGCGCGCTGGCGACACGCTGGCCGCAGTACGCCACCCATAATGAACCACTCTTTGTTGACTTAGCGCACAGTGCCAACCACTTCTAAACCTCTGATCATTTTTTCTCACGGCAACAGCTTTCCGGCCAGCACCTACGGCGTGATGACGGGCAGCCTGGAAAAGCGTGGCTACGCCGTAAAAGCCATTGAAAAGCTGGGCCATGATCCAGCCTACCCTGTCACAAGCAACTGGCCGAACCTGGTGCAACAGTTGGCAGACTTCACCGCGGTGCAGGTTAAAAAAACGGGTCAGGCAGCCTATTTGGTGGGGCATTCACTTGGCGGTTTTTTGAGCCTGATGTGCGCCATGCAGCACCCGGAGCTGGGCGGCAAACGGGTACGCGGCGTGGTGCTACTGGATTCCCCCGTGATTGGTGGCTGGCGCGCAACTGGCTTGGGGCTGGCCAAACGCACCCGGCTGGTGGGTTCAGTTTCACCCGGTGCCATCAGCCGTAAACGAAAGCACCAGTGGCCCACGCAAGACGATGCCTTGGCGCACTTCAGCAGCAAAAAAGCATTTGCACGCTGGCACGAGCAAAGTCTGCGCGACTACATTGATCACGGCACGCATGAGGCTGACGGATTGCGCACCCTGAGCTTTGACCGCGCCGTCGAAACAGCGATTTACAACACCCTGCCGGACAACCTGGAAAACTTACTAAAGCGCCATCCACTTAAATGCCCGGTGACTTTTATTGGCGGCAGTCAGTCACAGGAAATACGCCAAGTGGGCATGGCTTTGACCGAAAAAGTCACCCAGGGCCGCATCATGATGCTGGACGGTACACATCTTTTTCCGATGGAAAACCCACTGGCCAGCGCTGCTGCGGTTGAAACGGCTCTGCTGAACATGCAGGCCAGGGATGCTCTGCCTAGGCCGCCCAGGTAATCCAGCCCATTTTTGCTGTCACCAGCACCAGCACGCCAAAGCCAATGCGGTACCAGGCAAACGGCACAAAGCTGTTGCTTGATATGTAGCGCAGCAGCCACCTGATGCACAGCCACGCGCTAAAGAAAGCAAACACCAGGCCCACAGCAAACATAGGCACGTCAGCCACCGTCAGCAGCGCGCGCTCTTTGTACAGGCTGTAAACGCCTGCGCCAATCAGCGTGGGCATGGCTAAAAAGAACGAAAAATCAGTCGCTGCCTTGCGCGACAAGCCCAGCAACATGCCGCCAATAATCGTGGCGCCGCTGCGGCTGGTGCCGGGGATCATCGCCAGGCATTGAACCAGCCCGACTTTGATCGCATCACCTGTGGTCATTGCGTCGACGTCTTGCACGCGGGTGGCACCGGGGTTGTTTTTATGCCGCGCTTCAGCCCACAAAATAACAAAACCGCCAATGATGAAGGTCGTGGCCACCACCGTCGGCGTGAACAAATTCGCCTTGATGGCTTTGCCAAACAGCAACCCCAAAATAACTGCCGGAATAAAAGCAATCAACACATTCAGCACAAACTGCTGCGCCTGTTTGTCGGTTGGTAGCGCCACAACCGTCTCACGTATTTTTTGCCAGTACACCAGAATCACCGCAAAAATCGCCCCGGTCTGAATCGCAATGTCAAACACCTTGGCCTTCTCGTCGTCAAAGCCGAGCAGTGCGCCCGCCAGTATCAAATGCCCGGTCGATGAAATCGGCAAAAACTCGGTCAAACCTTCAACGATGCCCATGATGGCGGCTTTGACTAGCAGGGTGATGTCCACGTAAAACTCCGTTATTAAGCGCTGATTATCGCTGGCAGGTCAGCGCGTTTGACGCTTCCCCAATGACGGTTCACGCGGCTAAAAGGCGCTTCGTCGCATACAGATTGCGAAAAGGATGGTGCAAAGGCAAAGTTCAGTCCATCACCACACGAGGCTCGCCATGCAACTCACACCTTTGATCGCCGTCCACATGACAGCCGCACTAACAGCCATTGCCATTGGCCCGGTAGCGCTGTGGGCACGCAAAGGCGCAACCCAGCGACCCAAGCTGCACCGGGCTTTTGGCTATGCCTGGGTGACGCTGATGCTGACAGCAGCTATTTCAGCCATCTTTATCCGCGACTACGGGCTGCCCAACATCGCTGGCTACACACCCATCCATATCTTGGTACCTGTCACGCTGTACTTCCTGTTTGCGGCGTTTCGGGCACTTGCGCAAGGCCGCATACAAGCACACCGCAAACACATGACAAGGCTCTACGTCGGTGCATGTTTGGTAGCGGGCGGCTTTACCTTGCTACCCAACCGCTACTTGGGCAATCTGGTTTTTCATCAATGGCTGTCACTGGTTTGATGGCGTCTTTTTTTTCAATCAACAACACAAGGAGTTTTTCATGTTTATTCAAATCATCACCCGCACACCGGTATGGGTCTGGGCCATCCTGGCTGTGTTGCTGTGGGTAGGACTCAAGCAAACCTTGCCGCGCAGCGTCAGCTTGCGTCGCATCACAGTGCTGCCTTTGGTCATGGTTGGCTTGTCGCTGGCTGGCACGGTGACAGCCTTTGGCACTGGCAACCATACGCTACTGGCCTGGGCTGTAGCAGCGGCGGTTGCATTAGCTGTCGTCATTACGCGCAACTTACCGCACGGTACCCAATTCAACGCGTGGACTGAGAGCTTTCAAATCCCCGGTAGCTGGACACCGCTGGTGTTGATGATGGGTATTTTTATCACCAAATACGCGGTAGGCGTGACGTTGTCCATACGGCCTGATCTGGCTCGCGATGCGCTGTTCGGTCAATGCGTTGGCGCACTGTATGGCGGCTTTAGTGGCGTGTTTGTGGCTCGTGCAGCCCGCCTATGGCGACTGGCGTCAAGCAAAGCCAACGGCACAACCAGCCCACAAGGCGCCTGAACCTTCAGCGCGACGCATGGTAAACCGCCACTTATGATTCAGACATGCAAAACTTGACCGCTGCACTTCCCGCTAAGCAGGCACTTGGTGGACTGGCGGGCATTCGCGACTGCTTACCCAGCCTAGCCAGGCACAGCCTCATTACCATGGGGTTTTGCACACTGGTCGCTGTGCTGCTGTGGCTGGCCAAACCAGGCCAGCGCTTTGACGTGCAATTGGTCTACTCACTGGCCACGGGCCTCGGGTCTTGGCTGGTGATAGATCCATCGCGATTTTTTATCGATAGGAAATCGCCCTTTGGATTCCCGCGTGGCTGGCGCGGGTTGAGTGTTATTTTTGTCGGTATTTGCTTTGGTTTTGTTGTCGGTACGCTGGTAGGGGACGCGTATAGCGGCCGCTCTACCTTTGGTTTGTTTGCCAACCAACCGATATTCATTTTGTATCTGTTTTTGTTCACTGCCTGTATGGGCGCTGGCGTCAGTTACTTTTTTTACGCATCAAGCAAAAGCAGTTATCTGCAACGCGAACTTGAAACCTCGCGCCAGCAAGCCACCGAGGCGCAGCTTAAATTGCTGCAAAGCCAGCTAGAGCCGCACATGCTGTTCAACACGCTGGCCAATTTGCGGGCGCTGATCAACACAGACCCAGAGCGCGCCACCCAAATGCTGGACCACCTGATTGACTACCTGCGCGCCACGCTGCAAGCATCACGCGCCACCAGCCACAGCCTGCAAAACGAGTTCGACCGCCTGCAAGACTACCTGGCCTTGATGGCTGTGCGCATGGGGCCGCGGCTAAGCTACACACTGGACTTGCCACCAGAACTGGCCACGCAACCTGTACCCACCCTGCTGCTACAACCGCTGGTTGAAAACGCCATCAAGCACGGGCTGGAGCCAAAAATTGAAGGCGGCAGCGTGGCTGTCAGCGCACGCCGTGAAGGCGCAAATATCGTACTGGACGTGATTGACAGCGGCGTAGGCCTGAAAGACGGCGCTGGCTTTGGCCTGGCGCAGGTGCGTGAACGCCTGGAGGCCACCTACGGCGCCCAAGCTACTATTTATTTAGGAGCTGGTCACCCCCGATTTACAAGGGCTAGCATCACTTATCCTTCTCAAAATGAATGACATGAGTTCGCCTACCGCCCTGATCGCTGAGGACGAGCCCCTGCTGGCCACGGCGCTCAAGGCCGAGCTGGCGCACGCCTGGCCGACGCTGCAAGTGGTTGCCACGGTGGGCGACGGCGCGTCAGCCGTCAAGCAGGCCTTGCAATTGCAGCCCGACGTGCTGTTTTTTGACATTCAAATGCCCGGCATGACCGGACTTGAGGCGGCCGCAGAGCTGCTAGACGCCTGGCCCGCGTCACCGGCTGGTGGCAAACCCTTTCCGGCGCTGGTCTTTGTGACCGCCTATGACCAATACGCCGTGGCCGCATTTGAAGCGCAGGCCATGGATTACCTGCTCAAGCCGGTACAGCCTGCCAGACTGCTAAAAACAGTACAAAAAGTGCAGTTAGCCCAACAAATACGGGTCAAAATGACAAATTTTTCAGCTACTAAAAACATAGTAAGCACAGATACACAACTAGAACAGACGCTAACCCAGCTGCGCGCCCTGTTGCCTTCCATGCAGCCCCCGCCAGCCCAGCCCCTGCAAATGATTTCCGCCACGCTGGCGGGCTCCCAAGGCAACACCCTGCAAATGGTGCCGATAGCCGACGTGCTGTACTTTGAGGCGGCTGATAAATACATCCGCGTGCTGACGGCAAACGCCGAATTTTTGATCCGCACACCGCTCAAAGACCTGCTGGCGCAGCTTGACAGCCAAACCTTCTGGCAAATCCACCGGGGTACGGTCGTGCGGGCAACTGCCATCAACCGCGTGGTGCGTGACGACAGCGGCAAGCTCACCCTCACCTTGCACGGCAGCCCAGACAAACTCGCTGTTAGCCGCCTTTACAGTCACCTATTCAAAGCGATGTAGACCGGTCTCAGCGCGGCATCAGCTGGTAAAAATCAAAGCCTGCGTTGCGGCCCCCCAGGCATGTGGCCAGCGTGTCTTCAATCTTGCGCCACATGGCCAGTCGGTTAGGCCACTTGCTGATGCTGTGGCCTTCGTCGGCAAACAGCAGGTACTCCACTGGGCGGCCGAGTTTTTGCAGCCCGGCCACCACGTCGTCAGAATCCTGCTTCAGCACACGAATGTCATTAGCGCCGTGAATCACCAGCATCGGTGCGGTGATTTTGTCCAGATGCGATACGGGCGAATTGGCCAGCATCTGCGCCCGGTCTTCGGGCTTATTCACATCACCATACGTACGCGCAAACACATGGCGGTTGCGCCAAAACGGTGGCCAGCTGTCTACCACCCGCGGCCAGTTAGCCACGCCCACCACATTGATGCCGCAGCGGTAATCATGCGGCTTTTGAATCAGCTGCGCCATGACCGAAAAACCGCCAAAGCTACCGCCAAACACGGCAATGCGTTTTGGGTCAGCAATGCCTTGGTCAATGGCCCATTGCACGCCTTCGGCGATGTCTTTTTGCAAGCGACCAAAATACTCGTGGTTTGCTGCATTGGTGTAGTCACTGCCGTACCCGCTCGAGCCCCGATAGTTCACCATCAACACCGCGTAACCACGGTTTGCCAGCAATTGGCGAGTGTTGAACACCGCGGGGCTCCAGTTGTCGCGCACCCAGGGGCCACCATGAATCTCCACGACCAGCGGCGCTGGGCCCACCACACCACGCGGGGCAATCACATAGCCATGAATCGTTCGCCCATCGGATGCCTTGAAAGAAAACGGCTTTTGCGCAGACAGCAGGTTTGCCGCGTCTGGCAGCGCCGGGTTCAGGCGGCTCACCTGCCCGGTGGTGCGGTCCAGCAGCAGCTCGGCCGAATCAAAGTCACCCACACTGCGCAACACCACGCGCTGGTTGTCTTCAGAAATACTTTGCGGGCGGGTAATGACAGGCTGGGCTGGCAGCAATTTGCTGGCCACGGATTTTTGTACCGCTGCGTCTACGTCGCGCTGCCACTGGGCATCAAGCCACTTGATTTCGGGGTAGCCCGGCTCGACCACAAAGCCCAGTGGCCCGCCTTTGCCCGCAGGCATCACGGCAAAGCTCAAATCAACTGCATCATGGCTGGCCAGCAACTGCTCGCTGCCACTGGCCAGGTCAACTTCAAGCAGGGCAAGTTTGTCGCGCCCAATGTTGCTTAGCACCCAGGCTTTGCCAGCCTGTGTATCAATACGGTTGACCCAGTAGGTTTGAAAGCCGCCCACTGTTTTCAATACCCGCCACTGGCCATCGGCTTGCAACAGTTCAATCGCCACGTCCGAGCCATCGCCCTGCCCCAGTTGCCGCGCACGGCCAGCCAACTGACGATCAGCACCAATCAACCATGACAGCACGCTGCCATCACTGCGGGCAACTTCACGCACGGTGCGGGTCTGCGCATCGGCTTCATACAAATCAAATGTGGCTCGGTCGCGCTGGTTACTGCCAAACAAAAAGCGGGACGAACCGTCAACACCGCGCGCCGCAAAATAGCTGCGTACACCGCTCCCTGCTATTACCGTCCAGGGTGCAAAGCCGCTGCCCTGCGTGTCTATCACCAGCAACCGGGTGTTTTCATCGCCGATGGGGTCTTTGGTGTACACGACGTGGCGGCTGTCAGCCAGCCAATACTGATTGCCACCGCGGCGGCCCATGTTGCCAGTGGCATAGGTCGTTACCGCTGTGGGGTTTGCCAGGTTTCGCACGGCAAGCCCAATGTCAAGGCCTACTGTTTGCTGCCACATCAGGAGCTGGCCGTTAGGGGCCAGAATGTAGCCGCCCTCCGCGTCAATATTGGCCACAAAGCGCCGCACCGGCACCAGCGCTGGCAGTGTTCCGCTTTTGTCTGCATCCGCCAGTGCTGGATGCGTGGGCGGTGCGGCCCAAGCCCCCAGATTGATCAAGATCACCGTTGCACCTAACGCCGCCAATGAACGAAACACAGCCATACAAGCTCCTGTAACCATCAATGACTGCGATCATAGCCAAGTGGTTTTTGCTATTTCCAAAGTGGCTCACGTCGTTTTAGTACTTGACTGGCACGCCATACAACGCCTGTCCTACACACATCTGCTTGCAAATCGTTTGTACTGAAAGCGTCAAACCAACAAAGCAAGAGGACATATGAAATCCACACACAACACCGCTCGCGCCTACGGCAAAAGCGCCATCGCCACACTTTGTATGGTGACGGGTACAGCGCTCATCATGGCCGCTTGCTCTACCGCCAAGCCGCCCGCCAAAGAATACAGCCAGGACAAGCTGGTTGAGTCGATTCGCGTGCCGGCAGGCAACGTGGTGGCGCTTGAAACCACCGGCGTTGGCGTGCTTAATTACGAATGCCGTACCAACGTGGCTGCCACTGGCCAAACCGGCTGGACGCTGGTGAGCCCCAAGGCAGACCTGATTGACCGCACAGGCAAGAACATCGGCAGCTACAGCGGCCCACCTGCCACCTGGACGCACAACGACGGCTCAACCGTTATCGGCACGCAAATTGCCATCGCCCCGACACTTGGCGGCAACAACATTGCCGTTCAATTGTCCAGAGGCGCACCAGGCATGATGAGTGGCGCAATGCAAGACGTGACCTACATCCAGCGCATCAATACCAAAGGCGGCCAAGACCTGAGCAAAGCTTGCGGCCCGGCTGACATTGGCGACAAGCTGACCCTGCCCTACCAGGCGGACTACATTTTCTGGAAAGCCATGTAATTCACAAGCTTGCTCAGAGCATAAAAAAAACCTGCCTTATTTGCATTTGGCAGGTTTTTTACGTCGTTTTGGCTAATTAACGAGAGTAATAAACGGGCGCGTAGCCCTGGTTGTAATAGCCGCGCTCCTGATAGCCGCCATGCCTGTCATCGTCCCGGTCATGCTTTTTGTGCTTTTTGTAATGGCCATGCTTCCAACCGTAGGGCCGCTCGTAATAAACGGGCGCCGGTGCAGCGTAATAAACAGGCGCTTGCTGGTAGTACACCGGGGCAGGTTGCACATAAACCGGGCGGGGTTGTACATACACAGGCCGGGGCTGGCTGTACACCGGGTAGGCGTTGGTAGCGCCTATCAGTACACCGGGTACACCAATGCCTACTGAAATGCTCACGTTGTCGCGCGCTTGGGCTGCGCTTGCAAAGCCAAAAGCGGCAAGCGCCAATGCAGCAGACGAGCCAGCCATCAGCACGGCATGGTGAGGTCGGGTAAAAATCTTCATCAATAACTCCTAAACAGGGCGTGAAATACCCATGTCTTCATTAAACGCGCAGCCGCCCTAATTGCTTACCCGGCAGCGTGTAAAGACGCCCCTCAGACGTAACAAAGCTTTGCGGTTGGCAGACCCCTAAAATCACGCAATGAATTCCCCCGCAACATCATCCCCGCCTGACAACCACAAGCCCAGCAACTTTTTACGCCAGATCATTGAAAAAGACCTGGCAACAGGTGCTTACCAAGGCCGCCACTGGGGCGGCAGCCCCGGCGACGCGGCGCACCATGCAGCCGGGCCGCTTGATGCGCAAAAAGTACGCATGCGCTTCCCGCCTGAGCCGAATGGCTACCTGCACGTGGGCCACGCCAAAAGCATTTGCTTAAATTTTGGCCTGGCACGCGACTACGGCGGCGTATGCCACCTGCGCTTTGACGACACCAACCCTGAAAAAGAAGACATTGAATACGTCAACGGCATCATTGACACCGTCAAGTGGTTGGGCTTTGACTGGGCGCAAGACGGCAACGACGCGTACTACCAGGCTAGCGATTACTTTGACTTCATGTACCGCGCGGCGGAGTATTTGGTCGAAGCCGGCTTGGCCTATGTTGACGAGCAAACCGCAGACGAAATGCGCCACAACCGCGGCGACTTTGGCAAGCCCGGCACCGACAGCCCCTACCGCAGCCGCAGCGTGGCTGAGAATTTGTCACGCTTGCGCGAAATGCGAGACGCCAAACTGCCAGACGGAGCCGCCGTGCTGCGCGCCAAGATCGACATGGCCAGCCCGAACATTAATATGCGCGACCCGGCCATTTACCGCATTCGCCGGGCGCACCACCACAACACGGGCGACAAGTGGTGCATTTACCCCATGTACACCTTTGCGCACCCGATAGAAGACGCACTGGAGCAAATCACCCACAGCATTTGCACGCTGGAGTTTGAAGACCAGCGCCCGTGGTACGACTGGCTGCTGGCGCGGCTGATTGAAGGCGGCCTGCTGGCCAGCCCCGCACCCCGCCAATACGAATTTGCCCGGCTGAACCTGACGTATGTGCTAACCAGCAAACGCAAGCTAGCGCAGTTGGTGAACGAAGGCAAAGTGTCAGGCTGGGACGACCCCCGTATGCCAACAATAGTCGGTCTGCGCCGCCGTGGCTACACCCCCGAGGCGCTGCAACTGTTTGCCGAACGCATAGGCGTGACCAAAAGCGACAGCTGGATTGACTACAGCACGCTGGAAGGCTGCCTGCGTGAAACACTGGACGGCACAGCCCCACGCGCCATGGCCGTGCTGAACCCGATTAAACTGGTGTTGACGAATTGGGATGACGTGATGGGCGAGGGCAAGCTTGACGATTGCAGCGCCCCCGTTCACCCACACCACCCCGACCTGGGAAAACGCCACTTCAAAATCGGCAAAGAGGTATGGATAGAACGCACAGACTTTGAAGAAACACCGCCGAAAGGATTCTTCAGGTTGTTCCCCGGCAATAAAGTGCGGCTGAAATACGGCCACGTCATCGAATGCACAGGCTGTACCAAAGACGCCACAGGCAAAGTCACTGAAGTGCAAGCCCTCTTGACCCCCGACACCAAAAGCGGCACGCCCGGCTCAGACGCCGTGAAGGTAAAAGGAGTAATCACCTGGGTAGCCGTAGCCGATGCGTTGCAAGCCGAAGTGCGCCTGTACGACAGACTATTCAAAGAAGCCCACCCCGAAGCAGGCGGCGCAGACTTCCTGCAAAACCTGAACGCGAACAGCCTGACAGTGATGCACGCAGTGGTTGAACCATCATTGGCAACGGCCAAGGCAGACGACAAGCTTCAGTTTGAGCGGCATGGCTACTTTGCGGCTGATCGGGTGGATCACGTGCAAGGCAGCAAGCCAGTGTTTAACTTAGCGGTGGGGTTGAAGGATGGCTGGGGAAAGTGATCAACACCTCTACTGAGCGCGACCAACAATCAACGACACTCGAGAGCCAAATGTCAATCTTTACAAGTCGCTTCGTCAACTGAAACTTGATAAAAAATAGCCGTTGGATAACAAAATTGGGAAATTGAATATGAAAATTGATGCAGTAGATTTGTTTTGTGGTGCTGGTGGTCTTTCATACGGACTTCAGAAAACTGGTATCTCCATAAGAGGTGGAATTGACTTTGACTCAAAGTGTGAGTTTCCGTTTAAAGCGAACATTCAAGGTGCTAAGTTTTATTTGGAGGACATTACAAAGACCGACTCAGCAAAAGTATCAAAGCTATATCGAAAAAATTCGCTCAAACTATTAGCTGGTTGCGCACCTTGTCAGCCATTTTCTGCTTTACGAAATGGAACTAATAGAAAGAAAAGCGATAAGTGGCCGTTATTGAATGAATTTTCTCGTTTGATTGGTGATGTCAAACCTGACTTTGTAACGATGGAAAACGTACCGCAGCTAAAGTCTCAGACCATATTCTTAGATTTTCAAGAGCATCTAAAAAAATGTGGTTATCAGACTTCAGTGAAAGTCGTGGATGCCGCTGACTACGGCGTTCCGCAGCGGCGAAAAAGGTTAGTTTTACTAGCTTCATTACATGCGCCGATACGTCTTTTATCGCCCGAAGAAATTGGTGTACAACGTAAAACCGTACGCGATGCTATAGGCGCACTTCCACCACTTATCGCAGGACAGGTTGATGGGGTTGACAGGTTGCATAAAGCAAGGGCGTTATCAAGTCTTAATCTAGACCGTGTACGTGCATCGTTGCCCGGTGGATCCTGGGAGGATTGGCCTGTTCATTTAAAACTAGCGTGTCATAAAAAAGACTCTGGTGCTTCTTTTAAAAGCGTTTATGGACGCATGCAATGGGACTTGCCGTCTGGGACAATCACAACTCAAGCGACCAACATAGGGACAGGCCGCTTTGGCCATCCTGATCAAGATCGCGCTTTATCGCTGCGTGAAATAGCTATATTGCAATCGTTTCCTCACGACTATGTATTTGCGTCACCTAAAGATGAAGTTCAATTTGCACCTCTGAGTCGTTTAATTGGCAATGCTGTGCCTGTTGATTTGGGTTTTGCTGTTGGTAAATCATTTAATCAACACGTAAAAAGTTTAGGCAAAGAATGATCAATAAACACGAGTTCAAACTGGAAGTAGATTTAAATGTAATTAATCATCTAGGTGTTGGGCTATACAGCTCAACGCCCGCAGCACTCACAGAACTTGTTGCAAATGCTTGGGACGCAGACGCTAGCGAGGTGCACATAACAATAAGTAAGATTGACCGCTCCATAGTCATCGAAGATGATGGGCATGGCATGAATGCTGCCGCAATCAAAGGTAAGTTTTTAAATGTCGGGTACTCCCGGCGCCAGTCCGTAAATAGAAATAACAGCGACTCCGGCAAGCGGAGAGTTATGGGCCGCAAGGGAATCGGAAAACTTTCAATGTTCGCTTTGGCGAACTTAGTCAAAGTGACATCTCAGGCGCAGGGCGAGGAGATAGTTGGGTTCGAGGTTGATGTACCTAATCTCAAAAAGAGCCTGGCTGGTGTCGGATCACCCATACTGAACGAATTCGTTGGCGAAAGTTTCGCTAAGGGGAAGGGAACAAGAATTGCGTTAGAAAACGTTTTGACCGGACTAAACACAACCGCGAGTTACCTGCGAGTCAAGTTAGCCCGTAGATTCAGTGTTTTGGGTGATTCCCACGATTTCAAAGTGTTCTTAGATGGCGCTGAAATCACTAAAGCCGACAGAGCCTTTTATCAGCATGTCCAGTTTCTTTGGGCGTTCGATGAAGAAACGCAAATTGCAACAATAAACCTTACTAAAAACCTCGCTGCAGTTGCAGCATCGGACGCGCCTGGATCAAGAAAAATACCTTGCGTTCAAACACTTGATGCGCTGGTGACAATTGGTGCTGACTCTTTCCCAGTTACCGGTTACGTAGCAAGCGTTTTTCAGCCTAAGAATTTGGGTAACAAAGAAGATAGCGCGAACATCTTCTCAGTATTCGCAAATGGGCGTGTTTTTGCCGAGAATATCTTAGATGAAGCAAATAGCGCGAAGTACTACCAAAATTATCTAGTCGGAGAAATTCATGCCGACTTCTTAGATGATGATGATGTTGATAGAGCGACAGCAAGCAGAGAAGCTGTCAAAAGAGATGATCCGAGATATCAGGCTCTTTTAGGGTTCGTGCGGACAACATTAGAAGGCATCGGTGATCAATGGGATGACTGGCGGACTGAGCTTGGACTGGACCCCGACGACAAAGGAAACTCTGGTGTCAATGAATGGTTGGCAACTTTGTCCGATCGGCGTGATATGACAGTCGCTAAGAGGCTTATGACTTCTATTAAAAATGCGACGATTCATTCTGACGATATCAAAAATGACGCCGCGAAAAAGATTCTATACCGCGGTGCAATCATTGGATTTGAAAAGTTAAAACTCCGAAAGCAATTAGACCGATTGGCCGGAGTTACTGACGTACTTAGCGTGGAGTTCGCAGCTATTTTCACTTCGTTAAATGATGTTGAAGAATCCGCATATTCTGAAATTACGAAGCAACGCCTCGAAGTGATTAAGAAGTTTAAGGATATTGCTAGTAATCCAGCAGCGTTGGAAAAAGTCGCACAGAAATATCTTTTTGATCATCTTTGGCTACTTGATCCGTCTTGGGATAGGGTAACCGGGCGTGGTGAGATGGAATTTACGCTCACTGAATTCATTAAAAGGAGAAATCCTGATTCCAGCGGCGCCCGTCTGGACATCACGTACCGCGCTAGTTCTGGACGACACATCGTCGTTGAACTGAAAAAACCGGCACTTGCATCATTGAGTTTTGATGATTTATTCAAACAAGTTCGAAAATATAAAGCTGCTGTTGAGGAGTATTACAAAGATAAGTTGCCAACCATGTCGCAACCGCCTATAGATATTTATGTTCTCATTGGAAGAACTCCTACCGGTTTCTCGGAATCTGACCGCCAGTCGCTAGCTGCGCAGAACGGACAAATCATCACTTATCAGCAGCTGATTACAAACGCGATCAATGCTTACCAGACATATTTGGATGCGATGAAACATACGGGATCTTTGGAAACAATATTGGAGAAGTTATAGGGCGGGAAATTGAATGAAGCGAAATTGGGGTCAGGGAAATTGCGGAAATAGGGATCAGACTCCAGTTAGTTTGTGGACCGTGAACTGTCAGCCTCTTTTGAAGAAGAATTGGAGAATTGGTGGAGAATTGGGGTCAGACTCCAATTAATTGCCCCGCGCTACTAATACAGGAGCTGCTTACGCCCGTATCGATTGACTTGTGGCTACTTTTGATAGTGAAAACAGCCGGTTTTTGACGTCAAAAGACCGACTTGGGGCAAGTTCAGACTAGAAAAAGCCCTGCAATACCGTTTTTGACCTGTTTTTACCTATGTTTTAGGCCTACAGCCCAATAGATACGGGCGCAAGCAGCTATAAAACTATGAGTCGATTAATTGGAAGTTACCCCCGTTTCAGGCAGGGCAGCCCGGCAAGCCTTGCATTCCAACCCTCCAGACACCAGCTAGCCCGTATGAGCGAACCACTCCACATCGTCTGCCCCCATTGCCAAACCACCAACCGCGTGCGTGGGGACCAGCTTGCCAGCGCGCCTGACTGCGGGCAATGCAAGCAGCCGCTGTTCACCGGCAAGCCGGTTGACCTGGCCGAGGCCGAATTTGACAAGCACCTGCAGCGCAACCAGATCCCGCTGCTGGTGGACTTCTGGGCGCCGTGGTGCGGCCCGTGCCGCCAGATGGCACCGGGCTACGTGCAGGCGGCCGCCCAGCTGGAGCCTAAAGTGCGCGTGGCCAAGGTGGACACCGAGGCGCAGCAGGCGCTGGGGTCGCGCTACCAGATCCGCAGCATTCCTACCTTGGCGCTGTTCGTCAATGGCCGCGAAGTAGCCCGCCAGGCCGGTGCCATGAGCGCCAGCGACATCGTGCGCTGGACTCTAGAGAACATACCGGGCTGACGGTTTGCTGCATTTTTTGCCGCAACGTCGGCTTGGGTCGTGAGCCGGATGCTTATTTGGTCCGCGAAGATCGGGGTTACCTAAGACTCCAATTGATTTCTCTCGCGGCGGATCAAGAAGGCGACAATCTGCAAATCAACAAACCAAAGTTATG